>CAWGSW010000009.1:0-456231 GCA_963825275.1 uncultured Actinomycetota bacterium | reverse complement strand
CGGTCCCAGGTAGCCCACGGAATCGTGCGCTCGTAATGATTCGACGGGCCAGCAATCTCGGCATTCTGATTTTCGTGTCCCAAACACGATTGAACAGAGTGGTGTAAATGGGCCCACGCCAGGTTTCTTCCAGCAGCTCCATCAAGTAATGCTGGGATTGCTCGCTCGAGCCCCTTCCAATCTCCTGCCAGCGCCTGCACGCTGCTCCCAAGTGCCGCGCGAGTCCCAATGACCTGCCACTGCACGGGCGATCGTCGACACGATCGAAGTTCTCCTGTGCCGCCAAATCGACTTTGTCCCGTGGTGCTGTTGAGCCGAAGGCTGATGTACGGGCGCAACCACTTCTCGACGGCGGTAGCGGCAGTCCTTAGAGCCGTCTCCATCTGTGCCGGGTCGATAACGGAATCTTCGGCCTTCGGCATGAACTCAGGCAACTGGCCCATGCGGGACAACTGCTGACCAAGGCAAACGCAGGTCAGGGAAAAAGCGGCAGGCTCAGTCTCGGCGGGGTCACTCTTCTCCTTGAATAGAAGTGGGTGTTCCCGAACCAGCCATTTGCCGAGTCCAAACAGATATTCAAACAAGTTGAAGTCTTGGATGGTCGTGTCTTTTTCCAGACCGCTAATGTTGTAGCCGCGTAGCAAAAGCGAGTTGTACTTGTCGTTTACGGCAATACGGATATCCGAGGTTTGCACGAGTGCGGGACTTGTTCAGCCAGGTAGCCGCGAACACCTCGTACTTATTTCAAGTTTTGTACCGCTCTGGTTGACGCGCTCGAAGATCTCCGGGAGTTCGCCTTCTGGTCCGGAGTACGTGACAACAGGTAGGGACACAGAACTGATGTCCACGGCTGTCTTGAGTTCGTCAAGAGCAGATCCGACCAAATCGATCAGGGTTTCGTTGTTCGTTGCACCCTCTCGTTCCAGAGTTGTGGCCAGGAAGGCCACGAGCTTGTTGGGAGCGAAGCCGGCGGAGAAGGTCAGTTGCTGGGTATGCCGCATCCAGTCGGTGATCGCGCGTTGCAGGTGTTCTTCCGCCACTTCAAGTGTTGAAGCAATTGCTGCCATCGTGGGCGCCGGGAAGAGGTCGACGGGACATAGGTCAGCGGCCGCTCTGCGTAGTGGACCAACGTGCTGGTTCTCTGTAGCCCGTCAACGACCTGGTATACCTCATGGCTGCTACCGGGGTTGAATCGCTTAAAGAGCATGATCGAGCCGATGGGGTAGCCCTTATGAATGGAGTCGATGAGGTCGACCCGTTGTCGTTCGTTCCAAACCAGATGGCGCTGGAACCTGGGGATCTCGATTCGAGTCGTTCCCGTTCCGGACTTGTCCTTGACGGCTTGAACGAGTTTTCCGATCGTCCAGATTGTGCTTCCGGCCGTGTCCTTCGGCATTGTTCTCCTTGTTTCGGATTGTAGCGCGCTCGGCGAGCACCGCTCTCCGTGAAGGTCGAGCGCCGATGTCCTTAAAAGTTAAGCCTAGGCCACGGGGACGCGGTCGGTCCCGTTTCGTGACAGGTCGATCCGCCTCCATATCGACGACGGGCTGACGGCTGAAGCCGCCCCGGGTTGCCCGCAAACTCGGGGTCGAACCCATCTGCAGCGACCTGTCCGAGAAGGGGCCGCAGAGGGCCACAAGTACCTGCTAGGCGGCGAGTCTCGTCAGCCGTCGGCGCGGGCCCACCCGATGGACTAATGACGCCGATCGTGTGGCAGGTGTGGGAGGACAACTACCGCGTCCTTCTGGGTGTGTCCTATCTGCACGGACGATTCTCTGGGCCACCGTGCGGGACATGTCGTACCCAAGTGACCTGACCGATGACCAGCGGGCACTGCTGGAGCCGGTGTTCAAGGCCCGGGCAAGCGCGGCCGCAAGCACGCCGATGACCTGCGGACCGTGGTGGACGCGATGCTGTACGTCGTGCAGACGGGCTGCCAGTGGCGCTACTTGCCCGGGTCGTTCGGGCCGTGGACGCGGGTCTGGTCGCAGTTTCGGCGCTGGTCGCGCAACGGCACGTGGGCGCAGGCCCTCACCGTGCTGCACGCGGTCACGCGACGAGCGCATGGGTGGGCCGAGGAGACGCCGTCGATGGTCGTCATTGACACCCATCGGGCGCGTGGCGCGTCGAACGTTGGGTTCACCTTCCATGACCGCGGCGGTCCCTACGGGCGCACCAAGGGCGCCAAGCGCGTCGTGGCGGTTGACGTGACCGGCTGGCTGGTCGGCGCGCTTGTTGTGCCCACCTCGACCCACGAGAACCGGGCCAGCGAGCTGATGCTGGAGCATCTGACCCGGCAAGGTGTCACCAACCGCCTCGAGCTAGTTCTGGTGGACCGCGGTGTCACCGCGGCGGCCGCCCGCGCAATGGGCCGAGACTACGACCTCGAGGTTCGCCGGGTCGGGTGGGACGACAAGCAGCCGATCTTCCGGCCTATCGCACGCCTGGCGGAGTCGAGGTCGTCCCACAGACGCATTGGCCGGTCCCGCCGCTTGGCGAAGTCGTTCGAGAACACCACCACCTCGGCGACCCGGGTAGTGTGCCAGCCTGAAGTGGCCCCACTCGGAGCCGTAGTGCGGGCTTGAAGTGGCCCCACGCTCGACCTACCAGTCCCCGTACTTTCGTGTCCGTCTGCCAAGGCGAACCACGACCTTCATCGTCAATGCGTCCGCGGCCAGGAACGTGTAGGACCCTGGTCCAGTGGCCGGGTGCGGAAGTCCTCGACGTGGGCGTCGAGCTCCTTGGCCATCACGCTGACCTGCGACTTCGACAGGCGGGTGATGCCGAGGGTCTCGACGAGCTTCTCCATCCGCCGGGTCGAGACACCGAGCAGGTAGCAGGTCGCCACCACCGTGGTCAGCGCCCGCTCGGCCCGCCGGCGCCGCTCGAGCAGCCAGTCCGGGAAGTAGGAGCCCTCGCGCAGCTTGGGGATCGCCACCTCCATGGTGCCGGTCCGGGTGTCGAAGTCCCGGGTCCGGTAGCCGTTGCGGGAGTTGGTCCGCTCCGGGCTGCGCTCGCCGTAGGGGGCGCCGCAGATCGCGTCGGCCTCGGCCGACATCAACGCCTGCACGAACGTCGTCAACATCGCTCGCAGCAGGTCGGGCTCGGCACGCTGCAGGTGCTCGGCCATGAACGCGGACAGGTCAATAGAGTTGGGGTCGACGGTCATCGTGGTGATCTCCTTCAGTCGTGCTTTCGCAGGTCTTCTGAAGGATCACGCGGTGGCCGTCCTTATGTCAGGACGCCACGCTCAGGTCGGGCCCGCCGTACACCACGTCCCTGGACTCAACTTCGACGGATCAAGTGTCGCAATTTCAGCCGCTTAGGGCACAGGCCCGGACATTTCGCTGAAAAGTGTCGGTCTCTGGTGCGATCCTCGTCGCATCTTGGAGGGAACTATCGATGCAGCAAGTTGACATCTCGCCGCCGACGAACGTGTACGCGACGTTCGGGCGACTGAACTACACGCCGTGGCACGCGATCGCTGAGTTCGTGGACAACGCCACCCAGAGCTACTTCGCGGGCCGCAAACGTCTGGGCGTAGATGCCTTGCCTGAGCTGAGGGTGCAGATCAAGCACACAAACGTGGACGGTCTGGTTATCCGAGACAACGCGGTCGGCATGACTGCCGACGAGCGCTCGGGAGGGCGCTCCTGCTGAGCACTCCACCGTCAGACGTGTCCGGACGCAGCGAGTTTGGAATGGGCCTCAAGACAGCCGCATGCTGGTTCGGGTCCCTGTGGTCGGTGTCGACGACGACCCGAGGCGAGCGGTGGCGCCACTCCGTCGTGTTTGACGTCAACGCCATCGCCAGCGGCGGTGCCACCCACGTCGAGATCGAGCGCGACGTCGCGCCTGAGGAGGAGCACGGAACCGTGCTCACGATCCAGCAACTGACTCGTCCCATCGCGGGCCGGCAGATCGAGAAGACCAAGCGACTCCTGGCCAGCATCTACCGTCAGGACCTTCGGCGCGGGGACGTCAGGATCACCTGGAACGGTGAGGCCCTGGACTATGCGCAGCCAGAGCTGATGCCCTGGGAGATCGATGGGCAGATGATGGAGTGCCGCGTGCCCGTCGAGGTCTGCGCGGTCAAGGATCCCCACTCAGGTCTCTCGCACCGAGTCACGGGCTGGGCTGGTGCGCTGCAGCGCATGAGCGAGCAGGACGCGGGGTTCGCTTTGCTGCGCCGTGGCCGCATGATCATCGGCGGTCCTGGCGACAACTGGCGCCCCAAGGAAGTGGTGGGCAGCCTCAACAGCCACAGCGGCAAGCGCATCGTCGGCGAGCTCGAGATGGACGACTTCCCGGTCAACTTCACAAAAGACGGGTTTGCGTGGGACGGCGGGCTCGAGGAAGAGCTCGATCAGCGCGCTCGACGCCGTCATCGAGGACGTCCGCAGCTTCGCCAACAATGCGAGGGTGAGCAAGAAGCAGGTCGAGCCCCAAGACTTCGTCCGCGCCGTTGACGAGGTCCAGCGGGGTCTTGACCACCCGACCTACCAAGAGGCCGTCAATGGCACGTCGAAACCAAGCCACCACGAGGTGAGCCCGGCCTCCATCGGGGACTCTCTGCCGTTGAGGCGTCGTGAGGTTCCGCAAGAGCTGAAAGTGCCGATGGGAACAGGGCAGATGAAGGCGCGACTCGTCCTGGTGGACGGTGGTCCGCAACAGTCGTGGCTCGCTGTCGACGAGGATGAGACAGAGGCGAACGTGTTCATCGTCAGCCTCAACACGGGCAACAGATTCGTCTCGCAGCACCTCGACGACGAGGTCGAGCGGACCCTTGTTGCCAAGTTTGCTCTGGCTGTAGCGACGGCGGAGGCTCAGGCGAAGCTCGTCTTCGGAGACGCGGTGCCGCCCGACGACTTCGCGAGTTCCTCAACCTGACCCTCGACCACAGCGCGTCTGCATGACTCCGGAGTACGACGCCTGGAACGCTGCACTCGCCGCCAGGTTCCTGCAGGAGCGACCCGGCCAACCTCTGTACCTGTACACGGATGAGTCTGTCCTCGAGGAGGTAGCGGGTGACGTGGGAGTCGACGCGGCAAAGGCGCTCCCATCTTTCCTGGACGCCGTTCGCAGCACACTTGTGGGAGCCGAGCCCTTCAGGCGGTGGGCCCTCGAGAGCGCTCGTGCCGTGGGCGACGGTGAGCCACCCCGTCAGCTCGCAGTCCTGTGCTTTCTGGTACTCGTCGCGGTCGAACGTGAGACCACCCGCTTTCAGTACTACCCCGAGCTGAACCAGCACCTCCGGCGACCTGGACAGGGAGCGCCCCCCGGTTTTGACCGGCACGTTCCCCGACTATTCGTGCACTTCAACGCTTGGTTGGAGGGGGCCGGCAGCCGGCACGGCACGCCAACCGCAGCCCCACCAACTCACTTTCCCAACGTGGGCTGGCCTCTCTCGCAGGCGATCGTCAGACCCACAGACCGAGCTCTGCTGGTGCGGTTGTTCTTTGCGGCGCGCCTCGGGCCGCGCCAGAGCCGATCTGGGTCGTGGTTGCGCGGCCAGATCGTGCCTCGTCTGCGCACGACCGCGGACTCCGCAAGTCGCACGCGTCTCCTGCAGCTCCACGAGAACCACCGCGAGACTCTCGATGACGTCCTCGAACGCGAGTACGCAGCGTGGAACGGGGAGCCCGTCGCGAGCCTGGGCCCGAAGGCAGCTCGCTGCGGCTGTGTTTCGACGAGTCGTACGG
This sequence comes from uncultured Actinomycetota bacterium, assembly GCA_963825275.1. Classification (GTDB taxonomy): domain Bacteria; phylum Actinomycetota; class Actinomycetes; order Propionibacteriales; family Nocardioidaceae; genus Nocardioides. The sequence goes on along the minus strand of CAWGSW010000009.1, from coordinate 450,529 downwards.
TGAGTGGTGGTTTCTCGCACCACGGATCCCTGGGACGGAGGGCAACGCCTGGCGCGTCGGCGATGCATCCGGAGTCGTGCCATCGTTCAAGGGGCTCGAGACAACGCCACGGGACATGTGGCGACTCCTGGGTTCCGGCCCTGTCGGTGCCATCGAGCAGGGGCCCGCGCTCGTCTCTCGAGGTGCGCGCTTCCGGTGGCTGTCCATCGACACCCGGGCCGGTGCCTGGGCAGAGGTTGCGACCCGCGACCCGGACTGCGCGCAGCTCGTCCTGGTGGCGCACAGGGACGCCCACGCGCTGGCGGGAAGGACCGGCATCCAGTCCAGGCCGGACGCGCCACCCGGCCACGCCTTCTTCATGGTGGCTGCCGGAGCGACGTGGCCGAGGGCGTCGGCCCCGGACTGGAGGTGCAGGCCGGATCTCCGCCAGTCTTCCTGGGAGGGCTAGCGCTCAATCGGAGCACCCACACCTACCTGCACTGCCCATCCGGGGCTCCAGACGTCGTCAACGTGCGCGAACGGGTCACGGTGAATGGGGCAGAGGTCCGCCACGTCGGTGGAGTCGCATCCCTGCGGCGATTGGGCTTGGCCGAGGGGACACATGAGGTGCGTGCTGACGGCCAACACCTGAACCTGAGGTTGGTCCACCGGCTGCAAGACGGCCCGCTCGAGTCGTCGGAACCCACGTGGCACCAGCAGCTGCCGGTCGTCCCCAGGGTCCGTCTGCCGCACAGCGAAGGCAAGGTGTGGCTCGTCGGAAGCCACGGTGAGGTCGCCGAGAGGCTGCCCGTGAACGCCACGTGGGCGTCCGATCTGGGGCTCATGGTGACCGAGGTCGACGTCACAGGCATGGTCGGCAGCACCTGGTTCCCCCCGGCGTTCGCCATCTCGGCCTCGTATGTCGGAAAGCCATGGGTAGAACCGGTCCCAAGCGACCTTGCCGAGGCCCAGCCGACAGACTCCAAGCTCCCCAGCGCGGCGTCGCTGCGGGTCCTGGTTGCTCAGCTGCTCCTGGACTACCAGCCGGCGGCACGCAAGTCCGACGCACGGTGGAAGCGCGCCTTCGCTGGGCTCATGCGGACGGCCCACCGGTGAGCGCCTCTGACGACCTTCTCGGCTGGTTGTCCGAGAAGGGAGATGGTCCTGTCACCGGTCTTCGCGATGCGTGCCAGTGGGTCTCGTCACCTGCTGCCGGGCCCGCAGCGTGGCGCGACGTGTACGACGACCTGCTGGCGCTTGCCCACGTGGACGTGGTGGACGACCGCTGGAGGGTGACGCCGCCCCTGCTCTCCGTGCTGGCTGATGGCGGAGGAAACGGAGTCCTCGTGGGTTCACGAGCGACGTGGCTCGTCGACGCACTGGCAGACCTGGACGCGCACGAGGATGAGGGCCTTCGACTCCTTGCTGACCATGTCTATGAGAACAGCTTCGTGCCACAGCCTGGACCCAGCACCTGGTACTTCGCCGCAGGACCGGAGGCCCCGCTCGCTGCGTTGGGCACTCTCGGCATCACGGTCCTCCAGGATGCTGCCGGTTCGCTGCTCAGCCAGACGGTTGCGCGGGGCCCCGAGCTGGTCGGGAGAACTGTGCGCCCCGGTGAGCTGGTGGGACGTATGACCCTGAGTGGTCCCTTCTCGACCTCACAGGTCGTGTGGGAGCCGGTGACCGGAGATCAGCAGGTTGGTTTCTACTGCTACATGCGCAACCGTCGACGGGTGTATGCCGAGCGCACTCCCACGGGCTGGCTCGAGATGGACTTTCGGTGGGGGGTGTGGCGGGGGGCCCCGCGCCAGGCGCCCTGCCTGTGGTTCGTGCCCCGCGAGCGTCGGCTCCTGCTCGCTTCGACGGTCAGGCCACCTCTCGAGGTGGAACGGGCGCTCGTGCTGCGCACTGGTCGGCTTCCCCAGCGAGCAAGTGTGCCGGAAGTGACCGGCGGCGCGGCACCTGTCGCCGCCTACCTCAACGTCAGCCACAGCGTTGCGAGCACGTCGCGAACCTCCTCGACAAGGAACTGATCCTCAATGAATGACAAGTCCAGGTCCGCCTCGCCCGCTGCGCTTCAGGACGACCTCGCATCGGTGTACCGGTCCTACTACGAGACCGAGTTCGACCTGCGCGACCCGACGCTCCGTGCACCGCCGCGCAGCGCTCTCGGCCGCGAGCGGTGGTCTGTCCCAGGAGCCGTTGCTCGAGTTGCTGCCCGAGTACGTCTCGAGCGCACACGACATGGACCAGGCGTGCGTGGATGTCGGGGTTGCCGGAACTCGATCGCTCCTGCTCCCGCGGGACTCCTCGCTGGCATCGAGCGTCCCTATGCAGCACCAGGTCGAGGCCATGCGAGCGTTCCTCTACGGGCGCGACGTCGTGGTGACCTCGGGCACGGGATCCGGGAAGACGGAGTCCTTCCTCATGCCGATCTGGCCCAGCTGGTCCGGCGAGTCCCGGCCTGGTCGGCCCGTGGATCCCGTGCCGCAAAGCCGGTGGTACGAGCGACCCGGACCTCGCTTCGAGCCGCAACGGACCGACACCAGCGCTCGCATGCCCGGGATGCGAGCGATGATCCTCTACCCGATGAACGCGCTGGTTGACGACCAACTCGTCCGCCTGCGTCGAGCGCTCGGTGCACCCGGGCCGCAGACCTGGCTCGAGCGAGCACCGACCCGGTCATCGGTTCTGGTTCGGTCGCTACACCAGCCTCACGCCGGTCAGCGGACCGATCCGCCAGCGGGCGGGGTCTGGCAAGACCACGGAGCTGCGGACGCCACCTGCAACTGCTCGACCACCGGCACCGGCGGCTGCGTCAGCTGGTCGAGTCTCGGGACGTGCGCGAGGAGGACGCACACTTCCTGCCATCGCCCGTGCGGCAGCGAGATGCGTTCTCGCTGGGACATGCAGGTCGCCCCGCCGGACATCCTGATCACCAACTACAGCATGCTCAACGTCGCGCTCATGCGGGACGACGAGAGCCCGATGTTCGACCTAACCCGTCGGTGGCTGGAGCGCGACTCCGATCATGTCTTCACGCTCGTCGTCGACGAGATGCACCTCTACCGTGGAACTGCCGGCTCTGAGGTCGCCTACCTGGTCCGGCGACTTCGTCGTCGACTGGGCCTCGACGACCGCCGGGCAGTTCCGTGTGGTCTCGACCACCGCGTCGATCGACTGGGACCGGCGAGCCAGACCGCGAGTTCGTCGCTGGATTCTTCGACAAGCCCGAGTCGAGTACTTCGCTCCCGTGCGCGGGGCGAGCGGGTGATCCTTGCCGGCAGCGCACGCTGCCGGCAGACTCGGCGGCTGATCAGTCGCGGGTGGGCTCGATTCACGGGCGACCCGACGACGGTCCGGCGCGGCCGTCGAGCAGTCCCTTCCGGGAAGCCGGACTGGAAGCCGCTCCCGATGAAGCAGGTCGCGTCGATCCTCTTCCCGGCTACCGCGAACGCCCGTGGGGCACTGGACTCGCTCGTCGAGTGGGCTGGACGGCGGCCCGTCGCGCCGTTCCGACTGCGCGGCCACCTCATGTTCCGCAACCTCATCGGGTTCTGGGTCTGCAGCAGCCCGACCTGTCCCGACGGCGACGGCACGGCGGCCTCGGCAAGATGTTCGGCCAGCCGCACTTCGTCTGCGACTGCGGTGGGCGCGTCCTCGAGCTCCTCTACTGCGAGCACTGCGGTGAGGCATTCGTCGGTGGCTACACGTCGACGGGCGTCGAGACCCCGAGACCTACCTGGTCAGCACGTCAGCGAACCTCGAGGAGCTGCCCGACGCGCCGGAGCAGCGACGCTCGGGCGCGTCCTACCGGCTGCTCTGGCCGCGCCCTGACCGGCGAGCCCCTCGACGAGACCTGGACGCGCGGCAAGCGGAGCGTACACCTACACGTGGATACCGGTGAGCGTACGACCCGGCCACCGGGCGCGCCAGCGGGACGCGGGGAGCCAAGCCGCCTGGATGCTCGACGTCACAGCAGAAGGGCGAAGGCAACGGGCGAGAACGTGCCGGCCCTGCCCGACAACTGCCCTGCGTGCGGTCACGACTCGCGGCGCGATCGTGACCTCGACTTCGAGGACTCGGGCTGGACCAACGTCGTGGTCCGCTCGATGGGTACCGGCTACGAGCGAGTGACGCAGGTGCTGGTCTCGGCGCTGCACCGCGAGCTGGACACGTCCTCGGTCATCTTCTCCGACAGCCGGCAGGACGCTGCGCGGGTGAACGCAGGGCTCGAGCTCGCTCACTACCTGGACACGGTGCGTCAGCTGGTCGTGACCGGTACTGGTCAGGACCAGGACGACGCCGGCAAGGCGGTGGCCTTCCTTCGCGGAGACGACGCAGTCTCCGGAGGCAGTCGCAGCGGCTCGCGTGCTAGGGCCTGGAACTGCGGATCGGCAGGCGGCCATGCGCCTGGCGATGGACGCGGTCGGACAGGCCGATGACGAGATCGTGCGCGCAGCACTTCCGATCGGCGGCGACGTGGAGTCTGCAGCGGGTCGCGTCTCGAGTCGCGCCCGAGCTCCTTGGCTCGGCATCAATCCCGCGGGCATCGCCGTCGACGCGCAAGCGCACGCTCCGGCGAGCGTTGGACGGAGCATCTGGACCTGGACGGGGGACGACGTGCTCGAAGCGTCCGGACCACGACCTTACCCCGGGCCTTCGCGAACTGCGGTTCCGGCATCGAGGACGGCCCTCGTGAACCAGGTGCGGACAGGTGGTGTTCGCGGGGCAGGGACGAGACCTCGAGAGCCTGGGCGTCGCTCGAGCGACGGTCGACGTCCTGCCCCACCGACCTGGCCGGGCTCGACCGCGACCTCTTCGAAGAGGTCCGCGACTCGTGCGTCCGGATCCTCGGACAGCTGCGCCGGTTCACCGACGGGGACATGCGGAGCTGGCGACGGGATCCCACCGGCTGTGCGCCGACTTCGTCAAGGCGGTGTCGCTGCACGCGCGCCCGCCACGGACCCTGAGCGGTCCTGCCGCAGTCAACGAGGCCCTCGGGCTCACCGTCGCTAACGGCTATCGCCTGGACCCCCGCGTGGTCCGCCTGCGAGAGACTCTCGGGCGACGGTGGATCTGCAGGCAGTGCAGGCGAAGTCACGGTCAGCCCAGCGGTGGCGTCTGCACGTCATGTCGTGGTCAGGTCGACGTTCACATCACGGATGGGAACGCGGCGACGACTACTACGCGCTGCTCGCGCGAGAAGCGCAGCTCGCGTCTGCACAGCGAGGAGCTGTCCGGCCAGACCGATCGGGCGGAGGCGCAGCGACGCCAGGCGTCGTTCCAGGACGTCTTCCTCGACGAGACCGACGTGCCGGCTGTCGACGGGATCGACGTGCTCAGCGTCACGACCACGATGGAGGCGGGGGTCGACATCGGCGCGCTCAAGGCGGTCGTGCTCGCCAACATGCCGCCGCAGCGGTTCAACTACCAGCAGCGAGTCGGTCGAGCGGGACGGCGACGTGATCACCTGGCCGTCGCCCTGACGATCGCTCGGAGCACGCGAAGCCACGACTCGCACTACTACGCCCACCCCGAGAAGATCACCGGTGACCCACCGCCCGCCCCCTACCTCGAGCTGCGCGAGCGACGACCTTGCCTCGCGCGCCCTGCACGCCGAAGTCCTGCGCATAGCGTTTCCTTGGTCCGCGCGGCCCACGCCGACTTCAGGTGCTGGAAGGAATGTCCACGGTCAGTTCGGACGGTGCGCCGACGTTGCGCGGCTGTCCAGGACACCCTGCGAGCAGCGCTGTGCGACCTGGGCCCTGACGTCGCTGGCAATGGCTGACGTCGCTGGTGGGTGCTGGAGCTCGCGCCGTGCGGCTGGCGACGGCAGCGAGCCTGCGCTGTGGACCACGGTCGTCGAGGTCGCCGCAGGCGCCGGCTCGGCCACGCCGACCTCGGCGCAGCGGCTCGCCGAGCAAGGAGTGATGCCGATGTTCGGCTTCCCCACCCGAGAGCGTGACCTGCACACATCGTCCGCATGGCGACGCGACGCGCGCGAGCCACTGTCGCGGGACATCGACATCGCCATCTCGGAGTTCGCCCCGGGCAGCGAGCTGGTCAAGGACAAGGCGCAGCACCTGGTAGTCGGCCTCGTGCACTACGACCGTCGAGGCAACGTGCTACCGAACCCCGAGGGCCCGCTCGTCGACGCAGCCGTGTGCACGCGTGCTCGGCGGCGCATCTCGACGCGTTGGGCGACGTCGTGCTCGGTGTGCGGCGCATCGCCGGGGACGAGTTCCGCATGATGAGCGTCGCGCAGCCCCTCGGATTCCGGACGTCCTACTGGCCGCGGGACTACAACGGTCGCCGAGGCTCTCGCACCTTCGCGACCCGCCCGCGGCTGGCTGTGGCGACCGGACTTGAGTGGGACAGCCGTCGGGAACCTCAATACTCGGGCGGCAAGGCCTCACTCGTGAGCGTGAACGACAACCGGGGTGCGGGTTCCGGTTCGGGCAATTCGCGAAGGAGGCGCCCTACTCCTTCGGTGAGGGACTGATCAGCCTCGACGTGCTCGACAACGCTGGGCTCGCCGCGCGCGCCGGCATGTCGAAGCTGCGCGACATCTCGCCGTTGCGAGAGATCACTGTGAGTCTCGGGGCGATTCGGAGCACTGACGTTCTCCGCGTTGCTCCGGCAGCCCTTCCCGCTGACGTCGACGCAGACATCGTGCGCAACCTGGCGGCCCGCTCGGCATGGATGAGCCTTGCTTTCCTCCTTCGCAACGCCGCAGCCAGGCTGCTGGACGTCGGACCCGACGAGCTTGTACCGAAGTCTCTCCACCGCCGCTGGACGATGGGTCCGTCGTCGGCGAGGTGTTCATCGCGGACCGACTCGAGAACGGTGCCGGATACGCGACGTGGCTGGCGAAGAACCTGGAGTCGCTGATAACGGCCGCCAAGGAAGTCGCCAAAGATTTCGTGGAGCACGCCGCCAACGGTTGCGACGGGAGCTGCTACGACTGCCTCCGCGACTACTCGAACTCGGCCTACCATCCCTTGCTCGACTGGTTCCTCGCGAAAGAAGCGCTGGGGTTGCTGACCGGGGTGTCGCTCGACCTTGTCGGCGACCCGTGGACCTCCGCGATCGAGTCGTACGCGTCGGCATTCAAGTGGTCGGTCGTCGACGAGCGGCCAGGTGCGCGCGTCCTGCCAGAGCAACCGAGACGACAAGGCTCTGCTTGTCGCTCATCCCTTGTTGGCAACGGGCAGCGACCCTGCCGACGTGTTGACGTCCTTGGCGACGAGCCACGACCTGTGGCAGCGCTCAGGTCACGAGCGGATATGAGATCGCGCGACGACCAGGGCTGGTCGAGAGCGAAGCGAGGACTGGACGCCTGCCGCGCCTGGGCGCACCGCAAGCCGTGGTCTCGTGACGGGTCTCCTCCCGCGTCCGGCGGGACTGCGCACGGCCGCACCGACGTCAGGGACCGCCTCATCCCTGGGTGCTGGAACCACTCGAACCGGTGGAGGACCTCGGCCACTCCCTGGTCAGCATCGCGGGTGTGATCGGTCCGGACGACCTGCCCGATGGCACGGCCGAGGGTCCCGGGTACCCCACCACTTGCGTCGCGATGCCCGAGGCTGAGCGCACCAACGCATGGAGGGATTGCTCAATGAGTCAAGCGAAGAGCCTGGACGCGTTCATCGCCGGTCTGGAGGCCGACCGCGTCGACTTCCGCACCGACGGTGTCGCCGATTCCGAGGTCCATGGGATCGCGGGCCTTGCCTACCTCAAGGACCAGGGGCAGACGCTCCGTGCGTCAGCTTCTCCGTCGGGCTCGACCCGAACCTGAGGTGGCTTCAGCCTGGGTGGCCGAGATGCCGCGACCGCCGTACGGCGAGCCCAGGTGCTCGAAGCTCCCGACCGCACGGTCATCCGCTACCTGGTCGAGATCCGGGCCGAGGAGGCCGCGGCGCTGGCAGGGCGGTTCCGGTCCACGGCGAGCGCGTCCAGCGCGCCTGGAGCTGCAGGTCGGAGGCCTCCGGTGATCTGGTCCGGACTCTGGCCGCGGCGGGGATCGCGCCGCCACCGTTGCAGGGCTTCGCGGACCAGGTGCGAACCCTGGGGCCGTGGCACTGGGGCACTCACTGGTTTGATCCGATGGAGCACTACATGTTCGAGGCCGAAAGGGTCGCCGACTGGATCGCCACGGCGGGGGACCTGCTCGCCCTCAGCCACGCCGGACACGGGCTCAACAGCTACGGACTGAACCTCGTCGTCGCTCGAGGACCTGTCGCGGCCTTCGTCCAGCACGGGTACGGCGGGGCCTTCATGGAGCCGGTGTCCATGCTGACCGGCATCGCGGCAACCTACGCCCGAAGCGCGCCTCGGAGGCGTTCGAGACTGGTGACGCGGAGTCGGGCAAGACCCTCCTGGGCCAGACCCGCGCCGCTCTCGACCAGGCCGCGATGATCGCTCCCGCGCCGATTGCGAAGGGCATCGCGGACGAGCGGGCCGACGTCGAGCGGATGACGTCCATGACCGAGGAGGTGGGCTCGGCGTACATGTCGAAGCTCACCCGGGCGTCGTACCACCAGCAGAACCGCAAGCGCGGGCGTCGGCCCGAGGAGGTGACCCTCCGGCGGTCACTCCGCCTGCGATGGAGGCCGGTCAAATGGGCCCAGAACTCCAACGGGATGCCATGGGCCTGAAGCCAGGCTCGCTCGCCCTCGGCGATCATGACTGCGGCGTGCTGCTCCAGGAGGAGCATCGGGTCGGCTCCCGGGCCTCCGCCGAGTGCAGCCACCAGCTCGGGGATGTGGGTGCGTCGAATCGTGATGACGTACTCGTAGCCCTCGCGGAAAGCGAGATCCTGACCGGTGATTGTCAGGTCGCCATCCTGGGTCACCTCAGCGGTCACCGTTAAGCTGGTCCTTGGCCCATAGCCTGGTCGGCACGTGGTCCCGCCCCGTCATGGCCCGCCCAGGGAACTCAGCAGGTGCTGGCGTACGCGTTGGTACGCCAGGGCGCCTTTTCCTTCGGGAGCCGCGACGCGGATCACGGCCGGAAAGCCCATCGCAGGGGTCGCCAGGTCGCGCAGGGCGTCGTGGTACGCCCGTTGACGTTGGCGACCGGCGACTTCCCCGAAGCCGACGGCGGCCTTCGACCTCCGGTACCGGTCGGATCGAGGCGCGCGCCGCCGACACCAGGACCGGTAGGCCTCGATGTCGTATCCGAGCGGCACGCCCTCCGGATACAGATCGAGGGTCAGTGCCCGATGACTCGTGAAGTGCTGGGACTCGTCGATCTCGATGAAGGTCCCGGTCCCGGCGTGGACGAAGTCGCCCGGGAACGAGATCAGCCGCTTGGCATGCTGGGCATCGAGATCGCCACCGAGCGCCTCGAAGATGCGCTGCATGGCAGCACGTGCCTGTTTCGCCTCCTCCGGCAACCCGAGGTGGCCGCGCTGGTTCAACCAGGGCACGCGGGCGCGTTGGAGAACGATCCCATCGGTCGCCGCTGCAGCTTCAAAGGCACGTTCACAATCCCCGACTGGCATCCCGGCAATCTATGACGAGATCAGTCGCAGTTGTCGCAGACCAGTCGGGTAGCGCCAGGCGGCGGGGCAGACTGCTGGCGCAGTCGGCGACGCGGAGGCGGGAAGGTTGGGCTGGTAGCTGCCAGTCAGCAGCGCTTCGTGATCACCGGGGTCCGTGACATCGAAGTCGAGATTCCGGAGAACCCTAGCCGCCCCGCTCTTGCCTCCCCAGGAAATCAGTCGACGTGGCAGCTGCTCCGGTGGCGTAGCGATACGCCGACTTCCCAGGATCGCCTTCGAGTCGTACGAACGATCGGCGTGCACGAGGACGTACCCTCGCGATGGTCCGAAGCCGTAGGTGCTCAGGAATCCTTCGCCGCCGAGGCGGTCGTACTCGGCAATCGCGGCGAACACATGGTGGCGGTCCACGACGTCCCAATTCGGCATGGGCTGAACCTATCCGTGGGTGAGGTCGTGGACGTCGTGATCCGTCCGATCCGTCGACCACATCGATCCCGGATGCCCCACCCGGGTGGGCCTTTCGTTGCCCCTCTCGCTTGGGCGCTCAAGTCTCGGCGGCGAAACCGATGACCAGGTGATCGTCCACTCGGGAGGGCCGCATGGCAGGGGAATCAGCGCGCGAGTCCGCGCGCCGACAGCGCGAGAAGGCGGAACGGCTGCAGAAGTCGGCGGAGCTCTGGGAGCGCGGAGCCGACGGCGAGCAGGCGACCGCCGCTAGCGCTCGACGCGCTGCCGAAGGAGTCGTGGACGGTGTTCCACGACGTGCGCTGGCCCGGTCGGAAGTACGCCAATGTCGACCACGTGGCTGTCGGCCCGGCCGGGGTCTTCGTCATTGACTCGAAGAACTGGTCGGGCACGATCGCCGTACGCGACAACGTGCTGCGCCAGAACGGCCGCGCTCGTGAAGAGGCGGTCGCGGGTGCAGCCGAGGCGGGACTCGCCGTCGCCAGCCTGACCCCGATCGTCGTGCCCCAGCACGTCCAGCCCGTGCTGTGCTTCGTACGCGACGAGGCGCTGACGGGTTGGGCGCGCGACGTGATGGTCTGCTCGACGGCGAACCTCGTCGAGCTGTTGTCGACCCGGCCCGAGGTTCTTCCCCCACACATCCTGATAGAGGCGCGCCTGCAGCTGGACGCCATGTTCCGAAGCGCCACCGCTCCTCTGCCCCGGCACTCGGTCGTCACCCCAGCCCGGCACTCCCCGCCCCGGCGTATCCCGGTCGGCTCGCTGACCTTCACGGAGCGCCTCATGGCAGCAACGACGCGCCCGAGCAGCCGCTCGCGCAAGTCCGACGGGGGACTGATCAAGGCCGTGGTCGCGCTGGTCGCGCTCGTCGTCCTGATCGGCAGCCCGCAGGTGCTGACGTCGGTGTCCGAGGGCCTGACGAAGATGTTCACGAGCGGGCTGGTCGACGTCCAGGGGCACGAGACCCAGCCGTCCGAGAAGCCCCGCAAGCACAAGTCGCCCAAGGATCCCGCGGACCGCAAGAGCACGAGCACGACGCAGCCCTGACCGACACCGCCCGGCCCGACGCCTCAGACGAGCCGGGCCAGCGGGTGCACCTCGCCGGTGCGGGTGTCGACGACGGCCAGCCGCTCGAGCACGGCCTGCAACGGCAGCACCTCGTAGACCCGCCGCGCGATGCGGGGGAGCGCCTCGACCGGCGAGCGGGTGGCGACGGTGAGGTGCGGCAGCCAGGCGCCGGGCAGGTAGTGGCGGTGCACCTCGATCCCGGCCGCGAGCAGCGCCCTCACGATCCGCTCGTGGCGCACCATCAGCTCCACCGAGACCGCGGGCAGGAGCGAGCACCGGCTCCTGGTGAAGCTGCCGAACGCCTGGAACGTCACGGGTTCGGGCCGGGCCTCGGGCAGCGCGGCCAGGACCTCGGGCACCGACCTCCCACGCGGTGCCGCCCAGGGTCGCGAGCGTGAGGTGCGGGACGTGCTTGCCATGCGTGTGCCCGATCAGCGACGGCAGCCCGTCGTCCTCCAACTGCCGCCAGAGCCGGCGTACGGCCTGGTCGGCGTCCCGCGTCGAGCAGCAGGCAGAGGGACAGCGAAGCCATGGGTCCAGTGTGCGGCCCGCTCAACGGATGCCGGTGTCGCACGGGACGTCGACGGCGGTGTAGCTCCCCGCCTCGACCCGGGCATCCATCAGCTCGCACGACATGCCTGCCTCCGCGGTCACGACGTACGCCCCGGGCGGTACGGCGATCCGGAAGGCGCCCCGGGCATCGGTCGTGCCGCGCGCGACCACGTCACCGGCGGCGTACGCCTCGCCCGGCAGCTGCTCCGAGACGGTGACGGTCACCCCCGCCGCCGGTCGGTCGTCGCACGGTTCACCGGCACGTTCGACCGGGCACTGCGGGCCCAGGTGGACCGCGCCGGCGACGCCCGAGGACGGCGCGCCCTCGACGGAGCGCTGGGCTGCCGCACGCCGAGAGCGCCAGCACCAGCACGGCGAGCGAGAGGATCGGCCTCAGGGGCATGGGCATCAGACGCCGTCAGGCAGTCGGGGGTTCCTCCAGCCGCGCGGCGATCACTCGCGCCAAGGGTGAGTCCATCAGCTCCTCCAGCGAGACGAGGTGCCCGTCGGGACCGCTGAGCGGCACGCTCCAGTTGGGGTACTCCCGGTCGGTGCCGGGCTGGTTGACCGTCCGGATGTCGCCGACCAGGTCCGTGACCGCGACGCCCAGCATCCGCGACGGGGTGAGCGCGATGTAGCGGTGCAGCGCCTCGACGATCTCCGGCACACCGGCGCCCTCGGTCAGCAGCCCGCGCGACGACCAGCGCGGCGCGCACGCGAGCGATCGTCTCCTCCTCGACCGCTCGCTCCACCTCGACCGGCCGGGTGAGCAGGCCGAGCCGGTCGCGCAGCGTGACGTGCTCCAGCCCGAGGAAGCCCGCGGTGGGCGGCAGGTCGTGGGTGGTGACCGTGGACAGGCACAGCTCGCGGTAGTCCTCCGGCGCCAGCAGCGCCCCCGACTCGTCCCACTCGAACCACAGGATCGAGGTGCCCAGCACGCCCCGCTCGAGCATGTACTTCCGCGCCGACGGCTCCACGACGCCGAGGTCCTCGCCGATCACGACGGCCCCGGCCCGGTGCGCCTCCAGGGCCAGGATCCCGATCAGCGCCTCGTGGTCGTAGCGCACGTAGGTGCCCTCGTCCGCCCCCATCCCCTGCGGGATCCACCACAGCCGGAACAGCCCGATCACGTGGTCGATCCGGATCCCGCCGGAGTCCTTGAGGACGGTGCGCAGCATGTCGCGGTACGGCGCGTAGCCGAGCTCGGCGAGCCGGTCCGGCCGCCACGGCGGCTGGGTCCAGTTCTGCCCGATCTGGTTGAACTGGTCCGGCGGCGCCCCGACGTACACCCCGCGGGCCAGCGCGTCGCCCAGCCCCCACGCGTCCGCGCCGCCCGGGTGCACGCCGACCGCGAGGTCGTGCACGACGCCCAGCGACATCCCCGCCGCCACGGCGCTGCGTTGTACGGCGGCCAGCTGGCGGTCCAGCAGCCACTGGAGCCACTGGTGGAACTCGACGGCCTCGGCGTGCGCGGTCCCGGAACTCCGCCACCGCCGCCGATGCCGGGTCCTGGAGCTCGACCGGCCAGCTCGTCCACGGCAGCGCCGTGCTGCTCGGCCAGCGCGCACCAGGTGGCGAAGGCGACCAGCCCGGCGCCCTCCTCGACACAGAACTGCTCGAACTCCCCGTCGCGTGCGGCCGCCGCGAACGACCTCCCGCAGGGCGGCTCCCTTGGCGGCCCACACGGCGTCGCGGTCGATCGTGTCCGCGTCGTTCAGCGCCCGCGCACCGGCCGCCAGGGCGTCGACCCGCCGGCGGGCCGCGGCGTCCAGGGCGTCGTACCCCGGCACCTCCTCGACCCGCAGGTAGACCGGGTTCACGAACCGCCGGGTCGTCGGGAGGTACGGCGAGGCGGCCATCGGCGGCACCGGCTCGGCGGCGTGCAGCGGGTTGACCAGCACGAAGTCGGCGCCGAGGTCGCGCCCGGCCCAGCCGGCCAGCTCGGCGAGGTCGGCCAGGTCGCCGATGCCCCACGAGTGCCGGGAACGCACCTGGTAGACCTGCTCCATCAGCCCCCACACGCGCCCGTCGCGCAGCGCCGGCGGCAGCTCGAGCCGGCCCGGCGTCACCACGAGGTACGCCGTCGCGGTCGGGTCGTCCTGCGCCGCGCCGTCGACGTGGGCGCGCAGCCGGTGCCAGCCCAGCGGCAGGTCGCCGGGCAGCTCGAAGGTCGCCTCGCCCACCTCGCGGCCGTCGATCGATCGCGACGGAACCCAGTGGTCCACCTGCGCGGCGGGGCGCACGGTCCCGTCCTCGAGCTCGATGTCCACCCGGACGCCGGCGCCGTCCGGGACGTGCACCGCCACCCACGGGGTCCAGCCCTCGCGGCACACCACCGTCGCGGGCAGGGTGCGGCGCCACGGCAGGTCGTCGTGGGCGGCCAGCGAGCCGAGCACCGCGTCGTCGCTCGACGCGTCGACCCCGAGAGCCGCCAGCACCGCGCGGATGCTGGCGTCGCTGACCACGACGTGCTGGCCCTGCCAGTCCCAGTAGTCGGTGGCGACGCCGTGGCGGCGGGCCAGCTCGACGAGGTCCTCGGAGGGGGCGGCGGTGTCCACGGCGATGACTCCCGGGTGTGGTGGCTGGGTCAGCCGCAGTCTTCCACGCGGCCGCGCGCGAGACGGCTCAGGCGAGGTCGTGCTCGAAGGCGTACGCCGCGGCGGCGGTGCGCGAGCCGACGTCCAGCTTCGTGAAGATGTTGCTCAGGTGCCGTGCCACGGTCTTGTCGCTGAGCACCAGCTCGGCCGCGATCTGGGTGTTGCTCTTCCCGGACGCCACCAGCCGCAGCACCTGCGCCTCCCGTGCGGTCAGGCCCTGGGGGAGAACCGCCGGCGTCAGGAGGCTCGGCGGCCTCGTCCGCCGCCGGAGTCGCCCCGAGCCGGAGGAACGTCCGGTGGGCGGCGGCCAGCTCGTTGCCCGCCGACTCCTCGTCGCCGAGCGCGCGCAGCGCCCGCGCCACCAGGACATGGACCCGGGCGACCTCGTAGGGGCAGTCCATCGCGCTCCACAGTCCCGACGCCTTGCGCAGGTAGGGCAGCGCGCCCGGCGCGTCACCGGACTCGAGCTCGACCCGACCCGCGGCCTGGGCCGCCATCGCCTGGAGCGCGTCGCAGCGGAAGTCGTGAGCGATCGCCTCCAGCTCCGTCGCGAGGGCTCTCGCCCCGGCGAGGTCGTCGCCGGCGAGCAGGATCTCGACGGCGGCCGGCAACATCCGCGACCGGTGCACCCGGTTCGGGTTCTCGACGAGCACCCGCCGGATGGCCGCGACCGCAGCCTGGGTGCGCCCCCGGGCCAGCCACAGCAACGCCAGCCCGGGCTGGGCTTCGTAGCCGTGGTCGGCGGCCCGGTCATAGCTCGCCTCCGCGGCGTCGAGATCCCCCATGAGGCGGAACACGTCGCCGCGTTCGGCCAGCGCCAGCCCGGCGGCCTCGGGTGTCGGCGACGCCAGGTAGCGCTGCAACGCACCGTCGAGCTCCTCGACCGCGCGCGGGTAGGCACCGTGCAGCCGCATGATCTGCCCCCGGTGCACCGCGCACTGCCCGGTGAACGTGACCAGCCCCGGCTGGCTGCTGCACCAGCGGGTCAGCACCGAGGTCCACGCGGCCGCCCGCCCCAGGTCGGAGACCTCCTGGCAGCCCTCGATCATCACGCAGTAGACGTGCCCGGCGAAGACGGGGGAGACCTCGCCCGTGGAGACCGCCACCATCGCCTCGTCGAAGAGCGCGAGGCCTTCGGGGACCTGGTCGAGGTAGAGCGACAGCCGACCCTGCGCCGCCAGGCCCATCGCGGTCAGGTCCGGGTCGGCGAAGCGCCGTCCGTACGCCGTCAGCCGGGCGGCGCACGCGGCCGCGTCGGTCCACTCCTCCGACCCGATGTGCCGGTACATCTGGAGGAGCTCGACGTACCCCCGCTCGACCACGTCCTCGTCGAGGTCCTCCAGCAGCCGCTGCGCGCGGGCCGCCCAGCCGCCGCCGACCATGGGCTCGCCGGCGGTCGAGAAGACCATCGCGAGCCTGGCGGCGCAGCGCACGGCGGGTGCGACGGCGCCCGCATCGAGGTTGACCTGGAACGCGCGCTGCAGCGCGTCGACGCAGACCTCGTGGCGGCCCAGCAGCTCGGCCGCGGTGGCCAGGTTCTCGAGATCAGCGGCCGGCAACGCGTCGGGGGTGACGTCGGACCACGCCTCGAACGCGGCCACCCAGTCGCCGCGTTCGTAGGTCTCCCGAGCGCGAACCAGCTCGTCCACCACGCCCACCGCGCGAACCTCCCTCGGGGGAAGTTTACGGCGGTTCGCCGTCGCGGTGGAGGGGTTCTTCAGGCCGCCTGGGCGGGCTGTGCCGGCGTCTGGTGCCGCCCTCGCTCGACGATCTTGCAGACCACGTAGTCCGCGTCGCGACCGACGCCGGGCAGCACCATCGAGCTGAACGCGTACTGGAACGACAGCCCGCAGAAGAAGAGCCCCGGAGCCGTCTCGACGACGCCGCGCATCTCCACCGGCCAGCCGTCCTCACCGAGGATCGGCAGGTGGATCCAGTCGAAGGTCTGCCGGAAGCCCGTGGCCCAGACGACGTTCGCGACCTCGCGCGGCCGGTCCCCGACGACCGGCAACCCGCCGCTCGCACCGGTCACCCGGTCCTCGGTCCGCTCGACGCCGCGTGCGGCCAGGTCGGACCGCATCACCCGCAGCATCGGCCCGCCGTGGAACCGGACCTCCGGCATCTCCTTGCGGCCGATCGGTGTGCGCCGGGTGACGATGTGCCGCCACGCGAAGACGATCAGCGGGAACGCGGCATGGGCGGTCCGGGACTCGATCCGGAACGGGATCTGGCCGCAGTCGCGGCCGCACAGGATCGTCGGGTGGGTCTCGGCGACCTCGAAGGCGATGTCGGTGCCCGAGTGCGAGGCCCCGACCACCAGCACCGGTCCGTCGCGGAGCTGCCCGGGCCGGCGGTACTCGCTCGAGTGCAGCTGCAGGATGGACGGGTCGAGGTCGTTCGCGCAGTCCGGGATCTTCGGGGCCTTTCCGAAGGTGCCGGTCGCCACCACCACGTTCGCGCAGGTGAACGTCTCGTGCGGCGTGGTCACGACGTACCCGCCGCCGGGTGCAGGGTCGAGGCTCTCCACGCGGGTGTCCAGGCGCACCGGCAGGTCGAAGCGTCGCGGCGTACTGCTCGAGGTAGTCGGCCACGTCCTCCTTGCCGGGGCAGGACCACGGCCTGCCGGGGAAGGGCAGGCCCGGCAGGCCGTCGTACTTCGTCGGTGTGTAGAGCCGCAGGGTGTCCCACTGCTGGCGCCACTGGTCGCCGATGCGGCTGGAGCTGTCGAGGATGACGAAGTCCCGGCCGCGCCGCTTGAGGTGGTAGCCGGTCGCCAGCCCCGCCTGTCCGGCGCCGACGATGACGGTCTCGATGTAGGTGTTCATGGCTCCTCCTGTGTGCGGTCTGTTGTCCTGGGCATCACGCTAGGAACGGGGAGCACCGCGCCGCGTCGGGCGTACGACGCATCTGGGCGCGCGCCGCGATGGGTAGAACTGTGTAGGCGGTCGGGTTCGCGGGAAGTCCGCTCGCAAATCGGCGTTATGGAGACGCTGGCCGGACCTCTGACCTATACAGAGCTGTCCGTTCATCGCCTTCACGCTTGGATCTCGCCATGTCACAGCCCTCCAGCCCGCCGCCGCTCAGCCAGTACCCGGGCTACTTCCCGGCTGCGAAGCCACCCTTCTGGTCTCGATCCAAAGTTGGCCTGGCGGCAGGCGTTCTAGGACTGCTTGTGGGCGTGGGCGTCGGCGCCGCCGACGCTCAGGAACCAGCGGCGCCCAGGGCGAGCCTCCCGACAAGTCAGGTGCAGCCCGACGACGCGGTCGACGTTCAGGCGGAGGTTGATGACGCCGTCGACGCGGTCACCGACGAGATGAAGTCAAAGCTCGAACGCCAGAAGACTGCGGCCGCGGCACGACTCACGAGAGCCGGCACCCAGGCCAAGGTCGCCCAGCAGCGCGCCGTGCGTCAGGCCGTGACCTCGGCAGTCGCCAAGGTTCGGGCCGAGGAACAAGCCAAGACGGCTGCTGCGGTTGACGCCGCCCTGTCGGCGGCTCAGCCGGCGCAAGTTCAGCCATTGGCGAGCAACTCAGGGGGCACAGACCCACGCTTCAGCTACTGCTACGAGGTGGTGGCAGCCGGATACGGGCCCTACTACCAAGGCCAGGACCCCGAATACGACTGGTACGACGACGCTGACAACGACGGCTCGGTCTGCGAGTAGGTCCGTGGCCAAGTTCTTCTCATTCAAGGTCGCTCCTGGCATCCGCCTGTCGGCCAGTTCGCGAGGGTTGCGCACTCACGTCGGGCCTCGCGGCGCGAGAGTCCACGTCGGTGGTGGTCGAACCGGAGTGTCCACCGGAGTAGGGCCCTTCACGGCGTACGAGTCGTTGGGCAGCACGTCGCGTCGGCGTACGGCTTCGTCCACGACAGGCATGACGCCGGCCCAGGTTCAGCGCATGCAGCAGGTTGAGGCGGCTCGAGTCCGGCTCGCTCATCTCGAACAGCTTCACCGTGGCCAGTTCACGGGCCCGAGCCGGGACGTGGTCGCTGCGGCTGCCCTGCCCCCGTTCAACAAGTTGCTGCTCACCGCCGAGAAGCAGTCGTTGAAGGGCATTGGCGTGTTCGAGCGTCAGGCACGGACGGCCGCACGGCTGGCGGCCCGAGAACAGGCCGAGGTGTGGGCGATCGACCTCATGGCGCTGGCGGAGGCTGAACGCAAGAACAGCCAGGAACAGATCGACCTGCACTGGGCCAAACTTCACGGCAATGACCCAGACACAGTTGTGGCCGCACTGTCGGCGAGATTCACGGCCGCGGCGCGTCCGGTGCGCGTGCACGGAGTTGCCGACGGCGAAGCAGGTTTGCTGACGACGGTGGCGGGGCCGGACTCCGTACCCGACGCCAAGCCGGCGGTCACGCCATCCGGAGCTGCCACGTTGCACAAGGTCAACAAGACCGAACGGGCTGCGATGTACCAACAGCTCGTGGCGTCCTACGTTCTTCTTGCCGCGAAGGAGGCGATGGCGATCGCACCGGGGCTGATCGCGGTGCGCGTCATAGCCGTGGACGGGACTGGCACTCCATTGGTTGCAGCGCGGTTGCGCCGCGACGCGCTCAATGCAGCAGATTGGCGAGCTGGCGCTTGGCACGTACTCCACTGCATCGATCCTGATGCGCGGAGCGATGCCAGGGGTCGTACGGGGGAGCTCCGGACGATTGACCTGAGGGCTGATGCCGTCTTTGGCACAGTGATTGCGATGTCAGCCCGACCATTCCCAGCAGAGCGGCCGCACGCGCGCTGATCGTCGGGGAGAGCACCCAAGATCTCACCTCGGGAGGACACCCATGGCGACGTGGACCTGTGACCACTGCGGCGAGACGGGCCAGATCCCGCCGGGCGAGCTGGTCGAGTCCGTCCAGTGCTCCACCTGCGGCGAGCCCGTGCTGCCGGACCCGCCCGGGTAGCGCCTACTCGTGGGAGTGACCCCCGGCGCCGTGGCCTTCGTGCGCCGGCGCCTGGAGCGCCTGGAACAGGTGGTGGCTGTAGACCTCGAAGCCGAGCATCGCCTCGACGTACCGGCGGGCGTCCGGGACCGACCGGGCCCGGGTGGCCGCCAGCGCGTTGACCTCGTCGAGCCGGCGCTTGAGCTGGTCCTGCAGGAGACCGGTCAGGAAGTCGGCCACCGGCTTCGGTGACCCGGTCTCGATCGCGCGCTCGGCCAGCGGGATCGCCGGCCCCTGCGGCAGCCCGGCGGGCTTGAGCCCCGTGTACGGCGCTCCCTCGCCGGCCCGGTGCACGCGGACGACGGTCTCGAAGAAGAGCCGGTCGGCCACCTCGCGGGCGTCCTCGCTGAGCTCGCGGACCCGGCGTGCGGCGTCGAACATGGCGCGTACCTCGGCCTCGCCGTCCTCGGGGACGAAGGGCAGGACGAGATCGACGTCGCCGGCCTCCAGCGCCTGGCGTGCGGCGGTGACGACGGGACCGTCGAGTGAGTCGCAGTGCGGGGGCATGGCTTCCTCCTGCTGATCGGAACCTCGCCTCCGACGCTAGGTGGCCCACCCAGTGCCAGGCAGGGCCCAACGTCCCGAGGGAGCGTCCCCCAACCGGGGGAAATGACGTGGTTCCACCCGTGGGCCTCGGCGACCGTGCATAGCCTGCGAACCTGCCGACGTCTTGGGAGTTGTGCTGTCGTGTCGTGCCTGGATCACGCCCGTTTCCTGCTCGCCCTGCTGCTGGCGAGCCCGCTGCTGGACGCGGGCCCGGGTCACGCTGCGGACGACACCGACGCCGCAGGCGGAGCCGACTCCGACCACCCGCGCATGGTCCTGGTCCTCGACGCGTCCGGGTCCATGGCGCTGCCCACCGCTGGTGGGACGAGCCGCATGGCCGCGGCCAAGCGGGCCCTGACCCAGGTGGTGGGCCGGCTCCCCGACGACTCCGAGGTGGGGCTGCGCGTCTACGGCGCCACGGTCTTCAGCAAGGACCAGCGGGGCGCCTGCACCGACAGCCAGCTCGTCGTACCGCCCGGCACGGACAACCGCCAGGACCTCCGGGCCGCGATCCGCCAGTTCAGGCCGTACGGCGAGACCCCGATCGCGCACGCCCTGAGGCAAGCCGCCAGGGACGTCGGGAGTGCGGGCAAACGGTCCATCGTGCTCGTCTCCGACGGCCTCGCCACCTGCGCCCCCGACCCCTGCAAGGTGGCCGCCGAGCTGACGTCGTCCGGGGTCGACCTGCAGATCGACGTGGTGGGGCTGGACGTCTCGGGAGTCGCGCGCTCGCGGCTGCGGTGCATCGCCGAGCAGGGCCGGGGCACCTACTACAACGTCGACTCCGCCCGCGAGATCGCTGCCACCCTGTCCCGGGTCTCGGAGCGGGCGGCGCGCCCCTTCACGTTGTCCGGCACGCCCGTCGAGGGCGCCCGCACGATCGCGTCCGCGCCGACGCTCGCGCAGGGCCAGTGGACCGACCGGATCGGAGGCGTGGGCAGTCCCGAGGCCGTGCGGTACTACCGCATCCAGCGCACCATCCCCGGCTCGACGATCCACGTCACGGCCACCACCCGCGGCACCCTCGACGAGTGGGACGAGCTGGAGGTGACCCTGATCGGGGCCATGGGTACGGAGTGCGCCGAGGAGGACAACCACCGTGACATCGACCAGTACGCCATCATCTCCACCCAGATCTCCACCGGTCGCGATGATCCCTTCGCGGCGGACGACTGCTGGCGCTACGACAAGCTGGCCGTCCGCGTGGAGCGCGGAAACTTCGCCGACACCAGGACCGCGGCGTTCTCGCTGACCGTCTTCGAGGAGCCGCCCGTCACCGGGGTCGAGAACCTGCCGGAACGCCAAGCCGTCGAGGAGTACGTCGCCCCGTCGGTCGCGGGGGATCCGAAGCCGGTCGTCCCGGGCACGAGCTTCGCCGACGCGCCCCGTGTCGGCTCCGGGCGCTACGAGCTGGACATCATGCCGGGTGAGTCGCAGATCTTCCGGGTGCCGCTGGACTGGGGCCAGCAGTTCACGGTCCGCGCCCGCTTCCCCGCCGGCGCGCCCGGCGTGGAGGGACTCACCGGCGCGCAGGGCCCGTTCGGCGACATCAAGATGTACAGCAGCCTGCTGGGCACGATGTCCGGCTCGTACCTCGGCACCCACGCGACCACGATCATGCCCGGTTCGTCCCCGGGCGAGCTGTCCGCGATGTCGCCGGTGGTGCGCTACCGCAACCGGGAGTCATCCGGACTCGCCCAGGCGCTGCTCCCCGGTGACCACTACGTCGCGATCTCGATGAACGCCGACTCCGGTGACGACACGTGGGTCCAGCCGTACACCCTCGAGGTGGAGGTGCTCGGCGAGCGCGCGGGGGTGCCGACGTACGAGGGCGGCGCCGAGGTGACGCAACCCCTCGAGGCGCTCGCGGTGGCCGACGGCCGGTCGGCGATCCCGGCTGCGGACGAGGCTGTCGACGCGGGCGAGGCCTCGTCGGCCCGGGCCGAGGACGACAGCATCGGACTCGCGGTTCCGGGAGCGATCGGGCTGGGCGTCCTGGTGCTGGCCGCGCTCGCGGCTCGCGCTCGCGCTTGCGAGGCGGCGTCGCGGACCTGCCTGAGCCGGAGTCGTTGCTTGCCGGGTTGTCCACAGATTGCGATCTGGGGCTGGTAACGCCTCGTCCGGGAGCGTTTCCTCGGGGGCATGCCCACCTCTCGTAACCGCCGCACCCGCAACCGTCCCTCCCGTGCGCGCCGTCGCGCGTCCGGCTACCCGGCACGACGGGACCGAGACGCTGAACCGCCCACGGTTGCCGAGCTGGCGGCACGCATGACGGACGCCGATTGGGCACACCTCCGTGCCGCGGCCGACGCAGAGGCAGCGGGCGACCCGGTGCGGGCCCTGCGGACCTTCTCCCGGATCCGCCAGTTCGACCAGTCGCTGCACGCGACGTATCTCGCCACGCTGGCCGAGCTCGGCGACGACGCGCCGGGGTGGATGTACTCGAGGTGGATCACCGTGCAGGCCCAGCGACCCTTGTGGAACGGGGCCGAAACCACGGGGCCGGACGCGGCCCTCGTCGCGGTCGTCGAGGGGCTGTACGCCGACGGCGTCGACCTCGAGCAGGCCGACTGCCCGTCATCCGAGATCTTCGTGGCCCTGCTCTACCAGCGTGACTGGGTGCTGCGGCAGCTGACGGTCTACGACCACGGCGGGATGCGGGACTTCGTCGAGACCATGGCCGGAGCCGACCTGCTCGCACGAGCCGACCGGATCCAGGACTGGGTGGAGGCGCCGATGGGTGGCTACCGGCTCGAGTCGGACGCGCGTGGCTGCCTGGAGGTCACGGACCTCGCCGACGGCGCACGGATCGACGTACTCGACCTCGGCCTGCTCGCGGAGCACCAGCCCGGGACCTGCGTGATCGGCCGGATCGTGCCGACGTCGGCAGCTCCCGGGCGGATGTTCGAGTGGCGGCCGCTGCTGGTGGACGAGGAGACGGCGCGCCAGGTCGCGGGGGAGGCCCGTCCCGAGGGTTGGTTCGACATCGTCGTCGCCCAGCACGCGGCCGGAGCGCTGCCGCACCTGTTCTCCTACCTCGACGACACGGCCCTCGTCAGCGACCTCCCGCAGCGAGCGTGGGTCTGGATGCTCGAGGAGCACCAGATCCCGGACCTGCCGGTGACGGACGGGTTGGTCTCGTACGGCGACGTCGCGCTGCAGGTCTGCGAGAACGTCCTGCACCTCACCGCGATGGCCGGTCGTTCGATGCGCATCGACCGGCAGATCATCGCCGCCCTGATGCTCGAGCCCGGCCTGGCGGCGCGGCTCAGGGAACGGCTGGCCGTGCCGCAGCACGCGCGGGCCTGGCGGATCCTCGAGGAGGTGCTGCCGGAACCGGCCAGTGCGCGGTGCGGGTCCCTGGTAGCTCTCACCGGGCCTGCCATGGGGCGGTGACTGCTGAGGCGTCGAGGATGGCGAGGCCATCAGCCGTCAACGGTCAGGCAGATGCTGGGAGGTTCTCGGATGTGTCGCCCTGGTGAGGGAATGGGGGTTTGCAGCCGTGCGGGAACCGCAGGAGGTAGTCCTGGTGCTCAGGTCCCATCTCCCAGAACACCACGGCCTCGCTGATGTTGGTCACCGTCCTGCCGGGCCAGTGGCCCGACGCGTCAACGTCGCGGATCATCTCCTCGGCCACTCTCCGCTGCTCCGGGCTGGTGCAGAAGATCTCGGAGCGATACTGCGCACCAACGATGCCTTCATCAAGGTCGGCCCGGTGAACCTGGAAGAACACCTCCAGGAGTCCTCGATACGAGAGCCGCACGGGATCGAAGATGACTTCCACGACCTCGGCATGACCGATGTTGTCCTCCTCGGTCGGGTTGTCGTTCTCGCCACCCATGAACCCGGTCCGGGTGGAGATGACTCCGTCGGGGTGGCGCAGCAGCTGCTGCATGATCCAGTTGCAGCCTCCAGCGAGAACCGCAGTCTCGGTGTTGTCGCCCATCTCCATCTCCCTCCGTCGCAACATCGAGGCTACGTCTGGGAATCCGAGCTGATCAATGGTCAAACGGACCACCTTGCGTCCACAGCCCGGCGGTGTCGCAGGACTTTCCACGGACTCGAACAGGTGATCGAAAATGTCGGTGGTGGGTCCTAGGTTGGACTCATGGCAGACCCCCGGACGACGCTCGATCACCCGGTGCTGATGTGCGCCGCGGCGATCGATGCCGCGCTGGATCGGGTGGTCGAGGTCGACCCGATGTTCATGACGACGCCGGCCAAGGCGGCGGCGCTGGTGGCGCTGTCCCGAGCGGCCGACCGGGTCCAGGGGCTGTTGATTCGAGTGCTGGCCAACGCCGATGACGTGGCCCTCGACGAGGGCGCACGATCGGCGGCGGCCTGGCTGGCGCACGAGACCAGGGCGGCCTACGGCGCGACGGCCGCGGCCGCCTCCCTGGGCGCGGGCCTCGATGCCCGCTGGCGAGTGCTGCAGGAGGCCCTGCTGGCGGGACGGGTCAACGTCGAGCAGGCGCGGGTGATCGCCCGGGCCCTCGATGAGCTTCCCGCCGCCCTGGACCCGGAGATCCGCTCGAAGGCCGAGGCGCACCTGGTGGCCGAGGCTGCGCACTTCGACGCGAAGCGGCTGCGGGTGCTGGGCCGCAAGGTCCTCGAGGTCGTGGCCCCCGACGCGTTCGACGACCAGGAGCGCAAGAAGCTCGAGGACGAGGAGCGCCGGGCCCGCCGGACCACGCGGCTGACGATGCGCCGACGAGGCGACGGGACCACCGACATCTCGATCCGGGTCTCCGACGCGGTCGCGGGGAGGCTCAAGACCTACCTCGAGGCGTACGCCGCCCCCAGGCGCGGGCACCTCGAGCCCGGCCTCGACCGGATCGACCCCGACACCGGCAAGCGCATCGCCTACTCCGTGCTGATGGGCCAGGCGTTCTGCGCGATGTTGGAGTCGATGCCCGGCGACCGGCTGCCGCGCCACGGTGGTTCGGCGACCTCGGTCGTGGTGACCATCGACCTCGACTCACTGCGCGACCAGGTCGGGTCGGCCGAGCTGCTCACCGGCGACCAGATCTCGGCGGGCGAGGCGATGCGGCTGGCCTGCAACGCCTCGATCCTGCCCCTGGTCCTGGGCGGTGACGGCCAGCCGCTCCACCTGGGTCGCGCCAAGCGGCTCTTCGAGCACAAGCAACGACTCGCGATGGCGGTGCGAGACGGCGAGTGCCGAGCCCACGGCTGCGACATCCCGGCGGCCTGGTGCGAGGCCCACCATCTGAAGGACCCCTGGTGCCGGGGTGGCAAGACCGACATCGAGGACGGTGCCCTGCTCTGCTCCTGGCACCATCATCGTGCGCACGACACCGACTACCTCGTGAGCCTGTTGCCCAACGGCGACGTCCGGTTCCGCAGACGGACGTAGGCCGAACCGGCCGGAGAAGAAGTCATCAGCGTTTTCAGGCGTCCGGTGGGAGGATCCGTGCGTGCTCGTCAGCCCCCATGTGACCACGGCCCTGATGGCCGCCGGGCCGGAGGAGGTCGGCGCCCTCGTGACGGTGTACCGGCGCGAGCCGCACCTGCGCGAGCACCTCGGCACCGGCCCAGCTGCGCACGCGTTTCTCGGCGGCGGACCCGTCCCACTCACGGCCCCGGTCGGAGAGCGGCAGGTCCTGGAAGCTGGTGACGGCCATGGGTCGCTCCTCTCACTCGGTTCCTGGTGTCTCCCTCCGCACGTACCCACCCCGCGGACCGGACATCCGTGCACGAGTTTGCGGGAACGGCCTCCGACCGGCGCGGATGCTGGCACGCTCGACCGGCACTGTCGATCCCATGTGAGGACACACCCATGACGCAGAACCCCGAGCTGACCCAGAACCCCGACCCGAACCCGGTCGAGCCCGCCGTCGGCAGCCACGCCGACCTCACCGACCTCACCGCCGACGCGGCGCAGGCCCCGGCCGGCCAGAGCCCTGCGGTCGCCCGCCACGCCGCGCCGGCGTCGTACGCCGCACCGGCGCCGTACGGCGCTGCGCCCATGGCCGGCGCCCCGGGCAAGATCCGCGGGACCGGCATGTGCATCCTGCTGGCGTTCGTGACGTTCGGCATCTACTCGTGGGTGTGGTTCTACAAGACCCACGACGAGATGAAGCGCCACTCCGGGACCGGCATCGGCGGGGCCCTGGCCCTCCTGCTCGCCGCCTTCGTCGGCGTCGTCATGCCCTTCCTGACCTCCAGCGAGGTCGGCGGGCTCTACGAGCGCGCGGGCCAGCAGAAGCCGGTCAGCGGCGCGACCGGCCTGTGGTACTTCCCGGGTGTCTTCATCCTCGTCGGGCCGCTCGTGTGGTTCATCAAGACCAACGGGGCGCTCAACGCCTACTGGCGCTCGCAGGGCGTCCGCTGACCTGACGTCGTCATCCCTGTGGCGGCTGGGCTCCTGGCCCAGCCGCCGCAGCATCAGTCGCTCGAGCAGCCCAGCCGCCCCAGGTCCAGGATTCAAGGGGCCACCGTCCGCTCTGCATACTGGACGGGATGACCCCCGATCGCACTCCACGGCTCGAGATCGACTGGGTGAAGACCGTCGCGGGAGCCCTCGCCGCCGTGTCGTCGGCCGTGCTGCTCTCCACGCTCGGCGCCGCCGGGACGATCATCGGGGCGGCGCTCGGCAGCGTGGTGATCACCGTCGGCAGCGCGTTCTACAGCCAGGGCCTGGCGCGCAGCCGCCACCGGCTCGCGCACGCCCAGACGGCGGCGTTGCGCAAGGTCGGGATCGCCCAGGCCGAGGTACGGCGCGCGGGCCGGCGGCAGGGTGACCAGGCCGCGGTCGAGGGCCATCTCGAGCACGCCGAGCAACGGCTCGGACAGGCCCGGCACGACCTCGACGCCGCAGTGCAGGAGCCGCCGGCTCTCGGGCTGCGTCGGGGCCTCGCGCTGTTGCCGTGGAAGCACATCGCCCTGATCGCCGGTGGCCTGTTCGTGGCGACCGTCGTGGCCATCACCTCGTTCGAGCTGCTCGCCGGACGCAGCCTGTCGTCGTACACCGGAGGCAACGACGGCGGCGGCACCTCGATCACGGACTTCACCGGGGGCGGGGGCTCCGAGCCGGCGCCGTCGCCGACACCGACCGAGACCCCGAGCGAGGAGCCCTCGCCGAGCGACGAGACGACCTCGCCCACGGAAGAGCCGACGCCCACCCCCGGCGAGTCGCCGTCGGAGTCCGGCTCCGAGTCCGTGACCCCGTCCCCGTCCCCGACGCCGACCTCCCCGGCCACGCCCACCACCCCCACGACCGAGGTCCCGCTGCTCCCGAGTGAGTCGTCGGCGCAGTGAGGCCTCAACACGTGAGGCCCCAACAAGTGAGACGGAGTGGGCACGCCTCGGTAGCCTCCAAGGTCCACCCGTTCACCGCCCGACCGACCCCTTCTCGAGGAGCAGTCCATGGAACAGCGCACGCTCGGCAGGACCGGACGACCCGTGTCCGTGGTGGGGCTCGGCACCTGGCAGCTCGGGGCTGACTGGGGTGAGGTCTCGGAGGCCGACGCGCGGGGCGTGCTGGAGACCGCCGCGGCCGAGGGCGTGACCTTCTTCGACACCGCCGATGTGTACGGCGACGGCCGAAGCGAGCAGCTCATCGGCAGGTTCCTCGCGGCGCACCCGGACGCCGGGTTCACCGTCGCCACCAAGATGGGCCGCCGCGTCGAGCAGGTCCCGGAGCACTACGTGCTCGACAACTTCCGCGCCTGGACCGACCGCTCGCGCCGCAACCTCGGCGTGGACCGGCTCGACCTCGTCCAGCTGCACTGCCCGCCGAGTGCGGTGATCGACGCCGACGCGACGTACGAGGCCCTCGACACGCTGGTCGCCGACGGCGCCATCGCGGCGTACGGCGTGAGCGTCGAGACCGCCGACCAGGCCCTGGCCGCGATCGCTCGCCCCGATGTCGCCAGCGTGCAGATCATCCTCAACGCGTTCCGCCTCAAGCCGCTCGACCGGGTGCTGCCGGCGGCGGTCGACGCCGGGGTCGGGATCATCGCCCGGGTCCCGCTGGCGTCCGGCCTGCTGTCGGGCAAGTACGACGCCAGCACGACGTTCGCGCCCGACGACCACCGCACCTACAACCGCGACGGCAGCGCGTTCGACGTGGGGGAGACCTTCTCCGGCGTCGACTACGAGACCGGCCTGCGGGCGGCCGCCGAGTTCACCGAGCTCGTCCGCGCGCTGGCCCCGGCCGACGTCACGCCCGCCCAGGCCGCGATCGCCTGGATCTGGCAGCAGCCCGGCGTCTCCACGGTGATCCCCGGCGCCCGCAACGACGAGCAGGCCCGTTCCAACGCGGCGGCCGGGCTGGTGCCCGACCTCGGTCCGGAGCTGCGCGCGGGCGTGCAGCGGATCTATGACACCTACTTCCGCGAGGCGATCCACGGGCGCTGGTGAGGCCCCGATGGGGCCCCGGCTGGTGAGGCCCCGCTGAAGAGCTGGGGTCAGTGCCCCTTGTGCTTGCCCTTGTCCTTCTCGGGTTTCCCGGGCTTCTCCTCCGGGGAGGGTGCGGGCGCCGGGGTCGGTGACGTCTCCTCGGGCGCAGTCGACTCCTCAGGAGCCGGCTCGGTCCCGGTCCCGGACGGCTCGGACGGCTCGGACGGCTCGGCGGGCGCGGCCGGCAGCGCCGAGCGCAGTCGAGCAGCCGCGGCGAGGATCGTGTCGGCCTGGCCGTCCTCGAGGTCGCCGTCGTCGCGGGCAGCGACGGTGGTCGCGACCAGCCGGTCGATCGAGTCCCGGGCCGCGTCGTACTGCCCGTGCGCCACCGCTTCGTCCACCCGGTCGAGGGTCCGGCTCAGCGCCGGGACCTGGTCGGCGGGCGACGCGTCCTGCCCGCAGCCGCTGAGCAGGGTCAGTCCCGCGACGGCCAGACCCGAGGCGAGCCGCAGACCCGTCCGCCCGGTGATCAGCCCGGTCATCAGCGCCCGCTCCCGTCGACGGCGTCGTGCAGGTCCTGCAGTGGCTGCCGCAGCTCGCTCGGCGTCTGCGAGGGCAGCTCGTCGCCGGACGATCCGCCGCCGTTGTTGGCCGCCAGGCCGGCGATGACCAGGAGCAGCAGGAGCCCGACCACGGCTGCAGCGACCCCGCGCAGGTGCGGCGGCAGCTGCGCCGCCCGCGAGGCGAGCACCCCGGGCTGGCGGGCCAGCGCCTCGCCCGCCCGGTCGATGAACCCAACCCGGTCGATGAGCGAGGGCTCGGCGGGGGCCGGCGACGCGACCGGCACCGGCTGGGACAGGACCTGGGTCGCGGCCGGCTCCGGCCCGGTCGCACCAGTGCGCAGGGCGGAGGCGACCTCGGCCGCGGTCGGGCGGCCGGCTGGCTCGATGGCCGTCATCGCGGTCAGCAGCCGGCGCCAGTGCTCGGACAGGTGCTCGGGGATGTACGGCGGCTTGTGGAGGCGCACCAGCGCGGCCTCGGTCGGCGAACCGGGGTAGGCCCGCTCGCCGGTCAGCGCCTCGAGCAGCACCAGGCCGAGGGAGTACACGTCGACGGCCGGGGTGATCTCGTCGCCGCGGACCTGCTCGGGGGCGAGGTAGGCCGGCGTACCGATCGCGTGGCCCGTCTTCGTGTGCCGCACGGTGTCGCCGATCAGGCGGGCGATGCCGAAGTCGGCCAGCTTGACGCGGCCGTGGGCGCCGAGCAGGACGTTGCCGGGCTTCACGTCGCGGTGCACGACGCCCTGCGCGTGGGCGTAGGCGAGCGCGTCGGCCAGCTGGGCGCCGATCTCCCCGACGCGTACGACGTCCAGCGCGGTGCCGGCGCAGCTCTGCGCGAGCGTGGGGCCCTCGACGAGCTCCATGACCAGGTAGGGCTGCTCGGCGGTGATACCGGCATCGAGGACCATGACGAGCCCGGGGTGGTTGAGACCGGCCAGCGTGCGCGCCTCGGCGGTGAACCGCTGCCGGTCCGACTCGCTCTCGGCGGTGTCGCGCAGCACCTTGATGGCCACGGCCCGGCTCAGCAGCTGGTCGGTGGCCCGGTAGACGTCGGCCATGCCGCCCCGGCCGAGCACGTCGGCGAGGAGGTAGCGCTCACCCAGGGTGACGGCGTTGTCCGACGACAAGGTTCTGCTCCTGGCTGGGCTCGTGGCTGGGCGTCGTGGCTGGGCTGGTCGTGGCTGGGCTGGTGGGGCGGGGCTCGTTGCGGGGCGGCCTCCTGCCCTCGTGCAGCCAGGGCCAGGGGGAATCATGCCAGCCACTCAGGTGCGCAACGCTTCGAGGATGTCCCGGGTGCTGACCACGGTGGCGAACTCGTCATGCAGGTTGGTCGCGGTGGCGCGGGCGAGCTCGTCCGCGGTGAGCGTCGTGCCGTCCGGGCCGGTCCGGTCAAAGGTGTAGGTCGCGTCGAGGACGAAGCGGACGTCGTGGCCGAGGTTCCCGCCGACGCGGGCGGTGGTCTCGCAGCAGTGGTTGGTCGTGATCCCGGTGACGACGATGCCGGTCAGGTCGTTGCCCCGGAGCCAGGCGTCGAGGTCGGGGGAGCCGTGGAAGCTGGAGTTGACCTGCTTGGTGACCAGGAGGTCCGGCGATGCGGCCGCCAGCATGTCCTGGAACCGGTTGCCGGGATGGTCCGGATGCAGCGGCGACTCCGGCTCGGTCGAGTCGTGGCGGACGTAGACCAGGGGGAGTCCTGCCTCCGCCCAGGCCGCCAGCAGCACGGGCAGGTTGTTCTCGAACGACGGGTTGTTGCGGGTGCCCCACGACGGGTCCGCGAACCCCTGCTGGACGTCGACCACGACCAGTGCGTGCCTGCCCAACGAGGGAGCCGGGGATGGAGCCGGTGAGGCCTGCTCGGGGGCGGACGGGTCCTGCTCAGCCATGTTCGTAACGTACATCGGTTCGCCACCCGGGTTGCGGCCCGCGGCACGCGGGGGCATCGTTGCGGACGATGACTCCTCCAGCGGACCCCTACTGCGACCACTGCGACCTGCCGTTGAGCCAATGCGTCCACGGACGGCCACCGCCGGCGCCCGCCGCCAAGGCCACCCCGGCGCCCCGGCAGCCGGCGAAGCCGCGCACCCAGGCCGGCGTCACCGTCAAGCAGACGGCGGCCCCGCGGCGTACCCCGCAGAAGGAGTTCCGCCCGTTCATCCTGGGGATCCTCCAGGAGAGCGGCGGACGGCAGGAGACCGAGAAGGTGCTCGCCGAGCTGGAGCGCCGCATGGAGCCGGTCCTGCGTGCCGCTGACCACGAGCAGGTCAACCAGGGCGAGGTCCGCTGGCGCTACGCCGCCCGCCTGGAGCGCAAGTCCATGGTCGACGACGGGCTGATGCTGCCCGCCCGGCCAGGCGTCTGGGAGCTGTCGGCGAAGGGGCTCGAGACCCCACCGGAGTAGCGGGAGCCGGAGCAGCGGGGTCTCACTGGGCGTGTCCCATTTCTCGGGCGGTTCGGGAAGCCGAACACGCAGGGTCCGCCAAGGGCGTGGGTTCAGCGGCGGACCGAACAGCTGTCGCAGCGATGTGGTGCCCAGTCGGGCGCACCCAGTCGGCCTGGTGTCGCGGTGCTGTTGACCAACAGGCAGGGTGGTTGCGTGGACGATCCAGAGAACACTTCGTCGGCCCGGTTGATGGGCTTCGACGGCTGGGACCGGTTTGAGCTGCTCGCGGGCGGCAGAGGCGGCGCCAGCCTGGCGTGGAAGGACGGGCTCGCATATGTCGTGAAGGTCTACCCGTCCGACCACGCCTTACGCGGGGCCCGCGAGCGGGCGGCGCTGCACGCGCTCGCCGGCGCCGCTGGTACGCCTTCTCTGCTGGCCGAGGCCAATGATCCGCCCTGCGTGGTGATGTCTTACTTCGACGGGGCGGGCAGCCTGGCTGATGCCCTGCTCGGGACCGACCCGCAGCTTGCCGCTGAGGCGTTGTTGCACTGGGCGGAGGCGCTGGGCGCCCTGCACGCGGTGGGCACTTTCGACACCCGCGTCGCCTTCACAGAGGCGTTGGCCGAGCGTGTGCCCGGACTCGATCCCAGGTCGCTGGCTGGTGACTTCGCGGTCGCCGCGGAGCGGTACGCCGACGTGCTGGAGGAACTTGGGCTGCCGCCGCACCTGCAGGCCCTTGAAGACCTCCGCACGCTGCCGTCGAGGTTGGGGGACCCACGCCAAGAGGTCCTGAGCCCGGCTGACACCTGCCCTGACAACAACGTGCTCGCCCCGGACCGCATGCACCTGATCGACTTCGAGCACGCCGAGCTGCGCCATCGCGTCTGGGACGTCGCATACCTTCGCGCCCCCTGGCCTAGTTGCTGGTGCGCCTGGCTGCTCCCCGACGAGGTGGCCGAGGCCGCTGTCTCCAGGTACTGCCAGACGGCCGGTGACGCCGTCGCAGACCCGAGCTTCGTCGCCGATCTGGACCTGGCCACGCTCGGGTGGCAGGCGATGACCCCGGCCTGGTTCATCTCAGGCGCACTGGCCAGCGACGACCGAGCCGCTAGCCCCCGGCGCCCGAGCCGCCGAGCGTTTGTGCTCCACCGCTTGGCCGCCGTCGCCGGCACCGACACCCAACCTGCGCTCGCGGCCATGGCCGCCGATCTGCAGTCCTCGCTCCGTCACCGTTGGGGCGAGGTACCGCTCGATCTAGCGCCGGCGTTCCGCGGCACGGCACCGTGACGGCTGTCCCCCGCGGCCGCCTACTGGCAGCCAGTGTGGGAGATGTAGAGCATGGCGTCCACCACGCTTCGCAGGTCGACGACGTGTATGGGTCCGCGCTTGCCCGGCGCGTTGAACACCGGTTCCAGCAGCGTCCACTGCTCGTCGGTCAGGTCACTGGAGTACGACATGCCCCTGGACGGTGCCCGCCGGGGCGCCTGACACAGTCGAGCTCAAATGGGACACACCCAGTCAGAGAACGATCCGGATCTCCTCGCCGAGCCGGGCCCCGCGCTCGAGCGTCAGGTCGTCACCGGACCAGAACATGCCCGGGTCGTAGTAGTTCGTCGGCAGCCGGTCCTGGAGCAGCCCCATCGCGGCGTACGTCGCGGCGACGACCTCGGCGCAGTAGGACAGCTCGGCCTGGGCCTTGCGACGTACCCGCCCACGGGCCCACCGGCCGACGAGCGCCGCGGTGGCGGGAAACGGCGTGCCGTCGAGGCGAGCGACCGTCTTCAGGACGGCGGCCTCCATCTCGGGGGTGACCTCCGCGTGCAGCTGGCGCAGCCAGGCGCGCTGCTCGTAGCGGCCGGTCCACTGCTCGACGGCGGCCCGCAGGTCGTGCAGCTGTACGCCGCGGTGGTGGCTGCCGGTCCACACGTCGAGCAGGCCCTTGCCGAGCTCGGCGTGCCACATCAGCGGGGGCATGTCCTCGAGCACGATGGCCATGCCGACGTGGTTCACGGGCGCGTTGGTGAGGACCCGGATAGCGTGGTCGGCGGCCGAACGGCCACGGAACAGCCACAGGTCTCCGGTGCGGGTCAGGTCGACCGCCTCGTCCAGGCTCAGTCGGCTGTCGATCATGGAGGGAGTCCTGTCGGTGAAGCTGTGGAGAGTGCTGGGCGTAGCGGGGCTGGCCGGGGTGGCCGCCACCGGAGTCATCATCGCCCGTGACCAGCGCAAGCGGGCGCAGATGACGCCCGAGCAGGTGCGGGCGCGTCTGCGCGAACGGCTCGACGAGGACGAGGTCGAGCAGGTGCCGGGGACCGACCCCGGCTACTGAGGGGCCGAGGCGGCTGGAGAGGGAGCTACCGAGGGGCCGGGGCGGCGGACACGGCCTTCACGAAGCCGACGAGGCCGGTCACGATCCCGATAGCGCTGCCGACGATCGCCACCACCAGCAGGATGCGCGCGACCAGCCCCCAGCCGGACGAGTCGCTGGCGACGTCGAACGGGAACACCTGCCAGACCTTGACCAGCGCGCCCAGCCCCACCGAGGTCGTGATGACGTCACCGAGCGACCGCAGCCACGGGGGGTCGCGCACCAGGTAGATCGCGTTCGCGACCAGGCTCGTCACGATCGAGGCGGTGACCCAGCCGATGACCTGCTCGGTGTCCGTGGTGAGGACCGGTACCTCCTCCCAGCCCGGCCAGGCGTTGACGGCGTACAGCATGGCCGCGTTGACCAGGATGGCCACGACGTAGCCGAAGCGCCGGACCCCGGTGCTCGCTCGTGCGCGTGCCATGGCGACCTCTTTCGCGGCTCTCTCACAGGGTGGCGGGACGCCGGTGCCGACGTGCAACGTCTCCAGGCCGCGGAGGGGCGGCCTGGAGACGCGTCAGTGGAGGCAGTGTCCCGTGCTCAGGACTGGCTCAGGACTTGCCGCGCTTCACCGGGATGTGGGTGGGAGTCGTCTCCTCCGCCATCGGGATGGAGACCTCGAGGACGCCGTCCTGGTAGGTCGCGTTCACCGAGGACGGGTCGAAGCCGCGGGGCATCCGCAGGCTGCGCGAGAAGGCGCCGTAGCGGAACTCGCTGTGGTTCTTGTCCTGCTTCTCCTCGCGCCGCTCGCCGTGGATGGTCAGGTAGTCGCCCTCGACCGTGAGCTGGATGTCCTTGTCGGGGTCCACGCCGGGCAGCTCCGCGCGGATGACGTACTGGTCGTCGCGGGTGAAGTCCTCGACCCGGACGAAGTGCTCGGTGTCGCGGAGGGTCAGGCTGGGGGACTCGATCCAGTCGAGCATGTCGGCGAAGCGGTTCGAGGCACGTACGGGGACCTTGGCCATGTCGGTTTCTCCTCGGGGGGTTGGGGATCTTGTTCCTTCAGCCTCATCCGGCGGCTGTGGCCGACAAAGAGGAATTGGTCCCCTGCGTTGGGACTCCTTGCGGTAGACCAGCGGCTGACCCGCGGCGGCCGGCGGGCTCGTGCGTAGAGTGCGCAGCACTCGCCTTCCCAGAGAGAGTCGGGCCCGCCCCATGTGCTTCTCCGTCGAGGCGGACCTGGTCGCCGGGATCGCGCTCCTGCCGGTCGGCGTGATGACGCTGCGCGAGGTGCGGCACGTCCGCGAGGTGCCGTTCGCGGTGCTCCCGCTGCTGTTCGCGGCCCACCAGCTCGTCGAGGCCCTCGTGTGGGCCGGCGTCGAGGGCGACGTCTCCAGCGGGGTGCAGCAGGCCGCCGTCCTGGCGTACCTGCTGTTTGCGCTGCCCGTGCTGCCGACCCTGGTGCCGCTGGCCGTGCTGCTCCTCGAGCCCCGGGGCGCCCGGCTGCGGGTGGCGCCGTTCGTCGCGCTCGGCGTCGTCGTCTCGGCGGTCCTCGCGGCGGCCGTGCTGCAAGGGCCGGTAGGCGTCCACGTCCACCCGCAGGCGCTGGTCTACAGCACCGGGCTCGAGCACGACGGGGTCTGGACGGTGCTCTACATCGTGGCCGTGATCGGCCCCTCGGTGCTGTCGGGCTATCCGTCGGTCGTCGCCTTCGGCCTGCTCAACCTGGTGGGGCTGACGGTGGTCGCGATCGTCTACACGGAGGCGTTCGCTTCGCTGTGGTGCGTGTACGCCGCCCTGACCTCGGTGCTGATCTGGCTGCACATGGTCCGGCGTCGTCACCTGCCCGACGCGCACCGGCTCCGCGGCGACCCGCTCGTGGCCGCGGCCTAGCTGTTCTGCGACCTGGAGGCCTGCGACCTGGAAGCCTGCGACCTGGAGGCCTGCGAGCTGGTGGGTCAGGGCGTGGCCGCCGGGCGGGGGCGCCGGATCGCGGCGACGAGGACGGCGACGGAGAGCACCAGCAGCACCGTGCCGCCGATCAGCAGTCCGTAGCCGATGTTGTCGAGGATCGGGATCTTCGCGCCGATCGAGACGTCGGCGGCGACCGGGGTGGTGCCCTCGCCGTTCATGACGACCAGCGTCCAGTCGCCCTCCTCGGGATCCCAGGTCACGGTCTGCTCGCCGTCGCCGGTGGCCGAGGCGACCCAGAACGTCTCGTCGGTCGGAGCCTGGGCCGGGGAGCCGCCGTCGACGAAGTCCATGGTCGGGTCGTCGTTGTTGCCGACCGGGTCGAGCACGGTCGAGTGGGCGACACCGTCGAGGTAGGCCTCGACGTCGCTGGTGCGGGCCACCCCGACGAAGACCCCGTTGGCCGTGCGGGCGTCCGCCTCGACCTTCACCGTGCCGAGCCACCGCTCGGGCAGGTCGACCGTGGTCGAGCCGTTGCGGAGCTCGATGTTCTGCGAGGAGATGGCGTACCCGGGCGAGTCGAAGGTCTGCGTCGAGCTCATCAGGTAGCCCTGGCTGTCGCGCGCCGCGCTGTCGGCGATCCGCAGGGCCAGTCCGCCGGCCAGCAGCCCGATCGAGGTCAGCGCGAACACCGACGCGACGATGACGGCGATGATCCGCCCGGCGCTCCAGTGCATCGGCGGCGGTTGCGTGGGCTGTTGCTGGGTGGGCGGTGGTGGGGCGGGAGGCGGCTGGGTGGGCGATTGCTGGGTGGCCGGCGGCTCCCCGGCGTACGGCGCCCCGGCGTACGGCGCCGCGGGCGGCGGGATGGGGGAGGTGCTCGACGGCCCGGTCGCCGGCCCGACGGCCGGTGCGGCGGGCGGTGCTCCCAGCGTCAGGACTCCGGTCCCGGGATCGGCGCCGCCCATGTCCAGCCGGAAGGGCGGGTACTGGTCGGTCATCAGTGCGGCGTACGCCGCCACCCGCAACACCCACCGGTTCATGCCGAGCACGAGGTCGAAGATCGTGCGCGGGTAGCTGCCGGTGAACAGCAGCACGACGGCGGCGATGAACACGAGCAGGCTGATCAGCCCGGTCGACATGCCGGGGTCGGTGTCGGTGCCGCCCGAAGCGGCGTACCAGCCGCCGCCGAGGAAGATCGCGATCACCAGGTAGTGCGGGATGGCCAGCAGCCACCACTTGACGAGCGCCAGTCCCCGCGACAGGTGCTCGGGGTAGGCGATCTCGAGGTGAGCGGGGTAGTCGGGTCGCTCCTCGAGGCTGAACGGCGGATAGCGGTCGGTGCCCAACGTGCCGTACGCGTAGTACCCCACGCGCCAGCTCCAGCGCAGCACCCCGACGTTGAAGTCGAAGATGCCGCGCGGGTAGCGACCGGTGAACACGATGGCGACCAGCGCGACGAAGCTGAGCACCAGGAACGCCACCCAGAGCAGCGCCAGGACGATGTAGTGCGGGATGGCCAACAGCCACTTGACGAGCCACAGCCAACGGCTGAGATGGTCGTCGAGACTCGCGTCGACGCGGACGGGGTAGACGGGTGAGCTCATGGCGACCGGCTTCCGGAGGGGGCGTGGCGCTTCCTGCCTCCACGGTCGTCCTCACCGGCCGTCCAGGGCAGGGACCTAGGTCACGG
Organism: uncultured Actinomycetota bacterium; assembly: GCA_963825275.1. Lineage (GTDB taxonomy): Bacteria > Actinomycetota > Actinomycetes > Propionibacteriales > Nocardioidaceae > Nocardioides. The sequence goes on along the minus strand of CAWGSW010000009.1, from coordinate 413,651 downwards.
CTGCGGGGGACTGCTGTCTCAGTGTCTGGTCAGTGGGGACCGGTCAGTGACAGTGCTCGAAGCCCGCGGTGTCGGGGGCGCAGTTGAACCAGAAGCCGTCGACGCGCAGGGCCTGCCACTCGGGGCAGGCAAGGATCGGCAGCTCCGCCGAGGCCAGGGCGGCCCGGAGCCGGGCCGGGTCGTGGTGCAGCCAGCGCAGCGGGGCCTGCCCGGGGATGAGCAGCTCGATCGAGGTGCCGTGCTGGATCACCCGGCTCACGGGGACGCAGTGCGCGGCCGTCGCCCTCTTCCACTGCATCCAGTGCAGCAGGTGGCCGGGCCCGTAGGAGCCGCAGCCCGCGGTGACGGCGGTGCGATGGGTGGTGCGTTCGGCGGTGTGTTCGGCCAGCTGCATGTGTGTTCCCCCCCGGAAACGAGTCATCGCAACGCTAGCGACCCGGACCGGCGGCGTCCGGGACTCGCCGGTATCGGCCGGGGGGCGCCCCAGAGGTCTGTACCGGTCGGCTGTGCGCCCCGTGCCCCCAGGTGGGCCAGCAAATGGACACGCGGTCGAGGTCCGCCTATACAGGAGAGGACCTTCTCTCGGATCTCGGACTGGACCTGCCATGTCGCGTCTGCACGATGCCCACCCGTTCGTCCATGCCCGCAGGCGCCTCGCCGGCGTCGCTGCCGCTCTTCTCGCCGCCTGCCTGGCCGCGCCTGCAGCCCCCGTCGAGGCGATGGTGGCGCAGCCGGCCGGCGGGCTGGTCGGTGCCCCGGCCGGCACGTTCTGGGCAACCTCACCCACCGACGCCGCCCGCCGACTGTTGGACGTCCAGCACAGCATCGCCCCGGCCACCGCCCAGGTCACCGTCGACGCCTCGACCCCTCGTCAGACGTGGTGGGGGACCGGGGCCGCGCTGACCGACGCGTCGGTCGAGCTGCTGGCCGACCGACCGGGCATCGTGAAGGAGCTCTACGGGCCGAGCCAGGCCCAGGGGGCCCGGCTCAACATGCTGCGCCTGCCGCTCTCGGCGACCGACTTCTCCCCGAAGACGTGGGCCTGGGGCTGGAGCGACGGCCGCGCCACGCCCACGGCTCAGGCCCGCGCGGCGGCCGACCTCGTGCGGACGGGGGTCAAGGCCCTACGGCCGGACCTGCGCGTGATCGGGGCGCCCTGGTCGGCGCCGGCGGCGCTGAAGGACACCGGCACCCTGCGCGGTGGCTCCCTGTCCGAGGACCAGGTCGGGTCCTACGGCAAGCTGCTGGTGGCCCAGGCGACGTGGCTGAAGAAGCACGGCGTACCCCTCTGGGCGACCTCGCTGGGGAACGAGCCCGGCTACAGCAGCGACTACCCGAGCATGACGATGACCGACGCGCAGATGATCGCGCTCGGGCAGGCGGTGGGCCCGCGCCTGGACCGTCTCGGCACCCGGCTGTGGGCCCTCGACCACAACTGGTCCGATCGTGCCCGCGTCGACACTGCCCTGTCCGGAGCGCCCGGGATCTTCGACGGGGCCGCGTTCCACTGCTACGGCGGCACCCCGAGCCAGATGGCCGGACTCGCGGTGCCGCGGCTCGTCACCGAGTGCACCGGCACCGACGGTGACTGGGCGGGAACGTTTGCGTGGGACGCGAAGAACCTCGTGGTCGATGCGGTGGCCGCCGGCTCCTCGGGGCTGGTGATGTGGAACCTCGCCCTCGACGAGGACCACGGCCCCGTCGACACCGGCTCCCTGTGGGGCTGCAAGACCTGCCGTGGTCTCGTGACGGTCTCGCCGTCCGGCGTGACGAGGGAGCCCGAGTTCTACACGCTGGCGCACCTCTCGCGGGCCGCGGACCAGGGCGCCCGCGTCGTCACCGCGACGTCGAGCGCGGGTCTGCGGGTGGCGGCCTTCCGCAACCCCGACGGCACGGTCGGGGTGTTCGGCCACAACGGCACCGGCTCCGCCCAGGTTGTCGAGCTGCGGGTGCCGGGTCAGCCGGCCGTCTCCTACCCCGTGGGCGCCGGCGAGCTGTTCAGCTATCGCCAGGGAGCCTGACGGCAGTCCATCAGCCAAGGGAACTCAGCCCGGCGAGCTCAGCCCGGGGAGCTCAGCCCAGCGAGCTCGTGTCCGGGGGAACGTCGACCGAGTGCTCGCGGAGCACCTCGATCGGGACCAGCTCGAGGGCGCGCTCGTTCGTCGAGGCGAGCACGACGGGGGCTGCCGCGCCGTCCTGGTGGGCCTGCAGCCACCGCGCCGCGACCACGCACCAGCGGTCGCCGGGGTGCAGCCCCGGGAACTGCCACTCCGGACGCGGCGTGACGAGGTCGTTGCCGACCCGCTGCTGGTGGGCCAGGAACTCCGGGGTCATCACCGCGCAGACCGCGTGCAGGCCGAGGTCCTCGGGCCCGCAGGAGCAGTTGCCGTCGCGGTGGAAGCCCGTCACCGGATCGGTGCCGCAGGGCTCCAGCTCGCCACCCAGCACGTTGCGCTCACTCATGGGGACGAGCCTGCCACCTGCGCGCCGGTCGTGGGGCGGGCAGGTGAGGCGCGAGCCTCAGCCGCAGTTGTCGCAGACGCCGGTCGGCGGGATCGCCATGAAGCACGAGGGGCAGATGTTGGGCTGCTCGGCGGCCCGGTTCTCCTTGCGCTGACGGGCCAGGATCTGCTCGTAGCGCGGGGTGAGCAGGGGCCTGCCACCGCCGGCGGGGACGTTCGCGCCGGCCCAGCGGTAGCACTCGAGGCGCGCCTTGGCCGCGTGCTTCTCGCGCTCGGCCGGGTCGCTGATCTCGCCGACCGTGAGCCGCAGCGTCTCGTCGTAGCCCACCCCGACGGTGCCGTCGGACTTGTGCACGACCAGCGAGGTGAGCGGGGGCTCGTTGTTCTCGTGGTTCATCTGCGCCACCCGCTCGAGCACGGGACCGATCCAGCTGCGGACCTGACGGCGGGTGTGGATGCCGGCGTTCTCCTGGATCTCGGCAGCCAGCTCGGCGTGCTCGATGAGGGCCTGGTAGCTGCCGGCCACGCGGGTGAGGATCGCGTGCGCCTCGGGGGCCCAGGCGTCCTCGGCCTCCTCGCGGGTCACGTCATCGGCCTCGTCCTCGGGGCCTGTGTCGGAGTCGGGGTCGACGGCAGTCAAGGTGTCGCCGGAGGCCACATCCTCGACCCCTGCGTCGGTCCCGTCGTCCGTGGTTCGCCAATAGCTCTGTCGGACGTCAGCCACGCCTATCCATTCCCGATCGCGGACGAGCGCACGTGGTCGCACAGCTTCAAGTCCTCGGTCGTCATACCCAATGTAGGTGGTCCAGGGGCGTTTGTGCGGATCGGGTCTTGCCTCCGGGCGGGCGGAGGACGTGACGAAGACTGGGTACGCCGCCGAATTTCCCTCGGATCCGCCACCGGCGCGCGCCTATGCTCCTGACAACGGGTGGAGCACCACGGCAGGGGAGGGGTGCAGATGCGCCGCGCACTCATCGTCGTCGCTGGAGTGGTCCTGGCAGCCCTCTTCCAGGCGCCGGCGGCGTACGCCGACAGCACGGTCGTGGTGCGCGGGCTGGACTTCCCGGCGGGCCTGACCCGGATCTCGATCACCGGCTGCCCCGGCCTGTTCGACCGCGTCGCCGAGCCCGTCTCGACCTTCCTGAGCCGCAGCCCCGACGCTCCCGCGGGCACGCGCAGCCTCAAGTACGACCTGGCCGGCGGCAACGCCGTCGGCTCCGAGCACGCGGTCGCCTCGATGGCCGCGACCACGGTGGCCGGCCTGTCGGTGTCGGCGCCGGAGGGCTCCGCCGGGGTCGCGTACGCCGGCTACCAGGCGCCCGCGGACTGGGGCACCAACCTGGTCTGGGTCGGTCGCGCCGACCTGCAGGCGGCGCCCGGCGGCTGGCAGCAGGTCGATGTGACCGGTCTCACCTACACCTGGACGCAGTACGACCTCGCGGCCCAGCAGCCGGTGGCGCCCGACCAGGCCGCCACTGACCAGGCCGCCACTGACCAGCCGGCGCCGATGACGGTCCCGGACTTCCTCGCCGCGAACGGGGGTGACGGGCCCGGTTTCTACACGGCTGGGTTCGGTTGCGACGGCAACCCGTTCAAGATCGACGCGCTGCGCATCGGCAGCCCCGGCGCCGTCACGACGTACGACCTCGAGGGCTACACCAGCACCACCGCGATCACCGGCTCGCAGAGCGCCGTCGTCGCGGGCGAGGAGGTGGCCATCGGGGGGATCCTGCGCGACGGGCGCGGCGCCCTGCTGCCCCACGGGCTGTTGATCCTCGAGGCCCAGGAGCCCGGCAGCGACGCCTTCACGCCGGTGGAGGGTGCGGCCGTGCCCGTGGACGTCGGTGACCCCCTGGTGACCGTGGCGCCGACCCGGCGCACCGTCTACCGCTGGCGCTTCGCCGGGACCTGGTCGGTCGACGGCAGCGTCTCCCCGACGTTCACCGTCGACGTCGAGACGGCCGTCACGGCCACGACCGACGCCTCGCGCGTCGCCGCCGGCGAACCGCTGGCCGTCGTCGGCACCACCACGCCCGCCAAGCCCGGCGTGCCGGCCACGCTGTGGCGGCTCCGCCCCGAGGGGCGGGACACGGTGGCCACCGCCCCGGTGGCCGACGACGGCTCCTTCCGGTTCGAGGTGCCCGCGGACCTCGAGGGGCAGTGGCAGTACGTCGTGACGGTGCCGGCCGCCGACGGCAACCTGGCCGGGGAGTCGCCCGTCCAGCAGGTGGAACGCGCTCGCTGAGCCGGTGGCGGCCAGTCCTTGACCGGCAGTCTTGACCGGCAGTCTTGACCGGTAGGGGCATCGTGGGGGCATGCGCGCCCACGTCCTCACCTCGGCCATGACCGCCGCGGCCGCCACCGTCGGCAGCCTCGGCACCAAGCCCGACAGCGGGTGGTACCGCGGCCTCGAGAAGCCGCCCTGGCAGCCACCCGCGATCGCGTTCCCGCTGGTGTGGACACCGCTCTACGGCCTGATCGCCTGGGGCACCGGTCGCCTCGTCGACTCCGACCCCGCCGACCGGGAGCGGCTGCTCGCCCTGACCGCCGCCGACCTGGTCGCCAACGCGGGCTGGAACTGGGCGTTCTTCGACCGGCAGTCCCCGCGGGCAGGCCTGGGGGTGCTGGCCGTGCTCAACGTCCTCAACGTGGCCCTGCTCCGCGAGGCCGCGAAGCGGGACGCGACCGCGGCGGCCGCGCTGGCGCCGTACGTCGTGTGGACGGGGTTCGCGACCGTGCTCAACGCCTCGATCTGGCGACGGAACCGGTGACGTCGACCGACGAGGCCGCAGACCGGTCGGCGGCTGACCTGCTGGCCGCCGAACGACTGGCCGCCGAACGGGACCGGACCACGGGACGACTTGCCGGGCTGCGCGGCGACTTCGGAGCGATGGTGGACGCCTCGCGCGACTCCAACGCCGACGACGAGCACGACCCGGAAGGCGCCACGATCGCCTTCGAGCGCTCCCAGGTCGACGCGCTGATCGGCCAGGCCGAGCGGCGGCTCGCCGAGATCGAGGAGGCGCTCGCGCGGGTGCGTGACGGCACCTACGGCGTCTGCGTCAGGTGCGGGCGGGCGATCCCGGCGGCCCGGCTCGTGGCGCGGCCCACGGCCCGGACCTGCGTCGGCTGCGCCTGAGGCGGTTGCGGGCCCGGTCGGATGGGTACGTACGGGCCATGTCGATCCTCGCGCATGCTCGATCCGTCGGTTCCAGTGCCGCCGGCCAGGCGCTCGCCACGGCCACCCGGTCCCTCGCAGTCGTCCGTCCCGCCGCCAAGCCGCTGCACCCGCGGGGCGAGCTGGTCCGGGGCCGGCTCTACCGGCACGGCCTGTGGCCCGCGACGGACGTGGCCTGGCTCGACGAGCCGGGGGAGGACGACGTGGTCGTGCGCCTTTCCCGCGCGATCGGGCTGCCCGGCGCCCTGCCCGACATCCACGGGCTCGCCGTGCGGGTCCCGGTCGGCGACGCGTACGGCGACCTGCTGTTCGCGAGCACCGGCTGGGGCCGGGTCTCGCGGTTCGTGCTGACCGCGAGCCGGTCGCCGCAGGGGCGCCCGATGACCACGCTGCTGCCCTACCGGACCCCGGCCGGCGCCGTGGTGCTCGGTGCCCGCGCCAACGGTGCCGAGAGCTTCGAGCTGTCCTGCGCGGCGTACGACGGCGAGTGGCGGGTCTTCGCCGACCTGCGGCTGTCTCGGCTCGCCGGCCGACGACGGGGACGTCTCCTTCGACCCGGTGCAGCACCAGCTGCCGGGCCTGGAGCAGTACCCCGCCGTCGAGCGGCTGCGCGAGCCGTCCTACCGGCGGGCGCGGGACTCGCGCTCCTGACCGGACGGGCCGGCGGAACAGTCGTGGGACACGAGGCGTTGCGACGACGTACCCCCACTGTCGAGCCTGAGTCTGGAGCCCATCCGTGAGCCAGCTTTTCTCCCCGATCACCCTGCGTGACCTCACTGTCCGCAACCGGGTGTGGGTCTCACCGATGTGCCAGTACTCCGCTGTCGACGGCGTCCCGAACGACTGGCACCTCGTGCACCTCGGCTCCTTCGCCCGCGGCGGTGCCGGCCTGGTGCTCACCGAGGCCACGGCGGTCGTGCCCGAGGGCCGGATCTCGCCGGACGACACCGGCCTCTGGAACGACGAGCAGCAGCAGGCCTGGTCGCGCATCGTCGACTTCGTCCACGGCCAGGGCGCCGCCGCCGGCATCCAGCTCGCGCACGCCGGCCGCAAGGCGTCCTCGAAGGCGCCGTGGCTCGGCCGTGGAGCCGTCGCCGACGAGGACGGCGGGTGGGAGCCGGTCGCCCCCTCGGCCTCGGCGTTCCCCGGTCTCCGCGACCCGCGGGCGCTCGACGCCGACGGGATCGCCCGGGTGGTGACCGCCTTCGGCGACGCCGCCGAGCGCGCGGTCGCCGCCGGCTTCGACGTGCTGGAGGTCCACGCGGCCCACGGCTACCTCATCCACGAGTTCCTCTCGCCGCTGTCCAACGAGCGCCAGGACGAGTACGGCGGCTCGTTCGAGAACCGCGCGCGCCTGCTGCTCGACGTCGTCCGGGAGGTACGTCGCCGGGTGCCGGCCGGACTGCCGCTGGTGGTCCGCATCTCGGCGACCGACTGGGTGGACGGCGGCTGGAGCGCCGACGACTCGGTGCGCCTCGCCGGCCTGCTGCGCGACGCGGGCGTCGACCTGGTCGACGTGTCCAGCGGCGGCAACGCGCAAGCCGACATCCCGGTCGAGCCGGGCTACCAGGTGCCGTTCGCGCGGCAGATCCGCGCAGAGGCCGCTCTCCCGACCGGGGCGGTCGGGCTGATCACCGAGCCGAAGCAGGCCGAGGAGATCGTGGCCAGCGGCTCGGCCGATGTCGTGTTCCTCGCCCGGGCGCTGCTCCGTGACCCGCACTGGGCGCTGCGCGCCGCGCACGAGCTCGGCGTCGAGGTGGGCGAGGGCGTCGACTGGCCGAACCAGTACCTCCGCGCGGCCCTCTGAGGCTCCGGCCGACGCTCGGCTGACGACCAGATCGCTAGCTGTCGCGGGTCGAGGCCGCCACCCGGCTGGAGATCTCCTGCAGCCAGCCGCGGTAGCCCCCTCGTCCGGCCTGACCGACCTGGGCGCCAAGGACTGCACGAGCTCCTCGAGCTCCCGTTCTGAAGAGCTCTCAGTGCCCAGTGACCTCTGTGCCAGCGCGGTACGAGGTCGGGAACTCGAGCACGAAGGCGTCGACCGTCGCCCACTCGTCCTCGGGTCGTCTCCAGTCCTGGTGCAGGTATGCCCGATCAGCTGCTCCAGCGCCGGAGTCCTCATGTGGTGCCGCCGCTCGACTTCATCGCCTCCACCCGGCTCGAGATCTCCTGCAGCCACCCGCGATAGCCGTCGTCGGCTGAGGCCGGTAGTCGAACCCTGGGTCCGCATGAATCTCGGAGGTCGTCTTCTGACTCGTGGTCGGCGAGGATCCGTGAGATCTCGTCGGGCAGACCGGTGCCTCGTCCGGGAAGTCCTCGACGAAGGCATCGACGGCCTCGCGCCACGAGGCGTACTCCTCCGCCCAGTCCTGATTGAGGTAGATGCCGGCGAGCTGCCACATCGCAGGTGTCGTGGTCATCGCGCCTGCCCCACCCGGCGGGCGATCTCGCTGAGCCAGCCGCGGTAGCCGCCCTCGTCCGGACCGGACCACCTGGGCGCCCAAGGACTGCACGAACTCCTCGAGCTCCCGTTCGTCGGGGTAGCTCTCGCCCAGGCGACCTCTGCTGCCAGCAGTGGTACGAGGTCGGGTGACTCGACCACGAAGGCGTCGACGTTGTCCCAGACATCACCCTCGAGGTCGTAGTCCTGATGCAGGTATGCCCCCATCAGCTGCTCCAGCGCCGGAGTTCTCAACTCTTCATTCCTTCTTTCATGCCGAGTCATGGTTGCGGGAATCCCGTGAGGATGCGGTACCCGTCCGTCATGGACTGATCACGAACGAGGATCACACGGATCCCCTGCACGGGGGTGGTGGTGCCTGCCGCGTCCATCGACCTACCGATGATCTGGCAGCAGCACCCTCCAGCTTGAGACGGCCCTGCATTCCACTCAGCCACTCTGAGATGAGCCCTGTCGACGGGACAGAGCCGAGATGGACGCCTCGGCCGTCGGCTCGTCGATGAAGGTGGACGCATAGCGGGTGGGTCCGAGGAGAGAACCTCCGTCTGATTGTCATCCGTCATCCCGACGTGCTTGCCCAGCGTGTGGCTGCCTGAGTGCTCGTGCCGCAGCAGCCAGCCGGGGAACCGCGCCTCGCCCGCCTCCGACCGCAGGGTCAGCCGCAGGTGGGTGAACTTCGCGAGCCGCAGGCGGGACGTGGAGATCGCGCCACGGGTCAGGCGCAGGCCGGCGGCGGTGCCGGCGGTGAGCGCGCGCAGGGCGTTGACGATGGCCAGGAACCGGGGTGACTCGGCGGCGACCCGGGCGACCACGGCCGCCATGCCCGCGGCGGCCCCGGCCCCGCCGGTGAGGACCCCGATGGCGACGCTGATCAGGACGCCCTCGACGACCTGCTCGAGCAGCCACTGCGCGAGCTCGATCACCTCGCGCCGCTTGGCCTCGACGTGGTCCGCACAGGTCTCGCAGGCCGACGCGAGCGCGGCGTACTGGTCGGTGACCTCACGGACCTGCGACTGGAGGTCGCGGACGGCCGCGATCGCGAGCGGGATCTCGGGGGAGCGCTCGCCGGAGAGTCCGCGCACGGCGCTGTCGCAGTACGTCGACAGGTCGCCGAGGGAATCCGCCGCCGTGCGCCAGGTCTGCGCCGCATCGCGCAGGCGGTCGGTGTCGGCGCCCGGCCAGACGAACCCCTCGATGTGGTCGAGGATCCAGGTCATCTGGGACGGCAGGTCGATGGCGTTGCTGCCGAGCGAGGAGGCTGGCCGGCTCGGCAGCACCTCGACGCACTCGGCTGCCGGCAGGACGCCGCCGTCGTAGACCTGGGTCCCCCTGATCACCGACCGGGCCTCGGCGCGTCCGTGGTTGCCGAGCGTGGCGTGGGTGAGCGTGCCGAGGTTGGCGAAGGCCGTCACCAGGTCGGCGAGGGCGTCGAGCGCCAGCGCCGCCGCCTCGTCGTACGACGCGGCGAAGTCGACGGAGGTCGAGTCGTCACCGGCCATGCCGCCGTAGCCGGCGAGCTTCCCGGTCAGGGCGTCATGGCACAGCGCCGCGACCTGGTTGCCGGTGACGAAGGCGTCCGTGGCGGTGGCGTATCCGCCGCCGTCGATGGCGAGCTTCATCGGAGCTCGCTCCACATCCGGACGTTCGCGCCAACGGCGGCCGCGTAGTTGTCGTGCGCGACGGACGCTGCCGCCCGCATCTGCCCGAGCGCGTCGCGCATCTCGCGGAAGCCGGCCTGCCAGACCTGCTGGGCGACCTCCTGGGCGACGGCGGCCTCGCCCTCCCAGGAGCCGTGCAGCCGGTGCACCTGGGCCGCGATCTCGTCCGCGAGCGATCGCAGCTCGGCCTGACAGGCGCCGATGTCGGCGACGACCTGCTGGAGCTCGGTGACGTCGACCGTGAACGGCCGCTGCAACCCGGCCATCAGCCGAGCCGCTCGATGATCCGGCCGGCGATGCCGTCGAGCTGACGTTGGGACGACTCGTCCTGGTGCCGGAGATCCTGGAGGACCGCCTCCAGCAGGCCGCCCATGGCGACCAGCCCGTCCAGCACCTCGTGGGCGGCGTGTCGCCAGTCGGCCCAGCCCTCGGCGAAGGAGTCGGCGGCGTCCCCCGCCCAGCCGTCGTCGAGGAGGTGCTGGACCTGGTGGCCGATGCGGTCCCGGCTCCCGCGGACGTGTTCGGCCCCCGCGGTCAGGTCGGTGATGGCGGTGCGAAAGGCGTGGTGGCTGGCGCCGATGGTGGTCATGGCTCTCCCGAGGGTGCGGCGGATCGTCCGCAGGGGAGAGTGCCCGGGTCGAGGCGGTGGCCAATCCGACGGATTCGCATCTGTGGATAACCGGGCGGGGCGTCGCGGGACAGCCCCCGGGAGCTAGTCGGCCTGCTCCTCGCGCAGCGCGGTGGCGGCTTCCTCGATGATCGCGCGCATGGCGCGCTCGGCGGTGGCGGGGTCACCGAGACGTACGGCGCGGGCGACCTCGTCGTGCAGCGCGATCGCCTCCGGGTTGGGGCGCGAGGGCATCATCCCGTGGTGGGTGCGCCCGCTCAGCACCTCCTCGACCACGCCGGCGAGCGCGCGGAGCATCTCGTTGCCGCTGGCCTCGAGCAACGTGCGGTGGAAGATCGTGTCGGCCAGCAGGTAGGCGGCCAGGTCACCGTCGCGGCCGTGCACGACCATGTCGGAGACCGCGGCGGCCAGGATCCGGCACTGGTGGTGGTTGGCGCGCTGGGCGGCCAGGGACGCCGCGACCGGCTCGATGCCGCGCCGCAGCTCCGAGAGCGAGAGCAGCTGCTCGGTGCGGTCACCCTCGTCCAGCCGCCAGCGGATCACGCGCGGGTCGAAGACGTTCCACTTGTGCTTCGGCTGGATGGTGATCCCGACCCGGCGCCGGGACGCGGCCATGCCCATCGACTCCAGCACCCGGATCGCCTCCCGGGCGACGCTGCGGGACACGGCGTACTCGCCGCAGATGTCGTCGAGGGTCAGCACCTGGCCGACGGCGAGCGAGCCGGACGCGATCCGGCCCCCGAGCGCGCTGAGGACGCTGGCGTGCTGGCCGGGAGAGGGGGCGGTGGTCACCCAAACATCATGTCACCCACGCCCTGAGAGTGAAAAGAACAGGCGAATATCCGCTAGAGGTTGCAAAGGTATGACGAATGGCGGCAGGATGTGAGCGCAGCCACACCCGTAAGGAGTCCGCCGCCGTGCCCCCAGCCCCCCAGCCCGACCCCCAGTCAGACCCCCAGTCAGACCCGTCAGCCAGACGGACCGTCCGGCCAGCCCGCCCCTGTTCTCGTCGTGATGGGCGTGTCCGGGTCCGGCAAGTCCACCGTCGGTGCGGCGATCGCCCAGCGGCTCCGGGTGCCGTTCGCGGACGCCGACGACTTCCACCCCGCGGCCAACATCGCCAAGATGACCGCCGGTCAGGCACTGGACGACCACGACCGCCAGCCCTGGCTCGAGGCGATCGGCGCCTGGCTGGCCGAGCACCCCGACGGCGCGGTGATGAGCTGCTCGGCGCTCAAGCGGACCTACCGCGACCAGCTGCGCCGGCACGCCCCGGCGGTCTCCTTCCTGCACCTCGAGGGCAGCCGCGAGGTGATCGCCCGCCGCCAGGCCAGCCGCCCCGGTCACTTCATGCCGGCCTCGCTGCTCGAGTCCCAGTTCGCGACCCTCGAACCGCTCGAGCGCGACGAGCGCGGCGTCGTCATCGACGTCGACCAGAGTGTCGACGCGATCGTCGAGGAGTTCGCGGGTCTCCACAGGCTCGACCACAAGAAGGACCAGCAGGACCGACCGAACGACCAGCACGACCGCCGAAACAAGGAGAACTGATGTCCACCCTGCCCGCCGTCCTGCCCCTGGCCGGGACCGATCTCGTGCAGCCGGTCGCTCCCGGCCTGCAGCTGATCCTGGCCGCGCTGGCTGCGATCGCGCTGATCGTCGTCCTCATCACGGTCCTGAAGCTGCACCCGTTCCTCGCCCTGATCCTGGGCGGGCTGACCGTCGGCATCCTGGCCGGCGAGGACGTCAGCGTCGTCCTGCTCTCGTTCACGACCGGCTTCGGCACCACCGCCGCCGGCGTCGGCGCCCTGATCGCTCTGGGCGCCATGTTCGCCAAGCTGCTGGCCGACTCCGGGGGTGCCGACCAGATCGTCGACACCATCGTCGGGCGCGCTTCGGCCCGGACCCTGCCCTGGGCGATGGCAGCAGTGGGCGCGATCATCGGCCTGCCGATGTTCTTCGAGATCGGCCTGGTCATGCTGATGCCGGTCATCTACCTGGTGGCGCGCCGCGCGCAGGTCTCGCTGATCACCGTCGGCATCCCGGCGCTCGCCGGCCTCTCGGCCATGCACGGTTTCGTGCCGCCGCACCCCGGTCCGGTCACCGCGATCGGCTATCTGCACGCCGACCTCGGCCTCACCCTCGCCCTCGGCCTGCTCGTGGCGGTCCCGACGATCATCGTCTCCGGCCCGCTGTTCGGCACGCTCGCCGGCCGCTGGGTCGACATCCCCGCCCCGCACACCTACGACCACGCGGATCTCCAGCGCAGCGACGGCCCCGGGGCCACGCTCGCCGACGTACGCCGTCCCACGTTCGCCGTGACCATCGCGACCGTGTTCCTGCCGGTCGTGCTGATGCTCGGCAAGGCGCTGGTCGACATCATCGTCAACGACCCCGAGGACAGCCTCCAGAAGTTCTGGGACATCGTCGGCAACCCGTTCATCGCGCTGCTGATCGCCGTCCTGGTCGCGATGGTCACCCTGGGCCGCGGCTCCGGCATGGACCAGAAGCGCATCTCGACCACCATCACCGAGTCGCTGCCGCCGATCGCCGGCATCCTGCTGATCGTGGCGGCCGGCGGTGGCTTCAAGCAGGTCCTGGTCGACACCGGCATCGGCACCCTGCTCGCGGACTGGGCCGACGGCGCGAACATCTCCGTCCTGCTGCTCGCGTGGGTGCTCGCCGTGATGATCCGCCTGGCCACCGGCTCGGCCACCGTCGCGACGATCACGGCCTCCTCGCTGATGATCGGCCTCGTCGAGGGCCTCTCCAGCGGCGAGACCTCGCTGGTGGTGCTGGCCGTCGGCGCCGGCTCGGTGTTCTTCTCGCACGTCAACGACGCCGGCTTCTGGCTGGTGAAGGAGTACTTCGGGATGAGCGTCGGGCAGACCGTCAAGACCTGGTCGCTCATGGAGACCGTGCTGTCGGTCAGCGGCCTGTTCTTCGTGCTGCTGCTCGGCATCGTCATCTAGCACCGGATCCAGCACCGGCCGGCCCAGATGTCGTCGGGCCAGGTGCCGTCGGGTCACCCCAGGTCGTAGACCCGGCGGCTCGACGGCACCAGGTCGAGGTCGCGGTCGGCGCCGATCGTGGCCACGCTCTCCATCAACCGGGTGATCCGGCGGGTGAGCTCCGCGTCGTCGCCGCCGCTGCCGTAGAACGCGTGCATGTCGCCGACCGCCCCGCTCGGGAACAGCTCCTCGACGATCGCGTCGACGCGCGGGGCGTCGGGCGTGAGCGTGGCGACCACGATGTTCTGCAGGTAGCCGAAGGTCGCCTGGGTCTCGATCGCGACCTGGGTGTGGTGCTCCAGCCACCGGCGCAGCCACTCGGCGTGGTCCAGCTCCGCGGGACGCCGCAGGAACGCGACGTTGGCCAGCGCGTCGGCGCGCGACCCGTCGTACACCTCGGGCGGGTCCAGCGGACGCCGCTCCTCGACCTGCCAGCCCGCCACCCAGCCGGCCACCCGCGCGGCGACCTCGCCGAGCACGGCCGCGGTGTCGGCGGGGGAGCCGGCCGTCCAGACGCTGACCACCGCGCGGGCCGGCTCCTCGAACGCCTGGAGCCGCAGCGCCCCGCTGACCGGCTCGTCGTCGAGGTTGAGCTGGAGCCGTCGTACGCCGCTCGCCGCGAGCCGCGCGTGCAGGCCCGGGTCGAGCAGGGCGCCGGGCAGCCCCTCGCCCCCCAGGGCGAACATCAGCTTGGGCAGGGCCGGGGTCATCGCGGGGCTCATGGTGCGCCGAGCGTAGACCCGCAAATGCGTCGTCGGCAGGGGCCCGACGCTGGCATCCTTGGCCGGTGCTGACCAAGGGACGCCCCCGCCTGCCGGCGGTGCTGCGCGAGGAGCCGCAGTACCGGCTGCTGTTCGGCAGCCAGGCGCTGTCCATCCTCGGGGACCGGGTGACCGGTGTCGCGCTGCCGTTCGCGGTGCTGGCCACCGGCGGCGGGGTCGGGGACGTCGCGCTGGTCTCGGCCGCGCAGTTCCTGCCGTTCGTCGTCCTGGCGCTGCCGGCCGGGGTCTGGGCGGACCGGCTCGACCGCAAGCGGATCCTGATCGCCTCCGACCTGGTCCGGATGAGCTGCCAGCTGCTGGCCGCGGGGCTGCTGCTCGGGGGCGGCGCGAGCGTGCCGGTGCTGGTCGCGCTCGCGGCGGTGTACGGCGCCGCCGACGCCTTCTTCGCCCCGGCGTTCACCGGCCTGCTCCCGCAGACGGTGACTCCGGTCAACCTGCAGCCGGCCAACGCCCTGCGCGGGCTCACCTTCTCGCTCGGCCAACATCGGCGGACCGGTGATCGCCGGCCTGCTGATCGTCTTCGCCGGCGGCCCGGGCGGGGCGCTGCTCTTCGACGCGCTGACGTTCGTGGTCTCGATCGTGCTGCTCGTGCCGCTGCGCCCGCGGGTGGTCGCGGCGGCGCTGCACGAGGAGGACCCGGTTGCGACGACCGACCACTTCTGGACGAGCCTGCGCGAGGGGTGGACCGAGGTCCGCAGCCGGCACTGGGTGATGGCGTTCCTGACCGGGATGAGCGTCTACCACGTGGTGGTGCTGCCCTCGATCTTCGTGATCGGCCCGGTGCTGATGGACCGCGAGCTCGACGGTGCCCGGTCCTGGGCGATCGTGGTCGCCTGCTTCGGGGTCG
This sequence comes from uncultured Actinomycetota bacterium, assembly GCA_963825275.1. Taxonomy (GTDB): domain Bacteria; phylum Actinomycetota; class Actinomycetes; order Propionibacteriales; family Nocardioidaceae; genus Nocardioides. The sequence continues at coordinate 398,627 of CAWGSW010000009.1, read as the reverse complement.
GCAACGTCCTGGGGGACGTGCTGTTCCTGCGCTGGCGCCCCCGGTTCGCGCTGCGGGTGGCCAGCCTGATGCTGGTCGGCGCGTCCTGCCAGGCGGCCTTCATCGGCAGCGGTCTCGGCGCCTGGGGCATCGGCGCCCTCGAGCTGCTCGCGGGCATCTGCGTGACCGGGGCGTTCACGCTCTGGGAGACCTCGCTCGGCGAGCACGTCCCCACCGGGTCGCTCTCGCGGGTGTCGAGCTTCGACTACCTGAGCACGGCCGGGGTGATCCCGCTGGGCAACCTGCTCGCCGGCGCCGCCAGCGCGGCGTACGGCCTGCACGCGACGCTGCTGGCGATGACGGTGATCGGCGTCGGGGCGTCCGCGCTGATCGCCGCCGCGCCGTCGGTGCGGATGCTCCCGCGCGGGACCGCGCCTACCTGACGCCGCGGTCGGCCTCGGTTCAGAGCAGCGCGGAGCGGTAGACCGACATCGTCTGCTCGGCGATCGAGTCCCAGCTGAAGGCGTCGATCGCCCGTTGCCGGCCGGCCCGGCCCATCCGGGCCGCCCGGTCGGGGTCGGCGACGACCTCGTTGAGGGCGGCCGCGAAGTCGGCGACGTACTGCTCGGGGTCCAGCGGCGTGCCGGTCCCGTCGGTGGCCTGCGCGATCGGCACCAGCCAGCCGGTCTCGCCGTGGCGCACGACCTCGGGGATCCCGCCGGTGGCCGTCGCGACGACCGCGGTCTCGCAGGCCATGGCCTCGAGGTTGACGATGCCGAGCGGCTCGTAGATCGACGGGCAGGCGAACGCCGTGGCGGCGGTGAGCAGCGCCACCACGTCGGGGCGCGGCAGCATCTCGCGGATCCAGACCACGCCGGTGCGGGACCTGGCCAGGTCGTCGACGAGGGCGACGACCTCGGCCTCGATCTCGGGGGTGTCGGGCGCGCCGGCGCACAGCACGATCTGCACCTCGGGCGGCAGCTGGGCGACCGCGCGCAGGAACAGCGGCAGCCCCTTCTGGCGGGTGATCCGGCCGACGAACACGACCGAGGGACGGTCGGGGTCGACGCCGAGCGCGCGCACGCGGTCCGGGTCCACCGCCGGCGCCCAGTCGTGGGTGTCGATGCCGTTGTGGACCACGTGCACCCGGCCGGGGTCGATGTCGGGGTACGACGTCAGCACGTCCTCGCGCATCGCCGAGGACACCGCGATCACGGCCGCCGCGCCGAGGTACGACGTCTTCTCCACCCACGACGACACGGCGTAGCCACCGCCGAGCTGCTCGGCCTTCCACGGGCGCATCGGCTCCAGCGAGTGCGCGGTGATCACGTGCGGGACGCCGTACAGCAGCGAGGAGAGGTGGCCCGCGAAGTTGGCGTACCAGGTGTGGGAGTGCACCAGGTCGGTGCCGGCGCAACCGTCGACGATCGACAGGTCCACACCGAGCGTCTTCAGCGCGCCGTTGGCGTTCGCGAGCTCGGCGTGGTCGGCGTACGACGTGGTCAGCTCCTCCGCGCGCGGCGCGCCGAAGGCGCGCACGTGGGTGGCCAGGTCGGTCCGCTGTCTGAGCGCCTTCACCAGCTCGGCGACATGGACGCCGGCGCCGCCGTAGACCTCGGGTGGGTACTCCTTGCTCAACACGTCGACTCGCACGTCACGAAACTACTTCCTTCCGGGTGGTCGCGGAACTGGCACTGCCCACAGACCTCCGACACGGCTAGCGTGTCCGCATGACGGCGACCCATCGCAAGCGCGTCCTGGCCATCGTTCTTGCCGGAGGAGAGGGCAAGCGGCTGATGCCGCTGACGGCTGACCGGGCCAAGCCCGCGGTCCCCTTCGCCGGCATCTACCGGCTCATCGACTTCGCGCTGTCGAACGTCGTGAACTCCGGCTACCTGAAGATCGTCGTGCTGACGCAGTACAAGTCGCACAGCCTCGACCGGCACGTCACCCAGACCTGGCGGATGTCGACCATGCTCGGCAACTACGTCACGCCGGTGCCGGCGCAGCAGCGGGTCGGCAAGCACTGGTACCTCGGCAGCGCCGACGCGATCTACCAGTCGCTCAACCTGATCCGCGACGAGCAGCCCGACATCGTGGTGGTCGTGGGCGCGGACAACATCTACCGCATGGACTTCTCGCAGATGGTCGACCAGCACATCGAGACGGGAGCGGCCTGCACGGTGGCCGCGATCCGCCAGCCGATCGGGCTGGCCGACCAGTTCGGGGTGATCGACGTCCACCCCGACGAGCCGTCCCGGATCCGGGACTTCCTGGAGAAGCCGAAGGACGCCGTCGGCCTGCCGGACAACCCGCAGGAGATCCTCGCGTCGATGGGCAACTACGTCTTCGACGCCGACGCGCTGGTCGAGGCGGTCACCCGCGACGCGACGCTCGACGGCTCCAAGCACGACATGGGCGGCGACATCGTGCCGGCCTTCGTACGCCGCAACCAGGCGGGCGTCTACGACTTCAAGGACAACGACGTGCCCGGGGTCACCGACCGGGACCGCGGCTACTGGCGCGACGTGGGGACGATCGGGTCCTACTACGCCGCGCACATGGACCTCGTGTCGCCGCTGCCGGTCTTCAACCTCTACAACTTCGACTGGCCGATCTACACCTCCTACGGCCCGCAGCCCCCGGTCAAGGTCACCCAGGGCGACGACGGCAGGCAGGCCCACACGCTCGAGGCGCTGCTGTCGCCCGGCGTCGTGGTGAGCGGCGGCTCGGTGTCCCGCTCGGTCCTCTCGCCCGCCACGTTCGTCGGCACCGGTGCCGAGGTGTCCGACTCGGTGCTGATGAACGGGGTGCGGGTCGGCGCGGGTGCGGTGGTCCGCAATGCGATCCTCGACAAGAACGTGGTCATCCCGCCGGGCGCACAGATCGGCATCGACCCGGCGGCCGACCAGGCCCGTGGCTTCGTGGTCGAGGACGGGCTCACCGTGCTCGGGAAGGACCAGGCCTTCCCGCGGTGAGTGCGCCCGAGGCGGAACCCGTCGGGCCGCGGTAGCGTCCCATGGCCATGCGACGAACTCTCGGATCCCTGATGATGACCACGGTGCTCGCGACCGGCCTGCTGGCGGGCTGCGGCTCCGGGCAGTCGGACGAGCACGCCGACGACACCAGCGACACGGCCCACGCGTCGTCGCCGGCCGGGGACGGCACGGTCGACTTCACCCAGGTCGCGCTCGTCTCGCAGACCGCGGTCGGTGGCAAGGTGAACGAGCGGGCCACCGTGCTCGACGACGCCGACGCGGTGGCGCGGTTCTCCCGGCAGTTCACCCGCGCCAGCATGGGCGTGGCGCTGTCCTCGGAGGTGGCCGGCGCCGACGTACCCGACGGTCAGACGCTCGTGGGCGCCGTCGTCTCGGTGGGGTGCGACGTCCCGCCCGATGTCACGGTGCAGGACACGGGCGCTGGTCTCTCGATCGTGGCGCAGAAGGTGGAGAGCCCGCTCGAGGAGTGCTTCGCCGCGGTGACCACGGTGGCGCTGGTGACGGTCGACTCCGACGCGCTCTGACCCTCACCGGGGGTGCGTGTAGGTGACCTCGAGGGCGTTGGCGACCGAGCGCTGGAAGCCGTCGGACGGGGTGTTCACGACGCCCACCCTGCCGCTCGGCTTGCGTGCGACCATCGTCGAGGACCCGCCGCCGTCGAGGTTGATGGCCTCGTCCGCGCCGAGGTCGACCATCAGGTTGGCGAGCTCGACCATCGTGTAGCCCCGGCTGAACGACTGCCGGCCGTCGACGACCAGGATCAGCACCTCGCCGGTGTCGTCATCGATGCCGACGGCCGTGCGGGGGTGCTGCTCGCGGTCGTCGACGACCTTGATCAGGCCGTCGTGGACCAGGAACCGGTTGCCGGTGATCGCCATCTGCGGGGCCTGGTCGAGGCGCCACTGGACGGTGGCCCGGGAGCCCACGCGGAGCCGGCGGAGCTCGCGGGCGCCGTCGCCGCGCCCGACCAGGACGAGCCCGGAGATGCGCTCGTCCTTGCTGAGCTTCTTCTTGCTGGCCCGCACCCGTCCGTCGCGGATCAGGACCATCCGCACCCGGTGCTTCTGCCCGTCGGTCACGCGGTAGCCGGCGGTCCGGCCCCAGCCGCGGGTGTAGATGCCGATGCCGCCGGGGCGCACGAACGGGGAGTTGAGGTTGGTGACGGCCAGGCCGGGGTGCTGGGTGATCTGGGCGAGCATCGTCAGCGTCCCGATCTCGGGGACGCCGTGGGCGTCGAGGTAGAACGCCGAGTTCCAGCCGGCCTGACGCGCGTGCAGGAGTCCCCGCTGGCGGTCGCGACCGAGGCCCAGCGGGGCGCCGGTGTCGCCGATGTCGTAGAAGTCACCGTTGACGCCGGCGATCGCGTCGTCCTTCGCGAGGATCTCGCTGACCGGGGCCGTGTTGCGCACGGCGCCCTGGGCGGCGTAGTCGAGCTGGACGCCGGGCTGGCTGGGGTCGACGGTGAGCAGGTGGGCGCGGATCGGGCCGCGCGCGTTGCGCTGGTCCCAGCGGGTGTAGGTCACCCCGGGCGCCACCTCCCAGGTGACCCGGTCACTGCTCGAGGTGGTGGTGCGCAGGGCCTCGGGAACCTGCAGCGCGATCGGGCCGGGCTCGCCGTCCGAGGTGTGCTGCGGGTGGTGCCCGCGGCCGTCAGTGGTTCGCGAGGTGACGTCCGACGGCTGCCCCGGGTGCTGTCCGGGGGACCCGGCGAGCGCCGGCGCCATCAGCGCCAGGGCGCACGTCGCGAGGGTGGCGGGGACGAGTTTCCGAGCAAACACGCGCCTCAGGCTAGGTCGGTCAACCCCCGACAACGGGGAGGTGAACCACCGTGTTGTCGAGAATCACGGCGCCAGGCGTGCGACTGCCCATCGTCACGAAGGTGTCGCTGACCGGGCTGGCCAGGATGTAGAGCGTCTGCCCCGCGGGGACGTCCACGGCCACCGACGGCAGCGTGATCCGGCGCTCCTCGCCGACGACCGGGGCGAGCTCGTTGAGCGGCAGCACGTTGTTCTGGACCAGGTGGGCGTCGGCGGGCGACGTACCGACCGCGAGCCCGTAGAACGCGCGGTTGTTGGCGCCGAGCGCGGTCAGGGTGCCCGTGAGGTACGACGAGCCCGCGATCCGGATCGGCCCCTGGGCGATCTCGTAGGCGATCGGGGCGCCACCGGTCTCGGTCGTCGCGACCGTGCCCACGTCGTACGTCGTGTCCGGTGCGACCGAGGGGACCGTCGTGCAGGTGCTCTCGGGGGTGGCGAGGTGGTACTTCCCGTAGCCGTTGAGCCCGGTGTCGCGGTGCTTGAGCTGCTCGTCGAAGAAGCGGATCGAGAGGTCCTCGAAGCTGCCGCCGGCGAGCTTCTTGCTGCACGGGTCGGAGCTGACGTCCACGCCCTGGGGGAGGGCGGCGGGAAGCACGTGGCCGCCGTTGTAGGCGACGAAGATGCTGTCCTTGCGGGCGCTGCGGGTGATCGAGCTCTTCCAGTTGGCGAGGCCCTGCTGGAGCGCGAAGAGGGAGTCGGTCGTGCCCTGGCCGAAGAGGACGGGGATGTCCAGCTTGCGACCGTGCTCGACGTGCCACCTGGGGCCGTTCTTCTTGAAGAACTCGACCAGGTTCTCGGTGCCGGGGACCGAGCCGTCGGGCCACATGCCGGTGGCCACGCCCTCGGCGAGCGCCTTGTAGACGCTCTCCGGGAGCGCCTGGGTCGGCACCGAGGCCGCGCTCAGCGCGGCGGCCCAGGCGGTGCGGACGACGCCTTCGGGCGCGAGGCTCTGGCTCAGGTCGAACCAGGTGATCTCGGGGGCGAGGGCGTCGAAGACGGGCTTGCCCTGGGTGCGCAGCTCCTCGAAGGCGCCCAGGAACTGGTAGCCGCCGCCGTAGCTGCCGCCGATGGCGCCCATCCGCGGGTCGCCCTTGGCGTCCTGCCGGACCCAGGCGAGCCGGCTGATCAGCCGGACGAGGCTGCGGACGTCGTGGCCCTCCACGTCGGGGTTCTCGACGTGGGCCTTGCCGCCGCTCTCGCCGAAGCCACGCTGGTCGAACGAGAGGACGCCGTAGCCGGCGTCGAGGAACTTCGCGAAGGCGGCGGGGTCCGTGGTCCGCGACCCGCCCCAACCGTGGCTGTGCATGAGCATCGGGACCGGGTGTCGCTCGCTGGCGCCGGCGGGGCGGAAGATCGAGTAGCAGATCTTGACCTTCTCGGTCGTGCCCGGCTCGGGCACGCTGTCGAGGCAGGCGTTGGTCACCTTGGTGCCGGTGGTCGAGGCCTTCGCGGATGTCTTCGCGGATGCCTGTGCCGTTCCCTGGGCAGGTCCCGCCTGCGCGCTGGTGACCGGAACGGCCGACAGGGTGGCCGCCGTCAGGACGGCGCCGAGCGACAGGGCGATACGCGACTTCATGGTGACCTCGATCTCGAAGGGCTGCTGGTCCTCCTAACTGCGCGGCGAGGTGGAGGTCACGCGTGTGACAGGTGGCCGGGGTCCTCCACAGGGCGAAACTTGGCGCTGTTCGGCTCGTTGGACCTTCGGTAACGTGCCTGGTGGTCCCGCGTTTCGGGGCCGGGCTCTCGGGAAGGATCTGCGCGTGCATCGCTCTCGGTCGGCGTTCGCCCTCGGTCTCATCGTTCCGCTCCTCGTGCTGGGCGGCTGTTCGAACGACGACCCGCAGCCCAGGATCGCGCCCCCGGCGTCCTCGTCTCCGACGCCCACGAAGACTCCGGACGCCTCCTACTTCCCCGAGGCCGCGCCACCTTCGGAGATTTCCGCTCAGAAGGTTGTGCGGCTCTGGGCGCCAATCTTCAACATGGCGACAGTCACTGGTGACACGAAGAGGCTGGGTGCAATGGGTTCCCCTGACTGTGTCTCATGCACGGGCATGGTCGAGGGAATCGGTCGCGTCTACTCGGCCGGGGGCTATACAAAGACACCTGGCTGGTCCATCACGGACCTTGACGTTGTGTCCACAGAGCCTGGCGCGGCAGTCATACGAATCGACGTTCGTGAACCCGCCGGATTGACCAAGGCAAGCTCGGAGGCCGATGCCCTCCGGTTCGGAGCTCGGAGCGATACGTTCGAATTCGCGCTGGCCGCAGAAGGCAGCCGCTGGGTGATCACAAGAATCGATCTGCTGGCATGAACCGCGTCGCTCTTGTCGCAATCCTCCTCGTCGGTTTGTTCTGCTCAATCCCGAGTCCCACCGCCTTCGCTGATGGATGCGTGACGGAAACGGTGACGATCATTAGAAACGGGCAACTTTTTACACAGACCGTCAAGAACTGTCCCGAGGCTGTACAGACGGTGGCAGACGGATATGAGCCTTCGCCACCGCGAGACTCAGATTGGGATCCACTGTGCGTACGAACTGCGATCGGTCAGGGCCTGGACCCATACGAGGAATGCGATCTCCCCGCCATGTCCGTGGCGGACACGGTTGAGCACATCACCCCAGCCTTGGTCCTTGCGGCATTTCGAAGAACGGATCTGCCCGCATCCCAACTGGCGGTGCAGCCCCCGGACGGCAGGACCCTGGTCAACTTCGAGACGAACTTCTACACCGAGCAGGAACCCTTCACGCGGCAGGTGCGGCTGCTGGGACAGCGGGTCGACCTCAAGATCTGGCCGAGCCAGTTCTCCTGGGTCTTCGGTGACGGAGACCAGCTGACCTCGCAGAGCGCGGGGGCGCCGTACCCCGACCTGCTGATCACCCACGACTACCGGGCCGAGGGCGGGGTGAGCCCGCGGGTGGACACGACGTACGCCGCGCAGTTCCGGGTCAACGGCGGGCCCTGGCGTGACGTCGACGGCACGGTCACCATCGCCGGCAGCCCGACCCGGCTCCAGGTGCTGACGGCGAGTCCGGTGCTGGTCGGCTACCACTGACCGGCTGAACCCGTCGTGGAGCACTGTCATGGAGCACTAGGGTGCCGGACGTGCCCCTGCCGCCAGCGCCACCGTGGAACACGTTCATCGAGGGCGACAACCTCGACGTGCTGCCGCGGCTGAGCCGGGCCGGCGAGCGGTTCGACCTCGTCTACATCGACCCGCCGTACAACACGGGCAACGACTTCGCCTACCGCGACGACATCCGGGGCGGCGAGGGCGTCACCCGGCACCAGGCCTGGGTGGCGATGATGCGGCCGCGGCTCGCGGCGGCCCGCGAGGTGATCACCGACAGCGGCGCCATCTTCGTCAGCATCGACGACAACGAGGTCGCCCACCTGCGGCTGCTGATGGACGAGATCTTCGGCGAGGCGAACTTCCTGGCCCAGATCGTGGTGAACCTCAACGCGAAGGGGCGCCAGCTGGGCAAGGGGTTCGCCAGCGTCCACGAGTACCTCCTCGTCTACGCCCGTGACGCGAAGTGCTCGGTGCTGGACGCGAGCAGCACCGAGACCGTCGACGAGCGCGACTTCCCGCTGCTGGCGGTGGACGGTCGCCGCTACCGCCACCTGCCGCTGCGCAACACCAACAAGAAGTTCAACCCCACCACCGCCCGCACCCTGCACTTCACCGTCTGGGGCGACCCGGTCACCGGACGGGTGAGCACCACCGCGTTCGAGGGCGGCCAGGAGATCGGGCCGGTCTTCGGCGACGGCAAGCCGGCGGTGTGGCGGTGGAGCCGGCCGCTCATCGACCAGCGCCCCGACGACCTGGTCTGCCGGCTCATCCAGGGCAAGCACGGCGAGCGGGTCGACGTCTTCCAGAAGGACTGGCTGCACGTGGGCCGTCGCAAGAAGCTGCGCACGATCTGGCTCGCCGAGGAGATCGGCTCCACCGACACCGCGGTCGCCGAGCTCAAGGCGATCGTCGGCCACCTCTTCGAGTCGCCCAAGCCGACCGGGCTGATCCGGCGGATCCTGGCGACGATGCCCGACGACGCGCGGGTGCTCGACTTCTTCGCCGGCAGCGGTACGACGGGGCACGCGGTCGCCCTGCAGAACGTCGAGGACGGCGGCACCCGTCGCTGCGTCTCGGTCAACTCCTCCGAGCCCACCCGCGAGGGCTCCAACGCCCGCAACGCCGGCTACACCACCGTCGCCGACATCACCCGCGCGCGCCTGCGGGCCGTGGCCGACCTCGTCGGCGGTGGGCTGCACGAGGCCTGACCACGCCACCGGTGCAGGATGACCCCCATGACCACACGCGTAGCCCTCGTCACCGGCGGATCCAGCGGCATCGGCGAGCAGACCGCCCTCCGCCTCGAGCAGGAGGGCTTCGAGGTGTACGCCGTGGCCCGCCGCGTGGACCGGATGGACCGGCTCCAGCAGCAGGGGATCCACGTGTTCGGGATGGACGTCACCGATGACGCCTCGATGGTCAGCGGGGTCGCCCGGATCGTCGAGGAGCAGGGCCGGATCGACGTACTGGTCAACAACGCCGGCTACGGCTCCTACGGCGCGGTCGAGGACGTCCCGCTCGACGAGGCGCGGCGCCAGTTCGACGTCAACGTCTTCGGGCTCGCCCGGCTCACCCAGCTGGTCACCCCGCACATGCGCGCGCAGGGCAGCGGCCGGATCATCAACATCTCCTCGATCGGCGGCAAGTTCTACGAGCCGCTCGGCGCCTGGTACCACGCCGCGAAGTTCGCGGTCGAGGGCTTCAGCGACAGCCTCCGCATCGAGCTCGCGCCGTTCGGCATCGACGTCGTGATCATCGAGCCGGGCCCGATCCGCACCGAGTGGAACGAGATCTCCCGCGAGAGCCTGACCCTGACCAGCAAGGGCGGCGCCTACGAGGAGATGGCCACCGGCGTCCGGCAGGTCCTCGAGCGCGCCGACACCAGCAAGCTGATGTCGAGCACGGCGGACGTGGTCGCGAAGAAGATCGTCAAGGCCGCAACCGTCCGAAACCCGCGCGCCCGCTACCCGGTCGGCCGCAACGCCGGCACGATCGTGCGGGCCCGCAAGCTCCTGCCCGACGCGGCCTTCGACGCCATCGTGAAGCGGATGTACCTCGGCTAGATCCCGGCCGCCTTCTCCAGCGCCTTCACCTCGGCGTCGAGGTAGCTCAGCAGCCGCTGCAGGTGCGGCACCGTCCGCCGGCAGCCGGTGAGGCCGAAGGCCATGTTGCCGTCGTACGACGTGCAGGTGATGTTGAGCGCCATCCCGTTGATCGGGATCGACAACGGGTAGGTGCCGAGGAGCTGCGCACCGTTCCAGTAGTGCGTGGTCCGCGGGCCGGGCACGTTGGAGATGATCAGGTTGTACGGCGGCCGCACGATGCCCTGCATCCGCAGGATCGGGGCGAGGATCGCCGGTGCCTGGCCCAGCGCGCTCATCGCCAGGATCTGGACCGGCGTCATCGAGGACAGCGCCTCCTTGCCGTCCTTCATCGACCGATGGATCGTGGCGAGCCGCTGCGCCGGGTCGTGCAGGTCGGTGGCGAGCTGGACCATGACCGCGCCCACCGCGTTGCCGCCCTCGGCCGAGGCCAGCTGCGACTGCTTCGCGTTGAGCCCGACCGGCACCATCGCGACCAGCGGGGCCTCCGGCAGCGCGTCCAGCTCGATCAGGTAGGTGCGCATCGCGCCGCTGCACATGGCGAGCACCACGTCGTTGAGCGTCGTCCCGGTCACCTTGCCGATCGCCCGCAGCCGCTCGATCGGCCAGTCCTGGGCGGCGAACCGACGCGAGCCGGTGATGCTCTGGTTGAGGATGGTGCGGGGCGCGTACAGGGAGAGGGACGAGGTCTCGTTCCGGAGTCCCTTGCTGATCGTCCTGACCAGCGCCCCCGGCATCCCGGCGGCCTCGGCGGTGATGCCGAGCGCCGTCCGCAACGCCTGGACCGGCACCTCCGCCAGGCTGTGCTCGGCGTCCTTGAGGGCCTGCGAGCCCTTGGCCTTCGAGGGCCGCATCCCCCACGGCGCGGGCATGTCGCGCTTGTCGGGATCGGTGCTGAGCACGCTCTGCAGCAGTCGCATCGCCGAGACACCGTCGACGAGGGCGTGGTGGGTCTTGGTGTACATCGCGACCCGGCCGTCGCGCAGGCCCTCGATGATGTGCGCCTCCCACAGCGGACGCTCCCGGGCCAGCCGGGTGCCGTGCAACCGGGAGCACAGCTCGAGCAGCTCGCGGACCCGGCCGGGCTTGGGCAGCGCGCTGTGCCGGACGTGGTGCTCGATGTCGAACTGCTGGTCGTTCTCCCACACCCACTGCCCGGCAGTCTTGATCGAGCGGTGCGGGTGCTTGAGGAACAGCGGCGCGATCTCCTCGACGTCGCGCATCTGCTCGTACATCTCGCGCGTGTAGTTGCGACCCGCACCCTCGGGCTTCTTGAACAGCTGGAGGCCGCCCACGTGCATGGGCATGCTGCGGTTCTCGGCGAACAGGAATGCGGCAGATGTCGGATCGATCGGTGAAACCACGTGTTCTTCCCCCTGATGGACGGACGTCGATCCTCGCCGGTGTGGCACCCGGCCACAAGGGCGGACCACGAGGCGTCCACAGCCCGGGCGCCCGCGGGCCTCCTCCCCAGCCGGAGCGACGACGGGCCCGAGAGGCCCGGCCCCGCTCCTAGCGTCGTGGCCACGCCGGAACTCGCCGGCGCACGACTCAGGAGAAGCACATGAAATACCTCATCGGCCTGGTTGCCACGATCGCCCTGCTCGCCACCGCCGGGACCGCCCGGGCGGCGGTCGCGGTGGACGACCCGCCGCCCGGCTACACGATCGTCGACGTGAGCGGCGACAAGGCCAACGGCTTCACGATCGAGCACTACGACGGCACCGTCGTCTACCCGCCCACGGACTCCGAGGCCAACGCGGAGTGCAGCGAGTACGACACCCGGGTGGCGCGCGTGCGCTGCCGCACCGAGGTCCGGGTCTGGTATCGCGACCTGCGTCAGATGAGGCTCGCGCTGAACTACGCCCACACGTCCGGCTGAGGTCGTGCATCCGGCACACTGCCGGGCATGATTCCTGCCGCCCGCCGCACTGGATGTCCCTGACGTGGCAACGCTGGTGACCCGAGTCGAGCCACGGGACTGGCAGCGGTTGCGTGATGTCCGTCTGGCTGCGCTGGCTGACTCGCCCGAGATGTTCGGCTCCACGCTGGCCAAGGAGCAGGCGTTCGACGAAGAGGAGTGGCGCCGACGAGCAGCACGGCCTGCGACCTTCGTCGCATCGCGCGACGGCGCAGATGTCGGCATGGCCGGCGTGTACGAGTTCGACGCAGGCTGGTGCGTCATGGGCATGTGGATCGCCCCCGGGTCGCGGGGGACCGGCGTGGTGGACGCCCTGATCGACGTCTGCGAGTCGGCAGCCCAGGGCGCGGGCGCCACCACGCTCGCGCTCGGGGTGATGGAGGACAACCCACGAGGGAGGCGCGCGTACGTCCGCCTCGGCTACGAGCTCACCGGGGCCAGGGAGCACGTGCGCGATGGTCGAGACGAACTGATGATGGCCAAGCCGCTGGAGCCTCCTGCTGCCGAACTCACCTCCGGCTGAGGTCGACGCCCGTGGCAGGATCTCGGACATGGAGGCCGCCGGACCGCTCGATCGGATGTGGACCCTGGGGCGGACCTCGCTGCGCGCCCGCGTCGCGCGCCTGGAGGCGAAGCGCTGGCAGATCGCGCAGTGTGCGCTGGCCGCGGGAGCGGCCTGGCTGGTCGCCTCCGACCTGCTGGGCCACCCCACGCCCTTCTTCGCCCCGATCGCGGCGGTGGTCAGCCTGGGCACCTCCTACGGCCAGCGGCTGCGTCGGGTCGTCGAGGTCACGCTCGGCGTGGCCATCGGCGTCTTCCTCGGCGACCTGATCGTGGCCCAGCTCGGCTCCGGTTGGTGGCAGCTGACGCTGATCGTGGCGCTGGCGATGTCGACCGCGTTCCTCCTCGACGGCGGGCAGCTGTTCGTCACCCAGGCAGCGGTCCAGTCGATCGTGGTCAGCACGCTCCTGCCCGATCCCGGTGCCGGGCTGACCCGGTGGAGCGACGCCCTGGTGGGCGGTGCGGTCGCGCTCGTCGCCGCGACGGTCGTGCCCGCGGCACCCCTGCGGCGTCCCCGCGAGCAGGCGGCGGTGGTGATGCGCAAGATCGCGGCGCTGCTCCGGGCGGCCGGGGAGGTCATGGTCGACGGCGAGGTCGAACGCGCGCTGGCGCTGCTCGCCGATGCCCGCTCGACCGACTACCTCATCCGCGAGCTGCAGGACGCCGCCGCCGAGGGGCTCTCGGTGGTCGCCTCCTCGCCGTTCCGGGTGCGGCACAAGGGCAACCTGCGGCGGATGGTCGAGCTGGTCGACCCGCTGGACCGCGCCCTGCGCAGCACCCGGGTCCTGGTCCGCCAGACGGCGGTCGCGGCCTATCACCGCCGCGAGGTGCCGCACTCGTACTCCCTGCTGGCCCTCGACCTCGCCGACGCGGCCGACGCGGTCGCCGACGAGCTGGCGGCCGACCGGATGGCGGTCGAGGCGCGGTCGATGCTGCTCGCCGTCGGCGACGCCACGGGCAAGGTCGAGCGCACCGACGAGCTCACCGCCGAGGTCGTGCTCGCCCAGCTCCGCTCGGTCGTGGTCGACCTGCTCCTGCTGACCGGGCTCGACCAGATGGAGTCGACCGACGCCCTGCCGCCACCCCCGCGGTGACCCACGGGTGCCCCCGCGATGACCCCGCCATGACCCCGACGACCGAGCACCCGGCCGACCAGCGATGGGTCCTGCACGTCGACCTGGACCAGTTCATCGCCGCCGTCGAGGTGCTGCGCCACCCCGAGCTGGCCGGGAGGCCGGTGGTCGTCGGGGGACGGGGTGACCCCACCGAGCGCGGGGTGGTGTCGACGGCGTCGTACGAGGCCCGGGAGTACGGCGTCGGCTCCGGGATGCCCCTGCGGCTGGCCGCGCGCAAGTGCCCGGACGCGGTCTTCCTGCCGGTGGACGGGCCGGCGTACACCGCCGTCTCGGTCGAGGTGATGGAGACCCTGCGCTCCCTGGAGTGGGGCGGCGTGCCGGTCGTGGTCGAGGTGCTCGGCTGGGACGAGGCGTTCCTGGCCGCCGGACCGGGCCACGGCGAGCTGGGTGACCCCCGTGAGCTCGCGGAGCACATCCGCGCCGAGGTGCTCGCGGCCACGCGGCTGCACTGCTCGGTCGGCATCGGCGACAACAAGCTGCGCGCCAAGATCGCCACCGACTTCGGCAAGCCGCGCGGGGCGTGGCAGCTGACCGAGGACAACTGGTTCGAGGTGATGGGGGAGCGCCCGACCGACGCCCTGTGGGGGATCGGGCGGAAGACGGCGAAGCGGCTCGCGGCGCTCGGCATCGACACCGTGGACCAGCTGGCCCGCTTCGACGTGCGGGTGCTGGCCGCGGAGCTGGGGCCGACGATGGGGCCGTGGTACCACCGGCTGGCCCGCGGGGTCGACCCCAGTCCGGTCGACGCCACGCCCTGGGTGCCCCGGGGGCACGGCCGGGAGGAGACCTACCAGGCCGACCTGGACGAGTGGGACCGGATCGCCGAGGAGGTGCGGGCACTGACCCACCGGGTGGTGGCCGACATCGACCGTGAGGGGCGACCCGCGGTCCGGGTCGGGATCAAGGTCCGGTTCCGGCCGTTCGTCACGGTGACCCGCAGCCTCACGCTGCCCGAGCCGACCAACGACCCGGACGTGTTGGCCGAGGCCGCGGTCTCGCTGCTCGACCGGGTCGAGCGGGACCGGCCGGTGCGCCTGCTCGGCGTGCGCCTGGAGATGACCGAGCCACAGACCTAGTCAGCCCGGGCGCCCGGCCCCGTTCTCAGGCTCGGTCGAGCCCGGCGCGCAGCTCGTGCACGACCGAGTCGACCACCGCGACCAGGTCCCCGCCGGTGCGGGCGGCGACCGCACGCTGGCGCTGGTACGACGCGCCGCGGCGCGGGATGTCCGCGACCGACCGCAGCTCCGCCTCGCAGCCCAGCCGGTCGGCGACGGGTACGAGCCGCTCCAGCAGGTCGTCGAGGTCCTCGGTGATGGGCCGTTCGTGGGAGTCGGCGTCCAGGATGATGATCGCGTCGAGGCCGTAGCGGGCGGCGCGCCACTTGTTCTCCTGCACGTGCCACGGCGGCATCGTGGGCAGCGTCTCGCCCGCGGCCAGCCGGGTGTCGAGGTCGACGACCAGGCAGTGCATGAGCGCGACCAGGCCCGCGAGGTCGTCGAAGTCGGACACCCCGTCACAGATCCGGTTCTCCAGGGTCCCGAGGCGCGGCGACGGCCGGACGTCCCAGCGGATCTCCGAAAGCTCCTCGATGACGCCGGTGATCAGCTGGTCCTCGGCGAACGCCTCGAACTCCGTCCAGCTCTGGAACTGGAAGGGCAGCCCGGCGGTGGGCAGCTGCTGGAACATCAGCGCCCGGTTGGAGGCATAGCCGGTGTCGGTGCCGGCCCAGATCGGCGAGGACGCCGAGAGCGCCTGCAGGTGGGGGTAGTAGTTGAGCAGCGAGGAGAGCACCGGCATCACCCGCTCCCGCTCGGGCAGGCCGACGTGCACGTGGACGCCCCAGATGAGCATCTGCCGCCCCCACCACTGGGTGCGGTTGATGAGCTCCTCGTAGCGGTGCCCCGGCGTCAGCTGCTGGGCGGTCCACGAGGCGAAGGGGTGGGTGCCGCCGCCGTACAGGTCGACGCCGAGCTCGTCGGCCACCGGCACCACCGTCTCGAGCGTCGTGCGCAGGTCGGTGACCGCCTCGCCGACCGTGTGGCAGATCCCGGTCACCACCTCGACGGTGTTGCGCAGCAGCTCCTTGTGGAGCCGCTCGGGGTCGGGCAGGCGTTCGTTGGCGACCGCGAACAGCTCGGAGGCATTGTTGGACAGGTCACGCGTGGTCTTGTCCACCAGGGCGAGCTCCCACTCGACACCCAGCGTCGGCTCGGGGGAGCCCCGGAAGTCGATGCGCACCCCCACAGCGAAGCACACCGCGGGGCTGACAGCATGTGTCCATGCTCGAGGCACGCGCGTTGAACCTGACGTTGGACTTCTGTCTCCGGGTGGGGGAGCTGCTGCTCTCCTCGGGGGCCGGTGCCGCCGACGTCACCGCCACGATGCAGTCGCTGGCGTGGCACCTCGGTGTCCGCCACCCCGACATCGACGTCACCTTCACGTCGCTGTCGATGAGCTACCAGGCCAGCCCGGAGGAGCCGCCGTTCATCCACACCCGCCAGGTCAAGCAGCGCGACATCGACTACGAGGACCTGACGCTGGTCGACCACCTCGTCCGCGAGGTGATCAGCGACAAGGTGGACCTGCTCGAGGCCCGCACCACCCTGGCCCGGATCGTCTCCTCCGGCCACAGCACCCCGCGCTGGGCGGTCACGCTGGGCTGGGGCGTGATGTGCGCCGGGGTGGGCATCCTGCTCGGCGGCTCCGTCACCGTGGTCGCGATCGCGTTCGCGGCGGCGGTCTGCATCGACCGCCTGCAGCTGGTCATGGCCCGGCGCCGGATGCCCGGCTTCTACCAGCAGGTCGCCGGGGGAGGCGTGGCCACGATCCTGGCCGTGCTGGCCTCGGCCAGCGGCCTGGTCGACAACCCGTCGCTGGTCGTGACCGCGAACATCATCATGCTGCTCGCCGGCATCGGCTTCATGGGCGCGCTGCAGGACGCGCTGTCGGGGTTCTACGTCACCGCCGGGGCCCGGCTCACCGAGGCGCTGCTCGCCACCTCGGGGATCATCGCGGGCGTCAGCGGTGGGCTCACGCTGGCCGACGTCGCGGGCGTGAAGATCGGCCACCTCGACCTCGGCGGGAACAGCTGGGAGAGCGTCTCCCTGATGGCCGTCGGTGCGGCCATCTGCGCCGGGGCCTTCGCGTTCGCCTCCTACGCGCCCAAGCGGATCATCGTGCCGATCGCAGCGATCGCGGCGATCGCGATGCTGATCTCCCAGTCCTTCGCGATCCAGGGCTTCGGTCGCGCCTGGCCGACCGCGTTCGCGGCGTTCTTCGTCGGGCTGGTCAGCTACACGGTCTCCGGCCGGCTGCGCGTGCCGCCGCTGGTCGTGGTCGTCTCCGCGGTCGTGCCGATGCTGCCGGGCCTGTCGATCTACCGGGGCCTCGCGCTGATGGCCGAGGGCGGCACCGCCACCTCCGACGGCCTCCTCGCGATGGTCACCGCGGCCTCGGTCGCGACCGCGCTCTCCTCCGGGGTGATCCTCGGGGAGTACGTCGCCCAGCCGCTCAAGCGGGAGGCCCAGCGCCTCGAGGGCCGGCTCTCCGGACCTCGCCTGGTCGGGCCCATCCGCTCCCGCACCGGTCGGGCGGCGCGGCGCGAGGCCCGGGCGGCCGCCCAGCCGGTCACCGAGGGCTGAGGCGACCTCAGCCGGCGGCCAGCCGGTCGAGCCAGGCCTGGGCCGTGCCGTCGTACGGCGCGTGGCCGGCCACCAGCGCCGCCTGCACCCGGTCGCAGGAGCGCATGGCCAGCCGGGAGATCTCGTCGGGGTAGTCGAACGCCACCCGGTGCTCGGCGAACTCGTCCTCGTCGTCGACCCAGACCCGGCCGGTGGTGCCCCGCACGACGTCGAGGTCGAGGTCGACGGCCCGCAGCACCTGCCCCTCCCAGACCGGGGGCGTGGTCATGTCGACGTAGACCCCGACCGGTCCGCCGACCGCGTGGAAGGTGGCCAGCCAGCCCCGCTCGGCCTCCGGGCCGGGCGCGGGCACCAGGCCGACCTGGTCGACCGGTGCGACGTACTCGGCGCCGGGACGCGACATGAACGTGCCGCCGGGGATGCCGACCCAGTCGCCGTGCTCGTCGGTGCCGAGCAGGACGGCGTCGAACTCCCAGTGGGGCCGGCCGCCCCACTTGGTCATCACCATGCGGACGGCGGCGCCGGGTTGCGGACTCACACCACCCTGTCTACCAGTCAGACGACCGTGGTCTTGGGCGGCACGACCTTCTTGCTGACGGCGGACACGATGTCCTGGTAGCGCGAGCCGGTGAGCTTGGCGAGGTGGTGCAGCGCGTGCGCGTCGATCCCGACCAGGACCCGGGCCTTGTTGGTGAGGATGCCCTTGACGATGATCTCCGCGGCGCGCTCCGGGGTCATCCGGGCGAGCTTCTCGTCGAAGAGCTTCGCGGTGGCCGCCTGGTCCTCGCGGTGGGAGACCCGGGCGTTGCGGGCGATCGCGGTCTTGATGCCGCCGGGGTGCACGGCGGTGACGCCGACCGGGTGGCCGGCGATCAGCATCTCCTGGCGCAGCGCCTCGGTCATGCCGCGCACGGCGTACTTCGTCGCGTTGTACATGCTCTGGCCGGGCATCGAGATCAGGCCGAAGAGCGAGGACAGGTTCACCACGTGCCCGTCGCCGGACGCGATCAGGTGCGGCAGGAACTCCCGGGTCCCGTGCACGACGCCCCAGAAGTTGACCCCGACGATCCAGTCCATGTCCTCGTAGGTCAGGTCGCCGAGGTCGCCGGCCAGCGCCACCCCGGCGTTGTTGATCACCACGTTGACCCGGCCGAACTGCTCGGCCACCGCGGCGGCGTACGCCGTGAACGCGGCGCGGTCGGCCACGTCGAGCCGGTCGCTGCGGACCTCGCGGGCGCCGGCGCCCTTGACCAGGTCGACGGTCGCGGCCAGGCCGGCCTCGTCGACGTCGGAGAGCGCGAGCAGCGCGCCCCGGCCGGCGAGGTCGAGCGCGAGTGCGCGGCCGATGCCGGAGCCGGCACCGGTGATCACGACCACCTTGTCGTCGAGCGTCTTCATGCGTTCACTCCCTCGTGCGTCGGGTTCTGGTGATGCGGGCCCTGGTGATGTGGGGTGGCGGTGCGGGGCGCCTCCACGTCGTACGCCGCCACGTCGAAGCTGGCGAGCAGTGAGCGGAAGGCGACCGTGGTGCGGGGCCACAGGATGGTGTTGCGGCCGTGCTCGTCGAGGTACCAGCTCGAGCAGCCCCCGGTGTTCCACACCGTGCGCTTCATCCGCCGCTGGAGGTCGTCGTTCCACTCCTGCGTCGCGACCGGCGTGGGCTCGACGGCCGCGTAGCGGTGCAGGCCCATGGTGCGGATCGCGTCGCGGATGTAGGCGACCTGCGACTCGATGATGAACACCATGCTCGAGTGTCCCAGACCGGTGTTGGGGCCCACGATGAAGAACAGGTTGGGGAAGCCCGGGATCGTCGTGCCCTTGTAGGCCGCCATCCCGCCCTCGCGCCAGGTGTCGGCCAGCGTCCGGCCGTGGCGGCCGGTGATGTGCTCGGTGATCGGCAGCTCGGTCGTGTAGAAGCCCGTGGCCACGACCAGCACGTCGATCGGGCGCTCGACGCCGTCGGCGGTGACCACGGCGTCGCCGGTGACCTTGGCGATCCGGTCGGTGACCACCTCGACGTTGTCGGAGGCCAGCGCCGGGTAGTAGGTGTTGGAGATCAGGATCCGCTTGCACCCGATCTCGAAGTCCGGGGTGACCCGCTCGCGCAGCTGCGGGTCGTCGATCCCCTTGGCCAGGTTGGCCAGCGCCATCTTCTTCGCCGGCCACGCCAGCCGGGGCTCGAGGGTGAACCCGGGCACGTAGCCCTCGCGGCCCCAGTAGATCGCCGTCCGGTAGGCCTTCTGCAGGCCCGGTACGTGGCGCAGGGCGAGCCGCTCGAGGCGGCCGTAGCGGCGGTCGTTGCGGGGCAGGACGTACGGCGCGGTGCGCTGGTAGACGTCGAGGTGGCCGGCGACCTTCTGCACCTCGGGCACGATCTGGATCGCCGAGGCGCCGGTGCCGATGACGGCGACGCGCTTGCCGGTGAGGTCGACGTCGTGGTTCCACCGGGCCGAGTGGAACAGCTCACCCTGGAACCCCTCGATGCCCTCGATGTCGGGCAGCTTCGGCTCGGAGAGGCCGCCGGCGCCGACGAGCAGGGTGGTCGCGGTGACCCGCTGCGCACCCCGGGGCCCGGAGGCCTCCACGACCCAGTGCTGGGCGTCCGCGTCCCACGCGGCCGACTCGACCGTGGTGTGGAACCGGAACCGGTCGAGGGTGCCGGACTCCTGGGCGGTCCGCCGGATGTAGGCCTGGATCTCCGGCTGCGGCGAGAACGACATCGACCAGTCGGGGTTGGGCGCGAAGGAGAAGGAGTAGAGCTGGCTCGGGACGTCACAGGCGGCGCCGGGGTAGGTGTTGTCGCGCCAGGTGCCGCCGACGTCGGCGCCCTTCTCGAGGACCAGGAAGTCGGTCTCGCCGTCCTCCTGCAGCTTGATCGCGGCGCAGAGACCGGCGAAGCCGGCGCCGACGATGAGGTGCTTGACCGAGTGGGGGAGGCTGCTGTCCGTGCTCATGCGCCGACGGTATTGGCGTTATTGAACAAGTGTCAATAGAATGGACTCCGTGACGCCCACCACAAGCTCCCCGACACCCGGGGGTCCCCGCACCCGGCTCACGCCCGACGAGCGGCGCTCACAGCTGCTCGACCTCGGGGTGCGCCTGCTCGCGACCCGCTCCCTCGACGAGCTCTCGATCGACGTGCTGGCCGAGGAGGCGGGCATCTCGCGGGGCCTGCTCTACCACTACTTCGGCAACAAGCACGCCTTCCACGAGGCCGTCGTACGCCGGGCCGCCGACGACCTGATCGCGCAGACCGCGCCGCCCGCGGACGGTGAGCCGCTGGAGCGGCTGCTGATCTCGGTGACGGCGTACCTCGACTACGTCGTGAACAACTACGAGGGCTACCTCTCGCTGGTCAAGGGTGCGGCGGGCGGCAACGACACCCTGCGCGAGATCTACGACGAGGCACGTTCCGCGCTCACCGACCGGATCTTCCGTCAGGACGCGCAGGGCGAGATCATCCCCGACACCGCGGCCTCGCGGCTGATCGTGCGCGGCTGGGCCGCGATGACCGAGGAGCTGGTGCTGACCTGGGTCGTCGATCCGTCCGGGGTGACCCGCGAGGAGCTGCTCGCGGTGATCGCCGCGTCGCTGCCGGCGCTCATCGAGATCCGGATCTGAGATCCGGACCGAAGGTCCTTGCCCGCTGGCCCGTTCGGCGCGTCACACTGGGGGCATGGACGAGCTCGTCGAGCTCTCGCTCGCGGAGTGTCGCGACCTGCTCCTGACCGACACGGTCGGGCGCGTGGGTTTCGTGACGCCCGCCGGACCGCGGATCGTCCCGGTGAACTACGTCCTGGCCGGGGACGCGATCGAGCTGCGCACCAAGGCCGACACCGAGCTCGCGGTCTATGCGCCCGGGCACGAGATCGCCTTCGAGATCGACCAGCTCGACAGCGAGCGCCGCCGCGGCTGGAGCGTGGTCGCGCACGGCGTGTGCGAACGCATCGAGACTCCGAACGCGGGCACGCCGCACCGCGCCGGCCCCGAGCCCGAGCCCTGGGCCGGTGGCGAGCGGCGGGTGTGGCTGCGGTTGCCGTGGCACGAGCTGACCGGGCGCCGGGTCGGGGGGACCCACTGGCCGCACCCCGTCGTGAGTGGACGGGGCCGCGCCTGGTGACGCGACCCCGTCCGTGAACACGCGGGACTGGCGGAGGATCAGGCGGGGGAGACGACCGCCGCGAGCTGGTCCAGGCCCCAGGTGAGGTCGTCGGCGCTGATCACGAGCGGCGGTGCGAGCCGGATGGTCGAGCCGTGGGTGTCCTTGGCGAGGACCCCGCGCGCCATCAGCGCCTCGCAGACCGCGCGCCCGGTGCCGACGCTCGGGTCGATGTCGACGCCGGCCCACAGGCCGCGGGTGCGGACACCGACGACGCCGTGGCCGACCATCGCGTCGAGCTGCTCGCGCATCCGGACCCCGAGCTCGGTGGCCCGCTGCTGGTACTCACCGGTCGCGAGCATCCCGATCACCGTGTGCGCCACCGCGCACGCCAGCGGGTTGCCGCCGAAGGTGCTGCCGTGCTGGCCGGGCCCGAGGACGCCGAGCACGTCACGGTTCGCGACGACGGCCGAGATGGGCACGATGCCGCCGCCGAGCGCCTTGCCGAGGATGTAGAGGTCGGGGACGACGTCCTCGTGGTCGCAGGCGAAGGTCCGACCGGTCCGGCCGAGGCCCGACTGGATCTCGTCCGCGGCGAAGAGGACGTTCTCGCGGGTGCAGAGCTCGCGTACGCCGCGCAGGTAGCCGTCGGGCGGGATGACCACACCGCCCTCGCCCTGGATCGGCTCGATCAGGACCGCGACCGTGTTGGCGTCGACAGCCGCCTCCATGGCGGCCAGGTCGCCGTACGGCACCTGGACGAAGCCCGGCGTGAACGGTCCGAACCCGTCGCGGGCCACGGGGTCGTCGGAGAAGCCGACGATGGTGGTCGTGCGGCCGTGGAAGTTGCCGCTCGCCACGATGATCCGGGCCTGGTCGGCCGGGACACCCTTGACGTCGTAGCCCCACTTGCGGGTCACCTTGATCGCGGTCTCCACGGCCTCGGCGCCGGTGTTCATCGGCAGCACCAGCTCCTTGCCGCACAGGTCGCCGAGGGCGGCGCAGAAGTCGGCGAACTGGTCGTGCACGAAGGCCCGGCTGGTCAGGGTGAGCCGGTCCAGCTGCTCGTGCGCGGTCTTGAGCAGGGCCGGGTGTCCGTGGCCGAAGTTGAGGGCGGAGTAGCCCGACAGCAGGTCGAGGAACCGGCGCCCGTCGACGTCGGTCATCCAGGCCCCCTCCGCGTGGGCGACGACCACCGGCAGGGGGTGGTAGTTGTGAGCGGTGCGGGACTCGGCACGCTCCAAGAGCGCAGGGCTGGTGGCTGCGTTCGCGGTTGCGGGGGTTGCCGTCATGTTCGCCTCCTTCGGCTGGACGAGATCGTCAGGGATTGTCTGACAATTCTCGCCCTCAACGTACGCGGTCGCCGGCTCCGTGCCCATTCGGGCTCAGCGAGACCGAGATCGTGGTGTCGCCGGGACGGCTCTCGAGGCGGACCGAGCCGCCGTGGGCGGCCACGATCGCCTCGACCAGGGCGAGGCCGAGGCCGGCTCCGGTCTCGGCGCCCCGGGTGCGGGACAGGTCGCCCCGGGCGAACCGCTCGAAGGCGTGCTGGGCCAGGTCGGGCGGGAAACCGGGCCCGTCGTCGTGCACCACGAACCCGCTCGGGTGGGCACGCACCGTGACGGTGGTGCCGGCCGGGGTGTGCTTGCGGGCGTTGGTGAGCAGGTTCGTCACCACCTGGTGCAGGCGCTGCTCGTCCCCGGTCACCTCGACGGCGTCCTGGGGCAGGTCGAGGCGCCAGTGGTGGTCGGGCGCGAGGACCCGGGCGTCCGACACCGCCTCGAGCAGCAGCCGGGTCAGGTCGACCGGCTGCCGGTCCAGGGGGCGTCCGGAGTCGAGACGGGCCAGCAGCAGCAGGTCCTCGACGAGCGAGGTCATCCGCCCCGACTCCTCCTCGACCTTGTCCAGCGCGGTGCGCACGGTGGCCGGGTCCCCGGACCGGCGCCGGGCCAGCTCGGTGTAGCCCACGATGGTGGCCAGGGGCGAGCGCAGCTCGTGCGAGGCGTCGGCGACGAACTGGCGCACCTGCTGCTCGCTGTGGTGCCGCGCCTCCAGCGACGACTCCACGTGCGCGAGCAGCGCGTTGAGGGCGGAGCCCACCTGGCCCACCTCGGTCCGCTCGTCGGTGAGGTGGGTGGGCACCCGCTCGGTCAGGTCGATCTCACCCGAGGCGAGGGGCAGCTCGGACACGGCGTGGGCGGTCTGGGCCACCTCGCGCAGCGGGCGCAGCTGACGGCGTACGACGACCAGGCTGATGCCGGCGGCGGCCAGCACGCCGAGCAGTGCGAGGAGCAGCTCCCAGGCGATGAGGGAGCTGACCGTGTCGTCCACG
The DNA here is from genome assembly GCA_963825275.1 of uncultured Actinomycetota bacterium. GTDB lineage: Bacteria > Actinomycetota > Actinomycetes > Propionibacteriales > Nocardioidaceae > Nocardioides. Next base: position 374,967 of record CAWGSW010000009.1, on the reverse strand, counting down.
TCGGAGGTGGGCAGCCCGGTCACGAGCGTCCTGCCGTTCGAGGTGGCGACGGCGGTCACCCGGTAGGAGCCGACGGTCGGGAGGTCGACCCCGTGCACGTGGTCGTCGACGGGGACCGCACCGAGGTCCGCCAGGGCTCCGGCCGGCAGCGCCCGGCAGTCACCGGCGGTCTCGGTGAGGACGCAGCCGGCGCGGTTGCTGCCCAGGATCGCGATCAGGGTCCCGGGCGGCTGGTTGCGCGGGTCGAAGCGAGAGGGAGGGGGCCGGTCGTCGTCGTGGTCGGGCTCCTCGTCGTGGTCGCTGGCCCGCTGGAGCGAGGACTGGACCTCACGGTCGAGCCGGTCGGTGAGCGTCGACCGGATCGCCAGGGTGGTGACGGTCCCGATCAGGAGCGAGACCACCGCGACCAGGGCGACCGCCGTGATGACCAGCCGCGAGGTGAGGGACGCGAAGCGGCTCACCGTGCCGGCTTCAGGACGTAGCCGGCGCCGCGCATGGTGTGGATCATCGGGTCCCGGCCGGCGTCGATCTTCTTGCGCAGGTAGGAGATGTACAGCTCCACCACGTTCGCCTGGCCGCCGAAGTCGTAGTTCCACACCCGGTCGAGGATCTGCGCCTTGCTCAGCACCCGGCGCGGGTTGCGCATCAGGAAGCGCAGCAGCTCGAACTCGGTCGCGGTCAGCGAGATCTCGTCCTCGCCGCGGAAGACCTCGTGGCTGTCCTCGTCGAGGCTGAGGTCGCCGACGGTGAGCACGGAGGCGGTCGAGGTCTGCTGGGCGCCGGCCCTCCGCATCAGTCCGCGCAGCCGGGCCACCACCTCCTCCAGCGAGAACGGCTTGGTCACGTAGTCGTCGCCGCCGGCGGTGAGCCCGGCGACGCGGTCCTCCACCGAGTCGCGGGCGGTGAGGAAGACGACCGGTACGTCGGGTGCCGAGGCCCGCATCCGGCGCAGGACCTCCAGCCCGTCGAAGTCCGGCAGCATCATGTCGAGCACCACCGCGTCGGGCCGGAACGTCTGGGCTGCTGCCACCGCCTGGGTGCCGGTGTGGGCCGTGGAGACCTCCCAGCCCTCGTAGCGAAGCGCCATCGAGATCAGCTCGGCGATGTTGACCTCGTCGTCGACGACGAGCACCCGCAGCGCGGTTCCGTCGGTCCTCGTCAGCTCCATGGCTGCACTCTGCCGTGGAACGCTGTGAGTTTCCTGTGTGCCCGCTCGTCCGCCTCGCTCGTCGACCCGGTCGCGGTCATCACCGGCTCACTGCCTCGGCACAGGTGCCGCACAGGGGTGCGGGACAGGCTGAGGACATGACAGACGAGAACAGCTCCGACGAGACCGCCCCCCTCCAGCACGGCGCCCCCGTCCCGCCCGCAGCCCAGCCCGACGACCAGCCCAACGACCAGCCCGACGACCAGCACGCAGCCCCCGTCCAGCCCGACCCCGTCGCGGACGAGCAGGTGTCGCAGGCTCCGGTGAACCAGCCCGCACGTACGCCGCTGCGGGACCGGGTGCTCGGGGTTCGGGGGATCGCCGCGGTCGCCCTGGCCGGCCTGGTCCTCGGGGGCCTGGGGGGTGCCGCCCTGGGTGCGGTGACCGCCGGTGACGACCACCGCGACGGTGGTCCCGGTGAGTTCGGCCGGCACGCGTTCCCGCAGGGTCAGTTCCAGCCCGGCGGTCCCGGGGTCATGCCGCCCGGCACCGGTCCCCAGGGCGACACCGACGACGACCAGCCCGACGGCTCCGACCCGAGCGGCAACCCCACCTGAGGGCCGCTCCGCCTGACCGGTCGCGGACGCGCAAGGAGAACCCGTTCGCGCCGGTCACCGGCGCGCAGGCACAATGGCGGACATCATGTCCGGCCAGCAGACCACGGTGGAGATCACCTACCCACCCGAGCTGCCGGTCACCCAGCGCCGCGAGGACATCGCCGCCGCGATCCGCGACCACCAGGTCGTGATCATCGCCGGCGAGACCGGGTCCGGGAAGACGACCCAGATCCCGAAGATCTGCCTCGAGCTCGGCCGCGGCCAGCGCAGCGAGGACGGCCGGAGCGGTGGCCTGATCGGCCACACCCAGCCGCGCCGGATCGCGGCCCGCTCGGTCGCCGAGCGGATCGCCTCGGAGCTGCGGACCGAGCTCGGCGACCTCGTGGGCTACCAGGTCCGCTTCACCGACCGCACCTCGAAGTCCAGCCGGGTCAAGCTGATGACCGACGGCATCCTGCTCGCCGAGCTGCAGCGTGACCGGCAGCTGAGGAAGTACGACACGATCATCATCGACGAGGCCCACGAGCGCAGCCTCAACATCGACTTCCTGCTCGGCTACCTCCGCCGGCTGCTGCCCAAGCGCCCCGACCTCAAGCTGATCATCACCTCCGCGACCATCGACCCCGAACGGTTCGCCGAGCACTTCGCCGACCGCCACGGGAAGCCCGCGCCGATCATCGAGGTCTCCGGACGGACCTACCCCGTCGAGGTCCGCTACCGGCCGCTGATTTCAGAGGGCGAGGAGGACTCTGTCATCGATGGGGAGGGCGAGGCTGTCGTCCGCGACCAGACCGAGGCGATCGTCGACGCCGTGCGCGAGCTCTCGGCCGAGGGACCCGGCGACATCCTGGTGTTCCTGCCCGGCGAGCGGGAGATCCGCGACACCGCCGACGCGCTGGCGGAGCTCGACAAGCTCGACCGCCGCAAGGTCCCGCTCGACATCGTGCCGCTCTACTCGCGGCTCTCGGCCGCCGAGCAGCACAAGGTGTTCCAGCCGCACACCGGGCGGCGCGTGGTGCTGGCGACCAACGTCGCGGAGACGTCGCTGACGGTGCCGGGGATCCGGTACGTCGTGGACACCGGCGTCGCGCGGATCAGCCGCTACTCGGTGCGGACCAAGGTGCAGCGACTGCCCATCGAGCCGATCAGCCAGGCCTCGGCCAACCAGCGCTCCGGGCGCTGTGGACGGGTCGAGGCCGGCATCGCCGTACGCCTGTACTCGGAGGAGGACTTCGACTCCCGTTCGGAGTTCACCGACCCGGAGATCCTGCGAACCAATCTGGCGTCGGTGATCCTGCAGATGACCTCGTTGGGGTTGGGGGAGGTGGGGAGGTTCCCGTTCGTGGAGCCGCCCGACAAGCGCAACGTGTCGGCGGGGATCCAGTTGCTGGAGGAGCTGGGGGCGCTGGCTCCTGCTGCTCCGGTGTCTCCGGCTTCCCCGGTTTCCTCGACGTCTCCGGAGGCCGCGGATGGCGCCCACCGCCACCGGGGACAGGGGCCCCCGACGCCTACCACCCTCTCCGCTCCTTCGTCGCTGCGAGGGGGCCAGACCCAACCACGGCTTTCGGGGGCCCCTGTCCCCGACGTCGGCGGTCGCCGTGGGCGGCCTCCGGAGGGTCCTGGCGCCGGCGCCGGAGCTGGCGTCGGCGGTCGCCGTGGGCGGCCTCCGGGTCCTCGGCTGACGCACCTGGGCCGGCGTCTGGCGCGGCTGCCGATCGATCCCCGGCTGGGGCGGATGGTGCTCGAGGCGGAGCGGCTGGGGTGTGTGCGGGAGGTGCTGGTGATCGCGGCGGCGCTGTCGCTGCAGGATCCGCGGGAGCGGCCGGCGGAGCTCCAGGCGCAGGCCGACCAGCAGCATGCGCGGTTCAAGGCGGAGGGCAGTGACTTCCTGACCTTTCTGAACCTGTGGCGCTACCTCAAGGAGCAGCAGCACGAGCTGAGCAGCAGCGCGTTCCGGCGGATGTGCAAGCGGGAGTACCTCAACTACCTGCGGGTGCGGGAGTGGCAGGACTTCGAGTCGCAGCTGCGTCAGGTCTGCAAGGAGATGAAGGTCGAGACCGGGCAGCCGGCCGACCTTCCCGACGCGGACGGGATCCACCAGGCGCTGCTGTCCGGGCTGCTGTCGCACATCGGGCTGCTGGACGAGCGGGCGAAGGAGTCGGCCGACGGGCGGCGCGGGATGCGGGAGTACCTCGGCGCCCGGGGCGCGAAGTTCGCGATCTTCCCCGGCAGCGGGTTGCACCGGAAGAACCCGCAGTTCCTGATGGCCGGCGAGCTCGTCGAGACCAGCCGGCTGTGGGCCCGGCAGAACGCCGCCATCAAGCCCGAGTGGGCCGAGCGGCTGGGCAAGGACCTGGTCAAACGGACGTACTCCGAGCCGCACTGGTCCAAGAAGCGGGCCTCGGTCATGGCCGTCGAGCGGGTCACGCTGTACGGCGTACCCCTGGTCTCCGACCGGCCGGTCAACTACGGCTCGATCGACCCGCCGCTCGCCCGGGAGCTCTTCATCCGCCACGCCCTGGTCTACGGCGAGTGGTCGACGAACCATCGGTTCTACGACAAGAACCTGAAGCTCCTCGAGGAGGCCCAGGAGCTCGAGCACCGGGCCCGGCGCCGCGACATCGTGGTCGACGAGCACACCCTCTTCGACTTCTACGACGCCCGGGTGGGTGCCGAGGTGGTCAGCGGCGCCCACTTCGACCAGTGGTGGAAGAAGGCCCGGCGCGAGCAGCCCGAGCTGCTCACCTTCGACCCGTCGATGCTGACCCACGACACGGTCGCCGAGATCCGGGAGGCGGACTTCCCGCAGGCCTGGCAGTCGGCGGCGGGCGAGGGGCTGACCTTCCCGATCAGCTACCACTTCGAGCCCGGGGCCGCCGACGACGGCCTCACCATCGACGTACCGGTGGCGACCCTGAACCGCGTCGCGGCCGACGACTTCTCGTGGAACGTGCCCGGGCTGCGCGAGGAGCTCATCACCAGTCTGATCCGCAGCCTGCCCAAGAACCTGCGGGTCAACTTCGTGCCCGCGCCCAACAAGGCGCGCGAGTTCCTGGCGGCGGTCCCGGCCGGGGAGGAGTCGCTGCTCGAGGCGCTCGAGCGCTACTTCCGCGCCACCACCGGGGTCGTGGTGCCGCGCGACGCGTGGGACTGGACCAAGGTGCCCGAGCACCTGCGCCCGACCTACCGCGTCATCGACGACGGCGGTCGCGAGCAGGCGCGGGGCAAGGACCTGGAGGCGCTCAAGGAGCCGCTGCGCCCCAAGTTCGCGCAGGCGATGGCCGAGGTGGCCGCCGACAGCGGCATCACCCGCACCGGCCAGACGACGTGGACCTTCGACACCATCGAGACCTCCTTCACGCAGAAGCGGGCCGGCCACGAGGTGCGCGGCCACCCGGGGCTGGTCGACGAGGGCGAGACCGTCGGACTGCGGGTCTTCGGCTCGGCCTCCGAGCAGGCGGCCCAGCACCGCCTCGGTGTCCGCCGGCTGCTCCTGCTCACGACACCGTCGCCCGCGAAGGCGGTGCTCGGCTCCCTCGACAACACCCAGAAGCTCGGCCTCGCGGGGTCGCCGTACGCCTCGGTCGCGGAGCTGGTCGAGGACTGCCGCGCCGCGGTGGTGCAGGCCGTGGTCGACGCGCACCCGGTGGTCCGCGACGCGGCGGCGTTCGAGGAGCTGCGGGTGGCGGCGTCACGCGACCAGGAGGCGCACGTGCGGGCCGTGCTGGGCGACCTCATGCGGGCGCTGGAGGGCTGGCGTCGCGCCGAGAAGGCGCTGAGCGGCCGCGCCGAGATGAGCATGCTCCCGGCGCTCGCGGACATGAAGGCCCAGCTCGCCCGACTGGTGCACCGCGGCTTCGTGGGCGAGGCGGGCACGACCCAGCTGCGGCGCTACCCGACCTACCTCGCGGCGCTGGAGCTGCGGCGCGAGAAGCTGGGCTCCGGGGGCGCGGCCGGCATCAACCGCGACCGGGCGCTGCTGGACCAGATCGCCGACCTGCAGGCGGCCTGGTTGCACCAGGTCGACGCGCTGCCCGAGGGGCGCCCGCCCGGCGAGCACCTGCGGCGGGTGCGCTGGATGCTGGAGGAGTACCGCGTCTCGCTGTGGGCCCAGCAGCTTGGCACGGCGTACCCCGTCAGTGACCAGCGCCTGCGCAAGGCGCTGCAGGACAAGTCGTAACCTGACCTGATGACCGATCGACCGCACCACCGCCCGATGATGCCCGGCGCGCAGCTGATCGACACGATCTCCGGCGGCAGCGATCCCGCCGAGGTGAGCGAGGCTGCCGACCGGGCCGCGACCCTGCTCGTCCGGGGCGCGCGCGAGGCGGCGGACTCCGAGGTCACGGACCGGCTGCTGCACCTCGCCGACACCGAGGGCATCGAGGCGATCGCGGAGGTGTGGTCCGGCTCGCCGGCCGACTCGCTGGCGGGGTGCCTGTGGCGGCTCTACCTGCTCCGCTCCTGGGTGTACGCCGAGCCGGTCGCCGTCGCCCGCGAGTTCGAGGCCGGCCGGGCGCGGGCCCAGGTGGCGCGGGTGGTGGCCGGGGTGGCCGACCCGCCCGGACCCGAGGAGCTGAAGGCGATGGTCGACCAGGTGCTGCGCGGGATCGCGGGCGGCGACTTCGCCGACGTGCTGTTCCGGGCGGCCGCCTTCGCGCGGGTCGTCGCCACCGGTCGCGCCTCCCTGCCCGACCCGACCGCGTCCAGCGCGCGACGCATGCTCGTCCTCGCCGAGCAGCTCGAGGCCGCCGCGCACGTCGAACTTCGCCACGGGCTGGCCTGACGCGTTAAAATGAATCCGAGGGCGCCGGACCGTGGCAGCCCCGGGTCCCACAATAAGCCGCTACGAGCGGCCACGCGCCGTGAGGCGCTCCCGGTCCGGCGTCCTCACTTTCTTTCCCCGCCTTCTCCCCCCGGAGCCCGTCCGGCGCTAGCGTCGAAGGCGTGTGCGACACCTTCGTGATCCGCGGGGACGACGGGATGATCCTCGCCAAGAACAGCGACCGCGATCCCAACGAGGCGCAGCTGTGGCAGTGGACCCCGGCTGCTGCACACGCGCCCGGGTCCCGCGCCGAGCTCACCTGGGTCGACGTGGCGCAGGTGCCCCGCACCCACGCCACCGTGGTCAGCCGTCCCTGGTGGATGTGGGGCGCCGAGATGGGGGCCAACGACCAGGGCGTGGCGATCGGCAACGAGGCCGTCTTCACCACCGAGCGGACCAGCCTCGAGCCGGGGATCCTCGGCATGGACCTGCTCCGGCTGGCCCTGGAGCGGGCCGGCACCGCCGCCGAGGCGGTCCAGGTCATGGTCACGCTGCTGGAGGAGCACGGCCAGAGCGGCGCCTGCAGCGCCGAGCACCCGAGGTTCACCTATCACAACAGCTTCCTGGTGGCCGACCGCTCCGGAGCCGTCGTGCTCGAGACCGCGGGCCGGCACTGGGCCGCCGAGGAGGTCACCGGACGGGCCCGCAGCATCTCCAACGGCCTGACCATCGCCGGCTTCGCCGAGAAGTACACCGACCGGCTGCGCAGCCGGGTCTCGGGCTGCGCCGTACGCCGTGGCCTCACCCAGCGCCGGGCCCAGGATGCGGACGGGGTGCTGGGGGCCCTGCAGATCCTGCGCGACAACGGGACCGGGGGTGGGCCGCGCTGGTCGCCGCTGACCGGCTCGATGTCCGGGCCCAACATGCACGCCGGTGGGCTCCTCGCCTCCAGCCAGACCGTCGGCTCCTGGGTCGGTGACCTCGCGTCGGGGACGCACTGGGCCACCGGCACCTCCGAGCCGGCCTTCTCCCTGTTCGTGCCGTTGCAGGTGGACCGGCCGCTCACCGAGGCGGACTACCCGACCGACGGTGTCGACAACATCGCCGACGAGTCCTCCCTCTGGTGGCGGCACGAGCGGCTGCACCGACGGGCCCTGCACGACTGGGTCGCCGCCGACGCGGCCGTCGCCGAGGAGCGCGACCTGATCCAGGGGGAGTGGCTCGACTCCCCGCCCGGGACCGCGCTGGCCGTGCACGCCGCCGCGGACCACTACGAGCGCTGGCGGGAGCGACTCGAGCAGCGCCTCGACCGGGACACGCGGCCCTGGTGGCTGCGGCGCCGATGGGCCGGGTTCGACCGCCGGTCCGGCCTGGCGCCGGGGCCGTCCGGGACGCGTCGGGGCGCGGCCCGTCAGGGCTGATCCGGGAGACCGAGTGTTGGCTACCCTCGGCGGATGAGGTCTCCCCGGCAGCTCGTCTCGCGCCTGCTCGGCCGGGCGAGGCCCCGCGCCGGCCAGGTCTCCTACGCGCCCCGACGCGACGGCCTGCCCGACCCGGGCGAGGTCGTCTGGGCGTGGGTGCCCTACGAGGAGGACGCCCGGCGCGGCAAGGACCGCCCGGTCCTGCTCCTGGGCCGCCGTGGCGGGCAGTGGCTCGGCCTGATGCTCACCAGCAAGGACCACGACCGCGACGCCGCCGACGAGGCGCGCCACGGTCGGCACTGGATGGACGTCGGCACCGGCGGCTGGGACAGCCAGCGCCGGCCCAGTGAGGTGCGCCTCGACCGGCTGCTCCTGCTCGGGGCCGACGGCATCCGCCGGGAGGGGGCGGCCCTGGCGCGCGGGACCTTCGACCGCGTCGTCACCGAGGCCCGGAAGTTCCACGCCCTCGACGCGGGATAACTTGGAGCGCATGATCACGCGCACCCTCGGCGACCGCCCCGTCAGCGCCATCGGCCTCGGAGGCATGCCGCTCTCCCGTCCGGGCCGCGACGGCACCCTGCCCGACCGGGACCGGGCGATCGCGACCGTGCACGCCGCCCTCGACCGCGGCGTCACCTTCATCGACACGGCCGACTGCTACGGACCCGACGGGCACCCCGACGACGAGGGGCTCGGGCACAACGAGGTCCTCGTGGCCGAGGCGCTGGCCGGTCGCAGCGAGGAGGTCCTGGTCGCGACGAAGGGCGGCATTCGGCGCAACGGCGCGGACTGGCCGATCGACGGGCGGCCGGAGTGGATCCGGGAGGCGCTGCGCGGCTCCCTGCGCCGGCTCGGGGTCGACAGCATCGGCCTGCACCAGCACCACCGGCCCGACCCGGCGGTGCCCTACGCCGAGACGATGGGCGCCTTCAAGGAGCTCCACGACGCCGGGCTGGTGCAGCGGGTCGGGATCTCCAACGCCGACGCCGGGCAGATCGCCGAGGCCCACGCGATCCTCGGGGACGCGCTGGTCAGCGTGCAGAACCAGTTCAGCCCCGTGTTCCGCAGCAGCGAGCCGGAGCTCGAGCTGTGTGCCCGGCTCGGCCTGGCGTTCCTGCCCTGGAGCCCCCTGGGCGGCATGGGGGCCGCGGCCGATCTGGGCTCCGCCCAGCAGGCGTTCGCGGACGTGGCCGCCGAGCACGACGTGAGCCCGCAGCAGGTCTGCCTGGCCTGGCTGCTCGCGAAGGGCGACCACGTGATCCCGATCCCGGGCGCCAGCCGCCCGGAGTCGATCGCGGACTCGCTGGCCGCGGTCGAGCTCGTCCTCAGCGAGAGCGAGCTCGCCCGGCTCGACGGGTGAGTGCTCAGTCGAAGGTGCGGGCGATCCGGCGTACGGCGACCCGCGCCGGGTCCCGGTCCGAGGGGTAGTCCGCCACCGGGGTCGTGACCTCGACGATCGCGAGGAAGCTGCCGGTGCGCACGATGCCGAAGCCGGCGATGCGTGCCCGCTCCTCGGACTTGGGTCCGTAGGCCGTGCGGTAGTTGTCGCCGGTGCCGACCCGCACGGTGACGGTCCGGAGCGGGCCCACGTCCTTGCGGGGGTAGTCGAGCCGCTCCTCGCAGTCCTCGCGCCAGGACTTCAGGACCTCGTGGGCCCGCCAGGCCGACTTGTCGTCGGCGAACCGGGCCACGACCTGGGTGGCGGTGGCGTCCTGCGCCATGCCGTCGGCCGGGACGAAGGTGCGGCGCAGCGCGCTCACCGCACCGATCGACTCGAGCGAGGTCTTCTGGCAGGCCCCGACGCTCTGGAGCTCCTCGGCGCTGTCGTCCACGATCGTCCACGCGAAGTCGTCGGTGAGGGCGGGCATCCGCTCGACGGGCAGCAGGTGGGCCCCGAGCGACGCGCGCTCCATCGGCAGCAGGGGCGCGGGCTTGCTCCTCCGCGTGGGGCTGGCCTGCGCGCTCGTCGGGGAAGCGGTCGGCTTCGGGGTCGGGCTCGCCTGCGTGGTGGCCGTGTGTCCGTCCCGGTGCCCGTCCTGGTGTGCGGCGGCGTGCCGCGTGGGCCCGGCCAGGTCGGTGGCCGAGCGATCGTCGGACCCGCAGGCGCTCACGAGGAGCGCGATCGCGAGCAGGGGCAGGAGGAGGACCCGTGGCACGCCTTGCATCGTAGGCAACCGGGGCTCCCGGATCGTGGCACGACTCGCGGTCGGGGGTCACTGACCTGTCGGTAGGGTGGGCGGCGATCAGCAGCGGGACCACCGGTGCGGGCCGGTGCGAGAGGGGTGCAGGTGAGGGCGCGTGGCACGAGAGCGTGGGCAGTTCGGACGGGGGCGGTGAACGGCAGTCGCCGTCGCCACGGCGCCGTCGCGGTGCTGCCCGTGGTGATGCTCGTGCTGGCCCTCGCGGTCACCGGCTGCACCGGTGGCGGCAAAGAGCCGAGCCCCACTCCGCCCGTCCAGACCACGGCGAAGCCCACCCGACTGTCGTTCGGGGTCTACGGGCCCCCCGACGAGGTCACGGCGATGCAGGGTGTCGTGGACAACTACAACGCGCTCTCGGACGGGAGCGACGTCGAGGTCCGGTCGTGGCCCGACCACGACGGGCTGCGCGACGCGATCGCCAAGGGCGGCAAGGTCCCCGACGTGTTCATGGTCTCCCGGGCCGACCTGGCCTGGATCCAGGAGCAGGGCCTCAACCAGCCGGTCGAGGAGCTGCTCGACGAGCGCGGGGTCGACTTCGGTGACGACTACGCCCGTGACGCCCTCCAGGCGTTCAGCGCGGACAACCGGCTGCAGTGCATGCCCTACGGCATCTCGCCGATGGTCATCTACTACAACAAGGAGCTGGTCGACTTCGCCCGGATGCGCGAGCGCGGCCTCGACGCACCCGACCCGGAGTCGGACGACCCCCGGTGGACCTTCGAGCAGTTCGCGGCGGCCGCCTCCTTCGCGACCCGGCCCCGCAAGCACACCCGCGGCCTGTACGTCGATCCCACGCTGCGCGGCCTGGCGCCCTTCATCTACTCCGGTGGCGGCACGCTCTTCGACAACGACGACGCGCCCACGTCCCTGGCGTTCTCCGACGGGGACACCCGCGCCGCCCTCGAGCGCACCCTCGAGCTGCTGCGGGACCCGCACCTGAACCTCACCGAGAAGCAGCTCGCCAAGGCGTCGCCGCTCCAGTGGTTCAAGCGCGGCCGGGTCGCCATGATCGAGGGGTTCCGGTCGCTGGTGCCGGAGCTGCGTCAGGTGCAGGGCCTGGAGTTCGACGTGATGCCGATGCCGGTCCTCGACACCTCCGCCACCGTCGGTGACATCACGGGCCTGTGCCTGTCCGCGGACGCGGCGAGCCTGCCCGACGCCGCTGACTTCCTGGTGCACGCCATGTCCGCAGAGTCGGTCGCGCGGGTGGCCCGGACCGGCTACCTCGCGCCGGCGAACCTCGAGGTCGCCCTGTCCGACGACTTCCTCCAGCCCGGCCGGCAGCCCGAGCACGCGAGGGTCTTCAGCTCCAGCGTGCGCTCGATGGAGATCCCGCCGCCGCTGGACAGCTGGAGCGAGCTGCAGAACGCGGTCGCGGGCAGCCTCGACGAGCTGGTCAGCGTGGCGGTGCTGGACGACCTCGACGCCCTGCTGAGCCAGATCGACGAGGAGTCGCAGACCGTGCTGGACCCGGCGAGCGCCACCGACGAGGGCACCGAGGGCTCCGGCTAGTCTCGGCCGGTCCTCGCCTCAGCCCGTTCTCGCCTCAGCTGGGTTCGAGCTCGGCCGGGGGCGCCGCGGCCTCGGCCTCGAGGATCGCCGTGGTGAGGACCGGGCTGGCCAGCCCGATCTGCCAGCTGCGGGCGCCGTACCCCGCGAGCATCCCGGCCACCGCGTCGAGCAGCTCGCCGGGGTCGCGGGTCTTCGGGGGCGTCCACAGGGTGCGGCGCAGGAAGTCCGGGGTGAGGACGTTCTCGACCGGCAGGCCGTGCTTCTCGGCCAGTGCGTTCATCGCCTCGCGGGCCAGGTGGAGCCGCTTGGCCGCGACCGGGTCCTTCTCGGCCCAGGCGCGGGGGAGCGGCGGACCGTCCCCGCGCGGGGACCTCGTGGGCAGGTCGTGCTCGTCCATCTCCTGCACCTCGCGCAGGGCGGCCAGCCAGCGGGAGGAGTAGCGCTCGGCACCGCGGCCGTGGAAGCCCTTGGTCGCCAGCAGGGCGGCGCGCTCGGTCGGCATCGCCTGGGCCGCGGCCACGATCGCGGCGTCCGGGATGATCCGGCCGGGAGTCACGTCACGCTGCTCGGCGATCTCGTCCCGGGTCTCCCACAGCGCCCGGACGGCGCCGAGGGCGCGGCGGCCGCGGACGCGGTGCAGTCCGGACGTGCGGCGCCAGGCGTCCACGCGGGGCTGGACCTCGAAGGTCTTGAGGTACTCGAACTCCTGGCGTGCCCACTCGTCCTTGCCGGTGGCGATCAGCTCCGCGCCGAGCGCCGCACGAAGCTCGACGAGGACCTCCACGTCGAGGGCGGCGTACTCGAGCCACGGCTCCGGCAGCGGGCGGGTGGACCAGTCGACGGCCGAGTGCTCCTTGGCCAGGCGGAAGCCGAGCAGCGTCTCGACCAGCGTCGCGAGGCCGACCCGGGGGTAGCCGAGCAGGCGTCCGGCGAGCTCGGTGTCGAAGAGCTCGGTGGGCTGCAGGCCCAGCTCGGTCAGGCAGGGCAGGTCCTGGGTCGCCGCGTGCAGGATCCACTCCGTGTCCTCGAGCGCCTCCTGGAGCGGGGCGAGCGACTCGAAGGCGATCGGGTCGACGAGCCAGGTCGTGGAGCCCTCGCGGCGCAGCTGGATGAGGTAGGCGCGCGAGGAGTAGCGGTAGCCGGAGGCGCGCTCCGCGTCGATGGCGACCGGACCGGTGCCGGCCGCGATCGCGGCGCAGGCCTCACGCAGCGCCTGCTCGCTCTGCACGACGTGGGGCAGGCCGTCGCGCAGGGTGAGCATCGGCGCAGGTGGTGCCTCGGGCGCCTCGGGGGCCTCGGCGATCTCGTCGGTGCCGTCGTAGGTGCCGTCGGGGTCGGTGGCCTGGCCGGGGGTCATGGTGCTCAGTGTCCCGCGCCTCGCTGGCCGCGGCGACTCGGCATCACGGCAACGCCCTCCGGGACGGGTGGCAGCCCGACGGCGGTGCACAGCAGCTCACCCCAGGCCTCGATGTGGGGACCGAGGTCGAGCGGCGTGGTGGCGGTGGGGTCGCCGGTGGCGCAGGGCGTCCACGACGCGCGGATCTCGATCTGTGCGGTGCCGCCCTCGTCGGACATGCCACCGAAGCTCTCGGTGGCGACCCGGGTGACCGTGCCGGAGGCCGCGGTGTACGACGCGCCGTGCCCGTCGAGGGCCTCGGTCAGCCAGGACCAGCCGACGGCGGCGAGCATCGGGTCGGTGATCAGCTCGAGGTCGATCTCGGCGCGGGCGTAGGCGACCAGGCGGAAGGTGCCGTCCCAGGCGTCGTTGCCGGCAGGGTCGTGCAGCAGGATGATCCGGCCGGTGCCGAGATCGGTGTCATCGACGGTCACGTCGGCGGAGAGCGCGGAGGCGTGGGGCGCGATCCGCTGCGGCGCCGGCATCTCCTCGCAGAACACCTCGGGGCGCAACCGTGCTGCATGCATGCTGACCACGGCCTCCCGGAACTCCGGGGGGCTCGTGCCCGCACCCGTCCCGGGGTGCGTCTCCTGACGGACGACCATGGGTTCACAGTAGGTCGACCGCCCAGTCTCGATGTGCGAACACGCCGCGTGACCTGCGAGGATTCGTCGTGTGACCGCTCCGACCGACCTCCGTGACAGTGCTTTCCTGCGGGCCGCCCGGGGTGAGTCCGTGCCGCACACCCCGGTGTGGTTCATGCGCCAGGCCGGCCGTTCGCTGCCGGAGTACCTCCGCGTCCGCAAGGGCGTCGGGATGCTCGAGTCCTGCATGAACCCCGAGCTGGTCGTCGAGATCACCATGCAGCCGGTCCGCCGCTACGGCGTGGACGCGGCCATCTTCTTCTCCGACATCGTGCTGCCGCTCAAGGCGGTCGGTGTCGACCTCGACATCAAGCCCGGCGTGGGCCCGGTCGTCGCCTTGCCCGTGCGCACCCTGGCCGACGTCGAGGCGATCCCGGACCTGACGCCGGAACACGTCCCGTTCATCACCGAGGCGGTGCGCGGGCTGGTCGCCCAGCTCGGCTCGACCCCGCTCATCGGGTTCGCGGGCGCGCCCTTCACGGTCGCGTCGTACCTCGTCGAGGGTGGGCCCTCCAAGGAGCACGCCAAGACCAAGGCGATGATGTTCGGCGCCCCGGACGTCTGGGACGCGCTGATGCGCAAGATCGGGGGCATGGCCGCGACGTACCTCGAGGTGCAGGTGGCTGCCGGCGCGAGCGCCGTGCAGCTCTTCGACTCGTGGGCGGGCGCGTTGACGCCGGCCGACTACGAGAACCTCGTCATGCCGCACTCGGCCAGGGTCCTGGAGCGGGCAGGCAACCTCGGCGTGCCGCGCATCCACTTCGGGGTGGGTACCTCCAACCTGCTCACGCTGATGGGCGGGGCCGGCGCCGACGTGGTCGGTGTCGACTGGCGGATGCCGCTCGGCAACGCGATCCCGCTGGTCGGCGACCGGGCCGTCCAGGGCAACCTCGACCCGACGCTCGTCTTCGCCCCGACCGACCTGATGACCGCCCGTGCGGCCGAGGTGATCGAGGCCGGTCGCGCCGCGAAGGGTCACATCTTCAACCTGGGCCACGGGGTCATCCCGTCCACCGACCCCGACCAGCTGGCCCGGCTGACGGAGTTCGTGCAGAGCTACCCAGTGTGACCAGAACGGTCCGGTACGCCGGTGTGCTCCTCGTGGGAGCGATGCTCATCGTGGGGTGTGGTGAGTCCTCCGGCGTGCCCCGGGAGGCGCCACCGACAGGTGGGGACGAGCCGGTGACCGCCCGGTCGTTGGCCTACGTTGCCGCCGAGTACACCGGCGCACCGTCCTCGGCGGAGGAGTCCACCGATGTCGACGAGCTGGGCGAGGACGCGGTGGCCACCGAGCTGCGGTTCGGTGCCGATGGCGAGTACGACGGGGACATGCTGGTCGTCGGCGTCGGGTCCGGCGGACAGAAGGGCCTGTTCGACTGCGACTCGTCCTTGAACGACGAGCTGACCGGGTGCCTGGAGCTCGAGGACGGGGTGCTGCTGTGGGAAGGGCAGGCGCCCGAGGAGGACCCCGGCGTGGTGTACGTGGCGGTACCCAAGGGGGACAGTTACGCCGTGTTGTTCCATGCCGGTCCGGACATCACCGAGGACCCCCGCGACGTTGACATGCCGATCAGCGTCGAGGACCTGTTCGCCATCGCCCATGATGACCGGGTGAACCTGACGACCTCCCAGGACGCCATCGACGCCGGTGGGTCCCTGACCTTCTGGAAGTCCTGACCCGACCGGGCCCCAGGACCCGCCCGGTGAGCGTCCGCTCAGGCCTCGGCGGGTGCGGACGTCGTACGCCGGCGGCGGAGCCAGCGGGCCAGCGGCCAGCCGGGGACCAGCAGCACGAGGAACACCACCAGGAACGGCAACAGGACGCCGACGACGGTCGCCAGGCCCACAGCCACGGTGGTGAGACCATCCCAGCCGGCGTGCAGCCCTGCCAGGAACCCGGTCTCCTCCTGCTCCTTCTGCTTCTCGACGACCTTCTCCTTCGTGCGCTCCAGGGAGACGGTGATCGTCGACATCGCCGTCTGGTCCGCGAGGTAGGCCTGCTGCCGCTCGAGAGAGCCGAGCACCGCCTGGCGCCGGGAGAGCTGGCCCTCGATGGCGACGATGTCGCTGATGCTCTGGGCCCGGTCGAGGAGCGTGGCGATACGGGCGACGCTGCGGCGCTGGACTCGCAGCCGCGCCTCGATGTCGATCACCTCGGTGGTGACGTCGTCGGTGGCGGAGTCCGAGGAGATGAGGTCGGCTGCTTCCTCGAGGTCCTTCTTCGCGGCGACGAAGTCCGCGGTCGGGATGCGGACGACCAGCCGCGAGCGGCGGATCTCTCCCTCGTCGTCGGTGTCGGTCTGTTCCTGGGTGACCTCGCCGCGGTAGCGGTCGACCACCTTCTGCACGTCGAACCGGGCCTGGGCGACGTCCGTGGAGCGCAGGGCGACGGTGCCGGTCGAGATCACCGACGCGGGGGTCTTACGCGAGCCGGGGTCGGTGAGGTCGACGACCCTGCCGTCCACGCTGCTCGTGAGGGAGTCCGCGGCGGCACCGACGTCGCTGCCGGAGGAGGACCGTTCTCGGGCGGCCTGGGGCGCGTCCGCGGCCGAACGGGTCGAGGTCGAGTCGCTACTGCCGTCCGAGGAGCAGCCCGCGACTGACGCGCCGAGCAGGGTGAAGGCGATCAGGAGACCCGTCAGGCGCGGGCAGCGTGCGGTTCGCTTCATGCCGGGTGGGACGGAGCGTCCCTCCCGTCGGTTCCCGGGCTTGCTACTTCTTCTTCGCCACCCGTCGGCGAGCGGGCGCCTTCGTCGCAACCGGACGCAAGCGGACCTGTGCCGCGGAGGGGCCCTCGCCGGCCGGCTTGAGCTCCAGGTAGTCCTGCGCCTTGACGAGACTGCTGAGCTTGGGGAAGCCGTAGTTGCGCGGGTCGAACGAGGCCTGGCTGTTGCCGAGGAAGCTGCCCACGGCGGACAGGGTCGACCAGCCGTCCTCCTGCGAGGTGCTCTCGACCGCCTTCGTCATCAGCTTGCGCAGGTCCGGAAGTGGTGGGGCCGGCTCGTCGCTGGCCTCGTGCACCTCCTCGGGAGCCGTGCCGAGCACCTCGAGGTAGATGAAGCGGTTGCATGCGGCGCGGAAGGACTCAGGGGTGTTGCGACGGCCCAGCCCGTAGACGGTCAGGCCGGACTCGCGCAGCCGCGTGGCGAGCCGGGTGAAGTCGCTGTCGCTGGAGACGATCGCGAACGCGTCGAGGTTGCCGGAGTAGAGCAGGTCCATCGCATCGATGATGAGCGCGGAGTCGGTGGAGTTCTTGCCGGACGTGTAGGCGAACTGCTGCACCGGCTGGATCGCGTGCCGGTTGAGCTCCGGCTTCCATCGCACGAGGTTCTGGGTCGTCCAGTCCCCGTAGGCCCGCTTGACCGTCGGGGTGCCGTACTTCGCGATCTCCTCCAGGAGGTTGTCGGCGTGGCTGGCGGAGGTGTTGTCGGCGTCGATGAGGACGGCGAGTCGGGCATCGCGAGGTGTTGGCACGAGGGCTCCGTTCGGCGGGTGGCCCGCCCATCATGGCTGATCCCGTGGCTGTGTCGCTGGCACGCTCGAGGTGGCCCGGGCGTCCCGGTAGGCCCGTGCGTGCGCCACCAGCAGCGCCCGCAGGTCGCGCACCGCCTGCGGCACGTGGTTGGTCTGGCGATGCAGGAGGACCAGGGTGACCGCCGTGCGGTCGTCGGCGATCGGCCGGGCGGTGATCAGGCCGGCCCGCTCCATCGGGTCCCCGAGCACGCTGAAGTCCGGCAGCACCGTGACGCCCAGGCCCTCGGCCACCATGACCTTGCCGACCTCGGCGCCGTCGGTCGTGTACGCCGGGTCCGGCATGTGCGGCCCGAACAGGCGATGGACGAAGCGGTGCATGAGGTAGCCAGCGCGCATGGCGACGAACGGCTCCTGCCGCAGGTCCTCGACACTCACCGTCTCGCTCCCTGCGAGTCGATGGCCCGCAGGGAGAACGGCGACCGGCCGGCCGTGCACGAGCCCGGTGCTGACGAGGTCGGTCGGCGGGTCGTCGCCCGCCAGCACGTTGACCAGGCCCAGGTCGAGCGTGCCCTCGAGCAGGCCCTGGTGGATGTCGGGCGGCTGCGTGTTGACCAGCTCCACGGTGGTCGCCGGATGGATCGCCCGGAACTCCTGCAGCGACGGTGCCAGCAGCGTCGAGGTCGCCGCGCTGACCGTGCCGACCCGGATCATCCGGGTGCTGGCGCTCTGGTCGCCGGCCGCGGTGCGCAGCCGTTCGACGGCCTCGAGCACCTCGACCATGAACTCCTGGAGGTCACGACCGCTCCGGCTGATCCGGGCCCCGGAGCGGCGCCGGTCGAGCAGGGTGACGCCGAGCTCGCGCTCCAGCTTGGTGACCGCCTCGCTGAGGGCGGGCATCGAGATGTGCAGGCGCTCGCTCGCGCGGCGCAGTGAGCCGTGCTGGGTGACGGCGGCGATGTACTCGAGCTGCTCGATACGCACGGACGTGACCTCGGTTCCTCGCGGGTGGAAGCAGGCGGGCGGGAGCCCGGCGGTCCGGTGCAAGGCAGAACCTCTCACCCGATCGCCGGAAACGACCGCCTGTGGCGCGTTTCGCCTTGCACTCGTGTCTTTAGTCAACCAATCTAGTCAACATAAAGTTGTTTTGACGAACGAGTGACCCGAGGAGCCCCATTGATGACCTCTCCGCTGAAGTTCCACTGGTTCCTGCCGACCAACGGCGGCGACGGCCGGCAGGTCGTCGGGGGTGGGCACGGCGTCACCGCTGGACCCTCGGGCCGGCCGGCGTCGGTGCCGTACCTCGGTCAGGTCGCCCGTGGTGCGGAGGACATGGGCTTCGACGCGGCTCTGACCCCCGCCGGCGCCTGGTGCGAGGACGCCTGGCTGTCCACCGCGATGCTGAGCCAGGTGTCGGAGCGGCTGAAGTTCCTCGTCGCGTTCCGTCCCGGCCTCGTCTCGCCCTACCTCGCGGCCCAGATGGCCGGCACCTTCCAGAGCCTGACCGGCGGACGGTTGCTGCTCAACGTCGTCACCGGCGGGGAGAGCCACGAGCAGCGGATGTTCGGCGACTTCCTGGACAAGGAGGCTCGCTACGCGCGTTGCGACGAGTTCCTCACCATCGTCCGGGCGCTCTGGGCCGGCGAGACCGTCGACTTCGAGGGCGAGCACCTGCGGGTCGAGGGCGCCTCGCTGGCGCAGATCCCCGACCCGGTGCCGGCGATCTACTTCGGAGGGTCCTCGCCCGCGGCCGGACTGGTCGCGGCGAAGCACGCGGACGTCTACCTCACCTGGGGTGAACCACCTGCGGCCGTGGCCGAGAAGGTCGCCTGGATCCGCCGGCTGGCGGCCGAACAGGGCCGCGAGATCAGGTTCGGCATCCGCATGCACACGATCACCCGGGACACCTCCGCCGAGGCCTGGGCCGAGGCCGACCGACTGGTCGCGGGCATCGACCCGCAGACCGTGGCGCAGGTCCAGGCCGGGCTTCGCAGGAGTGAGTCCGAGGGCCAGCGCCGGATGCTGGACCTGAACGGCGGCAGCAAGGACGACCTGGAGATCCACCCGAATGTCTGGGCCGGGGTCGGCCTGGTCCGCGGGGGCGCCGGCACTGCCCTGGTCGGCAGCCACGAGGAGGTGGCCGAGCGCATCGAGGAGTACCACTCCGTCGGCATCGACGAGTTCGTGCTCTCGGCCTACCCGCACCTCGAAGGCGCCTACTGGTTCGGCGAGGGGGTCCTGCCCATCCTCGCGAGGCGCGGCCTGTGGGTGCACCCGCACCCCACCGCGGTGAGCGCGCAGGTGCCGTTCGCGGCCGAGAGCCGGCGGGCCGCGTCGTGAGCACCCCCACCCGTTGCGTGGCGGTCGTCGTCGGAAACCCGAAACCCCGGTCGCGCACCTTGGCGGCCGCCGTACACCTGGCCCGGGAGCTGAACGACGGTGCCGAGCCGGACCTCGTCGTCGACCTCGCGGACCTCGACCGCTTCTCCAGCGATGGGCTGCGCGGGATCGCGGTGCCGCTCATGCTCGGCGCCGGCCCGGGCCATGCGCTGGCACCCGAGCTCACGCTGCGTCCCGTCCTCACCGAGATCGGGGCCAGCGTCCCGGTGCGTGGGCTGTACGTCCTCGATGCGACGTACGACGACCCGACCGTCTACACGCACTGGCTCGACCGAGCCCGTCCCGCCATCACCGCCCTTCTCGGCAACCTCGCCGGCAGAACAGGAGTGACCTCATGACCGTGACCCCCCTCGACCAGAAGCTCGCGCTCGACCCGAAGACGCTGCGGGCCGCCTTCGGCGCCTTCCCGAGCGGCGTCGTGGCCGTGGCCGCGGAGGTGGACGGAGTGCTGAGCGGCATGGCCGCCAGCTCGTTCACGTCGGTCAGCCTGGAACCCGCGCTGGTGTCGTTCTCCGTGGCCAACACGTCCTCGACCTGGCCCGTGCTGCGCGAGGCGGGCCATCTCGGCCTCAGCGTCCTCGCCGACCACCACGACGCGGTCTGCCGTCAGCTGGCTGGTCCCGCCGCCCAGCGCTTCGACGGGCTCGAGACGACGCGGACCGACGAGGGCGCGGTGCTGCTCAACGATGCGGTGGCGACCTTCGACTGCACCATCCACCAGGAGATCGAGGCGGGGGACCACACCATCGTGCTGCTCCAGCTGCACGCCGTCGACGATCTCGGACTCGCCCTGCCGCTCGTGTTCCACCGCAGCGCGTTCGGCCGGCTGGCGAGCTGAACGCGGGCTGACCCCAGACTCCCGGTCCCAGACTCCCGGCCCCAACCGTGTGCACCCGCGGTTGGGGCCGGGCCCTAACCTGACCGCGTGGACCCACAGCGTCAGCGGATCGTGGTGGTCGGCGCCGGGATCGCTGGCCTGACCGCCGCCCACGACCTCGCCGCGGCCGGCCACGACGTACTCGTGCTCGAGAGCTCGCCGGAGGTGGGCGGCAAGCTGCGGCGCCTGCCCGTCGCGGGTGTGACCGTCGACGTCGGAGCCGAGGCGATGCTCAACCGCCGTCCCGAAGGCGTTGACCTGGCCCGCACCCTGGGGCTCACCATCGCGCATCCCACCGCCGCCTCCTCGCGGATCTGGACCCGCGGCGCGCTGCGCCCGCTGCCCCGCTCCCTGATGGGGGTGCCGCTCGACCTCGACCAGCTCGCCGCCTCCGGTGTGCTGTCGGAGCAGGGGCTGGCGCGGGTCCGGGCCGAGCGTGACCTCCCGCCGACCCTGCTCGAGGGAGACCTGTCGGTGGGCGACCTGGTCGCGGCCCGGTTCGGTGACGAGGTGGTCGACCGGCTCGTCGAACCGCTGCTCGGTGGGGTGTACGCCGGCCGGGCGCGCGAGCTGTCCGCCCGCGCCACGGTGCCCCAGCTGGTCACCCTGCTCGAGCGTGGATCGCTGCTCGACGCCGCGGCTGCGATCCCGGTGTCGGACGTGCCCGTGTTCGCCGGCCTGCCCGGCGGGATGGCCGGGCTGACCGATGCCCTCGTCGGGCAGGGCAGGTTCGCGGTCCGCACGGGGGCGACCGTCCGCGAGCTGCGCCAGCTCCCGTCCGGCTTCGCGCTGACGGTCGGCCCCACCACCCGTCCCGAGAGGATCGAGGCCGACGCCGTGGTCCTCGCCACGCCGGCGGCCCCGGCCGCGCGGCTGCTGGGCGGGGTCGCCCCGATCGCCGCCGCCGAGCTGGCCGGGATCGAGTACGCCTCGATGGCCGTGGTCACGCTGGCGTTCCGGGCGGCCGACCTGGCCGATCTCGTCGAGACCCACTCCTCCGGCTTCCTCGTCCCCCCGGTCGACGGCCGGCGGATCAAGGCATCGACGTTCTCGTTCGCCAAGTGGGACTGGGTACGTGCAGCGGGGTGCGGCGCGCTCGACGGCGAGGATGTCGCCCACCTGCGCACCTCGCTGGGCCGGCACCGCGAGGAGGCGGCCCTGCAGGCCACCGACGAGGAGCTCGTCGCGGCCTCGCTCGCCGACCTCGGGGACGCCACCGGCCTCGCCGCGCGACCGGTCGACACCCGGGTGCAGCGCTGGGGCGGGGGACTGCCGCAGTACGCCGTCGGCCACCTGGACCGCGTCCTGCGGGTCCGTGCCGCGATCGAGCGGGTCCCCGGCCTGGCGGTCTGCGGGGCGGCGTACGACGGGGTCGGCATCCCCGCCGTGATCGCGTCCGCCCACCTGGCGGCTCGCCGTGTGGTCCCGCACGCAACAATGGGGCCATGACCAGCAAGGCAGCCAGGGTTCGAGAGCTCAACGACACCATCCGCTACACGATGTGGTCGGTGTTCCGTCTGGACACCCCGCTCGGGGACGCGGACCGGGCCCTCGAGGCCGCGGAGGTCGAGAAGCTGTTCGCCGAGCTCGCCGGTGAGGACGTCGTGGTCCGCGGCGTCTACGACGTCTCCGGGCTGCGCGCCGACGCCGACGTGATGGTGTGGTGGCACGCCGAGGACTCCGAGCAGCTGCAGCTCGCCTACCACCGCCTGCGGCGTACGGCGTTCGGCCGCCGCCTGGCGCCGGTGTGGTCGCAGATGGCGCTGCACCGCCCGGCAGAGTTCAACCGGAGCCACCTGCCGGCGTTCCTCTCCGAGGAGGAGCCGAAGAAGCACGTCTGCGTCTACCCCTTCGTGCGGTCCTACGAGTGGTACCTCCTCGAGGACGCCGAGCGCCGTCGCCTGCTCGCCGAGCACGGCAAGATGGCGCGGGACTACCCCGACGTGCGCGCCAACACCGTGGCCAGCTTCGCGCTCGGCGACTACGAGTGGCTCTTGGCCTTCGAGGCCGACGACCTGTCCCGGATCGTCGACCTGATGCGTCACCTGCGCGGCTCCGAGACCCGCCGCCACGTGCGCGAGGAGGTGCCGTTCTACACCGGCTCCCGGGTGGAGATCGCCGACCTCGTCGACCGCCTGCCCTGATCCTCTGCCCTGCTCGCGGAACCGTCGCGGCGACCGGGGCGTCCCACCCGCATGAAGACCGTGCTCGTGAGGCCCGTGCTCGTGAGGCCAGCGCTCGCAGCCGTCGGGCTGCTGCTCGTCCTGACCGGGTGCGGCACCGACCCGGGTCCACGTGCCACCGACCCGGCCGGAGAACCCACGGACGCACCGACCGCGAGCGGGATGCCGACCCGGATCCCGGCGGCCTCCGGCACGGTCTCGACGCGCACGCTGGCGACGGTGATGGACACCGGGAAGCCCGAGCTCTGCCTCGGCGCGGTGGCCGAGTCCTACCCGCCCCAGTGCCGCGGGATCCCCCTCGAGGGATGGTCCTGGGCGGGCCTGCACGGGGTGTTCGAGCGGTCCGGTGGCATCCGGTGGGGGGCGTTCGTGGTGATGGGGACCTTCGACGGCACCGCCCTGGCCGTGTCCGGTGCGATCCCGGGGGCGCTCTACGACCCGGCGGCGCCGGTCCCCGGTCCGACGCTGTGCGAGGACCTCCCGAACGCCGACTGCGACGGCCCCTCGCCGGCCCGCCTGGCGGCGATCCAGCGCGAGCTCGAGGACCTGCCGGGGATCCAGACGCTGTGGAGCAGCCGGTTCCAGGTGCACGCCGACGTCGTCTTCGACGACGGGTCCCTGCAGGCCTGGGCCGACCGGACGTACGGCGAGGGCGTCGTCGCGATCACCTCGGCGCTCGTGCCGGTCGGCCGTTGACCCGGGTCCTGCGCCGGCCGCCCCCTCAGTCGGCCGGTCAGTCGGCGGGGGTCACCTCGTGGTTGGCGAGGAAGACCCCGGTGGGGTCGACCTCGGCGCGGATCCGGCGCAGCCGCGACCAGGCGTCCGCGGCGTAGCCGCTGCCGGCGTCGACGGCGTGCTCGGTGAAGTTGAGCACCCGGCGTCCGGTCGCCCACGGCTCCAGCGCGGTGACCAGCCGGTCGGCGTCCGCGAGCCCGGCGGCCGCGGCCTCCGGGAACGGCGCGATCGCGACGCAGAACAGCGCGTAGTCGTCCGGCAGGTGGTCCAGGGCGCCGCCGTCGGGGTCGGGGCGGCCGAGCGCGCCACCGAGGTGGCGGAGCTCGGCGAACAGCAGCGAGGTGGTGGTGCCGGGACCGACCTCGGCCAGCAGGGCGTCGATCGCCTCCGCACCGAGCTCGCCGAGCATCGCGTGGCCGGAGACCGCGGGGGTGGGGCCGGGCGGGTCCATGTGGATCTCGGGCAGCCCGGCGGCGGGCATCCGGCCGAAGGTGTCCATCTCGGGGGCGAGCGCCCGCAGTGGCGCGAGCAGCTCGACCGCCCGCTCGTCGTCCTCCAGGACGGCCCCGTCGATCACCACCAGCTGGCGCCCGCTGAGGAACGGAGGGAGCTCGGGCAGCGGCGGGAAGCTCATCACCCGCAGCGACGTCGTCACCGACTCGGGCAGGTCATGGGTCCAGGCCGCCCAGGCGCGGACCACCTCGGGGGCGCGCCCGCGGTCCCACAGCAACATCCCGGCGTACACCTCGGCGATCGGCAGCAGCCGGATCTCGAGGGCGGTCACCACCCCCAGGTTGCCGCCACCGCCGCGCAGGGCCCAGAACAGCTCGGCGTTCTGCTCGGCGTCGGCGCGCACGAGCGTCCCGTCGGCGGTCACGACCTCGACCGCGACCAGGCTGTTGGTCGCGAGCCCGTGCTGCCGTGCGTACCAGGACAGGCCGCCGCCGAGGGTGTAGCCGGCGGCCGCCACGTCGGGGGAGCTGCCGTGCATCACCGCCAGGCCGTAGGGCGCGGTCGCGGCGACCACGTCGCGCCACAGCGTCCCGCCGACCACCCGGGCCGTGCGGGCGTCCGGGTCGACGCTGACACCGGTCATCTCCGAGAGCCGGACCAGCACGACGTCCTCGAGGCCCCGCTCGGCCAGCGGTCCGGCGTTGTGGCCGCTGCTCTGCGGGGCCACTCGCAGCCCGGCCGCGACCGCGGCGCGGACCACCTCGGCGACCTCGACCGCGTCGTGCGGGACGGCCACGGCCGCGGGCCGCTGGTCGACCGCGACGTTCCAGGGCAGGCGGGCGGCGTCGTAGCCGGGGTCCCCGGGCAGGTGGACGCGACCGCCGCAGAGGCCGCGCAGGGTCTGCGCGCGGTCGGCCGGACGGGTGGCGAGAGTGTTCTCGAGGGTCATGGTGCTTCCTTCAGGGTGGTGGTGGGTGGTGCCCGTCGTGCCCCCGAGGACGACGAAGAGGCCGGGGGTGCCGAGGTCGTCGACCTCGGTCACCGTGATGCGGGGCTCGCTGCCGGTGGCGTCGAGCCGCTCGGTGAGCACGTCGTAGACCTCGTCCAGCGCCGCGCGGTCCGTGGTGCGGACGTACAGCTCGACGAGGTCGCCCGGCCCGAGCCCGGACGCCGCGAGCGCGGCCTCGAGGCGGGCCAGGGCGAGTGCCACCTGGGCCGCGGTGTCGTCCTCGTGCACGAGGCGGCCACGGTCGTCGAGCGGGCCCTGCTCGGCGAGGGCGCGGGGGGTGGGCGTCGTGGTCATGTCGAGAACGGTGCCCGCCCGCGGTGCGCTCCGACCATCCCTGCCGGCCCGGGACCTGGCCGCCGTGGTGGGTGGGATGTCCAGACCACCCACATTTGTGGGATGGCCGCCGGAGGACGGCTCCCGGACACTGCAAGGGTGGCACGAGGACTGATGGCAGAGCGGGTGCGACGAGACGTCGAGGTGGTGGCGCGAGCCGGCCTCGACCTCGACACGTTCCTCGAGGAGTCGGTCGCCTCCCTCGCCCGGGCGGTGCCGTTCGTCGCGGCCTGCCTGGCCACCGTCGACCCCAGCACGCGCCTGCTCACCGCCGCGCGGAAGTACGGCGACCTGCTGGGCCGCAACGACCACGACCACGAGTGGGGGCTGGTCGAGTACGGCGACGTCGAGCCCACCGCGTTCACCGAGATGGCCGACCGGAACCTCGTCTCGGCCGGCGTGCACGCGCTGACCTCGGGGAACGTCGAGGAGTCCGCCCGGTTGGCGAGGTTCATGACCCCGCACTTCGGCTACACCGACGAGCTGCGCACGATCCTGACCGACCGGGGCCAGATCTGGGGCGGGATCGCGCTGTTCCGGGACCCCGACAGCGGGCCGTTCGGACAGGACGAGGTCGACTATCTCGGCTCGCTCGCCGGGGTCTTCGCCCAGGGACTGCGCAGCGGGCTGCTGGCCTCGCTGGCCGCCTCGCCGGCCCCGCCGGCCGCGACCGGGCCGGCCGTCCTCATCGTCGGGGGCGACGACCGGATCCTGCAGACCAGCCTGGGTGCGGAGAAGCGGCTGGCCGACCTGCTGGCCGGCGACAACAGCGGTGCGCCGGCCGCGGTGATCTCCTCGCTGGTCGGGGCGGCGCGCCGCTTCGCCCGCGGCGAGACCAGCGTCCCCCCGCGCAGCCGCGTCCGCGGCCTGAGCGGGATGTGGCTGGTCCTGCACGCCTCGCCGCTGAGCGCATCGGGGGACCGCGACGGCGACGTGGTGATCACGATCGAGGAGGCCCGGCCTCCCGAGATCGTGCCGTTGGTGGTGGCGGCCTTCGACCTGACCCCGCGCGAGCGGGACGTGGCGCAGCTGGTGCTCCAGGGAGTCGACACCAAGTCGATCGCCGCCACGATGCACGTGTCGACGTACACCGTGCAGGACCACCTGAAGTCGGTCTTCGACAAGGCCGACGTGCGCAGCCGCCGCGAGCTGATCGCGCGGATCTACTTCGACCAGTACGTCCCACGGATGGGCTCCGAGCTCGGCCCGTCGGGCTGGTTCACGTCCTGAGCGTCAGCTGGGGTCGACCGGCTCCAGGGTCAGGCTGATCGAGTTGATGCAGTAGCGGTCGCCGGTGGGGGTGCCGTGGCCGTCCGGGAAGACGTGGCCGAGGTGCGAGCCGCAGCCGGCGCAGCGGACCTCCACGCGCTTCATGCCGTGGGAGGAGTCCTCGACGTACTCGATCGTGTCGGTGACCGGCTGGTAGAACGACGGCCAGCCGCAGCCGGAGTGGAACTTCGTGTCCGACTCGAAGAGCGTCGCCCGGCAGGCCTTGCAGCGGTAGACGCCCTTGGTCTCGGTGTCGGTGTACTCACCCACGAACGCAGGCTCGGTGCCGGCCTTGCGCAGCACGGCGTACTCCTCGGGCGACAGCTCTGCGCGCCATTCCGCGTCGGTCTTCTCCACCTGGTAACCCATGGGGCCCACGTTAGGCGGCGGGCCCAAGTGCCGGCCCGTGTGCTGGCCCACGTGGGGGAGACGCGCGTCACGGCCGAGCCGCGGTTCACCCCTGCGGGCTGTTGACGGTTTGAGTAGACATGTGTTCACTGAGGGTTTCGGACACCCCGGGGGACACGGAGGAACTCATGGCGCCAGGCACGATTTCGTGGGAGCGCGTGCGCGAAGCAGGCGCGAAGCTGACGACCCCGCTGCATCCCGACGACTACCTGTCGCTGGTCAACCCGCTGTGGAGCTCGCGCGAGCTCCGGGGCCGGGTCGAGGAGGTCATCCCCGAGACCGAGGACGCCGCGACCCTGGTGATCCGGCCGGGCTGGGGATGGCGCTACGACCACCGCCCGGGCCAGTACGTCGGCATCGGCGTGCAGGTCGACGGAAAGTTCCAGTGGCGCTCCTACTCCGTGAGCTCGCCGCCGAAGCGCCGGGGCCGGACCATCGCCATCACCGTCCGCGCGATGCCGGAGGGAAAGCTGTCGGCGCACCTGGTCAAGGGGCTGGCGCCGGGCACGATCGTGCGGCTGGCCCTGCCCGAGGGCGACTTCGTGCTGCCGGACCCGCCGCCCGCCCGGATGCTGTTCCTGGTCGGCGGCAGCGGGGTCACGCCCGTGATGTCGATGCTGCGCACGCTGGACCGCCGCGGCACGATGCCCGACGTCGTCATGCACTACTCCTCGACGACGGCCGACCGGATGATCTTCCGTGACGAGCTGGCCGACCTCGCCGAGAAGCACGAGAGCCTCACCCTGCACCGGCTGCACACCGACACCGACGGGATGCTCGAGCTCGCCGAGCTCGACACCCTGTGCCCCGACTGGCAGGAGCGCGAGACCTGGGCGTGCGGACCGGGCCCGATGCTCGACGCCATCAGCGAGCACTGGGAAAGGGTCGGGGCCCAGGAGCGGCTGCACCTCGAGCGCTTCTCCCTCGAGCTCGGCGGCGACGGCGGCGAGGGCGGCACCATCACCTTCCGCAACTCGAACAAGAAGATCGAGGCCGACGGCGCCACCACCATCCTGGAGGCGGGCGAGCAGGCCGGGGTGGGCATGCCCTACGGCTGCCGGATGGGGATCTGCCACACCTGCACGCTCACGCTCGTCTCCGGCACGATCCGCGACCTGCGCAACGGCAACGAGCTCGGCCAGCCCAACGAGCCCGTGCAGACCTGTGTCACCGCCGCCGTCGGCGACTGCACGCTCGACATCTGATCCACGAAGGTCCACGAAAGGACACCCATGGCCATCTCGGACGTCAAGGAGTACACCCATCTCAGCGTGGAGGAGGTCGAGCAGCTCGGACGAGAGCTCGACGCGATCCGCACCGAGATCGAGGAGTCCCGCTGCGCCGCCGACGCGGCGTACATCAACCGCATGATCAGGGTGCAGCGCGGCCTGGCCGCCGCCGGCCGGGCGTCGATGCTGGTGAGCGCCCACACGAAGAAGGGCGGCAAGCCCGCGCTGGCGGCCGGCACCGTGATGCTCGGCCTGGCCAAGATCCTCGAGAACATGGAGATCGGCCACAACGTCATGCACGGCCAGTGGGACTGGATGAACGACCCGGAGATCCACTCCAGCAACTGGGAGTGGGACACGGCGCAGCCGGCTGAGCAGTGGAAGCACTCGCACAACTACATCCACCACCAGTTCACCAACGTGCTCGGCCACGACAACGACATCGGCTACGGCATCCTGCGGATGGCCCGCGAGCAGCGCTGGCACCCCTACTACCTGGGCCAGCCGGTCTACAACGCGCTGCTGGCCGCGCTCTTCCAGTGGGGCGTCTCCCTGCACGACCTCGACCTCGAGCGCATCCGCAAGGGCGAGAAGGACCCGAAGGAGATGAAGCGGCAGCTGCGCCAGATCCTGCGCAAGGGCCGCAACCAGATCCTCAAGGACTACGTCGTCTACCCGGCGCTGTCGGGCAGGAGCTGGAAGTCCACCCTGACCGCGAACGCGACCGCGAACCTGGCGCGCAACCTGTGGTCCTACATGATCATCTTCTGCGGCCACTTCCCCGACGGCGCGATGCACTTCACCGAGGAGGAGCTCGAGGACGAGACCCGGTCGGAGTGGTACCTCCGCCAGATGCTCGGCTCGGCCAACTTCGAGGGCGGCCGCACGCTGCACATCCTCAGCGGCAGCCTCGGCTTCCAGATCGAGCACCACCTGTTCCCGGACCTGCCGAGCAACCGGTACCCCGAGATCGCGGTCAAGGTGCGGGCGCTGTGCGACAAGTACGACATCCCGTACACCACCGGCCCGCTCCACCGGCAGTACGGCCAGACGCTGCGCACGATCATGAAGCTGTCACTGCCCAACCACCTGACGTCGAGCGACGACCCGGCCCCGCCGGAGCGTTCCGACACGGCCGACGAGCCGGCACGCGACCGCCGCCGCAAGTCCGACGAGGAGCGGCAGCCGCGTCGCCGCGAGCTGGGTGGCTGGTCGCGCAGCCCGCGGGAGCGGAGCCACGACTGATGGATGCCGCACCTCGTTCCTTCGCCGAGCTGCCCCGCGACCCCACGCTGGGAGTCCCGGTGCCGTTCGCCTGTGGCACCGACGGGTACGCCGCCACGAAGGACTCCGCCCCTACGGACTCTGCGCCGTCGGCCCGGGACCTCGACAAGCGCCGGGTCACCCAGTGCGCGCTCAGCCGGATCTGCGGGGTCTGCGGAGCGGGTCTGGGCCGACCGATCGCGTTCCTGGGCACCACCGCGGAGGTGGACCGGCTCGCGTTCCACTTCCCGCCCACGCACCAGGCCTGCGCCGAGGCCCTGCTGGCGGCGTACGCCGGGGTCACCGAGCCGGTCCTGGGCCAGGACCCCTCCCCTCAGGAGTGGGTGCTGGTGACCACGTCGAGCTTCGAGTTCGTCCGCGCGAACCGCGAGGACCTCGACCGGCGCCCGACCTTCCAGCCCCGGGACCCGGTGGTCGAGCAGCGAGCGTGAGCCGAGCCCGGTGGTCGAGCAGCGAGCGCCGGCGAGCGTCGTCGAGACCCGGTGACGAGCCGGGTGACGAGCCCCGCACGTCGCCCTACTCGCCCGTCGGGCCGCCGGCCAGCTCGACGGCGACGTCCAGGTGCCCGGCGTGCCGGGCGTACTCCTGCAGCACGTGGAAGCAGATCCACCGCAGGTCGGGAGGTTCGGCGTCCGCGAAGCGACCACCCGTCGACGCGATCTCACCGAGGTCGTGCGCGGCGAGGACATCGTTCGTGCGGGCGGCGCCCTCCTCCAGTCGTCGCACCACGTCGTCGAGGGTGGTCGACGGCGCCACCGCCCAGGCGGCCGCGCCGTCGCCCTGGGAGTCGCCCCACGGCTCCTCGACCTGCTCGCCGAGGAACCCCCAGACGAACCACCGCCGTTCCATGAAGGCCAGGTGCTGGAGCAGCTCGATCGGCGTCCACCCCGAGGGCAGGTGCGACGTCCCCAGCTCGGTCGCCGGCAGCGACCGGCACTTCTCGATGCAGGTGCGGCGGTAGAAGTCGAGGTACGCCGCGTGGTGCGCGGCCTCCCCGCCCAGCCCCGGCGGCGGCTCGCTCCTCACTCCACGACCCGGTTCCCGTCGGCGTCCCAGTGCGCCTCGACCTTCTTCGACGGCTGCACCCGGGGCGGCTCGCCGGGCATCTTGGGGTAGTCGGGCGGGAACGGCATCTCGCCCAGCCCGGACTCCTCGTAGAGGTCGAGCAACGGGGTGATGTCGTGGTGGACGTCGTCGATGCCCGCCCACGGGTCGCCGTCGGCGAGCCGGCCGGGGACGGTGAAGAGGTTGTACTCCCCGGGGTCGGTCACGGTGGCCAGATCCGCCCAGGACATCGGCGTGGAGACGGGCGCCCCGGGGAGCGGGCGCAACGAGTAGGCCGAGGCGATGGTGCGGTCACGGCAGTTCTGGTTGTAGTCCACGAAGATCCGCGCGCCGCGCTCCTCCTTCCACCACGCGGTCGTCACACCGTCGTCGCGCCGCTCCAGCTCGCGGCCGAAGCCGATCGCGGCGTGACGCACGTCGGTGAACTCCCAGCGTGGCTCGATCCGCACGAAGACGTGCACCCCGCGGTTGCCCGACGTCTTGGCGAAGCCGACCAGGCCGAGCTCCTCGAGCAGCTCGCGCGCCACCCCGGCCACGCGCACGGCGTCGGCGAACGTGGTGCCTGGCTGGGGATCGAGGTCGATCCGGAGCTCGTCGGGGCGGTCCACGTCAGCTCGGCGTACCGGCCAGGGGTGGAAGGTCAGCGTGCCCATGTGCGCGCACCAGACCGGCACGGCGATCTCGGTCGGACAGATCTCGTCGGCCGTGCGCCCGGACGGGAAGGTGACCTCGGCGGTCTCGAGATAGTCGGGCGCCCCCTTCGGCACCCGCTTCTGGTAGAACGCCTCCGCTCCCCGGTCCTGGGGCCCGGTCGCCAGCCGCATGCCCTCGCGGACCCCCGCCGTCCAGCGCTCCAGCGCGGTCGGCCGGTCGCGCAGGGCCCGCATCAGCCCGTCATCGACGCTCGCGAAGTACTCCGCGACCATGAGCTTGGTGACCTCGGGCGTCCTGTCGGTCGCCTCGTAGATCACCCGGTCCGGGCTCGAGACGCGTACGGCGCGCCCCCCGGCGTCGACCTCGGCAGCGGCTGGCTTCGGCATGGCCCCAACCTAGTCGGATCCACCGCAGGTCGAGCGCATTCGGTGGTCGACCACCGGGCTGCTCACGGGGTGGGCTCAGAGCCCGGTGATGCCCTCGCCGCCGCCGGCCTGCTCGTCGAAGTTCTCGTGCTCGAGCAGGTGCAGGATCGGGACGCCGATCTTGCGGCGGGCCTTGGAGCTCCAGTCGACGTGGAAGAACTCCTGCACCACGTGCGGCCGGGTCAGGATGATCGCCTCGCGCGCGTCCACCGCGGCGACCTTCGCGACCAGCGCGTCGATCGGGGGATCACCGATGATCTCGCCGGTGGCGGTCGCGCCGGTCGCCCGGAGGGCCGCCATGGTCGCGGCCAGATCGGTGTCGGACCGCTCCTGGCAGTCCCGGCGGACCGCTTCGAGGTCGACGTCGCCCATGGTCATCGCGGGTGAGGCGAGCACCTCGCCGGCGGAGAGCGATCCCATGGCCGACTCGATGCGTGCGGCGGCGTCCTCGAGGGGCAGCAGCACGTGGTAGACCACCGGCTCCTCGAGCCCTTCGTGCAGCGAGCGCACCTGGACTGCATCGGCGGGGGTCAGCGCCTGCTCAATCAGCAGGACGACGTTGTAGGTCTCACTCATGGGTGTCTCCGCTCTTGGGTGTGGCGCCTGTCGGGGCCACACCCAAGACAGTACCGAGGTCGTAGCCCACGGGCTCGTCCAACTGGTCGTAGCCGCACGACGACGGGTCCCGGTCGGCCCGCCATCGGCGGAAGTGCGCGGTGTGCCGGAACCGGCGACCCTCCATGTGGTCGTAGGCCACCTCGATCACCAGGTCGGGCCGCAGCGGCGTGAACGACAGGTCCTTGCCTGCGCTCCAGCGGCTCTGCGTGCCCGGAACCCGGTCCGGGTTGGCCACCAGGCGAGGGCTAGGCCCCTGCCACTCGCCCCAGGGGTGCTCGTCGATCGGGCAGACGAGCGGCTGGAGCTGCTCGATCAGCTCGGCGCGGCGCTTCTCGGTGAAGCTCGCCGCCACCCCGATGTGCTGCAGCTTGCCGTCGGCGTACAGGCCGAGCAGCAGGCTGCCCAGCAGCGGTCGCTCCGGGGTCGAGGTCTTGTGCTCGCGGTAGCCCGCGACGACCACGTCGGCGGTGCGTTCGTGCTTGATCTTGAGCATCGCGCGCACGTTGGGCTGGTAGGTGGACTGCAGCGGCTTGGCGACGACCCCGTCGAGACCGGCGCCCTCGAAGTGCGTGAACCACTCCTCGGCCAGGGCCGCGTCGGTGGTGGTGCGGGTCAGGTAGCAGGGGCCGGTCAGGCCGTCGAGTGCCTGCTCCAGCGCCGCGCGGCGCTCGGCGAACGGTCGGTCGACGTACGACTCGTCACCGAGCGCCAGCAGGTCGAAGGCGACGAACCCGGCCGGGGTCTTCTCGGCCAGCATCTCCACCCGTGACTTCGCCGGGTGGATCCGCTCCTGCAGCTTCTCGAACTCCAGGCGCTCCCCGATCGCGACGAACAGCTCGCCGTCGAGCACGCAGCGCTCGGGCAGCTGCTCCTGCATGGCCGCGACGACCTCGGGGAAGTAGCGGGTCAGCGGCTTGGTGTTGCGCGAGGTCAGCTCCACCTCGTCGCCGTCCTTGAAGACCAGGCAGCGGAAGCCGTCCCACTTGGGCTCGAAGCTCAGCCCCCCGTGCTTCGCGGGGTCGGGGATCCCCGTGACCGACTTGGCCAGCATCGGCTGCACGGGCGGCATGACGGGAAGGTCCACGGCCCGAGCGTAGGCGAGACCGCCGAGGGTTTGCCCGAAGCCGGACCGCGGGCCCTTAAGGTTAGGCACCTGTCCCCGGCTGGTCCGGGGACCGATCCCCGGTTGGTCTGCCGGCAGGGCCCGCCTGACTTTGAATCAGGACTAGCGACGTAGGTTCGACTCCTACCCGGGGAGCCATCGTTCTCGACCAGCTCGACCCACGAGGGAGCATCCGTGCCGAACAACCTGACCGTCATCGTCCTCGCGGCCGGTGGGGGCACCCGCATGAAGTCGAAGACCATGAAGGTGCTGCACCCCATCGGCGGACGCACCATGATCGGCCACGTCCTCGCGGCCGTGCAGGCGACCGGGCCACAACGCATCGTCGCCGTGGTCGGCCACCAGCGCGAGCAGGTCAGCGAGCACATCCGCGCACTCCTGCCCGACGCGGTGCTGGCCGTCCAGGAGACCCAGTCGGGCACCGGGCACGCCGTACGCGTCGCGATGGAGGCGCTCCCGGCGGGTGGTGCGGACGCAGGCACCGTTCTGGTGGCGTACGGCGACACCCCGCTGCTCGAGACCGCGAGCCTCCAGGCGTTCGCGGAGGAGCACGAGGCGGCCCAGCGCGCGGTCAGCATCCTGAGCGGCGTGGTCGCGAACCCGTTCGGCTACGGCCGGGTCGTGCGCAACGAGGAGGGCGACGTCGAGGCGATCGTCGAGGAGAAGGACGCCTCGCCGGCGCAGCGCGAGATCCGCGAGATCAACTCCGGGATCCTCGCCTTCGACGCCGAGTTCCTGGCCGCCGCGCTGCCGCGGATCGGCAACGACAACGCCAAGGGCGAGTACTACCTCACCGACGCCATCGGGATCGCCCGCGCGGACGGGCTCACGGTCGGCGCCCACGCGATCGAGGACGTCCGGCAGACCGAGGGCGTCAACGACCGTGCCCAGCTGGCCGAGCTCGGCCGCGAGCTGAACCGCCGCATCGTCACCCGCTGGATGCAGGACGGCGTGACCGTGATGGACCCCGCCACCACCTGGATCGACGCCGACGTGGTGCTCGCTGCGGACGTGACGCTGCTGCCCGGCACCCAGCTGCTCGGGGCGACGGTCGTGGCCGAGGACGCGGTCATCGGGCCGGACACGACGCTCAAGGACTGCGAGATCGGCTCCGGGGCGCGGGTCGTCCGGACCCACGGCGAGCTCTCCGTCATCGGCACCGGCGCCACCGTCGGCCCGTTCGCCCACCTGCGCCCGGGCACGCAGCTCGGCGCGAAGGGCAAGATCGGCGGCTTCGTCGAGACCAAGAACGCCGTGATCGGTGACGGCGCCAAGGTGCCGCACCTGTCCTACGTCGGCGACGCGGAGATCGGCGAGGGTGCCAACATCGGCGCCGGCACGATCTTCGCCAACTACGACGGGGTCAAGAAGCACCGCACCAAGGTCGGCCGGCACGCCCGGACCTCCTCCAACAACACCTTCGTGGCCCCCGTCGAGATCGGGGACGGTGCCGGGACGGGCGCGGGCACCGTCGTACGCCGCGACGTACCTCCCGGCGCGCTGGCGGTCTCCGGCGGCCCGCAGCGCAACATCGAGGGCTGGGCGGAGTCGAGGCGACCCGGGACGGCCCAGGCCGAGGCCGCCGCGGCGGCGATCGCAGCACAGACGACCGGTGGACGAGACGTGTCTCACGGCAGTCCGTCCGGAGTTGGGCAGACGGCCCCGGGTGGGGGAGAATCCTGAAGGCAACCGTCCGGCGATCCAGGAGCAGCGCACCGTGACCGGAATGAAGCGGACCACTGAGAAGAACCTCATGGTCTTCAGCGGCCGGGCCCACCCCGAGCTGGCCGAAGAGGTCGTCTCGATGCTCGGTACGGGACTCGTCCCGCAGTCGGCCTACGAGTTCGCGAACTCCGAGATCTACATCCGCTACGAGGAGTCCGTCCGCGGCTGCGACGCCTTCGTGATCCAGAGCCACACGGCTCCGATCAACGAGTGGATCATGGAGCACCTGATCATGGTCGACGCCCTCAAGCGGGCGTCGGCGAAGCGGATCACCGTGGTCATGCCGTTCTACGGCTACGCCCGCCAGGACAAGAAGCACCGCGGCCGCGAGCCGATCTCGGCCCGGCTGATGGCCGACCTGTTCAAGACCGCCGGCGCCGACCGGCTGATCACGGTCGACCTCCACGCCGACCAGATCCAGGGCTTCTTCGACGGTCCGGTCGACCACCTGATGGCGCTGCCGATCCTGGCCGACTACGTCAAGGAGAAGTACGGCCGCGAGCAGCTCGCCGTGGTCTCGCCCGACGCCGGCCGGATCAAGGTCGCCGAGCGCTGGTCGGCCCGCCTCGGTGGCGCGCCGCTGGCCTTCATCCACAAGACCCGTCGCACCGACCGGCCCAACGAGACCGTGGCCAACCGGGTGGTCGGCCAGGTCGAGGGCCGGATCTGCGTGCTGGTCGACGACATGATCGACACCGGCGGCACCATCGTGAAGGCCGCCGAGGCGCTGATGGCCGACGGCGCGGCCGGCGTGGTCATCGCTGCGACGCACGCGATCCTGTCCGACCCGGCCGTCGACCGGCTCAAGAACAGCCCGGCGGTCGAGGTCATCGTGACCAACACGCTGCCGATCAGCCCCGAGTGCCAGTTCGACAAGCTGACCACGCTCTCGATCGCCCCGCTGCTCTCCCGCGCGATCCGCGAGGTCTTCGAGGACGGCTCGGTCACCTCGATGTTCGACGGCCACACCTGAGCCACACTCTGAGCCGGGTGGTGGCTGCGCCGCGGTGACGGTTCATCAAGGTATGCAGCCGAGCCTGCACTTCCCATGATGAATTCACCGTGGGAAGTGCGGGTTGATCTGCATACCTTGATGAACCTGCAGCCCCTGCGGCCGACTCAGCGGCGGGTACGGGTCAGGTCGTCGTACCTGTCCTGCCAGAGCCGCTTGAGCACGGTGGGCACGTCGCCGGCCAGCGCCTCGCGGAGCATCGCGACCTGCCCGTCATCGAGGGGCAGGGCCGGGAAGGCGTGGCCGACCACCTGCGAGAAGGCCTGGCCGCGGCGCTCCGCGATCCCGGGTGCCTCGCGGAGGTAGCGCTCGACGTACGGCGCCAGCAGGTCGGCCTGCTCCACGGACCAGAGCCCGCGGGCCAGCGCGCTGAACATCCGGTTGGACACGTGCTCGTCCTCGGCCATCGCCGCCCACGCGGCGTCCTTGGCGGCCAGGTGCGGCAGGGCAGCGCGCGCGGTGGCCGCCCCGAGCTCACCGCCGACGCTCGGGTCGTGCGCGAGCTCGGCGTCGATGAGGTCCGCCTCCGCGCCTCCGGTCTCGGCGAGCCGGTGGACCACCTCCCAGCGCAGCTCGGGGTCGAGCTCGGTCCCGGTCGCCGTGCGGTTGTCGGCCAGCCAGGCGCGCAGCACGTCGTCGTCGCGGCTCGACGTGGCCAGGCCGCGGGTCAGCGCCAGCGCGAGCTGCTCGTCGGGGGCGTTCTCGAGCCCGGCCCAGCAGGCTGCGGCCACGGTGTCGAGCGCCTCGGCAGCCCGGTCGGCGACCACCTGGCAGGGGATGATCTGGGTGCGGGTGCGGGCCAGCACTCCCTCGACGATCGCGACGTTCGCCTCGCGGGGCAGCTGGCGGGCCAGCAGCGCGAGGAAGCCGTCCGCGTCGAGCTCGCCGCAGCGCACCAGGTCGTACGCCGAGGCCCAGAGCACCGCCCGGGCCAGGTCGTCGTCGAGGCCGGCCAGCCCGGCGGCGACCGCGTCCCAGGACCGCTCATCGAGCCGGATCCGAGCAAAGGTCTCCCCGTGAGTGTTGGGCACGACGACCAGCCCGGCCCAGTCTTCGCAGCGGACGGGCTCGCCGGCGAGGTCGACCGGGCGGGTGTCGACCTGGCGCAGGGCGTCGTCGTACGCCGTGACCCGGACGCGGTGCGGGCGCGACCCCTCGCGCACCAGCACCGGGACCTCGCCGTCGCGCTGCACGCGGATCGTGTCGAAGCCGGTGGTCCGCAGCCACGCGTCCACCCACCCCCGGACGTCGCGCCCGGACGCCGAGTCGAGGGCGTCGACGAAGTCCGCCAGGGTGGCGTTGGCGAACCGGTGCCGGGTCAGGTAGGCGTTGACCCCGGCGAGGAAGTCCTCGTCGCCCAGCCACGTCACGAGCTGGCGGACCACCGAG
Organism: uncultured Actinomycetota bacterium; assembly: GCA_963825275.1. Classification (GTDB taxonomy): domain Bacteria; phylum Actinomycetota; class Actinomycetes; order Propionibacteriales; family Nocardioidaceae; genus Nocardioides. The sequence goes on along the minus strand of CAWGSW010000009.1, from coordinate 337,602 downwards.
TTGCCCTTGGCGTAGGAGATCGAGTCGAAGTTGCCGAACGCCGTGTCGACGTCACCGACGTCCTCGGTCACCGCCGCGACCGGGTGGGTCGAGCGGCGCTCGTCGGCGTCGTAGCCCCCGGGCTTGCGCAGGGCCTCGAAGTTCACCAGCGACCCCTCGAACCCGGCCGCCTCGGCGCCGACCCGGAAGCCCATGTAGTCGGCGAAGGACTCGTTGAGCCACGAGTCCTCCCACCAGCGCATGGTGACCAGGTTGCCGAACCACATGTGCGCCATCTCGTGGGCGATGACCGTGCCGCGCCGCATCCGGTCGTGGTCGGTGATCCGGACCCGGGGGAGCAGCTCGTCGCGGTAGGTCACGCACCCCGGCGTCTCCAGCGCGCCCCAGTTCTGCCCGGGGACGAACGCCTGGTCGTAGGAGTCGAACGCGTAGGGCTCGCTGAACAGCTCGCCGTAGTGGTCGAAGCACGCCGACGTCGTCGCCATCAGCTCCTCCGCGTCGCGGTCCAGCTCGGCGGCCAGCGAGCGGCGAGCGTGCCAGCCGAACGGCAGGCCGCGGTGCTCCCACGTCACCGAGTGCCACGGGCCGGCGCAGACCACGAAGAGGTACGTCGAGATCGCCGGCGTGGTCGCGAACTCCCACGAGCCCGCCTCGCGGGAGGTTGTCCGGCCGTTGGCGACCACGGTCCACCTCGGGTCGGCCTTGACGCCGAGCGCCACCGTCGCCTTCAGGTCCGGCTGGTCGAAGCAGGCGAAGACCCGCTGCGCGATGTCCATCCCGAGGTACGCCGAGACGTAGCGTTCGCCGTCGGCCGGGTCGGTGAAGGTGTGCATCCCGTCCCCGTCGGTGACGTAGGGGACCCGGGCCTCCACCACGACCTCGTTGTGCGCGCCCAGCCCGGACAGGACGATCCGACGCCCGTCGTACGACGGCTCGGCGACGGGCGTCCCGTTGACGGTCAGCCGGAGCTCCGAGGCGTCGGTGAGCTCGAGGAACGTCTCGGGCCCCGCGGAGTCGAAACGGACCGTGGTGCGGCAGCCGAACGTCGGCGAGTCCTGCGGGCCGGTGAGGTCCAGCCGGACGTCGTACGAGATCGCCGAGAGCAGGTCGGCACGGACACGGGCTTCGCTGAGAGTCAGGGACACGTGCTCGACCCTAGGCCGCGGAGCCGGCGATTCGCGCGCGAGATTCAGCGCGGCTACACTTCTGCGGTTGCCTCGGCGAGGGGACACCCGGAGTTCGGGGGTTCCGTGATCGACAGGGCTGGCTGACCACAGGTGCGCCGCGCTGACTCGATCTCGAGTGCGCGGCGCCTTTTCTTTTTCGGAAGAGCCTTCTTGGGAGAGCCGCGGCCGGGGCAGCCACGATCGACCCAGACCTGAAGCACCAGAGCACGAGGAGAGAAGTCGCATGTCCGCCGAGAAGATCACCGCCGAGTCCCGCACCGAGTTCGGCAAGGGCGCCGCCCGCCGCATCCGCCGCGAGCACAAGGTCCCCGCCGTCGTCTACGGCCACGGCAACGACCCGATCCACATCACCCTGCCCGGCCACGAGACGATGATGGCGCTCAAGCACGGCGGCGCGAACGCCCTGCTCGAGCTCTCGATCGACGGCAAGGCCACGCTGGCCCTGACCAAGCAGGTCCAGATCGACCCGATCCGCCGCCACCTCGAGCACATCGACTTCGTCGTCGTGCGCAAGGGCGAGAAGGTCACCGTCGAGGTCCCCGTGCACCTCAACGGCGAAGCCGCCAAGGAGACCCTGGTCGTCACCGACACGATGACGATCCAGCTCGAGGCCGAGGCCACGCACATCCCCGAGTACGTCGAGGTCGACATCGACGGCCTCCCGGCCGGCACCCAGATCCTCGCTTCGGACCTCAAGCTCCCGAAGGGCTCCACGCTGCTGCTCGACGCTGACACCCTCATCGTCAACATCACCGAGGCGCCCACCACGGAAGAGGTCGAGGCGGAGCTCGCCGAGGCCGAGGCCGAGGTCGGCATCGAGCGCGAGGTCTCCGACGCGGAGGCCGCTGCTGCCGAGACCGAGGGCGAGAAGGAGTCCACCGAGGGCTCCGAAGAGGCCTGAGCCTCACCAGCTCCTCGCATCAGTAGAAGGGGCCGGGACTCTCCGCCATGACCGAAGCCGAAACAGGGACACCTGTCTGGCTTGTGGTCGGGTTGGGGAATCCCGGCCCCACCTATGCCGGGCACCGCCACAACGTGGGCTACCTCGTCGCCGACGAGCTGGCCACCCGGCTGGGTTCGTCCTTCCGGGCCCACAAGTCGGGTCGCGCCGAGGTGGTCGAGGGACGGCTCGGCGTTCCGGGCACGCCCGGGCCGCGCGTCGTCCTCGTGCGGCCGCGGTGCTACATGAACGAGAGCGGGGGACCGGTCAAGGCGCTGGCCACCTTCTACAAGGTGCCGCCCGACCGGGTCATCGCGATCCACGACGAGCTCGACATCGGGTTCGGCACGCTGCGCGTCAAGCTCGGCGGCGGCGACAACGGCCACAACGGGCTCCGCTCGATGCGGTCCTCGCTCGGCACCGGCGACTTCTACCGGGTGCGGGCCGGCATCGGCCGCCCGCCGGGGCGCCAGGAGGTGGCCGACTTCGTGCTGTCGAACTACTCGACAGTGGAGCGCCGCGAGCTGCCCTTCCAGGTCGACCGCGCCGCGGACGCGGTCGAGACGCTCATCACGGACGGCCTGGAGAAGACCCAGCAGCAGTTCAACTCCTGAGCCGCTCCTCGCTAGGGTGACCGGGTGACCTTCGAACCCGGAACCCCGCCCGCCGAGGCCAGCACCGACGACCACGTCCTCGCCACCTGGCTGGCCGGCGTCGCCGGCGACCGCCTGCTCGAGGTCCGCAAGGAAGGCCTGGAGGGGAAGGAGCTCAAGGATGCCGGCGACGTCGCCGCGCACGACCTGCTGATGTCCCTGCTGGCGCAGCACCGTCCGGACGATGCGGTCCTCTCCGAGGAGGGGCCGGACGAGCGGGCCGACAAGGTCGACCGGCACACGGCGAGCCGGGTCTGGATCATCGACCCGCTCGACGGGACGCGCGAGTTCTCCGAGCCGCCCCGTGACGACTGGGCGGTGCACGTCGCCCTGTGGCAGGACGGCGATCTGGTTGCCGGAGCCGTGGCTCAGCCGGCGCTGGGGGAGACCTTCAACACCGGCCGGCCCCCCGTAGTTCCGCCGAGCACCTCGAGCCGCCCGCGGATCGCAGTCTCCCGCAGCCGTCCACCGGCCTTCGTCAACGCCCTGGCCGAGGAGCTCGACGCCGAGCTGGTCCCGATGGGCTCGGCCGGCGTCAAGGTGCTCTCGGTCGCCCGCGACATCACCGACGCCTACGTCCACGCCGGCGGCCAGTACGAATGGGACTCCGCGGCTCCGGTGGCCGTCGCCCGCGCCGCTGGGCTGTTCACCTCGCGGGTCGACGGGACGCCGTTGCTCTACAACCAGGAGGACGTCTACCTCCCCGACCTGATCGTCTGCCGGCCCGAGCTGGCGGACCGGATCGTCGACTTCGTCAAGCGGCACGGCACCGACTGACCGTGATCCGCCACGTCCTCCTCGACGCCGACGGAGTTGTGCAGTACCTCCCCGGAGGCTGGCTGGCCGCGCTCACGCCGTACGTCGGCGAGCGGGCCGAGCAGTTCATCCGCGACGCCCACGTCGACGAGCAGCCCTGCCTGCGCGGTGAGGGGGACTTCCTGCCCGTGCTGGCCGGCCACCTCGAGAGGTACGGCGTGCCGCAGCCGGTCGAGGAGGTCTACGCGGCGGTCTGGCACGAGATCCACGTCGAGGCGTCGTCGCTGGAGCTGGTGCGGGCCCTGCGCGAGGTGGGTCTGGGCGTGCACCTGGCCACCAACCAGGAGGCGCGGCGGGCGTCGTACATGAAGAGCGAGCTGGGCTACGACACGTTCTTCGACACGTCGTTCTACTCCTGCGACCTCGGCGCGGCCAAGCCCGACGTCGCGTTCTTCTGCGGGGCCGTGGACCGGCTCGGGACCACGGCCCCCGAGGTGCTCTTCGTCGACGACCACGAGCCCAACGTCGTCGCCGCCCGCGAGGTCGGGCTGGCGGCCGAGCACTGGCACATCGCCGACGGGATCCCGCGGCTGCACGCCCTGATGTCCGGCCACGGCATTGTGCTCTGACGCAGCCCCCGGCGCCGGCCACACGAAATCCGCTGGTGGCCGGCCGCGCGGCCGGTGAGAGTGGTGCCATGACGTCCTACATCTCGCACACGACCATCGACTGCGCCAACGCCTACCAGCTCTCCGAGTGGTGGAAGCCGGTCCTCGGCTACGTCGACCTCGACGGGGACCCGAACCAGCCGGGTCACGAGGAGTGCCTGGTCCGTGACCCCGAGACCGGCCACTCGCTGCTGTTCATCGAGGTGCCCGACACGAAGGTCGGCAAGAACCGCCTCCACTTCGACCTCCGTCCCCGGGCGGGCACCAGGGACGAGGAGCTGCAGCGGCTGCTCGGCCACGGCGCGAGCGTGGTGGCCGACCACCGCGGGAAGTATGGGCCCGGGACGGCCTGGGTCGTGCTCGCGGACCCCGAGGGCAACGAGTTCTGCATCCTCCGCTCGGAGGAGGAGGTCGCCGCAGCCAGGCCGGCTGACTGACCCGGGCGCCGGGTCTCCCGGGCGGCCCGGCGATACTTCTGCCATGTCCCGGAGCGCGCACCACCGCCGTACGCCCGGCGCCGTCCGGGGCCGCTGCGCGTGAGCGTGCGCCTCATGGCCGTCCTCGCGACGGCCCTCGCCGCCGTCACCGCGACGTCGTTCGCGGTCCAGGAGCACGACCGTCGCGAAGCCTTCGTCGACGGGTCCGCAGCCACCGGCGAGCGCCCCGCCTCGGCGCGGGTGTCGACGACACCGGTCAGCCGCTCGGGCGGTCGTACGGCGGCAGGCCCGGCGCGGGTCGACCCCACCTGGCTGGCCACGACAGCGGTGGCGACCGGCATCCCGGCGCCGGCGCTGAGGGCCTACGCCCAGGCCCAGCTCTCGGACACCGGCGGCTGCGGGATCGGCTGGACCACGCTGGCCGGCATCGGCTGGGTGGAGTCCCGGCACGGGACGATCGGCGGGCGCACGATCGGCGACGACGGACACTCCTCGACGCGCATCCTCGGCCCCGCCCTCGACGGGGGGAGGTTCGCCGCGATCCGCTCGACCCCTGAGTCCCGGGCCTGGCACGGTGACGCCGCCTGGGAGCACGCGGTCGGGCCGATGCAGTTCATCCCCTCGACCTGGGCGATGTGGTCCACCGACGGCGACGCGGACGGCCGGAGCGACCCGAACGACCTCGACGACGCGGCGGCCGCGACGGCCCGCTACCTGTGTGCCGACGGGAAGGGGCTGACCACCGCCGCGGGCTGGGCGTCCGCGGTCTTCTCCTACAACCACGCCCAGGCCTACGTGGACGACGTCCACGTCGCCGCGACGACGTACGCCGCGCGCGCCGGCTCCTGAGTCAGTCGCTGGGGCCAGCCTCTGGGGCCAGCCGCCGGGGTCAGCCGTGGGGCCAGGTGACCACAGCCGCCCACGCCAGCAGCGCGACCAGCGCGACGCAGAGCGTCAGGGCGACGACGACGTTGCGGACCGGGTGTCGTCGCCGCGGCGTGACATCGATGATCACGTCGGCCCCGGCTCCTCCCGGAGGACTCCGGCGGACTCGACGAACTGGCGGGCGGTGACCGGGCAGCGGAACCGATCACCGCCCAGCTTGTGGAGGGGGACCCCTGCGGGGCCCACCCAGCGGACGCGCCGGGCAGGGGCGCCGGCCACCAGTGCGAAGTCGGGCACGTCGCGGGTGACCACCGAGCCGGCGGCGACGAGCGCCCAGCGCCCGATCGTGACCGGCGCGACACACACGGCGCGTGCCCCGATGCTTGCTCCCTCGCGGACGGTCACACCGATCGCCTGCCAGTGTTCCCCCGTCCTCACCTCACCCTCGGGGGTGACGGCGCGCGGGTAGTAGTCGTTGGTGAACACGACTGCCGGCCCGATGAACGCACCGTCCTCGATGACGGCGGGCTCGTAGACCAGGGCGTGGTTCTCGATCGTGCAGCGATCGCCGACGACCACGCCGGGACCGATGTAGGCGCCGCGGCCCACGACGCAGTCACGCCCGACCACGGCGTCCTCACGGATCTGGGCGAGGCGCCCGACCCGCGTTCCTGCGCCCACCACGGCTCGCGGGTCGACGTCTGTCGACTCGGCGATCCGCGGCTGCGTCGTCCTGTTCATGAGTGACATCTCAATGCCGCGTGCCGGGGTGATGGCCGCCACGTGCAGGGATTACTCAATAGTGGGCACGTCCTCGCCGCGCCCCTGCCGGCCGCTCCTGCCCCGGTCGTCCGGCGTCGGCGGGAACTCCCCAAATTTGATGTATGAGCCGGAGTTGTCTCCCACGGAGCCTTGCCGGAGGGGAACGTCGCACTCATATCCGAAACAGTCGGATGCCGGGCGGCCACGGACTGGCCGCCCCAGGTTTGGTGCTCAAGGCTTGCCACGGGGGGATCATGAAGATCGCTGTGCTCGGTCTCGGATACGTCGGAACGGTGACCGCTGCCGGCCTGGCATCGCGCGGCCACGAGGTCGTCGGTGTCGATGTCGACCGGGCGAAGGTCGAGGCGATAAGCCAGGGGCGCAGCCCGGTGGTGGAACCCGGGATCGACGTCCTGATGGAAGAGGGCGTGTCCTCGGGGAGGTTGCGAGCGACCACGGACATGAGGGTGGCCATCGAGGGGGCCGATGTCTCCCTGGTGTGTGTCGGCACCCCGTCGGCCCCGCACGGAGAGACCGACCTCAGCTTCATCGCCCGCGCGCTCGCGGATCTCCGGGAGGCCATGGAGGTGGCGCAGCCGCCGGCATCGGGCTTCCACTCCGTCGTCATCCGGAGCACCGTCCCGCCGGGGACGGGTGACACGGTCGTGGCCCCGGTCTTCACCGGCTCGGACCTGCCGGCCGGGTGGACGGTGGGGACCGCCATGTGCCCGGAGTTCCTGCGCGAGGGCTGCGGCGTCGAGGACTTCTTCGCCCCGCCGTTCGTGGTGGTCGGCACCGCCGACGAGCGGACCCGCCAGGGCCTGACCGAGCTCTTCGCGTTCCTGGACCTCGAGATCCACCAGGTCGGCGTGGGAACCGCGGAGGCCCTGAAGTACGCCTGCAACGCCTTCCACGCCACGAAGGTCTCCTTCGCCAACGAGATGGCCCGGATCTTCCGGTTCCACCACGTCGACTCACGCGACGTCATGCGGATCTTCTGTGAGGACCACAAGCTCAACATCTCGCCGACGTACCTGCGCCCCGGGTTCGCCTTCGGCGGATCGTGCCTCCCGAAGGACCTGCGTGCCCTCCAGCACATGGCCCGGATGAGCGGCGTCGACGCCCCGCTGCTGGCCGGCACCACGCTGACCAACGAGCTCGTCGTCCGCGACGCGGTCGAGCGGATCATCGCCTCGAACAGCCGGCGGGTGTGCCTGCTCGGCCTCAGCTTCAAGATGAACACCGACGACCTGCGGGAGAGCCCCAACGTGGAGCTCGCCGAGCGCCTGCTCGGCAAGGGTTTCGAGGTCCGCATCTACGACCCGATCATCAACCCCGAGCGACTGGTGGGCGCAAACCGGCGACACGTCGAGGCCCGTCTCCCGCACCTGAACCGCCTGCTGGCGAGCTCGCCGGCAGAGGCGCTGCGCGACGCCGAGGTCGCGGTCGTCTCGTCGTCCGAACCCGTGGTGCGTGCGGCGCTGGTCGCCGCGTCTCCCGGGCTGGTCCTCGACCTCCACGGGCGCCTCGGCCGTGAGGTCGAACAGCTCGCCGGCTACGAGGGGCTCGGGTGGTGACCAGGAAGATCCGCCGCGACGCTCAGCCCTCGACCCCTCGTGTGCTGATCATCGTGCAGAACCTGCACGTCCCCTTCGACCGGCGGGTGTGGCTCGAGTGCCAGTCGCTGGTGGGTTCCGGCTACGACGTCACGGTGATCTGCCCGCGAGGCGCGACCTCGAAGAAGCACGAGGTCATCGACGGCGTCGAGATCCACACCTACCCGCCGTACGCCCCCGGGGGCCGGGCGGTCGGGTTCGTCGTGGAGTACGCCTACTCCTTCCTGGCCACCGCACGCCTGGCGCTGCGGGCGCGTCGTCGCCGAGGACCCTTCGACGTGGTCCAGGCCTGCAACCCCCCGGACGTCTTCTGGCCGCTCGCCCGCTGGCTGCGGATGCGTGACGGCAGCCGCTTCGTGTTCGACCACCACGACCTCTGCCCGGAGCTCTACGAGTCCCGCTTCCCGGACGGGGCACGGCTCCCGCTGCGCGGCCTGCTGGCCCTCGAGCGGGCCACCTTCCGGACCGCGGACCGGGTGACCTCGACGAACGCGTCGTACGCACGGATCGCCGTCGAGCGCGGAGGCAAGCGTCCCGAGCACGTCACGGTCGTGCGGACGGGGCCCGACGCGGACCGGCTCAAGCGAGGCCCGGCCGAACCGGCGCGACGCCGGGGCCGGGAGCACCTGGTCGCCTACCTCGGGGTGATGGGTCCCCAGGACGGCGTCGACATCGCCCTGGCTGCGGCCGACCGGGTCGTGAACGGCCTGGGTCGCACGGACATCTCGTTCACGCTGATGGGCGCCGGTGACTGCTACGACGAGCTGGTCGCCCAGCGTGACGAGCTCGGTCTCCAGGAGTACGTCGATCTCCCGGGGCGGGTGCCGGACGAGACGGTCACGGCTGTCCTCTCGACGGCGGACGTCGGGTTGTGTCCCGACCCCAGGAACCCGCTCAACGACGTCTCCACGATGAACAAGACCATGGAGTACATGGCCTTCGGGCTGCCCGTGGTCGCCTTCGACCTGCGCGAGACCCGGGTCTCCGCCCAGGACGCGGCGGTCTACGTGGAGCCGAACAGGGTGGACGCCTACGCGAGCGCGATCGTCGACCTCGTGGACCAGCCCGAGCTGCGCGCCGAGATGGGCCGGCGGGGTCGCGAGCGGGTGGAGCAGGAGCTGGCGTGGAGCCACCAGCGCGGCGCCTACGTGGCGGTGTTCGACGAGCTCACGCACCGAGCCGGCCGAGTCGAGGCGCCAGTCCTCGAGGCGCGGACGGGGTCCTGATCATGTGCGGAGTGGCAGGCAGCTACCAGCAGTCGGACGGCAAGGTCATCGTCAACACGATGATCGACCGCCTGGGTCACCGCGGCCCGGACGCCTGCGGGGTCCTGGAGCTGGTCGACCCCGAGACGGCTGTCGTCCTGGCGCACCGGCGCCTCTCCATCATCGACCTGTCGACGGCGGCGGACCAGCCGCTGGTCAAGGGCGGGCTGACCCTGTCCTACAACGGCGAGGTCTACAACTACCGCGAGATCAGGCGCGAGCTCGAGGGCCGGGGCGTGGTCTTCACGACCAGCTCCGACACCGAGGTCGTGCTCGAGGCCTGGCGGGCCTGGGGGCCGGCCGCGTTGCCCCGCTTCCGTGGCATGTTCGCGCTGGCCATCCACGACGCCGGCACCGGCAGCCTCACCCTGGCCCGCGACCCGCTCGGCATCAAGCCGCTCTACACGATGCGCCGGGGCAGGGGCGTCGTGTTCGCCTCCGAGCTCAAGGCGATCGTCTCGGCCCTGGGCACCGAGCTCAGCGTCGAGCCGGCGGCGATGGTCGCCTCGGCGCTCTACTACTGGCTGCCGCCGCAGTACGACGCGGTCCGCGGCGTGCACAAGCTTCCCGCGGGCTCGTGGACCGAGTACCGCCGCGACGGCTCGAGCGTCTCGGGGGAGTACTGGAACGCCTCCGAGGTGGCCACCCGCGCCGCGGGCGGACCCCCGGTGGACCTGCGCGAGACGATCGAGTCGTCGGTGGCGGCCCACCTCGTGGCCGACGTGCCGGTGGCATCGTTCCTCAGCGGTGGCCTCGACTCCAGCATCGTGACGGCGCTGGCGCACCGCCACGATCCCTCGATCGAGGCGTACACGATCGCCTTCCGGGCCGAGGACCAGCGCCTCGAGGCGATGCCCGACGACGCGCACTACGCGCGCAAGATGGCCTCGCACCTGGGGATCAGGTTGCACGAGATCGAGATCCAGCCCGACGTCGTGGACCTGCTGCCGCGGATGGTCGACATCCTCGACGAGCCGATCGGGGACCCAGCGGCGATCAACACCCTGCTCATGTGCGACACCGCCCGCGACGCCGGGGTCAAGGTGCTGCTGTCCGGGATGGGCGCCGACGAGCTCTTCGGCGGCTACCGCAAGCACCTGGCCTGCCTGCTGGGGGAGCGCTACCGGCGCGTGCCGCGGCCGCTGCGAGACGGCGTGATCGCGCCCCTCGTGGGACGGCTGCCGGTCGTGGCCCGGGGACGCGGCATCCGGTCGGTGCGGTGGGCGCAGCGGTTCCTCACCTTCGCCGAGCTCCCGGAGGAGGAGGCGTTCCGGCGCAGCTACACCCTCTACGGGCGCGACGAGCTGACCGACCTGCTCGACCCCGACCTGGCGGTGCACGTCGACGCGGTGATCGAGGGCCACCGCGCCCTCTACGAGGACAACGACCTCGCCGACCAGACCAGCCGGATGTGCCTCGCGGACTCGCGGCTGTTCATGCCGGGGCTGAACCTGACCTACACCGACCGCGCCAGCATGGCCGCGTCGACGGAGGTGCGGGTGCCGTTCGTGGACCCGGTCGTCTTCGGCGCAGCGTTCTCGCTCCCGGGGTCGGCGAAGATCCACGGCCGGGTCCAGAAGGCCGCGCTCAAGGAGGCGGCCCGGGCGTGGATCCCGGACGAGATCATCGACCGCCCGAAGGCGTCCTTCGGGGCGCCGTTGCGGGCCTGGGTGACCAACGACCTGCGTGAGCTCGTCGACGACGCGCTGGTGGGTGGCGAGCTGGTGTCGACCGGCTTCCTGCGGCGCGAACCGTTGCAGCGGCTCATCGCCGACCAGCGCAGCGGCCGTCGTGACCAGTCCAAGCAGATCTGGCAGCTCCTCAGCCTCGAGCTGTGGTACCGCAACGCGCGCTCGGCCGGCGTCGGTGCGGCCTGAATGCACGAACACATCGCACGAACATGCAGCGGAACGCGGAAAGTCGGAAGGTGACATGAAGCAGGTGGCCCAGAACTACCGCTCGGGTGAGCTCCTGGTGCTCGACGTGCCCGCACCGGCCTGCCGGCCGGGCGGCGTGCTCGTGCGCACGTCGTACTCGCTGATCTCCACCGGCACCGAGCTGATGAAGGTCAGCGAGGCCCGGATGTCCCTGTTGGGCAAGGCGCGCGCGAGGCCCGACCAGGTGCGCAAGCTGATGGACTCGGTCGCGCAGCAGGGACCGGCGGCGGCGTACAAGAAGGCGATGAACCGCCTCGACAGCTACACCCCGCTGGGCTACTCGCTGTGTGGCGTCGTGGTCGAGGTCGGCGCCGGCGCCGAGGAGTTCGCCGTCGGTGACGTGGTCGCGGCTGCCGGGAACGAGTTCGCGCTGCACGCCGAGGTGAACTGGGTGCCGACCAACCTGTGCGTCCGGGTCCCGGACGGCGTCGACCCGCAGCACGCCGCCTTCGCGACCGTGGGGGCCATCGCCATGCAGGGCGTCAGGCGCGCCGAGGTCCAGCTGGGCGAGATGGCGTGCGTCGTGGGCCTCGGGCTGGTCGGCCAGCTGGTCGTCCGGCTGCTCATCGCCGCCGGGGTGCGGGTCGTCGGGGTCGACACCGTCGCGGACCGGTGCCAGATGGCAGAGAAGGCCGGAGCCATCGCCTGCGCCGGACCCGACGCCGAGGGCGCGGCCCACATCGAGCAGGTGCTGCTCTCCGCCACCGGCGGACGGGGTGCCGACCACATCTTCCTCGCGGCCGGAGGCAGCTCGAACGGCCCGGTCGAGCTTGCGGCGCGTCTCGCCAGGGACCGGGCCCGGGTGGTCGACATCGGCAAGACCCGGCTCGACCTGCCGTGGAACGACTACTACGAGAAGGAGCTCGACGTCCGCTTCTCCCGGTCCTACGGACCCGGGCGGTACGACGACCGCTACGAGCTCGAGGGGATCGACTACCCCGCCGGCTACGTCCGGTGGACCGAGCGACGCAACCTCGAGTGCTTCGTCGACCTGATCGCCAGCGAGTCGCTCGACGTGGCATCCCTCGTGTCCGGCGTGCACCCGGTCACCGACGCGACCGAGGTGTACGAGCAGCTGCGCACCGGCACCCTGCACGGGGTCGGGTTCCTGCTGGAGTACCCCTCGCCCACGTCCTCGGACGCCGCGGAGGAGCCCGCCGCCCGGACGCTGACCCGCGCACCGGGCGCCGTGTCCCGCCCCCGCCCGGCCGTCGGTCCGACCGTCCGGATGGGCTTCATCGGAGCGGGCAACTACGCGACGTCGATGTTGCTGCCCCACCTGGCGAAGGACCCCGGCGTCATGCTGGCCACGGTCGCGACGAACCGGGCGCTGTCCGCGGTGAACGCCCAGCGGAAGTTCGGCTTCGCCGCGGTCACGACCGATGCCACGGTCGTCCTCGACGACCCGGCAATCGACGCCGTGGTCGTGGCGACCCGCCATCACTCCCACGCCGACTTCGTGTGCCGGGCACTCGAGCGCGGCAAGACCGTCTTCGTCGAGAAGCCCCTCGCCCTGTCGCAGGCCCAGCTCGACCAGGTCATCGAGACGGTCGAGCGCACGGGCAACGACCGGCTGATGGTGGGGTTCAACCGTCGCTTCGCCCCCCTCTTCACCCACCTGCAGCGCAGCTTCGGTCGGCCTGACGGGCCGCTGAGCGCGCGCTACCTGGTGAACGCGGGGCGCCTCGACGCCAGCAGCTGGTACCTCGACGAAGGGCTCGAGGGATCGAGGTTCCTCGGAGAAGGTGGCCACTTCATCGACGCCTTGAGCGCCTGGATCGGCCACCCGCCGGTCGAGGTGGAGGCCCGACAGACGCCCGGGGGAGCCGACCTCCATGTGAGCCTGCGTTTCGCAGACGGCTCCCTCGGGACCATCACCTACGCCACCGGTGGTGACAGCCGGTTCCCGAAGGAGACCTTCGACGTCTCCGGAGGTGGCCGCAACGCCCGCCTGGACAACTTCACCCGGGCCACGGTGTGGAGTCGCGAGGGCAAGGACGTCAAGCGTGCCCTCGGTGGACAGGACAAGGGCCAGCGCGCGCAGCTGGCCGCGTTCGTCGCGGCTGTCCGCACCGGATCCCCGATGCCGATCGACGCCGGGTCGCTGGTGGCCACGACCCGCGCGACGATCGCTGTGGAGCAGAGCCTCCTGACCGGCCAGTGGGTGACGCTGTGAGCCGGCAGGTGGGCTGGTACGCCCAGCGTCTGCGCCAGATGTCTCCCGCCGAGATCGCGGGCCGGGGAGTCGACCAGGCTCGACGGACCGCGTGGGCGCACCGCCAGGTGCTCCCGGGGGCTCCCGCCGGGCTGCCGAGCGGCCTGCGTGACTGCCGGCAGTTCCCGACGCCGCTGCCCACGGGCACCCGGGAACAGGTGCCGGCCGCGGCGCGCCAGGCGGTCATCACGGCCGCCGACCGGCTCGTGGCCGGTGACTGGTCGCTGCTCGGCACGCCGCGCGCGGACATCGTCCGCCCGGACTGGTTCCTCGACCCCGTCACCGGACGCCGCGCTCCGCAGGACCGGCTCGCGTTCCGCATCAACCACCGTGACGAGGGCGAGACCGGCAACGTCAAGTCGGTCTGGGAGCTCTCGCGCCATCACCACCTGACCGTCCTCGCGAGCGCCTGGTGGCTGACGGGCGACGACACCTACGCCGAGATCGTCGACGAGCAGCTCCGGTCCTGGTGGTCGGAGAACCCGTTCCTGTCGGGCGTGCACTGGACCAGCGGTATCGAGCTCGGGGTCCGGCTGATGAGCTGGGTCTGGGTCCGCAGGCTCCTCGACGACTGGTCCAAGGTCGAGGACCTCTTCGACGCCAACGAGAGTGCGCTGCGCCAGCTCTGGTGGCACCAGCACTACCTCGCGGCCTTCCGCAGCCGCGGTTCGTCGGCCAACAACCACGTCGTGGCCGAGGCCGCTGGACGGCTCGCGGCCGCGTGCGCGTTTCCCTGGTTCGCCGAGAGTGGGGCGTGGCGGGTCGAGGCGTCCCGGCAGCTCCAGCAGGAGCTTCGCGCCAACACCTTCGAGAGCGGCGTGAACCGCGAGCTCGCGACCGACTACCACCGCTTCGTCACCGAGCTCGGCCTCGTCGCCGCCGTCGAGAGCGCCGCTGCCGACCACCCCGTCGACCCCGCAACGTGGGCCCTGCTCACCGCGTCCGTCGATGCCGCCGCCGCCATGGCCGACGACACCGGGCGGCCGCCGCGCCAGGGCGACGGGGACGAGGGGCGTGCGCTCGTCCTCGACGACCCCGAGGCGGACCCCTGGGCCCTGTTGCTGGGCCTCGGCGACGCACTGGTCGGCGCCCAGCCGTGGTGGCCGACGAGTCCTGCCAGTGTCGGCGCCGTCGCGATGGCGTCGCTGATGCCGCGCCGCGAGCCGACCCGCGGCCGACCGGACAAGGCTCCGCGCGTCTTCCACGACGCAGGGATGTGCGTGCTGCGTACGCCGCCCGAGGACGGCCCCGAGATCTGGTGCCGGTGCGACGGCGGACCGCACGGGTTCCTCTCGATCGCAGCTCACGCCCACGCGGACGCGCTGTCCGTCGAGGTGCGCCACGGCGGAGTCGACGTGCTGGTCGACCCGGGCACCTACTGCTACCACGGTGAACCGGAGTGGCGCAGCTATTTCCGCTCCACCCTGGCCCACAACACGATCGAGATCGACGGGACCAGCCAGTCCGTCGAGGCCGGACCGTTCCTCTGGAGCACGCACACACCCGGCCACGTCACCCACACGAACCTCGGGGACCGGGCGGCGCAGACGTGGACCGCCCACCACGAGGGCTATGCACGGCTGGACCCCGGTCTGCGCCACGCGCGAACCGTGATCCTGGACAGGGGCTCGCGCCGCCTGTCGATCCTGGACGCCCTGACCGGCGAGAAGGCGCACACCCTGCGGCTCGCGTTCCATCTCGGACCTGACGTCTCCGTGCGGCTCGAGGGAACATCTGCCGAGCTCAGCTGGGCCGGCGACGAGGGGGACTGCACGGCCTGCCTGCGCCTGCCCGGACAGCTGCGCTGGACGGCGCACCGCGGCGAGACGCACCCGATCCTGGGGTGGTACTCGCCCCGGTTCGGCGAGCGGGTCGCGACGACCACCCTGGTCGGCAGCGGCGTGCTCGAGGGCCATCTCGAAGCTGGTGTCGAGCTGTGCACCACCCTCGACTTCGCCCCCCGCGAGCAGCACCCGACCAGCGGTGGGGGGTGGCCCGGTGGCTGAACAGTCCGTTGACCTGCGCTCGACGCTGTCGATCCTCCGCCGGAAGCGTCGGGCGCTGGCGATCGCAGCGGTGCTCGGCCTCGCGGCCGGCATCTGCTTCTCCCTGCTTCGTCCGCCCCTGTACTCGAGCACCAGCCAGGTGCTGCTTCCTCCGACGCAGCAGTCGGACGGCCAGGCGATCCCCCGCAACGTGGACACCGAGATCCGGATCGCCACCAGCGAGGAGGTCCTCGGCCCGGCCGGCGATGCCGTCACGCCGTCGATGTCGGCGGAGGCCCTGGGCAAGCGCGTGAACGTCAGCGCGCCCACGCCCGACGTGCTCGTGATCGAGGCGAGTGCCGCCACACCTGCTCGCGCGGAGGCCCTGTCCCGGGCGGTGGCGAACTCCGAGGTGAGGTACGTCAAGGGGGCCACGAGCTCCCTGACGAATGCGGAGCAGGCGGCCCTGCAACGGCGTCAGGAGGAGCTGGAAGCCAGCCTGGCCACCGTCGGTGCCGAGATCAAGAAGACCGATGCGCGCCAGCTGGACGAGGATCCGACCTCGGTGCAGGGACGAGCGGACGCGGCCGCACTGGGCCAGTTGACCGCTCAGCAGGCCGACCTGGTCCTCCAGATCGACTCGCTCAAGGAGAGGGCGGCGATCAGCAATCCCGATGCCTCCGCCTCGATCATCCAGGAGGCCTCGCCTGCGAAGCGGCCCTGGCTGGTCGGCCGGTCGGTGATCTTCGCGCTGCTCGGTCTCGTCATCGCCTGGATCATCGCCTCGGTCGTGCTCGTCCTTCGCGACCGGCGCGACCAGAAGCTGCGCTACCGCGACGAGATCGCCGACGCCCTCGGGAGTCCCGTCATCGCTTCCCTGCCCAGCAAGGCCCCACGGGCGGTGGCCGGGTGGACGACGCTGCTGGAGACCTACGCCCCCGGAACCGTCGATGCCTGGGCGCTGCGGCAGGCCCTCCGGCAGCTGGCGCTCGACGGCTCCACCGGCGCGGCGCGTGAGCGCGGGGACCGGGCGGCGCACCACCCGCTGTCCATCACCGTCATCACGCTGTCCGACGACCTCCGGGGCCTTGCCATCGGACCCCAGGTGGCGGCGTACGCCGCCTCGTCAGGGGTGCGCACGGCCCTTGTGACCGGGCAGGGACACGAGTCCGCGGCTGCCCTGTGGGCGGCCTGCGGCCAGGTGACGGACGAGGTCCGACCCGGACTCCTGGTCGAGACCCACCCCGACGAGAGCCCCGAGGTGGAGCTGACCGTGGTCATGGCCGTCGTCGACCGGCGCGATCCCCGGTTCGCCGGGCTGCCGGAGTCCTCGGTCACGATCCTGGCTGTCTCGTCCGGCTCAGCCACCGCCGAGGAGCTCGCCCTCACCGCCGTGAGGGCGGACGACGCCGAGCACCGCATCATCGGGATCATCGTTGCCGACCCGGACAACCTGGACCGTACGACGGGCAGGCTGTTGCAGCACGAACGCTCCCAGCAGATCGCGCTGCCCACGCGGCTCACCGGCGTACCCGGCGGTGTCAGCGGTGCCAGCAACGTCTCGGGACTTCGCCGGAGGCCGCGATGATCGATCCATCGTGGCGTGCCGAGGGTCCGGACCCCGAGGAGGCACCGGCCCGTCCGACGTCCGGATTCGTCAGCTGGCACTTCATGCGCTCGTCCCTGCGCAGGCGCTGGAAGTTGTGGGTCGTGCTGGCCCTCGCCGGCATGATGCTGGGCGTCGCCTGGACCGTGGCCCTGCCGAGCAAGTCCCATGGCACGGTCACGATCCTGCTGGCCCATGACCAGGCGACCGACCCGGTGGTGGCCATGTCCACCGACCTCAGCCTGCTGCGCACCAGGACCGTTGCTGCCTCGGCCATCGACCGGCTCGGGCTGGAGATGACGCCGGAGGAGTTCCAGGCCACGACCACAGCGACCGCCGTGACTCCCACTGTGCTCGTCATCGACGTCGTCTCGGTCGACGACAAGACGGCTGTCGCGCGCGCCAGGGCGCTCGCCCAGACCTACCTCGAGTTCAGGACCGCAGAGCTGGAGTCGCAGTCGAAGGCGCTGATCGACGGCTACCAGGCGCGAGTGGAGGACCTGCAGCAGCGCGTCGTCGACCTCACCGAGCAGTACGCCACGCTCAGCAGCGGCGGGACCGCAGACCAGGGCGCGGCGACCGACATCCTGACCCAGCGGTCCCAGGCCAATGCCGAGATCAGCCGGCTCCAGCAGCTCATCGAGGACATCACCCTCGACTCCCAGGCCATCGTCGCCGCGAGCCACGTGATGGATCCGGCCAGCGTCGTTCCGCGGTCGCCCCTGAAGCGCGCCGTCCTGAACACCGGGTCGGGCCTGATCGGCGGGCTGGCGGTCGGGATCGGACTGGTGCTCTTCCTGGCCCTGACCTCCGACCGCCTCCGACGGCGCGAGGAGGTGGCGCTCGCCCTCTCCACCCGAGTCCGCTTCAGCGCCGGCAAGGTGGGCAAGCGTCGTGCTTCGTCCGAGGGCCTCCAGGTGCTGGTCCACGGGCTCGAGTCCGCCCTCACGGCGCCCAAGGGACGAGCAGCACGCCTGGGGCTCGTCGCTGTGGGTGACGTGCCGGAGGGCGCGCTGGTCGTCGGGACGCTGGGTGCCCGCCTGGCGAGCAGTGGCCGGTCGGTCTTCCTCGTGGACCTCAGCGAGTCCGGTCGCCTGGAGGCGGCGGTGAAGAAGGCGCTGCATCGCACGAAGCAGGGATCCGGCAGCCCGGTCACGCCTGTGGTGTACCGGCCGACCGGTCAGCCTGCGCTCGCTCGCGGCCCTCTCGATGCTCCTGCCGGCGCCAGGACCGAGCCACCCGAGGACGACCCGAGGCGGGCGGCCTGGAACGAGGCCGACGTGATCCTGACGCTGGCGGACGTGGACCCTGCCGTGGGTGTCGACCACGTCGCGTCCTGGGTCGACCGGGTGGTGCTCCTGGTGGGCGTGGGGCGCACGAGTGCCGAGCGGCTTCGCACCACGGGAGAGCTCGTCCGTTCGGCGGGCCTGCAGCTGGTGTTCGCGATGATGGTCGGTGCGGACCGCACCGACGAGAGCTCAGGTCTGCGTGACTCCCCGGATCCGGGTTGGCCGGGTACCGGGAGGGGATCCTGGTGAGCGCGACGGCGACCACCACGACGCCGACCCGCTGGGCGCAGGACTCCGACGGAGGTCTGGGCAACCGGATCCCCCTGCGCCTGGTCGCCGTGTGGGGCGCGTTGTTCTTCAACGCGCTGGCCTTTGCCGCCTACCCCACCGTCGTGCCGATCGCCCGGCCTCTCGGCCAGCTCATGACCCAGGCCGCGCTCGGGCTCGCCCTGCTCCTGGTCCTGGTCGTGAACTCACGCGGGGTGGTGCGGCCGAACCTGTTCCTCGTGCTGCTGACCTTCATCGGCGTCATCGCGCTGATGGTCAGCGTCCACAACGAGTTCGTCTTCGGCTCGGCCTTCCGCGCGAGCCGGCTCCTGGGCTTCATCCTGGTGCTCTGGCTCACCACGCCCTGGTGGGGCCGGGACGACATGTTGTTGCTGCGCTGTCACCGCCGCTGCCTGTGGGCCGTGCTCGGCACGATCGTGCTGGGGACCGCGATCGCGCCGGGGCTCGCGTTCGAGTTCGACGGACGCCTCTCCGGCGTGCTCTGGCCGATACCGCCCACCCAGGTGGCCCACTACGCGGCGGTGCTCCTCGGCACCACCGTCGTGCTCTGGGGGTGTCGGCTGGTCTCGGGGAGGAACCTGCTCATCACCCTCCTGGTCAGCGCGCCCGTCCTCGTGCTCACGCACACGAGAACGGCGCTGATCGCGGTGGTCGCAGGTCTCCTGGTGGCCGGAGCGAGCCTGTTCCTGGGTCACGTCCGGGTCCGGCGAACCTCCGCGATGGGGGCGGTGTGCGGTGTCTTCGTGATGACCTTCTTCGCCTCGGAGCTGATGACGTGGGCGATGCGTGGACAGACGACCCAGGAGGCCAGCAAGCTCACGGGGCGCACCGACGTCTGGTCGGCGGTCTTCAGCGCACCGCGACCGCGGATCAACGACCTGTTCGGCTCGGGGCTGTCCAACCAGTCGTTCAACGGGTTGCCGATCGACAACAACTGGGTGGCCAGCTACCTGGACCAGGGCTGGTTCGGCGTGGTGGTCCAGGCGAGCATCCTGCTGCTGCTGCTCGTCGTGGCGTCCACCCGCGAGCGGGGTCCGCACCGTGCCGTCGCCCTGTTCCTCGTCGTCTACTGCCTGACCGCGTCCTTCACCGAGACCGGACTGGGCACGCCGTCGCCGTACCTCCTCGACCTCAGCGTCGCGGCGTCGTTGCTCATCCCCGCACGGCAGGCGAGGGTCACGTGAAGGTCCTCCTCGTCCACGGGCGCTACCGCTCGGCGGCACCCAGCGGCGAGAACCACGTGGTCGACCAGGAGGCCGCCGCCCTGTCTGCGGCCGGCCACCAGATCGAGCTCTTCCAGCGACACAGTGACGACATCGCCGGCTGGTCCCTGGCACGGAAGGCCGCCCTTCCCGCCCGCAGCCTCTGGAACGGGGAGGTCCGCAGGGACCTGGCCCGCCAGCTGGAGCGGAGCCGCCCCGACGTGGTCCACGTCCACAACACGTTCCCGTTGATCAGTCCCTCGGTGCTGTACGCCTGCCGGGACGCGGACGTGCCGGTCGTCGCGACCCTGCACAACTACAAGCTGATCTGCGCGAGTGGCGACTTCTTCCGGGACGGGTCGCCGTGCCACGACTGCGCAGGGGGGTACGGCGCGCCCGCCCTGCAGCACGGCTGTTACCGGGGTTCACGCCTGGCGACCGCACCCGTGGTCGCGGGGCTCGCCCTGCACCGCTCGGCGTGGCAGGAGCTGGTCTCCGCCTTCATCTTCATCTCGGCGGCCCAGCGCGACCTGATGCGCGACCTCCAGCTGCCCGCCGACCGGACGTTCGTCAAGCACAACTTCGTGCGGACGGTGGCTGCGACGCAGCGCTCCCAGCCCGAGCACCTCGTCGTCCACCTCGGCCGGCTCGACGCGGCCAAGGGTGCGTCCTTCCTCATGCAGGCGTGGGACGCGTTCCGCGCACTTCACCCCGACTCCCCGCTCCGGCTCGCCGTGGCCGGAGGCGGCCCCCTCGAGGACGAGGTCAGGGCCTGGGGCCGGCGCCACCCCTCCGTCGACGTGGTCGGGCTGCTGGCTCCCGCCGAGGCCGAGCGCCTGTTGCGACGGGCGCTGGTCGCCGTGGTCCCGTCGCAGTGGGAGGAGACCTTCGGGCTCGTCGCCATCGAGGCGATGGCGGCCGGGGTGGCACCGGTCGCGCCCGCGCGCGGCTCCTTCCCGGAGCTCGTCACCGACGGAGTCGACGGCGCCCTGTTCCAGCCCGGCGACCCGCAAGCGCTGGCCCGGGTCCTCCACGACGTCGACCGGGAGCCCGAGCGGTACGTCGAGCTGGGCCGGCGCGGGCGGACGACGTACGAGGAGCGGTTCCGTGCCGGAGCCAACCTGGAGCAGCTCCTCGACATCTACCGGTTCGCCGTCAGCGACCCGATCGGCGGTCGCCGTGTCGTCGTCTCGTAGTCCGCTCGCCGTGGCCGGGCGACTCGGATGGGGAGTCGCCGACCAAGGGGTCTCCAGCATCAGCAACTTCGTCCTCGGAGTCGTGGTGGCCCGCACGCTCGACGCTGCGAGCTTCGGTGCCTTCGGCCTGGCGTACGTCACGTTCGGGCTGGCCATCAGCGCCACCCGCGGTCTGGCCACCGACCCTCTCCTGGTCAGGTTCAGCGGTCAGGAGACCCCGGCCTGGCGCAAGGCGGTGGCGGCCTCGAGCGCGACGGCCACGGCCGCGGGGATCGTGATCGGCATCGTGTGCATCCTCGTCGGTCTGGCGCTTCCACCCGAGGTCGGCGGAGGGTTCATCGCGCTCGGTGTCGGGCTGCCGGGCCTGATGCTGCAGGACAGCCTGCGCTTCGCGTTCTTCTCGGTGGGTCAGCCCCATCGGGCCCTCATCAACGACGTGGTGTGGACCGTGCTGCAGTTCACGACGCTGGTCACGCTGGTGCTGACGGACCGCGCGACCGAGGTGACCTGCTTCCTGGCCTTCGGCGGCACCGCGACGATCGCCGCCGGATTCGGTCTGCTCCAGTGCCGGATCCTGCCCCGGCCCCGCTGGATCCGGGCGTGGGTCGTCGACCACCTGGCCCTGGGCGGCCGCTACCTGATCGAGAACGTCAGCATCGCGGGCGCACGCCAGATCCGGATGGTGACCCTGGGCGCCATCGCCGGCCTTGCCTCCGTCGGAGAGGTCCGGGCTGCCGAGATCCTGATGGGACCGTTCCTCGTCATGCTGATGGGCGTCAGCCAGCTGGCCGTCCCCGAGGCCTCCCACGTGCTCAGCAGGGCGCCGGAACGGTTGGCCCGGTTCTGCTTCACGCTGGGCCTCGTGGCCGCAGTGGCAGCAGCGGGTTGGGGAGTGACGATCCTGGCCCTGCTGCCGAGCGGGGTGGGCGAGGCACTGCTGGGACCGATCTGGCATCCGGCCGCGGCGCTGCTGCCGCCGGTCATGATCGGGATGTTCATGGGCGGCTTCGAGATCGGGGCCGCGGCCGGGGTGCGGGCGCTCGGGGCGGCCCCCCGCAGCCTGGCCGCCCAGATGTTCGGCGCCAGCACGTATCTCGTCGGTGGCTGCCTGGGCGCGTACGTCGACGGGGCGCGGGGGTCGTGCTGGGGGGTGGCCATCGCCACGACCCTGGCCGCACTCGTGTGGTGGCACCACCTGCGCAGAGGGCTCGCCGAGTACCTGCACCAATCGCCCGGTCTGGCATCCCGACCGGAACACCCAGAAAGGATTGCGTCATGAGCGCTCCCGAACCGGCGGACGCCGCAGTGCCGACGCTGAGCGTCGGACTGCCGGTCTACAACGGCGCCCGGTATCTCGCCGAGGCGCTGGACGCGCTGCTGGCGCAGACCTACACGGACTACGAGCTGGTCATCTCCGACAACGCCTCCACCGATGGGACCGCGGACATCTGCCGGGCCTACGCGGCGCGCGACGAGCGGATCAGGTACGTCCGCCAGCCGGTCAACATCGGCGCCGTGCCGAACCACAACGTCGTGGTCGACCAGGCCCGCGGGAAGTACTTCAAGTGGGCCTCGCACGACGACCTCTACGAACC
This sequence comes from uncultured Actinomycetota bacterium, assembly GCA_963825275.1. GTDB lineage: Bacteria > Actinomycetota > Actinomycetes > Propionibacteriales > Nocardioidaceae > Nocardioides. The sequence goes on along the minus strand of CAWGSW010000009.1, from coordinate 315,120 downwards.
GGAGCTCCTGCGTCGTTGCGTCCAGGTGCTCGACGAGCGGCCCGAGGTGGTGCTCGCGCACTCGTGGGACGCCATGATCGGTGAGGACGGCGAGGTCCTGCGGGTGACGCCATACCTGATGGACACCGAGAACCCGAGCCCGTCGGTCCGCCTGCGCGACATCCTGTACACCCCGGGGGGCAACGACTTCTACGGCGTCATCCGCACCGACACGCTACGGCGGGTCGGCCCGCACGGCACCTTCCGCAACGCCGATCGCGTCTTCGTCTCGGCGCTGTGCCTGCAGGGGCTCTTCCACCAGGTGCCGGAAGTCATGTACTACCGGCGGGACCACCCCGACCGGACCTCGCACGTGGGGAGCAGACGCGCCGTGGCCGCCGCCTGGGATCCGCGGCGGGCCAGCCGGTTGCGCAACCCGATGCTGCGGATGCACGTGGAGTACGTCGCCGGCTTCGTGCGCGCCATTCGACTGGCCCCGTTGACGCCTGCCGAACGCCGCCAGTGCCTGCTGGAGGTCGCGAAGTGGTTCTGGAGCGTCCTGCCGCCCCGGCGAGCCCATGGGGGGGCCCAGCAGCCCGTGGTGGGGCCCGTGGACGCCGGTGACACGTCATGGGCGTAGAGCCGGTGCGGGTGGCCGCCTACGGCTACTTCGGCATGGGCAACATCGGCAACGAGGGCTCCCTGGCGGCGTTCCTCGCCCAGCTGCGCGACGCCCACCCGGAGATCGCCGCGAGCTGCTTCGCGGCCGACGCCGTCGCCGTGAACCGCGACCACGGGATCCCGGCCACCCAGCTGATGGCCTACCGGACCGACCGACGTGGAGTCCTGGCCCAGGCATCGAAGGCGGCGAGCCGGCTCTGGGACATCCCCCGCACCTTCCGGATGATGGGCGACGTCGACGTCCTCGTGGTCCCGGGAACCGGGGTCCTCGAGACGCAGCTCGTCCCCCAGCCCTGGGGGCTGCCGTACTGGCTGTTCCTGGCCGCGCTGTCATGCCGGCTGCGCGGCCGCACCGTGGCGCTGGTCAGCGTCGGGGCCGAGCACGCTGCGCACCCCGTTACTCGCTGGTTCTACCGGTGGACCGTGCGCCTCTCGCACTACTGCTCCTACCGGGACGAGGCGTCCCGGCAGGCCGTGGCTTCGATGGGGGTGACGGGGGAGCGGGGGAGGTCTTCCCCGACATCGCCTTCGCCCTGCCCGCCCCCACAGGATCCACGGAGCGCGCCGGCCATGTCGTGATCGGGGTGATGGCGTTCTCCGGTGCCCCCGACGACCCGAACCGGGGGCCGGCCCTGGTCCGCACCTACGTCGAACGCATGGCGCAACTGGTCACCCGGCTGGTCAACGACGGGCAGACCGTGAGCCTGGTGATCGGTGACCTCGCCGACCTCGTCCTCGCCGAGGAGATCGCCGACCTGGCAGGGTCCGCGCGGCCCGGCGCGGCGACCCGGGTCTCGGTCAGCAAGGCAGACAGCCTCGACGCCGTCATGACCGAGATGGCGCAGGCCGAGGTCGTCGTGGCCTCGCGGTTCCACAACATCATCTGCGCCCTCAAGATGCGCCGGCCGACCGTGTCCCTCGGGTACGCCGACAAGAACGAGCGGCTGCTGGCCGAGTTCGGGCTCGGGGGGTTCGACCAGCCCGTGGAGTCCTTCGACGTCGACCTGCTGGTCAGTCAGATGGCGGAGGTACGACGCAGGCAGCCGTCGGTCGAGCCCGTCATGGTGAGTGCGCTCCACCGCTACGACCAGGAGCTCGAAGACCAGTTTCGACGGCTCTCTGCCGACTTCTTCCTTCGCGCCCCTCGACGAGCAGGTCGCCCGAGGCGCTCGCTCGCCAGCCGATGGCCGTCGCGAGCACGGTGACACCGAGCAGCAGGCCGCCGACCACGTCGGTGAGCCAGTGCGCGGCCTGGAGGAGCAGCGAGAGACCCATCGCCAGGTCGACGAGGCCGACGAGGACCCAGGCCCACCAGCGCGGGCGTTCCTGCACCAGGAGGAACGTGCCGCCGAGGCAGATGAGCACGCTGACCATGTGCCCCGAGGGGTAGCTGCCGCCCACGGCGGACATCTCGTGATGGGGGTCCGCCCGCTCGAGCAGGTGCTTGACGAGCAGCGTCAGCGAACCCGCCACCCCGGCCAGCACGACGGCGTACACCGCTGGTCGCCACGAGCCGCGTCGCAGCGACACGGCCAGGGCGACCAGGACGAGCAGCGGGGCCAGGTTGCGCGGCTTGAGGCCCTCCACGATGACGTCGACCCTGACCTGGGTGGTGCCCCACACGTCGTCGGGGCGGAAGTGGTCGCGGGCCGCGACATCGAGGTCCTGGGTGGTGTGCGTGCCGACCAGGACGGTGAGGACGAGGAAGGCGAGCGCCGCGGCGGCCGCCAGCAGGAACCAGCCACGCGACCGATCCGGTCCGGGCGGGGTCACGATGTCGCCAGGACCTCGCGCAACCGGCCGCCGAGATCCGACAGGGGTCTGGCCGTGCGGTCCGCCTCTGACATGAGGGTCACGGGCAGCGGCCAGGGGATGGCGAGCTCGGGGTCGTCGTGGGCGATCGTCAGGTCCTCCGACGGGTCGTGGGGACGGTTGATGCGGTACGACGTGTCGGCCGGCTGGGTCAGCGCCTGGAACCCGTGCGCGCACCCCGGCGGGATGTAGATCGAGTTCTGGACCTCGCCGTCGAGGTCGAAGGAGAGCCACGTCCGGTAGGTCGGTGACGTCGGACGCAGGTCGACGACGACGTCGAAGACGGCCCCGCTGGAGCAGCGGACCAGCTTGCCCTCGCCGCGCCCCACCCTGAGGTGCAGCCCCCGGATGACCCCCTGCTCGGAGCGCGAGAGGCTGTCCTGCACGAAGGCGTCCGGGTCGATCCCCGCCTCCTGGGCCGTCGCGACGTCGAACGTGCGGCTGAAGAACCCCCGGGCATCGCGGTGCACGGGGCCGGCGAAGTGGACCAGTCCCCGGATTGCGGTATTTGCGAACTGCATCGGCACATCTCCCGCCCTCGGATTCGAAACTCGAATATCACACACGACCGGTGTGTGACCGCGTCCGGACAAAGGAAATACCCTCTATGAGCAGTCCTCGTTGCCGGTTGTGCTGGGCCGAGCTCACGCACACGTTCGTAGACCTCGGGATGTCTCCGCCGTGCGAGAGCTACCTGTCGGCCGACCAGCTCGACCAGGGGGAGACGTTCTACCCCCTGCACGTGCGGATCTGCTCCGAGTGCCTGCTGGTCCAGCTGCCGACGTACATCGCCGCGGAAGACATCTTCAGCCACTACGCCTACTTCTCGTCGTACTCCGACTCGTGGGTGCGTCACGCGGAGAAGTTCGTCGACTCGGCGGTCGCCCGACTGGGGCTGGGCAGCGAGTCGTTCGTCGTGGAGGTCGCGAGCAACGACGGTTACCTGCTCCAGCACAGCATCGCGCGTGGGATCCGGTCGCTGGGGATCGAGCCGGCGGGGAACGTCGCCGAGGCCGCCGTCGCCAAGGGTGTGCCGACCGAGGTGATGTTCCTCGGTGAGGAGACGGGCGCCAAGGTCGCCGCCGAGCACGGCAGGGCCGACCTCGTGGTCGCCAACAACGTCTTCGCGCACGTGCCGGACATCGTCGACTTCAGCAAGGGCCTGCGCGCCCTGGTGGCCGACGACGGCAGCGTCACGATCGAGATCCCGCACCTGCTCCGGCTCATCGAGGGCAGCGAGTACGACACGATCTACCACGAGCACTTCTCCTACCTGTCGCTCCTGACGACCCAGCGGGTGCTGGCGACCGCAGGACTGACCGTGGTCGACGTGGAGGAGCTCCCGACGCACGGCGGCTCGCTGCGGACCTGGTCGATGCCGACCGAGTCCGCGGGGCCCGCCAGCCCGGCGGTGGCGGCCGTGCTCGCCGCCGAGGCCGAGGCCGGACTCCACACGCTGGAGGGGCACGAAGGTTTCGCCCGTGCGGTGGCGAAGGTCCGCAACGACCTTCTCGCGTTCCTCATCGGCTGTGCGCGCGAGGGCAAGAAGGTGGTCGCCTACGGGGCGCCCGGCAAGGGCAACACCCTGCTGAACCACTGCGGGATCCGCAGCGACCTCGTGGAGTTCAGCGTCGACCGCAACCCGTTCAAGCACGGGAAGTTCCTGCCCGGGACGCACATCCCGATCCATCCCATCGAGGCGCTGGACGAGGCGCGGCCCGACTTCATCCTGGTCATGCCGTGGAACCTTCGCCAGGAGATCAGCGGCCAGCTGGACCACGCCCGCCAGTGGGGCGCACGACTCGTCGTCGCCCTGCCCAAGCTCGAGATCTTCTGACGTCTCACGGAGGTTAGACATGAAGGTGGTTCTGTTCTGTGGGGGACTGGGCATGCGGATGCGTGCCGACAACCAGTCCCTCCCCAAGCCGATGATGCCGATCGGGAGCCGCCCGGTCCTGTGGCACGTCATGCGCTACTACGCGCACTTCGGGCACACGGAGTTCATCCTCTGCCTGGGCCACGGCGCCCAGGCGGTCAAGGACTACTTCCTGAACTACCACGAGGCCACGTCCAACGACTTCGTCCTGACCAAGGGCGGGAACCATGTCGAGATGCTCGGCACGGACATCAGTGACTGGACCATCACGTTCATCGACACCGGCATCGACACCGCGATCGGCGAACGGCTGCGGCGGGTCCGCCCCTATCTCGAGGACGACGCAGCTTTCCTGGCCAACTACGGGGACGTGCTGACGGACGCGCCGATGAACGTCCTCATCGACGACTTCCTGGACACCGACGCCGTCGGCCAGTTCCTGGCCGTGAAGCCCCAGGACTCCTTCCACGTCGTCGACCTGACCGAGGGCGGCCGGGTCACCGGACTGACGCCGGTCGCCGACATGGCCATGCGCATCAACGGCGGCTACTTCGTCCTCCGGCAGGGCATCTTCGACTACCTCGACGAAGGTGACGACCTGGTCATGGACGGCTGCCTCCGGGCCGCACGCGACGGGAAGATGCTCGCCGCCCGGTACGACGGCTTCTGGGCCCCGATGGACACGCTGAAGGAGCGCACCGCGCTGGAGACGGCGTACAAGCAGGGCATCAGCCCGTGGGCGCTGTGGCGCGATCACCCGGTCCAGCAGGGCAGGCCGATCCTCCCCGTGGACGAGCCGCGGTCGCTGTACCGCTGACCCAGCGTCACGTCGAAGCCTGGTTGCGTGGTGCTCATCCCATCCTGGCGACGTGGAGGGTGAGGTCGGCCACCACCGTCACGCGCTCCGGGAGGACCCCGAGGATCCGATCAAGCACGCGCTCCCGAACCGAGGCGGGCAGCTGGAGATAGGCCGAGATCGTCGACAGGTGGCCGACGTAGTCGAGAGCCGACATCTCCGTCCGGCGTTCGATGGTGGACTGGCGCACATCGACGAATCGGCTCGACCGAACCAGCTCGGTCCCGGGCCACTGCATCGGGCTGTCCGTCGGGGTCCCGTCCGGCGATGGGACACCGTCGTCTGCCAGGAACGGTGATCTGGCGGCACGGACGGCCTCCTCGACGGCCTGGTCGGCCAGGAGCATCTGTCCACCGAAGGATGCGAACATCCCCTCGGGGTCGAGCAGCGCGGCCACACGCGACCATCGATCGGCGGGCTCGGTCCAGTGGAGCGAGGCCGCCGCGAAGACCAGGTCGTAGGTGGACGTGAGCGGGAGATCCTCGAAGGCGCCCTGAACCGTGGCCACTGTCGCAGGCACGTGCTTGCGCAGCTCCGCAAGCATCGCTGCGTCCGGGTCCGTGGCGGTGACAGCGATTCCGCGCGCGGCGAACACGCGTGTGGCCTTGCCGGTGCCCGCGCCGATCTCCAGGGCGGTGTGGACCGGCCGGCCTGCATGGGCCAGCACCTCGTCAACGAGCTCCTCGGGGTAACCAGGTCGGAACTCCTCGTAGGCCGATGCCGCAGAACCGAAACTCAGCGCGCGCTCGACCATGCATGGATGGTGTCACCGCCTCCACGCTCCGTGCATGCGAGATTCCGGATCAGCTCAACGTCGATACATCGAGGACTCGGGGCCTGAGCGTTCCTGACTTCGTGCGGGTCCACGCACGCCACTGCTTCGAGGACAGCTTGCAAGGCAGGTGTTCCTGAAGCCACGGAATCATCCGGGCGAGGAGTTCATCGTCAGCGTGTGGGATGCAGAACGTGAGCGCGAGCCTCGCTCGGTTGTCGAGGAGGAGCCGCGACTCGTTGGTGTAGCCGACCCGGTGGAACAAGTCGTCGGTCTGGCCGGGCAAGGTGCGAGGTGTTCGCGGATCCAGCAGCCGGTACGTCGTGGTCGCGCTCAACCAGATCGGGGCCATGCCCCACTGATTTGTCGACTGGGGATGGATGTCGTCCAGGAAGTCGAGGGCTTCAGCGACCTCGTCCTCGTCAAGAATGAGGATCCGGCCACGTCCGAATCTGCGCTGCAGCTCGTCCAGCAGTTGAGGGGCAGGTGTCAGCTCAGGCACTTCATGCACAGTGATCGCGTACTCCGTGCGGCCCATCGGCTCGGCGCATGACTGCAGGAAGGACGTCGTCGCCTCGAATGCGGCTCGACGCGTCATGCGCCCGAGAGAATGGGCGCCACCGCTGGATATCGGGAGACCGTCATAGGTGACGGCAGTGAACGGTTCGTCGGACACGCCGGGATCCTAGCGACGCTGCTGTCTGGTCAAGCGACCTCGCCATGACAGCGGGTGACGTCCCGTGTTCTGAGAACATGTCAGCCAGGCCAGGCAACCTTCCTGCTGCTCACCTCGTTGACCAGGCATGAAGCAGGTGACGGATGCGTGATGAGGCGGCGTTCGTCGAGTTCGCCGAGGCGGTGCGGGGGCGGCTGCGCCGTACCGCCTTCCTGATGTGCGGCGACTGGGACCAGGCGTCGGACCACGTCCAGGAGGGTCTCATCCGCGTCTATGTGGCGTGGCCACGGCTGACGCGGGCCGGCCGGGAGTACGGCTACGCCCGCAGGGCCGTGGTCAGCGCCTTCCTTGACCACTCGCGGCGACGGTCGAGCACCGAGGTCCCCGCCGAGCCCGACCGCGAGCTGTCCTCGGGGCAGGACGTCGCCGAGTCCGTCGCCTCGCGCGCCGCGCTGATGTCGACACTCGCCGACCTGCCCCCGAGGCAGCGTGCGTGCGTGGTGCTGCGCTACTTCGAGGACCTCAGCGTCGCCGACACGGCGGCCGTCCTCGGGTGCACCGAGGGCACGGTCAAGAGCCAGACCTCCCGCGCGCTGGCCTCGCTCAGGTCCACGTTCGAAGGTTCGCCGACCGGCGGACGGGCGACTGAAGGAGCAACACCATGGTGAACGACCTGCACACGCTGTTGAGCGCCAACGTCGCCTCTCCTCCCCACGACAACCTCGACCTCGAGGCGGTCCTGGCCGGTGGCCGACGCCGCGTGCGCCGACGCCGTGCCACCCTCGGCGGTACGGCGCTCGCCACGGCCGCTCTGGTCGTGACCGGCTCACTGGCCTGGCTGAACCCGGGGCCACCTGACTTCGCGGCCGCGGGAGTACCGCAGCCGCAGGCGCCGACGCTTCGGTTGACCGACGCCGCGAAGGCGGCGGAAGGCACGGACTACCGCGTCCTGGCGTCGCACACCAACGAGAACCTGAACCGCGACAACGGACAGTACTTCGACGGTGTGACCGACGACGGCCTCATCCTGTTCCGCGACGGGCCGCGGATGGACCAGCTCCGGCCACGGTTCGCCCTGATGGACCCCGCCACCGGCGAGCAGGACTGGCTGCCGGACGTCCACATCGGGCAGGCCCAGACCAGGCCGCTCGAGCTCGGCAAGGACCGGCTGGAGCTGCTCACTGCCGAGGGTGGCATGAAGGCGGAGCTGGTCGTCCACGTCTTCGACCGCGAGCGCCGGCACTGGGACACGCAGAGGTGGCCCGACCTGCCAACGGTGGAGGACCCGTTCGGCGCGGTGCTCGGGCCCGACAACCGGCTCTACGTCCCGGTTCCGGCCACCCAGGGCCAGCCCCCGGAGGGCGGCTGGCCCACCTCCCCGGGCGGCGAGGCGGATGACGCCAACGCCGACGGAAACACCTACCGGCTCTGGTCCGCCTCGCTGACCGACCCGTCCGACGTCCGCGACGAACGGCTCACCGTGGGCTCCGTGGCGTTCACCGAGCATTCGATGGTGTGGACCGACTCCACCAACGGCGAGGCCGGACGGGTGCACGTGCGCGACCTCGAGACGGGCGAGGAGCGCTCCTTCGATCCCCGCTCCGGGGAGAGGTGCAACCTGCTGTCCTTCGGCGCGATCGGCGACCGGATCGTGATGGGGCAGTACTGCGGCACCTACGACGACGGCGTCCGCGACGACCGGGTGCAGGTCCTGGACACCGACGGCGACCAGGTGGTCACCCTGCAGGGCAGCGGCATCGAGGGCGAGCTCGACTCCACCGCCGGTGCCGGGCTCGTGACGGTGACGTCGAACGAACCCGGCAGCGTCGGCACCTACGTCTACGACCTCGACTCGGGACGCCTCCTGCGGATCACCGAGGACGTCTCGTCCTGGGTCACCAGCGGGCCGACGCAGGACGGGCAGTTCCTGTGGAACATCCCGGAGAACCGGAATCGGGGGATGACCCAGCACCTCGGCGAGCTCCTCGACTGACCGCCACACCGGGGGCGGGGCCGATGAGTCCGCGTCAGTCCAGGGCGCTCTCCTTGTCCTGCCGGTACGGCGCCTCGCGCCACTCGCTCCAGGACACCGTGTTGCCCAGCTCGTGGACCTGGAAGCGCCAGGGACCGACGTACCGGTTCGAGAACCAGCGGTTGTCCTGCTGGAACGTGATGTTGTCCTCCACGACCTCGGCCTTGTAGGGCGACCAGTCGGGGTAGGACCCGTAGTTGGAGACCAGGCCGACGTAGCCGCAGCCGGCCTTCGCGGTGCAGGCCGATCCGATGCGGGAGGGGGTCAGCTTGAACTTGTTGTGGTGCACCCGCAGGTTCTGGGTCTTCCACCGGCAGTCGTCGAACCAGGGCGATCGCTTGATCTTGCTGGGCGTCCTGCAGTTGGAGATGGTCGCCACCCGGGGGTTCACCAGCGTCGTGTACCCCGAGCTCGTGTTCGCCGGGGACCCCGCGAACCGGTCGGCGTTCTCCCAGGCCATCACCGCGGTCCAGTTGTCGATGAACCGGTTGTGGGCGATCTGGAAGGTGTCGCCGTACTTCTTGCCGGCCCGTACGTCGCTCCCGGACTCGGAGATGTACAGCGCCGGGGTCGGGAAGCCCGAGTTCTTCGGACCCGCGACCAGGGCGTTGCGGGCGAAGGTGTTGTGGATGATCGCGGCGTTGTAGCTGGTCTCGTAGATGAACCCTTCGGCACGGTTGCCGGAGATGTAGTTGCCCTGGACCAGGAAGCCCGTGTTGTTGGTGTCCGCCCACAGGCCCACGCTGTGGTTGCCGTGGATCCAGTTGCCGATGACCCGGGCGTTGCGGGTCTCCCAGAACTTCCCACCGCCCGAGCAGCCGCAGTAGGGGCGCCGCTCCTCCCAGTTGTCGGTGTTGTTGCCGGCGATCTCGTTGTGCCGGAGCGTCACGTCGTGCACGCCGTGGCGTTCGTAGACGCTGAAGCCGTACTGGCCGTTGTCGACCAGGCAGTTGTGGGCGACCACGTTGCCGCTGCCCAGGAAGACCCCGGCGCCGGCGTTGTCGCGGACCGTGTTGTGCAGCACCTGCCACTGGTGCCCGGCGTCATGGTTGACGACGCCCTCGTTGTTGTTCTCCGCACGACCCCCGAAGTTCTGGATCGTGAGGTGCTCGATCCTCACGTGGGTGGCGTGTCCGGTGAAGGCGTACTGGTTGCGGTGCTGGCCGTCGATGATCGCTCCGGGCGCCCCGATGAAGGTCTGGCCCTGCTTCGGCGTGATCTGGTCGTACTGGCCGCTGCCGATCCGGTGGACCCCCGCAGTGAGCCAGAACGTCGCACCGCGCGGGGCCCGCCCCACCATGCGGTCCAGCCGCTGGGAGGGGGTCACCCGCCGCGCCCCCTGCGGCCGCGTCGCCGGTCCGTCCAGGCCCTTCGAGCCGCAGATCCGTGCCGGCGGGCGGGTCGGCGTCGACCCTGCGGAGCCGTCCGCACGTGGGGTGGCGCGATCCGCCGGGGCCTGCGAGGCGTGAGGGCTGTCGTCGTCGCCCTGGAGGGCGCATCCGCCGAGGACCAGGGCCAGGACTGCGACGGCAGGCAGGCCGAGAGATGTGCGGAGGGACATGTCACTCCTCGCCCCGAGTGGGGCCGTTGGATGAAGACGGACACCGAGGCCTCATCGAACGTAACTGCGGGCTGCTGACAGCGGAAGGCGCTGAAGCAGGGGGCCCCAATATTGGGGACGTGTCCCTGACGCGGTTCCGGTGGCAGGACGTCCTCGGACACGATCGAGACCTCGGACGACGAAGGGGACCACGTGATCGGACTGGCGTTGAGGGACGGACCGCTCGACGTGCTGTGCCTGGGTGCCCATCCTGATGATGTCGAGATCGGATGTGGCGGGACCCTGCTCCAGCTGGCGTCGCGCTCCGACGTGCGCGTCACGGGTGTGGTCCTGACGGGCGAGGGCGAGCGGGTCCTGGAGGGTGCGAACGCGCTGTCGCGCTTCGTCCCGGGTGCGAAGGTCGAGACGGCGGGGCTGCCCGACGGGAGGCTGCCGGCGCAGTGGGGGGACGTGAAGCGGATCCTGGAAGACGTCGCGGCGAGCTGCGATCCGGACATCGTGTTCGCGCCCCGGGTCGATGACGCCCACCAGGACCACCGACTGGTCGGGACGCTGGCGAGCACCGTGTGGCGGAACTCGTTGATCCTCCACTACGAGATCCCCAAGTGGGACGGCGATCTCGGCGCGCCCACCCACTTCGTCCCGCTCGATGCCGAGCAGGCGCACCGCAAGGTCGAGCTGCTCAACGACTGCTTCCCCACCCAGGTCGGACGCGACTGGTGGGACGACGAGTTCTTCCTCGGCCTGATGCGGATCCGCGGGGTCGAGTGCCGTAGCCAGTACGCCGAGGGCTTCTTCTCGTCGAAGGTCGTCCTCGACCTCGCGGAGGCGGGGGGCGTCCGATGACCGCGACAAGGGCTCGGGCCGCCCAGGAGACGTGCCGCACGTTCGAGAAGTCGTCGGCCGCCCAGGCGCGGCTCCATGCCCTGGTCCCCGGAGGAGCGCACACCTACGCCCGGGGCTCCGACCAGTACCCGGAAGGGATGGCGCCGGTGATCGTGCGCGGGTCGGGCGCACGGGTGGAGGACCTCGACGGCAACTCGTTCGTCGAGTACGGCATGGGGCTCCGGGCGGTGACCCTCGGCCACGGGTACGAGCCGGTGACCTCGGCGGTGGCCCACGCGATCACCCAGGGGATGAGCTTCAGCCGGCCCAGCGAGCTGGAGCTCCGGGCCGCGGAGACCTTCCTCGAGCAGGTGCCGGGTGCCGACATGGTGAAGTTCGCGAAGAACGGATCGGACGTCACCACGGCCGCGGTGAAGCTGTCTCGCGCCGCGACCGGGCGCTCGCGGGTGGCCATCTGCCGGACCCATCCCTTCTTCTCGACCGACGACTGGTTCATCGGCACGACCCCGATGAGCGCCGGGACCCTGGACGAGGAGACCCGCCTGACCGTCGGTTTCGACTACAACGACCTCGACTCGGTCCGGTCCCTCCTGACCAGGTACCCGGGAGAGATCGCCTGCCTGGTCCTCGAGCCCGCCACGGCACTCGAGGAGCCGGCACCCGGTTTCCTCGAAGGCCTGCGCCGGCTGGCCGACGAGGACGGCTTCGTCCTGGTCTTCGACGAGATGATCACCGGGATGCGCTGGTCGCCCCACGGCGCCCAGCACGTGTACGGCGTGACGCCGGACCTGTCGACGTGGGGCAAGGCCATCGGCAACGGCTTCCCGATCTCCGCCCTCGCCGGTCGACGTGACCTGCTCGAGCTCGGCGGGCTGAGGACGGAGCGGCCACGGGTCTTCCTGCTGTCGACCACCCACGGGCCCGAGACCTCCGGACTGGCCGCCTACCTGGCCGTCGTGCGGACCTACCTGCAGCACGACGTGGTCGCCACCATGGAGCGACAGGGCCGCAAGCTGGCCGCGGCGGTGAGCGCCGAGATCGAGGAGGCCGGGCTGGCGGGGTTCGTCGAGGTCCGCGGCCGGTCGTCCTGCCTGGTCTTCGCCACGCGGGACCCGGACCTCGAGGCGTCGCAGGCCTACCGGACGCTCTTCCTGCAGGAGCTGTTGCGCCACGGTGTCCTCGGCCAGTCGTTCGTGATCTCCGCGGCCCACACCGATGCCGACATCGAGCTCACCGCACGGGCGGTGCGGCGGGCGCTGCGCGTGTACCGCGAGGCCATCGACCGCGGCACCACCGACGGCCTCCTGGTCGGCCGCCCCGTGGCGCCCGCCCTCAGGGAGTACGCCGACCCGCGCCGACTCGGCCCCGCCGAGTGATGGGGACCGGATCGTGAACGTGGACGAGCGCCCCGGTCGCATGCGCGCCCGGATGGAGCAGCTCTACCCGATCTGCCGCAGCATCACCGGTGACGGCGTGCGCCGGACGCTGGACCTCATCGGCGAGGCCCTGTCGCCCGGACTGGCGCTGACGCACGTGGACGTCCCCTCGGGCACGGCGGCCCATGACTGGACGGTCAACGAGGAGTGGAATGTCCGCGGCGCCTGGATCGCGGACATGACCGGGCGCCGGCTCGTGGACTTCCAGAAGCACAACCTCCACCTGGTCGGCTACAGCGCCCCGGTCCGCACCCGGATGTGGATGGACGAGCTGCGTCCTCACCTCCACACGCTGCCCGAGCACCCGGACTGGATCCCGTACCGCACGACGTACTACCACCGCACCTGGGGCTTCTGCCTGACCCAGCGGCAGCTCGACGCGATGGGTCAGGGGCCCTTCGACGTGGAGGTCGACGCCACGCTGGAGCCGGGCCGGCTGACCTACGGGGAGCTCGTGATCCCGGGCGAGACCGACGAGGAGATCCTGTTCACCGCCCACGTCTGCCATCCCTCCCTCGCCAACGACAACCTCTCCGGCATCGTGGTGGCGATCGAGCTCGCCAACGCGCTGGCCGCACTGCCGAGGCGCCGTTTCTCCTACCGGTTCGTGTTCGCGCCCGGGACGATCGGGTCGATCACCTGGCTGAGCCGCAACCCCGACCGGCTCGCCCGCATCCGGCACGGGCTGGTGCTCACCGGCCTGGGTGGGCCGGGGCCCCTGGTCTACAAGCGGACCCGGCAGGGAGACCGCCCCATCGACCGCGCGGCGACCCACGTGGTGCGGCACTCCGGCGGCGAGGTCCGGGACTACTCGCCCTACGGCTATGACGAGCGCCAGTTCAACTCGATCGGCTTCGACCTCCCGGTCGGCCGCCTCTCACGCACGCCGCACGGGGAGTACCCCGAGTACCACACGTCCGCGGACAACCTCGGCTTCGTCAAGGACGAGGAGCTGCTCGACGCGTACGCCGCGCTGCTGCGGATCGTCGAGATCCTCGAGCACGACGCGGCCTTCACCAACCTCAGCCCGCACGGCGAGCCGCAGCTGGGCAAGCGTGGGCTGTATCCCACCACGGGCGGGAAGTCGGCGTCGGACACCGTGATGGCGATGCTCTGGACGCTCGGCTACTCCGACGGCCGCGCCACGCTGCTCGACATCGCGGACCGGGCGGACCTCGAGTTCACCACGGTGTGCGCGGCGGCCACCGACCTCGCCCGGGCCGGCCTACTCCAGCGGGCGGGCGAGGCTCCCGGCCGGTGATCGGGTGAGCGAGACGATCCCTTCGGCGTGTCCGGCCCGGGGGAGATGACCCGTCTGCAGCGGCGCGACGTTCTCCGCATCTCCTCCCGGGTCGGACAGGCCCGTCCTGGGGGCCTCCGGTTGTGACCCGTCCTGGTGCGGCGTGGTCAACGTGGGGGCCGTGAGAGCCAGCGCGAGGACCGACAGCGGGGCGGCCGCGATGGTGACGAGCAAGCGGCTGACGGACATCTCGGTCTCTCGACAGGGGGCGGGTGGAGGCGGGTCTCGCCTGCCTCGGACGATCCCTGCGAATCTAGGCAGGGGCCGCGGGCGGACCTCGCGAAGTGAGAACGAATACCCAAAGCTGGTGACGTCGGGCCGCCCCGCCAGGAGCCGGGCCCGCGGCCGCGGGCGAGGCGCGACGCCGAACCCGGCGCCGTACACTGGCCCCTCCACCCCCTGCCATTCCCTGGCCGGGGGCTGTCGTGTTGTTCGCCGGCACGCACCCGACCCGAAGGAGTCCCGTGAGCCTCAGCGGCCTGGCCGACGCCGTACTCGCCGACCCCGTCCTCGCCGAGGCGATGGTCGATGCCCGCGGGGGTGCCGTCCGCGCGCTCGACCTGACCGGGCCCGCGGCGATGCGTCCCTTCGTGATCGGCGGGCTGGTCCGGGCCGGACGGACCGTGCTCGCGGTCACCGCGACCGCGCGTGAGGCCGAGGACCTGGTCGCCTCGCTCGCCGACGTGGTCGACCCCGCGACCGTCGTGGAGTACCCCAGCTGGGAGACGCTGCCGCACGAGCGGCTCAGCCCGCGCAGCGACACCGTCGGCCGCCGGCTCGCCGTCCTGCGCCGCCTGTGCCACCCCGGTGACGACGCCGCCAACGGCCCCGTCCGGGTCGTGGTCGCGCCCGTGCGCTCCGTCCTCCAGCCACAGGTCGCGGGGCTCGGCGACCTCGAGCCGGTCGAGCTGGTCCCCGGGGCCACGGCCCCCCTGGACGACGTCGTACGGCGCCTGGCGGACGCGGCGTACTCGCGTGTCGACCTGGTCGAGAAGCGCGGCGAGTTCGCGGTGCGCGGCGGCATCGTCGACGTCTTCCCGCCCACCGACGAGCACCCCTTGCGAGTGGAGTTCTGGGGCGACGACGTCGAGGAGATCCGCACCTTCTCGGTGGCCGACCAGCGCACGCTCGACAAGGTCGAGCGGCTGTGGGCGCCGCCGTGTCGCGAGCTGCTGCTCACCGAGGAGGTACGCCGCCGCGCGGCCGAGCTGGGCGAGGCGCACCCGCAGCTGCTCGAGCTGACCGACAAGCTCGCGGCCGGGATCGCGGTCGAGGGGATGGAGTCGCTGGCGCCCGCGCTGGTCGACGACATGGAGCTCCTCATCGACCTGATGCCCGGCGACACCCACGTGCTGGTGCTCGACCCCGAGCGGGCGCGCAGCCGGGCCCACGACCTGGTGGCGACGAGTGAGGAGTTCCTGGGCGCGAGCTGGGCGGCCGCGGCCGGTGGCGGCGTCGCCCCGATCGACCTCGGCGCCGCGTCCTACCGCTCGCTCGCCGACGTGCGCGAACGCAGCCTGGCGCAGCACAAGCCCTGGTGGACGATGAGCCCGTTCGGGCTCGACCTGGACGAGTCGCTGGCCGGGCCCCCGGTCGTCGAGCTGGCCGCGGACGTCGCGGCGGTCCCGAGCCGGGCACTGCCGGCCAAACCGGCGGAGGCCTACCGCGGCGACATCGACCGCGCGGTCGGCGATGTCGAGCAGTGGCTCAAGGGCGACTACCGCGTCGTCGTGGTCCACCCCGGCCACGGACCGGCCCAGCGCATGGTGGAGGTGCTCGGCGAGCGCGACGTGCCCGCCCGCCTCGTCGAGCCCGAGGACGTCGTGCTCGAGCCCCACGTCGTCACCGTCACCTGCGGTGCCCTGGACCACGGCTTCGTCGACGAGGTGAACCGGATCGCGCTCCTCACCGGCGACGACCTGTCCGGCCAGAAGACGTCGACCCGCGACATGCGCAAGATGCCGGCGCGCCGCAAGCGGCAGATCGACCCGCTCGAGCTCAAGGCCGGCGACTACGTCGTGCACGAGCAGCACGGCGTCGGACGCTTCGTCGAGATGAAGCAGCGCGAGGCCGGGGGAGCGACCCGCGAGTACCTCGTCCTGGAGTACGGCGCGTCCAAGCGCGGCGGCCCCCCCGACCGGCTCTACGTCCCCGCGGACGCCCTCGACCAGGTCACCCGCTACGTCGGCGGCGAGCAGCCCTCGCTCGACCGGCTCGGTGGTGGCGACTGGGCCAAGCGCAAGTCCCGCGCACGCAAGGCGGTGCGCGAGATCGCGGCCGAGCTGATCAAGCTGTACGCCGCGCGCCAGGCCACCCAGGGCTACGCCTTCGGCCCCGACAGCCCGTGGCAGCGCGAGCTCGAGGACGCCTTCCCGTTCCACGAGACGCCCGACCAGCTGACCACGGTCGACGAGGTCAAGGGCGACATGATGCGCACGGTCCCGATGGACCGGCTGGTCTGCGGTGACGTCGGCTACGGCAAGACCGAGATCGCGGTGCGCGCGGCGTTCAAGGCCGTCCAGGACGGCAAGCAGGTCGCGGTGCTGGTGCCGACGACGCTGCTGGTCACCCAGCACTTCTCGACGTTCGCCGAGCGGATGAGCGGGTTCCCCGTGAACCTCAAGCCCCTGTCGCGGTTCCAGAGCGACAAGGAGGCCCGCGCGGTCCTCGACGGGCTGACCGACGGCACCGTCGACATCGTGATAGGTACGCACCGCCTGCTCAACCCCGACATCCGGTTCAAGGACCTCGGCCTGATCATCGTCGACGAGGAGCAGCGCTTCGGCGTCGAGCACAAGGAGCAGATGAAGCGGCTGCGCACCTCGGTGGACGTGCTGGCGATGAGCGCCACGCCGATCCCGCGCACGCTCGAGATGGCGGTCACCGGCATCCGCGAGATGTCCACGATCACCACCCCGCCCGAGGAGCGGCACCCGGTGCTCACCTATGTCGGCGCCTACGAGGACCGCCAGGTGGTGGCCGCCGTACGACGTGAGCTGCTGCGCGAGGGCCAGGTGTTCTACATCCACAACCGGGTCAACTCGATCGAGAAGGCGGCCGCCAGGATCAAGGAGCTGGTGCCGGAGGCGCGGGTCGCCACCGCGCACGGCCAGATGGGCGAGCACCAGCTCGAGCAGGTGATGCTCGACTTCTGGGAGAAGAACTTCGACGTGCTGGTCTGCACGACGATCGTGGAGTCGGGCCTCGACGTCTCCAACGCCAACACGATGATCATCGAGCGCGCCGACACCCTCGGCCTCAGCCAGCTGCACCAGCTGCGCGGTCGGGTCGGACGGAGCCGGGAGCGGGCCTACGCCTACTTCCTCTACCCGGCCGAGAAGCCGCTGACCGAGACCGCGCACGAGCGGCTCGCGACGCTGGCCCAGCACTCCGACCTCGGCGGCGGCATGGCGATCGCGATGAAGGACCTCGAGATCCGCGGCGCCGGCAACCTGCTCGGCGGCGAGCAGTCCGGTCACATCGCCGACGTCGGCTTCGACCTCTACGTCCGGCTGGTCGGCGAGGCCGTCAACGAGTTCAAGGGCGAGGCCGCACCGGAGCTCAAGGAGGTCCGGATCGAGCTGCCGGTCGACGCGCACCTGCCGCACGACTACATCCCCAGCGAGCGGCTGCGCCTCGAGATCTACAAGCGGCTGGCCGAGGTCCGTTCCGACGAGGACGTGGACCTGATCAACGAGGAGCTGCTCGACCGCTACGGCGAGCCGCCGCAGGAGGTCACCTCGCTGCTGCTCGTCGCCCGCTTCCGGGCCCGGGCCCGGCAGGCCGGCATCGGCGAGGTCACGATCGCCGGCAAGAACGTGCGGTTCGCCCCCGTCTCGCTGCCGGAGTCGCGCGTCGTACGCCTGATGCGGATGTACCCCCGGAGCATCGTCAAGACGCAGGTCGACACGATCCTCGTGCCACGCCCGCAGACCGCAGTGGTGGGTGGGAAGCCGATCACCGGCGTGGCTTTGCTTGAATGGGCCCGGAACGTCATCGACCAGGTGATCGACCCGTCGTAGCACAGCCCCTGAAGGAGCCCTCGTGAGCATGACCCTGCGGCCGCTGGCCGGCCTCGCCACCCTCTCCGCCCTGGTGCTGACGGGGTGCGGGGTCGCTGGGACCGGCATCCACCCCGGGGCCGCGGCCGAGGTCGGCGACGACACGATCAGCATGAGCACCGTGGACACGACGGCCAGCAACTACTGCTCGGCCATCGAGGACCAGCTCGCACAGAACCACCAGGTGCTTCCGATGCGTTACCTGCGCGCCGGGATCGCGGGACAGCTCGCCCTGGTCTCGGCCGCGCGGCAGCTGGCCGAGGACTACGGCGTGGAGCCCGGCGTCCAGTACGAGCGCAAGGTGTCCGACCTCGAGGGCGCCATCTCCCAGCTCTCCGAGGGCGAGCAGGAGGCCGTGATCGACGTCGAGTCGTCCTCGACGTACATCAGCAGCGTGCAGCAGGCCGTCGGCGAGCAGGTGCTCCGGGACCAGGGCACGAAGAGGCCCCAGCCGGAAGCCGCCACCCAGGCCGGCAAGGAAGCCTTCACGAAGTGGCTGGACGAGCACGACGTCAGCCTCGACCCCAAGCTCGGGGTCACCATCCAGGACGCCTCGGCCGTGCCGACCGACAGCGGCGTCTCCTTTGCCGTGGGCTCGACCGCCAAGCTGGGCCTGGCCGAGACCCCGGACCAGAAGTACGCCGCGTCGCTGCCCGACTCCCTGCGCTGCGGCTGAGCCCGAGGATGGCCCAGCCCGCGTCCGGTGAGCCGCTCGTCGAGTTCCTCGACGACATGCGGCGCCTGCGCGCGGAGTGCGGCTGGAAGCGCGAGCAGACGCACTCCTCGCTCGCGCGCTACCTCCTCGAGGAGACCCACGAGACCCTCGAGGTGCTCGACGCCTGGGACGAGGGCACCGACGCCAGCAACGACGTGGCGCACCTGTGCGAGGAGCTCGGCGACCTGCTGCTGCAGGTCTACTTCCACGCCGTGATCGCCGAGGAGTCCGGCGCGTTCACGATCGACGACGTGGCCCGCGGGATCATCGCCAAGATGCACCGCCGCAACCCGCACGTGTTCGGCGACGCCGACCAGCGGGCGGCCGGCGGGAACGCCGCTGCGATCAACGACGCGTGGCAGGCGATCAAGGCGGCCGAGAAGCCGCGGGACTCGGTCCTCGACGGCATCCCACCGGGACTGCCTGCGTTGCTCCTCGCGGACAAGGTCCTCGACCGGCTCGACCGGCTCGAGCGCGAAGGCGCCGCCCCTGCCCCCGATCCGTCACCCGACCCGACCTCCGGCGCAGATCTGGGGAACCGCCTCCTGGCGCTCGTCGTCGAGGCCCGTGAGACCGGCGTCGACCCCGAGCAGGCCCTGCGCGACGCCGTACGCCGGCTGCTCTGACCCGGCTGCTCTGACACAGCGGACCCCGAGTTCCGGCACGTTCCTGCGGCATGGCCCCCGTGCCGCCCTTTTCGGGTATTGAAGGGGGCTCCCTTCCGGACGCATGCTGGTCGAAAGGAGGGCTCATGGTCATGAATGGGGTTCCCGAAGGTCTCCCGGTCCTGTCGCGAGGCAAGCACCGCTCCGCTCGCAAGGGCGCCTGCTTCATGGAGATGGCGTCCGTGCTGGCGAACGAGCCGTGGAGCGACCACCCGAGATGCACCGATCCGCTGCTCGCGCACCTGGCCAGGCTGGTCAACGACCACACGAGCGATGCGAACCGTGGCCGGCTGGCGGTGCTCATCCCCTCCGTGGTGGGCCTTCGCGGCGGTGGGCTGGCGTGGTCGGTGGATCTGACCACCGCCGTTGCCCTGCACGCCATCCCCGAGGTGCCCGAGCCCTCGCAACGCGCGCTCGCCGCTGGCCTGATGAGGTGCGAGGAGATGGCCGCCGTCCACGGCCCCGGACTGTTCGCGGGGACCGACGCCGTCCGCCAGGCCCTGGACCGGGTCCCGGGTGCGGTCGCCTGGGCGCGCCAGTTCGCGGCCGGCACGACCATCACCGCGAAGCAGTTCCAGAAGCGCTCCGCTCCCAGCGTCATGCGCTGTGCCGTGAGCGGGGTCGCGGCTGCCGGGGCTCCCGATGTCGACGCGCGCCTGCGCGGCCTCCTCCAGGTGGGCATCGCCACGGCCCAGCGGCTCGAGCCGCAGTCCGGGCTGACGCCTGGGCTGACAACGGGGCTGACGACCCCGTCGAAGCCTGCTCAGCGCAGGCCGAGGGTGTAGCGGACGCTCACGTCCAGCCGGCCGCCGGTGCGCTCCAGGATCTCCGCTGCGCGCTGCATGATCTCGGGGTGTGCATCCTCCGGGACGCGCATCCACAGCCCGCGCAGCGGGCTGCCCAGCGACCAGGTCCGCCACTGCTCGACGCTCTCGAAGGGGATGGCGAAGGTCGCGACCTCGGTGCGAACGTCGACGGCGCCGGCCCGCGCGAACACGTGCTCGACCGCGGCGTCGTCGGAGTAGATCTCCGAGATCGCCGGCACGCGGGCCCCGGCCAGGGGTGGGATGTAGTCGTCGAACAGGTCCTCGATCGACTGCCAGCTCTCCGGCGGCGGGCGAAACGTCGACGCTCCGACCCGGCCGCCGGGCGTCAGCAGCCGCAGCCAGTGGCGCACGGCCTCCTCCGGGTCGGGCAGGAAGAACAGCACCAGCGACGACGCGACGAGGTCGTAGGAGCCGGCCTCGAGGGCTGCGTCCCGGGCCGGGTCGGTGGCGTCGCCGACCCGGACGTGGACCTGGTCGAGACCGCGCTCCCTCGCGGTGGCACGGGTGAGCTCGACCATCGTCGGGGCGAGGTCGATCGCGTCCACGCGGCCCTCGGGTCCCACGGCCTCGGCGACCCGGAGGGTGACGGCACCACGACCCGCGCCGATGTCCAGCGCGCGCTCTCCCCGGGTCGGCGCCAGGTGCTCGACCAGGCCGCCGGCGATGGTGCCGAAGAACGGCACGCCCGACTGGTCGTAGCTGCCCGCCAGGGACTCGAACATCTCGGCCCAGCGGGCCACCGGCTCCGTCATGCTCGCCAGTATGGAGCCGGGGCGAGGTCTGGTGACAGGGATGACATCGGGAGTTCCGCGCGCGGGTGCTCCGCTGATCGGTCCTCGACCGGCGCTAGGCTGAGGTGGCCCGAGCGCGACCCCCGCATGCACCAGGAGCAGAACCGTGGCATCCATCGAAGCTGTCGGCGCCCGCGAGATCCTCGACTCGCGCGGCAACCCCACTGTCGAGGTCGAGGTTCTGCTCGACGACGGTGCGTTCGCCCGGGCCATGGTGCCCAGCGGCGCGTCCACCGGTGCGTTCGAGGCGGTGGAGCTGCGCGACGGCGGCGACCGCTACGGCGGCAAGGGTGTGGTCAAGGCCGTGAACGCCGTCGTCCAGACGATCGCCCCGGCCATCGAGGGCCTCACGGCCGACGACCAGCGGCTCATCGACCAGACGATGCTCGAGCTGGACGCCACCCCCAACAAGGCCAACCTGGGCGCCAACGCGATCCTCGGTGTCTCGCTCGCCGTGGCCCGTGCCGCGGCCGACTCGGCGGGCCTGCCGCTCTACCGCTACGTCGGCGGGCCCAACGCCCACCTGCTGCCGGTGCCGATGATGAACATCCTCAACGGTGGGTCGCACGCCGACTCCAACGTCGACATCCAGGAGTTCATGATCGCGCCGATCGGCGCCCCCACGTTCCGTGAGGCGCTGCGCCAGGGTGCCGAGGTCTACCACGCGCTCAAGTCGGTGCTGAAGAAGAAGGGCCTGGCGACCGGGCTCGGCGACGAGGGAGGCTTCGCCCCCGACCTCGAGAGCAACCGCGCCGCGCTCGACCTGATCGCCGAGGCCGTGTCGGCCGCCGGCCTCACCCTCGGCAAGGACATCGCACTGGCGATGGACGTGGCCGCCAGCGAGTTCTTCGAGAAGGGCTCCTACGCGTTCGAGGGTGGCTCGAAGAGCGCCGAGGAGATGACGGCCTACTACGCCGACCTCGTCTCGGCGTACCCCATCGTCTCGATCGAGGACCCCCTCGACGAGGACGACTGGGAGGGCTGGAAGGCGATGACCGACCAGCTCGGCGGCAAGATCCAGATCGTCGGCGACGACCTCTTCGTCACCAACGTCGAGCGGCTCCAGCGCGGCATCACCGGCGGTCAGGCGAACTCGCTGCTGGTGAAGGTCAACCAGATCGGCTCGCTCACCGAGACCCTCGACTCCGTCGACCTCGCGCACCGCAACGGCTACCGCTGCATGATGAGCCACCGTTCCGGCGAGACCGAGGACACCACCATCGCCGACCTCGCGGTCGCGACCAACTGCGGCCAGATCAAGACCGGTGCCCCGGCCCGGTCCGAGCGGGTGGCGAAGTACAACCAGCTGCTCCGCATCGAGGACGAGCTCGGCGACGCCGCCCGCTACGCGGGTGCCGGCGCGTTCCCGCGCTACCAGGGCTGAGCCGGACAGCAACGTGGCGGACCGACGTACCTCCCGGGGCGGGCCCGGGGGCAGCAGGCGACCGGGCCAGCGGGGCAATCCGCGGGCCCGGGGCGTCGCTGCGCCTCCCGCAGGCGCGGAAGCGGTCCGCCGCCCGCGGTTCACCGGCCGTGCGGCGATCCTCGTGCTCGTGCTGGCGGTGCTGACGGTCTCGTATGCCTCCTCGATGCGCGCCTACCTCCAGCAGCGCGCCCACATCTCCGAGCTCAAGACGCAGATCGCCCAGCGCGAGTCCAACATCGACGAGCTCGAGCGTGAGAAGCGGCGTTGGCACGACCCTGCGTACGTCCAGGCGCAGGCGCGCGAGCGGTTCGGCTACCTGATGCCCGGCGAGACGTCGTACGTCGTGCTCGGTGAGGACGGCAAGCCGCTGGAGAGCCGGACGTCGCTCACCGACCCCTCGACGGTCAACGAGCACGCCCCCACCGCCTGGTGGACCAACGAGTGGAAGTCGATCGAGCTGGCCGGGATCCCGCCGAAGCCGCAGGCGCCGCCCGCGAGCAGGATCGACGGGTCGCAGCAGTGATCGATCCCGCTGACGAGGCGGCGATCGCCACCCAGCTCGGGCGGCTGCCGCGCGCCATCCACGAGGTCGGACACCGGTGCCCGTGCGGCAACCCCGACGTCGTCACCACCGAGCCCCGGCTGCCCAACGGCACGCCGTTCCCCACCACCTTCTACCTCACCTGCCCGCGCGCCGCGTCGCGGATCGGCACCCTCGAGGGCTCGGGCCTGATGAAGGAGATGGAGGCGCGGCTCGCCTCCGACCCCGAGCTGGCGACGGCGTACGCCGCCGCGCACGAGCGCTACCTCGCCGCCCGGGCCGAGCTGGCCAAGGAAGTCGGGCAGAGCGTGCCGGAGATCGAGGGGATCTCGGCCGGCGGCATGCCCGATCGCGTCAAGTGCCTGCACGTCCTCGCCGGCCAGGCGCTGGCGCAGGGGCCGGGCGCCAACCCGCTCGGCGACGAGGTGCTCGCGCTGCTGGGGGAGTGGTGGTCGTCGGGCCCGTGCGTCCCGGCCGCCGACCCGGCTCCGGCCGAGTGAGCACCGTCGCCGCGATCGACTGCGGGACCAACACGATCAAGCTGTTGATCGGCGACCTCGTGGGGCAGGGTCTGCCGGTCGTGGCCGTCCGGGAGATGCGGATGGTCCGGCTGGGCCAGGACCTCGACCGCACGGGGCGCATCGCCGACGAGGCGCTGGAGCGGGCGTTCGCGGCGATCGACGAGTACGCCGCCCTCATCGCGGCGCACGACGTCTCCCGGATCCGCTTCTGCGCGACCTCGGCGACCCGCGACGCCTCCAACGCCGACGTGTTCACCGCCGGGGTGCAGGCGCGGCTCGGCGTGGCCCCCGAGGTGGTGGCGGGGTCCGAGGAGGCCGAGCTGGCCTTCGACGGGGCCGTCCGCAACCTGCGCACCCCGCCCACGAGCCCGGTCCTGGTGATCGACATCGGCGGCGGCTCGACCGAGCTCATCCTCGGCGCGGCCACCTCGGGCACACCCGAGGCCGCGCACTCGATGGACATCGGCTCGGTCCGGCTGCACGAGCGCCACCTGCACTCCGACCCGCCCACCGCCGACGAGGTCGCCGCCTGCGTCGCCGACATCGACGCCCATCTCGACGCCTGTCCGGTCGACCCGGCGCGGGCCGCCACCGTGGTGGGCGTGGCCGGGACCGTGACCACCGTCGCCGCCGGCGTGCTCGACCTGGCGGCGTACGACCGAGACGCCATCGACCAGGCGGTGCTGCCGGCCGCCGACGTGCACGCCCTGGTGGACCGATGGGTGGGGATGACCGTGGCCGACCGGCTCGCCCTGCCCTACATGCACCCCGGCCGGGCCGACGTGATCGATGCCGGCGCGTTGATCCTCGACCGCATCCTGCGCCGCGCCACCGTGGCGTCCCTCGTCGTCTCCGAGTCCGACATCCTCGACGGGATCGCCTGGTCCATCGCGGAGTAGTCCACCGCCGGTTCCGGGGGCCCGTGTTTACGGCCTGCTGCATCGGGCACGGGACAGCCATGAGCGATTCGACGACGCGTACGACGGACGAGCCGCTGGGTGCCCTCGTCCACCGACTCTCCGAGCAGATTCCCGAGCTGGTCCGCAGCGAGCTGCGGCTGGCGCAGGCGGAGCTGGCCGAGAAGGGCAAGAAGGCCGGCCTCGGCGTCGGCATGTTCAGTGCCGCCGGCCTGCTGGCGTTCTTCGGGGTGGCGACCCTGATCGCCACCGCGATCCTGGCGCTCGCGGAGGTGCTGCCCGCGTGGGCGGCCGCGCTGATCGTCGCCGTCGTCCTGCTGCTGGTGGCCGGTGTCGCCGCCCTGGTCGGCAAGAAGGAGGTGCAGGCGGCCGGTCCGCCCGCACCCGAGCGGGCCATCGCAGGAGTCCGCGAGGACGTCGCCACCATCAAGGGAGACCACGCATGAGCTCCGAGCACCCCACGACCCAGGCCCCCACCTCCAACGGCGCGGGTCCCCACGGCACCACGCCCGACGAGATCGAGGCCGACATCGCGCGCCAGCGCGACGAGCTGGCCGCCACCGTGACCCAGCTGCAGGCCAAGCTGGACGTCAAGACCCGTGCGCAGCACAAGGCCACGGAGCTGCGCGACCGGGCGACGACCCCCAGCGGCAGCCCGCGACCCGAGGTGATCACCGTCGCCGCCGGCGTGGTGGTCCTCGTCGGTCTCCTCGTCTGGCGCCGCAAGCACTGACCCGCCCCGATCCCCGTCCGACCCTCGAGAAGGAGAACCACATGAGCAAGCTGACCCTGATGACCGCCGCAGCGGCCGGATACGTCCTCGGCACCCGCGCCGGCCGTGAGCGCTACGAGCAGATCGCGGCCGGTGCCCGTTCCGTGATGCGCAACCCCAAGGTCCAGGCGGCCAAGCAGCAGGCCCAGGACGTCGTGGCCGAGCAGGCCGCCACGGTGAAGGACGCCGCCGCCGAGAAGGCCAGGGCGACCGCGTCGACCGTGGCCGACAAGGTGCGCAGCAACAACGGGGGCACCCACGCGGCCGCCGGCTCCTGGCCGGCCGACACCAGCGCCCCTGCCAGCTGATTGCCTGCTGATCCGGCGCGGGTGCGGGAGCATGGGCCGGTGACCCGGCTCCTCCCGCACCCCGTCACCGGGGAGCTCTTCCCCTCTCCGGTCCCGCCCGGCACGGGCTGGCCGGACGACCCGGCCACCGCCCCGCGCTCCGAGCTGGAACGCCTCAGCGCCGAGATCAGCACCTGCCGCAGGTGCCCGCGACTCGTGCAGTGGCGCGAGGACGTCGCCCGCGACAAGCGGGCCTCGTTCGCCGAGGAGCCCTACTGGGGGCGCCCGATCGCCGGGTGGGGCTCACCCACGCCGCGGGTGCTGATCGTCGGCCTCGCCCCCGCTGCCCACGGCGGCAACCGGACGGGACGCATCTTCACCGGCGACCGCTCCGGTGACTGGCTCTTCGCCAGCCTGCACCGCGTCGGCCTGGCCGGCCGGTCGACCAGCACGCATGCCGGCGACGGCCAGCGGCTGCTGGACACCCGGATGATCGCCACGGTCCGCTGTGCGCCCCCGCTCAACAGGCCCACCACCGAGGAGCGCGACACCTGCGCCTCCTGGCTCGAGGCCGAGCTCGCGCTGCTGGTCGACTCGGTGCGCGTGGTCGTCGCGCTGGGCTCCTACGGCTGGGACGCCGCGATCCGGTCCTTCCGGGCCCTGGGCTGGGAGGTGCCGAGACCCAAGCCGAAGTTCGGCCACGGTGCCGAGGCGGTGCTGTCCGGTCCCGAGCACGACGTCGTGCTCCTCGGCAGCTACCACCCCAGCCAGCAGAACACCTTCACCGGCAAGCTGACCGAGCAGATGCTCGACGACGTCCTCGGCCGGGCGGCCCGCGAGCACGGGTGAGACCCCGGGTCGAGATACTGGGCCGGTGACCCTCCACGCCATCACCGTCCTCGGCCACGACCGCCCCGGCATCATCGCCGAGACCACCGGCAGGCTCGCCGGGCTGGGCCTCAACCTCGAGGACTCCACGATGACCTTGCTGCGGGGCCACTTCGCGATGACGCTGATCTGTGCCGGTGACGTCACCGGCGCCGCGATCGAGACCGGGCTGGCCCCGCTGACCGCCGACGGCACCCTCACCGTGACCGTGCGCGAGGTTCCCGAGGAGCAGCCTGCGGCAACGGCGGGTACGCCGTGGGTGCTCACCGTCCACGGCGGCGACCGGCCCGGGATCGTCTCGTCGATCGTCGAGCAGGTGGCCGAGGTCGGCGGGAACATCACCGACCTGACCACGCGGCTGGCCGGGGACCTCTACCTGCTGATCGCCGAGATCGACCTGCCCGCCGGGGTGGACGCCACCGCGCTGGAAACGGCGATCAAGGCGGTCGCCACCACGCTCGGTGTCGGGGCGACCCTGCGACCCGCCGAGGCCGACGACCTGTGATCGCCCACCTGGGAGTCGAGGGGTGGGGAGTCGAGGGCCGGGTGCTCGACGTCGTGCGGGCGCCGGCGACGGTGCTCTCCACTCCTGGCAGCCGGGTCGACCCGACCCTGCCGCAGACCGTCCAGCTGGCCGCGGACCTGGTCGCGACGATGCGGGTCAGCCCCGGCTGCGTGGGCCTCGCCGCACCCCAGGTGGGGGTCGCCGCCCAGCTGTTCTGCATCGACGTCTCGGAGCACCCCAGGGCCAGGGGCCACCACGGCACGTTCGTGCTGTGCAACGCTGAGATCGTGGAGTCCAGCCGCAACGAGAAGGCCCGGGAGGGATGCATGAGCGTGCCCGAGCTGACCGGCGACGTGAAGCGGGCGACCCGGCTCGTCGTGCGTGGTCAGCTGCCCGGCAGCGGAGAGGTGGTGACCCTCGACAGCCGTCGCCTTCGAGGCCCGCGCCCTCCAGCACGAGATCGACCACTGCGCGGGCCTGCTCTTCCTGGACCGGGTGTCCGGGGCCCACGCGATCCACGCCAGGAAGACCTACCTGTAGCTGACGTCGTACGGACTGGGGGCCAGGGCCCACGATGCGTATGACGTCCCACGCCCCCGTATCCCAATCGGCAGAGGAAATCGCCTTAAAAGCGACTCAGTCTGGGTTCGAGTCCCAGCGGGGGCACCGAGATCTTCCCGTCACCCGGGCACGGGTGGTGCGAGCGGCTGCGCCTGGTGCCGGTAGGCCAGGACCGGCTGGTAGCGGTCGTGGAGCGTGGTGATCAGGCTGATCAGCGACAGGAAGAACAGCGTGGCCCAGGTGATGCTGCCCGAGCCGAGCAGCACACGGGCCGCCACGACGAGGGCGACGTTGACCAGCAGCCGCGCGGCCACGGCCAGCCCGACGGACTCGACGCTCCAGCTGCGCCGGGCGGCCGCCATCGTGATCGCTGCGTTGGCCACCACGAAGACCGCGACCGCAGCAAAGACCTGCCGTTCGCTCACGTGGATGCCGGGCAGGACCTCGGCGTAGATCACCGAGATCAGGCCCATCAGCACCACCTTCTCGGCGGTCACCCACGACCACACGCTGCCGGACGCCGCCCGCCAGGCGGCCTGCTCGCGCGCGGTGTCCATGGCCTCCGGGAGCGGGTCGGCTGCCACCCGCAGGTCCCAGTCCGGGGGCAGGAGCCGGGGCCGTACGACGAACCACAGCACCGCGGCGAGCGCCAGCAGCAGCACCACGAGCAGGGGCGGCGCCCAGTCGTGCTCGCGCAGGAAGTCGGTGACGTCGAGCTGCGCGACGTGGAGCCACCACTCCTGGGGGAGCTTGATGAAGATCCAGATCGCGGCGGCGGCCGTGACCCACCAGCGCAGGGCGAACCGGAGGGGTTGCCAGCGGGAGCGCACGGTCTCGTAGGCGATGAAGAAGTACTCGAACGTGTTCGGGAAGACCATCAGCACCCAGCGCAGCTGGCTGAGCTCGAAGGTGACCACGCCGACGAGGCGGTAGAAGTACAGGAACCGCCCGACGCCGTACGCCGGCATGCTCACCCAGTTGCGCATCGTGGCCAGGTAGGCGATGGCCAGGTAGTAGACGTCCATCGCCTTGTCGTAGCCCTGGTAGGCGGGCGGGTCGTAGCCGAAGGTCTGGAAGATCGTCTGGTCGATGCCGTCCAGGACCAGGCAGGCCACCACCGCGGGGAGCGGGAACCGGGGGATCAGCAAGGGCAGCAGGAACCGCGCTCCGACGACTCCGATGAAGACGAACGTGACCCCGCTCATGGCCTGAGTGTGTCGGCGCCGGCCCTCGCTGCTCAGGGTCCGTGGTCACCAGCTGGGGTGCCGATGGGTGGTCGTCGACGTGAGGAACGACATGAAGACTTCTGCATGTGCGAAGGTCTAGAATCGGCGACATGCCCCTCAGCGTGCCGCTCTACCAGGCCAAGGCCGACTTCTTCCGCACCCTCGGCCATCCGGTCCGGATCCGGGTGCTGGAGCTGCTCCAGGACGGGCCGAGGCCCGTCCACGAGCTGCTGGCCGACATCGGCGTGGAGTCCTCCAACCTGTCCCAGCAGCTGGCCGTGCTGCGCCACGCCGGCCTGGTGACCTCGTCCCGGCAGGGCGGTGCCGTCATCTACACGCTGAGCACCTCGGAGGTCGTGGACCTGCTCCTGGCCGCCCGGCACATCCTGACGGCGGTGCTGCATGACCGGGAGCAGCTGTTGAGCGAGCTGCGGGCCGAAGCCGGCTCCGCGTGACCGCGGCCCTGGCCCGGCTCCGGGACCTGTTGCCCACCGCCGACGACTGGCGGGCCGTGCGCAGGAACCCACGCCGTGACCTGCTGGCCGGGGTCACGGTCGCCGTGATCGCCCTGCCGTTGGCGCTCGCCTTCGGGGTCACCTCCGGGATGGGCGCCCGCGCGGGGCTGGTCACGGCGATCGTCGCCGGCGCCGTCGCGGCGGTCTTCGGCGGCTCCAACGTCCAGGTCTCCGGGCCCACGGGTGCGATGACGGTGGTGCTGGTGCCCGTCGTCCACGAGTTCGGTACGACGGGGGTGCTGCTCGTCGGCGCGCTCGCGGGCCTCGTGCTGATCGCGATGGCGATCCTGCGGCTGGGCCGCTACGTGCGCTACCTGCCCGCGCCGGTGGTCGAGGGGTTCACGGCCGGCATCGCCGTGGTCATCGCCCTGCAGCAGCTGCCGTCCGCCCTCGGGGTCACGCCGGGTGACCACGACCGTGTGTGGGCGGTTGCTGTCGACGCCGCCGGGCGCTTCGTGTCCACCCCGCACCCGGCCCCGCTCCTCACCGCACTCGGGGTCGCCGCCCTCATGCTCCTCGGTGCGCGGTGGCGCCCCGGCGTGCCGTTCTCCCTCGTCGGGATCCTGGTGGCCACCGTGGCCGCCGAGGTGTTCTCCCTACCGTTGAGCCTGCTCGGCGAGCTCCCGGCGGGGTTGCCCGGACCCTCGCTCGCCTTCCTGGACGCCGGCGCAGTCTCGTCGCTCCTCCCGGCCGCGCTCGCCGTCGCCGCGCTCGCGGCCCTGGAGAGCCTGCTGTCCGCGACGGTGGCCGACGGGATGAGTGTCGGAGAGGCGCACGACCCGGACCGGGAGCTCTTCGGCCAGGGGTTGGCGAACCTGGCGGCACCGGTCTTCGGGGGCATCCCGGCCACCGCCGCCATCGCGCGCACGGCCGTCAACGTGCGTGCCGGCGCCTCCTCCAAGGCCGCCGCACTCACCCACGCGGTGGCGCTGCTGGTCATCGTCGCCGCGCTGGCGCCGCTCGTCGGGAAGATCCCCCTGGCCGCACTGGCGGGCGTCCTGCTGGCGACCACGGTGCGCATGGTCGAGGTGGCCTCGCTGCACGCCCTGGTCCGGTCCACCCGCGGCGACGCCGCGGTGCTGGTCCTGACGTTCGTGGTCACGGTGGCGGTCGACCTGGTCACCGCGGTGGCGGTCGGGGTGGGGGTCGCCGTCCTGCTCGCGCTGCGCGCCGTCGCGCGCAGTGTCCGCCTGGAGCAGGTGCCGCTGGAACGCGGCGACCACACCGCCGAGGAGCACGACCTGCTGGCCCAGCACATCGTGGCCTACCGGCTCGACGGCCCGCTCTTCTTCGCGGCCGCGCACCGGTTCCTCCTCGAGCTCACCGAGGTCGCTGACGTCCGGGTCGTGATCCTGCGGATGTCGCGGGTCACCAACATCGACGCCACCGGGGCCCGGATCCTCGACGAGGCGATCACGCGGCTCGAACGGCGCGGCATCGTCGTGCTGCTGTCCGGGATCGACCCCCTGCACGACGAGGTGCTGGCGCGGCTCGGCGTGGCCGGGCACCTCCGGCAGGGCGGCCACATCTTCAGCGACACCCCGCACGCGATCGAGTACGCCCGGCACCACCTGCACCTGCACCGGGACGACGCGGCCAGCCGGAACACTGCGGGCTCCTCGTTCGTTGTGGGGGTGAGTCCCTCCTAGACTGGGACGCAGATCGCTGGTGGGACGTCAGACGGACGCCCCACCTCGGCCTCCAAGGAGGAGACCATGCAGAGCAACAACCCGGTGTTCCGGCGCTCGGAGGAGTTCAACCGCTCCGGTGCGAACGCCTACGGCAACCAGACCTACGCCGGCAACGGCGCCGCCTACCCGGGCTACGGCCAGCAGACCGACCCCTCCACCTGGGGCACCGGCACTCCGGGCGCGCCCACCGACACCGGCGCCCGGATGACGATCGACTCGGTCGTCCAGAAGACCGGCATCTCGCTCGGCATCGTGATCGTGGCGGCCCTGGCCACCTGGATCATGACCCCCGAGATCACGCCCTCGACGACCACCGAGGACCTCGGACCGCTCTACAGCGCCATGATGATCGGCAGCCTCGGCGCCTTCGCGCTGTCGATGGTCAACTCGTTCAAGCGGGTCATCAGCCCCGGCCTCGTGATGGTGTTCTGCGTGCTCGAGGGCATCGCGCTCGGCGCGCTGAGCAAGGTGTTCGACGCCCAGTTCGGTGACGGCGTCGTCTCCGGCGCGGTCTTCGGCACGTTCGCCGCCTTCGCCGGCACGCTCGCCGCCTACAAGTTCTTCAACATCCAGGTCGGCGCCAAGTTCCGCGCCTTCGTGATCGCCGCAGTCTTCGGCATGATCGGCCTGAGCCTGATGGAGCTGGTGCTGGGCATGTTCGGCAGCCCGATCGGCCTGTTCGGGGTCAGCGGGCTGGGCATGGTCACCGCCATCGGTGGTCTGGTGCTCGGTGTCTTCATGCTGATCATGGACTTCGACTTCGTCGAGCAGGGGATCGCCAACGGCCTCCCCGAGCGCGAGTCCTGGCGTGCCGCGTTCGCGATGACGGTGAGCCTGGTCTGGATCTACACCAACCTGCTGCGCATCCTGGCGTTCTTCAGCAGCGACTGATATCTGGCCGACACGCTCGGCCAGTGACACAACCGAGAGCCCCGGGCATCGCCCGGGGCTCTTGTCATGCCCCCGTCATGTCGGCGTCAGGCCAGGCTCGCCTCGGCGGGGGCCTGGTCGTCGGGCTCGATGGTGCTCTCGGCGTCGTGGGGCGCCTCGGCCTCGGGCTGGAGGTGGCGCCGGCGGTGCCGCAGCTCGACCCACAGGCCGCGGACACCGCGCCGGGCGCCGCCCACCTCGGTGCTGTCGAGCTCGGTGCCCGGGATGTTGACGGCCTGGACGGCTGCGGTGGCAACCGGCAGCACGCCCTCGCCGCGGTAGGCCTCGGGCTGCTCCTCGTCCTCGGGAGCCAGGCCCAGCTCGGCCATCGTCGAGGGCAGCAGCACGGCCGCCAGTGACCGGTAGCCGTCCGCCGAGGGGTGGAACTGGTCCGGGCCGAACAGGATCGCGGGTGCGGCGGCGAACTCCGGGCCCAGGATCGAGCCGATGGAGACCGTGCGGCCCCCCTGCTCGAGGACCGCGATCGTCTGGGCGGCGGCCAGTCGTCGCGACCAGGTGCGCGCGACCTGCTTGAGCGGGGGTGCGATCGGCTTGACCGTGCCCAGGTCGGGACAGGTGCCGACGACGACGGCGATGCCGGCGTCGCGCAGGCGGCGTACGCCTTCGGACAGCTGGCGCACGGAGTGCGAGGGCAGCACCGTGTGCGTGACGTCGTTCGCGCCGATCAGGATGACCGCCACGTCCGGCTCGATGGGGAGGGTCCGGTCGATCTGCTTGTCGAGGTCGGAGGACTTGGCGCCGACGACGGCGAACTCGCGCAGGTAGACGCGACGGTTGGCGCCCTCCGCGAGGCCCGAGGCGAGCATGGCCCCCGGGGTCTCCTCGACCCGGTCGACGCCGTAGCCCGCGGCGCTGGAGTCGCCGAGCAGCGCGACCCTGATCGCCGGGCCGGGACGACCGCGGCCGTACCACCCCGTGGAGTCCGGCGGCGGGATCTCCCGCAGGGTCCCGATCGCCTTGCGGGCGAGCTTGGCCTCGGCCGTGAGCACGCCGTACAGACTGGCCCCGAGCAGCGACAACCCGCCCCCGCCATAGGCGGCGGCGGATGCGAGCTTGCGTGCTGCAGCGGCTTTCCCCACGCCTTCACTCTACGGAGGCGACACGAGCACCTCGTCTGGTTTGGCGGGTTGTGGACGAGGGCCTCTAGATTGGCGGAATGCAGTATGTGAACTCTCTCCTCGACCTCATCGGCAACACCCCGCTGCTGAGGCTGTCCCGGGCCCTCACCACCCCCGATGGTCCCCAGCTCGACCCTGCCACGGGCCCGATGGTGCTCGCGAAGGTCGAGTACCTGAACCCCGGCGGTTCCGTGAAGGACCGGATCGCGACCCGGATGATCGAGGCCGCCGAGGCCTCGGGCGAGCTCCAGCCGGGCGGCACCATCGTCGAGCCGACGTCGGGCAACACCGGTGTCGGGCTGGCGATGGTCGCCCAGGCCAAGGGCTACCACTGCATCTTCGTCTGCCCGGACAAGGTCAGCGAGGACAAGCGCAACGTGCTCAAGGCGTACGGCGCCGAGGTGGTCGTGTGCCCCACGGCGGTCGCCCCCGAGCACCCGGACTCCTACTACAACGTGTCCGACCGGCTCTCCTCGCAGCCGGGCGCCTGGAAGCCCGACCAGTACTCCAACCCGAACAACCCGCGCTCCCACTACGAGACGACCGGCCCCGAGATCTGGGCGCAGACGGAGGGGAAGATCACCCACTTCGTCTGCGGTGTCGGCACCGGCGGGACGATCAGCGGCATCGGGCGCTACCTCAAGGAACAGAACCCGGACATCCAGGTGATCGGCGCCGACCCCGCCGGCTCGGTCTACTCCGGCGGCACCGGGCGCCCTTACCTCGTCGAGGGCGTGGGCGAGGACTTCTGGCCCGACTGCTACGACCGTGACATCGCGGACCGCATCATCGAGGTCTCCGACGCGGACTCCTTCGCCTACACCCGGCGCCTGGCCCGCGAGGAGGCGCTGCTCGTCGGCGGCTCGTCCGGGATGGCGGCGTACGCCGCGATGCAGCTCGCGCACGAGCTGGCCGGCACCCCCGAGGGCGAGAACGCCGTCATCGTCGTGCTGCTGCCCGACTCCGGTCGCGGTTACCTCACCAAGATCTTCAACGACGAGTGGCTGGGCCAGTACGGCTTCCCGGTCGAGGGCGTCGATCGCGACACCCAGACCGTCGGCGACGTGCTGCGCGGCAAGGACGGCCGGCTGCCCGACCTGGTGCACACCCACCCCGCCGAGACCATCGCGGAGGCCGTGCACATCCTCCAGGAGTACGGCGTCTCGCAGATGCCGGTCGTCCGCGCGGAGCCGCCGATCGTGGCGGCCGAGGTGGCCGGCTCGGTCTCGGAGCGGGACCTGCTCGACGCCCTGTTCGCCGGCACCGCCCGCCTCACCGACTCCGTCGAGGAGCACATGAGCCCGGCGCTGCCGACGATCGGCTCGACCGAGCCGGCCTCGGCCGCGGTCAAGCTGCTCGAGAAGGCCGACGCCGTGCTCGTCCACGAGGACGGCAAGCCTGTCGGCGTCGTCACCCGCCAGGACCTGCTCGCCCACCTCGCCCGCGGCTGACCCCGCCTCTCGCTTGTAACGCGGAGTTGTGGTCACCGCCACGGCGTCATGACGCTGCGGTGGTCACAACAACACCGCGTTACAAGCGGGCTCGCCGCGGCGTGCCACAATGAGAACCTGTTCTAGTTCTCAGGAGGCGCACGGATGGGCGAGACGACCACACCGGCGATCGACGGCTGGTTCACGAGCGGGCCCCGGCCGGCGCTCGTGGGCTCGCGCTGCACGACCTGCACCACGGTGTTCTTCCCGCCGGCCGACGGCTTCTGCCGTAACCCGGCGTGCGCGGGGGAGTCCTTCGAGGAGGTCGAGCTCTCCCGCCGCGGCCGGATCTGGTCCTACACCGACGCGCAGTACCAGCCGCCGCCGCCGTACATCGCGCGCACCGATCCCTACGAGCCGTTCGCACTCGCCGCGGTCGAGCTGCCCGAGGGCCTGGTCGTGCTCGGCCAGGTCGCCGACGGCTACGGCGTCGCCGACCTGGTGGTCGGTGCCGAGGTCGAGCTGGTCGTCGAGACGCTCTACTCCGACGACGCCGGCGACCACACCATCTGGCGCTGGAAGCCTGTCGTGGAGCTCGGCCAGGAGGCGGACCAGTGAGCAACGACGTCGCCGTGGCAGGGGTCGGCATGCACCCCTGGGGCAAGTGGGGCCGCTCGTTCGTGTCGTACGGCGTGCACGCGGCCCGCGCCGCGCTGGCCGACGCCGGGGTCGACTGGCAGGACGTCGGCCTGGTGGTCGGCGGCGAGACCGTGCGCAACGGGTACGGCGGCTACGTCGCCGGTGCGACGTTCGCCCAGGCGCTCGGCTGGAACGGGGCCCGCGTCGCCACGTCGTACGCCGCGTGCGCGACCGGCGCCCAGGCGCTCGACACCGCCCGCGCCCGGATCCTCGCCGGCATGTGCGACGTGGCTCTCGTGGTCGGGGCCGACACGACGCCGAAGGGGTTCCTCGCGCCCAACGCCGGCGAACGCTGGGACGACCCGGACTGGCTGCGCTTCCGGCTGCTCGGGATGACGAACCCTGCCTACTTCGCGCTCTACGCGCGCCGCCGGATGGACCTCTACGGCGCCACGCCGGAGGACTTCGCCCAGGTCAAGGTCAAGAACGCCAGGCACGGGCTGGCCAACCCCAACGCGCGCTACCGCAAGGAGGTCAGTGCCGCCGACGTGCTCAACAGCGCGGTCGTCTCCGACCCGCTCCACCTGCTCGACATCTGCGCGACCTCCGACGGCGCGGCCGCGGTCGTGCTGACCAGCCTCGACTACGCGCGCAGGCACGGCCTGACGAACCCCGTGAAGGTGAAGGCCGTCTCCACGGTCACCCCGACCTTCCCCAACACCGTCCTCGACATGCCGAACCTGTCGACCGACTCCTCGGCCGCGGTCGGCGTCAACGAGCTGACGTTCAAGGAGTCGATCGCGCACGCGGCGTACGAGGAGGCCGGCATCGGGCCCGAGGACGTCAGCCTCGCGGAGGTCTACGACCTCTCGACCGCGCTCGAGCTGGACTGGATCGAGGACATCGGGCTCTGCAAGCGGGGTGAGGCCGAGGCCCTGCTGCGCGCCGGCGAGACCACGATCGGTGGCCGGATCCCGGTCAACCCGTCCGGTGGCCTGGCCTGCTTCGGCGAGGCTGTTCCGGCGCAGGCGCTGGCGCAGGTCTGCGAGGTGACCTGGCAGCTCCGCGGCCAGGCCGAGGGGCG
The DNA here is from genome assembly GCA_963825275.1 of uncultured Actinomycetota bacterium. Classification (GTDB taxonomy): domain Bacteria; phylum Actinomycetota; class Actinomycetes; order Propionibacteriales; family Nocardioidaceae; genus Nocardioides. Next base: position 279,162 of record CAWGSW010000009.1, on the reverse strand, counting down.
CCAGGTCGAGAACGCCCGGGTCGGCATCACCGCCAACCAGGGCCTGTTCGGCCACGGCTCGTCGGTGCTGCTCAGCCGCTGAGCCGGCACCCCGGGAAAGGGGGACCTTGGTCCCCCGGGGTGGTTACGTCGGACCGTCCCTCTGTCCTCGCTGACCTCATAGGTTCGGGGGCGCCTCACTCGCGCCCTGATCAGGAGAACCGTGGACGTCGTCGACATCGCCCGCTGGCAGTTCGCCATCATCACCGTCTACCACTTCCTGTTCGTGCCGATCACCATCGGCCTGTCCGCGATCGTGGCGGGCTACGAGACCGCATGGGTGCGCACCGGCAACCCGCACTGGCTGCGGCTCACGAGGTTCTTCGGCAAGCTCTTCCTGATCAACTTCGCCATCGGCGTGGTCACCGGGATCGTGCAGGAGTTCCAGTTCGGCATGAACTGGAGCGACTACTCGCGCTTCGTCGGTGACGTCTTCGGGGCGCCGCTGGCCATCGAGGGCCTGCTCGCGTTCTTCCTGGAGTCCACGTTCCTCGGGCTGTGGATCTTCGGCTGGGACCGGCTCTCGCCGCGGCTGCACGCCACCTGCATCTGGCTGGTGCACATCGGCACGCTGCTCTCGGCGTACTTCATCCTCGCGGCCAACTCCTGGATGCAGCACCCGGTCGGCTACCGCTTCAACCCGGACACCGGGCGTGCGGAGCTCAACGACTTCGCCGCGGTGATGTTCAACAAGGTCCAGATGGTGACGTTCCCGCACACGGTGCTCGCGGCCTACCTGACCGGCGGCGCCTTCGTCGTCGGTGTGGCCGCGTGGTTGATGCACCGAGCGCGCGACAACGAGGACGACCGCACGATGTACCGGCACGCCGCCCGCACCGGTGCCGTCGTCGTCCTCGTGGCCGGGCTCGGGGTCGCGGTGAGCGGCGACGTCCAGGGCAAGGTCATGACCGACGTCCAGCCGATGAAGATGGCCGCGGCGGAGGCGCTCTACGAGACCGAGCAGCCGGCCGCCTTCTCGCTCTTCACGATCGGCAGCCTCGACGGCAGCGAGGAGAAGTTCTCGGTCAAGGTGCCGAACCTGCTCTCGTTCCTCGCCACGGGCAAGACCGACGGCGAGGTCGAGGGCATCAACCCGCTGCGGGAGAAGTACCAGCAGACGTACGGCCAGGACCCCGGCGCGGCGTACTACTCGCCCGGCGACTACACCCCGATCATCCCGATCACCTACTGGAGCTTCCGGATCATGATCGGCCTCGGGCTGGTCTCGGCGGCCGGCGCTGCCCTGCTGCTGTGGGCCACCCGCCGCGGCCGTGCGCCGGCAGGACGCGGCTGGGTCTGGCTCGCCGTGGCGATGCCGCTGCTGCCGCTGGGGGCCAACTCGTTCGGCTGGATCTTCACCGAGATGGGCCGCCAGCCCTGGGCGGTCTTCGGCCTGATGACCACCTCGCGCGCCGTCTCGCCGGGGGTCAGCACGGCCCAGGCGCTCACCTCGGTGATCGCACTGACCCTGCTCTACGCCGCGCTCATGGTCGTCGAGGTCCGGCTGATGCTGAAGTACATCCGCCGGGGCGCCGACCCGTACGCCGAACCCGAGCAGGACACCGGCGACACCACCGACAAACCCCTCGCCTTCGCGTACTGAGACCGGAGCCTTCCCATGGAACTCACCACCGTCTGGTTCTCCCTGATCGCCATCCTCTGGATCGGCTACTTCGCGCTCGAGGGCTTCGACTTCGGCGTCGGCATGCTGCTGCCGATCCTGGCCGGCAACGACCGGGAGCGTCGCGTCCTCATCAACACCATCGGCCCGGTCTGGGACGGCAACGAGGTCTGGCTGCTGGTGGCCGGCGGCGCGACGTTCGCGGCGTTCCCCGAGTGGTACGCCACCTTGTTCAGCGGGTTCTACCTGCCCCTGCTGCTGATCCTGCTGGCCCTGATCGTGCGCGGCCTCGCCTTCGAGTACCGCGCCAAGGGCGAGACCGACCAGTGGCGCGCGCGGTGGGACGCGGCGATCATCGTGGGTTCCTACGTCCCCGCCCTGCTGTGGGGGGTCGCGTTCGCCAACATCGTGCGGGGCGTGCCGATCGACGCGGACGGCGAGTACGTCGGCGGGTTCTTCAACCTGCTCAATCCCTACGCTCTGCTCGGCGGGCTGACGACGCTGCTGCTCTTCCTCACCCACGGCGCCATGTTCATCTCGCTCAAGACCGACGGCCGGATCCGGCACGAGGCGCGCAGCCTCGCCGCACGGATCGGCGTGGCGGCCGCGGCGGTCGCGGTCGCGTTCCTGCTCTGGACCCAGGTGGACACGGGCAACGTGGGCTCCGCCGTGCTGTTCGTCGGGGCTGCGGCCTCGCTCGTCGCGGGCCTGGTGGCCGTCGGTGCCGGGCGTGAGGGCTGGGGCTTCCTCGGCACGTTCGTCGCGATCGTGCTCGCGGTGGCGGGACTCTTCGTCGCCCTGTTCCCCGACGTCATGCCCACCTCGCTGGCCGACGGCACCAGCCTGACGACGACGAACGCGGCGGCCACGGCGTACACGCTCAAGATCATGACGGTCGTCGCGGTGATCTTCACGCCGATCGTGCTGCTCTACCAGGGCTGGACCTACTGGGTGTTCCGCAAGCGGATCGCCATCCAGCACATCCCCGAGGCCCCGCCGGTGCCGGTCTCGTGAAGCCCTCCGACCCGGCGGTCCGGCGCCAGCTGGCGCCCGCGCGGCGCTCGCTCGCGGGCGTGGTCGTCGGGGGCGCGGTCGGCAGCCTGCTGATCATCGCCCAGGCCTGGGCGGTCACCGGCCTGGTGCTGGCGGCGCTCGACGACCGGGATGTCGTGCAGTGGGCCTTGCTCGTGCTCGCGGTCTTCGTGGCCCGCTCGGTGACCGGCTGGACGGTCGACACGCTCGCGGCCCGGGCCGCGGCCGTGGTCGGCACCGACCTGCGGCGCCGCCTGGTGGCGGCGGTGCTTCGCGACCGTGCCCGCTCCGGATCGTCGGGGGAGCTCGCCGTGCTCGCGACGCGCGGCGTGAGTGCCGCCGAGCCCTACCTCACGCGCTACGTCCCCGCCCTGGTGCTGGCCGGCATCCTGCCCGCCCTGACCGTGGTGGCCATCGCGACCCAGGACGTCATGAGCGCCGTGATCGTGCTCGCGACGCTGCCGCTGATCCCCGTCTTCGGGGCGCTCGTCGGCCTCGCCACCCGGGACCGGGCGGAGTCGCAGTGGCGGGCCATGGCCTCGCTGTCCGGACACTTCGTCGACGTCATGCGGGGACTGCCCACCCTGGTGGCGTTCCGCCGCGCCGAGGCCCAGTCGCAGACCGTCCGCGAGATCACCGACCGCTACCGAAGGGCCACGATGCGCACGCTGCGCATCGCCTTCGCCTCGTCGGCCGTCCTGGAGCTCGTCGCCACCCTCTCGGTCGCCCTCGTCGCGGTCGTCGTCGGTGTCCGGCTGGCCGCGGGTGACCTCGAGCTGCGTACGGCGCTCGTCGTGCTGCTGCTGGCCCCCGAGGCCTACTGGCCGCTGCGCCGGGTGGGTGCGGAGTTCCACGCGTCCGCCGAGGGCGTGGCGACCTTCGAGAGCGTCAACCGGCTCGTCGAGGCGGTGGCCGAGCCCGACCTCCCGGCCCCGCCGGACGGCGCCCTCGAGGTCCACGACCTGACCGTGTGCCACCCGGGACGCGACCTCCCGGCCGTCGACGGGCTGTCGGCCGAGTTCCCCGCCCGGGGGGTGACCGCGGTCGTCGGTCCGTCCGGCTGCGGCAAGTCCACCCTGCTGGCCGCGATGGCCGGCCTGCTCGGGCCCCTCGGCGACGCCGTCCTGGTGGGCGGCCGGCCGGTCGCCGGCGAGCAGTGGCGCTCCCGGATCGCGTGGCTCCCGCAGCGACCGGTCTTCCTGCCCGGCACCATCGCCGACAACCTGCGGATCGGGGCGCCGGACGCCTCCGACGCGGACCTGTGGTCCGCCCTGCGGCGGGTGGCGCTGGAGGAGCGGGTCCTCGCGCTGCACTGCGGGCTGGGCGCGCCCCTGGGGGAGGACGGGACCACGCTCTCGGCCGGGGAGCGGGCCCGGCTCGCCCTGGCCCGCGTCATCGTGGCGCGACGCCCGTGGGTCTTCCTGGACGAGCCGACAGCGCACCTCGACGACGTGACGGAGCGGATCATCGCGGACACGGTCCTCGAGCTCGGCCGCACCAGCGGAGTCGTGGTGGTGGCCCACCGCCCGGCCCTGGTCGCGCTGGCGGACCGGGTCGTCCGCCTGCCGGCACCGGCCGGCGTACCTGCCCCGGCGGCACGACGCGACACCCCGCCGGCCCCGCGACAGCCGGTCGCCACCGAGCGCCCGCAGGGGGGAGCCCCGGCGCGCACGGGCCTCGCGGTGAGCACCCTCGTGGGAGCGCTCGCCTCCGCCTCCGGCGTCGCGCTCACGGCCACCGCGGGCTGGCTGATCGTGCAGGCGTCCTACCAGCCGGCCGTGCTGACGCTGCTGGTGGCCATCGTCGGGGTGCGGACCTTCGGCCTGGCCCGGCCGGTGCTGCGCTACGTCGAGCGGCTGCGCTCGCACGACGTCGCCCTCCGGCTGCTGGCCGAGCGCAGGGTCCAGGTGTACGACGCCGTGGTGCCGCTGACCCCCGGACGACTGGGCCGGCGACGTGGTGACGTGCTCTCCTCGATCGTGGACGACGTCGACAGCGTGGTGGACCGCGAGCTGCGGGTCCGGATGCCGGTCCGGTCGTTCCTGCTGGTCTCGGCCCTGGCCACGGTCGTCGCGGCGGTGACGCTGCCGGTCGCCGCCGTGGTCGTCGGCCTGACGAGCGCCGTGACCGGCGGCCTGGGCTACCTGCTCGCCCGGACCGGTGCCCGCCGGGCGGAGCGCGCGGCGGTCACCGGACGCGCGGAGCTGTCGGCGCGTGTCGTCGACACCACCCAGCTGGCCCCTGAGCTGGTCATGTGGCAGGCCGAGGCCGCGGCCGTCGACACGATCGCCGCCATCAGCGACTCCCTGGGGCGCGCGTCGGCCCGGGCGGCGACCTGGCTCGGTCTGGGCCGCGCGACGGTGCTCACGGCCAGCGGCCTGGGCGTCGGCGCCGTGGCGCTGGTCGCCGCACCGGCCGCAGCCGCCGGGTCCCTGTCCGGCCCGATGCTGGCGCTGCTCGTGCTGCTGCCCCTGGCCCTGGCCGACGTGGCCCTGCCGATGGCCGACGCCGGAGCGCTCGCGGCCCGCACCCGTGCGGCGCAGGATCGGCTCGACGTGCTGGCGACGCTCGCGCCGGCCGTGACGGACCCGGAGACGCCCGTGCCCACGGGCGCCGGCCACGCCCTCGCGGTGGGTCACGTGGTGGCCGGCTGGGACGGCACTCGAGCGCTCGATGACACCTCGCTCCACGTGGCCCCCGGCGAACGCCTCGCGGTGGTGGGTCCGTCCGGGTCCGGCAAGAGCACGCTGGCCGCGCTGCTCCTGCGCTTCATCGACCCCCAGCACGGGCAGGTCGCCCTGGGTGGCGTGCCGCTGTGGCGGCTGCGACTGGACGACGTACGCCGCGGGGTGGGCCTGGTCGACGACGATCCGCACGTCTTCGCCACGACCCTGGTCGAGAACGTCCGGCTCGCCCGGCCGCAGGCCACCGACGACGAGGTCGAGGCGGCCCTGCGCCAGGCCCGGCTCGGCCCGTGGCTCGACTCGCTCCCCGACGGCCTGCACACCTGGGTCGGGGACGGGCACGCCCGGGTCTCGGGCGGAGAACGAGCCCGGATCGCGGTGGCGCGCTCGCTGCTCGCCGACCAGCCCGTGCTCGTCCTCGATGAGCCCACCGCCCACCTGGACCACGCCACGGCGACCGAGCTCGCGCACGAGGTGCTGGACGCCTCTGCCGGGCGCAGCGTCGTCTGGATCACCCATGACACGGTCGGTCTCGACCTGGTCGAACGGGTGGTCGACCTGACCCCGCTGCCCGGAGCGACCTTGCGGCCTCCGGCCAACTTCACACCTCGGGTGTAGAACGGCCATCATGACCAGCGATGACAAGATCCGCGTCTACCTGCTCGACGACCACGAGGTGGTCCGGCAGGGCCTCCGGTTCCTGCTCGAGGGCGCCGGGGACATCGAGGTGGTGGGCGAGTCCGGCTCCGCCGAGGACGCCGCCAACCGCATCCCCGCGCTGCGCCCGGACGTGGCCGTCCTGGACGCCCGGCTGCCGGACGGCTCGGGCATCGAGGTGTGCCGCACCGTCCGCGCGGTCGACCCGAGCATCCGGGCGCTGATCCTCACGTCCTACGACGACGACGAGGCGCTGTTCGCCGCGATCATGGCCGGCGCCGCGGGCTACGTCCTCAAGGAGATCAAGGGCTCGGACCTGCTCAGTGCCGTCCGCGAGGTGGCCGCCGGCCACTCCCTGATCGACCCCTCCCTGACCTCCCGGGTGCTGGAGCGGGTCCGCAACGGGCCGGCCACCGCACCGGAGCTTGCCGACCTGACCGAGCAGGAGCTCAGGCTCCTCACCTACATCGCCGAGGGGCTGACCAACCGGCAGATCGGCGAGCAGATGTTCCTGGCCGAGAAGACGATCAAGAACTACGTCTCCAGCATCCTGGCCAAGCTGGGGCTGGAGCGGCGTACCCAGGCGGCGGTGCTGGCCGCCAAGCTGCTGGAGCCGCCAACAGGCCCCCGTCGGTGAGGACCATTGCCAACGCCCCACAGGCCGTCCGGCCCTGACCTGGAACCCCTCCGTGGCGGGATGCTCCTAGTGAGAAGATCACTACTAACGAAGGACGCCGACATGGCCGTCATGCATCAGCAACAGATCGTCGAGGGCGTGGCCCGCGACAACAACGTCACCGCCGGCTCGACCTCGGCCGCCCGTCACGTCCTGGGAGCCCTGCGCATCGCGTTCGGGCTCACCTTCCTCTGGGCCTTCTTCGACAAGTTGCTGGCCCTCGGCTTCCACACCGGCTACGACCAGGAGGGCAACCTGGACCGGTTCGGTGACGCCGCCTGGATCCACGGCGGCAGCCCCACCGAGGGGTTCCTGAAGTTCGGTGCGGATGGTCCCTTCAAGAGCTTCTACAACGACATCGCCGGCGCTGCGTGGGCTGACTGGGGCTTCATGCTCGGTCTGCTCGGCATCGGCATCGCGCTGACCTTCGGGGTCGGGATGTGGGTCGGTGCAGCAGCCGGCGCGGTGCTCTACATCCTGATGTGGAGCGTCGTGCTCCCTCCCGAGAACAACCCGGTCATCGACGACCACATCCTCGGGGCCCTCACCGTCATCGCCCTGGCCCTGCTCAACGCGGGCAACACCTGGGGCGCAGGACGCTGGTGGCAGCGCACCCAGGTCGTGCAGCGACACCCTGTACTGCGGTAGAGATACCGCAGCCGACGGCCGCCTGTGTCCCCGCGCAGGTGGTCGTTCGGCATTTCGGGCAAGGAGCCGGCCCGGAGATCAGCTGAGCGGCACGCGCCACACCAGGGACGTGCCCTTCGGGTCGAGGCCCCTCAGCTCCAGCGAACCCCCGAGGGTGGTCGCCCGGCGCCGTGCGTTGCGCAGGCCGCTCTCCGCTCGCCCCTCGACCAGCCCGATCCCGTCGTCGACGACCGACAGCCGGAGCTCGCGCCCCCCGACGTGCAGCTCGATCTCGGCGCTCTCGGCGAGGGCGTGGCGCGCGAGGTTGGAGACCGCCTCGCGCAGGACGGGGAGCAGCTGCTCGCGTACGTCGGCCGGCACGGCCGTGTCCACGGGGCCACTGGTCCGCACGGTGGGGGCGTAGCCCAGCACCGGGACGTACTCCCGCACCAGGGCCCGGATCTCGGCCCGGAGCGATCCCGACCCGCGGTGCTGCAGCTCGAAGATGGTGCCGCGGATGTCGCGGATGGTGAGGTCGAGGTCGGACACGGCCTGGTCGAGGCGGTTCGCGACCTCGGGGTTCCACGCCAGCATCGACACCCCCTGGAGCTGCAACCCGGTGGCGAAGAGCCGCTGGATGACCACGTCGTGGAGGTCGCGCGCGATCCGCTCCCGGTCGGAGATGACGGCGAGCTCCTCACGGTCGGCGACGGCCTGCGCGCGGTCGAGGGCCAGTGCGGCCTGGTCGGCGAAGGAGGCGAGCAGCTCACGCTCCTCGATGTCCTGGGGGGAGTGACCGGTGTCGAAGAGCGCCACGAGGACGCCGCGTTCTGCCAGGTGGGCGCGCAGCGGGATCACCACGGCCGTGAGGTCGGTCATGGGAACCTCGAACGGGTCGACCGACTGCCCGCCCTGTGTGGCGACCTTCTCGAGGGCGGTCGTGACCAGCTCGACGTCCTCCTTGTCGACGTTGACGGTCCGCAGGGCATCGTCGCTGAGGTTGATCAGCGCGGTCGCCCGGGCGCCCGAGACCGAACGCGCGGCCTGGGTGATGTGGCGCAGCGCCCGGCCGATCTCGATGGGCGGCTGGAGGGCGTCGGACAGCTCGGCCGAGGCCTCGAGCCACTTGCGGCGCCGCTCGCTCAGCCCGTAGGCGCGGGCGTTCTCGATCACGAAGCCGGCCGCCGTCGCCAGCGCCTCCACCAGCAGCTCGTCCTGCTCGGTGAACGGCTCGCCTCCGGCCTTCTCGGTCAGGTAGAGGTTTCCGAACACCGTGCCCCGGATGCGCACGGGGACACCGAGGAACGTGGTCATCGGCGGGTGGTGGGCCGGGAAGCCGACCGAGTGGGGATGGGCACTGAGGACCGGGAGCCGAATGGCCTCGGGCTTCTCGATGAGCAGGCCCAGGATCCCCTGCCCGCGCGGCAGGTCCCCGATGGCCTCGTGCTCGTGCTCCTCGAGGCCGGTCGTCACGAACTCGACGAGTGAGCCGTCGGGCCCGATCACGCCGAGGGCGGCGTACTTGGCGCCGGTGAGCTCGGTCGCCGACTCGACGATCCGGGTCAGCACGCTACGCAGATCGAGGTCGGAGGAGATGGCGATGACCGCATCGAGCAGGGCCTGGGCGGGCCCCGGCAGCTCGGGTCGTGGCTCGTTCGTCACCCGCCCAGTGTGGTGCAGCCAAGGGGTCTGGTGCGAATGGGGCCGTTCGAACCGGGTCTCGGGCCGCTCGCGCCCGGTCACCGCGGCCGGCGCAGCTGCCGGGGTATGCCGGCGTTGATGACCGGCGCAGCGGCGAGCCGGACCTTCACGTCGACGACCACGCACCCCTGTGGCGTCACGACGACCGGGTTCAGGTCCAGCTCCGCCACCTGGGGCACGTCCGCGGCCAGCGCGCCGAGGTCGACGATCCTGCGCTCGAGATCCTCGATGTCGACCCGCGCGGCCCCGCGGAAGCCCTCCAGCAGCGGCCAGATACGCAGCGACCGCAGCGCCCGGGATGCGTCCCCCCGGCTCAGCGGTGGCACCAGGAACACCCGGTCGGCCCACAGCTCGGTGGCCACGCCGCCGGCGGCCACCATGACCAGGGGTCCGAAGCCGGGGTCGCGCACGATGCCGAGGGCCACCTCGACCCCGGTCACGACGGGCTGGACGAGCACGGGCACCTGCTCGTGGCCGACCTCGGCCTCGAACGCCCGGACGGCGGTGAGCACCTCCGCCCGGGACCGGAGCCCGACGCGCACCAGCCCGCGGTCGGTCTTGTGGACGATGGTGGGGTCGGCGACCTTGAGCGCGACGGGGAAGTGGATCCTGCCCGCAGCCCGGGCAGCCGCGAGGGGATCGTGGGCCACGGTGCCGACCGGCGCGAGGTCATACCCGGCCAGCAGCTCGGTCACCCGGTCGGGAGCGAGCCAGCCGCCGGCCACCGCTGCCTCCTCCAGCAGGCCGGTGGCCGACTCCCGGGCCGCCGCCGCCCGGACCTCGTCCGTCGGGACCGCGTCGTCGTGCGGGACGCGCAGCCACTCGGCGTAGCGCACCACGCGACCGAGCGCCCGGATGGCCGAGCTCACCGAGCGATACCGGGAGATGCCCGGGATCTCGTCCGGGTGCGGGTCCAGCCCGCCCATCGGCACGAGGAGCAGCGGCTTGTCGGGGTGGCGGGCGCGACAGCGGGCCAGCGCGCTCACCAGGGGGACGGGGTCGCTGACGCTCGTGCGCACCAGGATCACGAGGACGGCGTCGATCTCGTCCGACGACAGCAGGGCCCCGGTGATGGCGGAGAGGTCCTTCGGGGCCGCGCCGGCTCCGGCATCGACGGGGTTGCTGGTGCCGGCCGTGCCCGACACGTGTCGGCTCACGGCCCTGCGCAGGGTTGCGGACAGCTCCGGGACCACCAGGCCCCACTGGTCGGCGTCGTCGGCGGCGAGCACGCCCATCCCGCCGGCGTTGCTCACGACAGCGACCCGGGGGCCCGTCGGCAGCGGCTGTGCGGACAGGAGCAGGGCCGTCTCGGCCATCTCCTCGGCGCTGCGGCAGCCGATCACGCCGGCCTGCGCGAAGAGCGCGTCCACCCCGACGCCGGAGGCCGCCGCGGCTGCCGTGTGCGAGGCGCCGGCCCGCCGGCCACCGGCGGAGCGGCCACCGACCACCGCGAGGAGCGGCTTGTGCTCGGCGAACCGCCGCGCGAGCCGGGCGAACTTCGCGGCGTTGCCGAACGACTCGAGGTAGAGCGCGGCAGCGGTGACGTGCGGGTCCTCGAACCAGGCGGCGAGCAGGTCGTTGCCCGAGACGTCCGCCTTGTTGCCGAGCGACACGAAGGAGGCGACCCCGAGCCCGAGCTCCTGGGCGAGGTCGAGGAGCACGATGCCGACGCCGCCGGACTGCGAGGCGATCGCGAGCCCACCCGCGGGCGGGACCGCCCGGCCGAAGGTGGCGTTGAGCCGGATCTCCGGGGCGTTGCTCATCACGCCCAGGCAGTTGGGGCCCACGACGCGCATGCTGTGCTCGCGTGCCAGCCGCAGCATCTCGCGCTGGAGACCGGCACCCTCGCCCCCCAGCTCCTCGAAGCCGGACGAGATCACGACGACGGCGGCGACCCCCGCGGCGGCTGCGTCGTGCAGGGCGTCGAGGACGTGCGGCGCGGGGACCGCGACGATCGCCAGGTCGACGTGGGCCGGCACGTCCGCGAGGTGGGCGTACGTCGGCAGCCCCTCGATCGAGTCGGCCTCGGGGTGGATCACGTAGAGCCGGCCGGTGTAGCCGCCCCGGCGCACCGAGTCGAGGACCGCGGCGCCGATGCCGGTGCCGTCACGGCGTACGCCGGTCACCGCGACGCAGCCGGGGTACAGCAGGGGAGCCAGCGATCGCGCCTCGGCGTGGAACTCGCGGTCGTCGGCCGCGGCGATCGCCCGGGCGGAGGCGGCGGTTCCCATCTCCACGTGCACGTTGCCCATCTCGGCCGTGCGGGTGATCTCGAAGCCGGCGTCGACGAAGACCGCGATCATCGGGTGGTTCTCGGCGAGGATCTCCGCGACGAAACGACGGACGCCGCGGTCCCGGCAGGCCGCCGCCAGGTGCTCGAGCAGCAGGCTCCCGAGTCCGTGGCCGTGCATCTCCTCCGCGACCATGAAGGCCACCTCGGCCGCGTCGGGCTCGATCAGCTCGGCCGTCGCGAGAGCCACGATCCGGCCGTGGACCGTGGCGACCAGGCTGGCAACGGTGGTTGCGCCGCTGCCTTCGAAGAGGTGGGCGACGTAGTCCAGGCCGGCCTTGCGGCCGGTGGCGAAGAACCGCATCCGCAGGCTGTCGTCGGAGGCGGTGGCGTGCAGCGCCTCGAGGCCGGCCCGGTCCCCGGGCCGCACCGCGCGGATGACGGCCACCGTGCCGTCGGCGAGCAGGACGTCGGCCTCCAGCGGCTCGGGTGGCGGCGTCCGGTCAGCGGATGGGGCGGCCAGGGTCATCGCTGTTCCTCCACTCCGGGGCGGGACGCCCCTCGCCCACGCCTGCTGGTCGCCTGCTGGTCTCAGAGCGTGCGCCGGGCCTGCAGGTCCTCCACGGGATTCCAGTGGGCGCCGAGGCGGCGGCCGCTGAGCTCGTCGCAGCGCAGGCGCAGGTGCATCTCGCGGGAGCCCTTGGCCCAGGGCCGGGGCTCCCAGACGGAGCGGATGTGGTCGAGCTGGGCGGCGTCGGTGACGAACTCCGCGCGGCCCCGGGCCACGACGCTCCAGCCGCGCTGGTACTCGTAGTCGAACTGGTCGATCTCGAAGGCCAGGGTCGTGTCGCGGCCATAGGTCCCGAGCATGCTGTACGGCGAGGTGCGGACCACGATCGCGTCGTCCACCATCGAGTAGTTGACCGGGATGACATGTGGTCCGGTAGGGGTGCACACAGCGATTCGACCGACCACTCCGGCGCGGAGCAGCGACTCGCATTCTGCGCGGCTGAGTTCGAGTGAGTCGTGCACGGCACACACCTTCGTTCGACGGTCCCTGTCAGTGATGATCCTCGTGGCCGGTGGTGGTCTGCAATCAGGGCCGATGGTCCCGACGTGGCGGCCCGTTGCGCCTGTACTCGCAGGGCTCCGGCCACGGGACGTGCGGCCCACGGAGGGGGGCCTTCGGCCCGTACCCGCCACGCGCGCGACCCGCGAGGCTGGCGCCATGGAGATCACCAAGATTCCTTCCGGCACGATCGTGGTCGGAGTGGACGGCTCGCCCTCCTCGGAGCGGGCCCTGGACTGGGCGATCGAGCAGGCCGGCCTCGAGCACCGGCCGCTCACGCTGGCCCACGGCGTGGGCCCCGGCCACACGGCCTGGATGGACCAGTCCGGGTTCGACCACCGCCTCGTCCTGGACGCCATGCACGAGGACGCGCGTGCCGTCCTGGACGCGGCCCGGGCGCAGGTGACCCAGCGGGCGCCCGCTCTCGAGGTCCACGAGGTGCTCCGGCTCGCCGACCCCCGCCAGACGCTGTTCGAGCTCTCCGAGGAGGCCGAGATGGTGGTCGTCGGCTCGCGCGGACGTGGCCCGGTGAGCACCCTCCTGCTCGGTTCGGTCAGCGTGGCCGTGGTGCGCCACGCGTCGTGCCCGGTCGTCGTGCTGCGACCCCTCAACCGGGGCGAGGTGCGACGGGGCGTCCTGGTCGGCGCGGACGGCACGGCGCGGTCGCTGCCCACCCTCGAGTTCGCCTACCGCCAGGCCTCGCTGCGCAACCTGCCCCTGACCGTCATGCACTGCTTCTGGGACGCCCGCAGCGCCGCGGCAGGCTCCGGCCTCGTCGGGGCGGGTGGCGTCGACCTCGAGGACGAGCGCAGGGTCCTCGCGGAGTCCGTCAGCGGGATGGGAGAGAAGTTTCCCGAGGTGCACGTCACCACCGAGCTCGCGCGCGGGATGGCAGACGACTGTCTCATCCGGGCGGGCCAGCGGATGGACATGGTGGTCGTCGGTTCGCACCTGAAGCACCCGACCTCCGGAGCGTTGTACGGCTCGGTCGCCGCGGCGGTGGTGGAGCACGCCTCGTGCATCGTCGCGGTGGTCCCCCATGCGGACGAAGGCTGATCGCACAGCACTCGTCGCAGCACGAGGGGTCAACGGCCTGACCGGTTGGTCAGGCCGTTGGTGTTGGCCTCAGGGCTCGTCCGGATAGGTGGCCGGCGGGCCGGGCAGCGCGGCCAGCGCGACGATGTCGGACCAGGTCACGATCCCCACGACCCCGCCCTCGTCGTCCACGACCGGCAGCGCGTCGACCAGCTCGCTGGACATCACCTCCGCGGCCCGTCGTACCGAGGCGGCGCGGTGCAGCCGGGGCTGGCCGGGGGGGACGTGCTCGCCCACCCGGCGCTCCCGGCGCCGCCCGCGCTCGGTCGTCGCCAGGGCCGCCAGCACCTGTTCGCTGGAGAGCACGCCCCGGCAGCTGAGATCGGGCTCGACGACCACCAGCTGGCGCAGCGCCGTGCGCAGGAACGTGGCGACGGCGACCGTCAGGTCGCTGTCCGAACGAATCGCCACCACGTGGCGCGACATGATCTCCGCTACCCCGACCTCGCGGGCACGTCCGGTCTCGGCATGCCTGGTGTCCATGTCCTCCACCGTGGGCCACACCTGCGGGCGATGGGCAGGGACCAAGGTCACCCGGTCGGGGGAAGGTTCAGCCGACGTCGCCGTCGACGTAGACCCAGCGGCCACCTCGCCGCACGAACCGGCTCCGCTCGTGCAGCACGCCCTCACCGGACGCCGTCCGGTACCGCGCCCGGAACTCCACCTCACCCGTGTCCTCGTCCGGTCCGCCCGCCAGGGTGTCCACGATCTCCAGGCCCAGCCAGGTCAGGCCGGGATCGGGGGAGAGGTCGTCGGGACGGGTGCGCGGGTGCCAGGTCCGGAACACGTGGTCGATCTCGCCGACGGCGTACGCCGTGTAGCGCGAGCGCATCAGCTCCTCGGCCGTCTCCGCCTGCGCGGCACCCCGGTGCAGCCGGCCGCAGCACGCGTCGTACGACGCCGGCTGCCCGCACGGGCAGGGCACGTGGAGCGGCGAGCGGAGGGCAGGCGGGATCACCGGCGCACCGTACCGGTCCGGTTGTCCGGCTGAGTAGCGTGAAGGGGTGACCGATGCCCCCACCGTCGCCCCGTCCCTCAGCACCGTCGGTGAGCTGCGCGCCGCCGGACACCGTCAGCGGTCCCTGCGGGAGGAGATCCGCGCCAACCTGCTCGCTGCCCTGAAGGAGGGTCGCGACCCGTGGCCGGGCCTGCACGGCTTCGAGGGCACCGTCATCCCGCAGCTCGAGCGCGCGCTGATCGCCGGGCACGACGTCGTCCTCCTCGGCGAGCGCGGCCAGGGCAAGACCCGCCTGCTGCGCACGCTCGTCGGCCTGCTCGACGAGTGGTCGCCCGTGATCGACGGCTCCGAGCTCGGCGAGCACCCCTTCGAGCCGATCACGCCGGTCAGCCGGCGTCGCGCGGCCGAGCTCGGCGACGACCTGCCCGTCTCGTGGAAGCACCGCGACGAGCGGTACGCCGAGAAGCTGGCGACCCCGGACACCTCGGTCGCCGACCTGATCGGCGACGTCGACCCGATGAAGGTGGCCGAGGGTCGCAGCCTCGGCGACCCCGAGACGATCCACTTCGGGCTCATCCCGCGCAGCCACCGTGGCATCGTGGCCATCAACGAGCTGCCCGACCTGGCCGAGCGGATCCAGGTCGCGATGCTCAACGTGATGGAGGAGCGCGACATCCAGATCCGCGGCTACGTCCTGCGGCTGCCCCTCGACGTCCTCGTCGTCGCCAGCGCGAACCCCGAGGACTACACCAACCGCGGCCGGATCATCACGCCGCTCAAGGACCGGTTCGGCGCCGAGATCCGCACCCACTACCCGGTCGAGCTCGACGACGAGGTCCGGGTCATCCGCCAGGAGGCCCACCTCCTCGCCGACGTGCCCGACCACCTGATCGAGATCCTGGCCCGCTTCACCCGGGCCCTGCGCGACTCCAGCGCCGTCGACCAGCGCTCGGGTGTCTCGGCCCGCTTCGCCATCGCCGGCGCCGAGACCATCGCCGCCGCTGCCCTGCACCGCGCCACGGCCCAGGGCGAGCACGAGGCGGTGGCCCGGGTCATCGACCTCGAGACCGCGGTCGACGTGCTGGGCGGCAAGATCGAGTTCGAGTCGGGCGAGGAGGGGCGCGAGCGCGAGATCCTCACCCACCTGCTCCGCACCTCGACCGCGGAGACGGTCCGCCAGCACTTCCGTGGCCTCGACTTCGCCGTCCTCGTCGACGCCATCGACAGCGGCTTCCTGGTGACCACCGGTGAGCAGGTGACCGCGCGCGACTTCCTGAGCGGGCTGCCGGTCCTCGGTGAGTCCGAGCTCTACGACGACGTGTGCGAGCGCCTGCGCGCCGGCAACGACGGGCAGCGGGCCGGCGCGATCGAGCTGGCCCTCGAGGGTCTCTACCTGGCCCGCAAGGTCAGCAAGGAGTCCGGAGGCGGCGAGACCGTCTATGGCTAGGCGCACCCGGGACTCCCGCTACGGCCGGTACGACGGCGGCCCGGACCCGCTCGCGGCCCCGGTCGACCTCGCCGAGGCGCTCGACGCGATCGGCCAGGACGTGATGGCCGGCTACTCGCCGGAGCGCGCCATGCGCGAGTTCCTCCGTCGCGGTGGCCGCGACCAGGCCGGCCTCGACGACCTGGCCCGTCGGGTGGCCGAGCGCCGCCGCGAGCTGCTGCAGCGGCACAACCTGGACGGCACCCTGCAGGAGGTGCGCGAGCTGCTCGACCACGCCCTCCTCGAGGAGCGCAAGCAGCTGGCCCGCGACGTCACGATGGACGACACCGACCGGGCGTTCCGCGAGGTGCAGCTGGAGAACCTTCCGTCCTCGACGGCGGCCGCGGTCAGCGAGCTCTCCGACTACGACTGGAGCAGCCGCCAGGCCCGCGAGGACTACGAGAAGATCAAGGACCTGCTCGGCCGGGAGATGCTCGACCAGCGGTTCGCCGGCATGAAGGACGCCCTGGAGAGCGCCACCGACGAGGACCGGGCGGCGATCAACGAGATGCTCCAGGACCTCAACGACCTCCTCGGCGCCCACCGCCGCGGGGAGGACACCGACGAGCAGTTCCAGGAGTTCATGGACAAGCACGGGGACTTCTTCCCCGAGGGTCCCCAGGACATCGACGAGCTCCTCGACGCCCTCGCGCAGCGGGCCGCGGCCGCCCAGCGGATGCGCAACTCGATGACCCAGGAGCAGCGCGACGAGCTCGACGCCCTCGCGATGCA
Organism: uncultured Actinomycetota bacterium; assembly: GCA_963825275.1. GTDB lineage: Bacteria > Actinomycetota > Actinomycetes > Propionibacteriales > Nocardioidaceae > Nocardioides. Next base: position 262,555 of record CAWGSW010000009.1, on the reverse strand, counting down.
GGCCTTCGGGAGCCCCGAGCTGATGCAGTCCCTGGCCCAGCTCGACGGCAACCTCCAGGCCCTGCGCCCCGGTGAGGACTGGGGCGGCTCCGAGCGGTTCGACGGCGAGGAGGGGCTCGGCCTCGGCGACGGGACCGGCGTGCTCCAGGACCTCGCCGACCTCGACTCGCTCTCCGAGCAGCTCTCGCAGTCCTACGGCGGCGCCCGGATGGACGACCTCGACCTCGAGAAGCTGGCGCGCCAGCTGGGCAACGAGGCGGCCGTCGACGCCCGGACCCTGCAGGAGCTGGAGAAGGCGCTGCGCGACACCGGCTACATGAAGCGCGGTTCGGACGGCCAGCTGCGGCTCAGCCCGCAGGCGATGCGCCAGCTCGGCAAGGCCCTGCTCAGGGACGTCGCGAACCGGATGTCCGGGCGCCAGGGCCAGCGCGACCTGCGCCAGGCCGGTGCCGCGGGGGAGCGCAGCGGCGCCACCCGGGAGTGGGCGTTCGGGGACACCGAGCCGTGGGACGTCACCCGGACGGTCACGAACGCCGTGGTCCGGACCGTCTCGGAGGGGGTCTCGACGAGCTCGACCGACGGGCGGGCGCGCGTCCGGATCGACATCCGCGACGTGGAGGTCACCGAGACCGAGGCGCGCACCCAGGCGTGCGTCGCGCTGCTGGTCGACACGTCGTTCTCGATGGCCATGGACGGCCGCTGGGTGCCGATGAAGCGGACCGCCCTGGCGCTGCACACCCTGATCAAGAGCCGGTTCCGCGGCGACGCGCTCCAGCTGATCGGCTTCGGCCGGCATGCCGCCGTGATGGACATCGAGGAGCTGACCGGGCTGGACGCGATGTGGGCGAAGGGCACGAACCTCCACCACGCCCTGCTGCTGGCCAACCGTCACTTCCGCAAGCACCCCCAGGCCCAGCCGGTGCTGCTGATCGTCACCGACGGTGAGCCGACCTCCCACCTCGAGCCCGACGGCGAGGTCTTCTTCGCCTACCCGCCGCACCCGCTGACCATCGCCTACGCCGTGCGCGAGCTCGACAACGCCGGGCGGCTCGGTGCCCAGACCACGTTCTTCCGGCTCGGCGAGGACCCGGGTCTGGCCCGCTTCATCGACTCGATGGCCAAGCGCGTCGACGGCCGGGTGGTCGCGCCCGAGCTCGACGACCTGGGTGCGGCCGTCGTCGGTTCCTACCTCGGTTCGCGGGGCCCGGGTGGCTCGGGCGGTGGCCAGTACGGCGACTGGTTCGGCGGGCGCGGGTTCTGGGTCGGCGACTGATCCGTCCGCCCTGCTGGGCCATGGACGCAGGCCCGCGCCGGTGCTACGACAGTCCTGAGGAGGTGGAGCCATGACCACCATCGACCACGACATCAGCCCCCCGGCCCGCATCGCCGAGCCGGGTGAGGCGATCTCCCTCGACGAGCTGCACCTGGCGACGCGCAACCACGGCATGCCGCTGGAGATGCTCGACCTGGAGATCACACCGCCCGGCCTGCACTACGTGCTGGTCCACTACGACATCCCGCTGGTGGACCCGACAACGTGGCGGCTGGAGATCGACGGGCACGTCGAACACCCCGTCAGCCTCGACCTCGGGGCGATCCTCGCGCTGCCCACGATCACGGAGCGGGTGACGCTGGAGTGCGCCGGGAACGGCCGGGCCCGCCTGACCCCGCGTCCGGTCAGCCAGCCGTGGCTCGACGAGGCCGTCGGCACCGGGGAGTGGACGGGGGTCCCGCTCGCGTCGCTGCTGGAGCAGGCAGGGGTGCGCGACGGTGCCGTGGATGTCGTCTTCACCGGCGCCGACCACGGTGTCGAACGTGGCGTCGAGCAGGACTACCAGCGCGGCCTCCCGATCGCCACGGCGCAGTCGGGGGACCTGTTCCTGGCCCACACGATGAACGGGCAGCCGTTGCCCCCGCAGCACGGCGCTCCGCTGCGCCTGATCGTGCCCGGGTGGTACGGCATGGCGCACGTGAAGTGGCTCGTCCGGATCACCGTGCTGGACCGCCCCTTCGACGGCTACCAGAACGAGACCTCCTACCGCATCAAGCAGGACGCGGACGAGGCCGGCGAGCCGGTCACCCGGATCCAGCCGCGCGCCCTGGTCCGCCCGCCCGGCTTCCCCGACTTCCAGAGCCGCACCCGCATCGTCGACGTGGGCACCCACCTGCTCACCGGACGGGCCTGGTCCGGGCTCGCTCCCGTCGAGCGGGTGGAGGTCAGTGTCGACGGCGGCGCCACCTGGGCCGACGCCGACCTCGGGCCGGTGGCTGGGCGGCATGCCTGGCGTGGCTGGTCGTGGACCTGGCAGGCCGAGAGCCCCGGCCGGTTCGAGCTGTCGGCGCGCGCGACCGACGCCGCCGGCAACGTGCAGCCCCTGGAACAGCGCTGGAACCGGCAGGCCATGGCCAACAACCACGTGCAGCGGGTGCCCGTGGTGGTGCGGCAGCCCTGACGCGGCACCCGACCCGGGGAGGACCAAAGACTCTGGGAGGTCCGGACGGCCCGGCGCACCGTGAGGTATGAACCCGCCCGCGAGGGTGCAGCTCCACTGGCTGCCGTTGGGCGCGGGCGGTCCGTCCGTCCGCGCGAACCACCGCTCGTCCCGCGACATCCACCACTCGGCGCTCGAGGTGCATCTGGGCCATGAGTACTTCATGGTCGAGATGGCTCCCGCCTGGAGGGGCCCGGCCACGGACCGCGGCGTCGTCGTGGAGGGCCCGGTCGGGTCCCGGCTGCTCGGCCGTTCCCCGCTGTTCCGCTACGAGGTGCGGCGATGGCGCGCCGGCGTGATCCCGGGCCTGGCCGCCGAGTACGCCGACGTGCAGGTGAGCGACCGGGCCGAGCAGGCGCTCCGGCTGCTCGCCCTGGTCCCGCTCGTGCCGGCCCTGACCTGGGGTCGGGACGAGGCACGCACCGGCGAGAGGTGGAACTCGAACTCGATGGTCTCGTGGCTGCTCGCCTCGAGTGGGCACGACATGCGCCGCCTCGGGCCGCCTGCCGGAGCCCGCGCCCCGGGATGGCAGGCCGGGCTGGCGCTGGCGACCCACTCGGCGCTGGCTCAACCCCTGGCCGTGGCCTCCTAGCGGACCGGGTGCAGGATCGCGGCCAGCTCCTCGACCCCGTCGACCAGCCGGGTGCCGGGCCGGGCCCAGGCGGCGTTCGCGTCGACGGGGTGCACGGGCACGCCGGGCGGCAGCACGCCCGAGGCGACCAGCTCGTCGGCCAGCACCGAGGCGCCGGCGAGGTCGTAGCCGCACGGCGCTGCGACGACGAGGTCGGGTGCGGCGGCACGGACGGCGTCCCAGGTGGTGCGCAGCGACTTCGAGCCCGGCGTCCCGATCAGCGGTTCCCCGCCCGCGGCCTCGATCATCTCCGGCACCCAGTGGCCCGGCGCGAACGGCGGGTCGGTCCACTCCAGCAGCATCACGCGGGGACGGGGCAGGCCGGCGACCCGGGCGCGTACGGCGTCCAGCCGGGCCCGCAGCGAGCCCACCAGGGACTCGGCCGCGGAGAGGCGGCCCGTCGCCCGCCCCAGCGTCAGGATCGACTCGAACACCTCCTCCAGCGTGTGGGGGTCGATGGTGAGGACGTCCGCCGTACACCCCAGGTGGGCGAGCGCGTCGTCGACGACCGACACGTCGACCGCGCAGACAGCGCACAGGTCCTGGGTGACCACGAGGTCGGCGTCCAGGCCGGACAGCGCCCCCTCGTCGAGGTGGTAGAGGTCCTCGCCCCGCGCCATCGCCGCGACCACGAAGGCGTCGATCTCGGCGGGGGCCAGCCCTTCCGGCAGCGCCGAGGTGGACACGATCGTGCGGCTGCGCGCCTCCTCGGGGAAGTCGCACTCGAAGGTCACGCCGACCACGTCGGGGCCGGCGCCGATGGCGAACAGGATCTCGGTCGTCGACGGGAGCAGGGAGACGATGCGCACGCTTCACCGTAGAGCTCAACACCTACGCTTCGGCCCATGGGTGACCCGTCGGCGACCGTGCTCACCCTGCTCGCCCTGGCGGGTCTCACGGCCGGCTTCGTCGACGCGGTGGTCGGTGGGGGCGGGTTGATCCAGCTGCCGGCGCTGCTGCTCGGGCTGCCGGGCGCGGCCCCGGTGCAGGTGCTCGCCACCAACAAGCTGGCCTCGATCTGCGGGACGACGGTCAGCTCCGCGACGTACTACCGGCGGGTCCGCCCCGACCCGCGCACGTTCGGGCCGCTCATGCTGCTGGCCTTCGCCGGCTCAGTGCTCGGCGCCCTCGTGGCGTCCCGGCTGCCCCGCTCGGCGTTCGACCCGATCGTGCTGGTCGCGCTGATCGTGGTCGGCGGGTACGTCGTGTTCAAGCCGTCGCTGGGCGGCGACACCGTGCTCCGCTTCGCCGGGCACCACCACACGCTCGCGGCGATGGGGACCGGGCTCGTGATCGGCTTCTACGACGGCGCGCTCGGTCCCGGCACCGGCAGCTTCTTCGTGTTCACCCTGGTGGGCTGGCTGGGTTACAGCTTCCTCGAGGCCTCGGCCAAGGCGCGGCTGGCGAACTGGGCGACCAACCTGGCGGCGCTGTGCGTCTTCGTCCCGCAGGGCGCGGTGCTGTGGAAGGTCGGCCTGGTCATGGGCCTGGCCAACCTGCTCGGCGGCTACGTCGGGGCGCGTACGGCGGTCGTGCGCGGCTCGCGGTTCGTCCGCGTCTTCTTCATCGTGGTCGTCTCCGCGTTCATCGTCCGGATCGGCGGCGACGTGCTGGGCTTCTGGGGATGACTGGGCTTCCGGGGATGAGCAGCGACCCGACGAGCTACCTGACGATCGCCCGCAACGGCGAGGCGGAGATCGAGGTGAAGCGGTCGCGTTTCCTCTGCACGCTCGAGCGGGTCGAGGACGAGGCCGCCGCCCGCGCCGTCGTCGAGCGGCTCCGCAAGCAGCACTGGGACGCGCGGCACCACTGCTCGGCGTTCGTGCTCGGTCCCGGTGGCCAGGTCGAGCGCTCCAGCGACGACGGCGAGCCTGCCGGGACCGCCGGTGCCCCGATGCTCGAGGTGTTGCGCGGTCGCGGGGTCAGCGACGTCGTCGCGGTCGTCACCCGGTGGTTCGGTGGGACGCTACTGGGCGCCGGCGGGCTGGTGCGGGCGTACAGCGACGCCGTACGCGCCGGCCTCGACGTGACCGGGACCCGGCGCCGGGAGCTGGTCCGCGAGCTCACCCTCGACATCGGCCATGGCGAGGCGGGGCGGGTCGAGAGCGAGCTCCGGTCCCGGGGGATCGCGGTCCTGGACACGACGTACGGCGCGCACGTCACGCTGCGCCTCGGCGTACCTCCCGCGGACGAGGAGCGCCTGCACGCCCTCGTCGCCGAGCTCAGCGCAGGTACCGCCATGGCCGTCGCGGCGGGGGAGCGCTGGGTGGATCGCTAACGCGGGTCTGGCGGGGGGTCGGCGTCGGCTGCGGACTCCGACGAGAGCCGCCGCTCGAGGTCGTCGATCCGCTCGAGGATGGAGCCGAGTGCCACGAGGATCTCGGCGTCGGCCGCGCGCTCCCGCCGCTCGTAGGGCTCCTCGTCCTCGCGCACGAACAGCGACGCCAGGGCGGCGCTCAGCAGGGAGAGCAGCAGGAAGCCGCTGATCATCAGGATGATCGACACGATCGCGCCCTCCAGGGAGTTGGGGGGAGGCCCGATGAACCCGACCGTGGTCATCAAGGAGATCGCCCACCACAGGCCGCGCCAGTAGCTGCCGACGCTCTCGGCCTCGAACGCGGCGCCCGCGCCCGCGCCGAGCAGGAGGGCCGCGAGTGCGACCACCAGGCTGGGAACCAACCAGCGGCGGCTGAGCGGCGGGAACTTCATGGCGACTCCTCGCGTGGGTCCAGGCGATCCAGCCTAGTGTCGGAGGCATGACCCCGTTCTGGCTGAGCGCGTTCCTCGACTTCGCTCCGGACCACTTCGACGCGGGGGTGGCGTTCTGGCGTGGCGTGACCGGCTACGAGCTGTCCGCCGTACGCGGCGACGAGGGCGAGTTCGCGACGCTGCTGCCGCCCGTGGGGGACGACTACCTGCGGGTGCAGCGCATCGTCGACGGAGCGTCGCGGGTGCACCTCGACCTGCACGTCGACGACCCGACCGAGGCCGCGGCCGATGCGGTGTCGGTGGGAGCCCACGTCCTGGTGCGCCACGAGCGTGGCTACGTCGTGCTGCGCTCTCCGGGCGGGTACACGTTCTGCTTCGTCCGGCACCCCTCCGAGATGCGGCCGCCTGCCGCGCGGTGGCCCGGAGGACACGCCTCGCTGGTCGACCAGGTCTGCCTCGACATCCCGGCGGAGTCGTTCGACACCGAGTGCCTGTTCTGGCACGAGCTCACCGGGTGGGAGAGTCGTGCCTCGCCGTTTGCCGAGGAGTTCCACTCGCTGGTGCGTCCCGAGGGCCTGCCGCTGCGACTGCTGCTCCAGCGGCTGGGGCACGCGCGGGGCCCGGTCACCGCGCACCTCGACGTGGCGACCACCGACCGTTCGGCCGAGACCGCCCGGCACCTGGGGCTCGGCGCGAGCCTGCAGGACCGGCACTCGCACTGGAGCGTGCTCACCGACCCTGCCGGCACGGCGTACTGCATCACCGACCGCAGGCCGGAAACCGGGATGCTGGCCTGAACCGCGCGCACTAGCGTGACCCGCATGACCTCCGTCGCACGCATCGACCCACCCCTGGCCCTCGACGAGGTGGCGTCACTGCGCGCGTTCCTCGACTACCACCGCGACACGTTGCGGATGAAGACCGAGGGGCTGGATGCCGCGCAGCTCAATGCCACGCACCCTCCGTCCACGATGACCCTCGGCGGCATGCTCAAGCACCTCGCGCTCGTCGAGGACAACTGGTTCAGCGTGGTCCTGCTGGGCAACGACGACGCCGAGCCCTGGAACTCGGTGGACTGGAACGCCGACCGCGACTGGGAGTGGCACACCGCCGCCGAGGACGAGCCCGGTTGGCTGCGCAGCCTCTTCGACGAGTCGGTCGTCGCGGCGGACCGGTGCATCGACCAGGCGCTGGCCCAGGGGGGCCTGGGCCAGCTGTCGGTCCGGGAGAGCCGGCACGAGGGGGAGGGGAGGTTCAGCCTGCGCTGGATCCTGCTGCACATGATCGAGGAGTACGCCCGCCACAACGGGCACGCCGACCTGATCCGCGAGTCGATCGACGGGCAGACCGGAGAGTGACGATCCGCATCGCCACTGCCGAGGACTGGCCGGCGATCTGGCCCTTCTTCGACGCCACCGTGCAGGCCGGCGAGACCTACGCCTTCCCCGCAGGCCTCACGATCGAGACCGGCCGCCCTTGGTGGATGGAGCAGCCGCCGGGCGAGACGGTCGTGCTCGAGGAGGACAGCGCCGGGCGCGGGCGCACCATCCTGGGCAGCGCGAAGATGGGCCCGAACCGGCCCGGCAACGGTGCCCACATCGGCACCGCGTCGTTCATGGTGGCGCCCGACGCGCGCGGCCGCGGCGTCGGCCGCGCGCTGGGTGAGTACGTCGTGCAGTGGCACCGCGACCGGGGCTTCGCCGGCATCCAGTTCAACGCGGTCGTCGAGACCAACACCGCCGCCGTACGCCTGTGGCAGTCGCTCGGCTTCGAGATCGTCGGCACCGTCCCAGGTGCGTTCCGCTCACCGACGCACGGAGACGTCGGGTTGCACGTGATGTTCCTGCCGCTCGCCTGAACCAGCCTCCGCTGCGCGTGCGGACGTCAGGATCGTGAGAGCGCGCCGGTGCGGTGCAGGTGCAGCAGTCGGTCGAGGGCGCGGTCGAGGTCCTGGCCGAGGGTCAGGGTGGTGGCGGTGAGGTCGTCGATGGGGTGGGTGCCGGTGTCGTCGACGAGGCGGTGCAGTCCGTGGGGGGTGGACCAGAGGTAGTCGCCGTGCTCGGTCTGGGTGAGGTGGTAGCCGAGGTGGGTCTTGGCTCGGTGTCCGGTGCGGCCCAGGGGTGCGGCGTTGTGGGTGCCGGTCTGGCCGGGTGGTCCGTGGGGGTCGAAGGGGACGGGGTGGTCGATGTCGACCTTGCGGCTGATCCGGGTGGCGTGGGGGAACGCTTCGGCGGGGACGCGGAGGTGGAGGCGTTCCTTGATGGTCTCGGGGAACTCGTAGGAGTTGACCGAGACCCGGTCGATGGAGGTCGATGACCGGTTTGAGGGTCACGTGGGTGTGGGCGAGGAGGGTCTTGACCTGGGTCAGGAGGAGCGGACCCAGGCCCTCGACGCGGGCCACGCCGCCGGTGGTGGCCTCGACGGCGCCCTGGTGGAGGTGGACGTAGAGCACCGTCTTCGGGCGCAGCCGCTGCAGGTCGACCCGCGGAGGAGGTCCAGGGCCCGGTCGGTGAGCGTGATCGCCCGCGACGGCTCGACCGGCTCCTCGGGCTCGGGCTCCGCGTCGGGTTCCTCGCCCGCGGCAGCGTCGTCGGCCGGGTCGGCGGGCTCCTCGTCCGGGCCGGGGTCGGCGGGGGTGGTGTCGGCGGTTTCGAGGAGCAGGGTGAGGAGCTCGGCGGGGCGGGCGAGCCACCCGAACGCGAGCGCGCGGGCCTCGTCGCGGGTGATCTCGGTGGGGGTCTCGGGGCGGAGGTCGGGGCGGGTGGTGAGGATCTCGGCGACCCGGGCCACCATCGCGTCGATCCACACGGCGTCGCCGGCGGTGATCCGGGCGATCACGAGACGCAGGCCGTGCTCGTCGGTCTGGGACAGGGACACGAACCGGCGCCGGGCCTCGGCCGCGAGCTTCGCGGCGTGTCCGGCGGGGTCGACCTCGATCACCTTGGCCGCGGCGAGCTCCAGGACCCGCGAGGGTGCCTGGCCGGCGATCGCCTCGGCGATCGCGGCGTCCACGATCGCAGCCGGAGCGGGATCCAGGTGGCGGGTCAGGACCGCGACGCGGCGGGCCAGCCACGCCTCGGCGTCCAGGGCTTCGACCACCGCCCAGGTCATGGGGCAGGCGGTGGCGCAGGTCGAGGACGTCGGCCATCACCGAACGCATGGTCAGGGGGTGCACCCGCCGGGCGATCGCGAGCTCGGGCAGGCAGAGCTCCTGGACCAGCGGGGTGCCCTCACCGCCGACCTGGACCAGCCGGTCCTCCCCGCACCAGCGCCGCCGCCCACCCGGTCCGCGGCGGGGGTCGGCAGGCGTGCAGGTCGGCCCAGTGCGCGACCGCCTGCAGGTCCTCGAGCTCGACCGCACGGCGTTGGCGCAGCAGCTCCTCGGCCCGGGCCAGGGTCCCGGCCGGGTCGAGGTCGTCGAGCTGTCGCGAAGCCATACCTCATGATACTCGAACAGGTGTTCGAGAGGAAGGAGCTCGGGCTCATCTGTGGAGAGGGTTGCTCGGCACCCCGAGCTGGGAACTTCACGCCGACTCGGCGTCCTGGGCTGGGAACTTCACGCCGACTCGGCACCCCGAGCGGGGAACTTCACGCCGACTCGGCACCCCGAGCGGGGAACTTCACGCCGACTCGGCACCTGGAGCGCGCAACGCCGGGAAGTCGGCAGCGGTCGCCGGCCCAGCCGTGATGGACTTCGCGGCGTGAATCTCCGCGACGTCCCGCGCCTGGTCTGGGTGCTCGCGGTGGGCAGGTTCGTCAGCTCGGCCAGCTCCTTCCTGATGCTGTTCCTCACCCTCTACCTGACCGGCCCGCGCGACCTGGCGGTGACGACCGCAGGACTGGTCGCCGGCGGCTACGGCGTGGGCATGCTGCTCGGCAACTTCACGGGCGGCCGGTGGGGTGACCTGTTCGGCCACCGCCGGACCCTCCTGGTCTGCTCCACGGTCACCGGCCTCGGGGTCGCCGCGGTCCCTTGGCTCCCGGTCGCCGTGCTCGCGGTCGCCCTGCCGGTGCTGGCCTACCTCGGCGCCACGGCCGGGGTGTCGATCGGCGCGCTCAACGCGCTGGCGGTCCAGCGCGGGGACCGGCGTACGTCGGTCGCGATCGGCCGCGCCGCCTCGAATGCCGGCTTCGTGATCGGACCCCCGCTGGGGGCGCTGATCGTGTCGCAGAACTACGACGCGCTGTTCGTCGTCGACGGCCTGATGACACTGGCGGTGCGGTTCGTGATCGCGCCGATGCTGCCCAGGGACGAGCCGCCCCTCGGCTCGGTCGAGCCGACCACCAGCCTCTGGGAGGCGCTGCGCGCGGACCGCGCGCTGATGACGCTCCTGCCCGCGGTGGTGCTGGTCGACATCGTCTACCGCCAGCTCTACACGACGCTGCCGATCCACCTGCGCGACGAGGGGCAGCCGGTGGCGCTCTACACCGCGCTCATCGCGCTCGGGTCCGGACTGATCCTGGTGCTCGAGCTGCCGGTGGCGCTACGCCTGCGCCGGTTCGCGTCGTACCCCATCATCGCGACCGGCTACGGCCTGGTCGGCATCGGGTTCGCGCTGTTCGGCCTGCCGGTCTCCGCGGCGACCGCGGTCCTGGCGATGGTCGTGCTCACCGCCGGCGAGATCCTCTACAAGACCACCGCCACGGCCCACGTGCTCGACGCCGCACCCGATCACCTGGTGGGGCAGTACCAGGGCCTCTACACCGGCGCCGCCACCAGCGGCACCATGCTCGCGGCCCCCATCGGGACAGCGATCTATGCGGCCGCGCCGTCCCTGCTCTGGCCGCTGTGCGGCGTCGCGGGTGCCGCCGCGGCTGCGGTGGTGCTCAGCTCGGCTCGGCGAAGCCCGGCAGCGACTCCCGCAGGATCTGCCGGAACGGCGCCTCGGCCTCGAGCTGGCTGAGCACGCCGACGCCGCCGAGCCAGGTGCGGTGGATCAGGAGGTACGCCGGCGGCAGGTTGAGCTTCATCGCCACGGTGTACGACGGGGAGCGCGGGTTGTTGATCCGCTGGAACTGTCCCTGCATCCAGGCCCGGGAGAACCGGAAGCGCTCGACGCGGGCCGGCTCGATGAAGGGGCCGAGGTAGTCCAGCAGCAGGTCGGGGTCGACCTTCACGCGGTCCTTGATGAAGCCCTCGCGGCGCAGGCCCTCGACCAGCTGGTCCTTGTCCTCGGTGGCCGCGATCCGGATCAGGCGGCCCATCGCCTCGGGCAGCCCGCGCGAGGGCAGTCGGGCCACCGCGCCGAAGTCGAGGACGCCCATCCGACCGGGTGCGCCGTCGGGGGTGGGCATCACGCGGAAGTTCCCGGGGTGCGGGTCGGCGTGCAGCATGCCGGTGCGCGCCGGGCCCGAGAAGAGGAAGCGCACGAAGAGCTCGGCGTAGTGGTCCCGCTCCTCCTGGGTGCCGTCCGCGATGACGGAGGCCAGCGACGTGGGGCTCTCGAGCCACTCGGTGATCAGCACGGTCGCGCCGACGGCCACGACGTCGGGCACCACGATGTCGGGGTCGTCGCGGAACGCCTCGGCGAAGGTGCGCTGGGCCTCGGCCTCGAGGTGGTAGTCGAGCTCCTCGGTCGCGCGGGACTGCAGCTCCGCGATCAACGGCTTGATCTCGACGCCCGGCATGAGGGGGCCGATGGTCCGGGCGAGCCGCGCCAGCTGGCGCAGGTCGGACCGCAGCGCGTCCCCGGCGCCGGGGTACTGCACCTTGACGGCGACCTCGCGGCCGTCGTGCCAGCGCCCCTTGTGCACCTGGCCGATCGACGCCGCGGCGGTCGGGCCGCCGTCGAGCCAGACCAGCTGCTCCTTCCAGTCCGGCCCGAGGTCGCGGGCGAGGGCGTCGCGCACGGTCTGGGTCGGCATCGGGGGAGCGGAGTCCTGCAGCCGGGTGAGCTGCTCGCGGTAGGGCTCGGCGACCTCTTCGGGCAGCGCGGCCTCGAGCACGGACAGGGCCTGGCCGAACTTCATCGCCCCGCCCTTGAGCTCGCCCAGGGTGCGGAACAGCTGCTCGGCGGTGCGCTGCTGGATCTCGGACATCACCGCCTCGGCGGACTGGCCGCCGAGCCGCTTGCCGAATCCGAGCGCGTTGCGGCCGGCGTACCCCAGCGGCAGCGCAGCGAGGCGCGCCGTACGTGCGACAGCCTTGCGAGGGAGCTCGGTCACGTCGGAACTCTACGGGAGCGTCGGTTGTGAGACATTGAAGCGAAACGACCTGGACCCCCTTGGGAGGGCGTCGCCCCATGGCCCTGCATCCACGGCTCGCCTCCCACCTGCGGTCGGGCCAGGTCTCGCGGGTCATCTACGGCTCGATCATCGGACTGGCCCTCGTCCTCACCATGGAGGCTCATCCCTCCACCCCCGGCGTCGCCGTCGGCACGCTGCTGGCCACGGCGGTGGCGGTTTCCCTCGCCGAGCTGTACAGCGAGGTGGTCGGCGCACGCGCTCGATCCAGCCTGGGCGGTTCGACCGAACCGTTGCGGACGATCGTGGGCGCCTCGGCGGCTGTCGCCTTCGGCATCTCGTTCCCCTGCGTCTTCTTCCTCGCCGCTGTCGTCGACCTGGTCGGGTTCGACGCGGCGTTCACCCTGGCGAAGTGGACCGGCCTGGGCCTCATCGCCGGCTACGGGTACGTCGCCGCCCGGTTGTCGGGCACGGGCACGACCGGCGCGCTCCTCCAGGCCGTCAGCGTGGGACTGATCGCGGGCGTCCTGATCGCGCTCAAGGCCCTCGTGCACTGAACGGGTCGTCGGCGGGCGTCCGTCCAGTTGTCGCCTACGCCCTGAGGGGTGCGTCGACGCGCGGGGGGGCCGTCGCGACCAGCCGCTCGAGCAGGTCGCGGTCCCCGGTCACGGCCACCCGGTCGAGACGCTGGTTGACGAACATGTCGTAGATCGACGCGGGATCCGCCTCGACCACGACGTCCGGGTCGTCGACCGGCCCGCGGCGGACCTCGCCGTCGACCATCGAGGCGACCTCGTCGCCGACGCGGAGCTCGAAGCGTCCCGCCGGTGCCCGGGGGGCCAGGACGGTGTCCATGGCGTTCGCCACCCAGCCGTCGAACAGGCCGGCCTCGAGTGTCGGCGGCCCGAGCGAGCGGGCACCCCACAGGGCCAGCTCGCGCAGCGCAGGCCGCAGCTCGCGCCCGTAGTCGGTGAGCTCGTAGACCTTCGACGCGGCCGGTGGCGGCAGCGTGCGCCGCGTGACCACGTCCGCCTGCTCGAGGTCGCGCAGCCGCGCGGCCAGGATGTTGGTCCCGATCCCGGGCAGCCCCTCGACGAGGTCGGTGTAGCGCTTGGGGCCGTGCATCAGCTCGCGAACCACGAGGAGGGCCCAGCGGTCCCCGACCAGATCGAGGGCGTGTGCCATCGGGCAGTACTGCTCATACCGCTTCGCCATACCAAAAGAGTACCACTCGATGACTATTCACCACGAAACACTTGCAAAAAACAAGTTCTGGAGCCTACGGTCGTTGTACCTACTACGAAATTGAAAGGAACGACGATGGTGTACACCGACCGGCGCAAGTGGCTGGCCCTCGCGCTGCTGTGCGTGGTCCAGTTCATGGTCGTCCTCGACATCGCGATCGTGAACGTCGCACTGCCCTCGATCAAGACCGACCTCGGGTTCTCCCAGGGCGACCTCCAGTGGGTCATCAGCGCCTACGCCCTGGTGTTCGGCGGCTTCCTGCTGCTCGGCGGCCGCGCCGCCGACATGCTGGGCCGACGACGGCTCTTCCTCGCCGGGATCGTCGTGTTCAGCGCGGCGTCCCTGCTCGCAGGCCTGGCCTGGTCCGAGCCCTCGCTGATCGGCGCGCGCGCCCTCCAGGGCCTGGGCGCGGCGATCATCACGCCCGCCGCCCTGTCCATCCTGTCGACGACGTTCGTCGAGGGACGCGAGCGCAACATCGCCCTCGGCGCCTGGGGTGCCGTCGGCGGCTTCGGCGCCGTGGCCGGCGTACTCCTCGGGGGAGTCCTGACCGACGCCCTCAGCTGGGAGTGGATCTTCTTCGTCAACGTGCCGGTCGGCGTCCTGGGCTTCGTCCTGGCCCCCCTGCTCCTGCGCGAGAGCCGCGACGCCCGCGTCCAGCGGTTCGACGCGCCGGGTGCGGTCCTCGTGACCACGGGGCTCTCCGGGTTGGTCCTGTCGATCACCGAGGCTGGTCGGCACGGGTGGCTGTCGACGCAGGCGGTCGCGGTGTTCGCGATCTCGGCCCTGCTGCTGTCGGGCTTCGTCGCCTGGGAGCTGCGTCACCCCGAGCCGCTGATGCGCTTCGGAATCCTGCGGACCCGGACCGTGAGCGGAGCGAACGTGGCCGGTTTCATCCTCGGGACGGCGCTGTTCTCGATGTTCCTGATGCTGACCCTCTACATGCAGCAGGTCCTGGGCTACTCCGCCATGAAGACAGGCGTCGCCTACCTCGCGGTCGCCGGTACGGCGATCCTGTGGTCGGCCGTGGCCGGCCAGCTGGTGACCCGCGTAGGGGTCAAGCCGGTTCTCGTGGTCGGGATGACCATGCTCACCACCGGCCTGCTGTTCTTCACGCAGGTGTCGGCCGACGGCACGTACCTGCGCGACCTGCTGCCGGGCTTCCTGGTCATCGGCGTCGGGATCGGGTTCTCGTTCGTGCCGATCTCGATCGCCGCGCTCACTGGTGTGCGTCCGGCGGAGGCCGGGCTCGCGTCCGGGCTGATCAACACCTCGCAGCAGATCGGCGGCGCGCTCGGGATCGCCGCGCTCTCGACCGTGGCGACCTCACGGACCGGGGACTCGCTCGCATCGGGTGCGGTCCCGTCCCAGGCGCTGGTCGACGGGTTCTCCAACGCCTTCATGGCGGGCGCGATCATTGCCGCGGTCGGTCTGTTCGCCTCGCTGACCCTGATCCGGCGGGGCGAGATGGAAGCCGCGACCCCCGTCGCGCTGGACGACGGACTGCTCCTCGACGCCGCCTGACCGCGGAGCAGGGAGCGGGCCCCCACAGCACGCGCTGTGGGGCCCGCTCACGTCACTGGCCGGCTTGTCCGGGCTGCGGCTTGAAGCGGCGAACCTCCTGGGGCCAGCCGCACGCTTCCGCGATCTTGCCGGCCCACATCCTGGCGGCCTCCTCGTCGGGCACGTCCACCACGGTCAGTCCGCCCAGGAACTCCTTGGTCTCGACGAAGGGCCCGTCGGTGAACGTCAACGTGCCGCTCGTGGCGTCGGCGCTGAAGACCGGGCCGTCCTCCTCCTCCAGACCCCCGGCGAAGACATAGGCCCCGGCGGCCTTCATCTCGGCCAGGACCGCCATGGCGATCGGCCCGCGCCCGCGGAACCACTCCTCGGTGTGGTCACCCACCCACTGCTGGTTGAAATAGATGAGGTACTCGGGCATGTCTGCTCCCCCGGCTCGGGCGGACCCGCTGTCCGCCTCCACCTACCCTACGAACGGCCTCCGGCGGAAACGACACCCTCAGGCGGGAATCTTCACGCCGGTGTGGGCGTGGCAGCGGTAGCCGTGCGGTTTCTTGGCGAGGTGCTCGATGAGCGCGAGATCCCGGGGCAGGCTGGACAAGCCGCGGTGTCGCGGCACCGTTGGCACTGGATCCTTACCTACCTTGGGTGACCCGAGGCGAGGAGAGACGATGCGACGAGCCACGACCGCCGTCGCGCCTCTCCACAAGCCGCCACCGGAGCAGCGGCCTGCGACAGGACCGGTCCGGTGCCGATCGACCTGACCCGAGCCCCCGACCGGTCCTGACCGGTCGTGCACGCTGGCACACTGCCCACATGCTCATCGGCAAGTCCCTGATGCTGTTCGGCCTTGCCGCCGTCGCCGAGATCGGCGGCGCCTGGCTGGTCTGGCAGGGAGCTCACAGTTCCATTGGGCGCCGGTCTGTACGCAGGCATCTGCCGCGATCCGCGCGACCGACGGGGTGCCGTCTTGAGAGCGACCACGCGACAGCGCCCCGGTCCTGCCACGGGGGAGTGAGGAATCGGGGCGCTGCGCCCGCTGCTCGGGGAGCGGGGGGACACGCCCCCCGTGCTTCGACGATGCGCCCCGCACCGGAGCCACGCACGAGGCCAAGGTCCCGACAATCGGGCGACGGTCTCTGAGAGAGGTGCACACCTGACACGTCGGAGGAGAAGCGCGAGATGGCGGTTCCCGTTCGCTGACACGGGGGATGATCAGCGAACGGGAACCAGGCGAGAGGTTACCGGCGAGTTGGTTTCGACGAGAACCCCCAGTCCACGGTCTGGATGTCGTGGTCTTGTCGCCCGCGCGGCAGCCATCAGCACCGCGCCTGTCACCGTCAGTGGCCGGAAGGGCGTGGTGCCTCGGACTTCGAGCGCAGCAGGAGAGCGGGGTCGATCGTTCGCAGCGTGTCGGGCTCGAAGCCGTTCTGCACACCCCACAGGACTGCTTGCGCGCGCCGGTTGACGCCGATCTTGCGGTAGGCGGTGCGGATGTAGGTCTTCACCGAGTTGATGCTGATGAACGCGCGGTCAGCGATGTCCTGGTTGCTGAGTCCTTGGGTGATCAGGGCGACGACTTCGGCCTCGCGGGGAGACAGGCCCGCTGATCGCCCGGGCCAGTCGCCTGCGCCGCCGACGCTCGTCTCCATGTCGCCGGCCAGGATGACGACCTCACCGTCCATGACCCGCCGGAGGGCAGCGACGATCTGAGGTCCGGTGAGCACCTTGGAGAGGTAGCCGCGGGCACCTGCGGCCATCGCCTCCTCGATGAGCTGCGGGTTGAGGTTCCAGCTGTAGACGACCACCTTGGCGTCACTGTCGCGGACGAAGTCTTCGAGGTCGACCGCGTTGCCGTGGATCTGGGCGAAGGTGTCGTAGAGGACGATGTCGACGTCGGAGATGACCGGCGTCGAGGCTCCGGTCTCGACCACGTCGATGTGCTCGTGGGCGAGAATCGCGGCGACTCCTGCGACCACGACTGCGTAGTCATCGACGATCGCCAAGCGGAGCGGGCGCTTCACGTCTGTTCCATGACGTGCACTGTAAGTGAGATTCCTCCAGGACAGCACTCCTCCGCCAGGTCAGCACCGCATCCGCTCATGGCGCGATCCGCGCGAACGACGGAGTGCCCGCAGTCTGAGGATCGCGGGGCCCGCATGGCGACGCCGTGAGGCGGTCTCCGGGAACTTCACACCCGTTGGCGTGGCAGCGGTAGCCGTGCGGGTTCTTGGCGAGGTACCGCTGGTAGTTGTGCACGTAGTACTCGCCTTGATCGGCGCCACGTTCAGGCGCCCGGATCTGCCGAGATGAGTGCGTTCCTGCGTCCAGGTGGGCTGAAGGGGCCCAGGACTCGAAGGGCAGGTCGAGGTCCCCTACCAGAGGGTGGTGGAGGACTGATGCCGCTGGTGTGGACGCGGACGTTGTGCGCGGCCCAGCGGCGGCGGAAGTCCTCGCTGCCGCGGGTGGAGAGCTGCCCGATCAGGTCTGAGAGGTCCCGGTCGTAGGGGTCGCGGCCGGCTTCGGCGCGCAGCAGGGCCACGGTGTCGTTGGCGGCCTTGTCGTAGTCGCGGAAGACCGGGTGGTTGGTGGTAGAGGAAGACGAACCGGGCATTGTGGCCGGCCGGGTGGGGTCGGCGTAGATGGGTGCGTACAGCGCAGCCCCGAGGTCGTTGGCGGCGAGGAGGTCGAGTCGGCCGTTGAGCACGAACGCGGGTGCCAGGGTCAACGAGTCGAGGATGCGTTGGACGGTGGGGCGGACCCGCTGACGCGGGGCGGGCGGCGGGCGGGGGTCCCGCCGTGCGGAGCAGGTCCTCAAGGTGCGCCCGCTCCGCCTCGTCGAGCTGTAGGGCGTGCACGAGCCCCTCGATCACGCCGTCGGAGACACCGGTGGCGTGCCGCGCTCGAGCTTGGTCATGTACTCCGGGGAGATCCCGGCCAGGCTAGCGACCTCGGAGCGGCGCAGCCCCGGCACCCGGCGGCGGTCGCCGCCATACACGGGCAGCCCCGCTTGCTCAGGGCTGAGCCTGGCCCGGCGCGTGGAGAGGAACTCCCGGATCTGAGCACGCACGTCGCCTCGGACGTCGCGGTGGTCGTTGTCCTCCATGGCCTCGACTCTACGGGCGGTTCGAGCGAGTCAGGGGTCCCTGTCGGTACCCCTCTCGCAGGGGCTCCCACCTTCCAGACGCGGCTGGTTCCGTAGTGGGTGGCACCGCCAATGGTGGGGACCCAGAGCACATCACCATCCAGAGGAGAGGCACGCCCATGAGCGAGAAGAAGACCTGGTTCATCACCGGCGCCGGTCGGGGCCTCGGTGTCGACATCGCCAAGGCCGCCCTGGCCGCCGGCCACGCGGTGGTCGCCACCGCCCGCAACGCCGAGTCCGTCACCCAGGCGCTCGGTCAGCACGACGATCTGCTGGCCGTCGACCTCGACGTCACCGACCCCACCGCCGCCCAGGCCGCCGTTGACGCGACCGTGGAACGGTTCGGCCGGCTCGATGTGCTGGTCAACAATGCCGGCAGCTTCCAGGCCGGGTTCTTCGAGGAGATGACGCCCGAGGCGTTCCGCTCCCAGATCGAGACCACCCTGTTCGGGCCCGTCAACGTCACGCGCGCCGCGCTCCCGCAACTGCGCGCCCAGCGCTCCGGTCTGGTGATGACGATCTCCTCCACGGCCGGCATCAGCGCGGCGGGGGACTTCCTGACCGCCTACGCCGCCTCGAAGTTCGGCGTCGAGGGGTTCATGGAGGGACTGGCTCCCGAGGTCGCACCGTTCGGCGTCAAGACCATGCTCGTCGAACCTGGCTTCTTCCGCACCGAGCTCCTGACCCCGCAGTCCACGCAGTACGCCGATCCCTCGATCGAGGACTACGCAGAGCGCACGACCGCGACCGTGGAGGCGTGGAAGGGGATGGACGGAAAGCAGGGCGGCGATCCCGCCAAGCTCGCCCGCGCCCTCGTCGGGCTCGCGGCGCTCGAAGAGCCGCCGGCCCGCTTCGCCGCCGGTGCGGATGCGGTGGCCATCTTCGAGCAGAAGGCCAACGAGCTCCTCGCCCAGGCCGACGCCCACCGCGAGCTGTCCAGCAGCCTCGCTCACGACGACGCCTGACCCGCCCGCGGGAAATCCACCCCTCTGTCAGGAGAGATCACCTCCCATGAATCGAAGCTGACCGGAACCGTCGCGCTCGTGGCCCGCCGCCGGGACCGCCTCGAAGCCCTCGCCGCCGAGATCGAGAAGGCGGGCGGCACGGCGCTGGTCGTCGAGGCCGACATCTCCGACCGCACCCAGGCCGAGGCGGCCGTGCGGGAGACGTTCGAGCGGCTCGGACGCTTGACATCCTGGTCAACAACGCCGGTCTGATGCTCCTCGGCCCCGTCGTCGGCGCGGACCCTGACGAGTGGGACCGGATGATCGCCATCAACGCCCAAGGGCTGCTCTACACCACCCACGCCGCTCTGCCGTACCTGCTCAAGGCAGCCGAGGACGGCCCCCGTCAGGTTGCCGACATCGTCAACATCAGCTCCATCGCCGATCGGGTCGCGTGGAACGGCCACGGCGTCGACAACATGACCAAGATCGGCGTGAACGGATCCACCGAGGCCTTGCGGCAAGAGGTGACCAAGCGTCACGTCCGCGTCGGCGTTCTCGAGCCCGGCGGTGTCACCACCGAGCTCGCACCCGAGGGGAGCCGTGGCGATCGTCAGCTGGTCTCGGGGAACTTCACGCCGGTGTTCGAGTGGCACCTGTAGCCGTGTACGTGCTTTGCCAAGTACTGCTGGTGGTGGTCCTCGGCGTAGTAGTACGTCGGGGCCTCGCGCACCTCGGTGGTGATGTCGCCCAGGCGGCGGCGCCTGAGCTCGGCGCCGTAGACCTCGGTCAGCTCCCGCGCGGTCTTCTCCTGCTCGGGCGTCGTGAAGTAGATCGCCGAGCGGTACTGCGTGCCGATGTCGTTGCCCTGGCGCATCCCCTGGGTCGGGTCGTGCACCTCGAAGAAGCGCTTGACCAGGTCGGCGTAGGAGACCTTCGAGGGGTCGAAGACGATCCGGACGGCCTCGGTGTGGGCGGTCCGCCCGGAGCAGACCTCGTCGTACGACGGGTGGGGTGTCGAGCCGCCGGCGTAGCCCACGGACGTCGACCAGACCCCGGGGACCTGCCAGTAGATCTCCTCGGCGCCCCAGAAGCAGCCGAGGCCGAAGATCGCGACCTCGAAGCCGGCCGGCGCCTCGTCGGTCACCAGCGGCGTGCCGAGGACGAGGTGCTTCCCGGAGAGCTTGAAGTTGCGTTCACTGCGACCGGGCAGGGCCTGGTCGGGGGAGACGAGCTCGGTCTTGTGGCGGGAGAAGAGGGACACGCGCACTCCTGGGTCGATCGGGGCTGATCGTGCTTTCACGAGTCTGCAACAACGGTGGGCGCCGGTCCGTTCCCGAGCCCGATAGCCTCGCCCCATGACCGAACAGCAGCACAGGAACAAGTCCGGCTTCGAGACGCGTGCGATCCATGCGGGCTACGAACCGGACCCGATGACCGGTGCGGTGATCCCGCCCATCTATGCCACCTCGACCTACAAGCAGGACGGCGTGGGCGGACTGCGCGGCGGCTACGAGTACAGCCGTTCCGCGAACCCCACGCGCACCGCGCTCGAGGGCGCCATCGCGGCGCTGGAGGAGGGGGAGCGCGGCTTCGCGTTCGCCTCCGGCCTCGCCGCCGAGGACACCGTGATCCGCTCGGTCTGCAGGCCCGGCGACCACGTGGTCATCCCCGACGACGCGTACGGCGGCACCTTCCGGCTCTTCGACAAGGTCGCCAAGGTCTGGGGGGTCGACCACAGCCCGGCCGCGGTCTCGGACGTCGACGCCGTGCGGGCCGCGATCCGTCCCGGGCAGACCAAGCTGGTGTGGATCGAGACGCCGACCAACCCGCTGCTGAACATCGGTGACATCGAGGCGCTCGCCGGTGTCGCGCACGAGGCGGGCGCCGTGCTCGTCGTCGACAACACCTTCGCCTCGCCGTACCTCCAGCAGCCGCTGACCCTCGGCGCCGACGTGGTCCTGCACTCGACGACGAAGTACTGCGGCGGCCACTCCGACGTCGTCGGTGGCGCGGTCGTCGTCCGCGACCTCGGGCTCGCCGAGCAGATCACCTTCCACCAGAACGCCATGGGTGCGGTGCCCGGTCCGTTCGACGCCTTCCTCACTCACCGCGGCCTCAAGACGCTCGGTGTCCGCATGGACCGCCACTGCGACAACGCCGAGCGGGTCGTCGAGTTCCTGAACAGCCACCCCGCGGTCTCCCAGGTGATCTACCCCGGCCTGGCCGAGCACCCGGGCCACGCGCTGGCCGCCAGGCAGATGAAGCGCTTCGGCGGCATGGTCTCCTTCCGGGTCTCCGGGGGAGAGGCGCAGGCGCTGGCCGTGTGCGAGAAGGCCGAGGTCTTCACGCTGGGCGAGTCGCTGGGCGGCGTCGAGTCGCTGATCGAGCACCCCGGCCGGATGACCCACGCCAGCGTCGCCGGCACCGACCTCGAGGTCCCGGCCGACCTGATCCGGCTCAGTGTCGGCATCGAGACCGTGGACGACCTGATCGCCGACCTCGACCGTGCCCTCGGCTGACGTCTGCGTCTGCGTCGACTTCGGGTCGACCTTCACCAAGGCCCTCCTCGTCGACCTGGCCGAGGGCCGGGTCCTCGCCTCGGCCGAGCACGCCACGACGATCGACACCGACGTGCTCGAGGGGTACGACGCCTGCCTGGCGCAGCTGACCGCGGCCGACCCGCGGGCCGGCGAGGCCGAGGTCCATGCCTGCTCGAGCGCGGGTGGCGGACTGCGGATCGCCGTCGTGGGCAACGAGGAGCTGGTGACGGCCGAGGCAGGTCGCCGGGTCGCGCTCTCCAGCGGCGGCAAGGTGGTCGACGTGATCGCGGCCGCGGCCAGGCACGTCGAGGGCGACCCGTTCGCCGAGCTGGTGCAGGCGACCTGCCCCGACGTCGTACTCCTCACCGGGGGCACCGACGGCGGCAACGCCGAGGTCCTGACGGGGGCGGCGCGCGACCTCGTGCGCGCCGGCTGGCGCGGACCCGTGGTCGTCGCGGGCAACGTCGACGCGCGCGACGAGGTCGCCGCGATCCTGCGCGACGTCCCGCACGTGCTGGCCGACAACGTCGTGCCCAGGATCGGGGTGCTCGCGCCGGAGTCGGCGCGCGCGGCGATCCGCGAGATGTTCCTGGCCCACGTGATCGGCGGCAAGCACCTCAGCGCGCGGGCCGACTTCACCGCGATGGTCCGCGGGGCCACCCCCGACGTCGTGCTGACCGGGGTGGAGCTGCTGGCCCGCGGCCTGGGCGACGAGCACCCGGGGGTGGGCGACGTCGTCGTCGTCGACGTCGGCGGCGCGACCACTGACGTGCACAGCGTGGTGGAGGTGGACCCCGACACCGGCCGCACCGAGGGCGGGCTCGCGCGCGAGGTCGTCGCGACCACCCCGGTCACCCGCACCGTCGAGGGTGACCTCGGCATGCGCTGGTCGGCGGTCACCACGGTCGAGGAAGCGGGGCTCGACGAACTCGCCGAGGCCGGGCGCCGCCGCCGGGCCGACCCCGGGTTCCTGCCGGCCTCCGAGGAGGACCGCGCCGATGACGAGGCGATCGCCCGGGCCGCCGTGGGACTCGCCCTGCGCCGGCACGCCGGCCGTGCGCGGGTCGTGGTGAGTCCCGAGGGCAGGGTCGTCGAGCGCACGGGCAAGGACCTGCGCGAGGTCGACCTGATGGTCGGCTCCGGGGGCGTGCTGCGCCACGGGGGGCCCGGTGTGGCCGACCGGATCTTCGCGGGCAGCACCGGCCCCGACCTCGCAGGAGGCTGGCAGCTGCCACGTCGGGCCGAAGTGGTGGTCGACACCGACTACGTCCTCGCGGCCGCCGGGCTGCTGGCGAGCCGGCATCCGCTCGCGGCGTACCGGCTGGTGCTGCGCGTGCTCCAGCCATCCGATGGGTAGCCTGTCGCGGTGAGCAACGAGGCTGACGGTTCCGCGGGTGACGCCGCCCTGGACCACCCGGGCCGCCGCCCCGCCGACGGCAGACGCCGACTTCCGATGATGGGCCTGCGTGGCCGCCTCTCCGAGGAGGAGGAAGGCATCGCCCAGCGGCTGGCCCAGCAGTGGGCCCAGCTGCGTGAGCTCCGGCGACCCGAGCCCGAGCCCATCGTCCACGGCCCCTCGAACTTCACCCGCGCCCAGGTCCCCTGGGGGCTCGACCTCGCCGCCGCCTGGGCGTGGCGGCTGTTGATGATCGCGGCCGCCGGCTACCTCGTGCTCTGGCTCCTCGGGTTCTTCGCCGTGGTCACCCTGCCGCTGATGATCGCGCTGCTCATCGCCGCGCTCGTCGGCCCGGTGGTCAACGGGATGGAGCGGATCGGCCTGCCGCGGGGTCTCGCGGCGGTCCTCGTGGTGCTGAGCGGCATCGCCGTCGTGGCGGCCCTGCTGACCTTCGCCGGGCAACAGGTCGCCAACGGGGCGACCGACCTCGCCGACCAGGTCGTCGCTGGCCTGGGGGAGATCAAGGACTGGCTGAAGACCGGGCCGCTGAACGCCAGCGACTCCCAGATCAACGACTACATCGACCAGGCCCAGAAGGCGATCACCGAGAAGTCCAAGGACGGCAACATCCTCGGCACGGTGACCGAGTTCGGCACCGTGCTCACCCACGTGTTCGCGGGCTTCTTCATCATCCTGTTCTCGACCTACTTCTTCCTCGCCGACGGCGCCCGGATCTGGGCCTGGTTCGTCCGGCTGGCTCCCCGCGCCGCGCGCGAGCACGTCGACAGCTCCGGCCGGGTCGCCTGGATCTCGCTCACCCAGTTCGTCCGCGCCACCGTCATCGTCGCGCTGACCGACGCCATCGGGATCATGATCGTCGCGGCCGTGCTCGGTGTGCCGTTCGTGCTGGCGATCGGCGTCCTGGTCTTCCTCGGCGCGTTCATCCCGATGGTCGGTGCCACGGTCGCCGGCATCGTCGCCGTGCTGGTGGCCCTGGTCGACCAGGGACCGATCACGGCGCTGCTGATGGCCGGCGGCGTGATCCTGATCCAGCAGATCGAGGGCCACATCCTGCAGCCGTTCCTGATGGGACGCTGGGTCTCGGTCCACCCGCTCGGGGTCATCGTCGCGATCGGCGGCGGAGTCCTGGTGGCGGGGGTGGCCGGCGCGCTGGTCGCCGTACCCCTGGCGGCCGCCGCCAACGCGGTGGTGCAGCACCTTGCCAACTTCACCGCGCCCGGGGACGACCCCGTCGAGGAGCTCGACGAGGACTATGAGGAGCTCGGGACGGCACCACCCACCGAGGAGGCCCTGGAACATGAGTGACGTACCGACGGTCACGCTGGCCGACATCCTGTCCGCCCGTGAGGTCCTCGAGGGAGTCTCGGTCTACACGCCCATGGAGGAGTCGCGCTGGCTCTCCGCGCTGGCCGGCGGCCCGGTCAGCCTGAAGTGCGAGAACCTCCAGCGCACCGGCTCGTTCAAGGCTCGCGGTGCCTACGTCCGCATCTCGCGGCTCTCCGCCGAGGAGCGCGCGCACGGCGTCGTGGCCGCGTCCGCGGGCAACCACGCGCAGGGGGTCGCGCTCGCCGCTCAGCTGCTCGGCATCACGTCGACGGTCTTCATGCCCGAGGGCGCGCCGATCCCCAAGGAGAAGGCCACCCGGGCGTACGGCGCCCACGTGATCTTCCACGGCCGCTACCTCGAGGACGCGCTCGAGCAGGCCCACAAGTTCGCGGCCGAGACCGGCGCGGTCCTCATCCACCCCTTCGACCACGTCGACATCGTGGCCGGGCAGGGCACCGCGGGGCTGGAGATCCTCGAGCAGGTGCCCGACGTGGAGACGGTGCTGGTGCCCACCGGTGGCGGGGGCCTGCTCGCCGGGATCGCGATCGCGGTGAAGTCGATGCGACCCGACGTACGCATCATCGGGGTCCAGGCCGAGGGCGCCGCGGCGTACCCCGGCTCGCTCGCCGAGGGCCACCCGGTCCCGCTGAGCTCGATGAAGACGATGGCCGACGGCATCGCGGTCGGCCGGCCGGGTGACATCACCTTCGCGGCCGTGCGGGACCACGTCGACGAGATCATGACCGTCTCGGAGGACTCGCTCGCCCGGGCGCTGCTCGCGATCGCCGAGCGGGCCAAGCTGATCGTCGAGCCTGCCGGTGCGGCCGCCGTCGCGGCGATCCTCGACCACCCGTCCGCCTTCCGCACGCCCACGGTGGCGGTGCTCTCCGGCGGCAACATCGACCCGCTGCTGCTCGGCAAGGTGATCCGGCACGGCATGGCCGCCGCCGGGCGCTACCTCAACCTGCGGGTCTGCATCCCCGACGTGCCGGGCGGGCTGGCCCAGATGCTGACCGAGGTGAGCGCCGTCGGCGCCAACGTCCTCGAGGTCGCCCACGAGCGGATCTCCCCCTCGCTGCACCTCGACGAGGTGGAGGTCCACCTCCAGCTCGAGACCCGGGGCGAGCCGCACGCCGAGCAGGTCATGGCCCGCCTCCGCGAGCGCGGCTACCGCGTCTTCGAGTAGCCGACCCGGCACTTCTGGTGGCTCAAAGACCGCTGACCCGGCACTTCCTGTGACAGGAAGTGCCGGGTCAGCGGCTTTTCGGTGACCAGAACTGCCAGGTCAGCGTGGATCAGTGCGTGTAGGGAACCGCGTCGACGATCTCGACCTGGAGCTTCTTGCCGTTGGGCGCGGTGTAGGTGACCTTGTCGCCCTTCGCGGCGCCCATGATGGCCGAGCCCAGGGGGGACTGCGGGGAGAAGACCTCGAGCGAGTCGTCCTCGATCTCGCGGGCGCCGAGCAGGAAGGTCTCGGTCTCGTCGTCGCCGACGAAGCGGTAGGTCACCTTCATGCCGGGCTCGACGATGCCGTCGTCGGCCGGGGTCTCGCCGACCTGGGCGCGGCGGAGCATGTCCTCGAGCTGACGGATGCGGGCCTCGACCTTGCCCTGCTCGTCCTTGGCGGCGTGGTAGCCGCCGTTCTCCTTGAGGTCGCCCTCGTCGCGCGCGGCGCTGATCCGGGCGACGACCTCCTGGCGGACCGGGCCCTTGAGGTTCTCGAGCTCCGCGTGGAGCTTGTCGAAAGCCTCCTGGGTCAGCCAGATCGTGGTCTGGTCGCTGGACTGCGTCATGGGTAGTACTCCTGCCATGCTTCGGTGGGGCAACGGTGGTACGGCGAGGCCGGACCTACCTGCTGTCGTGTGGCATCCCGCGCGGTCTGGCCATGTCGTCCTGGCCATGCGTCATCAGCCGCGGGCCTGTCTCTGGACAGCCCTGCGGGACGGTCAGAGGCTCAGTTTACCAACTCAGGCGCAATTGCGCAGTTCAGAGCAGGTCAGCGGGGGCGGGGCTCGCCCGGTGCGGTGCATCCGACCGGTTCCACCGAGGTGGCCCGCCGTTCGGTCCGCACCACCAGCTCGAGGGGCTGGTCGGCGCCGTACTCCGGGGTGAAGGAGAGCTCGCCGACCACCGTGTGGTCCTCGGCGAAGGCGCGCAGCAGGCAGGATGCCCGCACGCCCTCGTTCTTCAGCTGGACCTGCATCTCGACGACGACGCTGTGCTCGCCGGTGACCCGGAAGCCGACCAGTTCGGAGTCCACGTCGGGGGTCGCGTGGACCCAGGTGGTCCAGCCGAGCCAGCCCAGGAACACCAGGCCCACGACCGTGCTCGCCACGATGAGGCCCCACCGGCGCCAGGGCGCGGGAGCGCCGTACCGGTCGCCGAGGCCGTCCTGGGAGGTCACCCGCAGATGCTCGCACCTAGGATTGCGCCATGCCGCATGACCCCCACTCCGGACCCCGCGCCGGGCTCCGGCTGATGCACGTCCACGCCCACCCCGACGACGAGTCGAGCAAGGGCGCCGCGTCGACCGCCCGCTACGTCGCCGAGGGGGTCGACGTCCACGTGGCCACCTGCACCGGCGGCGAGCGCGGATCGATCCTCAACCCCAAGATGGACCGGCCCGAGATCCTCGAGAACATCACCGAGATCCGCCGCCAGGAGATGGAGCGGGCCCGCGACATCCTCGGCGTACGCCAGGACTGGCTCGGCTTCGTCGACTCGGGCTGGCCCGACGGCGACCCCAAGCCTCCGCTGCCCGAGGGCTGCTTCGCGCTGGTGCCGCTCGAGGAGGCCGCCGCGCCCCTGGTGCGGTTGATGCGCGAGTTCCGGCCGCACGTGGTCACGACGTACGACGAGCGCGGGGGCTACCCCCACCCGGACCACGTCAAGTGCCACGAGGTGAGCGTGGCCGCGTTCAAGGCGGCCGGCGACCCGGACCGGTACCCCGAGCTCGGCGAGCCCTGGCAGCCGCTCAAGCTCTACTACCACCACTCGTTCAACCGGCCCCGGATGCAGGCCCTGCACGAGGCGATGCTCGCGCACGACCTCGAGTCGCCGTGGGCCGAGCGCCTCAAGGACTGGGAGCCCGAGCCCGAGTGGGACGCCCGGATCACCACCCGGGTGCCCTGCGGGGACTACTTCGGCGTGCGCGACCAGGCCCTGCTCGCCCACGCCACCCAGATCGACCCCGACGGCCACTGGTTCGCGATCCCGCGCGAGCTGCAGGAGAAGGTCTGGCCCACCGAGGACTTCGAGCTCGTGGTGAGTCACGTCTCGGCCCCGAACCCCGAGGACGACCTCTTTGCGGGCATCGTGAACCCCGCCTGAGAGACTGTGGACATGTCGTTCCTCGCCGTCCTCTCGACCGAGATCCCGCTCCTGGTCCTTCGCCTCGCCGACGAGACCCCGAAGCCCGAGGACGTGAAGGCCGGCTGGACCGCGTTCGCGCTGTTCCTGCTGCTC
This sequence comes from uncultured Actinomycetota bacterium, assembly GCA_963825275.1. Lineage (GTDB taxonomy): Bacteria > Actinomycetota > Actinomycetes > Propionibacteriales > Nocardioidaceae > Nocardioides. The sequence goes on along the minus strand of CAWGSW010000009.1, from coordinate 234,934 downwards.
CTGGTGGCCGTCGCGCTCCTCGGCTTCAGCCTCACCAAGCACCTCCGCAAGGCGCAGGCGGCCCAGGACGCCGGGTTGTACGACGGGCCTGCCGACCGGCCTTCGGGCGAGTCGGGGTCGTCTCAAAAGGGCTAGTCAGGATTGGCGGTCAATAGCCCGTTCTGACTAGCGTGCCTTGAATGTCCCCGTCTAGACCACTGTCTTCCCGCATGCCCCGAGTCCGTTCCGCCCTCCTGACCGTCGCTCTCCTCGCGGCCGGCACCCTGGCCCCGGTAGGCGTCTCGGCCGCCCAGGCCGACGGCCCGAAGCTGCCCCTGCCGGGCACCACGAGCGAGTCCCCGACCCAGCAGCCCCGGGAACGATCCACGTCGTTCAGCTTCAAGCTCGCCACCTTCAACATCCTCGGCAGCCAGCACACCCGCGGCTCCACCCGCTACGCGTCCGGCACCCACCGCGCCGGCCAGGCCGCCCAGCTGATCAAGGACAAGCACGTCGACCTGATCGGCATGCAGGAGGTCCAGGTCGACCAGTACCAGGTGCTGCGCGACCGGCTCGACGGCTACGGGATCTGGCCCGGCACCCGCCTGGGCAACCAGGGGATCCGGCTGCAGATCGCCTTCCGCAAGCAGGCCTTCAGGCTCCTCGACACCGGCACCATCACCACCCGGTTCGACCACCAGTCCCGGCCCATCCCGTGGGTGAAGCTGAAGAACCGGCACACCGGCCGGAAGATCTTCATGGTCGACATCCACAACTCGCCGCAGGGCCAGGAGGCCGACCGCGACTCCGCCACCGGCGCCGAGATCAGGCTCATCCACCGGCTCCGGCGCAGCCACCCGGTCTTCGTCGGTGGCGACATGAACGAGAAGGAAGAGTGGTTCTGCCGCGTCGTGGGGAACACCGACCTGCGCGCCGCGAACGGGGGCCACGCGACCTCTCGCGGCTGCCGGCCCCCGCAGCGACAGCTGCGGATCGACTGGTTGATGGGTGGTCGCCGGATCGACTTCTCCCACTACCGCGAGGCCAACGGTCCCCGGGTGCGCAGCACCAGTGACCACGAGTTCGTCCACGCCCGGGTCCGGGTCTCCTAGGCGTGACGCCGGGCACGAGATGAGGCGAACCTCGGGCCCGGCCGCTACCCTGCTCCGGTGCGTCGTCGCTCCACGCCCTCCCGCGTCCCCCTGATCACGGCCACCGTGCTCACGGTGCTCGCCGTGGCGCTGGGGACGCTCCTCGCACCGGGGCACATGCGGCTCTCGGCCGCCGAGGGATCCCAGCAGGTCGTCGGCCGCGCCCAGGTCACGGCCCGCCCGGCAGGCATCTCCCGTGGAGGCTCGCGCGACCTGGTCCGGGCCCGATCGGCGGTCGGCGAGGACAAGCTGCCGCCGTACCAGGTGAAGCCGGCAGGCGCCCCGATCGCGAAGCTGCCTCCGCCTCCGCCGCCCCCGCCGGAGCCGGAGCCGAGCACGCCGTTCACCTTCCAGGTCGGCACCCTCAACGTCCTCGGCAGCCAGCACACCGCCGGCAACGGCGGCTACGGTCCGGGCACGTCGCGGGCAGCGATGCTCGCTGGCGTCATCGCGAGCCGTGGCATCGACCTCGTCGGGATGCAGGAGATGCAGGACGACCAGCTGGCCGTCATGCAGGGCCGCCTCCCCGGCCACACCATCTGGCCGGGCCGCGCCCTGGGCAACAACGGGGTGCGGCTGCAGATCGCCTTCAGTGACGCGCTCTTCGAGCTGGTCGACACGGGGTCGATCACGACCGTCTTCGACCACCAGACGCGGCCGATCCCCTATGTCCTGCTGCGCAACCGGGCGACCGACGGCGAGTTCTACGTCATCGACATCCACAACTCGCCGCGCGACCAGGAGGCCGACCGCGACGCCGCCACCGGCGCCGAGATCGCCCTGGTCAACACCCTGCGGGCCACGGGCCGTCCCGTCCTGCTCATGGGTGACACCAACGAGCACACCGAGTTCTTCTGCCGCGTCGCGGCCTCGACCGGTTTGGTCGGCTCCAACGGAGCCAACGCCGCAGGCGGCTGCCACGTCGGAGTCGGCCCGATCAAGATCGACTGGATCATGGGCGGTGGGGGTGTGACCTTCTCGGGCCACGTGGTCGACTACGGCGCTCCGGTCCCGGCCTCGACGGACCACGCCTTCGTGCACGCGACCGTCACGGTGACACCGACGGTGCCGGCGGACGACTGACCCACCCGGCTCAGCAAAGCCTGAAGTGGCCGTTGACCGGGCGCCCGCGCGGCCGGATCATCGCCGGATGGCCCGTCTGCTGGCCGCCGCCATGGTGGTCGTGGTGCTCTTCTGCCTTGCGCGCGCGTTCCTGCCCGCCCTCCACCACCCGGGCCACCGGCGCGACCTCGACGCCTGGCACGTCGTGATGGCGGGCGTGATGGCCGTGATGCTGGTGGGCTCGCTCGACCACTCGTTCTCGCTCGTGGCCCTGGCCGGCTTCGTGGCGGGGCTCGGCTGGGCCCTCGTCCGCGCCGGCGCCGCGCCACCCGGACGGCGTACCTGCGGCTGGGCGTCGGCTGCGCGGCGATGGCGGTGATGCTGCTGCCCCCGGCCACGGCCACCGCGACGCCCACCGCTGCCGTGACCAGCACCATGGGCCACGACATGGGCGCCATGCACCACGCTGCCGCGGCGAGCACCGACGGCAGCGGAGGCTCCGCGTTCGCCCCACCCGCAGTCCTTCTCGCAGCGTTGATCGCGGTGCTGGGCCTCGTGCTCGTGCTGCGCCTGGTCGGCTCGCTGCGGCCGGCCGGAGCCGTGCCGGCACGGCTGGACGCGTGCTGCGACGTGGCCATGGCGGCGACCATGGGCTACATGCTCGTGCTCATGCTCTGACCCAAATCAACGATTTGCTGAAGTGGCCGTTGACGCCGGTTCGGACCCGGACGAGAGTCGAGTGACCACCGTCACAGGAGGTCCGAACATGCAGGTCCCCGCGCCGTTCGAGTACGAACGGGCCACCAGCGTCGAACACGCCATCGGGCTGCTGGAGAGGCTGGGCTCCGAGGCCCGGTTGATCGCCGGCGGCCACAGCCTGCTGCCGATGATGAAGCTGCGGCTGGCCAACCTCGAGTACGTCATCGACATCAACGACCTGCACGGCGAGCTCGGCTACGTCCGCGTCGGGACCGACGAGGTGCGGATCGGTGCGATGACCCGCCATCGCGAGCTGCTCGAGTCCCCGGAGCTGGCCGCGCTCTTCCCGATCTTCGCCGACGCCGAGCAGGTGATCGCCGACCCGGTGGTGCGCAACCGCGGCACGCTCGGGGGCTCCCTGTGCCAGGCCGACCCGTCGGAGGACCTGACGGCCGTGTGCACGACGCTCGACGCCAACTGCGTCATCCGCGGCGCCGCGGGGGAGCGGGTCGTCTCCATGGCCGACTTCCACCGCGGCCCCTACGAGACCGCCGTGGAGCACGACGAGATGCTGACCGAGGTCCGGATCCCCGTCCGGCCGAACGGCTCCAGCGCCTACGCCAAGGTCGAGCGCCGGGCCGGCGACTGGGCGGTGACGTCGGCCGGTGCGGCGGTCTGGATGGACGGCGCGGTCATCTCCGACGCCCGGGTCGGGCTCGCGGCGGTGGGCCCCAACACCAGCGGTATCCCGGCCATCTCCGAGGCGCTGCGCGGCCAGCCCCCGTCGGAGGAGCTCTACGCCCGGGCCGGGGCGATCGCCGCCGAGAGCTGCTCGCCCGTCACCGACAACCGGGGGACGGCCGACTACAAGCGCCACCTCGCCGACGAGCTGACCCGGCGCACGTTGCGGCTCTCGGTCCAACGCATCCAGGCCGGCGCTGCCGGCGACCAGGGAAGGAACGGCTGACATGCAGGTGACCATGAGCGTCAACGGCGAGACCGTGACGCGCGAGATCGAGGGACGGATGCTGCTCGTCCACTTCCTGCGCGACGAGCTCGGCCTGACCGGGACCCACTGGGGCTGCGACACCAGCAACTGCGGCACGTGCGTGGCCTGGATGGACGGCGAGCCGGTCAAGACCTGCACGGTCCTGGCGGCGATGGCGGGCGGGCGCGAGGTCCGCACCGTCGAGGGCCTCGAGGTCGACGGGGTGCTCGACCCGGTGCAGGAGGGCTTCATGCGGTGTCACGGCCTGCAGTGCGGGTTCTGTACGCCGGGGATGCTGATGACCGCGCGCGCCCTCCTCGACCGTGACCCGGACCCGAGCGAGGAGACCATCCGCGAGGCCATCTCCGGGCAGATCTGCCGGTGCACCGGCTACACCACCATCGTCCGCTCGGTGCAGTGGGCCGCGGAGCACGAGCAGGCCGAGCGCGAGCAGGCCGTGGGGAGCACGTCATGACCACCGTCGACAAGACCGCCGAAGGCGTCGCCGCCACCACCGAGGACCTCGAGCACGCCGACAACGACCAGCACCCGATGGGTCACGGCCGGATGCTCCGCAAGGAGGACCCGCGCTTCATCCGCGGCATGGGCCACTACGTCGATGACATCCAGCTGCGCGGCATGCTCCACCTGGCGATCCTGCGTTCACCGGTCGCGCACGCCCGGATCGTCAGCGTCGACACGAGCGCGGCCCTGGCCCATCCCAAGGTGAAGGCCGTCATCACCGGCGCCGACCTGGCCGAGAAGGGCCTGGCCTGGATGCCGACCCTCTCCAACGACGTGCAGGCCGTGCTCGCCACCGACAAGGTCCGGTTCCAGGGCCAGGAGGTCGCCTTCGTGGTGGCCGAGGACCGCTACTCGGCCCGCGACGCCCTGGAGCTGATCGACGTCGAGTACGACATCCTGGACCCGGTGATCGACGTACGCCGGGCGCTGGCGCCGGACGCCCCGGTGATCCGCACGGACCTCGAGGGCAAGACCGACAACCACTGCTTCGACTGGCAGACCGGTGACGAGGCAGCCACCGAGGCCGTGTTCGCCAAGGCCGACGTGATCACGACCGAGGACATCGTCTACCCGCGCGTGCACCCGGCTCCGATGGAGACCTGCGGGTGCGTCGCCGACTACGAGCGCGTGAGCGGCCAGCTCACGCTGTGGACGACCAGCCAGGCACCCCACGCGCACCGGACGGTCTACGCGCTGGTCTCCGGCCTGCCCGAGCACAAGATCCGGGTGATCTCGCCCGACATCGGCGGCGGGTTCGGCAACAAGGTGCCGATCTATCCCGGCTACGTCTGCGCGATCGTCGCCTCGCTGGTCCTCGGGAAGCCCGTCAAGTGGGTGGAGGACCGCTTCGAGAACCTCGTGAGCACCGGCTTCGCGCGCGACTACGTCATGCGCGGGGAGATCGCGGCGACCAAGGAGGGCAAGATCCTCGCGATCCGCACCAACGTCCTCGCCGACCACGGCGCCTTCAACGGCACCGCGGCGCCGATCAAGTACCCCGCCGGGTTCTTCGGCGTCTTCACCGGCAGCTACGACCTCGAGGCCGCCTACTGCAAGATGACCGCGGTCTACACCAACAAGGCGCCGGGCGGCGTCGCCTACGCCTGCTCGTTCCGCATCACCGAGGCCGTCTACCTCGTGGAGCGGCTGGTCGACTGCCTGGCCCACGAGCTCGACATGGACCCGGTCGAGCTGCGGCTGAAGAACTTCATCCAGCCCGACCAGTTCCCGTACACGACCAGGACCGGCTGGGTCTACGACTCGGGCGAGTACGAGCGGGCCATGCGGCTCGCCCTCGAGATGGCAGGGTACGACGAGCTGCGCCGCGAGCAGGAGGAGAAGCGGTCCCGGGGCGAGCTGATGGGCATCGGCGTGGCGTTCTTCACCGAGGCCGTCGGAGCCGGTCCCCGCAAGGACATGGACATCCTGGGCCTGGGCATGGCCGACGGCTGCGAGCTGCGCATCCACCCCACCGGCAAGGCGGTCGTGCGCGTGTCCTGCATGAGCCAGGGGCAGGGCCACGAGACGACCTTCGCGCAGATCGTCGCCGAGGAGATCGGCATCCCGCCGGCCGACATCCAGGTCATCAACGGCGACACCGACCAGACGCCGTTCGGCCTGGGCACCTACGGCAGCCGCTCCACGCCGGTCTCCGGCGCCGCCGCGGCGCTCGTGTCACGCAAGGTCCGGGACAAGGCGCAGATCATCGCCTCCGGCATGCTCGAGGTGTCCGTGGCCGACCTGGAGTGGCAGAAGGGCTCGTTCCACGTCAAGGGCGACCCCGGTCGCTCGGTGACGATCCAGGACATCGCGATGCGGGCGCACGGTGCCGGCGACCTGCCGCAGGGCGTGGAGGGCGGGCTCGAGGCCCAGATCTGCTACAACCCGGAGAACCTGACCTACCCGTTCGGCGCCTACATCTGCGTCGTGGACATCGACCCGGGCACGGCGGTGGTGAAGGTGCGCCGCTTCGTCGCGGTCGACGACTGCGGCACCCGGATCAACCCGATGATCATCGAGGGCCAGGTCCACGGCGGCCTGACCGACGGGGTCGGGATGGCGCTGATGGAGATGATCGCCTTCGACGAGGAGGGCAACTGCCTCGGCGGCTCGTTGATGGACTACCTCATCCCGACCGCACTGGAGGTCCCGCACTGGGAGACCGGCCACACGGTGACCCCTTCGCCGCACCACCCGATCGGGGCCAAGGGGATCGGGGAGTCGGCCACCGTCGGCTCGCCGCCGGCGGTCGTGAACGCGGTGATCGACGCGCTGAAGCCGTACGGCGTCCGGCACGCCGACATGCCGCTGACCCCGTCCCGGGTCTGGGACGCCATGCAGGGCCGCGCGACGCCTCCCATCTGAGGAGTAGAACTGGAAGGGAGAGGAGCAGACGTGACCACGACGATGTCGACCCGGATCGACGAGCTGACCGCGTCCCGGGTGCCGTTCGTGCAGGCCACGGTCGTGCGCGCCCAGGAGCCGAGCTCGGCCCACCCCGGGGACCGGGCGATCATCCTGGCCGACGGGTCCATCGAGGGCTTCGTCGGCGGGGACTGCGCCGCGGGCTCGGTCCGCACCGCGGCGCTGGACGTCCTCGGCTCGGGGCAGAGCCTGCTGCTGCGCGTGCTCCCGGACAGCAACGACGTGTTCCCGGAGTCGCCGGGAGCCAGCATCGTGGTGAACCCGTGCCTGTCCGGCGGCGCCCTGGAGATCTACCTCGAACCCCTGCTGCCCTCGCCGGTGCTCCACCTGGTCGGCACGTCCCCGACCGCCGAGGCGGTGGCCGCCCTCGCCCCCGCCCTCGGCTTCGTCGTCGGGCGGGGAGGCGCGGGCAGCGACCCCCGCGGCGCCACGGCGGTGATCGTCAGCAGCCACGGCGGCGACGAGGCCGGAGCGGTCCGCGCGGCCCTCGACGCCGGCGTCGGGTTCGTCGGCGTGGTGTGCAGCCGGACCCGGGGCGAGGCGCTCCTGGCGTCGCTGGACCTGTCCGGGGCCGAGGCACAGCGGGTGCACCCCCACGTCGGGATCGACATCGGCGCGCGGGCGGCCCCCGAGGTGGCGCTGTCGATCATGGCCGCCGTCGTGCGCGCCCTGCGGTGCGAAGGGCTCCAGGCCCCCGCGGTGGGACCGGTCCGGACCCGCCCGGCCGAGGCCATCGACCCCGTGTGCGGCATGACGGTGGTGATCGGCCCCGACACGCCGCACGTGACCGTGGACGGGGTGGACCACTGGTTCTGCAACCCCGGCTGCCGCGCGCGGTTCCTGGAGGAGCACGCCTCGTGACCACGGCCGCCATCGTGCTCGCCGCCGGGGTCTCCCGCCGGCTCGGGCGCCCCAAGCAGCTGCTCGCCTACCGTGGGGGCACCCTCCTCGACGCCACGATCTCGACCGCCCGGGCGGCAGGGTTCGACCAGGTGGTCGTGGCCCTGGGCGGCAGTGCCGACGAGGTGCAGGAGCACGTCGACCTGCACGGCGTGGACGTCGTGCTCAACCCCGACTACGGCGCCGGTTGTGCGACGTCGATCCGGTCGGCGCTGACGCAGGTGCGCGAGGACGCGGAGGGCGTCGTACTCCTCCTCGGGGACCAGCCGGGCGTCACCGCGGACACGATCGCCGCCCTGCTGCGGGTCGCGAGGAGCCACGCCGTGGGGGTGTGTGCGTACGACGACGGGCTCGGCCACCCGCTGTGGTTCCACCGGCGGATGTTCGAGACCCTCGCCGGGCTGCACGGGGACAAGGCGGTGTGGAGGCTCGTGGACGGCGAGGACGTCGTCGAGGTCAGGGTCGACGGCGAGGTACCGCTCGACGTCGACACCTGGGCGGACTACGAGGCCCTCCTCGGAGCGCGCCGGTGACGACCGGGCCGGCGTCGATCGAGGACCTGCAACGGCGCTTCGACGAGCACGGCTACCTGATGGACGAGGGGATGGCCACCGCGGTCTTCCTCACGCTGCGCCTCGGCCTGCCGCTGCTGCTCGAGGGTGAGCCCGGGGTCGGCAAGACGGCTGCGGCCCAGGTGCTGGCGGAGGTGCTGGAGGCCCCGCTGGTGCGGCTGCAGTGCTACGAGGGGCTCACGGCCAACGAGGCGCTCTACGACTGGAACCACCAGCGCCAGCTGCTCGCCATCCGGGTCGCGGAGTCCCGGCACGAGCCGTTGAGCGAGGCCGACCTGTTCAGCGAGCAGTACCTGGTCGAGCGCCCCATCCTGCGCTGCGTGCGCTACGACGGGCCGCGGCCGCCGGTCCTGCTGATCGACGAGGTCGACCGGGCCGACGACGAGTTCGAGGCGCTGCTGCTGGAGGCGCTGGGCGAGGGGTCGGTCACCGTGCCCGAGCTCGGCACCTTCACCGCGAAGCAGCCCCCGATCGTGGTGCTCACCTCCAACCGGAGCCGGGACCTGCACGACGCCCTGCGGCGCCGGTGCCTCTACCACTGGCTCGACTTCCCCGAGCCGGAGCGCGTGGTGGCGATCCTGCGGCGCACCGCGCCCTCGGCGAACGAGGCCCTCATCGAGTCGGCCGCCCAGTTCGTCGGCCACGTCCGCACCCTCGACATGGACAAGCCACCCGGTGTCGCCGAGGCGATCAACTGGGTGGCCGCGCTGTCCGCACTCGGCGCGACCGAGCTGGTCCGCGACGTCGTGGTCGCCACCCTCGGCACCGTCGCCAAGACTCCCGACGACCGGGACCTCGTCGTCGAGTCACTCGACTCCTACGCCCTCGGCTGAACGGCGGTTCGCCCGTGCCCTCCTCCACCCAACCCACCGGCCTCCTGCTGGGAGGCGTCGACCGCGCCGTCCTGGTGACCGCGCTGGCACAGCGGCTTCGCAGCCATGGTGTCCCGGTGACGATGTCCGCGATGGCGGCGTTTGCCGATGCCCTGGCGGCCGCGCCGCCGGACCAGGTGCAGCGGCTCTACTGGCTCGCCCGGCTGACGCTGGTGACCCGCCACCACGACCTCGAGGTCTTCGACCGCGTCTTCGGTGCGGCGTTCGCCGACGCGGTGCTCGAGGTCGACCCGCAGGCTCGCCGCGACGGGATCGATCCGGCCGCCGAGGTGGAGGACTCACTGCGGCCGGTCGCCGGGAAGCGGGACGGAGAGGGCGCGCCCGCGGACCTGCCCTGGCACACGCTGCCGCAACAGGTGGCGACCCTGGACGAGGAGGAGGGACGGCTGCTGCCGGAGCTGCTCCCGAGCGCCCTGGCCCGCATCGTGGACACGCCGCTGGAGCGGCTGGACCCCGAGGAGCTCGCCGTGCTCGGGCGCTGGCTGGAGAGCTCGGCGCACCGGTGGCCGACGCGTCGCAGCCGGCGGCTCCAGGTCCGCCCGACCGGCCGCCGGGTCGCGCTCCGCGAGACCATCGCCGCCTCGCGGCGCACCGGCTGGGAGCCGATGGAGCTCAAGCGCTACCACCACGTGAAGCGCCCGCTCACGGTCACCCTGGTCTGCGACGTGAGCCAGTCGATGCAGAGCTACTCCATCGCCTACCTGCACCTGATGCGCGCCTTCGCGCGCACCCGTCGTGCGGAGGTGTTCGCGTTCTCGACCTCGCTGACCCGGCTCACTCCCGCCCTCGCGCACCACTCGGCCGAGACCGCGATCGCCCAGGCCGGCGAGCAGGTGGTGGACCGTTTCGGCGGCACCCACCTCGCCAGGTGCCTGCGTGAGCTGCTGGCGTCGCGGCACGGCAACCTCGTGCGCGGAGGGGTGCTGGTCATCGCGTCGGACGGCTGGGACAGCGACGACCCGGACGAGCTGGCCCAGGTGATGGCCCGGGCCGCCCGGCGGGCACGCCGGGTGATCTGGCTCAACCCGCGCGCAGCGGTGGCGGGCTTCGAGCCGCTGGTCGGCTCGATGGCGGCGGCGCTGCCGTTCTGCGACGCGTTCCTGCCCGGCCACACGCTGCGCGCGCTGCCCGAGGTCTTCGACGCGATCGCCGGTGTCAGCCCGAGGAGCCTCAGCTCCAGAGCGTGACGTGGACCGCGGGCTTGAACCGGCCCAGGTGCACGCCGGCGCCCCTCACCATGGCCTGGGTGGCCCGCGGGGTCGTGATGAACCGGAGCAGCTCGGCGGCAGCCGGGGTCTGGTGGTCCCGGGCGAGGGCCAGGGCGGCCCACTTGCCCTGCGCCCGCAGCCCCGACCCCTCGAGCGCCCGCAGGCGCCCGGCCGCGAGGTCGCTGGACACGGCGAACCGCAGCGCCAGGGCCACCCCGTTGCTGCGCTTGGCCTCCTCGAGGGCGGCCGCGTCGCTCTGGAAGATCTGCTGGTTCTTCTCGGGGATGCCCTGGCGGCGGAGCAGGTCCGGGACCACGCCGTCGGCGCCGACCGCGGACGGCCCGAGGCACCAGGTCTGGCGCCGGACCTGGTCGGCGCTCGGGGTGAGCCCGCAGGGGATGCTCGGGACCCACCACGGCGAGCACCTCGTAGTTGAGGAACGGGAGCTGGGTCAGCGTCTCCGGCGGCGGGTTCGCCGCCGGGCCGATGGCGACGTCCACCGCGCGGGCCGCGAGCAGGGCCGGGAACTGGGAGACGGGCCGGACGCTCAGCTCGACCTCGAGGTCGTCCGCGCGACCCGCGAAGAGCTCGATCAGGCCGGGGGCGGCGTGCTCGGCGAAGAGGTTCGAGCAGGCGATCCGCAGCACCCGGCGGCCGCTCCCGGCCTGGCTGACCTCGCGGACCGTCCGGTCCTGCAGGCCGAGGATCTCCACCGCCCGGCTGGCCAGCCGCAGACCCCCGGGGCTGAACGCCAGCCCGGAGGCTGTCCGGGTGAAGAGCACGTCGTCGAACTCCTTGCGGAGCTGGGCGACGTGCATCGAGACCGCCGCCTCGCTCACGCCGAGCTCCTTCGCCGCAGCCTTGACCGAGCCGAGCCGGACCACGCAGGCGAAGGCCCGGAGCTGCGTCGGCGTCACCCGGTCGCCTCTAGCCGCGACGAACGAGCCGCACGAGGACGTCGTACGCCGGCGCCGTCGTCCCGTCCGGCTGCGTCACCTCACGCACGACCCGGTCGGCGCGCAGCACCTCGAACCGCTGGCCCCCGAGGTCGCCCAGGACGTCCTCCGCGGTCATCAGCACGTCCGGGTCCTGGGGCCCCCCGGTGCCCTCGAGCAGGTTGGTGGAGTCGTGGGCCACCAGCAGGAACGTGCCGTCGGGACGCAGGGCGTCGAAGGCACGTCGTACGGCGGCGCGGCGCCGCTCGAACGCCAGCTGCAGGTAGGCGACCACCGCCAGGTCGTAGGGCTCGTCGGCCGTCCAGGTGGTCACATCGGCGCAGACCCAGTGGACGTGCCGGTCCCCGGCCAGCTCCCGGCCCTTGTCCAGGGCCACCTGCGAGAAGTCGACGGCGGTGACGTCCCATCCCCGGGCCGCCAGCCAGATGGCGTTGCGCCCCTCGCCGGCAGCGAGGTCGACCGCTCGGCCCGGCGGCAGGTCGGCCAGCTCCTCGGCCACGAACCGGTTCGGCGTCACCGACCACATCAGCTCCGTGGCGGCGTACCGCTCGTCCCAGTCGCGCGCATCCATGACCTCACCGTACGTCCCCGGCGGTGGCGCACACGGACCGTTCGTAGTCCGGTCGGGGGACCAAATCCCCTGCCGCCGGTCGACCGCGGCCGTGAGGGTGGGGTGACCAGCGGACAGGAGACAGCCATGGGTGGCGGGCGACAGATCACAGGACAGGCGGCCTCGCCGAGGACAGCGCAGGTGCGCGAGATCGTGGAGCTCGCGTGCCGGGCTCCCAGCGTCCACAACACCCAGCCGTGGCTCTGGCACGCGGACGGGACCCGGCTCGAGCTGCACGCGGACCGGAGCCGACAGCTCGCCCACTCCGACCCCGAGGGTCGCAACCTCGTGCTGAGCTGCGGCACGGCCCTGCACCATGCCCAGGTCGCGGCGGCGGCGCTCGGCTGGCACGTCTCCGTGGAGCGCTGCCCGGACCCCGCGCAGCCCGACCTGCTGGCCGCGCTGGAGCTGACGCCCGGTCGGGTGATGCCTGCGGCGCAGGAGCAGCTCGACGCGCTCCGGGCCCGGGTGACCGACCGGCGCCGCTTCACCTCCTGGCCGCTGCCGCTCGAGCGGCTGGAGCGGCTCGCGAGCGAGGCGTCCGAGTGGGGGGCGCGCGTGCTGCCCCTCGTCGACCCGGAGGTCCGCGCCAAGACAGACCACATCATGCGACGTGCCGACGCGCTGCAGCGGGCGGATGCCGAGTTCGGCGCCGAGGCGAAGCGCTGGATCGGCGCCGAGGGTGCCGAGGGAATCCCGGACACGAGCATCCCGGAGTACAACCCGCACCGTCCGGCGATGCCGTCGCGCTTCGTCGACGGCGACCTCCCCGACCCCGTGGGCGACCCCTCCGAGGTGGTGGACGGGCTGGCGGCGCTCGCCACGATCGACGACGGCCCGCTGGAGTGGCTGCGCTGCGGGGAGACGCTCAGCGTCCTGTGGCTGGGCGCGGTTCGCCACGGCCTCTCGCTGCTCCCGCTGAGCCAGGCGGTCGAGGTCCCGGAGACCCGCGAGGAGCTGCGACGCGAGATCCTCGGTGGCCTGGGCTCGCCGCAGCTGCTGGTCCGCATCGGCTGGCAGGAGATCACCCGCACCCCGATCCCGTCGACGCCGCGACGCCCCGTCGACGACGTCCTCCGCTGACCCGGGGCTCAGCCCTCGACGACCTCGCCGTGGGGGCGGCCGGGGTCGTCGTACACGGGCTCGGTGACGCCGGCCCGCAGCGCCTCGAGCTGGGCGCACACCGCGATGCCGTAGAACAACGCGATCGCCGACAGCAGCGACCACAGGAGCAGGGCGACGATGCCGGCCAGCGGGCCGTAGGTGCTGCCGAAGGACGAGCTGATGTGCACGTACGCCGCGAGCCCGGCCGTCGCGAGCATGCTGAGCAGGACCGAGACGCCCGACCCGAGCGCCAGCCACGACAGGGCCGGCTGGCGGCGCCGGGGGGAGTGATCGAGCAGCACCGCGATGGCGAAGACCAGCAGCGCCGTCCCGATCGGCCAGCGGACGATCCGCCACGCCAGCACGGTCGTGCCGGACCACCCGTAGTCGATCGCCATCGCCTCCGCGAACGCGCCACCGGCGACGAGGAGCAGGAAGCCGAGCCCCACGGGCACGGCCAGGACCGCCGTCAGCACGGCGGCGCGACCGTACTTCGCGCGGGCCGGCCGGTCGCGACGGATGCCGTAGATGCGGTTGGCGCCCCGCTCGACCTGGGCCATCGCGGTCGTCATCGAGACAAGGGCGAACAGCAGGCCGATGCTGAGTGCGAGCTCGCCGGCCCGCTCGCTGCTGCGGGGCCCGGTGACCGCGCTGGCGAGGGCGTCACCACCACCGTGGCCGGGCGAGACGCTCTCGATGGTGTGCGCCACCACTCGTGCCGGACGCTCCTCGTCGAGGTCGGCGGCCAGCCCGGTCAGCGCGAGCAGGAACGGCACCACCGCGAGGCAGGCCTGCAGGGCGAGGGCGCGACTGTTGGTGAACCCGTCGCCGTAGCGGAACCGCTGGAAGGCCTCGACGACGATCCGGCGCAGCCCGAAGCGGCGGGCGAGGTGCCAGGCATCCTCGGCGTCGAGCTCCTCGCCGTCCATCTCGGTGGTGACGGGGACGGTGCGGGCGGTCGTCATGGGAGGAGCCTAGGAGCCGACGGGCAGGCCGAAGGCCTTCGCCATCGACGTCGCTCGCCCGGCCCGGTTGAGGTACGGCAGGTGCGCCACCTCGTCGTACAGGCGGGTCAGGGAGTAGTGGTCGAGGCGCTTCTCCACGACGTGGTTCCGCTGGCTGCGGTGGATGACCACGGTCAGGACCCGGTTGCCGTGGGCCCGGTCGTCCTCGTCGGCGGTCAGCACCACCGCGAGGTGACCCGATCGCCAGTCCGGGCCGGCGAAGACCTTCGACATCGCCGACCTGAACCACGTGTCCGCCTTCTTCAGCGTGCCGTCGTGCGCGTCGTGGTCCAGGTCCGGGATGACCATGCCGACCCGGGGCAGCGTCCCGGCCTTGACGTCGCCGGCGAAGCGGCCCATCGGGAGGTCGTGGGCCCGGCAGCCGCGGCGCTCGCGGACGAAGTAGGCCCACGGGTTGTGCTTCACGGCGTAGGGGTCGCTGCTGCTCGTGGCGCACCGGGTCGGCATGCTCTGCGCGTACAACGCCGCCGACCGGCCGCGGGCGAGCGCCTGACCGAACACGGACCTGCCCGCGAGCCGGTGCGCCGCCGGGTCGGCGTCGTCCTGGACGCCGTAGGTCTTCCCACCCGCGATCGCGAGGTAGTTGGGCAGGGAGGGGTGCGTGATCGCCCGGTAGCGAGTGGCGTAGCCGTACTTCTTCGCCAGCCCGAACGTGTAGGGCATCCCCTTCTTCATCTGGGCCAGTGAGTGGTTCTCCTCGACGAACACCAACAGCTTGGTGACCTTCGGGGCGGCGGCCCTGGCCGCTGGTGGCGCGGCGGTCGTCTGCCCTCCGCAGCCGCCGGCCAGCAGACCGGCGAGGACAGCGAGGACGAGGACAGCGTGGCGGAAGAGCTTCACTCCTCGAGGCTAGCCGCGCCCACGTGCCGGGACAGCAGCCGCCGGCCGCCCGGGGCTTCATCCAGTCTTCATCCACCCCTCCTAGCGTCGAAGGTACGGCGCCGCAGCCGCGGCCCCGATCGGCCCGATCGCAAGGGGGTAGGCCATGAGCAGCCTGATGAGTCACCTGATGCCGGTGCTCACCTCGGTGCCGGCGCCCTGGGCCTACGCCCTCGTCGGAGCCCTGGTGTTCGCCGAGGCCGCGCTGTTCGTGGGGTTCGTGCTGCCGGGGGAGACCGCGGTGCTGCTCGGCGGCGCGATGGCCGCGTCCGGGCGGTTGTCCCTGCCCGGGCTGATCCTGGTGGTGGTCGGGGCCGCGATCGTCGGCGACACCGTGGGCTACGAGGTGGGCCGGCACGCGGGGCCCCGGCTGCTGGACTCGCGACCGCTGCGGCGGCACCGCGAGCGGCTCGAGGCCGCCCGGACCCGGCTGCGCGAGAAGGGCGGCGCCAGCGTGTTCGCGAGCCGCTTCACGGCGCTGCTGCGCGCGGTCATGCCGGCGCTGTGCGGCATGAGCAAGATGCCCTACCGGCGCTTCCTGCTCTACAACGCCGCGGGCGGGATCGTCTGGGGGACCGGAGTCACCGCCCTCGGCTACCTCGCGGGACGCTCCTACCACCGGGTCGAGACCAGTCTCGGCGGCTTCGGTGCGCTGCTCCTGCTGCTCTTCCTGGGGGCTGGGGTGCTGGCCTGGCACCGCGGCCGTCGCAAGCAGGCAGCGAGTCCGCCGGAGGAGTCGCCGTCAGGGGCGGAGCCACACGGTGCGCGTCGGGCTGGTGCCGGCGCCCAGCGTGCCGCGCTGCTCGGCGACGTGCAGTCGGTAGACCGTGCCGCGGACGGGGTGCACCCTCAGGCCGATCGTGCCCGCTGAGTCGGTGACCCGGGTGGTGAGGGTGTGCCAGCGAGTCCCACCGGTCGGTTTCCACTGCACCGTGACGGCCCGGCCCACCTGCGGGTCCCCGGTGTCGAGTCGCGTCAGCCGGCCGCTCAGCCGGATCCCGTGCCCGGCCACGAGCCGATGGCTCGAGACCGCGGACGTGAGTCGGGCGGCGGGCTGGACGAGCAGCGTGCGGGTCAGGGTGCGCGGGCCGCGCTCGAGCTCCATCTGGGCCGAGACCTCGAGCGTCACCGTCCCGGGTTGCTTCGGCGCCACCCAGCCGCGGGCCTTGATGACGGTCGAGTCGGAGCACGGGTCGCCGTCGTAGCAGCGGACCTGCTCCGGGACCACGTCCCGGCCTGCGATCCGCAGTCCGGTGGTGAGGATGCGCGTGCCGGGCACCCGGGTCGAGACCGGCACCCGGAAGCCGTGGCTCGTCCCGGCGGTCACGACGTAGCCGTCGGCCACGCGGTGACCGGAGCTCGTGAGCTCGCCCCAGCGAACCCCGTCGGCGACGAGGATCGGCGTCGTGGCCTCCGCGACCGAGTCGTAGCTCGTCATGATGCGGATCGTCACGTCGTGGCGACCCGAGGTGAGCCCCTGGTCGGACGTGACTCCGACCACCCCGGTGATCGAGCGCTGCTCGGTGCCGCCCCGGTAGCCGTTCCACGGTGACGGGCTCGTCCAGGGCGTCGTCCACAGGGGCTCGCCGTCGAGGAGCAGGGTCACGCTGCGCAGGTAGGGATCCGCGGGGGCGCCCGCCCGCGCCGGCGCGGAGTCGGGCAGCTCGGCGGCGAAGCCGATGTCCACACCGTCCGTCACCGACCCGCTGGCGCCCCCGTCGTGGGGTGCGGTCACGGTGACCAGGGGCGGCGGGCCGACCGAGACATGGCGGCGGGCCGGGTTCGTGCCGCCGGTCGGCATCACCGACAGGTTGCCGTCGGTGTCCTCGGCAACGGCGACGATGTCGCGGGAGGACAGGACCGGCGCGATGTCGGTCGCGGGCAGGGTGAGGGCGTACGGCGCAGCCGCGACGAAGCGGTACGGCGAGTCCTCGTTGAGGGTGCCGTCGAGGTAGAAGCGGACGCCGGCGAGGGGCGCCGCACCCGGCTGGGTCGACGGGGCGGCGTCCGCGGACAGGGTGACCTCGCCCCAGAGCGCGGTGTGGGTGTCCGGAGACGTGAACGAGACCGTCGGCTTGGGATTCGCGATCGTCGGTCGACGGGTGAAGAAGCCGACGGTGCCCTCGGCGTTGCTGACCAGGAACGTGACGTCGGGCGTCCCGTTCGCCATCCGCGCCGTGGGCAGGAGCCCCTCGACGTGGCAGGTCGCGCCGGGGGTGCAGGACGACACGTCCAGCGGCATCCCGTGTGTGGTCGCGAGCGTCCCGTCGCCCTGGGGCACCGGCTCGGACCAGGACACCGACAGTCCCGTCACGGCGCCGCCCGAGGCGGGGGCCGGCAGGTCGAGAGCCACCGGCAGCTGGGTGTGGACCGGACCGCTGAACGCGACGACGGCACGCGTGCCGTAGT
This sequence comes from uncultured Actinomycetota bacterium, assembly GCA_963825275.1. Lineage (GTDB taxonomy): Bacteria > Actinomycetota > Actinomycetes > Propionibacteriales > Nocardioidaceae > Nocardioides. The sequence goes on along the minus strand of CAWGSW010000009.1, from coordinate 217,550 downwards.
CACGCTCGAAGGCAGCCGTCGCCGGGGCACTGCCCGTCAGGACGGTCACCAGGACGGTGGCGACGGCGGTGGCCAGGGCGGGGGCGCCGGCCAGGGCGGGCCGGCGCATGGGGGAGCGAAGGTGCATGTGGGTGCCTGAGTTCCGAGAAGCGTGACGGTGGCCCGTCCTGTCCGATCCCGATGCCGCTGCTTGCCTCAGGAGCCGCGCGAAGAGTACGCGATCCATGTTCCAGGACCCCAGGAGTGCGCACGAGTGACTACGCGCATGGCCGCTTCGGGTGATCCCGGAGCCGCCCGGGCATCCCCCATTTGGGGTATGGGCTGTTGCGTGCGCTGAATCCGGCTGCCTACGGTGACGTGTCCCGTCAACCGGGACGCCTCCCGGCCACGCCGAGTCCTGTCCGGCCGGGAGCCCCCTGAACACCGCGGACAGGAGCGGGGAACCCACCTTTCCCGGGTCGCGACAGCGGCCCTCGGGGTGAAGCCATCTGCGATGGCCGGGCACACCTCAGTCCGAACCCGACAGCTAACCCCGAAGGCGTCGTGGAGGATCCCCATGCGCTTTCGCATGTTCATCTCATCGGTCGCGGCCGCTCTCGCCGCACTGACCGTCGTCACCGCGGCCCCGTCCGCGGACGCGGCCACCGTCCGCACCTGGGACCGGCTGGCGCGCTGTGAGTCCGGCGGCCGCTGGCACATCAACACCGGCAACGGCTACTACGGCGGCCTGCAGATCAGCCCCGGCACCTGGGCGGGCTACGGCGGCCGCAGGTTCGCGCCGCTCCCGCACGGTGCCACCAAGGGCGAGCAGATCCGGATCGCCGAGCGCATCCAGCACGCCCAGGGCTGGCGCGCCTGGCCCGCCTGCTCGTCGCGCCTCGGGCTGCGCTGACCTGTCTGTCCTCCGCGTGGCGCCTGCCGGCAACTGTCCGGCGCTCGCCCTAGGGTCGGTCTGGTGAACCGACGATGAGCAAGATGGACGACCAGCGCGCCATGCGCGAGGCTCGCTATGCGCAGGTGACAGGGCGCGCCACCAAGCCCCCGCAAGCACCGGAGCCGACACGGCGACCAGCTGCCACACCAGCCGAGGTCCAGCGTCCCGCAGCCGACCCGGAGCTTCCTGAGGCGCGGCCGTGCGGCCACCGGGCCATCAGCGGGCGCACGTGCACACGCGAGCAGGGGCACGCGGCCAAGAGCCACCGTTACTCCTGAGCACGGGCTGATATGGGTGACGGCGTTCTACTCTTGTCCTGGACGCCTACCGGCCCCCTACGAACGCGAGGGTCGGTGCTGACCAGGCGATCCTGGGAGCGATCACATGGCCCTCTACCTCGTCGTGGCCAACCAGACGATCGGCGGCGAACAGCTCACCGCCAAGCTGGACGAACTCGTCGGCGCAGGCCCGTGCACGCTCCGGTTCCTGGTGCCGGTCACGGACACCGAAGGCACGCAGCAGTGGGACTACCCCCCGATCGATCGGCTCATCCCCGACGCGCACCGGATCGCCAGGGTCCTGGCCGAGGGTCGGCTGGAGCATGAGCTCGCCCGGCTGCGACGGTCCGGGATCGAGGCCAGCGGGGAGATCGTCGACGCCCTGCCGGTCGACCGGGCCAAGGAGCTGCTCCGCGAGGAGCACTTCGACGGTGTCGTCGTCTCCACCCTGCCGCGACGTCTGTCCAGGTGGTTGATCAGGGACCTGCCGCACAGCCTCGCCCGCGCCTCCGACGTCCCGGTCACCCACGTCGAGGGCAACGCCGGTCCTTCCTTGTGAGGCTGCCTGATGGCTAACCGACTGGCCCGCGCGACGAGCCCGTACCTCCTCCAGCACGCGGAGAATCCGGTGGACTGGTGGGAGTGGGGCCCGGACGCCTTCGAGGAGGCCCGGCGCCGCAACGTGCCGGTGCTGCTGAGCGTGGGGTACGCCGCCTGCCACTGGTGCCACGTGATGGCGCACGAGTCGTTCGAGGACCAGGCGACCGCGGCCTACCTCAACGAGCACTTCGTGAGCATCAAGGTCGACCGCGAGGAGCGCCCGGACGTGGACGCGGTCTACATGCAGGCCACCACGGCGATGACCGGGCACGGCGGCTGGCCGATGACGTGCGTGCTCGACCACGACGCGAACCCGTTCTTCGCCGGCACCTACTTCCCCGACCAGCCGCGCCACGGTCAGCCGTCGTTCCTCCAGGTCCTGACGGCGCTGGCGCAGGCGTGGGAGGAGCGGCCCGACGACGTACGCCGGGTGGCGGCGAACCTGCGTGAGCACCTCAACCAGCAGGCGACCGCGTCCTCGGGACTGATCGGGGCCGAGGTCCTCGACGGGGCGGTGGAGACGCTGGCCCGGGAGTTCGACGCGGTGAACGGTGGGTTCGGTGACGCGCCGAAGTTCCCGCCCTCGATGGTGCTCGAGCTCCTGCGGCGCCACGCAGCTCGGACGGGGGACGACGCCGCCCGGCAGATGCTCGACGCGACGTGCGAGGCGATGGCGCGCGGGGGTGTCCACGACCAGCTCGGCGGCGGGTTCGCGCGCTACTCCGTCGACCGGCACTGGGTGGTGCCCCACTTCGAGAAGATGCTCTACGACAACGCCCAGCTGCTCGGACTCTACGCCCGCTGGGGCGGGCCCCTGGGGGAGCGGGTCGCCCGGGACACCGCCGACTTCCTGATCCGTGAGCTGCGCACCGCCGAGGGCGGCTTCGCCTCCGCGCTCGACGCCGACAGCGAGGGGGTCGAGGGCAAGTTCTACGCCTGGACCCCTGCCCAGCTGGTCGAGGTGCTCGGCGAGGACGACGGCGCCTGGGCCGCCCAGGTCTTCGAGGTGACCCCGACCGGCACCTTCGAGCACGGCGCCTCCACCCTCCAGCTGCACCGGGATCCCGAGGGTCCCGGCGCGCAGCGGCTCGCCGACGTGCGCACGGTCCTGCTGGCCGCCCGCGAGTCCCGGGTCCGCCCGGCCCGCGACGACAAGGTCGTCGCCGCCTGGAACGGCCTGGCCATCTCCGGGCTCTGCGATGCCGGGCTGCTGCTCGACGAACCGGCCTACATCAACGAGGCGGTGGCGGCAGGCGAGCTGCTGGCCACGCTGCACCTGGTCGACGGCCGGCTGCGGCGGGTCTCCCGGGACGGGCTGGTCGGCCGGCACGCCGGCGTCCTCGAGGACCTCGGCTGTGTCGCGTCGGGGTTCCTCTCGCTGCTCCAGGCGACCGGCGACAAGGTCTGGCTCGATCTGGCGCGGGTGCTGCTCGACGATGCCCTGGACCGGTTCCGCGCCGACGACGGCGGGTTCTTCGACACGGGAGCCGACGCCGAGGCGCTCGTCACCCGCCCGCGCGACCCCTCCGACAACGCCAGCCCCGGCGGACTGTCCTCGACGGTGCACGCGTTGGCGACGTACGCCGCCCTCACCGGCTCCGGCGCGCACCGGCAGGCCGCCGAGGAGGCGCTCGCCACGGTCGCGACGCTCGCCGAGCGGGCGCCCCGGTTCGCCGGCTGGTCGCTGGCCGCGGCCGAGGCGATGCTCGAGGGGCCGGTCGAGATCGCGGTGGTCGGGGCCCCCGGGCCGGCCCGGGATGCCCTCGAGCGGGCGGCGCGCCGGCGCCCCGGAGCGGTCGTCGTGGTCGCCGACGGGCCCCGCGACGACATCCCGCTGCTGGTCGCCCGCACCGAGGTGGACGGCCGCCCCGCGGCGTACGTCTGCCGCAACCTCGTCTGCGAGCGCCCGGTCACCGAGCCGTCCCTGCTGGGCTGAGGTCGTGCCCGTTCCGTGCTTCGGTACCGCGGGGTAGGTTCGGCCCCAGCCCTACGAGTGAAGGACGTCACATGGCCTCAGAGACCTTTGACTACGTGATCGTCGGCGCCGGCAGTGCCGGCGCGGTGCTGGCGGCGCGCCTGAGCGAGGACCCCGGGACCAGCGTGCTGCTGCTCGAGGCCGGCGGCGAGGCGGACGCCGACGAGGTGATGATCCCCGCCGCGTTCCCGACGCTGTTCAAGACCCGCTGGGACTGGAACTACAGCACCACCGAGCAGAAGCAGCTCAACAACCGGCGCGCCTACTGGCCGCGGATGAAGGCCCTCGGTGGCTGCTCGTCGATGAACGCGATGATCTACATCCGCGGCAACCGGGCCGACTACGACGCCTGGCGCGACCAGTACGGCGCGACCGGCTGGGGCTACGACGACGTCCTGCCGTACTTCAAGAAGTCCGAGGACAACCAGCGGCTCCGCGGGGGCTTCCACGGCCAGGGCGGCCCGCTGCACGTCGAGGACCGCCGCTACACCCACGAGCTGAGCGATGCGTTCGTCTCCAGCGCCGTCAAGGCCGGCCACCGGCTCAACGACGACTTCAACGGCGCCCAGCAGGAGGGAGCCGGCCTCTACCAGGTCACCTGCCGCAACGGGCGCCGCTGGTCGACCAACGAGGGCTACCTCAAGCCCGTGCGCGAGCGCGACAACCTGACCGTCACCACGGGCGCGTTCGCGAGCCGGGTCGAGCTCGACGGCGAGCGGGCGACCGGCGTGACGTTCCGGCAGGGCGGCGCCGAGCACACCGTGACCGCGCGCCGCGAGGTGATCCTGAGTGGCGGCGCCATCAACAGCCCGCAGCTGCTGATGCTGTCCGGCATCGGGCCGGGCAACCACCTCGCCGAGGTGGGCGTGACCACCAGGGTCGACCTGCCGGGCGTGGGGGCCAACCTCCAGGACCACCCCGTCGTGCCGTTGCTCTGGTACACCCGCGGCACGACCGACCTGGCCCAGCTGAACAACCTGCGCAACTTCGCCCGCTGGAAGGCGTTCGGCTCGGGCCCCCTGTCCTCGAACGTCGGCGAGGCCGGCGCGTTCTTCGCCAGCCGCGACGGGCTGGCCGCGCCCGACATCCAGATCCACGCGGCCCCGTCGGGCTTCTACGACAACGGCCTGCGCGAGCCCACCAGCCGGATGTTCACCGCGGCGCCCACCCTGGTCTCGGTGCAGAGCCGCGGCTCGGTGCGGCTCCGCTCGACCGACCCGTCCTGGCACCCGGCCATCGACGCGGCGTACCTCGAGGACCAGACCGACCTCGACGCGCTGCTCGCGGGTGCCCGGCACACGTGGGACATCTGCACCCACGGTGCGGTCGGGGCCTATCTCGACCGGCCGTGGAACCTGCCGTCCGAGCCCAGCGACGAGGACCTCCTGGAGCACATCCGGACCTGGGCGCAGACGCTCTACCACCCGGTCGCGACGTGCGCGATGGGCTCGGGCGAGGACGCCGTCGTCGGCCCGGACCTCAAGGTCCGCGGGGTCGAGGGCCTGCGGGTCGTCGACGCCTCCGTCATGCCCGCCGTGCCGCGCGGCAACACCAACGCCCCCACCATCATGATCGCCGAGAAGGCGGCCGACGAGATCAGGAAGTCGCGATGACCCAGACCCAGGACCGCACCGAGGGCCGCACCGCCTTCGAGTCACTGAACCCCGTGACCGGCGACGTCGTCGGCACCCACCCGATCCGCACCGAGGCCGAGGTGCGCGAGGCCGTGGTCCGCGCGGAGGAGGCCGCGGTCTGGTGGTCGGCCCTGTCCTACGACGCCCGCGCGACCCACCTGCTCACCTGGAAGGGCGCGATGACCCGGCGGCTGGCCCAGCTGGCCGACCTCGTGCACCAGGAGACCGGCAAGCCGCACAGCGACGCGATGATCGAGGCCGCGATGGGCATCGACCACCTGCACTGGGCCGCGACCCATGCCGCCAAGGTGCTCGGCCGGCGCAAGGTGTCCGCCGGGCTGCTGATGACCAACCAGGCGGCGACCGTCGAGTACGCCCCCCTGGGAGTCATCGGGGTGATCGGCCCGTGGAACTACCCCGTCTTCACGCCGATGGGCTCGATCGCCTACGCCCTGGCCGCCGGCAACGCGGTGGTGTTCAAGCCCAGCGAGCACACCCCCGGCGTCGGGGAGTGGCTGGCCCAGACCTTCCAGCAGGCCGTCGGGCGCCCGGTCCTCCAGGTCGTGACCGGCCTCGGCGAGACCGGCGCGGCCCTGTGCCGTGCGGGGGTGGACAAGGTCGCGTTCACGGGTTCCACCGCCACCGGCAAGCGGGTGATGGCGGCCTGCGCCGAGACGCTGACCCCGGTCGTGATCGAGGCCGGCGGCAAGGACGCGATGATCGTCGACGCGGACGCCGACGTGGAGGCCGCCGCCGACGCCGCGCTGTGGGGCGCCTGCAGCAACGCCGGCCAGACCTGCACCGGTGTCGAGCGGGTCTACGTCCACGAGCGGGTCTACGACGAGTTCCTCACGACCCTGACCGCCAAGGCCCGCGAGGTGCATGCCGGCGCGGACGCCAAGATCGGCCCGATGACCATGCCGAGCCAGCTCGACGTGGTCCGCCGCCACATCCAGGACGCCCTCGACCGTGGCGGGCGCGCGGTCGTCGGTGGCGTGGACGCGGTCGGCGACCGCTTCGTGCAGCCGACGATCCTGGTCGACGTGCCCGAGGACTCCGCGGCGGTGCAGGAGGAGACCTTCGGCCCGACCGTGACCGTCGCCCGGGTGCGTGACATGGACGAGGCGATCAGGAAGACCAACGGCACCCGCTACGGCCTCGGCTCGACGGTGTTCTCGAAGGAGCGGGGGATGGAGATCGCCAGCCGCCTGCGGGCCGGCATGACCGCGATCAACGGGGTGATCACGTTCGCGGCCATCCCGAGCCTGCCGTTCGGCGGGGTCGGCGACTCCGGGTTCGGCCGGATCCACGGCCCCGACGGGCTCAAGGAGTTCACCTACGCCAAGGCGATCGCCCGCCAGCGGTTCAAGCCCATGCTGACGCTCACCTCGTTCGCACGGACCGAGAAGGCCGAGCAGCAGCTGGCCCAGCTGGTCGCGGTGCTGCACGGTCGCGGCAGCACGATCCCCCGGCTTCCCAAGGGCCGCCGGCGCTGAAGCCCGGTCCGGATCGATCGCTCGGGAGGTCTCGTGGAGAGTCAGGTGCGGCAGCAGGCGCGTCGCTTCTACGACGGCGGCCGTCCCGCGCACGGGTCGGATCCGGGGCTGCCGCCGGACCCCGGGCACGACCCGCTCATCGTGCTGGACCGGCTCAGCGAGGACGGCGTCGAGGTCTTCGCGCTGCAGCGCCGCATCGCCTACGCCGACCGCCACCGCGGCGAGCTGCTGGTCCCGGACGACCCGGCCACGTTCCGCACCGATCTCACCTCGGTCCCCGCCCTGTTCACCTGGCTGGTCCCCAAGACCGGCGCCCATCTCCCCGCGGCGCTCCTCCACGACGGCCTGGTGCACCCGCCGGGCACGCCCCCGACGTACGTCTCCACCGACGGGCACGTCATCGACCGGGTCACCGCCGACCGGATCTTCCGGGACGCGATGGCCGACACCGGCACCGGCGTCGTACGCCGCTGGCTGGTGTGGGCGGCCGTCACCACCGCGACCGTCCTCAGCGGGGCGGGTACGACGTGGTCGCGGGGCCTGCTGTGGCGCTACCGGGTCGCCGCCGGCCTGACGATCCTGCTGATCGGCTATCTCGGCCTCTGCGCGACCCTCGACCTGCTGGACGTCTCCGTGCCGGGCGCCGTCGAGCTGCCCTGGATGGGCGACCGGTCCTGGCCCGTCGAGCTGGTCGGCGGTCTGGCGGGCGCCGTGGTCGTGCCGTTCCTGCTCGGCCTCACCTGGGGGCGGTTCCGGGTCGCCGGCACGATCGTCGGCATCAGCCTGGCGGTGCTGCTCCACGTGAGCGTGGCGCTGCTCCTGCTGACCCTGGGCTACCAGCTCGTCGAACGGGCCGCCGGCCGTTGGCCCCTGGTGGTGGCCGGGGCTGCCGCGCTGGTGCTCCTGCTGGCCACGGGCGTGCTGGTGGCGTTGTCGGGGCCCGGCTAGCCGCGCAATCTCAGCGCAGGGAGTAGGTCGCCAGCGAGACGCCGACGTAGTGGGCCGTGAAGGCCACCACGGTGAAGCTGTGGAACACCTCGTGGAAGCCGAACAGCTTCGGCCAGGGGTCGGGCCGCTGGAAGCCGTAGACCACGCCGCCGAGCGTGTAGAGCGCCCCACCGACGCCGACCAGGACCAGCACCGCCGTGCCGATGTTGCCGCCGAGGCGCTCGGCCGCACCGTCGGCGAAGGCCGGCAGGAAGAAGATGGCCGCCCAGCCCATCGAGATGTAGATGGGGGTGTAGAGCCAGCGGGGGGCGTCGGTCCAGAACACGCGGAAGACGACACCGAGCAGCGCGGTGGCCCAGATCGTGGTCAGCAGCACCGTGCGCTGGGTCCCCGAGAGGAGGATCAGGGTCAGGGGCGTGTACGAGCCCGCGATCAGCACGAAGATGTTGGCGTGGTCGAAGCGGCGCAGGAACGCCCAGACCCGCGGTGACCAGGTGCCCGTGTGGTAGATCGCCGAGACGGTGAACAGCAGGGCGGCGCTGGCGGTGAAGACCGCTGAGCCGATCCGCGTGGTGGCGTCGGGGGAGAGGGCGATCAGCACGATGCCGCCGGCCAGCGTGAGCGGTGCCACGGCGAGGTGGAGCCAGCCCCGGAGCTTGGGCTTGACGTCCGCAATCTCCTCGGCGAGGTGGTCCAGGCTCGTCCGGATCGCCTCGTTCATGGAGTGACTCATGCGCAGACGGTACCCGGCCCCGCACGGGGGCCGGGCGAAACGCGGTGCAGGTCACTCCGGCGCCGAGGAGGCCGCCACGCCGCTAACATCGAGGGGTGGCTGACTGGAAGAGCGGCATCCGGCGCGTGCTCTACCCCGCGTACGAGTCGCGGATGCTCCGGCGGATGCCGACCGAGAACCTGCCCCGACACGTCGGGGTCATGCTCGACGGCAACCGGCGCTGGGCGAAGGCCGTCGGGGCCGACACCGCCCAGGGTCACCGCGCCGGGGCGGCCAACATCGAGCCGCTCCTGGGCTGGTGCGAGGAGGTCGGCATCGAGCACGTCACGCTGTGGCTGCTCTCGACCGACAACCTGAACCGTCCCGCCGACGAGCTCACGTCCCTGCTGGGGATCATCGAGGACGCCGTCGCGTCCCTGGCCGACCAGCGGCGCTGGCGGCTCCACCCGGTGGGCGCGCTCGACCTGCTGCCCCAGTCCACGGCCGCGAGCCTCAAGGCCTCCGCCGAGGCCACGCGCGACGTCGACGGGATCATGGTCAACATCGCCGTCGGGTACGGCGGCCGCCGCGAGATCGCGGACGCCGTACGCGCGCTGCTGCACGAGCAGGCCAGCAAGGGGATGACCCTGGAGGAGCTGGCCGAGGTGATCGACGTCGAGCACATCGCCGAGCACCTCTACACCCACGGCCAGCCCGACCCGGACCTGGTGATCCGCACCTCGGGCGAGCAGCGGCTGGGCGGGTTCCTGCTGTGGCAGAGCACGCACAGCGAGTTCTACTTCTGCGAGGCCTACTGGCCCGACTTCCGGCGGGTGGACTTCCTGCGCGCCATCCGCGCCTACGCCGAGCGCGAGCGCCGCTACGGCACCTGAGCGGCCGCGCGACAGGCCGTTGCACAGCCGGTTTGCCGGGCCTTCACCCCGCGTTCTGGCGTGTCGCTCTTGATCGGCTGGAATCGCGGCGTACTTTCCGAGTAACGGCAAGTGGGGAAGCTCGCCGTATCGGGAGGCTCGCTCGTGAACACTCACGACTGGATCGCACAGCAGGTTCCGTCCTGCCGCGCGGACGGAGGCCGGCACTCCGGCCTGCGGTCACGGTCCCGGTCCACTCATGTGAACTAGGGCCGGGGCGACGAGTGCGCGCGCCGACCCGCAAGGGGTGACATCGTGTCGTCGCAGCCCAAGGAGTCCCAGCGCACCGCCCAGAACACCGCGCACACCTACGTCCTCGACACCAGCGTGCTGCTGGCCGACCCGGGCGCCATCCGCCGGTTCGCCGAGCACGAGGTCGTCCTCCCGGTGGTGGTCATCACCGAGCTCGAGGGCAAGCGCCACCACCCCGAGCTGGGCTTCTTCGCCCGCGCCGCGCTGCGGAGCCTCGACGAGCTCCGGGTCATCCACGGCCGGCTCGACGAGCCGGTCCCGGTGGGCGAGGAGGGCGGCACGCTGCGCGTCGAGCTCAACCACACCGACCCCGCGTCGCTCCCGTCCGGCTTCCGCCTCGGAGACAACGACACCCGGATCCTCGCGGTGGCCCGCAACCTCGCCAACGAGGGCCACGAGGTCATCCTGGTCTCCAAGGACCTCCCGCTGCGGATCAAGGCGTCGGCGGTCGGCCTGGACGCGCAGGAGTATCGCGCCGAAGGGATCAGCGACTCCGACACCGGCTACTCCGGGATGGCCGAGCTCGAGGTGGCCGCGGCCGACCTCGACGAGCTCTACGACGACGGCACGCTCGACCTCGAGGCGGTGCGGGACATGCCCTGCCACCAGGGGCTCGTGCTGCTCTCCGAGCGGGGCACGGCGCTGGGCCGGGTCGGGCCCGACAAGCAGGTGCACCTGGTGCGCGGCGACCGGGAGGCGTTCGGCATCCACGGACGCTCGGCCGAGCAGCGGATCGCCCTGGAGATGCTGCTCGACCCCGAGGTCGGCATCGTCTCGCTCGGCGGCCGGGCCGGCACCGGCAAGTCCGCGATGGCGCTCTGTGCGGGCCTGGAGGCGGTGATGGAGCGCCGCCAGCACAAGAAGGTCGTGGTGTTCCGGCCGCTGTTCGCGGTCGGCGGCCAGGAGCTCGGCTACCTGCCCGGCTCGGAGTCCGAGAAGATGTCGCCCTGGGGGCAGGCGGTCTTCGACACCCTGGGGGCGATGACGTCGAAGGAGGTCATCGACGAGATCCTCGACCGCGGCATGCTCGAGGTGCTGCCGCTGACCCACATCCGGGGCCGGTCCCTGCACGACGCCTTCGTCATCGTCGACGAGGCCCAGTCGCTGGAGCGCAACGTGCTGCTGACCGTGCTCTCGCGGATCGGGGCCAACTCGAAGGTCGTGCTCACCCACGACGTCGCCCAGCGCGACAACCTGCGGGTGGGTCGGCACGACGGCGTGGTCGCCGTGATCGAGAAGCTCAAGGGGCACCCGCTGTTCGCCCACGTCACGCTGACCCGCTCCGAGCGGTCGCCGATCGCCGCCCTGGTCACCGAGATGCTGGAGAACGTCACGCTCTGACGCACGACGCCGGCCCCGCGCCGTACTTCCCGTACGGCGCGGGGCCGCTGTGCTGTCTGGGACTTGTGTGACTGGTGGGGCAGATGTGATGAGATTCGCCCCACGTAACCGGCAGTTCGGTTTGCGGGGCAGATGTGGGTCGTGCATGGTGGGCGAGATCTTTTCGTGACCTGCAGGGGGAAATTGCGGGTCCAATGGATCTTCCCGAGTTGTCTACCCCGTGAGATCCTCTGTGCCCACCAAGTTCCAAGTACGTCCCCAAGCACCGTCATGTCCCCGAACCGTCGATCGTCACGCAGGCGCCCAAGCGGGCCATCCGCAACACGGTCATGTTCTCGTCGGTGGCCGTCGCCGCCACCGGAGCCGCCGTCGTCGGCGGTGTGCTGAGCTCCCCGACGAGCATCAGCAACGCGTCGAGCAGCATCAGCCCCACGGCCGTGCGCGCCGCTGTCCGCTGAGCAGCTGGAAGAGCGCGCCGCAGGCGTCACCTCCCGGTCGCAGGACCGCCGCGACGCCGCCGACCCGGTCAAGAAGGCCGCGCTCGCGCAGACCGACGGCCCGGCCATGACCCGCACCGAGGACCTCTCCGACGAGGACCCGCGCAACATCGCCCGGGCGCTGCTCGGTGAGTTCGGCTTCTCCCAGGACCAGTTCTCCTGCCTCGACTCGCTCTACGTCGAGCGAGAGCGGCTGGCGCGTCGACGCGGACAACCCGTCGTCCTCGGCCTACGGCATCCCGCAGGCGCTGCCCGGCTCCAAGATGGCCTCCGCCGGCGCCGACTGGGCGACCAACCCGGTCACCCAGATCCGCTGGGGCCTGGGCTACATCGCCGACCGCTACGGCTCGCCGTGCAGCGCGTGGTCCTTCAAGAACGGCAACGGCTGGTACTGACCCGACACGGTCAGGACGCGACGAAGACGGTGACGTGCCCGGCGTACTCGCGGGGGCCCTCGAACTCCGGCAGCCGCCAGTCGAAGCCGTCCTGCAGGGTCGCCAGGTAGGCCACCGCCGCGGCGTGGTCGGGGAAGATCGCCCGGGTCGCGAGGTCCTCGCGAGAGACCTCGGCGAAGTGGCGCAGCAGCGCCTCCTCGCCGTTCTCGCTGCTGAACTGCGTCACCAGCGGCCCGCCGCCCGCCTCGCGGCGCAGGTCGGCCGTGTGCTCGTTGCCGTTGGTGACCGCGACGAACCGCCCGCCCGGCCGGAGCACCCGCCGGATCTCCGCGAGCCCGCGGTCCAGGTCGGGCACGTGGTAGAGCATCCACAGCGCCGCCACCACGTCGAAGGACGCGTCCGCGAACGGCAGGTCCTGGACGTCGGCGACGCGGGCGTCGACACCGCGCGCGGCGGTCAGCTGCACGAACCGTGGCGACTGGTCGGTGGCGACGACCTCGGCGTGGGACAGCTCGTCGGTGAGCCGCTCGGCGAAGGCGCCGGTGCCGCAGCCGACCTCGAGCACCCGGCTCGGCCCGCTGGCCCGGATCACGGCGGCGGCCACCTCGACCGGGTCGCGACCGTCGGCCGTCGGGTGCCAGACCGTACGGCGGGTCTCCAGCTTGTCCTCGTGTGCGTACTGTGCGCGCACCGACTCGGCGTCGTTCACGTTCACGGGTGGGTCATCTCCTCGACGTCGAGGGCCTGGTCGAGCTGCTCCTCGGTGAGCTCGCCGCGCTCGACGAAGCCCATCGCGAGGACGGTCTCGCGGATCGTGGCGCCGTCGGCGAGCGCCGCTTGGCGATCTTCGCGGCGCTCTCGTAGCCGACGTACTTGTTGAGCGGGGTGACCACCGACGGCGAGGACTCGGCGTAGCGCCGCATCCGCTCCCCGTCGGCGGTGATCCCGTCGACGCAGCGCTCGGCCAGCAGCACCGTGGAGGTCGACAGCAGCCGGATCGACTCGAGCAGGTTGCGCGCCATCACCGGCATCATCACGTTGAGCTCGAAGCTGCCGCTCGCCCCGGCCACGGTGACCGCGGTGTCGTTGCCGATCACCTGCGCGCACACCATGAGCGTCGCCTCGGGCAGCACCGGGTTGACCTTGCCGGGCATGATGCTCGAGCCCGGCTGGAGGTCGGGGAGGTGGATCTCGGCGAGGCCGGTCGTCGGGCCGGACGACATCCAGCGCAGGTCGTTGCAGATCTTGGTGAGCCCGACCGCGATCGTGCGCAGCACGCCGCTCAGCTCGACCAGCGAGTCGCGGGTGCCCTGGGCCTCGAAGTGGTTGCGGGCCTCGGTGAACGCCTGGCCGGTGTCCTCGGCCAGCGCCGCGATGACCTTCGCCGCGAAGCCCGGCCGGGGTGTTGATGCCGGTGCCGACGGCGGTGCCGCCCAGGGGCAGCTCGCGGACCCGGGGGAGCACCGACGTCGAGCCGCTCGGCCGCGTAGCGCACGGTGGCGGCGTACCCGCCGAACTCCTGGCCCGAGCATCACCGGCGTCGCGTCCATCAGGTGGGTGCGACCCGACTTCACCAGGCCCGCGAACTCCTCGGCCTTGCCGCCGAGGCTGCGTCTCGAGCGTGGCCAGCGCCGGCAGCAGGTCCTCGGACGACGGCGAGGGTCGCGGCGACGTGGATCGACGTCGGGAAGGTGTCGTTGCTGGACTGGCTGGCGTTGACGTGGTCGTTGGGGTGCACCTCGACGCCGGCGCGGCGCGGCCAGCGAGGCGAGCACCTCGTTCATGTTCATGTTGGAGCTGGTGCCGGAGCCGGTCTGGAAGACGTCGACCGGGAACTCGGCGTCGTGGTGCGCCGGCGGCGACCTGCGCGGCGGCCGCCTGCGATCGCGGAGGCCTGCTCGGCGGCTGATGACGCCGAGCTCGCCGTTGACCCGGGCCGCGGCGCGCCTTGACCAGCGCCAGCGCGTGGACGAGGCGCGGCTCCAGCGTGGTGCCGCTGATCGGGAAGTTCTCGACCGCGCGCTGGGTCTGCGCCCGCCACAGGGCCTGCCGAGGCACCTGGACCTCGCCCATGCTGTCGTGCTCGGTGCGGAACTCGGGCTCGTCGGTGCGGCTCATGCGGCCGACGGTACCCGCGCCGACGTAGAGCCAGTACTGCTCGTCGCGGTCCTGCAGCAGCACGTCGTAGGGCCGGGCCTCGGCGGCGCCGAACACCTCGCGCAGCGCGTCCTCGAGCTCCGGTGCGGTGTCGGCCGACCAGACGACCAGCACCCCGCCCGGGCGCAGGGCGGCGCGGGCGGCCGTGCAGGAACGGCGCGCGGTAGAGCGCGGCGTTGGCCTCGTGGACGAGGTAGCCGGGGCCGTTGTCGACGTCGAGCAGCACCAGGTCGTACGACGCGGGCCGGGCCTCGGCGAGTGCGTCGGCGACGTCGGCGACCACGACCACGACCCGCTCGTCGGCCAGCAGCGCCGGGCCGTGCGGGATGGTGCCGTCACGCATCCAGTCGACGAGCGCCTGCTCGATCTCGACGACGGCCACCTTCTCGACGCGGGAGTCGGCCAGCACCTCGTGCATCGTGTAGCCGAGCCCGAGGCCGCCCACCACCACGGCCCGCGGGTCCTCGACGAGGCTCGAGGGCCGCCGTGGCCAGCGCCCGCTCGGTGCTGGTCTCGAGGGTGTCCATCACGAAGACTCCGTTGGCCCGCAGCTCCAGCGAGGTCGCCGCGGCCTCGTCCCGGCGCTCGCGCAGCACCAGCTCCCCGCGCTCGGACTCGGCCCGCGCGATCTCGACGTACTCCATCTGCCTGTTGCTCCCCCGGGGACGTCATACGAAGTGGCTGCTCGTGCGACCCAACCGTATGACGTCCCGCGGAACGTCATACGGGGTGGCTGTGCCGGCGACCAGTTCGCATGACGTCTCACCGACGGATCGGCGGCAACCCCGGCCGGTAGTCGTGCACACGTGGAAGCTGAGCGGGCTTGTCCACACCGGCGGCGTCCGTCGGGTCCGTCAACGGGAGGAGCGCGCAGGGTCGTCCTCATGCAGCCATCACCCATCGGCCCTGCGCGGCGCCGAGAGTCTCGTCGGAGCAAGGTCCAGGCACGTGCCGCAGGTCAGGCGGACGTCGTCTCGCGACGCCAGATCTATGCACTGGGCCTGAGCCGGGGTGAGGTCCGCGCCCAGGTGCGCGCCGGCCGCTGGCAGACCATCGGGCGCCACTGCGTCTGTGTCCACACCGGCCCTCTCACCACCATGGGCCGCCACTGGGTAGCCGTCCTCGAGGGCGGTCCGCGCGCCTTCGTGGACGGGGAGTCTGCTCTCGTCCTGGCTGGCCTCGAGCACTACACGGTCGAGCGGATCCGGGTGTCGGTGCCGCGTGGCGCGCGCATCCGCCACCGGGGGAGCACCCTCGACATCCGGCAGACCCGACGCTGGGACCCGGACGACCTCGAGCCGAGCGGACTCCCACGATCACGGGTCGCGATCGCGGCGGTCCGTGCCGCTCTCTGGGCCAGGTCCAACCGGCAGGCAGCCCTGTTGCTGACCATGACGGTCCAGCAGGGGCTGGCCTCCGCCCAGCAGCTGAGTGTCGAGATGCTGCGGGTGCGACGGGACAAGCGTCGAGCCTTCCTGCACCAGGTGTTGCTGGACCTGTTGGGGGGAGTGCGGTCACTCGGCGAGCTCGACGTGATCCGGGGGTGCCGCGATCGGGGGTGGCCAGAGCCGGATTGCCAGGTGCTGCGGAAGGCGCGCAGCGGGAGTTACTACCTCGACTTCCGGTGGAACCGGTGGTCGCTGGTGGTCGAGGTCGACGGCATCCACCACTCCTGGGCGCAGAACGTCGTGGGCGACGCGCTCCGCCAGAACTCGGTCGCCCTGAGCGGGGACACGGTGCTGCGCCTCCCGCTGCTCGGGCTGCGGGCGTGCCCGGACGACTTCTTCGAGCAGATCGGGCAAGCCCTCCGCTCGGCGGGCTGCCGCTTGCCCGTGGACCGATCGGCCTGACGCCAGCCGGTCGCCCCGGAACCCGCCGGGGGTCGGCGTGGGACGTCATACGAACCTGTCGCCCCGACGACGAGTTCGTATGACGCTACGCGGGAGGTCATACGAGGCGGTCGTCAGAGCAACCACCTCGGATGACGTTGCGCGCGAGGCGGGGGCGACTACTCGGCCGAACGCACCCGAATGCCCGAGATCGGCACGGTGACGGCGCCGGAGGGGTCGGTGAAGAAGTCGTTGCCCTTGTCGTCGACGACGATGAAGGCAGGGAAGTCCTCGACCTCGATCTTCCAGACGGCCTCCATCCCGAGCTCCTCGTACTCCAGCACCGACACCGACTTGATGCAGTCCTGGGCGAGGCGGGCGGCCGGGCCGCCGATGGAGCCGAGGTAGAAGCCGCCGTGGGCGTTGCACGCCTCGGTCACCTGCTTGGAGCGGTTGCCCTTCGCGAGCATCACCATCGACCCGCCCGCTGCCTGGAACGACTCGACGTAGGAGTCCATCCGGCCGGCGGTCGTCGGGCCGAACGAGCCCGACGCATAGCCCTCGGGGGTCTTCGCCGGGCCGGCGTAGTAGACCGCGTGGTCCTTGAGGTACTGCGGCATCTCCTCGCCGGCGTCGAGCCGCTCCTGGATCTTGGCGTGCGCGATGTCGCGGGCCACGACCAGCGGACCGGTCAGCGAGAGCCGCGTCTTCACCGGGTGCTGCGACAGGGTCGCGAGGATGTCGGCCATCGGCCGGTTGAGGTCGATCGCCACCACGTCGTCGGACTCGAGGTGCTCGTCGGTGGTGTCCGGCAGGTACTTCACCGGGTCGGTCTCGAGCTGCTCGAGGAAGACACCCTCCGCCGTGATCTTGCCCAGCGCCTGCCGGTCGGCCGAGCACGACACCGCGATCGCCACCGGGCACGAGGCGCCGTGGCGGGGGAGCCGCACCACACGGACGTCGTGGCAGAAGTACTTGCCGCCGAACTGCGCCCCGATGCCGAAGGACTGGGTCAGCTTGAAGACCTCCTCCTCCAGCTCGAGGTCGCGGAAGCCGTGCGCGTCCATCGACCCCTCGGTCGGGAGGTTGTCGAGATAGTGAGCCGACGCGTACTTCGCGGTCTTCAGCGCGAACTCCGCCGAGGTGCCGCCGATCACGACGGCGAGGTGGTACGGCGGGCACGCGGCCGTTCCGAGCGAGCGGATCTTCTCGTCGAGGAAGGACAGCATCCGCGTCGGGTTCAGGATCGCCTTGGTCTCCTGGAACAGGAACGACTTGTTGGCCGAGCCCCCGCCCTTGGCCATGAACAGGAACTTGTACTCCGGCTTCCCGTCCCTGGACGGCGTCGAGTAGAGCTCGATCTGCGCGGGCAGGTTGGTGCCGGTGTTCTTCTCGTCGTACGTCGTCAGCGGCGCCAGCTGGGAGTAGCGCAGGTTCAGCTTCGTGTAGGCGTCGTAGACACCCCGCGAGATCGCCTCCCCGTCGTCGGCCCCGGTGAGCACACCCTCGGACTTCTTGCCCATCACGATCGCGGTGCCGGTGTCCTGGCACATCGGCAGCACGCCGCCGGCGGAGATGTTGACGTTCTTGAGCAGGTCGAGGGCGACGAAGCGGTCGTTCCCGGAGGCCTCCGGGTCGTCGATGATCGTGCGCAGCTGCGCGAGGTGCGCGGGCCGCAGGTAGTGGGCGATGTCGTGCATCGCCTCCGCGGTCAGCTGCTGGATCGCCTCGGGGGAGACCTGCAGGAACGTCTGCCCGTTCGCCTCGAACGTCGAGACGCCCTCGGTCGTCACCAGGCGGTACGGCGTGTCGTCCGCGCCGGTGGGGAGGAGGTCGGAGTAGCGGAATTCGGGATCGGTTGCCACGGGCCCTGAGATTACGCCCACGCCCCGGCTGAGCCCTCGCCGGTCCGTACCCGTGGGACGACGCGCCGCTCGAGGCTTCCCCACGCTGCCTCCGGAGCGCATCATCTGGGAGTAGGTTCCACACAGAGAACTCGCAAGGGTTCGCGCGGCGCAACAACGGGGGCGCCTCAAACTGCAGGAGGTTTCGGTGAAGGTTCGCACCTTGTTCGTCTCGCTGGTGGCCCTGGCCTCGACGGTCACGCTGGCTGCTTGTTCCCCGCCGGACGACGACAACTCGTCCGACTCCAACGGCACCGACGCCAAGACCGCGACCTCGGTCGAGGACTTCGGCACCATGGATGACCTGATCTCGGCCGCCCAGGACGAGGGAGAGCTCAACGTCATCGCGCTCCCGCCCGACTGGGCCAACTACGGCAACATCATCAAGGCCTTCTCGGACAAGTACGACATCAAGGTCAACTCCGACCAGCCCGACGGGGCCAGCCAGGACGAGATCAACGCCGCGACCCAGCTCAAGGGCACCGACCGGGCACCGGACGTGTTCGACCTCGGGCAGTCGGTCGCCCTGGCGAACACCGACATGTTCGCCGACTACCAGGTGTCGACCTGGGACGACGTCCCGGCCGAGTTCAAGGACCCCGACGGCGCCTGGGTCAACGACTACGGCGGCTTCATGTCGGTCGGCTACGACTCCAGCAAGGTCCCCGAGGTGACGTCGCTGGACGACCTCCTCGGTTCCGACTTCAAGGGCAAGGTCGCTCTCAACGGTGACCCGACGGCCGCCGGCGCCGCCTTCAGCGGCGTGGTCATGGCCTCGGTCGCCAACGGCGGCTCAGTCGACGACATCGCCCCCGGCGTGGACTACTTCGCGAAGCTGAAGGACGCCGGCAACTTCCTGCCGGTCGACCCGACGTCGGCGACGATCGAGTCCGGGCAGACCCCCGTCGTCATCGACTGGGACTACCTGAACGCCGCGGAGTCGGCCAAGCTCCCGAACTGGAAGGTGTTCGTCCCGGAGGAGGCGCCGATCGCGGGCTACTACTTCCAGGCGATCAACGCCGACGCCCCGCACCCCGCGGCCGCCCGGCTGTGGGAGGAGTTCCTCTACAGCGACGAGGGCCAGAACCTCTGGCTCGCCGGCGGTGCCCGTCCGGTGCGCGCCGACGCCATGGTCGAGGCCGGCACCATCGACCAGAAGCTGTACGACGCCCTGCCGGAGGTCTCGGGCACGCCGATCATCCCGACCAACGACCAGACCGAGAAGATGGCCGCCTACCTGGCCGACAACTGGGCGAAGGCCGTCGGCTGAGCGCGATCGCACCGGCAGCGGCCACGGCCGCTCCGCCCGCACCGACGGGCCGGCGCCTCAGCGTCGGCCCGTCGGTCGGGCTGCTTCCGTTCCTCGTCTACGTCTTCATCTTCCTGGTGATCCCGACGATCACGGTCGCGGTCGGTGCCTTCCAGGACGAGTCGGGCGGCTACTCCCTCGAGAAGGTCCGGGCTCTCGGTGAAGAGACCCCGATGCACGCGCTCCAGCAGAGCCTGCTGCTGTCGTTCTCGTCGGCCGCAGTCGGAGCCGTGCTGGGCGCGCTCCTGTCCTACTTGGTCGTCACGGCCCCACCCACCAGCATCATGCGACGGGCGATCACCGCCGTGTGCGGTGTGCTCGCCCAGTTCGGCGGGGTGACCCTGGCCTTCGCGTGGATCGCGACGCTGGGCTTCGGCGGCCTGCTCACCAGCCTGCTCGCGGACCTGGTCGGGACCGATCCCAACGGCGTGCCCTGGCTCTACGAGCTGCCCGGCCTCATCCTCGTCTACACCTACTTCCAGATCCCGCTGATGGTGATCGTCTTCCTGCCCGCGCTCGAGGGGCTCCGGCCGCAGTGGCGCGAGGCAGCCGTGAACCTCGGCGCCACGACCCGCCAGTACTGGACGCAGGTGGCCTTCCCCCTGCTCCGGCCGGCCTTCCTCGGCTCGGCGCTGCTGCTCTTCGCCAACGCCTTCGCGGCGTACGCGACGGCCGCCGCGCTGGTCAGCCAGGGCGCGCCGATCACGCCGCTGCTGATCCGCACCTCGCTGACCAGCGAGATCGTCCTCGGACAGGCGAACTTCGGTTACGCGCTCGCCCTCCAGATGGTCGTCGTGGTCGCGATCGTGATGAGCCTCTACGCCTGGCTGCTCAAGCGCACCTCGAGGTGGCTGTGATGACCGGCTCCGTCGCCTGGCGCGCGCTGCGCTGGCTGCTGCTGCTCGTCTTCGCGTCGTACTTCCTGCTGCCGCTCTTCGCCCTGCTCAACTTCAGCACCAAGGTCCCGGGGACAGGGGAACGGACCTGGGCTGCCTGGCATGCCCTCGCCGACGACCCCACCATGACCGAGGCGATCACCACGTCGCTGATGCTGGCCGTGCTGACCGTGGTCGGCATGGTGGTCCTGCTCGTCCCCACCATGATCTGGGTGCGGCTGCGGGTGCCGAGGGCCTCGCGGCTCGTGGAGTTCCTCTGCCTGCTCCCGCTGACCATCCCGGCGCTGGTGATCGTGGTCGGGATCAAGAACGTCTACGCCTGGGTCAACTACTTCGTGGGCGACTCGCCACTGACGCTGACGTTCGTGTACGTCGTCCTCGTGCTGCCCTACTCCTACCGGGCGATCGACGCCGCACTGTCGGGGCTGGACGCCAACACGCTGGCGGAGGCGGCCAGGTCGCTCGGGGCGAGCTGGATGACCGTGATCGTCCGGGTGATCGTCCCGAACATCTGGCCGGGCATCCTCGCGGCAGCGTTCGTCTCGGTGGCCCTGGTGCTGGGGGAGTACACCATCGCGTCGCTGCTGCACTACGACACGCTCCAGGTCGTGATCGTCCTGATCAGCAAGGCCGACGCGCCCGAGTCGATGGCCGCGGCGCTCGCGACGCTCCTGTTCGCCGCTCTCCTGCTGGCGCTGCTGTCGCTCCTCGACCGCCGCCGCCGCCCGTCCGAAGGGAAGTAGATGTCCAACCCAGGCAACGAGCCGGCCCGCGGTTCCGCGACCGGCCTCGCCGTCGAGATGACCGGCCTGAGCCGGTTCTACGGCGACGTGCGCGCCCTCGACGGGTTCGACCTCCACCTGGAGCCGGGCGAGCTCGTGGTGCTGCTCGGCCCGTCGGGCTGTGGCAAGACGACCGCGCTGCGGCTCCTCGCCGGTCTCGAGAAGCAGGACGCCGGGACGGTCCGGGTCGGCGGCAGGGACCTCACGCACGTGTCCGCCAACAAGCGCGACATGGGCATGGTCTTCCAGGCCTACAGCCTGTTCCCGCACCTGACCGTGCTCGACAACGTGGCCTTCGGGCTCAAGCTGCGTGGCAGGTCGCGCTCCGAGCGCCGCTCGCGCGCGGGCGACATGCTCGACCTCGTCGGGCTTGGCCCGCAGAAGGACCGCTACGCCAACCAGCTCTCGGGCGGCCAGCAGCAGCGGGTGGCCCTGGCGCGGGCGCTCGCGATCGAGCCGGCCGTGCTGCTGCTCGACGAGCCCCTGTCCGCGCTGGACGCGAAGGTCCGGGTCCAGCTGCGCGACGAGATCCGCCGGGTCCAGATCGACGTCGGCACCACGACGCTGTTCGTGACGCACGACCAGGAGGAGGCCCTGGCGGTCGCCGACCGGGTGGGCGTCATGAAGGACGGTCGCCTCGAGCAGATCGCGACGCCGGCAGAGCTCTACTCCTCGCCGGCCACGCCGTTCGTCGGCGAGTTCGTGGGCCTGAGCAACCGGATCGCGGCCGAGGTCAGCGACGGTACGGCCGAGGTGCTGGGTGCCCGGGTCCCGGTGCTGGCGGGCTCGGCAACCGGGGCCGGCGTGGCCCTGATCCGTCCCGAGTCGGTGATTTTCGTCGCGGCCCCCGACGGGGTGGCGACGGTGGCCGCGGTGGCGTTCCTGGGCCCGGTGTCCCACGCGACCGCGATCCTCGACGACGGCACCCTGATCGTCGCCCAGCTCGACAGTGCCGCCGCCGCCGCGCTGTCGATCGGGGAGCGGGTCGGCGTCGAGATCGACGCCTCACCGGTCCTCGTGGTGGGCACCTGAGCGAGCCCGCTGCGCGGCCCGGGGTGTGACCACGCGGACTACCCTGCAAGACATGGACGGAGAGCTCGACCGCCCCGACCCTGCCCGGCTGCGCGTGTCCGACGCCGAGCGGCACCAGGTCGCGGAGATCCTGCGCGAGGCCGCCGGCGAGGGCCGCATCGACCTGGCCGAGCTCGACGAGCGGCTGGAGGCGACGTACGCCGCCAGGACGTACGCCGACCTGGTGCCGATCACCTTCGACCTGCCGGCCCACCGGGACCAGCCGGCCGGTGTCACGCGCGCGGCGTCTGCCTCGACGATCGTGCCCGGCCCGGCGAGTGAGCGGCACCTCGCGATCCTGAGCGGCCTCGAGCGCCGCGGTGTCTGGGTCGTGCCCGAGCACCTGATGGTCTTCGCGATGATGGGCGGCGCCAACCTGGACATGCGCGAGGCGCAGTTCGCCGCCCGCGAGGTGGTGGTGACCGTCAACGCCTTCATGGGGGGCGCCGAGATCGTCGTGAGCCCGCACGTCCACGTGGTGATCGAGGGCACCGGCATCATGGGCGGCTACTCCGGTCCCTCGGGCCTGGTGCGCGCTCAGCTCGACGAGGCCTCTCCGACGGTCCGGGTCCGCGGCGTCGCCATCTGGGGCGGCGTCTCGGTCAGGCGCCGGCCGATGCCCGGCACGAGCCGCAAGCGGCTCGGCCGGGCCTGAACGGCCCAGGTCAGGCCGAGGCCGTCACCTGCTCCTCACGCCGCTCCGGGATCTCTCCTGCGTGCTCCCGGTCGACGGTGAGGTTCTCGCCGGTCGCCGGATCGAAGAGGTGCATCTTGGAGGTGTCGACCCACAGCTCGGCCTCCTCGCCCTCCTTGATCCGGCTGGTGCCCGCGAGGGAGACGACGAGCTGGGTACGCAGCGACTCGCCCTCGAGCTCCTTCTCGAGCTGCTTGAGCTCGGCCTGGACCTCGGGCGGCGCCTCGAACGGGATGTAGGCGTAGGTCTCGTTGCCCAACCACTCGACGACGTCGACCGGTGCCCGGAACGTCGACCCCGCAGGGGCCTCCACGACAGCGGCGTCCTCGAAGTTCTCCGGACGGATCCCCGCGATGAGCAGGCCCCTGCCCTTGACCCGCTCGGCCTTCTCGGGGGAGATCTGCACCTTGCCGAACGGCAGCTCGACGGTCGTCCCGTCCACGGTTGCCGGCAGGAAGTTCATCGGCGGGGAGCCGATGAAGCCGGCCACGAACAGGTTGCCCGGGTTGTCGTAGAGCTCACGCGGCGTGGCCAGCTGCTGCAGGAAGCCACGCTTGAGCACCGCGACCCGGTCTCCGAGCGTCATCGCCTCGGTCTGGTCGTGGGTGACGTAGACCGTGGTGATGCCCATCCTCTTCTGCAGCCGCGCGATCTCGCTGCGCATCTGGCCGCGCAGCTTGGCGTCGAGGTTGGACAGCGGCTCGTCGAAGAGGAAGGCGTCGGCGTCGCGCACGATGGCCCGGCCCATCGCCACCCGCTGGCGCTGGCCGCCCGACAGGTTGGCCGGCTTGCGGTCGAGGTTCTCGTCGAGCTCGAGGGTCTTGCTCGCCGCGCGGACCTTCTCGTCGATCTCCTTCTCGGACATCTTGCCCGCCAGCCGCAACGGGAACGCGATGTTCTCGTAGACGGTGAGGTGGGGGTAGAGGGCGTAGTTCTGGAACACCATCGCGAGCTTGCGGTCGCGAGGGGCCAGGTCGTTGACCCGCTTGCCGCCGATCTTCATGTCGCCCGAGGAGATGTCCTCGAGCCCCACGATCATGCGCAACAGGGTGGACTTCCCGCAGCCCGAGGGCCCGACGAGGATCATGAACTCCCCGTCGGCGACGTCGATGGTGACGTCGTTCACGGCCGGGAAGCCGTCGCCGTACTTCTTGACGATGTTCTTCATCTCGATGGCAGCCATGAGCTCAACCCTTCACTGCGCCGGACGTCAGGCCGGCGACGATCTTTCGCTGGAACAACAGGACGATGATGATGATCGGGACGGTGACGACCACCGAGGCGGTGGCCAGCTGTCCGTAGGGCGGGTTGAACGGATCGGGACCCACGAAGAACGACAGCTGGGCGGGCACCGTCCGCGACCGGGTGGTCGAGGTGAGCGAGATCGCGAGGACGAACTCGTTCCAGGCGAAGAAGAACGTCAGGATCGCCGCGGTGAAGACACCGGGTGCGGCGAGCGGGACGATCACCTTGCGGAACGCCTGCCACGACGTCGCGCCGTCCACCTGGGCCGCCTGCTCCAGCTCCCACGGGATCTCCCGGAAGAACGCCGAGAGGGTCCAGATCGCCAACGGCAGGGTGAAGGACATGTAGGGGATGATCAGCCCGGGCCAGGTGTTGAACAGGCCGAACGTGCGCCACATGTCGAAGAGCGGACCCACGAGCGACACGACGGGGAACATCGCGATGGCGAGGGCCAGCGACAGGACGATTCGCTTGCCCTTGAAGTCCAGCCGCGCGATGGCGTACGCCGCCAGGGTCGCGAAGATCACCGCCAGCACGGTGGAGATCATGGCGATGCCGAAGGAGTTGATCAACGCGTCCTTGAAGTCCGGGTTGTCCAGGATGTCCCGGTAGTTCTGCAGGGTCGGGTCCTTGGGCAGGAACTGCGGGCTTCCGACACCCGTCTCGCCCGCGGACTTGAACGACAGCGAGACGATCCACGCCACCGGCAACAGGCACCACACGAGGATGAGCGCGAAGCCCACCCCGGTGCCGATCGAGTTCTTCCTCATCAGCCTTCACCCCTCGCTTGGGCCAGGTCGACCCGGAAGAACTTCGTGATCGCGTAGGCGATCAGCAGCACCGTCAGGAACAGCAGCACGGAGAGTGCCGATCCCATGCCGAGCTGGAACTGCTCGATCACCTGCCGGTACGTCAGGAACGACGAGGACTCGGTGTCCTGGGCGCCCTTGGTCATGACGTAGATGTTGTCGAAGATGCGGAAGGCGTCCAGGGCGCGGAACAGGACCGCCACCATGATGGCGGCCCGCATGTTCGGCAGGATCACCTTGAACAACCGCTGCCACCAGGTGGCACCGTCGACCTTTGCCGCCTCCAGCATGTCCTCCGACACCTGGGAGAGGCCGGCCAGCAGCAGCAGCGACATGAACGGCGTCGTCTTCCAGATCTCCGACACCATGATCGCGAACATGGCCGGCCAGTGGGCGCCGAACCAGTTGGTGTCCGAGGCGATCCAGGGCAGCCAGTCGAACCAGCTGTTCACCCAGCCGTTGTTGATGCTGAACGTGAACTGCCAGGCGTACGCCGAGACCACCGTGATGATGCCGTAGGGGATCAGGATCGAGGTGCGCATGGCGCCGCGGGCGAAGATGATCCGGTGCATCACCATCGCGAAGGCGAAGCCGATCACCAGCTCGACCGCCACGGTGAAGACCATGATGATCACGGTGTTGAGGGTGTCCTGCCAGAACAGTCCGTCGGCCAGCACCGTGGTGTAGTTGTTGAGGCCCACGAACTCCTTGTCGTCAGGAGTCGTGAGGCGGTAGCGGAACAGCGACAGGTAGAGCGCCTGCAGCATGGGGTAGGCCGTGACGAGCAGCATCAGGATCACCGCAGGGGCGACGAGCTTCCGCCCGAGCCGGTTCTCGGCTACCGCACGATCGCTCGCCTGCGCGCGCTTCTTCTTCTCGGGTGGGGCCGCAGGAGCGGCCACAGACGTGGTCACAGCAGGTTCCTTCCGTGCAGGACGTCGTCGATGAACTGCTGCGACGTCGCCGGGGTGTCTGACGAGACGCCTGCCGGCGGGTGCCAGGTGCTCTGCAGGGCGCCCGAGATGTCGCTCCAGTAGGGCGTGACCGTGCGCGGGGCGGCTGCGTCCAGGCTCTCCTGGAAGAGCTGCAGCAACTCGTTCGGATAGATCTCCGCGAGCTTCGGGTCCTTGTAGCCGGCGGCGCTGGCCGGCATGTTGCCGGTGAGCTGTGCGTTGACGCCCTGGTTCTCCGGGTTGGTGATGCACTCGACGGCCTGCATGGCCTCGTCGACGTGGCTGGAGTACTTGCTCACGCCGACCCCGATGCCGCCGTACGGCGGTCGGGAGTCCTCGCCCTCCACCGACTGGGGGTAGCGGGTGTAGCCCAGGTCCTTCTTGACCTCGGGCTGGGACTCGTCGTAGTTGGTCCAGATGTAGGTCCAGTTGACCATGAAGGCGCCGCTGTCCGAGCCGAACGTTGCTCCGGCGGTGCCCTCGTTGGAGACCGACAGGTCCGGGGGGGCCGCGGAGGAGCGCGCGAGCTTCTCGACGATGCCCGCTGCCACCTCGCCCGGCTGTGAGTCGACGTCGATGGTGGCGTCGACTCCCTTCTCGGTGTCGGTGGCGATGTCGCCGCCCGCCCCCGAGATCAGCGCGTTCAGCCAGACGACGTACCCCTCGTACTTGTTGGCCTGGACCGCCACGGTGCCGCCGTTCTTGTCGGCCGCGTCGATGATCTGGTCCCAGGTCACCGGCTGGCTCATGTCGATGCCGGCCTTCTCCACGAACGACTTGCGGTACCAGAGCACCTGGACGTTGGACCAGAACGGCGCCACGACCAGCTCGTCGTTCCACGTGGCCGCGTCGGTGGCGCCGGTGAAGGACTGGTCCTTCAGCTTGGCCTGCAGGTCGTCGGGGATGTCGGCGAGGTAGCCGGCGTTGGCGAACTCCGCGGTGTACGGCGGGTCGATGCTCATCAGGTCGATGCCCGAGTCCTCGGCGGCCAGTCGTCGGGCCAGCTGGATCCGCTGCTGGCTCGCGTCCTGGGGCAGCACCTGGGTGGAGATGGTGTAGTCGTCGGTGCTGCAGTTCTCGGCGACCTTGTCCTGGCCCCCCGCGTCGGGGTTGATGTACCAGACGAGCTCCGGTTTGCCCGAGCCGCCACCGGTGGAGCAGGCGGCCAGGAGCCCCGAGGTCGTCGCGATGATGGCTGCCGCGGCGATGCCCTTGCGTGAGCGTCGCCGGCGTGGTGCCGGTCCGTCTTGCGGCGGATGCTTCATGCGCCCTCCCTGTATGTGGTCTACGTCACATGTAGTCGCTGGTAGACCTTTTGTCCACTGGGACTACGTGCCCATAACCAATACGCATCATGTGCCCCTAGGGTGTCCTGCGTCACTTCACTACGGATCGTCCGGCACGTACCTGCCGGTGAAGGGAGCTGTTCGACATGGCCACAGTGACGTTCGAGAAGGCCCAGCGCTGGTATCCCGGGGCGGACAAGCCCACGGTGCCGGGCATCGACCTGGAGATCGGCGACGGCGAGTTCATGGTGCTCGTCGGCCCGTCCGGGTGCGGCAAGTCCACGACCCTGCGGATGCTCGCGGGGCTGGAGGAGGTCAACGAGGGCAAGATCTTCATCGGGGACCGCGACATCACGCACACCCCGCCCAAGGACCGCGACATCGCGATGGTGTTCCAGAACTACGCGCTCTACCCCCACATGTCGGTCGCCGACAACATGGCCTTCGCCCTGAAGATGGCCAAGGTGTCACCGCAGGACGAGCGGCAGAAGCGCGTCGAGGAGGCCGCCAAGATCCTCGGCCTCACCGAGTTCCTCGAGCGCAAGCCCAAGGCCCTCTCCGGTGGCCAGCGGCAGCGCGTCGCCATGGGCCGCGCGATCGTGCGCAACCCGCAGGTCTTCTGCATGGACGAGCCGCTGTCCAACCTCGACGCCAAGATGCGCGTGCAGACCCGCACCGACATCGCCAAGCTCCAGTCCGACCTCGGTGTCACCACGGTCTACGTCACCCACGACCAGGTCGAGGCGATGACGATGGGCGACCGGGTCGCGGTGATGAAGGACGGCGTCCTCCAGCAGGTCGACACCCCGCTGAAGCCTCTACGACAAGCCGGTCAACCTCTTCGTCGCCGGCTTCATCGGCTCTCCGCAGATGAACCTCCTCGAGGCCACCGCCAACGACGGCGCAGGCCAAGGTCGGCGACTACCTCGTGCCGGTCGACCCGGGCGCGTCGAAGAAGATGCAGGGCCAACATCACCGTCGGGCGTGCGCCCCGAGGCGTGGCGCCTGGTCTCCGAGGGCGAGGGCGGCCTGCCGGTCCGGGTGACCGTGGTCGAGGAGCTCGGCGCCGACGCGTTCGTCTACGGCACCAGCGGCATCGAGGGCACGCCCAACAACATCATCGTGCGCGTCAACGCCCGCGACTCGGTGCGCAAGGGCGAGACGATCCACGTCACGACCGACCCGAAGCACGTGCACGTGTTCGACACCGACACCGGGGAGCGGCTCAGCGACTGACCCCTACGCCGACCCGTCCGACCCGCGGGTCAGCGCGGTCGGGCGGGCCGGCGTCAGGTCGCGCGGTCGGCGGTGCGGCGGATGGCCGCCGTGAACGTCTCGTACAGGTCGTGCGGCAGGTCGTGGCCCATGCCGTCGATGAGCAGCAGCTCGGCACCGGGGATCGCCGCCGCGGTGGCCCGGCCGCCCGAGACGTGCACCATCTTGTCGGCGAGTCCGTGGACGACCAGGGTCGGGCACCTTCAGGCTGCGCAGCCGCTGGTGGCGGTTGGGCTGGGTCAGCACCGCCAGCATCTGCCGCAGCACGCCGCTGCGTGCTCACCCCGCGGTCGTAGGTGTCGGCGGCGCGCTGCCGCACGGCCTCCGGGTCCTGGGGGTACGCCGGGGAGCCGATCAGCTTCCAGGTCGCGGCGCTCGACGTCGACGTACGCCGCCCGGCCCCGCCCGCGGGAGGCCATCAGGGTGCTGAGCAGCGACGGGTGCTGCCAGCCGACCGACCGCTTCCCGGTGGTCGACATGATGCTGGTCAGGGACCGGACCCGGCCGGGCTGCTCGATCGCCATCGTCTGCGCGATCATGCCGCCCATCGAGACGCCGACGACGTGGGCTGCCTCGATGCCGAGGTGGTCCAGCAGGCCGAAGGCGTCCCCGGCCAGGTCGGACATGGAGTACGGCGCGCGGACCCGCCGCCCGGCGAACGAGCGGACGAGCATCGTCCGCGTGACCCGGCCCGCCATCCGGCTGGAGCGGCCGATGTCGCGGTTGTCGTAGCGGATCACGAAGAAGCCGCGCCGCGGCGAGCATCGTGCACAGCTCGGGATCCCACCAGGTCATCGGCCCGCCGAGCCCCATCACCAGCAGCAGCGGGTCGTCGTCGGGGTCGCCGAAGGTCTGGTAGCACAGCTCGACGCCCGCGGTGCACGGGGGCGAACAGCTCCTCGGAGACGGCGACGTCAGGAACGTCGGGCAGGGGGCCGGAGCGCGGTGACATGGTCTCCAGTCAAGCGCATGGACTCAAAAAGGACACGTTTCGACCGTATGTACTGGGCAAACGTTCCCAGTGGCCGTACCGTCAGCAGATGTGAGCCGCCCCACACTCGCGTCATTCCTGCGACCCGAAGGCTTCGAGCGCCCCCACCCGGCGTCGCTCCTGCGCGAGGGCAGTCTGCTCGCCGAGGCGGGTCGCTACGCGGCGCGGTCGGTGGGGGAGCGACGTGTCCGGCGCGCCACGCCGTACGCCGGACGCACCACGGAGCGCGCCGCCGAGCCCGTGATCCTGGTCCCCGGGTTCCTCGCCGGCGACACGCTCGCTGGCCCTGATGGCCGGCGCGTTGCGCCGTCAGGGGTTCCGCACCTACCGCTCCCACATCCACGCCAACGTCGGCTGCACGCTCAACGCCGCGGCCCAGCTCGAGACCCGGCTGGAGTCGATCGTGACCGCGGCGCGGCTCGCGGGTGCAGATCGTGGGGCACAGCCTGGGCGGCATGCTCGCCCGCGGCCTCGCCGTACGCCGTCCCGACCTGGTCTCGGGGATCGTCACCATGGGCAGCCCGATGCTCGCGCCCGGGGCGCACCACCTCTCCCTGACCGCCGGCGTCGACATGCTGGTGCGACTCAGCCGCGCCGGCGTCCCGGGCCTGATGTCCGAGGAGTGCGTGGCCGGGCCGTGTGCGCGGCAGAGCTTCGACGAGAGCCAGCAGCCGGTGCCGGCCGAGCGTCTCCTTCACCGCGATCTACTCCAAGCGGGACGGCATCGTCGACTGGCGGGCCTGTGTCGACCCGCTGGCGCTGCCCGTCGAGGTCACGACCTCGCACGTGGGCATGGCCCTCGACCCGCGGGTCATCGACCACGTCACCTCGGCGCTGCGCCGCCAGGCAGTGTTCTCAGCGCTCGAAGTCGATCGCGGCAAAAGCGCGTAGCTTCTGGAGCTTGTGCTCCGAGGAGATCTTGCGGATGGTGCCGCTGCGCGAGCGCATCACCAGCGAGTCGGTGGTGCAGCCTCCGGCGCGGTAGCGCACCCCGCGCATCAGGTCGCCGTCGGTGATCCCGGTGGCGACGAAGAAGCAGTCGTCGCCGGTGACGAGGTCGTCGGTCGCCAGCACGAAGTCGGGGTCGAGGTTGTGCCCGGCGTCGATGGCCCTCTGGCGCTCGTCGTCGTCCTGCGGCCAGAGCCGGCCCTGGATCACGCCGCCCATGCACTTCATGGCGCACGCCGCGATGATGCCCTCGGGCGTGCCGCCGATGCCGAGCAGCAGGTCGATGCCGCTGTCGGGGCGGGCGGCCGATGATCGCGCCGGCCACGTCGCCGTCGACGATGAACTTGATCCGGGCGCCCGTGGCGCGGATCTCCTCGGCGATCTGTGCGTGCCGGGGCCGGTCGAGGAGCACCACGGTGACGTCCGACGGGCTCGAGCCCTTCGCCTTGGCGACCTGGTGGATGTTCTCGGCGACGGGGTAGCGGATGTCGACGACGTCCGCGGCCTCCGGGCCGGTGATCAGCTTCTCCATGTAGAACACGGCCGAGGGGTCGTACATCGAGCCGCGCGGCGACACCGCCAGCACGGCGACCGCGTTGGTCATGCCCTTCGCGGTGAGCGTCGTGCCGTCGATCGGGTCGACCGCGACGTCGCACTCGGGCCCGGTGCCGTCGCCGACCCGCTCGCCGTTGAAGAGCATGGGGGCGTTGTCCTTCTCGCCCTCGCCGATCACGACGGTGCCCTTCATGCCGATCGTCGAGATCATCACGCGCATCGCGTTGACGGCGACGGCGTCGGCGCCGTTCTTGTCGCCGCGACCGACCCAGCGGCCGGCGGCCATGGCGGCCGCCTCGGTGACCCGCACCAGCTCGAGTGCGAGGTTGCGGTCGGGCGACTCGGGTGCAACGGACAAAGGAGGCATGCCCTGATCGTAACGGTCAGCTCGCCCCGAGTGAGTAGGTCGACACCGCGGTCTCCTTCACCGAGAGCCACACCTCGCGTCCCGGAGCGAGCTCGAGCTCGGCCGTGGCAGCGGGGGTCACGTCGGCGATCAGCTCCCGATCGGCCCCGACCAGCAGGCGGACGGCGTCCCCGTGGGGCGCGGCGCTGAGCACCTTCCCGTGCCAGCGGTGCCGGGCGGACCCCTCCGGTTGGGCCAGCGAGACGGTGACGGCGCTGGGGCTGAAGGAGCGGAAGACGTCGCCGTCGCGGATCACGTTCAGGCCGACCAGCCGGGCGACGTGGTCGGTGCGGGGCCGGGCCGCGACGTCGTGGGGCGTGCCGATCTGGGCGACCGCGCCCTGGTCGAGGACGAGCACGGTGTCGGCCAGGGTGAGCGCGTCGAGGGCGTCGTGGGTGACCAGCAGCGCGATCCCGTCGTACGACGCGAGGTGGCGGGCCAGCTCGATCCGCAGCCCGGTCGCGACCCCGACGTCGAGGCCGGCGAACGGCTCGTCGAGCAGCAGCAGCGACGGGGAGGGGGCCAGGGCACGGGCGATCGCGACCCGCTGGGCCTGGCCGCCGGACAGCTCGCGGGGTCTGCGGTGGGCGAGGTCGTCGACCCCGAACCGGGCGAGCCACTCGTGGGCCGTGGCCTCGGCGGCCGACCTGCCGACCCCGCGCGAGCGCAGGCCGAACGCGACGTTGTCGAGCGCGGTGAGGTGCGGGAAGAGCGACTGGTCCTGGAAGACGAAGCCGAGGCTGCGCTCGCGCACGAGCCGCGGGGGACAGGTCCAGGAGACGCCGTCCACCTCGACGGAGCCGTCGAGCTCGACCAGGCCGGCGAGGGCGCGCAGCAGGGTGGTCTTGCCGGCGCCGTTGGGGCCGATGACCGCGACGACCTCGCCGGGAGCCGCAGCCAGCCGGGCGTCCAGGCGCCCCGGGACGCGCAGGTCCGCGACCAGTCCCGGGCCGTCGGGTTGCCGGTCACGGGGCCGGTCACGGGGTCGTCAGCCATCGGTTGCGCAGCGCCGCCAGGATCGCGACCGAGACGACCAGCAGGATCATGCTGAGCGTGCGCGCGACCTCCGGGTCCGACTGGAGGGCCTGGTAGATCAGCGACGGCATGGTCTGCGTGGTGCCCGGGTAGTTGCCCGCGAAGGTGATGGTGGCGCCGAACTCACCCAGCGACCGGGCCCAGGCCAGGATCGCGCCGGCCATCAGCCCCGGGCAGGGCGAGCGGGAGGGTCACCCGCCGGAAGGTCGTCCACCGGTCGGCGCCCAGCGTCGCGGCCACCACGTCGAACGACTCACCCGAGGCACGCAGCGCACCCTCCACGCTGAGCACGTAGAACGGCATCGACACGAACGTGTGCGCGATGACCACCGCGGTGGTCGTGTAGGGGATCGTCAGGCCGGTCACGTCGCGCAGCACCGAGCCGACCAGGCCGTTGCGACCGAGCGCCGTGACCAGCGCGACGCCGGCCACCACGGGCGGCAGCACGAGGGGTACGGCGACCGCCGCGCGCAGCACGGTCCGCCCCGGGAAGTCGACGCGGGCGAGCAGCCAGGCGAGCGGGGTGCCGAGCAGGACGCAGGCGACGACCGTGATCGCGGAAGCGAGGGCGGTCAGCCAGAGGGCGTCGCGCACGGCCTGGGTGCCGAGCTGGTCGAGGAAGCTGCCCCACGGGGTGTCGAGGACCAGCGTGAGGAGCGGGATGACGAGCAGCGCCGCGGCCAGGGCCCCCGGGACGACGAGCACCAGGGGAGGGCGCCCGAGGGTCCGCGGGGTGGTGCGGGGCGTCACGGCTGGCCGAAGCCGGCGTCGGTGAGGACTCGCCGACCGTCGGCCCCGGTGACGAGGTCGACGAACTCTGTCGCGAGCCGGGAGTCGTGGGACTGCTGGAGCGCGGCGATGGGGTACGTCGTGATCTCGTCGTCCGCGTGCGGGATCTCGAAGCTCTCGACCCGGTCGCCGGCCGCGACCGCATCGGTGGCGTAGACGAACCCGGCGTCGGCCTCGTCGCTGGTCACCTTGGCGAGCACCGCCTTGACGTCCACCTCGAGGCTGGCGGGCTCGGTCGCGACCCCGTTGTCCGCGAGCAGGGCCGCGGCGACCTTGCCGCACGGCGCGGTGTCGACGCAGACGACGTAGGTGACGTCGCCCTGGTCGAGGTCCTGGAACCCGGTGATCCCGGCCGGGTTGTCCCGCGGGGTGACCAGCACCATCGTGTTGGTCGCGAACACCTCCGGTTCGCCGTCCAGGGCCGCCTTCGCGCTGTCCATCGTCGCCGTGTCGGCGGTGGCGAGGACGTCGGCGGGCGCCCCCTCGACCGCCTGCTGGGCCAGCGTGGCCGAGGAGTCGAAGGCGAGCTTCACCGTCACCCCCGGGTGGTCCTGCTCGAACTGGTCGGCCAGCTCGGTGAAGCTCCCGGTCAGGGACGCCGCGGCCAGCACGGTGATGGTCGTGGAGTCGTGCCCCGCCGTCACCCCCGCCGCAGCCGGCGAGCGGGAGCACCAGGGCGAGGCAGGCCAGTGCCGTCCTCACGGCCGCTCCACGATGACATTGGTGGACTTGACCGACGCGATCGCGCGCACCCCGCGTTCGAGGCCCAGCTCGCCGGCCGCCTCCGAGCTCATCAGCGAGACCAGCCGGTAGGGGCCGCAGATCAGCTCGACCTGGGCCATCACGGTGTCCTTGGTGACCTTCGTGACGATGCCGGTCAGCCGGTTGCGGGCGCTCACGGCCGAGGCCCGGGTGCGTTCCCGGTCGGGGTGGTCGGCCAGCGACTCGGCCAGCGCGGCCAGGTCCTCGCCACGGATGACGGTGCGCCCCTCGGCGGTCTCGGAGGCCACCCGGCCCGCCTCGACCCAGCGCCGGACGGTGTCGTCGCTGACGCCGAGCAGCTCGGCCGCTTCCGCAATCCGGTAGGTGATCACCCGGACATCATGCCGCAGATGCGGTTGAAAGGACCATGATCGTCCGTAGATGCTGGTTCAGGTGACCCAGGCCAGCATGCTGACCGCGGCCAGCAGGGTCAGCGGCGTCGCCACCAGCGAGACCCGGTGGAAGTCGAGCATGCTGGGCGGATCGCCCAGCCGGACCAGCGCTCGCCGCCAGAGCAGGTTCGCCAGCGAGCCGGTGTAGGTCAGCCCGGAACCGATGTTGAGGCCCAGCAGCGCGGCGAGGACGGCCGGCGCACCCAGCGGGGCCAGGAGCGGGACGACCAGCAACGTCGCCGAGAGGTTCGTGAGCAGGTTGGCGAGCACGGTCGCGACGAGGGCGATCACCAGCAGGGCGCCGTACGACGTGGAGTCCGGCAGGACCCGGGCGACGGCCTCGCCCAGGAACCCCGTCGACAGGGCGGCCACGACGATGCCCAGGCAGAGC
The DNA here is from genome assembly GCA_963825275.1 of uncultured Actinomycetota bacterium. Lineage (GTDB taxonomy): Bacteria > Actinomycetota > Actinomycetes > Propionibacteriales > Nocardioidaceae > Nocardioides. The sequence continues at coordinate 183,077 of CAWGSW010000009.1, read as the reverse complement.
ACGAAGACCGCGAACGAGGGGTGGGCCGCGTGCGTGGCCTGCGCGACGGTGAGCAGTCCGCGGCGCCGTGCCCAGAGCACCAGGACCACCGCCGCCGTCCCCGAGACCCAGGACGGGTCGACCCCGAACGGCGAGAGCGCCGCGAACCCGACCAGCATCACCACCACGGCGGCCAGCGGGAAGCGGGGGACGGCGACGGCCACGAGGGGGGTCGTCGGTGCCGCCGGCTCCCGGAGCTCGGCCCGGAACATCAGCCGGAGCACGGCGTACTCCACCACCAGCACCACGGCGAGCACGGGCGCCATGACCAGTGCGAAGCCCCCGAAGGTGAGGGCGAGGTGGCGCATGGCGAGCAGGTTGGTGAGGTTGGAGACGGGCAGCAGCAGGGACGCGGAGTTCGCCATCCGCAGGCAGGCGTAGGCGCCGGGCCTGGACGAGGTGCCCATGGCCAGAGCGGCACCGATCAGGACCGGCGTGAGCAGGACGACGGTGGCGTCGAGGCTGAGCGCGGCGGTCACCGTCGCCGCGAGCACGAAGACGCCGCCCAGCAGCCACCCGGAGCGACCGCGGCTGGCGGTGTGGACCAGGTGGCCGGCGGCCGCGAAGAGTCCCGCGCGGGCACAGACCTCGGCCACCACGAGGATCGTCGCGAGGAACGCCACCACCGGGCCCAGGTGGCGCAGCGCCGACCAGGTCTGACCACGATCCAGGATGCCGGTCGCCAGGACCGCGGCCGCGGCGCCGAGTCCGATCAGGGCCTCGGTGCGTCCCGAGGGGTGCCGGTAGGCCGTGGCGAGGAGGACGACGAGGGCGACGACCGGGACGACGTCGACGAGGGGTGCCACCCGCGAAACCTACGGCACCTGTGAGGATGGTCCTCGTGAGCGAGGCGCCAGGCACCGGACCCGAAGAGCCGCAGCCGGCAGCCGCTCCGGCCGGTACCCGGCCGGGCCGCTACCCGCGGACGACCAACGGGCTGATCGGCTCCCTGATCGTGACCCTGCTGGCCATCGGCGCGTTCGTCGCCTTCCGGGCGCTCAACCGGGACGAGCTCGAGGTGAAGCCGACCGCGGTCGACTACCTGACGTCGGTCGGCTACGCCCAGGACGGCGGGTTCGACGTGGTCTACCCCGGGTCGCTGCCGCAGGGCTGGATCGCCACCAGCATCGACTTCGTGCCCGGAGACCGCCCGGCCTGGGGGATCGGCATCCTCACCGACGACGGTCGCTTCGTCGGGCTGCGCCAGGAGGACGCCTCCCTCGACGACCTGCTGCACACGTACGTCGACAAGGAGCCGCGGGACGAGCCGCCGATGGTCGTCCGTGACTCGGTCGCCCGGACGTGGCAGGGCTTCTCCGACGCGGGCGGCGACCACGCGTACGCCGCCGAGGTCGGCGAGGACAACGTGGTGGTCTACGGCTCGGCGGACCCGGCCGACCAGCGCAGGCTCCTCGAGCTGCTCACCACCGATCAGCGCTGAGCTACTCCGCGGACCCCGTCGCGGCGTCGAGGCGCTGCCGGGCGCCGTCGAGCCAGTCCTGGCAGGTCTTGGCGAGGTGCTCCCCACGTTCCCAGAGCGCGAGCGACTCCTCGAGCGTCGTGCCCCCGGCCTCGAGGCGGCGTACGACGTCGATCAGCTCCTCGCGCGCGGCTTCGTAGGAGACCTTCTCCTCACCCTGGGCCGATTCAGCTGGGGCCGGTGGGATGTCCTTGGTCATGGCTGCTCCTCGTCGGGGATGTCGAGCGACTCGACCACCGGATCATGCTCGACGCCGGTGGTGGTGGCATGGATGCGTCCGTCGGCGACGCGGACGCTGACGGTGGCGCCGGCGGCGATGCCGTCGACCGATGTCACGACGTGACCGGCCTCGTCCTGGAGCACGGCGTAGCCGCGCTGCAGTGTCGCCAGCGGTGAGAGCGCCCGTGCCCGGGCCCGCTGGTGGCCGACGTCGTCGGCAGCCCGGTCGAGCCGGTGGGAGAGGGTACGGCGAGCCCGGTCGCGCAGCTGGGCGATCTCGTCGGCCCGGGCGTCGAGCAGGTTGCGGGGGTCGGCCAGCACGGGCCGCGAGCGCAGCGCGTCGAGGCCGGTCTGCTCACGCGTGAGCCAGGCCGCCACCGAGGACCGGATCCGGTCGCGGGCCAGCAGCACCTGGCGCAGCTCGTCGGCGACGTCGGGGACCACCAGCTTGGCCGCGTCGGTCGGAGTGGTGGCGCGGACGTCGGCCACCAGGTCGAGCAACGGGGTGTCCGGCTCGTGGCCGATCGCGGAGACCACGGGCGTGCGGATGCGGTGCACCGCCCGGATGAGCGCCTCGTCGGAGAACGGCAGCAGGTCCTCGACCGAGCCGCCGCCGCGGGCGATGACGATCACGTCGACCCGGGCGTCGCGGTCGAGTCGCTCGACCGCCTCGATCACCTCGGCCGCGGCGCGCTGGCCCTGCATGGCGGCGTACGCCACCTCGAAGTCGACCGCGGGCCACCGGCGCCGGGCGTTCTCGAGGACGTCGCGCTCGGCGGCCGAGTTGGGCGCGGTGACGAGGCCCACCCGGCCGGGCAGGAACGGCAGTGGCCGCTTGAGCTCGGCGGCGAAGAGGCCCTCGGCGGCCAGCAGCTGGCGGCGTCGCTCGAGGCGGGCGAGCAGCTCGCCGAGCCCGACCATGCGGATCTCGCGGGCGTAGAGGGAGAGCGTGCCGCGGTTGGCGTAGTAGGACGGCTTGGCGTGCATGACCACGCTCGCGCCCTCGACCAGCGGCGGGTTGAGGCTGTCGAACAGGGTGCGTGAGCAGGTGACCGGGACCGAGATGTCGGCGACCGCGTCGCGCAGGGTCATGAAGACCGTGTTGACCCCGGGCCGGCGGCTGACCTGGGCGATCTGCCCCTCGACCCAGACGGCGCCGAGCCGGTCGACCCAGCCGGAGATCGCGTTGGCGATCTGCCGCACCGGGGCGGGTGCCTGCGGGGAGGTCTCCAGGGCCATGGCCGAGACCCTAGGCCACGTCGTGGACAGTGGCCTCGACAAGGCTCGTTCGTGCAGGGGCCACCTAGAGTGGGCGCCATGACTACCGACCTGGGCACCCCGCCGATCCTGTCACCGGACGAGGCCGAGCGGGCCGTCCTGCTGGCGGCGCCGCGCGGCTACTGCGCCGGCGTCGACCGCGCGGTGGTGACCGTCGAGAAGGCGCTCGACCTCTACGGCGCCCCCGTCTACGTGCGCAAGCAGATCGTGCACAACAAGCACGTGGTCGCCGACCTGGAGTCGCGGGGCGCGATCTTCGTCGAGGAGCTCGACGAGGTCCCGGAGGGCGCAGACCGTGGTCTTCTCCGCGCACGGCGTCTCGCCCGAGGTGCACCGCCAGGCCGACGAGCGCGGCGCTGAAGACCATCGACGCCACCTGCCCGCTGGTGACCAAGGTCCACCACGAGGCCAAGCGGTTCGCCGGCGACGACTACGACATCCTGCTGATCGGCCACGAGGGCCACGAGGAGGTCGAGGGCACCGCCGGCGAGGCCCCCGAGCACATCCAGCTCGTGCAGAGCCCCGACGGACGTCGCCGGCATCGTGGTGCGCGACCCGGCCAAGGTGGCCTGGCTCTCCCAGACCACGCTGTCGGTCGACGAGACGCATGGAGACGGTCGCCGCGATCCGCGAGCGCTTCCCGCTGCTGCTCGACCCGCCCAGCGACGACATCTGCTACGCCACCCAGAACCGCCAGCTCGCGGTCAAGGAGATCGCCCGCGGACGCCGACCTGGTGATCGTGGTCGGGCTCCGGCAACTCCTCCAACTCCGTGCGGCTGGTCGAGGTCGCGCTCGAGGCGGGCGCCGACGCGTCGTACCGCGTCGACGACGCCTCCGAGATCGACGAGGCCTGGCTCGAGGGCGTCCGCACCGTCAGCGTCACCTCCGGCGCGAGCGTGCCGGAGGAGCTGGTCGAGGGGGTGCTGTCGTTCCTGGCCGAGCGCGGCTACCCCGACGCCCGGGCCGTGCACAGCGCCGAGGAGTCGCTGATCTTCGCGCTGCCCAAGGAGCTGCGCCGCGACCTCAAGGCTGCGGCCGCAGCAGCGCAGTCCTGAGTCGACCGGTCCGGGCCGACCACACCTAGACTCGACGACCGTGGCCCGCTTCGTCGACGTCCATCCCGACAACCCGCAGCCGCGCCTGCTCGACCAGATCGCGGACGCGCTGCGCGACGACGCGCTGATCGCCTACCCGACCGACTCGGGCTACGCCCTGGGCTGCCGGCTGGGCAACCGCGACGGCCGCGACCGGATCCTGCGCATCCGCGGGCTCGACGACAAGCACCACTTCACCCTGATGTGCCGCGACTTCTCCCAGCTCGGCCAGTTCGTGCACGTCGACAACGCGGCGTTCCGGGCGATCAAGGCGGCGACCCCGGGGCCCTACACGTTCATCCTGCCCGCGACCGCCGAGGTGCCGCGGCGGCTGATGCACCCGAAGAAGCGGACCGTCGGGGTGCGGATCCCGGACCACGTGTTCGTCCACGCGCTGCTCGACGTCGCTCGGCGAGCCGCTGCTCACCAGCACCCTGATCCTCCCGGGCGAGACCGAGCCCCGCACGCTGGGCTGGGAGATCAAGGAGGAGCTCGACCACGAGGTCGACCTGGTGGTCGAGGCGGGCGAGACCCCGGCGGAGCCGACGACCGTCATCGACTGGTCGGAGCGATGCGCCCGAGGTCGTGCGCATCGGCGCCGGGGACCCCGGCCGCTTCGAGTGACGGGTCAGCGACGCGCGACGCGCTGGCGCAGGGCCAGGCAGGTCAGGCACAGGGCGTAGCCCATGATCAGCGCGGCGCTGTGGTCGCGACAGCCCGGAGACGACCGCCTGGACGACCCCGTCGGTGGGGTGGGCGATCATCGCGGGCCGGGTGAATCCGAGCAGCGTGAAGACCGCCGACCATGATCATCGGCGGCAGCACGCCGACGGTGAAGAAGTCGGTGGGGCGCACGGCGAGGGCGAGCCCCACGCAGAGCGCGACGAAGCACAGGTCGAAGAAGAGGCTGATCCGACCGACGAGGGCCAGGTCGACGACGACCGCGGTCAGGGCGAGGGCCAGCCCGAGCGCGACGACCTGACGGCCTGGCTCGCGGCCTTCTTCCCAGAGAGTCCGGGTCTGGCTCACGGCCCTCGGACCGTTCGCTCCGCTCACAGCGCCACCGTATGGTCCGCGCTGCCCGGGTCAGGGGCGGCGCGCCGGTCGACCGAGCGCAGCTCGACGGCGCCGATGTCCAGCGAGCCGGTGTCCAGCGAACCCAGGGAGCGGGTCGTGGACTCCACCTGGCGGGGGGAGGGCAGCTCGTCGTCGGTCACGGAGAGGTCGTTGAAGCGGCGGGCGGCCACCAGCACGCGCGACTCCAGCGAGCCCACCGCCTGGTTGTAGTGCCCCACGGCGGCGTTGAGCGAGCGGCCGACCTGGTCGAGGTGGCTGCCCAGGCTGGCCAGCCGGCCGTGCAGGTCGCGACCGAGGCGGTGGATCTCGCGGGCCTGGTCGGCGAGCGCCTCGTGGCTCCAGCCGTGGGCGACGGTGCGGAGCAGCGCGATCAGGGTGGTCGGGGTAGCGAGCACGACCTGACGCGTGGCGGCGTACTCGATGAGGCTGCCATCGGTCTCCAGCGCGGCCGCGAGGAACGACTCGGCGGGCACGAAGAGCACGACGAACTCGGGGGACTCCGCCAGCGAGCGCCAGTACTGCTTGGAGGAGAGCAGGTCGACGTGGGTGCGCAGCTGCTGCGCGTGGCGCCGCAGGTGGCCGGCCCGCTCGTCCTCGTCGTCGGTGGAGGTGGCGTCGAGGTAGGCGTCGAGCGGGACCTTGGCGTCGACGACCACCCGCCGGTCGCCGACCAGGTTGACCACCAGGTCGGGGCGGCGGGCCCCGTCGTCGAGGCGCACCTGCTCGGAGAAGTCGCAGCGGTCCACCAGTCCGGCGAGCTCGACGGCCCGCCGCAGGTGCAGCTCGCCCCAGCGGCCGCGGACCTGGGGCTTGCGCAGCGCGGTGGACAGCGACTGCGTCTCGCGACGCAGCGCCTCGGTCGAGAACCGCATGTCCTGGACCTGCTGGTGCAGCTGGCCCTGCCAGCTCGCCCGTTGGTGGTCGAGGTCGCGCATCTGGTCCTGGAGCCGCTCGAGGCCCTCGCGCACGACGGCCTGGTCGGCGGCCCGCTGCGCGAGCTCGGCGTGGTCGTCGTGGGGCGCGCGGGTGCGTGCCCACAGGACGCCCACGGCCGCTCCGAGTGCGGTGCCGATGGCCAGGCACGCCAGCAGGGCGAGGAAGGTGGTGGTCTCCATGGCGACGAGCATGCCGGTGATCACCGACAGTCCGGTCCGGCTCGCCGGAGCGGCCCGTCGCCGGAGCACCCTGCTGGGGCACAATGCACCCTCGATGATGACCAAGATCCGCCACACGTCGGCGCTGGCGCTCGGCTCCGCCGTGAGCGGGCTGCTGGCGTACGTCTTCTTCGCGCTGGTCACCCGAGCCCTCGGCTCCACCGCCGCGGCCCCGGTCTCGGTGCTCTGGGCCTACTGGTCGTTCGCGGGCGCCGCGCTGACCTTCCCGCTCCAGCACTGGATCGCGCGCTCGGTGCCCGCGCACGCGGGCGAGCGCGCCGTCCGGCAGGCGCTGCCGGGGGCGCTGCTGCTGAGCGTGGTGGCCGCTGCCGTGACGTTCGCGGCCTCCTGGTTCGCCCGGGACCTCCTCTTCCACTCCGACGAGGTGTGGTTCCCGCTGCTGGTCGGCGCGGTCACCCTCGGTTCTGCCGCGATGGGCGTGGTGAGGGGCGTCCTCACCGCGCGCCGCCGCTTCGGCGCCGTCGGGGCGGGGCTGGTCGCCGAGAACGCCATCCGCTGCGTGGCCGCCGTCGCGCTGATGCTGGCCGGGGTGGAGGACCCCGTGGCGTACGGGGCGTGCCTGCTGCTGGGGTACGCCGCGGTGGCCGGCTGGCCGTCCACCTTCCGGCTGTCGCGCGTCGGGCTGGTCGGGGACGACGAGTCCCCGCTGGCGTTCCTGGGTGGCGCCGGGGGAGGCCAGGTCCTGGGCCAGGCCGTCCTCACCGGTGGTCCCGTCGTGCTCGCCCTCGCCGGGGGTTCGGCCGCGGACGTCACCGCCCTGTTCGCGGGGCTCGCGCTGTTCCGGGCGCCGTACACGCTGGCGCTGGGGCTGGTCGCCCAGCTCACCGGCTGGTTCACGCGGCTGGTGATCCACCGCCGCCGGGACGACCTGCGACGGATCCGCCGCGGCCTGGTGGGTCTCACCCTCGTGGGGTCGGCCGGGGCGGCCCTCGTGGGCGCGGTGGCCGGTCCCCCGCTGCTGCGCCTGATCTTCGGCTCCGACGTGTCACTGCCGTGGGAGCTGACCCTGCTGCTCGCCGTGGGCAGCACCGTCGCGATGGCGAACCTGGTGGCGACGCTCGTGGTGCTGGCCCAGGACCGCGCGCTCGTGCTCGTCCGGTCCTGGGCGGTGGCGCTGGTGCCGGGAGTGCTCTGGTTCGCGGTCGCCGACGTGGCGGTGCTCGACCGCACCTGCTGGGCCTTCCTCGTGGTCGAGGCGGCGGCGTTCTGCCTGCTGCTGCGTGAAGAGGCCCGCGGCACCGCCAACCTCCCGGACTGACCCGCGAGGCGGCGTGAAGTTCCCACGCAGGGGTGCCGAGTCGGCGTGAAGTTCCCACGCAGGGGTGCCGAGTCGGCGTGAAGTTCCTCGCTCAATCCGGGTGCCGCGCCGGAACGGGGGGTACTTCACGCCGCCTCGGCGGGGTTTGGGGGGTACTTCACGCCGCCTCGGCGCTAGGGGGTGGGCTTCTCGGCGGCGAGGAAGATCGAGGAGCCGAACGGCAGGTCGCGGCGACGCAGCGTGCGTGCCTCGGCGGCGGAGAGTCGGGTGAACACCCGGTCCAGGGTCTTCGACACCTGGGGCAGGCCCTCGGGTGCGGGGGCCACCCCGCGCCGCAGCCGGCGGACGACCCGCTCGGCCGCGAAGAACGGGAAGACCCCGGCGAAGCCGTAGGTGCAGCGCCGCACCGTGAGGCCGGCGTCCTCGACCGCGCCGGACGAGCCGGGGCGAGCGTGTAGCGGCGGTGGTGCCCGGCCCGGACGTCGTGGTCGGACCACGCCCACTGGTACGCCGGCACGGAGGCGAGCAGGCGCCCGCCCGGGGTCAGCACGCGGGCCAGCTCCGCGACGGCCTGTCCCTCGGGCTCGCAGTGCTCGATGACGTCGAACGCCCCGACCACGTCGAAGGTCTCGTCGCGCGAAGGGCAGGGCCAGGGCCGAGGCGCACACCCCGCTGCCGGGCGACAGGCCGCGGGGGTCGAGGTCGATGGCGAACCGCTCCGGCACGTCGCGCATCCACGCCACGCTCGGCCCGTCGGCGCTGCCGACGTCGAGCAGTCGTCGCGGGTGAGCCGAGGTAGTCGCCCAGGGCCGCCCCCAGGAGCTCGGTGCGGGCGCGGTACCACCAGTAGTCGGGCTGCTCGGATCGAGGACGATCCGGACTGGGTCACGTCGGACATCCGCGCTCAGCCCCGCGACGGACAGCGACTGGACGAGCGGCCGCGACGACCCGGTCGGTGTCGTCGCGCGGTCAGCTTGTTGTGGAACGGCAGCCGCATCAGGCGGCTGCTGACGTCGGTGGTGACCGGGCACTCGGTCGGGCGGGCGGCGAACCGCTGCCCGGCCGTCGAGTCGTGCAGCGGCACGTAGTGGAAGGTCGTCTGCGATCCCCTCCTCGCGCAGCTCCTTCATCACCCGGGTGCGGGTCTCGTGGTCGGGCAGGAGCACGTGGAAGAGGTGGTACGCCGGCTCGCAGTGCTCGGGGACCACCGGCAGCCGGAGCCCGAGCTCCTCGGCGTGCGGGGCCAGCCCCTCGCTCGTAGCGCTCGAAGACGCCGCGCCGCTTCGCCTGGATGGTGCTCGCGCTGCTCGAGCTGGCCGAACAGGTACGCCGCCAGCGTGTCCGACAGCCCGAAGGACGAGCCGGTGTCGCGCCAGGAGTACTTGTCGACCTGGCCCTGGAAGAACGCCTTGCGGTCGGTGCCCTTGTCGTAGAGCACCCAGGCCCGGGCGACGTCGTCGGGATCGTTGAGGACCAGCGCCCCGCCCTCGCCGCAGACGAAGTTCTTGGTCTCGTGGAAGCTCAGCGTCGCGAAGCGGCCCAGGCTGCCCAGCGGCTGGCCGCGCCACCGGCCGAAGAGGCCGTGCGCGTTGTCCTCGATGACCGCCACGTCGGGCCGGTCGCGCAGCACCTCGCGGATCCCGTCGACGTCGCACGGCGATGCCGGCGTAGTGCACCACCACGACGGCGCGCACCGAGTCGTCGAGCAGCTCGGCCACGTGCCGGGGGTCCGGGCCGAGGGTCTCCGGCTCGATGTCGCAGAAGAGGATCCGCGCGCCCTCGCGGGCGAAGGCGAGCGCGGAGCTGGTGAAGGTGAACGACGGCACGATGACCGTGTCACCGGGCTGCAGGTCCAGCAGGAGCGCGCTCATCTCCAGGGCCGCGGTGCAGGACGTGGTCAGCAGGATGTCGGCGGCCCCGGTCTCGCCTCGCAGCACCTCCGAGGCGCGGCGCGGAGAAGGGCCCCGAGGACGAGGTGTGGCCCGCTCTCGAGCGACTCGCGGATGTAGTCGAGCTCGCGCCCCTCGACGCTCGCCCGGTTGAACGCGATCGTCGGGCAGGTCGGTCACTCGTTCTCCTTCGTCGTGCGTGCTCGCGGTCCCACGGCAGCGGGCCGGCCGAGCAGGTCGGCCAGGGCCCGGTCGCTCTCGCGGAAGTAGTCGCGCAGCCGGGCCGACGCAGGTCGTCGTCCAGAGTCGCTCGCGCGCGGCTGCCGGCTCTCGTTGACGGGGAGCTCCAGCGCCGGGCGGCACGGAACCCCGCGTCGACGCCGAGCGTGTCGATAGAGCGGCCGCACCGCAGTCCGGACCGGCGACGAGCTCCTCGAGGAGAGCACCGTCAGTCCGCCCCGAAGCGGTCGCAGCCACGGGCCGAGGTAGTCGACGTAGCGCCCGCGCTCGAGATAGGCGAACGGCGAGACCGAGGTGAGCGCCGGGTCCCACGGCAGCGGGCCCGCGCAGGTTGGCGGTGAGCGCCTCGGCCAGCGGACGGCTCTCCAGGCCGGCGTCGCTGCTGAAGGCCCAGTGCGAGACCGCCCGCTGCACCGGGTCGCGCAGCTGCACCAGGATCAGCGGGTCACCGAGCACCGTCGGCCGCCCGGTCTGCGGCCTCGGGGTACTCGAGGTAGCTGGTGCTCTTCTCGCCGAGCAGGGTCTCGTCGGTCGCGTGGGCGAAGTAGGTGTCGCTCGTACCACTGCCGACCCCTGGCCGGCGAGCTCGTCGGAGCAGGAACACCTTGGGCTCGGGACGCGCCGGACGGGCCATCGCGATCTGGGGGTGGGCGGCGAGCAGGTCGTGGAGGTAGGTCGTGCCGCAGCGCTGGGCGCCGATGACAGCAGGTGCCGGCGTCACCCCGGCACCCGTGCGACCACGTGGTAGCTCTCCTGCGGCGCTGACGGCGTTGAGGGTGCGCACGACGTACTCGCCGAGCATCGACAGCAGCGCGATCGTGAAGCCGTTGAAGATCGACAGCAGCACCACCAGTGGTGGTCCACCCCTGGACCTGGGTGTCCCCGAAGACGCCCGGTGAACAGGTAGAACGCGCCGAGCAGCGAAGCTCAGCAGCGGAGATGCCGAAGCCGACCAGGGCCGGCGAACGCGGAGGGGGAACGACGAGTAGCTGAACAGGATCGTCAGCACCAGGCGCAGGATCCGGAGCGTGGCTGTAGTTGCTCTTCCCGACCGGGCGCGGGTCGTGGCGGACCGGCACGTGGCTGCGGTTGCTGGAGTAGAGCAGCGCCTGGCCGGTGATGTAGGGGTGCGCGGTGCGCGACGCGCAGATCCGGTCGACCACGTCGCGGCGCAGGATGCGGAAGTTGGAGACCGCCAGGTCGGCGCGGCTGGCCGAAGATCCGCCGGTTGATCATGCTGATCATCTTGCTGCCGAGCCGGCGGTAGCCCGCGGCCTGCTTGCGCTCGAAGTCCCCGAAGACGACGTCCTTGCCGGTCATGGCCTCGTCGATGAGCACCAGGGCCTGGTCGGGCGGGTTCTGCAGGTCGTCGTCCATGGTGATGACGTAGTCGCCGGTCGCCTCGCGCAGTCCGGCCAGGTTGGCGTGGTGCTGGCCGTAGTTCCGGAGCAGGTCGAGCGCGACCACGTGGGGGACGGTGCGGGCCTTCTCCGCGATGACCTCCCAGCTGCCGTCGGTGCTGCCGTCGTTGACCAGGATGACCTCGTGCTCGAGCCCGGCCTCCGTGAAGACCGCCACGACCCGGTCGACGGTGGTGCCGACGATGCGTTCGCTGTTGTAGACGGGGATCACGATCGAGTAGGTGAACTGCTGGCGATCAAGTGTCCGTTCACCGGAAGGTGACGTCATGGGGGCATCCTTACACACCTCAGGATCGGTCATGGAGCTCCGCCCGGAGCGCGTGGAGGGTCGGGCGACCGAGGTCCTCGCGGACGTACCAGACCCATCCGGTGGAGCGGCCGACGCGCCGGTAGGCGTCCTCGAGCGTCGGGGTCAGCCACTGGGGGAGCACGGCGCCGCCGAAGGTGATCACCGTCGGCTCCTGCTCGGCGACCCAGCGCCCGTAGCCCGCGGAACCGCCCGGGTAGGTGTCGTCCACGTAGTCGATGATGCCGTTGCCGAAGAGCTGGTAGCGGGAGAGGTTGCGCTGGTGGGCGAGGACCAGGGACTCCGGGGACTCGACCGACAGGATCCGGGCGTCAGCGGGCAGCAGGGCCAGCACGGCCTCGACGTCCGCGCGCTGTCCCTCCAGGGTGTCGTCGCGGTGGCTGATCGAGTACGTGACCGCCAAGGTCGTCGCGGCCACCGTCCAGGCGAGGGTCGCGGCCAGGGCGGCCCGGGCCGGCAACCACCTGGCGAGCGCGGCGGCCACGCCACCGATGCCCAGGGCGGCCACCGGGAGCAGGAAGAAGGCGTCCGGCCAGCCGTTGAACGCCCGGAACGACCACAGCACCCCGCCCACGAGGACGGCGCCCGAGCCCACCAGGGCCGCGTTCGCCGGCTCGCGGCGGCCCTCACGGCGTACCAGCGCGGCCAGGGCCAGCACCAGCAGCGCGGCCAGCCCGACGAAGAACACCCACAGCGAGCCGCCGTACCCCTGGACCATCAGGCGCCAGTTCGTCTCGGGGTCGTCCAGCATCGTGGTCTGTTCGGTGTAGCGGGCGTTGATCAGCAGGAAGTCGTCGAGGAAGACCTGCAGGTGGCCGAGGGCGGCGTACGTGCCCACGGTCAGCGCGGTGGGGATCAGCCCGCCGACGCCGAGGCGCACCAGCGCCAGGAGCCGCCCGGTGCGCAGGCCGAGCAGGAGGGCGACCACGGCGCCCGCGATGGCCGCGAAGAAGACCGGCTGCCAGGTGAGGGTGGCCAGGGCGATGAAGGCGCCGGTCGTCAGCCACCGCTGGTGGACCACAGCGAGCAGCGCGCACACCAGGAAGAGCACCATGGTGGTCTTCTCGCGGGGGCCGTAGGTGGCGTACGTGATGAAGCCCTCGAAGCAGAGCAGCGTCGCGGCGGTGGCCAGCCCGGCGAGGCGCGAGCGGAACATGTCGCGCCCGAGCACGTAGGCCAGGCCGATGCACGCGACCGAGATCAGCATGAACAGCACGCGCATGCCGAGGACGTCGTCGACGTTGACCCAGCCGGCCACGGCCGCGCCGATCCCGGGAACCAGATGGGCCAGGGGGCCCGCGCGGTTCAGGATGGCGACGTAGGGCAGCACCCCCTCGGCCACCTGTTGGCCGCCGTAGGTGTAGACGCCGAGGTCGCGGGTGAGGAAGCCGTCGAAGCCGTGCAGCAGGTAGACGACCAGTGCCACGGCGCAGCTGAGGCCGATCAGCGGGTCGACCCGCCGCAGCCGGTCGCGCGTGTTCGAGACGGGTGTGTTCGGGGTGTCCGAGATGTCCGGGATGTCCGCGATGGTGGTCATGTTCCTCAGTCCAGGTCGACCACGACGGGGGCGTGGTCCGAGGCGCCGGCCCCGGCACGCTCGTCGCGGTCGATGAAGGCGTGGGTGACCCGGGCGGCGAGCGACGGTGAGCCGAGCACGAAGTCGATGCGGAGGCCCCGGTTCCGCTCGAAGCGTTGCCGGTAGTAGTCCCAGTAGGTGTAGACCTCCGGGCCCGGCGTGTGGGGCCTCACCACCTCAACGTAGCCGTCGTCGAGGAACGCCTGGAACGCGGCCCGTTCACGCGGTGTCACGTGCGTGGACTTCGCGAACTGCTGCATGTCGAAGACGTCCTCGTCGAGCGGGGCGATGTTCCAGTCGCCGACGAGCGCGGTGTCGTCGCCCTGCCAGGCCTTCGCCGCCTCGCGCAGGCCGGCCAGCCACTCGAGCTTGTAGAGGTAGTGCGGGTCGTCGATCTTGCGGCCGTTGGGGACGTAGAGCGACCAGAGGCGTACGCCGCCGCAGGTCGCGCCGATCGCGCGCGCCTCGGACTCCGAGGGGTCGCCGAACCCGGGCATCCCGTCGAAGCCGACCTGGACGTCCTCGAGACCGACGCGGCTGATGATCGCGACACCGTTCCACTGGCTGGTTCCCGCCGCGGCGACGTCGTACCCCATCGACTGGAGACCCATCAGCGGCAGCTGGTCCTCGCGGGCCTTGGTCTCCTGCAGGGCCAGGACGTCGACGTCGTGGCGCTCCAGGAACGCCTCGACACGGGCGATGCGGGATCGGAGGGAATTGACGTTCCAGGTGGCCAGGCGCACCCGTTCACCCTAGACAGGGCCTAGCGTGGTCCAGCATGGAGACCTCCACCCCGGGCGCCCGGATCGCGGCGTGGCTGGTGCACGCCTACACGATGACCGGATCGGTGCTCGCCCTGCTCATGGTCCATCTCGCCTACCAGGGCCGGGTCGAGGCAGTCCTGTGGCTGTTCCTGGTCGCGATGGTCGTGGACGGGACCGACGGGTTCCTCGCGCGGCACCTCAAGGTCAAGACGGTGGTGCCGGGATTCGACGGCGCCCTGCTCGACAACATCGTCGACTACCTGACCTACGCCTTCGCGCCGATGGTGCTGCTGTGGGCCAACGGGTACCTCCCGACCGGCGCGCTGGGCGGGGTCTGTGCCGCCGTACCGCTCCTGGCCTCGTGCTACCAGTTCTGCCGCAGCGACGCGAAGACCGACGACCACTTCTTCCTGGGCTTCCCGAGCTACTGGAACGTGCTCGCGTTCTACGTCGTGGTGCTCGAGCTCAGCACGACCAGCACGGCGGTGCTGCTCGGGGTGTTCGCGGTGCTGGTGTTCGTGCCGGTGAAGTACGTCTACCCCTCGCGGACGGCCACCCTCTGGACGCTGAACATGACGCTGGCGACGCTGTGGCTGGTGGCGTTCGCCGCGATCACGTTCCAGCTCCCCGACCCGAACCCGCTGCTGGTGGCCGGGTCCCTGGGCTATCTGGCCTACTACGCCGGGGTCAGCTTCTGGCTCACCGCATCGAGCAGCCGGTCGACGTCCCCGGTGGTCGTGTAGGGCGCGAGGCCAGCGCGGACCGCACCCGTGTCGCCGAGGCCGGCGTGCCGGGAGGCCTCGATCGCGTAGAAGTGGCTCGCCGGCGCGTTCACGCCGACCGAGGCGAGGCGCTCGTGCACCTCGCGGCCGGTGTGGCCCTCGACGGAGAAGAGGACCGTCGGCGTACGCCGGGCCGGCCGCCCGTGCAGCGTCACGTGGTCGAGCCCCTCCAGACCCTCCAGCAACCGGCCCAGCAGCCCTGCCTCGTAGTCCTCGACGGCCGTCATCGACTCCAGCACGCGGGTACGCCGGTCCGGCGCGGTCGATGCCAGGTCCGCGATGAAGTCGACGGCCGCGGTCACGCCGGCGAGCATCTCGTAGGGCAGCGTGCCCAGCTCGAACCGCTCGGGCACCGCGTCGGTCGACGGCAGCAGCTTGTCGGGGGACAGCGTCTCGAGCAGCTCCGGGGCGGCGACCAGGGCGCCGAGGTGCGGCCCGAAGAACTTGTACGGCGAGCAGGCGAGGAAGTCCGCTCCCAGCCCGGGGAGGTCGAGCGGGGCATGGGGCGCGAGGTGTACGCCGTCGACGTACACCAGCGCGCCCGCCTCGTGGGCCGCGGCGGCGATCTCGGGTACGTCGGGGCGGGTGCCGAAGAGGTTGGACGCGGCGGTGACGGCGACCAGCCGGGTGCGCTCGCTGAGCACGGTCGAGACGTCGTCGAGCTCGGTCGTCACCGGGTCGAAGCCCAGCCACCGGACGGTGGCGCCGACCCGCTCGGCGGCGATGACCCACGGCCGGATGTTCGCGTCGTGGTCCAGCCGGGTCACCACCACCTCGTCGCCGGGACCCCAGCTCCGGGACAGGGTGCGCGCGAGGTCGAAGGTCAGCTGGGTCATCGAGCGTCCGAAGACCACGCCGCGCGGGTCGGCGCCGAGCAGGTCGGCCATGGCCGCGCGGGCGCCGAGGGTGACGGCCTCGGCGCGCTGCTCGCCGGCCGTGATCGTGCCCCGGTTGCTGAGGCCGGCGGTCATCGTGGCGGCGACCGCCTGCGCGACGTACGCCGGGACCTGCGAGCCGCCGGGCCCGTCGAAGTGCGCCACCCCGAGCCCGAGGGCGGGGAAGGCGGCGCGGATCCGGTCGACCGGGAAGGGCTGTGCGTCCGACGTCATGGTGGCCATCGTGGCATCCGGGCGGGGCGCGCAGCCTGCGACTTGCGGGGCCGGGGATGCTGGAGGGATGGAATCCGTTCGCACCACGCTGACCGCCAAGAGGGCCGAGCTGCTCGACGAGCTGCGCCAGATCGAGGCGCCTCCGGGCGACCGCGGCTCGATCTCCTTCGGCAAGCGGATCGGCGAGGGCACCGCCATGGCGGTGGACCGCCTCTCGCAGGTCGCGGTGCACGACCAGCTCCAGGCGATGATGGCCGACGTGGACCGGGCGCTGGCCAAGCTCGACGACGGCAGCTACGGCGTCTGTGACGTCTGTGGCGGGCCGGTGGGCGAGGGACGCCTCGAGGCGCTGCCGTGGGCGACGCTCTGCGTGAAGGACGCCGCCCACCGCTGAACCGAGGGGTCGCGCGGGATTCGTGGCGGGCTGTCTGCGCCCGTAGACTCGCGCCCCGTGGCTCTCACCATCGGTATCGTCGGTCTCCCCAACGCGGGCAAGTCGACCCTCTTCAACGCCCTGACCAAGAACGACGTCCTTGCGGCGAACTACCCGTTCGCCACCATCGAGCCGAACGTCGGCGTGGTCGGGGTCCCGGACGACCGGCTCCCGAAGCTCGCGGAGATCTTCGGCTCGGCCAAGATCCTGCCCGCGACCGTCGAGTTCGTGGACATCGCCGGCATCGTCAAGGGCGCGTCGGAGGGTGAGGGGCTGGGCAACAAGTTCCTGTCCCACATCCGCGAGTCCTCCGCGATCTGCCAGGTGACCCGGGTCTTCCGCGACGAGGACGTCACCCACGTCGACGGCGAGGTCAACCCCGCCAACGACATCTCCACCATCCAGACCGAGCTGATCCTCGCCGACCTGCAGACGGTCGAGAAGGCGATCCCGCGGCTGGAGAAGGAGGCGCGCGGCAACAAGTCGGTCGTCGCGAACCTCGACGCCGCCAAGGAGGCCCTCGGTCACCTCGAGGCGGGTACGCCGATCATCGCCACGAAGGTGGACCGCGACCTGGTCCGCGAGCTCTCCCTGCTGACGGCCAAGCCGTTCATCTACGTCTTCAACTGTGACGCCGACGAGCTCGCCGACGACGTCCTCAAGGACAAGATGCGCGCGCTCGTGGCGCCGTCCGAGGCGATCTTCCTCGACGCGAAGTTCGAGTCCGAGCTCGTCGAGCTCGACGACGAGGACGAGGCCCGCGAGATGCTCGCCGAGATGGGCGTCGAGGAGCCCGGCCTGGAGACCCTGGCCCGGGTCGGCTTCGACACGCTGGGCCTGCAGACCTACCTCACCGCTGGTCCCAAGGAGAGCCGGGCCTGGACGATCCCCAAGAGAGCGACCGCACCCGAGGCCGCCGGTGTCATCCACACCGACTTCCAGCGTGGCTTCATCAAGGCCGAGGTCGTCTCCTTCGACGACCTGGTGGTCGCCGGCTCCATGCAGAAGGCCAAGGAGGCCGGCAAGGTCCGTATGGAGGGCAAGGACTACGTCATGGTCGACGGCGACGTGGTGGAGTTCCGCTTCAACGTCTGATTGGCGCGTCTGCGCAGGTCAGAGGGGGTGTAGGCGCTCCGCAGTCCACACAGGTTCCGCGTGACGTTGCCTCACTCGTGCTCCGCACGGCACGTGGTACCAGCCCTCCTTCGCCGACTCTTCCCAGGCTGCCGTGAGTTGCTGTAACTCGCATAGCATAAGACGCGTGCGTGGAACGCCGGAGTTGGTTCGTCAGTAGATGCGCGATCCATCTCCCGGGGTGATGCGCGACAGATGCGCTCGGTGGCATGACTTGGCCACTTGCGCGCTGAGCTCTCGCCGCCTCATGTCATGGAGACGGACAACATCCGCAGGCCCCTTCAAGGTCGAGGGTGACACCTGGCGACTTGGCTACGATGCTTAGGCAATGGCTACGGGTATGAGCCAAGCGCGAACCGATCGGGTTGCTGTGCGCCGGCAGGCGACGATCGAGGAGGCGCTCGACCACGCAGAGCGGATCGTGACCGAGGGTGGCGCCGGTGCGGTGACGATCGCCGAGATCGCACGCCAGATGGGCCTGCGTCCACCGTCGGTCTACAAGTACTTCCCGTCGCTGCACGGCGTGTACGACGCGCTGTTCGCTCGCGGCAACGCCCGCTTGGCGACGTACGTCGACGACGCCGTCCGCGATCTCGGTCCGGGCCTCGACCGACTCCTCGAGGCCACCAGGGCGATCGTGCGGTGGTCGATGCTCAACCGCGGCCTGGCGCCGCTGCTCTTCTGGCGACCGATACCGGGCTTCGAGCCCAGCCCGGCGTCGTACATCCTCGCTCAACACCTGGTCGAGCGGTCCCGAGCAGATCTCGCGGCTGCCGTACGCCTCGGCGAGCTGGCGCCGCATGCTGACAGCGACGAGGTCTTCCGCCTGTTCACCTCCATCAGCGCCGGACTCTGTTCGCAGCAGCTGGCGAACGAACCCGACGCGTCCTTCGAGTCCGGGCTCTTCACCTCGCTCACCGACCAGGCG
The DNA here is from genome assembly GCA_963825275.1 of uncultured Actinomycetota bacterium. Lineage (GTDB taxonomy): Bacteria > Actinomycetota > Actinomycetes > Propionibacteriales > Nocardioidaceae > Nocardioides. The sequence goes on along the minus strand of CAWGSW010000009.1, from coordinate 164,873 downwards.
CTCGACATGTTCGTCCAGCACCACGCCACACCACCAAGAAAGGCACGCGCATGAGACAGGAACTCGCCCACGACACCGTGGAGCGCTACATCGGGGCCTCGCCCGAGGCCTTGTACGACGTCATTGCCGACGTCACCCGTACGCCGCAACTCTCGCCGGAAGTCGTCGCATGCGAGTGGATCGACGGCGCCACCGGGCCCGCGGTCGGCGCGCGGTTCCGAGCGAGGAACCATGCCGGGCGCGGCCCGGACTGGCACAACACGCCGGTCATCACTGTCGCCGAGCGGGGCCGGGAGTTCGCGTTCTCCCGCACCGAGAAAGGTGCCGGCACCATCGCGTGGAGGTATGTGTTCACCCCAGAGAGGAGTGGCACCCGCATCACCGAGTCCTACGAGGTCACTCAGCCGGTGACGTTGTTCGGGTGGTTCATCATCGGCGTCCTCTACGGCAACAAGGACCGCCGTGGCGATCTCCGCCGGGGAATGACCCAGACGCTACAGCGCCTGGCAGCTCTGACGGAGAAGAGTGCAACGCCAAACTGACGTGATCGAAGACTCAACCCAGCAGGTCCGGACACATATGCTCGCGGCGTCCCGGAGGCGGCGAGAAGACGCCAACCGGGTTGACGGCTCGGTACCCGGCGATGACGCGCCCTGCGAACCCGGCCGAGGACACGGCCCGGCAGGGGGCCGTCCGAACGGGGTGGGGGCGTGATGGCGTGGCGGGCAGCGTGCCGTCCGGTCAGTCGCTGAGCCGGTCGAGGGGATGGAGGACTGCGACCGGATCCGATCGCGGCCCATCTGCACTTCGGCGACGTCCGCGGCGCGGAGGTTGCGGAACCAGTCGGGGTCACGTGTCGAGCCCGACCCGGTGCCCCAGACGACCGGGCCGTCCGGGGTTTGGAGGAACCTCACGCAGGTGGAGCGGGGTAGGCCGCTGCGTCGTCCGGGAACGGTGATCAGCAGGACGTTCACGTCCTTGCGGCCGCTGCTCAGTCGGCCGTCCAGTAATCGGTAGAGCCCGACGGCGATGCGGTTGCCGGTACGGGTGAGTCGCCGTCTCATGTCCGCGCTCCTCGGCGGGCTGCCGCACCGACTCGGGCGAGGTCCTGGGCCAGTCGTGCGTCGCGATCTTGGTGGGCGGGGATCAGCCGGGCGTAGAGCCGGTCCAGCAGCCACGGTGCGCGCAGCACGGTGAACGACTGACGGATCAGTGTCTGGCCGCCGCTCGTCGGCTCCAGCTGGACGCGCCACTGTGTGCTGTCGGGGAAGAGCGGAGTCGGTACCGTCCGCCAGACGATCTGGCTGGGCGGATCTACTGTGACGATCTCGCACGTGCGGCCCCAGCGCGCCCAGCCGGCCCGGTTGCGGCCACGGAACCGCGCGCCTGGGGAGGGTCCATCGGCGTCGTCCAGCCATCGTGCGGCGTGGCACTCGTGGCTCCATTCACCGATCCGCGTGACGTCGGAGATCACCTCCCAGACCTGCCGCACGGTTGCGTCGACGACTACCTCGACGCGGGACTGCTTCTGGACCTGGCTCATGGGTCACTCCTGTGGTCGAGCCGACGTGCAAGTCTCACGTGGCGTCCCGGTCCAGCAGCCGGCGGATCGTCGTCGCCAGCCACCGCTCGTAGTCTTCAACGGGCCTTCCTCCGATCTGGGTGAGCAGACAGAAGACGTCAGCGCCCATGACCACCCACAGTCCGTCGAGCACGTCCTCATCGACCGGTCGCCCGACCACCATCTCGACGCCCTGGCGGATGTTGTCTCGCCGCCTGCGCTCCAGCTCGTGCAGCTTCGCCGCGAGCTGCGGCTCGCTCCCGGCCGCCTCGGTGAGCGCCCGACGCAATCCCCAGGTGCGCCGGTTGATCCCGGTCAGCATCCGGGCTGCCGCATTGATCCGGTCGGCGATGCTGCCGATGCCCAGCGCGGCGAACTCCGGACGTTGCGACAGTGGCACGGGCTCGGTGTCCCCGACGACGCCGACGTCGATGGCGGTCAGTAGTAGCTCGGTCTTGGATCCGAAGTTCGCATAGACCGTCTCCACTGCGACGCCGGCTTCCTTGGCGATGTCACGCATCCCTGTGGCCGACCAGCCGCGGTCGGCGAACAGCGACGTCGCTGCCGCCAGCACGAGCGCGCGTGTCTCCGCCGCCTGCTGCTGACGGCGAGCCGATCTGTACGGTCGTCCTGCTCCCTCTTGAGGCGCGGCCGTCACGAGGCGGCCGCTCTGACGGGGGACTCATCCGGCGTCCACCGAGCGGCGGCCTGGCGTCGATAGGCGCGTCCGAAGCCATGGAGCAGGATGAGCCGGAGCGCGGCGGGCACCTTGTGCACGACGACCTCGTAGCCCTCGGCGTCGATCCCCTCCAAGAGCCAGTGGCCCTCCATCGCCAGCTGCCGCGTGGTCTTGGTCTTGATGTTGTGCTCCTGCTCCACGGCATCCCACTCGCGGTTGGTGATGCTGGCCGCCACCACCGGCATCGCCTCGGCCACTTCTCGGTCCAGATGCGGCACCAGCACCTCCACCAGCCTGTCGAGGGCATCGACGAGCGCCACCCTGGAAGAGTCGCCCATGGTGGTCGTGTACTCCCGCGCCGCCGCGTCGGCAGCGTCCGCCGCCGGGGCGATCCGCGCGTGGTCGGCCTCCATCGAGTCCAGCAGCTCGGCTGCGGCGGGGTTGCGCCGCCGTACCAACGGCCACAGGCCCGCGTCCTCACCGCTGTGGTGGGCGTGCAGGAAGTCCAGCATCCACGTCACGTGCTTGCCCAAGGCCACGCGCTGCCGGCCCCGCGGAGCCGGCGAGGCGAGCAGCACCTGACGTGCTCGCAGCAGGTCGCGCTTCAGTGCGTCGTGGACGATTCCCATCATCCGGGTGTCGGCCGGGCCGTCGGGAGTATTCATGTGACCTACCTCCGAAACTGATGCTAGAACTAGGCCGTCTTCGATACAACGGTGTTCCAGCCAACATCTAGACCAGTGCCACATCGTCCGGTAACCCAGAGACGGGCACGCGCGGGACCGGATGCTCAGCTTGGAGGAGGCGACTCGACCTTGACTATCACTATGATGGACAATAACCTCAGCTATATGAGAACTGGGGCGCCTCTGCTGGCTCCGATCTTCCGGTCGGACGGTCAGGCGCGCCTGCTTTCGGCTCTCCTGCTCGCCGACGACGAGCTCAGCATCACCGACCTGGCCGAGCGCGCCGACCTGGCCTACCCGACCGCGCACCGTGAAGTGGCGCGACTCATCGACGCGGGCATCCTGGTCGAGCGGCAGGTGGGCCGCACGCGGCTCATCCGTGGCAACCCGAACAGTCCACTGACCGGCCCCTTGCGGGAGATACTCACTGTCGTCACCGGTCCAGTGGTCTTGCTGGCCGAGGAGTTCGGGCGCATCGACGGGATCCAGTCGGCGTTCCTCTACGGCTCCTTCGCGGCACGGCTGCGCGGAGTCGACGGACCGGCACCGCACGACATCGACGTCATGGTCGTCGGCGCCCCGGACGTCGACGCGATCTATGAAGCGTGCACGCGCGTCGAGGCTGCCGTGCATCGTCCGGTCAACCCGACGATCCTCAGTGTGGAGGAGTTCAAGGCTGAGTCGGGCTTCCTGGACACTGTGCGCTCCGGTCCGATCGTCCCGGTGATGGGGGAGCAATCATGGCGATCTCTGCGCTGACCAGGGTCCAGCAAGCGACGGTGCTCGCGTTGGTCGAAGCTCGACGGCTCGACGCCGTGCCGGTCGACGCCTCTCGTGCCGCGTCTTTCATGCGGCAGGCCGAGGAGCGGCTCGGGCAGCTGCCGCTGCTCACCAGCGTCGCGGTGAAGTACGGCATCGCCTATGACGCGGCCCACGACATCGGCGAGGCGCTGCTCGCGGCCCACGGCTTCCGCACCGCCAACGGTCCGGGACAACACGACGCGCTGGGCCGCTACCTGCGCGCTGTCCTCGACAAGCCGCCGGCCGACAAAGCGGCGAGCGCGTTCGACCGATTGCGCCGGGCGCGCAACCAGGACCGCTATGAAGCCAAGCCGGTCGGTGCTGCTGCAGCCGACAAGGCCGAGCAGGTGGCCCGTGAGCTGTTCGAGGCTGCCGTGGCCCGGGGTGTGACCCCGTGAGTTTCGACGATCTCGGCGCCCGCCCCAGCAGTCCGCATACAGTCCGCAAAAAGATCCGCTCAGGACAGCGATCGGTCAGCCACACCCAACGTGGTCGGATCAGCGTTTGCGCAGGGCAGACGCGTTGTCGCGAACACCCGATCATTCGGCAGTCGTTCCGCTCAACGTCCAGGTTGCGACGGACCTTCGCAGGGCAGTGCGATCCGCGCGCGGCGCGGCTAGGGGCGGCGGGAGCCGAGGCGGTGGTGGACGGGGACCGGCGCCTCGCCGAGCCCGCCGACGTTCCCGGTCCGGTAGGGCATCACGATCGGGTCGTGCTCGTGCCGCCGCCTCGCGATCCGGCCCAACAGCAGGAGGAGTCCGATCAGCCCGAGCGTCACCCACACCATGTCCGTCACCGTACGCCGCCCGGGGCGTCCTGTCAGCGGACTCGATTCGGGCACTTGGTCTCTTGGTCTTCTGGATCGCTCGCGACAGGCTGGACTCAGGACGGGGTCGGACCCGCGATGCCGGTGCAGGAGTCGGGGTGCGTGCTCGCGATGAATGCGAGGAAGACAATGAGAAGCTTGGAGATCGTCTGGCAGCGACTCGTCAAGGACGGTCAGACCTGTAGCCGCTGCGGCGACACAGCCGAAGCCGTCCAGAGCGCAGTCGAAACCCTGAGCGAGGTGCTCCGGCCGCTGGGCATCGAGCCGGTGCTGCGCACGGTCGAGATGGACGAGCCGTCGTTCAGGACGAACCCCACCGCCTCCAACCGAATCGTGATCGCGGGCAAGTCCCTGGAGGACTGGACCGGGGCCGCGACCGGCAGTAGCCCCTGCTCGTCCGTGTGTGGCGAGCACCAGTGCCGCACCGTCGAGGTCGACGGGGTCACCTTCGAGGCTGTGCCCAAGTCGCTGATCGTGAAGGCCGCCCTGCTCGCGGCAGCACACCTGCCCGAGGAACCCGACCCGTGCGGCGGGACATGCTCCTGCGCGTCCAGCTCCGAGCGCGGGTCGGTTCACACCGCCGGGCCGTGATGGCCGAACGGGAGGGTGCCTGAGTGGCCGAGGGCAGCCAGGACGCTGGGGAGCATCGCCTTGGCGGTACGTCGGTAGCCCGCGCCCGAGGGGTGGAACCGGTCAAGGGCAAACATCTCGTCCGGCTGGGTGATGAAGAACGGGCCGACCACGTGCGCCAGCGACACCGCGCGGCCGCCGAGCTCGGTCGCCACCTCGCGCTGCGCCGAGGCGAGCTGCCGTGAGGCGCGTGCAGTGAGGCTTCGGAGCGGCTGGGGCAGCGGGAGCGCGCCGAGGTCGGGGCACGTGCCGACCACCACCTCGGTGCCGCCATCGCGGAGCGTGCGGATCGCGTCCGCGAGGTGCCGACGCGACTCCGCCGTTCTCACCCGGTGGGTGATGTCGTTGCCACCGACGACCACCACCGCGACGTGTGGCTGGTAGTCCCCTGGAACAGAGGCGAGCTGCGTGGCCAGGTCCGAGGTCTCGGAGCCGACCACGGCAGCGGTTCGCAGGCGTACGGCGCGCTTCGTCCGCCGGGTGAGCCGACGCGCGAGGTGACCGCCCAGCGTGTGCTTCGGGTCGTCGGCGCCCAGGCCCGCGGCGATCGAGTCGCCGAGGAGCAACAGGTCGATCGGGTCGCCGTACTTCTCCTTGTAGACCCGATCGGCAAACAGCGCCTCCTCCCCGAGCGGCTTGCCGATCGTGCGACGAGCGATCCGGGCCTGGGCCTTGAGCGTGGCGACGGACGCGGCCACGGCCACCGCCGCCGCGCCCGCGACCACCGCGGTGGACGTCGCCAGTCGACGCCAGCTCACTGCAGCTCCGTTGGCGAGCCGGCGCCGACGGCCGGGACCAGGTCCGGTGCGACCGGGCGCGCCCGTCGCGCTCCCCGACCGATGGACCGCACCTGCCATCCGGCCGACCGCCACAGCTCCGCGTCGAGCCCGTTGCGGGCATCGAGGATCCGGCGGTGCCGCATCGTCCGCCCCACCGTCGCCGGGTCGAGTCCCGCGAACTCCGGCCAGTCGGTGAGGTGGAGGAGCAGATCGGCGCCACGGACGGCCGCCGCCGGGCTTGCGACGTAGCGCAGCTCGGGGCGCACCGATCGTGCGTTGACGTTCGCCTTCGGGTCGTAGACGCGCACCTTCGCTCCGCGACAGTGCAGCTCGTGAGCGACGTAGAGCGCCGGGGAGTCCCGGACGTCGTCGGACAGCGGCTTGAACGCGGCGCCCAGCACCCCGAGTCGCTGCCCCACGACCGAGCCTCCACACATCTGGACGGCGGCCTCGACCACGCGGTCCCGAGCCGCGATGTTGACGGCGTCGACCTCCGCAAGCAGGCGGACCGCGTGCGCGACACCGAGCTCCTGCGCCGTGGCAGACAGGGCGCGGATGTCCTTGGGCAGGCAGCCGCCGCCGAAGCCGACTCCGGCGTCGAGGAAGGCCCGTCCGATGCGTGGGTCGTCGCCGAGGATGTCGGCGAGCGCGACCACGTCCGCTCCGCTGCGGTCACTCAGGTCGGCCATCGCGTTGATGAACGAGATCTTCGTTGCCAGGAAGGCGTTGGCCGCTGACTTCGCGAGCTCTGCGGTCTCCAGGTCGGTCACGTGCACCGGGGTGCCGGCCGCGATGACCGATCGGTAGACGTCGCGCAGCGCCAGCTCCGCCGCGGCGCTCGTCACGCCCAGCACGAGTCGCGACGGGGCCAGCGTGTCCTCGATCCCGTGTCCCTCGCGCAGGAACTCCGGGTTCCACGCCACCGGGGCCGACACCCCTGCCGGCACCCGTGCCGAGATCCGGGCCGCGAGCCGTGCCGCCGTACCGACGGGGACCGTGGACTTGCCGACCACGAGGCAGTCGCGCCGGACCGCTGAGGCGAGCGCGTCGACCACGGACTCGACGGCGCTGAGGTCGGCACCAGCGCCACTGGTCGACTGCGGGGTGCCGACGCAGACGAAGTGGACGTCGGCGTTCTCCGTCGCCTCGCGAAGATCGGTCGTGAACCGGAGCCGCCCGCTGGCGACATGCTTTCCCAGCAGCTCCGCCAGTCCGGGTTCCGAGAAGGGCGCGATCCCCTCGCGGAGCAGGGCGGTCTTGTCGACGTCGCTGTCGATGCCGATGACCGAGTGTCCGAGCTCGGCCATGCACGCTGCGTGAGTGGCTCCCAGGTAGCCCGTGCCGATGACGCTGATTCGTAGGGTCATGCCGCTACGGCATCAGGGCGAGCCGACCGGCACGTCACAGGCAGGGGAGTGTCGGGTGACTGGCCCGTGTACGCGCGGATGCGGCCGGCGCTGCGCCCGCTCGTCCGTCGCTGCGGGCACGGCCACAGGGTTCGCGAGCCTGGTGACGCGCACTTCAGGCGGCCGCCGTCGTCAGCTCGACCACGCTCCGGTAGTGGTCGACGAGCTCGCCGACGACGCTCGCCCAGCTCCGCTCCGCCACCGCGAGCGCGCCCCGTCGTGCCAGGCGCCGGCGCAGGTCGGGGGACTCCTGGAGCATCGCCACGCAGGAGCGGAGCGACCCCAGGTCGCTCGGGTCGAAGAGCAGGCCGGTCACGCCGGGGTCGACCAGGTCGAGCGGACCCCCGGCCGCGGGCGCGACGACGGGTACGCCGCTCGCCTGGGCCTCCTGGATGGTCTGGCAGAAGGTCTCGGCGTCGCCGGTGTGCACGAACACGTCGAGGGATGCGAACGCCGCCGCGAGGTCGGGGCCGTGCAGCATGCCGGTGAAGACCGCGCCCGGCAGCCGGCGCCCCAGCTCGGTCCGCGCCGGCCCATCCCCGATGACGACCAGCTGCACTCCCGGGAGACCGGCGAGCACGGCCAGGCGGTGGACCTGCTTCTCGTGGGCGAGACGACCGACGTACCCGACCGCGATCCGGCCGTCCTCGGTCCAGCCGCCGGCCAGCGCCGGCGAGCGGCGATGGGGCCCGAAGAGGTCGAGGGCGATGCCCCGGCGCCAGAGGTGGAGGTCAGGGACGTCGAGCGCCTCCAGCTGGGCGAGCGAGCACGTGGACGGCACCAGCGTCCGGTCCACCCGGCGGTGCAGGTGCCCGACCCAGCGGTCGAGGAAGGCATCGGCGTGGATGCCGTACTGACGGGCGAAACCGGCGATGTCGGTCTGGTAGACAGCGACGGTCGGGATGTCGAGGCGCCGGGCGGCCCGGAGCCCGACGGCGCCCAGGGCGATCGGCGAGGCGAGGTGTACGACGTCGGGGCGGAACCCGGCGAGGCTGCGGCGTACCGCGGCATCGGGGAGCCCGATCGGGAACGACCGGTAGCCCGGCAGCCCCACGGACCGCACCCGGACGACCGGGACACCCTCGTGCTCGACCGGGCCCGACCCCGGCGCCACCACGAGCAGCTCGTGGCCGGCGATGCCGAGCTCGCGGACGACGTGGCGCACCGTGTTGGACACGCCGTTGACCTGCGGGACGAAGGACTCGGTCACGATCGCAACACGCATGCCCCCACGCTGTGCGGGCCGGGTGAACGCCCGGTGTCACTGCGCCGAGTGCCGTGCGAAGTCCGAGCGGCGGCTCAGAGCCGCACGCCTCGCGTGATGACCGAGCGTCAGGCCAGCCGCGGACCGGCGTGACCAGCGAGGCACTTCCAGTCGCCGGCGTGCGTCAGCGTGACATTTCTGGGACGGGATCACAGCCAGAGGGGGGACGTGAGCGCGAGCACGGGGAAGACCAGGAGCGGGAGCCACAACGGCGCCCACCGGACGTGCCTGACCCTGGCCACCAGCGCCAGGGTGAAGGCGATCAGCGAGATGACCATCCCGACCCCACCGCCGCCGAGCCCGGCCAGGGCGAGCGCCCACAGGGCTACGGCGACGCCTGCCAACGACACGGCTGACCGGGCCAGCGTCGTGTGCGCGCCCGCCAGTCCCGGGTCCTTCTCAACTGGCACAGCACCCACCCGCTTCTGCGATGACGCCGACTCGTTCTCGAGGTCTCGAGGTCTCGAGCCTAGCCATGTGTGGACGCGGTCGCCTCCCGGCGCCGGTGACCGAAGTCCCTCGGGTCGCGACGGTCGACCCTCCCGGCGCGACGTCGCCCGAGAGAGGATCGAACCGGAAATGCTCGGTAGGTGCGTCGCCGGTGAGAGGTGGGCTCGATGACGGTCACTCCGGTCTCAGGACACACACCTGTGCGCCACCTTCGCCTGTCCTGGTGGGCGGTCGTCACGGCGGCGGTCGCCGCGGTCCTGGTCGCGGTCGGGCTGACGACCCTGGGCATCGTGGGCTTCGATGCCGACGACGAGGACTTCGACAACTGGAAGGGCGTCGTCGTGTCGATCGGCCTGTTCGGCGGAGTGGTGGTGTCCGTCACCGCGTTCGCGCTCGCGGTCGTGGCGAAGGTGCGGCACGAGCGCTGGGTGTTGCTGTGGTTCCCGCTGCTCTTCGCCCCGGTGCTCATCTTCTCCTTCCCGCTCTGGTTCGAGTAGCGGGCCACGGGACGAGACCGCCAGGGACTCCTTCATGTGGTTTTGCTGGAGCCGCCCATCAGAGCAGTGATGTCCGGCCATGCGTAGATGGTCACCGGCAGCAGGTAGCCCTCCTCGTCGAAGGTCCGCTGACCGATCTCGTGTCCGCCCATCGCTTCGTAGAACCCGCGCGCCGGACGATTGGCGGTCAGGACGCCGATGTGGAGCGCCGAGTAGCCCAGCGTGGCCAGCTCGCCGGCCGCCGCCCGCAGGAGCTGCCCGCCGACACCCTGCCCGCGACGATCCGGCAGGACGTAGAGGGCGCCGATCTCGGCGATCGAGCCCGAGGCGTCGTCGTCGGCTGCCGTCCCCCACACGAGGGCGTCGGGAACTCCGGCGGAGCCCTCCGTGACCAGCAGGACGTCGCGTGCGGTGCTGTCGTCAGCCCGCTCGGTGAGCAGGCGAGCCCAGGCTCGCGCCGACACCTCCGGTGTCCATTCGTCCACTCGCTTCTGCCAGGCCGCGTCGGGCACCTGGCCGCGATGCGCCGACAGCCACGCCTCGACCATCACACGCCCCATGGCCGGCGCATCGTCGACAACCGCTGCCCGGATCCTCATCGGTTCCCGCACCTCTCCGCTCCCGTCACCTCGAGTGCATGCGCGATGCTACGGCGCCAGTGTCGTCGCCAGGGCGATGTCGTGGTCGAGATCGGTGGATCGGGCCAACCGGCCACCGGGGAGGATGTCCGGGTGACCCGGACTCCTCGCTCCAAGCCCCGCACGGCCGCCACCGCGCTCGTCGGCGCCGCAGTTCTCGGTGCGGCGACCCTGGTGACGTCGTCACGGGCGCTGGCGCCGCGCACGCTGGCCGGCGTACGCCGCTCGCTCGGCGCCCGCCCGGGGGCCGACCTCGTCTCCCCGCAGTTCCGCGACGGCGCGTTCCACAACCGGGAGCCGATGCAGGTCGTGGAGTCGGGCGGCCGGAGATCGATCGCGCTCGAGTTCGCGACCAAGGGCGACCTGGGCAAGCCGCCCGGGCCGGTGCCGCTGGTGCGACCCGCATGGCCCGAGCCGGCCGGCGACTGCGCCGCCACCTGGCTGGGTCACTCGACGGTGCTGCTCGAGGTCGGCGGCCGCCGGGTCCTCACCGACCCTGTCTGGAGCGAGCGGGTCTCGCCCTCGGCGAGCGTCGGCCCGCGCCGCCACCACCCGGTCCCGGCCCGGATCGAGGACCTGCCCCGGCTCGACGCGGTCCTCATCTCGCACGACCACTACGACCACCTCGACACGGCCACGATCGACCGCCTGACCCGCACCCAGACCGCGCCGTTCGTGGTGCCGCTCGGCGTCGGGTCGCACCTGCGCCACTGGGGCGTGCCGGAGCACCGGATCGTCGAGCTCGACTGGGGCCAGCACGCCGACCTCGACGGTCTGACGCTGAGCTGCACGGAGGCCCGGCACTTCTCCGGTCGGCTGTTCGCCACCAACACCACGCTGTGGTCGTCGTGGCTGGTCGAGTCCGGCGGCCGCCGGGCGTTCTTCGGCGGCGACTCCGGCTACACCGACGCCTTCGCCGCGCTCGGCCGGCGGCACGGCCCGGTCGACCTGACCGTCCTGCCGATCGGCGCGTACGACGCCCGCTGGCCCGACGTCCACATGGACCCGGCCGAGGCGGTGCGCGCTCACCTCGATCTCCGCGGCGGCGTCCTCCTGCCGATCCACTGGGCGACCTTCGACCTCGCCTTCCACACCTGGGCCGCGCCGGCCGACTGGGTGCGCGCCGAGGCCGCCCGGCACGACGTACGTCTTGCGCAGCCGCGCCCCGGGGAGCGGTACGACGCCGACGGTGACCTGCCGACCGAGGAGTGGTGGAGCGGGCTCGAGCCCGCCGTCAGACCACGTTGATCGGCGTCAGACGCGGGACTTGTTCTTGCCGGCCATGCCTTCTGCGACGCCGATCAGCATCAGGGCCGCGATGACGGCGAGGACGAAGCCGAGGACGTTCAGCTCCCAGATGGAGCCCGTGCCGAAGAACTGGGCGATCAACCCGCCGATCAGCGATCCGACGAGGCCGAGGCCGAGGGTTGCGAGGATCCCGAGGTCCTGCTTGCCAGGCTTGATGAGTCGAGCGAGTGCCCCGATGATGAGGCCGGCGACGAGGAATCCGATCATGCCGTCCACGGTACCCGCGCGTCGTGCGCCCGGACCTCGCGAAAATCGGAGTCGAATCAGAACAACTGGTGACCGTCGACCGGCAGCGAGGCGACGGGCGACCACCGGTAGTGCCCCGGGTGCCGGGTGACCGCGGCCAGGGTGAGCCGCGGCACGGTCACCGACGTCGCGTGGTCGGCCACGTCGGCCAGGGCGTCCATCACGTCCGCGCGGTGGCAGTCGCGGTTGGTGTAGGCGAGGGTGACGTGCGGCCAGAACGGCTCCGCCTCGGGCGGGGTCCCGCGCGAGGACTCGAGGCCGGCGACGAGGGCCGACTGGAGCGCCATCAACTCGTTCGAAGGATGCGTCCGCAGGACGACGGCGTCGGTCATCGTCGTGATCGGTCCCAGGTCGAGGCGCAGCGGCAGCAGCCCGGCGACCGACGTCGCCTCGGCCACGAGGTCGTCCATCTGGGACGCGGACACCTCGTCGACGAAGCCGATCTCCTGCAGCGTCATGTGCAGCCACGAAGGGGGTACGACGTCCACGCTCTCCAGGCGACGCAGGTCGTCCTCGACGTGCTGGAAGAGGGACGTCAGCTCGGTCTGGTCCTCGAAGGTGAGGTACCAGTAGAGACAGGGACGCTCCGCGGTCCATTCGGTCCGCCAGTTGTGGTGGGCCAGCAGCCAGTCGTCCTCGGGCAGGGAGCGCTGTTCAGCCATCGACTGTCGCCTTCGTGTCCAGCGCGTGGTCAGGAAGCGATGTCCGCGGCCGATGCGCCGCCGTGCCGTTCGACCTGGCGGGCGCGGTTCTCGGCACGACGGTCCACGAACTTCGTCGCCTGCGCGTCGAGCGCACCGAGGAACGTCGTGAGCTCCTCGCGGGCCTGCTCGCCCACGGGCCCGAGGTCGCTGCGGTCGAAGACGTCCCAGTGCCGCAGGACCGGCATGATCACGTCGTCGTGGTGCAGGCGCAGGTCGTAGATCCCGGCCTTGGCGATGATCATCGAGTTGCGGCGGAACCCCGCCATCGTCGCTCCGGGCATCTCGAAGCCGATGACCTCGTCGGCGATCGCACGCATGGTCTCGTCGGGTGCGAGCTCGAGGGCCGCGGCCACGATGTTGCGGTAGAAGACCATGTGCAGGTTCTCGTCCTTGGAGATCCGGGCGAGCAGCCTGTCGGCGATCGGGTCACCGGTCACCTTGCCCGTGTTGCGGTGCGAGACCCGGGTCGCCAGCTCCTGGAACGACACGTAGGTCACGGCCTCGAGGGCGGTCTTGTCGCCGGAGTCGTAGCCGGCCGTCATGTAGTCCATCCGCGCCCGTTCGAGCTCGACCGGGTCCACGCCGCGGGTCACCACGAGGTAGTCGCGCAGGGCGACGCCGTGCCGGTTCTCCTCGGCCGTCCAGCGCCCGACCCAGGTGCCCCAGGCGCCGTCGCGGCCGAACCGGGTGGCGATCTCCCGGTGGTACGACGGCAGGTTGTCCTCGGTGAGCAGGTTCGTGAACATCGCGGCCTTGGCCGTCTCGGACAGCTGGGACTGCTCCGGGGCCCAGTCCTCGCCGCCGAGGAACGCGAAGTCCCGGCCCTGGCTCCACGGGACGTAGTCGTGCGGGTGCCACTCCTGGGCGATGGCGAGGTGGCGGTCGAGATTCTCGGCCACCACCGGCTCCAGGTCCTCCAGCAGGTTCTTCGGCGTACCCGTCATGACGGCTCCCTCGAATCGGCGACCCTCGGAGCGTACGCCCGGGGAAGGTCGGGGTGCGTCTTGTGACCATCGTCCCTGTCCGGCGAGGGATCGGCTTGTCAGGGTTGTCAGTGACCCCTTGGAGTGCGACATGACCCAGACCCACGCAACCCGCACCGTTCCCGAGTCCACGACGACGCCGTCCGGGGCGCCCGCCGCCCCGCCCGCCGAGGCCATGGCCGGACTCGACGAGACGAGACGCACCGAGATCGACGCCCTGGTCGCCTCCGGGGCGGAAGCGGCCCGGCGGTTCCGCGAGCTCGACCAGGAACAGGTCGACACCATCGTCGACGCGATGGTCCGGGCCGGCCTCCGCGCGGCCGGTGAGCTCGCGCTGCTCGCGATCGAGGAGACCGGGTTCGGGGTCTTCGAGGACAAGGTGGTGAAGAACTACGTCGCCACCGAGTTCCTCGCCGACTACCTCCGCGGCAAGAAATCCGTGGGGGTCATCGAGGAGGACGTCGAGCTCAACATCTCCCGGGTCGCCGAGCCCATCGGTGTGGTCCTGGCGATCACGCCGGTCACGAACCCGACCTCGACGGTGCTCTACAAGGCCATCGTGGCGGCGAAGACCCGCAACACGATCATCTTCCGCCCCTCGCCGTACTCGGTGCGCAGCTGCGAGCGCGCGGTGGAGATCCTCCGCGAAGCCGCCGAGGCCGCGGGCATGCCGCCCGGGGCCCTCCAGGTGATCCCGGACCTGGAGCACGAGGTGACGCACTACCTCTTCAAGCACCCGCAGGTCGACTTCATCTGGGTCACCGGTGGGCCGAGGATCGTGGCGCTGGCCAACTCCGCCGGCAAGCCGGGGCTGAGCGTGGGGCCGGGCAACGCGCCGACGTACATCCACCGGACTGCCGACCTCAAGGGAGCGGTGGTCGACATCCTGATCTCCAAGACGTTCGACGCCTCGGTGATCTGCCCTGCGGAGCAGACCTGCATCGTCGACGACGAGGTGTACGACGAGATGGTCGCCGAGTTCCAGCGGATGGGCGCCCACCTGCTCACCGAGGCGGAGACCGACGCCATCGCCGAGTTCGCCTTCGGCTGCGGGGACAAGGTGAACATGGAGGCGCTCGGCCAACAGGCTCCGCAGCTCGCCGCGCGGGCCGGGTTCGAGGTCCCTCCGACGACCAAGATCCTGTTGGCCCCGCTGCCCAGCGACCTGGAGGAGCTCGCGGCGCACCCGCTGGTGCAGGAGAAGCTGATGCCGGTCCTGGGCCTGGTCCGCTCGCCCAGCGTCGCGCACGGGATCGCGGTCGCAGTCCTGGTCACCGAGCACGGCGGGTTGGGCCACACCTCCGCGATCTACGCCACGGATCAGGCCGTGATCGACGCCTACGCCAAGGCCGTCCGCACCGGGCGGATCCTGGTCAACGCGCCCACTGCGGTGGGCGCCCTGGGCGGCGTCTACAACAACCTGACCCCGACGTTCTCGCTCGGCTGCGGCACCTGGGGCGGGTCGAGCACCACGGAGAACGTCAACTACCTGCAGCTGCTGAACATCAAGACGGTCTCCCAGCGCCGCACGCCGCCGCAGTGGTTCCGGGTCCCGTCCAACACGTTCTTCAACGCCGGTGCCCTGGAGAACCTGCGCGACATCGAGTGCGAGGTCGCGGTCATCGTCACCGACGCGGACAGCGAGCGGCGTGGGGTCGCCGACCTGCTGCGCGGAAAGCTCAGGACGCGGCACGTCCAGGTGTTCAGCGAGGTCGAGCCCGAGCCGGCCGAGGCCACGATCCGGGCCGGGGTGACGTTCCTCGAGCGGTCCCGACCGGACCTCCTGGTGGCCGTGGGCGGCGGATCGGTGATCGACGCGGCGAAGGCGATGCGGCTCTTCTACGAGCATCCCGAAAAGACCATGGACGACCTGGCCCTGCCGTTCCTCGACCCTCGCAAGCGGGTCGCGGACTACCCGAGGGACGCCCACAAGGTGCAGCTCGTCGCGATCCCGACGACGTCGGGCACCGGGTCCGAGGTGTCGCCGGCTGCTGTGATCACGGTGGGCGACCGCAAGGAGACGCTGGTCGACTACTGCCTGGCCCCGGACATGGCGATCGTGGACCCCGTCCTGACCCTGACCCTGCCGCGGACGGTGACCGTGGACAGCGGCGTGGACGCGTTGACCCATGCGCTCGAGGCCTGGGTGTCGATCTTCGCCTCGCCGTACACCGACGCCTTCTGCGTGCAGTCGGCCCGGCTGATCTTCGAGGCCCTCCCGAAGGTGTACGACGACCCGTCAGACCTCGCCGCGCGGACCGACATGTCCAACGCCTCGACGCTGGCCGGCCTGGCGTTCTCCAACGCCTTCGTCGGCACGAACCATGCCCTGGCGCACGCCACCGGAGCGAGGTTCGGGCTCGCCCACGGGCGCGCGAACGGGATCTTCCTGCCGCACGTGCTCCGCTACAACGCCGGCCTGCCCAGCAAGTTCATGCCGGCTCCGGGCTACTCCTCCTACGTCGCTCCCGACAAGTACGCGCAGCTCGGTCGAGTCGTCTTCGGTGGCAGGGAGCCCGAGGAGAGCCGCCGTCGGCTGTTCCAGGGGGTCGACGACCTGCTGGCCCGGGTCGGCATTCCCCGGACGCTGAAGGAGCTCGGGATCTCCGGGCAGGAGTTCGAGGAGGCGCTGCCGGAGCTGGCCATGAACGCCTTCCAGGACCTCAGCAACCGCACCAACCCGCGCATGCCGTTGCTGAGCGAGCTCACCGAGCTGCTGCGCCTGGGCTACGACGGAGGTGAGCGGGATGCCGACTGACTCCGCCGTGCAGACCGTCGACATCGAAGCCTCGATCGACAAGGTCCTCGCGACGATCCGGGACGTGGAGAGCCAGGTCGACTGGATCCCGGAGATCCTGGAGGTCGAGCTGCTCGAGGTCTACGAGGACGGCGGCCTGCCGGCGACGGCGCGGTTCAGGGCCTCGGCGTCGGTGGGCACCGACGAGTACACCCTGAGCTTCTCGCACACCGACACCACCATGAGCTGGACGATGCTCAAGGGCAAGCTGCAGACGGGGCAGGAGGGGTGCTTCACGTTGCGTGAGCTCGGCCCGGACCTGACGTCGGTGACCTACGAGCTGACGATCCACCACAACCTGCCGCTGCCGAGCTTCTTCCGCAGCCGGATCATCAGGGGCCTGGTGGCGGACACGCTGGAGGGACTCGAGAAGCAACTCGGCAGCTGAGCCCGGGTGCTCCCCGAAACGGGCGATGTGCGGCCCGCGGCCGGGACCGCAGGCTGAGAGGCCACGCCGCGTCCCAGGATTGGAAGTGCCATGAGCCTTCGCATGCGCGCCCGACTCGCCCTCGCCACCCTGCTCACGGTCGCGCTCGGCGCGGCTGCCTCCGGCCCCGGCCAGGCGGTGAACGCAGTCCCCAGTGCCGCGGAGCAGGGCAATGACGGGCAGCGGTTGACCGTGATGACCCAGAACCTCTACCTCGGGTCCAGCCTCACGCCGGCCATCACGGCCACCACCCCGGCGCAATTCCTCGGAGCGGTCGCGACGATCTACGGCACCGCGGTCGCCACCAACTTCCCGCGGCGCGCCAAGGCCATCGCCGACACCGTCGCAGCGGAGGATCCGGACCTGATCGGCCTGCAGGAGGTGACCAACTGGATCGCGCGGCCGGTCCCCACAGGAGCCGCCGGTCACACCGGCCCCGACGCCACCCAGCTTCGACTTCCTCGCCATCCTCCAGTCCGAGCTGGCCGCGCGCGGACTGCACTACGAGGTCGCGGCGGTGTCGGACAACGCCGACATCGGGCCGGTCCCGCTGGTGGCTCCCTCGTTCGGCTGCCGCGGGCCGTCGTCTGCCACCTGGATCCCCGACTGCGACGTGAAGCTCCAGGACCGCGACGTGATCCTGGTCAACAGCGACACCCCCGACCTCGACGTGACCGCTGCACGCAGCGGTGACTACGAGGCCCAGCAGCTGATCACGCCACCGGGCGGTGCCCCGGTCTCCTTCGCCCGTGGGTGGGCCTACATCGACGCCACCTTCGAGGGGGCGAAGTTCCGGTTCCTCACCACCCACCTGGAGGTCGAGGACTTCGCCGACATCCAGGAGGCCCAGGGGGCGGAGTTCCTCGCCGGCCCCGCGAAGACGGGCGGTCCGGTGATCGCCACCGGCGACTTCAACTCGGCCGCGGACCCGGCGACCACCGACACCCCGACCGCGACGTACGCCGCCCTGACGAAGTCCTGGTTCAAGGACGCCTGGTGGGTCAACGACGGGGCTCCGGGCCTCACCTGCTGCCAGAACGAGTTCCTCAGCAACACCACCTCCCGGCTGCACTCGAGGATCGACCTGGTCCTCACGCACGGCTCGGTGCACGCGACGTCCGCGCACGTCGTGGGCGACCAGCCCATCGCCACCACCGGACCCCCGCCCTTCTGGGCGTCAGACCACGCCGGGGTCGTCGCCAGCCTGCGACTGCGCGGGTTGGGGAGCTGAGCCGCGCCGAGCGGCGTACGTCTCACTCGGTGGTGGCAGGCGTGCCCACGCCCTCTCGTGGGTAGGGAGTAGACGCCAGAGACGTCATCGAGAGGGAGCAGCATGCCACCGCAGGTCATCGCCAGGCGCTACCGCGTGGAGCGGGAGGTGGGCCGAGGCGGGATGGGCAGCGTCTGGCTGTGCCGCGACGAGCTGCTCGGCCGTGACGTGGCGGTCAAGCAGGTCGGCCACCTGCCGGGGGAGTCGACGCCCGACCTCGCCCGGGCGATGCGCGAGGCGCGCTCGTCCGCCGCGCTCAACCATCGCAACGTCGTGTCGATCTACGACGCCATCGAGGAGGGCGACCACATCTGGCTGGTGATGGAGTACGTCCCCGGCCGCACCCTCTCCGCGATCATGAACGAGGACGGGCCGCTCCTGCCCGAGCGGGCGGCGTGGATCGGCGCCCAGGTCGCCGACGGCCTCGCCGCTGCCCACGCCCGCGGGACCATCCATCGCGACGTGAAGCCCGGCAACATCCTGGTCACGGTCGACGACCAGGCCAAGATCTCCGACTTCGGCATCGCCCGGACCCTGGGCGACGCCCAGCTGACCCAGTCCGGTCTGGTGACCGGCACCCCGGCGTACTTCTCGCCCGGGCTGGCGCGCGGCGAGGAGCCGGTGGAGGCCGACGACGTGTGGGCGCTGGGCGCCACGCTGTACGCCGCGACGGAGGGCCGCCCGCCGTTCCCCGAGCAGCGCAACGCGATCGCCATGCTGACCGCGATCACGACCGGCCGGCCCCCTCGTCCCGAGCACGCCGGGTTCCTCACCGAGCCGATCGGGCGGATGCTCGACCCGGACCCCCGCTCGCGGTGGTCGATGGCCGACGTCGCCCACGCGCTGCACCGACTGCACGACGAGCACGCCGTCGGCGGCACCAGGGAGGCGACCGCCGTCGCCGCCCCGAGCGCCGGCGCAGTCACGGCCGGATCCGCCACGACCGCCGCCACACCCGTCGCCACCCCGGCTCCCACGCCCGAACCGGCCGCGGAGCCCACCGGTGTCGGCGGGTCACGACCACGGCGGCGCCGGGGTGTCCTGGTCGCACTGGCCCTCGCCCTGCTCGTGCTCGCCGCCGGCGGGGCCTGGCTGGCCCTGGGCACGGCCGACGACGGCGCGGACCAGGCCGCGCCGAGCACCCCGAAGTCGAGCCGGTCGCCCGGGGAGACGCCCTCCAGCACCGGTGGGGCCGCGTCGTCGGAAACCTCCGCGCCGACCCCGGAGACGACGCCGGCGGAGCCGGCACCGGCGCCGGCCGGGACCGGGAGCAAGACGAAGTTCGTCGAGGGCTACTACGGCGTGCTGCCGTCCGACACGGAGACCGCCTGGTCCCTGCTCTCCCCGGACTACCAGGCCAATGCCGGGAGCTACGAGAAGTACCGGGGCTTCTGGCAGACCATCGACGCCGTGTCCGTCGACGACACCGAGCCGGCGGGACCGGATGCGGTGGACGTGACCCTGACCTACACCGACGACGGCGGCACCGAGCAGGAGGTCCGGCGGATCTACGTCGAGCGCTCCGGCGACGGCTACCTCATCACCGACGACGAGGTCGTGGGCTGACCGAGGCCGGCAACCCGGCGAACGCTCCGCTGTCCTGGATCGCCGCCCAGACCCGGTCCCGCTCGTGGAGGATCACGGCCGGGGAGTAGTGGTTCACGTCTCGCCACACGGGGATCCCGTCGAGGACCGGGTCGCAGACCGGGGCCGCGGGACAGATGATCGGGTTGATGTCCACGGTGTGCACGTCCTCCCACCGCGAGGCCGCCGCGAGGTAGTCCGCGTCCAGCAGGCGCGTCCTCGGCGAGATGGGCACCCGGCACTGCTGCACCCGATCCGCGGTCGCCAGGCAGTCGAGCGGGTCACCGAAGTCGTCGGTGGGCAGCCAGATGCTCTGCACGACCAGGGCCCGGATGCCTTGCGACACCAGCCCCTCCAGGGTGCTCGCGGTGGTGTCGTACAGGACCCGGCCGATCGGCGCCCGGTCGTCCTCGCCGGGTGGAGCGCCCAGGAGGCCGTCCCAGTAGTCGCTGTCGCGACCCTGCTGGGTGAGGATGACGAGATCGGTGCGGGACTCCTGGAGGACCTCCGCATAGAGCTCGCGGCGGACCTGCGCGCACCGCTGCTGGGCGCGCTCCGGCGGGCGCTGGTTCACCAGGTCGCGGGGCCAGGGGCAGCCGCCGATGATGTTGACCGACAGGTTGAACCCGTGCTCCTCGGCCAGGGACACCAGGGTGGGCTCCAGCATGCGGGCGTGGCTGTCCCCGACGAGCATGACGTTCGGCCCCGGCTGGCCGTCGACGACCGCGCACCGCGACGCCTCGCCCGGGTGGCAGTACCGCTCGCGGGGCCCCTCGTCGCGGGCGAACTTCCGGAAGTCGATGTCGGGCACCGGCCCCTCGACGTTCGCTGCGGTGCCGACCGCCACGGCCGGCGCCGCCACCAGGTCCGGCATCCGTTGCTGCTCCAGGAGGTTGGGTACGACGACCAGGGCCGCGGCCACGCTCGTGGCGAGCCCGGTCGCCAGCACCGGCGTACGCCAGCGAGTGGGCACCTTCCGCGTCCGGATGGGCCGCTCCAGCAGCTGGAACGACGCCGCGGCGAGCCCGGTGCTGATGCCGACGACGATCGCCGCGGTCACGGCAGGGGTGGGCGTGACGACCTCCCGGAGCAGGACCACCACGGGCCAGTGCCACAGGTAGGTGCCGTAGGAGATCGTGCCCAGGTAGACCAGGCCCGGTCGGGAGAACAGCCGCGTGAGGGGGTGCGTGTCGTCGACGGCCAGGGTGGCGATCAGGGGTACGGCGAAGAGCGTCGCCGCGAGTCCGCGGTAGGACGGGTTCAGCGCGAGGACTGAAGTCGCGACGAGCAGCATCCCGGTCAGGGAGACCAGCGGCACCGACCAGGCCATGACGAGCGAGCGGGCCGTGCGGTTCCGGGCTTGACGGGGTCGGGCTTGACGAGTCCGGGCCGCCAGCCGGCGGTGGTGCAGCGCGAGGGCCAGCAGGGCCCCCGCGAGGAGCTGGTAGAACCGCGTCTCGGTGCCGTAGTAGGCGTGGTTCACGTCGACACGCGCCCAGGCCAGCTGGGCGGTCAGGGACGCCGCGAACAGGCCGGCGAGCACCGCGAACGTGCCGTGCCGCCACCGTCGGTCCAGCCGGGCCAGGCCGAGGAGCAGCAAGGGGAAGCCGGCGTAGAACTGCTCCTCGATCGACAGCGACCAGAAGTGCAGGAAGGGGCTGTCGTCCACGCCGGGCGCGGCGAAGTAGTCGTTGCTCGCGGCCAGGAAGTGCCAGTTCGCGACGTAGAGCAACGCGGCCTGGGCGTCGCCGACCAGGGGGACCCGGCGTACCGACGACAGGAAGACCAGCGACACCGCGCTGGTCGCCATCACGACGACCACCGCGGCGGGCAGGAGGCGGCGTACCCGCCGGTCGTAGAAGTGCGCGAGATCCAGGCGCCCGGTCGCGGCCAGCTCCTCGAACAGGATCGTCGAGACCAGGAATCCCGACAGCACGAAGAACAGGTCGACCCCGACGAAACCTCCGCCGAGCCAGCCGACCCCGGCGTGGTAGAGCACGACCAGGTAGACCGCCAGCGTGCGCAACCCGTCCAGGGAGTCGTGACGGACCCAGGTGGATGTCGGCGACTCAACGTGGCTCACGAGACCCCCCTCTGCGCTTCGGGGTCGCCGGCCTCGCGACGCCGGAAGCCCCCTCACCCGTGGGACGCAGCGTGCGGCCAGTTGGTTCGGCTCGTCCGGTCTCCCGGTGGCCCTGTCTCCCGGAATGGCTCCAGGGCGATGATGCGCGCCGGTCGTGAAATGTCCGGGAACGACAACGTGGTCGATCCGCTGCAGCGTATGAGTGGATCAACCACGTTGGTGCCAAGGTGGGACACCTCGGCCGCGCGTGCAGCTCGAGGTGTCGCACCTGGCATGGCGGCGGGCGCGTGCCCTCTGCGCATTTGACTCCTGGCCGATACCCCTGTCAATCGGATCCGGAGAGTTACCCGAAGTTGGGTACGCGGGTCGAACCGGGTGCTGATAGCGACACGGACTGCGTCTACCCGAAGTTGGGGACGAGCGCCCGGATCGAGTCCGGGAAGGGCCGCGCGCCTCCTAGGTTCGGGCGCCTTGGCTCAATCGCTCTGGGTGGGCCCGACCACCGATCACGAACCGGTGACCAACGGATGGGCGGCTTTCGGGGGCTTCGAGCATTCAACTAGGACGGGGAGTTCGCATGACGGTCAGAGAGATGGTGAACAGCCGCACCGGCGCAGTGATCGGCGGAGCGATGGTGCTCGTCACCATGGGAGGCGTGGGTGGGGCTTTCGCTGCCACCCAGATCACGGGCAAGGACATCAAGGACCAGAGCATCCAGAAGCGCGACATCGGCACGGGCGCGGTCGCGTCCGACGAGGTCCGCAACGGCACGCTCGGACTGCTGGACTTCACCTCGTACGTCCAGGACCGGATCAACCAGGGCGGTGCGCAGGGTGAGATGGGCCCGCAGGGCCTCCAGGGCGAGACCGGCCCGATGGGCCCGCAGGGCGAGAAGGGCGCGACGGGTGCGACCGGCGCGGCTGGTGCCACCGGTGCGATGGGCCCTGCTGGTGCCGCGGGCGCAGCTGGCGCGAAGGGCGACAAGGGTGACCCGGGTGCCCCCGGCGCGAAGGGCGACAAGGGCGACCCGGGCGCGGCGGGGCCGGCGGGGCCGGCGGGTGCCACCGGACCGGCGGGTGCCACCGGACCGGCGGGTCCCGCAGGCCCGGCAGGGATCACCAGCATCGTCGTGAAGAAGACGCGCACGTCAGTCGGGTGGGACTCGAACGGGCGCCAGTCGATCAGGGCGGTGTGCGCTCCCGGCCAGTACGCGCTCGGCGGCGGGTTCTCCAGTGATGCTCAGGCGCCGGGCCAGATCGACATCGTCACCTCTGACCCCATCATCGTGAACGCGGCGGGGGACGAGCTGGAGGCGGACGGCGGGCTCGCCAACGCCTGGGAGGTCGAGGGGTTCTACACGGGCACCGGCCACGTCCTGGTGGCCGCGTGGGCGATCTGCGCCACTGTCGCGCAGTAGCCGGCAACGAAGCGGGCCTCACCATGACGGTGGGGGCCGCTTCGTTCCGTCCAGGCTGCCGAGCTCAGACGCCCGCGAGGTTGAGGCCGACCACGCCCACGACGATGAGGGCGAGCGAGAGCGCCTTGAACCAGGTCATCGACTCGCCGAGGAAGAAGTAACCGGCGGCCGCGACGATCGCCGTACCGACGCCGGACCAGACGGCGTAGGCGACCGACACCGGGATGGTGCGCACGACGATCGCCAGCAGCCAGATCGAGACGGCGTAGCCGGCCAGCACCGCCGCACTCCAGCCGGGGCTGGTGAATCCCTGCGCGCGGGGGAGGAGAGCGGTCGCGACGACCTCGATCCCGATCGCCGCCAGAAGTACTACTGCGCCGTACACGTCACACGTCCTTCGAAGACTCGCTTGGTCGAGGAGGCAGTGCCCACCCCGAGCCACGTAGCAGTCGCTACATCAGGTAAATGTAGCACTCGCTACGCTGGGTACATGAACCGTCGTGAGGACCTGCTCGCCCAGGCCACGGACCACGTGCTGGAGCACGGTCTGATCGGGCTCACCCTGCGTCCGCTGGCCGCGGCGATCGGGACGAGCGACCGGATGCTGATCTACCACTTCGAGAGTCGTGACGCGCTCGTCTCGGCCGTGGTCGCGGAGGCCACCGAGCGGGCGATCGAGGTCGTCGACGCGCTGCCCGCGGCGCCGAGCGTTCGCTCGGCCGTCAACCGGCTGTGGGAGGCGTATCGGACCGGGCCGCTGAACAACTGCCTCGACGTCTACTGCCAGGCGGCCGCGACCGGGTTGATCGGGCACGAGCCCTACCTCAGCGACGCCCGGGTCAGCAACGAGCGCTGGGCGGAGGCGCTCCGGGCCTACTTCGTCCGCAGCGGGGCGCCCGTCCGCAGGGTTCGCCGGATCGTCACGCTCGTGGACTCCGCCCTCTATGGCTTCCACCTCGACCTGACCACCGACCGGCCCGAGGAGCTCGCCCGCGGGGTCGACGACCTGGCGCGCGCCGCCCAGTCGCTCGCGAGCGGCTGACCACCTGCGCCGGCGGCGAACCCGTCGTACAGTGCGAGCCATGCACCGCTCGCGCATCGGCCTCGTGCTCATCGACCACCCCGAGAGCGACTGGGACAAGGCGCTCGCCTTCTGGGCCGGCGTGCAGGGGATCGAGCCGACCGGGGACGGGATCTACCGGTCGCTCGGCACCATGGCCGGCGTCGCCCTGGAGTCCCAGCGGATCGGTGAGGGCACCCCTGCCCGCGTTCATCTCGACATCGAGAGCGACGACGTGCCGGCCGAGGTCGCCCGCGTGATGGGCCTCGGCGCCACCGTGCTCCAGGAGTGCGAGGGCTACACGATCCTGGAGGACCCGGGTGGCCTCGTCTTCTGCGTGGTGCCGGTGCAGACCGGCGAGGACTTCGAGCGGCACGCGCTCATGTGGGACTGACCACGAGCGCCGCGGCCAGGACCAGGGTCGCGACCACGATCGCCACGGTGATCACCAGCCCGAGGCTTGAGGAGGGCATCTCCTGGCCCCGTCGCATCGCCCGCTCCACCCGGGCCCAGTGCAGGTAGGCGAGCGCGGTGGTGAGCCCGCCGAACAGCACGAGCGTCACGACCAGCACCGTCCGCAACCAGCTCGTGTGCGGCACGCCCAGCGAGTCGAGGGCGATCGCGCCCGCCAGCACGGCCAGCGCCGTGCGCACCCACGCCAGGAAGGTGCGCTCGTTGGCCAGGCTGAAGCGCGGATCGGGCTCCTCGCCCGCGTCGTACACCCAGCGCGGTCGGCGTTCGCTCATGCGCCCATGCTGCCCCACCGTGCGCTGGTCGGGGGCCACTAGGCTCGCGGCATGGGTCACGAGTTCGACAGCCACATCGACATCGAGCGTCAGGGCGACGGCACCTTCGCGGCGGACCTCTCGGCCGGCTGGCTGGTCGGCGGCGGGGTGAACGGGGGCTACCTGCTCGCCGTCATCGGCAACGCGCTGCGCGCCAGCCTGCCGGGCAAGCCGGACCCGATCGCGATCAGTGCCTACTACCTCTCGGCCGCCACCCCGGGTCCCGCCACGGTGAGCGTCGACGTACGCCGGGACGGGGGCACCATCGCGACCGCTGCCGCCGACCTCAGCCAGGCCGGTGAGGCCCGGATCACCGCACTCGCGACGTACGGCGACCTGGGCAGGCTCGGCGACGACGTCCGGACCACCGCCGAGGAGCCGGTCATGCCGCCCCCGGAGCAGTGCGTGCCGAACTCGATGGCGCCGCCGGAGGTCCGGGAGATGGCGCCGCTGATGGACCGGTTCGACATGCGCTTCCACCCCGACCACATCGGCTGGGCCGTCGGGCAGCCGAGCGGCTCCGGGGTGCTGAGCGCCTGGTTCCGCCTGATCGACGGCCGCGAGCCGGACCCGATCTCGTTGCTGATGGTCGTCGACGCCCTGCCGCCAGTGACCTTCGACCTCGGGATGCCGGGGTGGGCGCCGACCCTCGAGCTGACCGCGCACGTGCGTGCCCGGCCCGCCCCGGGCTGGCTCAAGGTGCGGCACGCGACCCGCAACATGGCGGGTGGGATGTTCGAGGAGGACTGCGAGGTCTGGGACTCCACCGGGCGGCTGGTGGCCCAGAGCCGCCAGCTCGCGCGCCAGCCCCGCGGGTAGTCGCCCTCAGGCGTCCACGAGCTGCGGCGTCGGGTCGGCAGCCCGGTCGGTGTCGTGGAGGGCGGAGCCCTGCCTCAGCCACCACTTCGCGCCGGACTGCATCCACTCGGTGTCCTGGTGGGCGAGCACCGCGAGGCGCGGGGTTCCCGTCATGCCGAGCGCGAACAGCGTGGCCTGGCGTTCGTGCGGACGCGAGGCGTCGTCGAGCCTGCCGAGCAGGGCGTCGACCTCGTGGGGTCGGACGGGTTCGGGATTGAGGCCGAGGTTCATCAGCGCCCGCGCCCGGATGGTGGGGCGCGTCTCGGCCAGCGCCTGGAGGAACATCCGCGGGCGCCGGTCGCCGTGGCCGACGCGCATGAGAACGGTCCAGGCGCGGGCCGCGATGAGGTCGTTGCGGTGGGCCGCGAGGTCCTGGCAGTGGCGCGAGACCGCCGGTGCGTAGGGGCTGGCGGCGAGCAGCAGGGCCGCGTGGTGGCGCCGCGCCTTGTGGGCGTGCAGCAGCGACTCGCGCAGCAGACGGCGCAGCATGTTGTCCGGCTCGTGCGGCTCGTGCGCGGGCGTGTCCCGCTGGACCGCTGCCGCCAGATCGTTGACGACCGCCGAGGTCTGCGCGTGCGGCACCAGCTCCCCGCTCTTGCGGGCCTGGGTCACCAGGTCGTAGGCACGCCGGTTGCGCAGTCCGCCCATCGCCCGCGCCCACGACTCCTCGGGGAGGTGGACGGCGAGGTCGAAGGAGTCGAGCCGGGTGTCGAGCGTCCCTGGGCGACGCAGGCTGCCCACGATGTGGGTCTCGAGGTCGGTCAGTTCGCTGTCACCGAAGTGGCCGCGGGCGATCTTCACCGCGGCGACCGACGAGGCGGCGCTGCGCAGGCCCAAGCTGTCGGCGTGCAGCATCCGCAGCACCAGGTCGTTGGCGGCGTCGTCGCGCACCTCGGCCAGCAGGTTCAGCACCGGGGTGACGACCTGCGCGTCGGGGTGCATCACGAAGCTGCCCAGCGCCCTGGTGAGATGGCGCTGCGCGTTGGGATGTCGGACCAGGCAGGCGGCGGCCTCGTAGCGGCGCACGTAGCCCACGCCCACCGCGGTGGCCAGCTCGCAGATCAGCCGATCGCAGAGGCGGGCCCACTCCTCCTGGCGCAGGTAGACCCGCTCGAAACGGTTGAGCTGGCCCGACAACCGGAGCCACTGCCCGCCGTTCGCCTCGCCCGCCGTGGCGAGATCCAGCAGTCCGTCGAGGTCGGCGTCGCTGGCGTCGTGGTCGTCCATCCCGCCTTCCCGCGATGCCTGCCCGTTGCCGAAGGACCGGCGCAGGCCGGCCGCGACGGCGACCAGCGAGCCCTCCTGCAGGCCGAGAACCGACTCGTACGTCGCGGCGACGCGCGCCGGCAGCGGCTGGAGCCCGGACTCCCAGCGGGAGATGCGGGAGTTGTCGATGCGGATACCCCGATCGCCCAGCGCCTTGATGAAACCGGCGCGCTGCGTCAGCGCGGGATCGGGGCCCAGCAGGCGGGAGGTGGTGAGCAGCCAGGCGATCCGCTGGTCGCAGCCGACGACGCCGGAAGCCAGGGGGTGGGGGTCCTCGGGCAGCCGTTGCGGTCGCCCTCGACGGCGTACAGCAGTAGCCCCCGTGCTGTTCATGACCGGCCCCCGCCCGTAGAACTGACGTCCCGGAGATTCATCTCCGGCGGCTATTTATTGCAGAAAGATTTCCGGGCCGCAACAACAACGCAGGTATTGGTGCCGCATACCTAATCTTCGGGACGTACTCGGGAGTCTGTGCTCGGGTGCAGCTCACGAAGAGGCCCTGCTGGCCTCGATGTCGGGCGGGGGAGTGCCTCGGCCGAACACGTTAATCCGGAAGGAAATCGCATGATCAGCAGCGGCATCAAGCGAGGACTGGCGACCAGCGCCGTCTCCGCTCTGGCGGTGGCGGGTCTCCCGCTCCTCGCCTCCTCGGCAAACGCAGTCCCGCTCTCGACGACCGTCGGCGTCGACGCCGTCAAGTTCTACTCGCAGAACACGCTCGGGATCTCCGACAAGAACGACGGCAGCAACACGACCGTCTCCCTGGTCACCGGCGGCGGCACCAACGTCACCTCGGTGCTCTACCAGTACGAGTCCTCGACCGCCCTCGGCACCTGGGTCGACGTGCCCGGTGGCCTGGTGGCCCGCAACGCCGACGGCGTCTTCGCCTTCGACTGGGCGGGTGTCCCGGAGACGGTGACCAGCGTCCGCGCGGTCCCCAACACCGGTGTCGCCAACGCGGTCGTCGCGGCCGCTCCGAACGTCGCCGACGCCGCCGCCAACACCGTGGAGCTCGGCTCCGAGGGCGCCCTGGGCGTCTTCCAGAGCCCCTACACCGAGGCCAGCCACACCGGTGACTACGTCGGCGTGACCGGCACGGTCTCCGACGGCACCACGGCGGTCACCGTCAAGGACGTCAGCAACACCGGCCACACGGGTGCCGCGAACGTCGACACCGAGGCCGACACGTTCGACGCCGTCGTCGACATCGACGGTTACCCCTACTCGGGCGGCACCGAGGCCAACCAGATCGCCCTCAACGCGGCGACCAACAACACCGACGACGCCGAGGCCTCGACCCTCTACGTGCAGAAGATCGGCCAGATCACGGCCGCTCCCGCCACGCAGGAGGTGTCCAACCCGAACAACTCCGAGATCGTGATCCGGGTCTTCGACACCACCGGCAAGCCGGTTGCCGGCGCCCAGGTCTACAAGAGCAACCCCGACACCGACACCGACGGTGCCGGCCCCGACACCGACACCGACGGTGCGGACCAGCTGATCGGTTACACCGACGGCTACGGCGAGCTCATCGACGACACCCAGACGACGGCCGGCACGTTCACGTACTTCGTGAACACCACCGACGTTGACGCCTACGAGCCGGCGGTCGACAAGTCCACCACGGCGACCGTCACGACGTACTCGCCCACGCTGGCCGAGGTCGACATCGTCAACAACCTCAACCGCCCGAACTTCGACCTCGACGAGCTGGGCGACGGCGACGACTTCACCATCGTCACCAAGGACCAGCGCGGCAAGGCCATCGACGAGAACATCGCCGGGCCCGACGTCGAGTACCGCTGGGTCATCGACCCGAACGCCGTCGGCGACACCTTCACCTCCGCGTGGCTGCCCGGCGAGACCGACGCGAACGGCAAGTTCGCCGTTCCCGGTCTGACGGACACCTCCTTCAACGGTGGCGCACTGCCCGAGGGCACCTACACGCTCGAGGCTCGTCGCCCGAACGTGTCCGGTGCTGGCCTGCATCAACGCCACCCCGGAGACGTTCTCGGCCTCCGAGTCGGAGATCACCTACGGCGAGGGTGCTGCGGCCAACGCGCCGGTCAACGGTGACTTCACCGTCACCGGCAACCTGGCCAACAACGGTGGCCTCGGTGGCCGCCTGGTCAACCTGACCTACGCCCAGGGTGCCGGCAACGACGCCGGCTTCGCGCCGCAGTCGGCACAGCCGGCCGGTGTCAAGGTCACCCCCGCAACGGGTGGCGTCGGCTCGACCGCCACCGCCGTCACGGCCGCCAACGGCGACTTCGCCGTCGTGCTCCGCGACCCGAAGATCCCGGCGAACGTCGACCCCGATCGCCGAGTCCGGCACGCTTCACGCGATCGCCCAGGAGTCCGCCACGGACGCCACGTCGCTCCAGGGTGACCTCGGTCCGAACGACTCGACGGTCGCCAACGACGCGGACAACGCCGAGCAGGACCTGGTCATCAACTGGAAGCAGCAGGCTGCTGTTGCCTCGATCACCATCGGTGTCGACGGCCTCGTACGGCACGCCCGGCCCGGGTCGCCCGGTGGACCTGGACATCGTCGCCGAGGACAAGGACGGCAACGACCTGCCGGACTACCCCGTCACCGTGTCCGTGGACAAGGGCTTCCTGAGCCCGAACGCCGAGAGCGTCAAGGAGACCTGACGCTGGACGAGGCGCACGACGAGACCGGCGACCTGTGGGGCTTCTTCAAGAACGACGGTCAGTCCAAGGCCCTCTCGACCGGTGACGCCGCCCAGGCTGGCGCCGTCGTCGCGATGGAGCGGGACGCCGACTTCGACGACGACGGTCTGAGCACCATGACCATCACCGTCAAGGCCGGCAACGTCACCCAGACGCGGACCATCACGTTCGAGGTGAAGAACCCGATCAACCTGGTCGACGTCCAGCTGGACCGTGCCGCCGGCGAGCCCACGGGCGACATCACCGTCCCGGGCGACCTGGACTTCAACCTGTTCACCCACGACCAGTTCCACAACCTCGCGGGTGACCAGGACGCTCGCATCACGGACGACTCGACCGTGGCGGACATCGACACCGACGCCGACTTCGGTGAGACCCGCTCCGACTTCACCACCTCGGGCGTTGGCATCCGGGCGTTCTCCGACGCGCCGACCGTCCAGACCCTCACCGCCAGCCTGACGGTGGAGAAGAACCTGGTCAGCGCATCCGACGACCCGATCGAGACCTTCGAGACGGCCATCGGCAAGTCCGACCCGATCAACTGGGTCAAGGGCGCCGACGTCACGCCCCAGGACCATCAACGCTGGCGCTGAACGGCAAGAACAACGGTGCGCGAGGCCGACGTGCTGAAGGCCACGCCAGACTCGCAACGCTGTCGGGTCTGGTTCGCCTGGCTGTTCAAGAAGGTCAACGGCAAGCCTGAAGCTGGTCAAGACGGCCACGCTGAACGCGTCGGGCAACCACAAGTTCAAGGTTGCTGACAAGAACGGCAAGAAGTACACGAAGTACGTCGTCAAGGTCGCCAAGACCGCCACGACGAACGCTGACAAGGCCAGCAAGCGCGTTCGCTGATCGCCTGCACCATCCGGTGAGTGAGCTCCGGGGCATCTTCGCCCCGGAGCTCACTCCCAGGGGGCACTGCTCCCGCTAGCCCCCGCTCAATTCTGAAGGACCAAGTCGGGACACACAGACGCGGTCCGGGCCATTCTCTGTTCGCCGCTGCGCGAGAATGGTCCGGACCGCCTGTCACGTTTCAGTACCCGCTTGCGGGGAAGCCACGCATCAGGCGTCACCTCACCAGGTGGCGCCTTTCGTGCGTTCTCGGCCCTGCTCGATCACGGTTGGCCTGGCCTCGAACACCGGCGGAGCGGCTGGGAGCGTCAGGCAAATAGAAGCGCGGCCCGGGCCATCCTCTGTTCGCCGCTGCGCAAGAATGGTCCGGACCGCGCTTCGTACCCTAAGGCATGTGGGTGAGGCGACTTGGTAGCAGACGTCACCGCGCGCGGACGCGTTTTTGCATTTCTGGGGTCTCGACAAGCTCGACCAACGGAACTGGGCTCGACCGAGCAAGGGATTCGGGCTCGCCTGAGGAGAGGATCCGGGCCGGGCGACGAAGGGTCAGCGGTCGAACCAGCTGCGCCGCATGGCAAAGACCCATCGGTGGCCAGGGTGCTCGGTGACCGACCACAGCGTGTCCGTCGAGGGCCAGTAGGCGATGTCCTCCGGACCCACGGGAGCCGCCCAGCGGTGTCGCCGGAAGGCTCCCGGCTGGCCGACGTACACCGAGCCCGGCGTCGTCGGACCGCGCGAGACGGTCACGTAGTAGTTGCCACGTGCGACCGCGGCGCCCTGCATGTGACCCATCCCGCCGTCGTCGAGGGCGAGCGGCCACGAGCGGCCTTCCTCGTCACGGCTCAGCAGCATCGTCTCGGGCTCGAGCGGGAAGCGTGCCAGGCGCCGGCTCTGCTTGCCGCGGCCGTACTCGCCCACGACCAGCTCGGGCGGGCTCGCAGCGCGGTCCAGGGACAGGAACGAGTAGCGCAGCTTCTCCTTGTCATCAGGACCCTGCGCGTCGTAGGTGAAGCGGACGGGTGCGAGGTAGCGGTAGCCGTACGACGAGACCCGGTCGCCGTCGACACCCAGCCGCGTCACGTCGCCGCTGGCGCGCTCGTCCGGCACGCGCAGGATGTCCTCGACGCGACAGGTCATCAGGCCCCGCGACGTGGCGGCGATGTGGAGATAGGGCCCGCACCACACGATCCCGCCGGCGTGCACGCGCAGCGGCTCGAGCCGGACCGTGCCGTCGTCCGCGACCACGGGGACGACCAGCAGCACGTGGCGGTAGCGACGGGTCTCCAGGTCCACGAAGGTCAGCCGGGAGCCGTGCCGGTGGTCCACGCCGGGGATCTTCTTGGCGTACCACGTCACCACCGCGACCCGTCGGCCCCCGATCTCCTCGGTGTCGGAGGCGTCGGCCGAGGTGGAGATGCCCTGCGGCCACCACTGCGGCGTACGACGATCCTCGCGGTCCCAGGTGAGTGCCTGGTCGACCGCGCGCCCCGGCGCCCAGCCGCGGCGACCCTGCCGGTTGAGGTCGTCCAGCACCGCTTCGACGCCGACCGGCCCGCCGAGCAGTGCCCCGAGCGCGTCGATCCCGGCGACGTTCTCGTCGGTGCGCGTCAGGTGCACGCCGGTGACGGCGCCGGAAGGGTCGGGCATGCCCCCACGCTAGTGGGGGCAGACCGGATCACTTGTGCAGCGGGTTGGTGCCGCGGCGGATCTCGACGTTGTCGTTGACGCCGTCGCGGTCGGTGTCCTTCCTGCGTGGGTTGGTCTTGTACTTCTTGACCTCGATGCCGTCCTTGAGCTTGTCGCCGTCGGTGTCGGCCTTGCGGGGCTTGGTCTTGTACTTCTTGACCTCGACGCCGTCCTTCAGCTTGTCCTTGTCGGTGTCGGCCTTCAGCGGGTTGGTCCTGTAGGTGTAGTGCTCCTGCCCGTCGGTCAGGCCGTCCCGGTCGGTGTCCCTGACCCCGGGCATCGTGCCCAGCTTGGTCTCGAGCGGGTCACTCAGGCCGTCCCCGTCGGTGTCCGGCGCGGGGCACTCGAGGCCGCCGCCGGGCGCCTTGGCCTCCGCGGCCATCGGCATGAAGTCGGCGTCGAGCGCGACGGCGTCGCCGTTGCGGACCACCATGTGCATCACCGACGCCTTGCCCGAGGCGACCAGGCCGCTGGCG
Source organism: uncultured Actinomycetota bacterium (assembly GCA_963825275.1). Lineage (GTDB taxonomy): Bacteria > Actinomycetota > Actinomycetes > Propionibacteriales > Nocardioidaceae > Nocardioides. Next base: position 132,160 of record CAWGSW010000009.1, on the reverse strand, counting down.
CTCTCGGCGGTCTTGGTCAGGGCGCCCGCGGTCAGCGTGAGCGTCACGTCGCTGTTCTGGCTGTAGGACACCGCGAGTGGGGCGCCGTTGGCCGGCAACGTGTACGTCGTGGGCTGGCCCTGGAGCGTCACCGTCACTGTCGGCGGGGCCCAGACCACGGCACTCGGGTGGACCCCGTCGGCGTACGCCGTCAGCCGGGCCTCCTTCGAGATGCGCACCTCGACCTCACCGCCGAAGAACGTCATGGCGGGGGCGGAGACGTCCTTGACCGTGCCGATCGTCTGGGCGCGGACGCCGCGAACGTCTGCGGTGGCGCCGTTCTGGGTGGGCAGGTCCGCGCGGGTCTGCACCGTGCCGGCGGTGACGGCTGCCATCACGACGTCGGCAGTGGCGCTCTGGGTCGCGCTCGCCGCGCGCGGCAGCCCGATCGGGGGCAGCGTCGTGGGCAGCAGGGTGGGCAGCTCGGTCGGCAGCAGCGTTGGCAGCTCGGTGGGGATGCTCGTGGTCGAGAGCTCGGTCGGCAGCACCGTCGGCAGCTCGGTCGGCAGCAGGGTGGGGTCGTCGGTCGGGAAGGTGCTGGGCAGCTCGGTCGGCACGCCCGTCAGCACGATCGGCGGCAGGATGCTCCCCGAGGGGATGGCGGTCGGCAGCAGCTCGGCACCCCCGCCCACCGCGGTGGCGTCGGCCAGGCCGTCGGCGGTCGTCAGGCAGTTCCTGTCACCCACCCAGCGCCCGCGCGCCCCCAGGGTCGCCTGCTCGACGTCGAGCGTGCCGGGCGAGGTCCCGGCCGGCGCGATCCCGGAGGTCGGGTTGCTGGTGTCCGTGGTGGCGCTCGCCCTGGACGTGGCCCGGCGCACGGCCGTCCCGGTGGCGGTGCTGCCGGCCAGGTTGGCTGCCTCGCCCTGCGAGCGCGGGTTCGCCGCCGAGTCCACCAGGCCAGCGACCCGGAAGACGGAGAGGTCGGTGGCGGCCGGGTCTCCCGACATGTCGAGGTCGAGCTCGTTGATGTGCCACAGGTCGGCGCTCGTCCTGACCGAGTAGGTCGTGGGCAGCGGCGCGGCATCGCCCGGCGACGCCAGGACCAGGCCGGTCGTCAGCGCGACGGCGGAGGTGAGGGCGATGGGCAGGACAGTACGAAACCGAGGTGGCATGGGGGACCAGTCCTATGTGTGGGGTGCAGCGGCTTGCCGATGATTGCGGAGCGCGCGGGGCGGCGCAGTGGATTTGCGAAAAGCAGCGCGACCGAGCGGCGCGACGCTGCCGCGCTACGGTGCCGCCATGAGATCGGTGGTCGGCGCAGCGATCTTCCGCGACGGCCTGGTGCTCGCTGCCCGGCGTACGACGCCACCGGAGACCGCCGGCCGCTGGGAGTTCCCGGGCGGCAAGGTCGAGCCGGGGGAGCGGGCCGAGGGCGCCCTGGTCCGCGAGATCGCCGAGGAGCTGGGCTGCCGGGTAGAGGTGACGGGCTGGCTCGCCGGCTCGGCCCCGATCGGCACCACCCACGTGCTGAGGGTCGCGACCGCGCGCCTGGTCAGCGGTGAGCCGGTGCCGCACGAGCACGACGCGGTCCGCTGGCTCGCCGCCGACGACCTCGGCGACGTCGACTGGCTCGAGCCGGACCGGCCGTTCCTCGTCGAGCTGAGGGGGCTCCTCGAGCGCCCCGCCCGGCTGGGATGATCGAGCCCATGCGCGGCATCTTCTTCGACGAGGACGACGCCCGGGCCGTGGTGGCCAGGCTCGTCAGCAGCGGCTTCGACGCCTCGCTCGCCCGCGAGCGGCTGGCCGGCGAGGACGACGACGAGGACCACCCCTGGGCAGTGCTCACCGACGCCCCCGAGCTGGTCCTCGACCTGCTCGTCGACGAGTACGACGGATGGCTCGACCACGACGACGCCCCGGGCCCCGGCCCGCTCGCCCCGCGCGCCGCCGACACCACCGCGCCCCCGCTCCCGCCCGTGGACCTCCCGACGGCGCCCCGGCGGATCAAGCGGCCGTAGGATTTCACCCATGACAGCCGACCAGCGACTTCTGCTCGTGCACGCCCACCCCGACGACGAGTCGATCGGCCAGGGCGCCACGATGGCGAAGTACGTCGCCGAGGGCCGCGGCGTCACCCTCGTGACCTGCACCGCCGGCGAGATGGGCGAGATCCTGGTCCCCGGGCTCGAGCACCTCGCCGCCGACAAGGAGGACACCCTCGGGCTCCACCGCCGCGGCGAGCTCGACGACGCGATGAAGGCACTCGGGGTCACCGACCACCGCTTCCTCGGCGGGTTCGGCACCTACCGCGACTCCGGCATGAAGTGGCACGAGGACGGCCACGCGGTCGCCGCGGACGACGTGCACGCCAACGCCTTCTGGCACGCCGACCTCACCGAGGCCGCCGACCACCTGGTCGGCGTGATCCGCGAGGTCCGCCCCCAGGTGCTGGTGACCTACGACCAGTTCGGCGGCTACGGCCACCCCGACCACATCCAGGCGCACCGCGTCGCGATGTACGCCGCCCAGCTCGCCGCGGTGCCGTCGTACCGCCGCGACCTCGGCGAGGCGTGGGACATCGCCAAGATCTACTGGGGTGCCATGTCCGAGTCCCGCATGCGGGCCGGGCTCCGCGCGCTGCGCGACTCCGGGGACACGACCAGCTTCGAGGGCATGGACCCCGAGGGCCCGCTGCCGCACTTCATCACCCCCGACGAGAACCTGTCCGCAGCCGTCGACGCCCAGGACTACGTCGACCGCAAGATGGCCGCGCTGGCGGCCCACCGCACCCAGATCACCACCGACGGTCCCTTCTTCGCCCTGTCCAACAACGTGGGCAGCACCGCCTGGGGGATCGAGTACTACCGCATCGTCAAGGGCCGTCTCGGGGAGCTCGGCGAGGACGGGTTGGAGACAGACCTGTTCGCCGGGATCTGATGCGCGCTCTCTCGGCGGTCGTGCTGCTCGCGGCCGGTGCCGCGACCGGGCTCGCCGCCGTGGCGCTGCACGGACGCTGGTGGGGGTTGCTGCTGGCCACCGCGGCCACGCTGGCCGCGCTGCTGGCGCTGCCGCCGGGCTGGTGGTCCCGGTTGGCCTTCGCTGTCGGCTGGACCGGCTTCGTCGGCTGGATCCTGAACCCTCGCCCCGAGGGGGACTACGCCATCGCGCAGGACCTGGCCGGCTATGCCCTGCTGGGGGTGGGGCTGGTGGTGCTGGTCCTCGGCCTCGCAACCCTGCCGCGTCCGGCTGCCGCGACCCGGCGGGGGCTTCCCTGACCCGACGCTGGTCCTCCCTAGGATGACCGGATGACTGACTGGGGTTCGCCGTCGCGCGAGAAGGAGGGCGGCCGCGTCGTCCTGGTCATGCTGCTGGGGCTGGTGCTGCTCCTGGCCGGCGGCTACACCGCGGCGTACGTCGTGGCCGGTGACAAGGTGCCCCGCGAGACCACCGTCGCCGGCGTCGGGATCGGCGGCCACACCCAGGACGCGGCGGTGCAGGTGCTCGAGGACGGGCTGGCCGACCGGGTCGATGCTCCCATCACCGTCACCGTCGACGGTCAGGCGAAGACCGTCACGCCGGCGCAGGCAGGTCTCGGGGTCGACTACGTCGCCTCGGTGGCTGCCGCCGGCGGCGAGCAGAGCTGGGACCCCGCCCGGCTCTGGGACTACTACACCAGCGGCGACGACCTGGACCCGGTCGTGACCGTCGACGACACCGCCCTGACCTCGCTGCTGGAGTCCCTCGGGACGAGTGTGGGTCGACCCGCCACGGACGGCACGGTGACCTTCCACGACGGCCGGATCCGGACCACGGCCCCCCGGGCAGGTCTGGAGCTCGACACCGACCAGGCGCGCGCGGCCATCGAGGCGGCGTACCTCCAGGACGACCCGAGCGCCGAGCTGACCCTGCGCCCGGCGGCCCCCGAGATCGACCGCACGGACGTGCAGCAGGCCCTCACCGACTTCGCCAACCCGGCCATGTCGGGCTCCGTGGCGCTGGTCTTCGGCGACGCGCGGGTCCGCCTGCAGCCCCGGGACTTCGACGCGGCGCTGGGGATGAAGGCCAGGGACGGCGAGCTGGTCCCCGACCTGGACGAGGCGAAGCTGACCGGGCTCGTCGACGGCGCGATCAGCGGCAACGGTGCCCCGGTCGACGCGCGGGTGGCCATCGTCGACGGCAAGCCGAAGGTGATCCGCTCCAGGCCCGGCGTGGCCTATGACCCAAAGGACGTGCGGAGCGCGTTCCTGAAGCTCGTGACCCGGCCCGAGGGCAAGCGCGAGATGGAGGTCGAGGCCACCGTCGCGCGCCCCGACTTCACCACCAGGGACGCCCGCAAGCTGGGCATCCGGGAGAAGGTCTCCTCGTTCACGACCTACTACCCCTACGCGGAGTACCGCAACACCAACATCGGTCGCGCCGCGGAGCTGGTCAACGGCACCCTGCTGAAGCCCGGCGAGACCTTCTCGCTCAACGACACCGTCGGCGAGCGGACCCGCGAGAACGGCTTCACCGAGGGGTTCATCATCAGCGACGGCATCTTCAAGGAGGACCTCGGAGGCGGGGTCTCCCAGATGGCGACCACGACCTTCAACGCGATGTTCTTCGCGGGGCTCAAGGACATCGAGCACAAGCCGCACTCGTTCTACATCGACCGCTACCCGGTCGGCCGCGAGGCGACGGTGGCCTGGGGTGCGGTGGACCTGCGCTTCCAGAACGACACGAAGTACGGCGTGCTGATCGACGCCCACGTCACCCCCAGCACCCCGTCGACGTCGGGGATCGTGACCGTGAGCATGTGGTCGACGAAGGTCTGGGACATCACCGCCAGCACGTCGGAGCGCTACAACGCGACCCCGCCCGAGACCCGGGTCCTGCGCACGCCGGACTGCTACCCCAACACCGGCTACGACGGCTTCGACATCGACGTGACCCGGCACTTCCGCCAGCACGGCGAGAGCGCGCTCGACCACGACGAGGTCTTCCACACCCGCTACACCCCGTCCGACACCGTCATCTGCAAGAAGCCGAACTAGCCCGTCCGGTGCTGCCGCACGGATCCGCGTGCTGGGTCAGGGGGCGACGACGACGGTGTGCCGGACCGCGGCCCAGAACAGGTAGCCGTCCTCGTTGTCGGGCGCCTGCTCGGGCTGCCGCTCGCCGCGGCTGTCGGTGGCGCGGCTGACCAGCACGTGCGTCCCGGACCGCTCGGGGGTCCAGGGGAGCTCCCAGCCGACCCACGACGACGGCTCGTTCGGGCCGGTCAGCGTGGCCTCGTCCCACGTGGCGCCGCCGTCGGTGCTGACCTCGACCGTCCGGATGCTGGCCTCGCCCGACCAGGCTCGTCCCCGCAGGACCGACGGGCGTCCGGTCGCGAGGGGCCCGGTGGCGTCGATCGTGCTCTTCACCGGCATCCGGTCCAGGACCGCGTCCGGCCCGGCCCAGCCCTCGCCGTGCATGCGGTACCACCGGGTGTTCCAGGGCGAGTCGACCTCGCTGGTCGTGACCCGCAGCTCACCGAGCCACTTGATGCTGGCGATGCCGACCCAGCCCGGCACGATCAGGCGTGCGGGGAAACCGTGGTCGAGGGGGAGCGGCTCACCGTTCATCTCCCACGCGATGAGCGCGTCGTCGAGCGCCTTGCCGATCGGCAGTGGCCGGCGTACCCGGCCGTGGTCGACGCCGTCCTCCACGTAGCGCTCGTCCAGCCCGACGGGCGTCACCTGCACGGCGTCGGGGCGCAGCCCGGCATGCTGCAGGACCGTGCGCAGCGGGACGCCGGTCCACCGGGCCACCCCGATGGCGCCGAGGCCCCACTGCGTGCCCGGACGGGGGCGACCCTGCTGCTCGGCGAAGAGCCTTCGTCCGTTGCCCGTGCACTCCAGGGCGCGCTCGACCGTCGTGGTCGTGAAGGACTGGAGGTCGGCCAGGGAGTAGACCCGCTCGCCCAGCACGCCGTCGCCGGTCACGAGCAGCCGCCAGGAGTCTTCGTCGATGGCCGGGGGGCGGGTGTGGTTGCGCACGAAGAAGCGCTCGTTGGGCGTCAGGTGCGAGACGTCCTCGTCCCAGCGGGTCTCGACGTCGGTCCCGTGGTGGACGAACCAGTTCCCGTCGTCGACGGGGCTGCCCTTGCGGTCACGAAGCATGGCTTAACCATACTAAGTGACTGTGGTTAAGCGAATTGCCGCGCCGGTCCTGTCCCCGCGCGATGGTGCGGGCCCGGGGACAGGACGCGTTCATGGCGTCAGCCGGTGCAGGTCGCGCGGGAAGAGCGTCACCTCGCGCACGTTCGCCGCCTCGACGAGCCGGGCCGTCCACCGTTCCAGGCCGATCGCGAAACCGCCGTGGGGCGGCATGCCGTGCTGGAACGCCTGGAGGTACGCCGCGTAGGTCGCCGGGTCCTCGCCGTTGGCCCGGATCGCCTCGTCGTACGCCGAGGGTCGGTGCAGGCGCTGCCCGCCGGTGACCAGCTCGAGCCCGCGGAAGAGCAGGTCGAAGCTGTTGGACCAACGCTCGTCGTCGGCCTGCGGGTGCGTGTAGAACGGCCGCTTCGCCATCGGGTAGCCCTCGACGGCGAGGAAGTCGCTGCCGTGCTCGGCCAGCGCCCAGGCGCCCAGCGCCCGCTCGTGCTCGGGAGCCAGGTCGGGCTCGTCCTCCGGGGCGCCCACCAGGGCGAGGGCGTCGCGGAAGTGGATCACCGGGATCTCCTCGGGGACCACCGGGATGTCGGCGCCCAGGCGCTCGACCGCGCTCGCGGCGTGCTCGTGCACGGCCGCGACCATCCCGGCGAGCACGTCGCGCAGCACGCGCAGCACGTCGCGGTGGTCCTCGATGAAGCCGAGCTCGGCGTCCAGGGAGACGTACTCCGCGAGGTGGCGGACCGTGTCGTGCGGCTCGGCCCGGAAGACCGGTCCGACCTCGTAGACGCGCTCGAAGACCCCGACCATCTGCTGCTTGTAGAACTGCGGGCTCTGCGCGAGGTACGCCGGCCGGCCGAAGTAGTCGACCTGGAAGACGTTGGCCCCCGACTCGGTCGCCGAGGCCACGAACTTCGGGGTCTGGATCTCGGTGAACCCGGCTGCGTCGAGGGTGCTGCGGAACCCGCGCAACGACGCGGCCGCGAGCTCCCACTTGGCCCGCTGGGCCGGGTGGCGCCAGGTCACGGGGGCGTGGTCGAGCAGGGTCGGCAGGGACGCGTTCAGCTTCGGGCGCCACAGCTCGACCGGCGGTGTCGCGGCCGGCTCGGTCAGCGGCACGATCACCGGCTCGGTGATCTCCATCCCGCCGGGCGCCTGCGGGTTGGCCGTGGCCACCCCGACCACCTCGACCGTCGTCTCCTCGGGCGGGACCTCGGCCCTGCCGTCGGGACCGTCCTTGACCACGACCTGCGCAAGCCCGGTGCGGTCGCGGACGACGAGGAAGGTCAGCGCCGCGAGCTCGCGGCGACGATGGACCCAACCCTGCAGCCGGACCGTCGATCCGGGCGTGGTGTGGGGGAGCTCTGCACTCAGGGTGCGGGGGAGCTCGGTGGTCGGGCTGTCCTCGATGGTCGAGATTGTCGAGACCACAGGTTTCATGACGTTCACCTCCAGTAGGCACGGAAGCCCTGGAGGTGTGGGCGGGGGCAAAGTCGCGGTGCCACCACACCTTCGCCGGAGGACTCTGCTGCCAGAGGGCCGGCCTCTCGTCGGTACGCCGGACGCGCGGGCCACGCTGGTGCGAGGGTTGTCAGTCCTCACGTGAGCCAGGGAAATCCTAGGCCCGACCCAGCCGGGTGCGAAATCCATTTCGCCGTACGCTGACGCCCGTGCTCGTCCACCTCCGCCTCACGGCCCCTGCCGACCTGGCCGATCCCGTGCGCGACCTTCTCCTCGGCCGCGACTACGTCACCAACGTGACCGTGCAGCCGGGCGCGTGCATCGAGCCGAAGGGCGACCTGATCGAGTGCGACGTCGCCCGCGAGAAGGCCGGTGTGGTCCTCGACGCCCTCAACCGCCTGGGGCTCGCGGAGCGCGGCGGGATCGTGATCAGCACGCCCACGGGCGCGCCGTTCGCGGCTGCCAAGCGGCTCGAGGCGGTGGCGCCCGGACACCCCGAGGACGCGGTCATCTGGGAGTCGGTCCGGGACCAGGCCGAGGACGGCGCCCAGCCGACGGTGTCGTACGTCGTCTTCCTCGTGCTCGCCGTGATCCTGGCCGCCATCGCGGTGATCACCGACTCCGCGGTGCTGGTCGTGGGAGCGATGGTGGTGGGGCCGGAGTTCAGCGCCATCGCCGCGGCGTCGGTCGGGCTGGTCTTCGGCCAGTGGGTCCTGGTGGGGCGCAGCCTGAAGCTGTTGGTCTTCAGCTTCGCCTTCGCGATCGCCGTGGTGACCGTCCTGGCGCTGCTGGCGCGGGTCACCGGCGCGATCGGATCCGAGGTCGTGACCAGGCCACGGCCCAACACCGGCTTCATCTGGCACCCCGACATGTGGTCGGTGGCCGTCGCCCTCGTGGCCGGCGCCGCCGGTGTGCTCGCCCTGGCGATCGACAAGACCGCGACGATGGTCGGGGTCTTCATCAGCGTCACCACCGTCCCCGCGGCCGGCAACCTCGCCCTCGGGCTCGCGCTGTGGGAGAGCCATGAGATCTGGGGCTCGCTGGCCCAGCTCGGCGTGAACATCGCCTGCATGATCCTGGCCGGCACGCTGGTCCTGGCCGTCATGCGGCGCAGCTGGACCTCGGTGACGGCGCGCGCCGAACGGCTCTTCGGTCAGCGTTGAGCCGCGATGGACGGCCCGGGCGCCAGGTAGCGGTAGGCGTGATGGGTGCGGAACCCGAGCTGCTCGTAGAGCGCCAGGGCCGCGCCGTTGTCGCCGAGGACCTGGAGGTACGCCGTGGTGGCTCCCTGCAGGGCTGCCCACTCCAGCAGTGCCGACATGAGCGCCAGTGCGTGACCGTTGCGCCGGTGTGCGGGGGAGACCTCGAGACTGCGGAACCCCACCCAGTCACGGTCGTAGGCCGCGACGCCGCTCGCGAGGTCGCCGATCCGCGCGACCGCGAGGTGTCCACTCGCCTCCTCGACCTGTGCCTGCGGAGGAGGGATTGAGTCCGCGCAGCCGCCTGCGCACCTGCGCCACGCTCGCGAGCTGGAACAGCGTGTCCGCGTCGTGGCTCTCGGGTCCCCAGCCGTGGCGTCGGAAGAGGGCATCCTCGGGCGAGTCGGGGAGGACCGCCGCGATCGGTCGCTCGTAGAACGCGACGACCTGCTCGTAGTCGTCGGGCACCCCGGACGGCACGAACGCGAGCACCGAGTTGGCTCGCCGGGCCGTCGACGTGGCGGAGCGACGCAGCAACCAGTCGCCGAGGGGACGGGTCTCCAGGTCGGGCCACAGAGCGAGGGCCCGCTGCTGGGCCTCCAGCGGCGACACGCGGTGACGCACCGACGGACGCGGCGGCACCGGCTTCCCCGAGACGATGTCGGCCAGCGGGATCCGCACCGGTTCGCCGGCCTCGGGCTGGATCAGGCAGTCGCGCTCGCCCCACGCGAGGCAGATGCCGAGGAGGTCGGTCATGGCCGGACCGCCCGACGGGCCGGTCTCGCCGTGCACGAGACGGCGTACGACGACCCGCTGGCCGACCACGTGAGGGCCCAGACCGTGGGCTTCCGGGGCTGAGGTCACGACGGGATACTAGGCTGTGGTTGAACAGCCCTCGCTGGCTTCAAGCGCGATCCTCAGGAGGAACTGGTGACCTACGTCATCGCCCAGCCGTGTGTCGACCTCAAGGACCGGGCCTGCGTCGACGAGTGTCCCGTCGACTGCATCTACGAGGGCAAGCGGATGCTCTACATCCACCCCGACGAGTGCGTCGACTGCGGTGCGTGTGAGCCGGTCTGCCCGGTCGAGGCGATCTTCTACGAGGACGACACCCCGGAGCAGTGGAAGGACTACTACACCGCGAACGTCGGCTTCTTCGACGACCTCGGTTCGCCCGGTGGCGCGGCCAAGATGGGCGAGATCGACAAGGACCACCCGATCGTGGCGGCCCTGCCGCCCCAGCCGCACGACGAGTGAGACCTGCTCGACCGATCGGCGTCGTGTCCGGGCGGCTCCCGGACTTCCCGTGGGACCACCTGACGTCGTACGCCGAACGGGCGCGCGCGCATGCCGGCGGCATCGTGGACCTGTCGGTCGGGACCCCGGTCGACCCGACGCCCGCGGTGGTTCAGGCGGCGCTGGCCGCCGCCGCTGACTCGCCCGGCTATCCGCTGACGGTCGGGCGGGTCGAGACCCGGCAGGCCTGCATCGACTGGCTGTCGCGGCGCCACGGCGTCGAGGGCCTCGGCCTGGACGGGGTGCTGCCGGTGATCGGCTCCAAGGAGCTGATCGCCTCGATGGCGGTCCATCTCGGGCTCGGTGCGGGCGACCTGATCGCCTACCCGGCGCTGGCCTACCCCACCTACGAGGTGGGTGCGGCGCTGGCCGGCGCCCGGGCCATGGCGGCCGACTCGCTGACCGCGTTCGGCCCGGAGGTCCCGGCGCTGATGTGGATCAACTCGCCGTCGAACCCCTCGGGCAAGGTGCTGCCCGTCGAGCACCTGAAGAAGGTCGTGGAGTGGTGCCGCGAGCGCGGCACGATCCTGGTCTCCGACGAGTGCTACATCGAGTGCTCATGGGAGGGATCGCCGCTCTCGGTCCTGCACCCGTCGGTCTCCGGTGGCTCGCACGAGGGCATCCTCGCCGTGCACTCGCTGTCGAAGCGGTCCAACCTGGCCGGCTACCGCTGCGCGTTCGTCGCCGGCGACCCGGCGCTCGTCGGCGAGCTGCTCGCCGTGCGCAAGAACCTCGGGCTGCAGATGCCCGGCCCGCAGCAGGCCGCGATGATCGCCGCCCTCGATGACGACGCGCACGTCGTCGAGCAGCACACGCGGTACGCCGCCCGCCGGGCCAGGCTGCGCGATGCCCTGGTGGGGGCCGGTTTCCGGATCGACCACTCCGAGGCGTCGCTCTACCTCTGGGCGACCCGCGATGAGGACTGCTGGGACACCGTCTCCTGGTTCGCCGACCGCGGTGTCCTCGTCGCCCCGGGCTCGTTCTACGGCCCCGCGGGGGGCCGTCACGTCCGGGTCGCTTTCACCGCCACCGACGAGCGCGTCGCCGCGGCGGTGGACCGCCTCGGCGGGTGATCTGTTTCAGCTGATCGTGTCGGTGAAACAACGGGCCCTCGGTCAAATAGGTTGACCTACAGTTGCCGCGGCCGGTGGACGGCTGCCTGCGCGGGGGACAGGCGGTCGTTCCACCCCGCCGAAGGGTCGGCTGCCTGCGCGGGGACGGGCAGCCGTTCCACCCCGGTCCGGGCGCCCGATCTCAGAGCAGGATCCGGCCGCCGTGTTCGGCCCACCATCGGGCAGCTGTTCGGGTGGTCAGCGGCAGCGAGCTCCGCCCGGCGATGCTCTCGAGCCGCGGGTCCTTGGCCAGGCCGAGGCTGTAGAGCGTCGTCCGCACCGTCGCCTCGTCGCCGGACAGGCCCCGCGCGACGGACGCCTCCGAGAGCCGGCGGCCGCTGCGGCCGGTGATCGCGAGCGCCCGGCTGAACTCGTCCGCGTCCTCGGCGTCCAGCCAGGCGGCGGCCGCCGGGAGCTCCTCGCCCCGATGACACGAGGCGATCAGCCTGAGGACCGCCCGCCGGCTGGCCTCGTCGGGCGCCCGGTCGAGTCCCTCGACGAGCACCGGAACCAGGGGTGCCCCGAAGAGCGATGCGCCGACGAGGACAAGAGACGTGACGACTCGGGCGCCGCGCTGGTCGAACATCGCCTCGAACATCAGCCGTGCGAGGAGCGGCTCCTCCCGGTGGCCCACGTGGGTGCAGACCGCGCGGGCCAGCGAGGTGGCGTACTCGTAGTGGACGTTGCGCCGGCTGCGCGACCAGTCCCGGGGGCCGGCAGACGGCTCCTGCTCCACCTGACACGTCCTCCGGATCCGCGCCTGCAGGGACCGTGGCAGTGCGGCGCAGAGCTGGGACAGGACCTGCCGCTGCGCGGCGTCCTTGCCGGCATCGCGCCAAGCCCGCTCGAAGTGCGGGATCCAGGCGGTCCAGTCGGCGGGGCTGAGACCGCCGACCACCAGCATGTTCTGGAGGCCGTGCGACGCGCCCTCGGTCACCGCCACTGACTCGTGGGTGAGCAGCTCGCCCGCCCAGTCCAGCAGGTCGGGCGTCGCCCGGTCCGTGACGACGCTCAGCAGGTCGAACCACAGCTTCAGGGCCGGTGTGGGGCCGATCTTCCGGAACACCTGTTCGACGACGTCGCCGTACGCGCTGCTCCGGAGGTGCGCGAGCGCCTCGTAGCGGAGCAGGTGCGCAGGTCCAACGGCGCGTCCGAGCTCCACGGCCAGTCGACGGACCTGCGGTTCCATGAGGGTCCTGGGCAGTCCGAAGCCACGATCCGCGGCGTTCTCGCGCGCGAACCTCAGCCAGGCGCCGCCGGTGGGCGCCGCCACGTCGATCGCCTCGAATGCTTCGCTGAAGCGATCCAGGCACGGCACCGTTGGCTCCGGGGTCGGCTTGGGGGCGTAGTGGAACGTGCGGCACACGTGGTCGACCGGGGCCCGCAACGCTCCGTCGGCCAGCCCCAGCACCTCGGCGTACCCGTCGAGAGCCGCCGATGAGCGCTGGCCCTCGGTCTCGATGCGGCTGAGGGTCGACGCGGACAGTGCGACGTCTCGCTCCCTCAGGGCCACGCTCATCTGACGGAGCGACAGACCACCCACCTCACGACTCGTGCGCAGCAGCCAGCCGACACGCGCCGGGATGTCGATGCGCGATGCGGTGAGCGCGGTCGGGTCGTCGACCGCGTCCGAGTGCTTGGGCACGGCCCTCCTCCGGGTCGGTGGTGGTCGGGCGGCCCACAGTGGCACATCGGTCCGACGGTTTCCTACCGGGCGATCCGTCCGCCCTCGCGAAGCCACCAGCCCGCCGCAGCTCGCACGGCCGGGTCGCGGCAAGGATCGGCTGCCAGCTCGGCCAGGCGGGGGTGTTCCGCCATGCCGGCGCTGTAGAGGGCCCTGCGCGCCGTGGTCGGGTCGCTGGCCAGACCGGCGTCGAGCGCCGCGTCGGGCATCGGCCGGCCGGCGTTGCCGAGCAGCAGGTACGCCGTGTGCACGAGGCTCTCGTCCTCGGAGTCCAGCCAGCCGATGACGTCCGGCTTGGTGTCGGCTGTCTGCACGGCGCTGACGATTCCCTGGGCTCCGACCCGACTGGTCTCGTCGGGACCGTTCACCGCGAGGTCCAGGAGCAGGGGGTGCACCGCGTCCACGAACGGAGAGGCCATGAGCAGCATCCCCGAGGTGCCGGCCCGGGTGCCGCGGAAGTCGAAGAGGAGCTCGAACAGGAGCCGCGCGAGCATCGGCTGCTCGGGCTGGCCCAGGCTGGCGCACGCGGTGCTCGCGAGCTCGCGGGCGAGCTCGAGGTGGGCGTTGAGCCGGCCCGTGTCCCAGCCGTCGGGCCCCCGCACGTGCTCGAGCGTCTCCTCGAGCAGCAGTGCCCGGATCGACGTCCGCGTGCGCGGCGGCAGGTTCTTGAACAGCTTGGTGAGCGTGACCCGTCGTGCCTGGTCCTCGCGGGCGAGCACATAGGTCTCGGCGAACTTCGGCGGGAAGCCCAGCCAGGAGTCCGCGGAAAGCCCGCCGACACTGCGCATGTTCTCGATGGCCAGTGCCGCCCCCCGCACGATGGGCAGGGAGGAGTGGTTCAACAGCTCGGTCATCCACTCGAAGAGCCGTGCGGACGGGCCCTCCGAGGCCGCGATCATCAGGTCGGTCACGACCTGGGCATCGGGGGCCAGGACGAGGTCGCGGACCACCTCCTCGACCAGGTCGCCGTAGGCGCTGCAGCGCAGCCTCGCGCACGCCTCGTAGCGGGTGAGGTAGGCGATCCCGACCGAGCGGTTCAGCTCGCTGGCGAGCCGGGCGACGAGGGGGAGCATCATTCCCGCCGGGAGGCCGAACCGGCGGTCGTCCTCGTGCTCTCGCGCGAAACGCAGCCAGTCGCCGCCGCGCGGGGTGTCCACCAGGACGGCCTCGACCGCCCGGCTGTAGTCGCCGAGGTCGGCGGGGCCCAGCCCCGGGCTGAGGTCGAAGGGCGCGTAGTCGAAGGTCCGGCAGAGGGCATCGATCACGGAGCGCAGCCTGCCCGGGTCGACGCCGAGGACCTGTTCGTAGCCGTCGATGACGGTGCCCGAGCGCTGGCCCCCGGTCTCCACGCGGTTGAGCGACGTGGGCGAGGACGTGATCCCGGCGGACGTGAGCAGCTCGGCCATGGTGCGCAAGGGCACCCCCTGGGCCATCCGGGTGGTGCGCAGCAGCCAGCCGATCCTCGACCCCACGTCGATCCGGTTGCCGTCGAGCGGCGTGGGATCCTCGACGGGCTCGGGCTTCCTGGCCACAGGCCCATAGTTTCATATCGGCAGATTCGCGGAACAACCTTGGCCAAGATTGTTCTGGCTCATAGATTGCTGTCAGCCGGCCCCGCCGGACAGGTCCTCTCGGGAGGGCAGGTCAGCCGGGCGCCGTGCTTCTCGGTGAGTTGATCACTCACCTAGGAGTGGTCCGTGACGGATCCGCCGAAAGCTGAATCGGGGGCGCGGAAACGTCACGGACCACGCCGCCTCTTCCACGCGGCGAACCCTCGAGCCGGGCGGCGTACGTGGCGCCGCTCCCCTGCCACCACCGTCTCGGCGCGTCGGAGTTCGTTGCCAGAAGGCCCACGAGGTGGGGCCTGATGGGCGAGGGCCGCATGACCTAAGCCCCTGAACCGGCGAACAACCTTTCCCATAGGGTCCGGATCAGAGCGGTGGCAATGGTCATCGCCGTGAAGAGGAGGCTCCTTGTGCGTTCTGCACTCGACAAACTGATCTCGGGGGCCGGTGTCCTGCTGGCCGTCGTGCTGCTCATCGCCGGTGGGCTGCTCACCTGGGCAAGCGTGTTCATCGGCAACCAGGTCCACGACCAGCTCGCGATGCAGGACATCACGATGCCCGAGAAGGCCGCCCTGGAGACCCCGGCGCAGCACGACGCACTCGACCAGTACGCCGGTCAGAAGCTCACCACCGGCCCGCAGGCCAAGGCCTTCGCCGACAACTACATCCTCGTCCACATGAACGCCGCCAGCGACAACCGCACCTACGAAGAGGTCAGCGGCGAGTTCATCGCCCTCAGTGACGAGGAGAAGGCCAGCCCCGACGGACAGGCCCTGGCCGGCCTGCGCCAGACGCTCTTCATGGGCAACACGCTGCGCGGCCTGCTGCTCAACGGCTACGCGTTCGCGACGATCGGCACGATCGCCCTCTACGCGGCCATCGTCTCCTTCGTCGGGGCCGGGTTGCTCCTGCTGCTCTCGGTGTTGGGCCTGCGCCACGCACGCCGGACGGTGCCTGCGCCCGCCAGGGCGTCTGTGCCCGTCACGGCCTGACACCACCGATCGACGGCCGGGCGGCGAGCAATCTCCGCCCGGCTGTCGCCGTGCCCAGAACGGACGGATCCTGCGCCCCCTCGCGACCGAGGTGGATGCTGCTAGTCGAAGACGTCGACGTGCACGTGGTCCCGGTGCTCGAGGATCGCCATGTCGCCGGAGCGCTCGGGTGGGTCGTAGTCACGCCAGCCGTCGTCGGAGCTCGAGCCGGCCTTCCAGATCCGGTCGTCGAAGATGACCGTCTGGATGGAGAGCCGCTCGGCCTGCGCGACGAGGTACTGCGCGATCGCCCAGCCGCGCTTCCTGTTCTCGGCATTGATCGGCCGCACGAAGATGTCGATCGCCCGGCCGTCGTAGTGCGCGGAGCCCTCCATGTGCCCGTCGCGCACGCCGCCGGGCTCGAAGCCGCCCAGGGACAGGTCGCCGAACGCGGCCTCGACGTCGCGGAGCACGATGTCGGCCCGGCCCGTCAGCCCGTCGTCCGCCAGGCCGTCCCGCTCCCCGGAGACCTCGCCGTCGACGACGCAGCTGAACGTCTGGGGGGAGTTGCCGGTCAGTGCCGAGGCGAGCACCCGCGCGTCGGCCTCGTGGTCGGCGTACGCCTCCGGGTAGCCCGAGCGCTGCACCTGCTGCGCGGCCTCGGTGATCGGCATCGTGTCGTAGCCGTCGACCTTCTCGAGCGCGTCGTAGAAGGCGTTGGCCGAGTAGTAGGGGTTCAGGATCTGCTCGCGGGTGCCCCAGCCCTGCGACGGCCGCTGCTGGAAGAGCCCCAGGGAGTCGCGGTCGCCCTGCTCGAGGTTGTAGAGCTTCGACTCCTGGTACGCCGTGGCGAGCGCGATCGACGCGGCCCGCGCCGGCATCCCACGCTGCACCGAGATCGCGACGATGAGCGCCGCGTTCTCCGCCGGCTCGGTCGCCAGCTCGACCGTGTGCCCTCCGACGGTCGCGGTGCACTCCTCGGGGGTGAGTAACGGACCCACGTGGTGCAGCACGGCGTACCCGGTGGCCGCGACCACGCCCAGGGCGGCAGCAGCGAGAAGTGCCGCGCCGGTGCGGCCCCTCATGAGGCGGGCGCGCGGTTCACTGGGGCGATCCTGGGGCACACATCAGTTGGCGTGCAGGGCGGCGTTGAGCGCGATGCCCTCGCCCTTCCACGGCACGGCCTCGATCGTGCCGGTCACGGAGTTGCGGCGGAACAGCACGTTGCTGGCGCCGGAGAGCTCGAGCGCCTTGATGACCTTGGGCTTGGCGTCCATGTCGCGGACCGTGACCTTGGTGCCGGCGGTGACGTAGCAGCCGGCCTCCACGACGCAGTCGTTGCCGAGGGAGATGCCGATGCCGGCGTTGGCGCCGAGCAGGCAGCGCTCGCCGATCGAGATGATCTCCTTGCCGCCCCCCGACAGGGTCCCCATGATCGACGCGCCACCGCCGACGTCGGAGCCGTCGCCGACCAGGACGCCGGCCGAGATCCGGCCCTCGACCATGGAGGCGCCGAGCGTGCCGGCGTTGAAGTTCACGAAACCCTCGTGCATGACGGTCGTGCCCTCGGCCAGGTGGGCTCCGAGGCGGACCCGGTCGGCGTCGGCGATCCGGACACCGGTGGGCATCACGTAGTCGACCATCCGGGGGAACTTGTCGACGCCGAACACCGTGACGTGCCGGCCACCGGCGCGCAGTCGCAGGCGGGTGGTCTCGAAGCCGTCGACCGCGCACGGGCCGGCGGAGGTCCACACGACGTTGGTCAGCAGGCCGAAGACCCCGTCCATCGAGATCGTGTGGGGTACGACGAGCCGGGTCGACAGCAGGTGCAGCCGGAGCCATGCGTCCTCGGTGGAGGCGGGGGCGGCGCTCAGGTCGGCGATCTCGACCCGGACCACCTCGCGGGTCACCGCGCGGGCCTCGTCGGTGCCCTCGAGGGCGGTCAGCTCGGCAGGCGCCTCGGCGCCGGGAGCGGCGCCCAGCGCCGGTGCCGGGAACCAGACGTCGAGCACGGCGCCGTTCGCGTCGCGGGTGGCGAGGCCGTAGCCCCAGGCCTGGGAGGGAGTCGAGGTCACGGCGTACAGCCTAGAAGGCCCGCTCGCTCACTGCCCCGTCCGGCCGTCGATGCACTCCCGCAGCAGGTCGGCGTGCCCGACGTGACGGGCGTACTCCTCGATCATGTGCACGATGAGGTCGCGCACCTCCGCGCCCTCGCCGTGCACGTCGACGACGGTGTCCAGGTCGAGCCCGTCGAGCACCTCGCGGGCGTGGGCCACCTCGCGGTGCCACGACTCCCACGCGTCGGCGACGACAGCCGGGTCGGCGACCGCGCCGTTGAAGTCGAGGTCGGGGTCCTCCTCGGTGCGGTAGAGCCGGGGCAGGTCCATCTGCGCCTGCATCACCCGGCGAAACCAGCTGTGCTCCACCTTCGCCATGTGCCGGACCAGGCCGAGCAGTGAGAGCGTCGACGGCGGCACCGACCGGGTCGCCAGCTGCACCGCGTCGAGGCCCTGGCACTTCAGCTCCAGGGTGGCGCGGTAGTGCTCGAGGTACTCCACGAGGACGGCCCGCTCGCCGCGCGTCGGGGTGTCGCTCATCCGTGGATCCTCTGTCTGCGGCAGCCACATGCCGTCGTATCCCACGCTCGTCATGGCTCCAACCCAATCCATTCGCGTCCGCCACCGCAACCGGGTTAGCGTCCGGCTCGTGGGTGACGGGGAGCTGCTGCTGATCATCGGACCGCCGGCCGTGGGCAAGATGACGGTGGGACGGGCCGTCTGCGCGCGCACCGGGTTCCGGCTCTTCCACAACCACCACACGATCGAGCCGCTGCTGGAGATCTTCGGCTTCGGCACTCCACCCTTCGTCGCGCTCAACGGGGAGTTCCGCCGCCGGGTGATCGAGGAGGCAGCCGCGTCCGGGACCCGGTTGATCTTCACCTTCGTCTGGAACGTCGAGGAGCAGGGCGACGCCGACGAGGTGCGGCGTCTCGTCGCGCCGTACGCCGACGCCGGCCTGCCCGTCTCCTTCGTGGAGCTGTACGCCGACCTCCCCACCCGCCTCGAGCGCAACACCGGCGAGACCCGGATCGCGGAGAAGAAGTCCAAGCGCGACCTGGTCTGGTCCGACGCGCACGTGCGCGAGCTGGAGACCAGCCACGTCATGAACACCAGGCCCGGCCACCCCACGCCGGCCGACGACGTGCTGGCCGACTTCGCCCACCTGCGCCTCGACAACAGCGGGCTCACCCCCGAGCAGTCGGCCGCCGAGATCGCCGCCTGGCTCGACGCGAGGGCTCGGCCGGGCCGCAACTGATTCGCGCGGCCGCGAGCGGGCGCCGTACGCTGTCCTCACAGGCGTTCGAGCCGTCATCAGCGGCGAGCCTCCGGAAGAACGGCCCTGGCTGATCGAGCTCGTCGAGATCGGGCAGGCGCTCACTAGAACCGGACGGGTAGGCCCGTCACAGCCGTGAACGAGCGGTCTTTCGTCGGTCGAGCTTGTCGAGACCAGCGGGAGGCAAGCGAGGTGGTACCGCGGCTCCGCAGTCAGGGCGTCGTCCTCGTGTGTTTCTGACACGCAGGACCGAACGCAGGAGAGCCGCCGATGACCTACCCCAAGGTCTCCACCAACGCCGCCGACGACAGCCAGCCCGCTGCTGTGCCGTCCAGCCCACGCTTCCCGCAGATCGAGGAGCGTGTCCTGGACTACTGGGACAAGGACGGCACCTTCCAGGCCAGCGTCGACCAGCGCGAGCCCGGGGAGAACGGCGCCAACGAGTTCGTCTTCTACGACGGCCCGCCCTTCGCCAATGGCCTCCCGCACTACGGCCACCTGCTGACCGGCTACGTCAAGGACCTGATCCCGCGCTTCCAGACGATGCGCGGCAAGCGCGTCGAGCGCCGCTTCGGCTGGGACACCCACGGCCTGCCCGCCGAGCTCGAGGCGATGCGCCAGCTCGGCATCAAGACCACCGACGAGATCGTCGACATGGGCATCGAGAAGTTCAACGACGCCTGCCGCGAGTCGGTCATGAAGTACACCGGCGACTGGCGCGAGTACGTCACCCGCCAGGCGCGCTGGGTGGACTTCGACAACGACTACCGGACCATGAACCCCGACTACATGGAGTCGGTGATCTGGGCCTTCCAGCAGCTCTACGACAAGGGCCTGGTCTACGAGGGCTTCCGCGTCCTGCCCTACTGCTGGAACGACGAGACGCCGCTGTCCAACCACGAGCTGCGGATGGACGACGACGTCTACCAGCTGCGCCAGGACCCCGCGGTCACCGTCGGCTACCCGCTGACCGACACCGGCGCCGACCCCGTCCTCGATGGCGCGCACATCCTGATCTGGACCACGACCCCCTGGACGCTGACGGCCAACCTGGCCGTCATGGTCGGCTCGGACATCGAGTACGTCGTCGTCGAGGCGCCGGTGCCCGGCACCGAGGAGACGGCCCGCTACGTGCTGGCCGACGCGCGGCTGTCGTCGTACGCCCGCGAGCTGGCGCCCGAGGGCGGCGAGCCGACCGTGCTCGGCCGCTACCGGGGCGCCGATCTGGTCGGGCGCAGGTACACCCCGCCGTTCACCTACTACGCGGACCACGAGAACGCCTTCCGGGTCGTTGCCGCCGACGACGCGGTCACCACCACGGACGGCACCGGTGTCGTGCACACCGCGGGTGCGTTCGGTGAGATCGACAAGGAGGTGACCGACCGCGAGGGCATCGAGGCGGTCATGCCGGTCGGCAAGGACGGCCGCTTCACGCACCCGGTCGACGAGTACGCGGGCATGCAGGTCTTCGACGCCAACCTGCACGTGATCGACCACCTCAAGGCCGCCACGCGGGCGCAGGGTGACCAGGGCGCGGTCAGCCCCGGCACGATCCTGCTCCGCCGCGAGTCCTACGAGCACTCCTACCCGCACTGCTGGCGCTGCCGCGAGCCCCTGATCTACAAGGGCGTCTCGTCCTGGTTCGTCGAGGTGACTGCGATCAAGCAGCGGATGCTCGAGCTCAACGACCAGATCCGCTGGGTTCCCGACCACATCAAGGACGGCCAGTTCGGCAAGTGGCTGGCCAACGCCCGCGACTGGTCGATCACCCGCAACCGCTTCTGGGGCTCACCGGTCCCCGTCTGGAAGAGCGACGACCCGACGTACCCCCGCATCGACGTCTACGGCTCCTTCGCGCAGCTCGAGGCCGACTTCGGCGTCGAGGTCACCGACCTGCACCGCCCCTACGTCGACGACCTGGTCCGCCCGAACCCGGACGACCCGACGGGCCGGTCGATGATGCGACGCGTGCCCGACGTGCTCGACGTGTGGTTCGACAGCGGCTCGATGAGCTTCGCGCAGGTGCACTACCCGTTCGAGAACGGCGACTGGTTCGAGCACCACTTCCCGGGCGACTTCATCGTCGAGTACATCGGCCAGACCCGCGGCTGGTTCTACACGCTGCACATCCTGGCCACCGCGATCTTCGACAAGCCGGCGTTCGAGACCTGTGTCAGCCACGGCATCGTGCTCGGCTCCGACGGCAACAAGATGTCGAAGTCGCTGCGCAACTACCCCGACGTACGTGAGGTCTTCGACCGCGACGGCGCCGACGCCATGCGCTGGTTCCTGATGTCGTCGCCGATCCTGCGCGGCGGCAACCTGGTCGTCACCGAGCAGGGCATCCGCGACTCGGTGCGCCAGGTGCTGATCCCGCTGTGGAACAGCTGGTACTTCTTCCAGCTCTACGCCAACGCCGCCGAGGGCGGGTACGACGCCCGCTGGTCGACGGAGTCGACGGACCCGCTGGACCGCTACCTGCTCGCCAAGTGCCGCCAGTACGTCGAGGCGATGACCCACCAGCTGGACAACTACGAGGTCGCCAACGCGTGCGACTCGACGCGCTCGTTCCTCGACGTGCTGACCAACTGGTACATCCGCCGCTCCCGCGAGCGCTTCTGGGCGACGGACTCCTCCGTTGATCGAGATCACGAGGCAGCCTTCGACACGCTCTACACCGTGCTCGAGGTGGTCTGCCGGGTCACGGCGCCGTTGATGCCCCTGACGACCGAGGAGGTCTGGCGTGGCCTCACCGGTGAGCGCTCGGTGCACCTGACCGACTGGCCGTCCGCCGACCTGCTCCCGGCCGACGACGCGCTCGTGGCCGCCATGGACCTCGTCCGCGACGTCTGCTCGGCGGGGTCGGCGCTGCGCAAGGCCGCCAGCCTGCGCAACCGCCTGCCGCTGAGCTCGCTCACGGTCGTGGTCCCGGGTGCGGCCGCGCTGGCCGGCTTCGAGGGGATCGTCGCCGACGAGCTGAACCTGAAGTCGGTGCGGCTGCTCGACGCCGACGCGCCCGAGGCTGCGTCGTACGGCGTCTCCCAGAAGCTGACCGTGAACGCGCGCGCCGCCGGCCCGCGGCTCGGGCGCGACGTGCAGACGGCGATCAAGGGCTCCAAGTCCGGCGACTGGTCGGTGGCCGAGGACGGCACCGTCACGGCCGGTGGGCTCGCGCTGCACGAGGGGGAGTACACCCTGGAGACCGTCGCCGACTCGGCCGACGGCGGCTCCGCGACCGGCATCCTGCCGCGCGGCGGCTTCGTCGTGCTCGACACCGCGGTGACACCCGAGCTGGCGGCCGAGGGCCTGGCCCGCGACCTCGTGCGCGCGGTCCAGCAGGCCCGCCGCGACGCCGGCCTCGACGTGTCCGACCGGATCGTGCTGGCGGTGGGTGGCTCGCAGGCGGTCCAGGCGGCCGCCCGGACCCACGAGTCCCTCATCGCGAGCGAGACCCTGGCCACCTCGTTCACGGTGTCGGACGAGGAATCCGGCACCGAGGTCGTGGTCGGCGACGGCGAGAAGGCGACCGTCCTGGTCACCAAGGCCTGATCGCCGAGGCGGCGTGAAGTTCCCCTCAAATAGTGCCGAGTCGGCGTGAAGTTCCCCTGCGAGGGGAACTTCACGCCGACTCGGCGGGTTTTGGCGGGAACTTCACGCCGCCTCGGCTCGGTCTAGGTGGTCGAGACCGACCGCGAGAGCTGGGCGGGCTGGGCAGCCAGATGAGTTCCCAGGCGCAGGGCCAGGGCCACGACCGTCAGGGTGGGGTTGGCGAACCCCCCGCTGGGGAAGACCGAGGCTCCGGCGACGAACAGGTTGTCGGTGCCGTGCACCCGGCAGTGCTCGTCCACCACGCCCTCACCCGGGTTCGAACCCATCCGGAGCCCGCCGAGGTGGTGGTGGGTGCCGCCCAGGTTGCGTGGCCGGCCCTGGTCCCAGTCGCGCTGGACCACCGTGCCCATCCCGGCCTGCTCCAGGGCTGCGGCGAAGAGGTCGCGCGCTCGTCCGACCCGGTCCTGGTCGAGCTCGCTCCAGCGCCAGTCCAGCGCCATCTCGCTGCGTCCGTGGGCGTCGCGGCGTGCGGTGAGCTCGAGCCGGTTGTCCCAGTCGGGCGCCTGTTCGGTCTGGTGCAGCAGCTCGAAGACCGTGAGGGTGGTGTCGGCCTCGGGTCCGCCCCAGCCCGCGCGATCGAGGCTGGGCTGTACGCCGCGCGCGGCCCGGACGCTGCGCATCACCGAGCCGGCATCCCCGAGGGCTGTGAGGGCAAGCCGCAGACGCTCGGACACGGGCGCGGCGCGACCGGACGGACTGCGCAGCCGGGCCACTGCCTGCGACCCCCGGGTCCCGAAGCTTGCGTTCCGCGGCACCAGCAGGGCGCTGCAGGCAGGCAGCCCTTCCCTGCGCAGCACCTCCTCGCTCAAGGTGAGCTTCCCGCTGACCCAGGTCCCGGCCACCTGGCGACTGGCGTAGAGCCCCAGACGACGGATCGTGGCGGCGGCCGGATCGGTGACGAGCAGCCCGCCCCGGACCAGCGGGTGCTCCATGAAGTAGCGCCCGACCAGGCCGGTGTCGTCACCCGGCGTCCGACCGCCGTCGCGCCCGGTGTCCAGGATCAGGCGGACGTTCTCGATGGTGCCGGCAGCGAGCACCACCCGGTGGCTGCGCAACACCGTCTCCTGGCGGTCGGGTCCGAGCACGCGGACCCCGATGACCCGGTCGCCGGTCGGATCCAGCTCCAGCCGGAGCGCCTGCGTGTCGGTGCGCAGCTGGACGTTCGGCGCCGCCTCCAGGCGCGCCCGAGCGTCCTGCGTGAAGGCGGTGGCGGGCCCGAACTGGAACATCGAGGTCTCGACGCCGGTGCCCGCGAGCGGCAGCGGCACGCAGCCACGCTCCCGGTCGGCCCAGCCCTCGGCCGTGTAGTCGAAGGGGCCAAGTCCGCACATGCGTTGCGCCGCGTCGTACCAGGGAGCCAGGTCGGCTGCCGTGATCGGCCACCCGGGCGTCCCGATCTCCGGACGGGCCTCGAAGTCCCACCTGTCGAGCGGCAGGTAGCGACATCCCACCGGGGCCAGCTCGGGGTCCTCGCCGGTCCCGGCCAGCCGGAAGCTCCACCGTCCCGCCGTGCCGCCGACCATCGCGGCACGGGTCTCGCGGATGTGCCCCTGGGGATAGGGGTCCCCGGCCCGCAGCTCCACGTCGTCGAGCTCCGCTGCTGCGTCTCCCGAAGGTCCAGCCTCGAGGAGGCAGACCGATCGTGACGTCCCGATCAGCGACTGGGCCACCGCCAGACCGGCGGGACCAGCGCCCACCACGCACACGTCGAAGACCTGCTCAGGATCCGTCACGGGCCCTCCAACGGCTGGGGCGAGTACGCCGAGTAGAGCGACAGGGCCTGATAGGCCTGGCGACCCGGGCCCCACCGGATGACCCTCTTGGCGAGCCGCAGCAGCGAAGGCGGCACCGTGTTGTTGACCAGGATGGCCAGCCGCATGCGACGGTCGCTGGAGCGGAGCAGGCTCTTCAGGTCCCTGGCCAGGCCCGGGTCGAGCTCAGGCCTCTGGACGAACCGCCCATGGGCCAGCTTCAACGCGTCGGCGTGCTGGAGCGTGAGCTTCGTGCGGCTACCGGCTCGCCGCACGGTGCGATAGCCCGAGCTCGCCGAGCCGGTGTGCATGAGGAAGCCCGACAGCGGGTCAGGCAGGAAGCCGATGTCGGAGCGCAGAGCGACCCGGAGCCACAGGGCGAGGTCGCAGTAGGGCCCGTCCGCCTCGGAGAACTGCTCGTCTGCGACCACCGAGCTGCGCAGCATGACCGAGGAGACGCAGACGATGCCGCCGTGGGCCAGGGACTGCCCGATGAAGTCCAGGCCGGGCTGGGCGGTGTCGGCCTCGAGCCTGGGCCAGTTGATCACCTGACCGGTCGGCAGCCCGTCCTCGGTGAGGTGCCGGAACGCGGAGTGGACCAGACCGACCTCGGGGTGCTTGTCGAGGAAGTCGGCCTTCCGCTCCAGGTTCCCCGGCAGCATCAGGTCGTCATCGGGGAGCACCACCCGGTAGGGCGCGGAGCCGAGGTGCAGGCATCGGCTGAGGTTGCCGTGCAGGCCGATGTTGGTGTCCAGCCGGTCGTGCACCACGCGCGGGTCGTCGAACGACGCGATGACGCCGGCCACGTCAGCCGAGGAGGCGTTGTCGGAGACGATCACCTCGATGTCCCGCAGCGACTGCCACAGGACGCTCTGCAGGCTCCGTCTCAGGAAGTCCGGACGGTTGTACGTCGGGATGCAGACCGTGACCCGGGGTTTGTCGGTCATGTGGACATCCGGCTTCCCTCATCTCCCTGCCGAGCGGGCAGGGGCTGACCCACCCGTGCGCTCGACAGTGCGGCAACCCGTCTCGCCGATGGGTGAGGGCGCCCGCAATGTCCCCCAAATGGGGGACGCCGAGACACGCCGAGTCGGCGTGAAGTTCCCCGAGATCACAGCCGAGTCGGCGTGAAGTGCCTCCCAGGTGGGAACTTCACGCCGACTCGGCACGGTTGGGTGGGAACTTCACGCCGACTCGGCGGGGTCAGCGGGGGAGCAGGCCCAGGCGGTCGGCGAGCCGGTCGAGGTAGGCCAGGACCTCGTCCTCGGACTTGTCCGGAACACCCCAGATCAGCTCGGTGACGCCGGCCGCGCCCCACTCGAGGAGCTCCTCGGCGGTCGGCCTCGCCGCGATCAGCACGTGGATGTCGGGGATGCCGGTACGGCCGGCAGCGGCCCAGGCCAGCCGCAGCTGCTCCGCCTTGCCGCTGATGTTCTGCTCGATCGGCGTGGTCATCCAGCCGTCGGCGTGGGCAGCGATCCAGTCGAAGGTCTTCGGCCCGCCACCGGCGCCGATCAGCAGGGGGACGTGGGCCTGGACCGGCTTCGGGTAGGCCCAGGACGGCCCGAACGACACGAACTCGCCGTCGTACGACGCCTCCTCCTGGGTCCACAGCGCGCGCATCGCCTCGACGTACTCGCGCAGGACGGTACGACGCTTGCCCGGCGGGACGTGATGGTCGGCCAGCTCGTCGGTGTTCCAGCCGAAGCCGGCGCCGAGCGTGACCCGGCCCCCGGAGAGGTGGTCCAGGCTCGCAATTGTCTTCGCGAGGGTGATGGGGTCGGACTCGACGGGCAGCGCCACCGCGGTCGACAGCCGGATCCGGGAGGTGACCGCAGCCGCGGTCGCCAGCGCGACCCAGGGGTCGAGGGTGCGTGCGTAGCGGTCGTCCGGCAGCGACTCGTCGCCCGTGCCCGGGTGCGCGGCCTCCCGCCGTACCGGGATGTGGGTGTGCTCGGGCACGTAGAACGTGTCGAAGCCACGCTCCTCGGCCGCCCGGGCCGCCGTCGCAGGGGTGATCCCGCGGTCCGAGGTGAACAGGACGAGACCGTTGCGCATACGCCGAGACTAGAACACGTTACATTCCTGCGACAGTCCCGGCGCAGACACGCGTTCCGGGTCGGGGCTGGTTGGATGGAGCCATGCCGCACCTGGACCTCTCCGCCGACGCCGTCACCCTCACCGAGCAGCTCGTGAACATCGAGTCCGTCAGTCTCGACGAGCAGGCCATCGCCGACGCGGTGGAGGAGGCGCTGCGCACCCTCGACCACCTCACCGTGACCCGGCACGGCCACACCGTCGTCGCGCGCACCGACCTCGGTCGCGGCGAGCGCGTGGTGATCGCCGGCCACCTCGACACGGTGCCGGTCAACGAGAACCTCCCGGCCCGCCGGGACGGGGCGCTCCTGCACGGTCTCGGCACCTGCGACATGAAGGGCGGCGACGCGGTCATGCTGCGCCTCGCCGCCACGGTTCCCGAGCCCCACCGCGACATCACCTTCATCTTCTACGAGGCCGAGGAGATCGAGGCCGAGCACAACGGCCTCACCAAGCTCGCGCAGAGCAGTCCCGAGCTGATGACCGGCGACTTCGCGATCCTGATGGAGCCGTCGAACGCGGTCGTGGAGGCCGGCTGCCAGGGCACCCTGCGCGTCGACGTCACCACCACCGGCGAGCGCGCCCACTCCGCGCGCAGCTGGAAGGGCGACAACGCCATCCACAAGGCCGCCGACATCCTCACCCGCCTCCAGGAGTACGACGCCCGCAAGCCGGTCATCGACGGGCTGGAGTACCACGAGGGCCTCAACGCCGTCTTCATCCGCGGCGGCGTCGCCGGCAACGTGCTGCCCGACGAGTGCGTCGTCGAGGTCAACTTCCGGTTCGCGCCGGACCGCAGCGAGGCCGACGCCGAGCAGTTCGTCCGCGACTTCTTCAAGGGGTACGACGTCGTGGTCACCGACTCCGCCCCCGGCGCGCTGCCGGGGCTCCACGTCCCTGCGGCCAAGGCGTTCCTCGAGGCGGTCGGCGGCGAGGCCAACCCCAAGTTCGGCTGGACCGACGTGGCCCGCTTCACCGGCCTGGGCGTACCCGCGGTCAACTTCGGCCCCGGTGACCCGATGCTGGCGCACAAGCAGGAGGAGCACGTCCCGGTCGAGCACATCGAACGCTGCGAGACGCTGCTGCGGACCTGGCTCGGGGGCGACGCGTGAGGAGCAAGTTCAAGGGCCCGGTCGTGATGCGGCGCGACCAGGTCGACATGAGCACGACCGACCAGCGGCTGCTCGACTCCCGGGGCGGCAGCGACTGGGTGCACACCGACCCCTGGCGCGTGCTGCGGATCCAGGCCGAGTTCGTCGAGGGCTTCGGAGCCCTGGCCGAGCTCGGTCCCGCGATCGCCGTCTTCGGCTCGGCGCGCACCGCCGCCGACCACCCGGCGTACGCCCTGGCCGAGGAGGTCGGCAGCAAGCTGGTCGAGGCCGGTTTCGCGGTCATCACCGGCGGCGGTCCGGGCGCGATGGAGGCCGCCAACAAGGGCGCCTCCGAGTCCGGGGGTGTGAGCGTCGGTCTCGGGATCGAGCTGCCCTTCGAGTCCGGCCTCAACCCCTGGGTCGACATGGGCGTGAACTTCCGCTACTTCTTCGCCCGCAAGACCATGTTCGTGAAGTACTCCCAGGGCTTCATGGTCCTGCCCGGCGGCCTCGGCACCCTCGACGAGATGTTCGAGGCGCTCACGCTCGTGCAGACGCAGAAGGTCACCAGCTTCCCGATCGTGCTGGTCGGCGTGGACTACTGGCAGGGGCTGATCGGCTGGCTGCGCGACACCGTCCTCGCGGACGGCAAGATCTCGGAGTCCGACCTCGACATGCTCATCCTCACCGACGACGTCGACGAGGCCGTCCGCCTCATGGTGGCCGCCCGGGAGGGCGAGCTCGGATGATGTGGCTGTTCGCGATCCTCATCGTGCTCGCGATGGGCGGGGTCGCCCTGCTCGCGGCCGGCAAGGGCGCGCCGCTCGCCGAGGTGTACGACGACCGCCCCGACGCCCTCGTGCCCGCGACGGGCCCCCTGGCCGGCGACGACCTGCGCCGGGTCCGCTTCTCGATCGCGCTGCGCGGCTACCGGATGTCGGAGGTCGATGCCCTGCTCGACCGGCTCGCCGCCGAGCGTGAACGCACGAGCGACCCGTCCATCAACTCGGAGGCGGACTCGGAGGGTCGTGGCGGCGGACCCTCGGCGTAGGGCACACTTCCCAGCGTGTCGACCCAGGTGATCGTCTACCTCCTGACTGCCCTCGCGGCCGTCGTCATCGTCCTCACCAGACTCCGTCTGGCCAACGAGGACGACGCTGCCGGGCGCTTCCAGGTGGGCCGGCGACTCGTCGACGTGCACACCGTGGCGGGCGTCCTTGCGCTGCTCACGTGGCTGGTCTTCCTCGTCGCCGACTCCGAATCGGCGCTGGGCAGCTCGTCAACGGGCATCATCGCCCTCGCCTTCTGGTGGATCGTCGTCGTCGCTGGCCTGCTGATCCTCGTGCGCTGGCTGCCCAGCCACGGCAAGCACGCCGCCACCGGCACCGAGGACACCTGGTCCGAGGGCCCCGGTCTCTCGGTGCTCGCCCACGTCGGCATGTTCGTCGGGGTCTGCGTGTTCACCTGGGCCTACCTCACCTCGGCGGTCTAGTCGGTGCTCCGCCGGCTCGGGACGATCGCCGCCGCCCTCGGCCTGCTGCTCGCGGCCGCCCCCGCGGTCACGTCGTACGCCGGGCAGCCGACCCAGTCGACCCAGCAGGCCAAGCGCCCCGCGGTGATCGGCAAGAAGGTCATCGGGCAGTCGGTCGACGGACGCGACATCGTGGCCTGGCACCTCGGTGAGAAGGGCGGTCCGAAGGTCCTCCTGGTGGCCACCATGCACGGCAACGAGGGTGCGCCGCGCCAGATCCTGCAGGCGCTGCGCGACGGTCGGACGGTGGGCGGCATCAACCTCTGGGTGGTGCCGACCTACAACCCCGACGGACTCGCGGCCGGCACCCGCAAGAACGCCCACGGGGTCGACCTCAACCGCAACTTCCCGTTCCACTGGGCCGACCTGGACGGCAACTACGAGTCGGGTCCCCATGCCGGCTCGGAGCCCGAGACCCGGGCGATGATGGGGTTCCTGCGCTCGTTCCGGCCGGGCTCGATCGTCAGCTTCCACCAGCCGCTGTACGGCGTCGACACCGACACCAAGCGGCCGAAGTTCTCCCGCCGGGTCGCGCGCGCCCTGGACCTGCCGACCAAGTCGTTCACGTGTGGCGGCGTCTGCCACGGCACGATGACCGGTTGGTACAACGCGAACTTCCGCGGCACCGCCCTGACCGTGGAGTACGGCGCCCACCCCAAGCGTCGCCTGATGCGGGTCACCGCCCCCGACCAGGTGGTCTCGATCTGGGGCGGCTGGCGGGGCACCTGGGCGTTCGGCCCGGCCTGAGGGTCAGCGGCCCTCGAAGACCGGCTTCTCCTTGGCCACGAACGCCGCCACGGCGGCGGCGTGGTCGGCGGTGGCGCCGGTCTTCTGCATCATCGTGCTCTCGAACGCCAGCGCATCCTCGAAGGAGTGACCGGCCGCGTGGGCCACCGACTGACGCATGGCACCGAGCGCCACGGTCGGTCCGGCCGCCAGCCGCTCCGCCAGCGCGCGGACCTCGGCGGCCAGGTCGGCGGCGGGTACGACGTGCGTGGCGAGCCCGAGCTCGAGCGACTCCGCGGCCTTGACCGTGCGCGGGAAGTAGAGCAGCTCGAGGGCCTTCGCCCGGCCGACCAGCTGCGGCAGGTGGTAGCTGGCTCCGGTGTCGCAGGAGAGCGCCACGTTGGCGAAGGCCAGGTTGAAGCCGGCGGTGTCGGCCAGGAAGCGCAGGTCGCAGGCGAAGGCGAGGCTCGCGCCCGCGCCGGCGGCAACCCCGTTCACCGCGGCGATGACCGGCTTGGGCATCGATGCCAGGGTCGCCACGATCGGGTTGTAGTGCTCGTCGACGGTGCGGAACAGCGAGTCGCTGGACTCGCTCCGGAGGATCTGGATGTGCTCCTTGAGGTCCTGGCCGGTGCAGAACGCGCGACCGGTGCCCGTCAGGACCACGCACCGGGCGGCCGGGTCGTCGGCCACCTGCCGGACCGTCTCGAGCAGCAGCAGCTTGGTCGCCACGTCGAGGCTGTTCATCGCGTCGGGCCGGTTCAGCGTGATGGTGGCGACGCCGTCGGTCAGGTCGAGGTGCACGGCCGGGGCATGGGCGGGGAGCTCGGTCATGGCAGCAGTCTGCCGGATCCCGGTCAGAGGTCGAGGCAGCGCGCCACGAACCGGTCGGTGCCCGGCTTCAGCCGGGTCGCCTCGCTCGCGAACAGCTCGGCCGCGGCACGCCCCGGCCAGTCGGGCGGGAGCAGCTGCTGGGGCAGGCCGGGGTCGGCGAAGAGGAACTTGCGCCACTCGTGGACCAGGTGGAACCGGGCCGCGAACGCCGCCTCGTCCTCGTCGTCGTGGGCGGAGAGCTGGTCGGTGACCAGGTCGGCGGCCGTGGCGAGCCAGCGGGTGTAGGCCTCGTGCAGCGCCGCGAGGTCCCAGGCCTCGGTGGGCGGCGGGTCGAAGTCCTCGGCGCGGGCGGTCCGTGCCGTGGCCCCGGCCCGGTCCAGCACCGAGGCCAGCTCGGTGCGGGGGAACGGGCTGACCCACACGTTGTCGACCAGCTCGGCGTACCCCACGAACGCCAGGTCCGCGCGGAGCCGGGTGCGGGCGCTGCGAGACGTCGGTGGGTCGACGAAGGCGAGGTGCCAGCTGCCGTCCCAGGCCGGCTCGGCGTGGCCGTAGATCCGGTCCGCGGCCTCGTCGAGCCGGCGGTTGGCCCGCTCGGTGGCGCGGTAGCCGCGTCCTCCGGCGAGCTGGACCGGCTCCAGCCAGCCCTGCATGACCATGCGCGAGATGGCGGTGCGCACGGCGGGAGCGGCGATCCCGACGGGGTCGAGCATGCGGACGAGCGCGGCGACGGGGGCCTGGCTCCCGCGGGCGCGCAGGTGGTCGCCGTAGACGTCGAACAGCGCCGACCGAGCATGCATGCTCGGAGTGTGCCAGCCCGTCCCCGGCAGGTCGCGGAGGCCCGGTGCGGGGTTGTGGTCGGTGTCGCGGTCGCCATGGGGGATAATGGACCCTCATACGGCGTGCGGGGTCGCTCTGACTCTGCTCGCTCTGGGACAGCAAGAGGAAGAGGTGCGCGGATGGCGGCGATGAAGCCGCGGACGGGCGACGGTCCGCTGGAGGTCACCAAGGAAGGACGCGGCATCGTGATGCGCGTCCCGCTCGAAGGCGGTGGCCGTCTCGTTGTCGAGCTCAACGCCGAGGAGGCGGGTGCGCTCGGCGCCGCCCTCAAGGACGTCGTCGGATGACGGTCGGTCTGATGGTCGCCTGATGCCCGAGGCAGCGACCGAAGCCCATTCCCTTCCCGCACAGGTGTCGCCGCCGGAGTTCGCGCTCAGCGACCTGCGGCCGCACGCGATCCTCGGAGTCGAGGTGCTGGCCCTCCCCGTCCTCCCGGGCGACGAGGAGGGCTCGCTCCTGCTCGGCCCCGGGGCCGACGAGGTGGCCGAGCAGCTCGGGACCGACCTGCTGACCCTGCTCGAGATGAACGCCGCCACCGGCAAGGCGGGCGAGGTGACCTCGTTGCCCGTGCCGCTGGGCGGTCCGGACAACGAGGCGTTGCGCTGGGTGCTGCTGGTCGGCCTCGGCGAGCAGCGCGTGGAGGACTTCCGTCGAGCGGGTGCCGCGCTGGCGCGTGCCACCAAGGACCGCGCCAGCGTCGCGACGTCCATCCCGGCGCTGGCCACCGCGGAGGGGTTCGAGGCCTTCGTGGTGGGCGCGATGCTCGGGTCGTTCGGCTTCCACTGGCGCTCGAAGCCGCCGGAGCACCGGCCTGTCGCGCGCATCGTGCTGGCCGGCCTGCCCGACACGGGCTCCCTGGCACGCGCCCTCGACCGGGCGCTCGCGATCGGCGGAGCCAGCTGGCGCTCGCGGCTGCTGGCCACGGTCCCGTCCAACCTCAAGAACCCGGCCTGGCTGGCCGAGCAGGCTCGGGTGCTGGGCGAGGAGTCCGGGCTGGACGTCACCATCTTTGACGAGCGCAAGCTCGCCGCGGACGGGTTCGGCGGCATCATCGCGGTAGGCCAGGCCTCGGCCACCCCGCCGCGGCTGATCCGCCTCGACTACAAGCCCCCGAAGGCCGACCGGAAGACCCCGATCGTCGCCCTGGTGGGCAAGGGCATCACCTTCGACACCGGCGGTCTCTCGATCAAGCCGGGCGAGTCGATGGTCAACATGAAACGCGACATGACCGGCGGCGCCGTCGTGATCGCCGTGCTCGGGGCGCTGGCCGCCGTCCGCTGCCCCGTGCGGGTGGTCGGGCTGATCGCTGCCGCCGAGAACGCCATCGCCGGCAACGCGGTGCGACCCGGCGACGTCGTTCGCCACTACGGCGGCCGCACCAGCGAGGTCACCAACACCGACGCCGAGGGGCGCCTGGTGCTGGCCGACGCGCTGGCGTACGCCGTCGCGGAGGTCAAGCCCGACGTGATCGTCGACATCGCCACCCTGACCGGAGCGATGAAGGTCGCGCTGGGCCAGCGGACCGGCGGCTACTTCGCCAACCACGAAGGCCTCTCGACGGTGATCTCCGAGGCCGGCCGGGCCGCGGGGGAGCCCTTGTGGCGCTTCCCGCTCGCGGACGCCTACGAGGAGAAGCTCGAGTCGAAGGTCGCCGACGCCGACAACGCGCCGGGCGGGCCGGGTGCCATCACTGCGGCGCTCTTCCTGCAGCACTTCGTCGGTGGGGTGCCGTGGGCCCACCTCGACGTGGCCTCGGTGGGCGACTCGCCCGACGAGAACCACGAGTGGACCACCGGGCCCACCGGCTTCGGGGCCCGGGCCCTGCTGCAGTGGCTCGGCGGCGAGGACCCCGTCGGAGCGGTGCGATGAAGGGCCTGACCGTCCGCTGGTCGCTGGCCGACGCACCCCAGGGGGTCGAGGCCGAGCTGGCGTCGTACGTCGCGGACAGCTCGCACGCCCGCTTCACCGGCATGGCCGGGCTGGGCTTCAAGGTCTGGCGGATGCGCGCCGGCGAGTGGTTCGAGGGCTGCTACGTCTTCGCGAGCGACGAGGCGCGCGCGGAGTTCCAGCGCACGTTCCGCGAGACCGCCGCCGAGTCGCCCGGCTCCAGGATCATCGGCAGCGCGCCGGTCCTGGTCGAGGAGTGCGACATCGTCGCGATCGCCGAGGGCTGGGAAGGCTTCCGGGCCAGCCCGACCGGCTGACCCTCAGGTCTCGGGAGACCATTCCTTCTTGGCGGCCAGCAGGCCGTCGCCCACGGGCAGCAGCACGGAGACCAGGTCGTCGTGCTCGATGACCGCACGACCGAGGTCGCGGATCGAGACGGTCTCCTCGTCGCGCTGGGCGGGGTCGGCCACCCGGTCGTGCCACAGCGCGTTGTCGAAGGCCACCACGCCACCGGGGCGCAGCAGGCGCAGCGCCTCCTTGAGGTAGGCGGCGTACTCCGCCTTGTCGGCGTCGCAGAAGACCAGGTCGTAGTGGCCGTCGGTCAGGCGCGGCAGCACGTCCAGCGCCGCACCGGAGATGGTGCGGGCCCGCTGGGCCGGGATGCCCGCCTCGGTGAACGACTGGCGAGCCAGGCGCTGGTGCTCGGCCTCGATGTCCACCGTGGTCAGCACGCCGTCGGCGCGCATCCCGCGCAGCAGCCACAGGCCCGAGACGCCGGTGCCGGTGCCGATCTCGACGACCGCGCGGGCGTCGAGGACCGAGGCGAGGAAGCGCAGGGCGGCGCCGCCGCCCGAGCCGATCGAGACCACGCCGACCTCTTCGGCACGTGCGCGCGCCGCGGTGAGGACCTCGTCCTCGGGGACGAAGCCCTCGGCGTAGGACCAGCTCGCGGGCTTGATCGGGGTGGTGATGACGTCCTCCACGGGATGAGACGGGGTGCAGCGTTGGCGGCGACGATACCCCGTCGCCCGAGCGCGGCGCAGGCAGCCGGGCCGTCCTCGACGTGTCCGTCCTACTGGTAGCGCAGCGCCTCCGCCGGATAGGTCCGCGCGGCCCTGCGGGCCGGCAGCCAGGTGGTCAGGATCGACGACAGCAGGACCACCAGCAGGATGACGGCCAGGGACGGCCACGGCGGGGTGACGGAGAGGTTGTCCCAGCCCGGCTGGTCCGCGGTGTCACGACCAGGCTGCCCGGACGATCGGCTCCTCCGAGCCGTCGCCCCTGACCGCCGGCGCCGGTCTCGTTGCGAGATGCGCCCTGACTGGTCCCACCCCCCCGGATGGTCGACGCTGCGTCGACTCTGCGTCGTCTCTGCGCTACCCCTCCAACGTCCGTCTCCCCGGCAGCCGTGGTCAGGGCACAAGGTCACAGATGTGGACGGACCAATGCCCCCGCGGCGGAACAGGCGCGGCGTCCCGGTCGTTGTCGGAGGGTGAGGAGCCTCGGCTCACAGGGTTCTCTCAGAACCGTCTTCTACCGTGAGGAAGGTCAGGACGCTGTTCGGATCACAGGCGCGTACCTCGCGCGGCAAGGAGACCCTCGTGGACGTCGAGGCCGGCACGCGCGACATGGACCGCGACATGGACGGGGCCGTCCCCTCCTGGGACGAGATCGTCGACCAGCACTCCGACCGGGTCTACCGGCTGGCCTACCGGCTCACCGGGAACCGTCACGACGCCGAGGACCTCACCCAGGAGGTCTTCGTGCGGGTGTTCCGGTCCCTGTCGACCTACACCCCCGGCACGTTCGGGGGCTGGCTGCACCGGATCACGACCAACCTCTTCCTCGACCAGGCCCGCCGCAAGCAGCGGATCCGCTTCGACGCGCTGTCGGACGAGCGCGCCGACCGGCTGACCAGCACCACGCCCAGCCCCGACGAGGCGTACGCCGACCAGACGTTCGACGACGACATCGAGCGGGCCCTGGCCACGCTGCCGCCGGACTTCCGCGCGGCCGTGGTCCTGTGTGACGTGGAGGGCCTGTCCTACGAGGAGATCTCCGAGATCCTCGGCGCCAAGCTCGGCACCGTCCGCTCGCGCATCCACCGGGGCCGGGCCATGCTCCGTTCCGCCCTGGCCCATCGTGCGCCGCAGGCCGGTCGGGCCCGGTACTCCGGTCCGGACGCCGCGCGCGCGACCGGCCCCGTCCTGTCCGGTTGGGGGACCGCTCCGTGATCGGTCACCTCGGCACCCGCGTCAGCGCCCTGCTCGACGGCCAGCTGCCGCCGGAGGAGGCCGAACGCGCCTGGGCCCACGTGCACAGCTGCCACTCCTGCCGGGACCTGGTCGAGCGCGAGGGCTGGATCAAGACCTGCCTCGCCGGCCTGTCCCGGGACTCCGGGCAGGCACCCGACCACCTCAAGGGCTCGCTGCTCGGCGGTGGCCTGCCGCCGGGTGACAGCTACCTCGCGATGGGCCACGGCGACCACCACCGGTCCCGGCGCAACGTCGGACTGGTCGCCATCGGCGGGGGAGCGGTCGGTGCCGCGGTGCTGGGCGTCCTGGCCCTCGGCGTCGCCCCGGGCAATCCGCCCGTCGACCGGCGAGGTCCGGTCACCCAGCTGGTGCGCCCCTCCGACTCGCCCCGCACGGGCACCCCCACGCTCACGCCGGTCGTCAGTCCCAACCCCCGCGACCGCACTCCCTGAGGTCCCGATCCCGAGCCGGATTTAGCCCTTGGGTCAAGATAGGCACGTGAACGAGCACGACCAGGGCCAGGCGCCCGGTCCCCATCCCCAGGCAGACCAGCCCGCGCCGGCGGGCTGGGACGACACCGAGCCCACGCGGCCGCTGGGCCGGGACCGTGGTGTCGAGCCTCCGGCTCCGTCCTGGGTCCCGCCCACCACGCAGCCGCCGCCGGGTCAGTGGGCGGGCTTTCCGCCGCCGGGGACCCAGCCCCTGCCGGCGCCGCCGGCCCGCCACTCGGTGCCGCGCGGCCGTGTCCCAGGCTGGCTGTGGCCGGTGGTCGCCACGATGGCCCTCGTGCTCGGTGCGATCGGGGGGACGGTCGGCAGCGTCGTCTACAACGAGCTCTCGGACTCCGACACCCCCGGCACCGTCGCCGGCGGCCTCCCGAGCGTCGACACGGTCTCGGTCCCGCCGCTCGAGCAGGACAACGGCTCGGTTGCCGCGGTGGCCCAGGCGCTGCTGCCGAGCACCGTGCAGATCTCGGCCGAGTACCAGGGCGAGAAGGGTGGGGCGACCGGGTCGGGGTTCGTCCTGGACCGCCAGGGCCACGTCGTCACCAACAACCACGTCGTGCAGGACGCCGCCGAGAACGAGGGTCCGATCGAGATCGTCGACCAGGACGGCAACCGCTACGAAGCCACCGTCGTCGGGCGCAGCGCGGTCTACGACCTCGCCGTGCTCTACGCCAAGGGGGCGAGATCCCTCAAGCCCGCCTCGCTCGGCGCCTCGCAGGCGCTGCGAGTCGGGGAGGAGGTCGTCGCGTTCGGTTCGCCGCTCGGTCTCAGCTCGACCGTGACCGCCGGCATCGTGAGCGCGTTGCAGCGTCCCGTCACCACGGGCGACGCCGGCAACGACTCGTCGTACATCAACGCGGTCCAGACCGACGCCGCCATCAACCCCGGGAACTCCGGCGGACCGCTGGTCAACCTGCGGGGGCAGGTGGTGGGCGTGAACTCCGCCATCGCCACCACGGGCGGCAGCGTGGGCGGCGAGTCCGGCAACATCGGTGTCGGGTTCGCGATCCCGATCGAACAGGTGCGGATCACGGCCGACCAGATCCTGCGCACCGGTGAGGCGCGCTACCCGGTCATCGGCGCCAAGGTGCAGCGCGAGCAGGAGGACGACGGCTCGGGCGCGACGATCGACGAGGTCCTCGAGGACTCCCCGGCCGCGAAGGCCGGCCTGAAGGCGGGTGACGTCATCGTCGAGGTGGAGCGCGAGCGGGTCACCGACGGCATCGCCCTGATCGTGGCGATCCGGTCCCACCAGCCGGGGGAGACCCTCGACTTCACCGTCCAGCGCGACGGCGAGGAGCAGATCATCTCCGTGACCCTGGGCTCCGAGGTCGGCTGACCTCCTCAGCTCCCCGGGCGCTGGTCCGTCTCGACGTAGGGGTGCTCGTCGACGAACGTCCTGGTCTCGGCGTACATCCGCGCGATGAACTCCTCGAGCTGGGCCGCCTCCACCCGCCACTGGCCCCGGCCGCCGATCTTGATCGCGGCGAGGTCGCCGCGGCGGACGAGGGCGTAGACCTGCGCGCTGGAGGTGTTGAGCACCTCCGCCACGTCGGCGAGCGTGAGGAAGCGGGGCGTGCCGGACATGGCCCCATGATCCCACCTCCCGCACCCGGACGTCCGTCGCCTCACCGGAGTCTGTGGACGATGGGGTGACCGCAGGGCCCGCTGGCTGCATGATGGGGCGCGTGGCCAGCAATCTCGGGGCGCCCACGCCGCCGTCCGCACCTCCCGCCGTCCGCGCCACCGCGCCCGGATGGCGAGATCCGCGGATGTGGGTCGGCGTCGTGATCGTGGCCGTGTCGGTCCTGGCGGGCGCCAGGCTGCTCAGCGCCGCCGACGACACCGTGTCGCTGTGGGCGGCCGCCTCCGACATGGGTGCCGGTGACGAGGTGACGGCCGACGACCTCGTCGCGACGCGGGTGCGCTTCGCCGACGCCGGCGACCTGGACGGCTACTTCACCGTCGACGACGAGCTGCCGGCCGACCTCGCGCTGACCCGGGGCCTGGGCACGGGGGAGCTGCTCCCACGGGCCGCGGTCGGGTCCGCGGACGACGGCGACCTGCTCCAGGTGCCGATCGCCGTGGACGCCGAGCTGGTGCCGGGCTCGGTGGAGTCCGGGTCCGTCGTCGACATCTACCTCGTGGCAGCGTCGGCGTCCCGGTCGGCGGGGCGGGCGCGGGCGGGGGAGGACTCGGCCCCGGCACTCGCCGAGGTGACCGTCGTCGACGCGCCACCGCTCGACGAGGGCTTCGCCGCCACCGGCAAGCGGCAGCTGGTGCTGGCCGTCGACGAGCAGGCGACCAGCCGGTTCTTCAGGCTGCTGGGCGCCTACGACAGCCCCGTCCTCACCGTCGTACGACGGGGCTGACGCGGTGGTCGTCGTCCTGGTCGTGGCCTCCGGAGCGGGATGGGAGTCCGCCGCGCTGCGGCTGCTCAACGAGCATCCCGGCGTGGTGGTGCTCAAGCGCTGCGTGGACGTCGACGACCTGCTCGCGGCCGCGACCGCCGGCCAGGCCGATGTGGCGGTCCTCGGGCTCGACGCCCCGGGGCTGGACCTCGCCGCCACCGACCACCTGCGCGCACACCGGGTGCGACCGGTCGCGATCCTGCCCGCCGGCGCACCGGCGGACGCCGCCCGGCTGCGGGCCTCCCGGATCGGGATCCGTGCCCTCGTCGCCGAGAACGCCCTCGACTCCCTGCCGGAGGCTGTCACGGCCACGGAGGACGACCCCGCCGCGATCGGTCCCGAGGGCCCTGACGGCTTCGCACCGCCCGCCGGCCCCGCGGCCGACCCGGTGCCCGGCGGCAGGGTGATCGCCGTCTGGGGACCGGCCGGCGCGCCCGGGCGCACCACCGTCGCTGCCGGGATCGCCGCCGAGCTGGCACGCCGACGGCTCCGCACGGTGCTGGTCGACGCGGACCCCTACGGCGGCGCCGTGGCCCAGCAGCTGGGGATCCTGGACGAGGTCTCCGGCCTGCTCTCGGCCGCCCGGCTGGCGACGAGCGGCCACCTCGCCGATCGCTTCGCCTCGGTCCAGCGCGCGGTCGACGGCCACCTCACGGTCGTCACCGGCCTGCCGCGTGCCGACCGCTGGGTGGAGATCCGGGCCGGGGCGATCGAGCACCTCCTCGAGGTGGCCCGCGACCACGGCCAGGTCGTCGTCGACACCGGCTTCAGCCTCGAGGACGACCGGGCGTCCGACTTCGGCTCGCGTCCGGGCCGCAACCAGATGACGCTGGGCGTGCTCGAGGTGGCCGACGAGGTGGTCGTGGTCGGCAACGCCGACCCGGTCGGCCTCTCGCGCCTCGCCCGCGCGCTGGTCGAGCTGCGTGAGCTGAGCGGCGGTGCCCCGGCCCGGGTCGTGGTCAACCGCACACGGCCCTCGCTGGGCTGGTCGGAGAAGGACATCGCCGGGATGGTGTCCGGCTTCGCGCGGCTCTCCGGCCTGCACTTCCTGCCCGACGACCGGCCCACCGTCGACCGGGCGCTGGTGGCCGGCCGCACCCTGGCCGAGGTCGGCGACTCACCGCTCGGGCGTGCGGTCGCCACGCTCGTGGATGCCCTGGCGCCGGGGTCCGGGGCCTCCGCTCCTGCTCCATCGGGCCGGATCAGGCGGCGAACAGCAGGTACAACCCGCCCACGGTGAAGGCGACCATCGCGAACAGCAACGGCAGCTGGCCCGTGAGCTGGTGCCGCAGGGGGAGCAGGCGGACCGCGCGGTCGTGGGCCGCCACGACCCCGAGCACGTGGCCCAGCACGACGCTCACGACCTTGATGTCGGCCAGCAACGTCGGCTGGGTGGTCAGCCAGTAGTTCACGCGCCAGTTGCCGGTGCCCAGCAGGTTGCTGCCGTTGCCGAGCGGGTCGCTGGCCTGGATCAACGTCGACTGGCCCACCACGACGAGGTAGGTCAGGTAGTGCGCCACGATGTAGCCCACGATGATCGGCACCACCGAGTGTGCGAAGAGGTTCGGCAGCTCGACTCGCCGCAGGTCGTCGCCCACCCCGGTCAGCATGCAACCCAGCGCGAAGATCAGGCCCACCGCGAGGCAGAACGTCAGCAGCGCCAGGTTGTTGAGCAGCGTGGTCGAGACGTCGCTCGACTGGACGAACTTCACCCACTCCGAGGCGTCGCGGAACGAGTCGAAGGCCGTGCTGCCGAACAGCACCGCGACCACCGCGACCAGGCCCGGCCGGACGGGCACGGTGTCGAGGTTCGCGAGCGGGCTGCGGATGACCAGCTGGTCGCCGCGCCGGCCCCACACCGACAGCTTCGCGACCAGGCTCGAGTAGACCTCGAACGGGTCGGCCCGCTCGTAGAACGTGCTACCGAACAGGGCCCCGCCCAGCAACATGGCCGCGACGTACACCGCGCACCACAGCCGCACCGGGCCGAGCTCGGTGGAGTAGGGGTAGACCAGCTCCAGCCAGACGAAGGCGTAGAGCCCGAACGCCGCGGGCCAGTGGCCCAGCCGTTCGGGGTAGGCGAACACACCCTGGTCGGGGTCGCTCCCGGAGAGCCGGGCGAAGAGCAGGTTGATGGTGCGGACCGGGCTGATCGCCTTCCACACCGGGCCGAGCAGCAGCGACAGCGGCACCAGCCCGACCCACCACCACACGTAGAACATGCCGAAGAACGGGTTGGTGAGCAGGTCCTTGCCGAGGACTGCCGCCACCGCGGCGTAGGCCATCAGGAGCATCCCGAAGATCCGCAGGGCGACCCGGAAACCCGTGGCGTCGACCAGCGCGGCGAGCCAGCCGGGGGCCGGGCGTCCGCTCGTGGCCTCGTCGTAGCGCGGGGAGCGCCAGGCGATGGCCAGGACGGTGAACGAGACGGTCAGCGCCGCGACAGCGCCGGCGATGGCCAGCTCGGGGGAGATCGGCAGGTCCTTGGCGCCGCCGATCCCGTGCGCCAGCGAGATGCCGTCAGGCGACACCTCAGCGCACTTCGAGCTGGACGATGGTGACGTCCAGGTCGTGTGCCTCGACGTCGACGACGCCAGGGGTGTCGATGCTCAGCTTGAGCGTGGTGGTGCCGGCGCCGTACTCGAGCTCCTGCTCGGGGGTGGAGTGCACGTGGATCTCGCCTGGCTCCCTGGCCTTGACCACGAGCTCGATCGGCTGGCCCTTGTCGACCTCGACCCGGTCGCCGTTCGGCGTGACCGAGCCGTCGGCGAACGTGATGTCGATGACCTTCGTGTCCCCGGTCCCGGTGCTGCCGTCCCCGTCGTCGCCGCAGGCAGCGGTGAGCACAAGGGTGCAGGCGAGAGTCGCCACGGTCGCCACGCTTCGGCGCATCGGTCACATTCCTCTGATTGGGGGGCTCGGGGTGGGACGTGCACCAACTGGTGCAGACCTCTGTCAGAATCCCATGTACCAAGAGCGGTCTTCCGGCGACCCCCCGGACGACGCAACGAAAGGGCAGCAGATGAGTGAGCGGCTCCGGCCGCGGGACCTGGCCTTCCTGGCCGCCGAGTCCCCGTCGACGCCCATGCACAACGCGACGGTGGAGATCCTCGACCCCGGTGACTCGGGGTTCGACCACAACCGGCTCGTCAGCCTGATCCAGGACCGCATCTCCTTCGTTCCCCGCTACCGCCAGCGCATCCAGTCGGTGCCCGGACGGGTCGCCAACCCGGTCTGGGTGGACGACGAGGACTTCGACCTCGCCTACCACGTACGCCGCTCCGCGCTGCCGCGCCCGGGCAACATGGACCAGCTCCGTGAGCTCGTCGCCCGCATCGTCTCCCGGCCCCTGGACCGCACCCGGCCGTTGTGGGAGATGTACCTCGTCGAGGGCCTGGCCGGCGGCCAGGTCGCGCTGCTCTCGAAGTCCCACCACGTCCTGGTCGACGGCGTCGAGACCGTCGATCTCGGCCAGGTCCTGCTCGACGTCAGCGCCTCGCCCAAGGAGCTGGGCGGCGACGAGTGGCGTGCACGGGCGCGGCTCTCGAACACCGCGCTCGTCAAGCACGCGCTGCACGACTCGACGTCGCCGGCGACCGTCGTCGACACCGTGCGGAGCCGGACCGCCTCCGTCCTGCGCGGCGCGGACTCCGCGGCCCGGCGGACCGGTCGGGTCGTCAACGCCCTGAGCGGACGCCGGCCCGAGTGGCAGTCGCCCTTCACCGGGACCCTGTCCCAGCAGCGCCGCTTCGTCGCGGTCCACACCGAGCTCTCGGACTACCGCACCGTGCGGGCCGTGCACGGCGGCACCGTCAACGACGTCATCCTCGCCACGGTCGCCGGTGCCCTGCGCAGCTGGCTGATGACCCGTGCCGAGTCGCTGAGCGGGATGCGGCAGATCCGTGCCGTGGTGCCGATCTCGGTCATCGACGAGGAGCTGGAGGCCACCTCGCTCGGCAGC
The DNA here is from genome assembly GCA_963825275.1 of uncultured Actinomycetota bacterium. Taxonomy (GTDB): domain Bacteria; phylum Actinomycetota; class Actinomycetes; order Propionibacteriales; family Nocardioidaceae; genus Nocardioides. Next base: position 89,927 of record CAWGSW010000009.1, on the reverse strand, counting down.
CAGATCGCTGCGCACTTCGTCGACCTCCCGATCGGCGAGGCCAGCCCCGTGGTGCGCCTGCACCAGGTCTCCTACTCCTTCCAGGCACACAAGGAGACCGGCCGCTCCGTGGCCGCCAACCGGCTCGCCGGCATCGCGGGCTTCGCGCCGACGACGTTCCACGCCATCGGGTCCCGCGTCGCCGCGGCCGAGCTGCGCCGGGGCTTCCAGGTGAGCGTCACCAACGTCCCCGGTCCGCAGTTCCCGCTCTACGCCGCCGGCGCGCGGATGGTCGAGACCTATCCCGTCCACCCGCTGCTGCCGGGACATGCCCTGGCGATCGGCGTCACGTCGTACGACGGCGGGGTCTTCTACGGCATCACCGCGGACCGGGACCTGCTCCCGGACGCCGACCTGCTCGGCACCTGCATCCGCGAGGCGCTCGACGAGCTCGTCGACACCGCCACCGACGCCCGCCCCCGTGTGCCGCGGGGCCGCAGGAAGCCCGCGGCCAAGGGGTCCAGGACGTCGAAGAAGGGTGTCGAGTGAGCGAGCGCATCTACGTCCCGCTCACATCGACGCAGCTGGCGCGCCTGGTGGCCGAGGGCCGGCTGGACGGTCCGCTGCGGGCGCACGCCGTGACCGACGCCCTACGGGCCGAGTGGGCCGACGGGGACGAGGAGTCGTGGGAGTACGCCGCGCTGATGGCGGCCGCCGCCACTTCCGACCGGCTGCGGAGCACCGCCGACGCACCGCGCCGGTTCGTGGTCGCCGCCGACGTGCCCTCGGTGGTGCCGGTTCCGGGCGAGGACCCCACGCTGGTGGACGTCGCGGCCGACGTGCCGTGGAAGAACGTCGCCGCGGCCCATGTCGACACCCACGACCGTGACGAGGGCGCCGACGAGGACGACGACCTCGCGTGGTTCGCGACGCAGGAGATCCCGCACCTGCTTTGAGCAAGTCGTGGGTCTCTGACAACATCGCGACCATGGACGCGATCACCTTTCCCCGGCTCCCACCAACGAGCCGAACCTGACCTACGCGCCGGGGAGCCCCGAACGGGATGCCCTGGTCGTGGAGCTCGACAAGCTCGAGCACGAGCAGCACGACCTGCAGGCCCACATCGGGGGCAAGAGGCAGGCCGGTGGTGGCGCGGAGATCAAGGTCGTGCAGCCGCACGACCACCAGCACGTGCTGGGGGTCATGCGGAACTCCACGCAGGCGGATGCCAAGGCGGCCGTCGAGGCGGCCCGGGACGCCGCGCCCGAGTGGCGCGGGCTGGCCTTCGACGAGCGCTGCGCGATCCTGCTCAAGGCTGCCGACCTGCTGGCCGGCCCGTGGCGCCAGCGGATCAACGCCGCGACGATGCTGGGCCAGTCCAAGACGGCGTTCCAGGCCGAGATCGACGCGGCGTGCGAGCTGATCGACTTCTGGCGCTACAACGTCCACTACGCCAAGCAGATCCTGACCGACCAGCCGATCGCGAACAGCCCGGGGATCTGGAACCGCACCGATCACCGCCCGCTCGAGGGCTTCGTCTACGCGATCACGCCGTTCAACTTCACCGCGATCGCCGGCAACCTGCCCACGGCGCCGGCGCTGATGGGCAACACGGTGATCTGGAAGCCCTCGCCCACCCAGCAGCTCGCCGCGTCGCTGACGATGGAGCTGCTCGAGGAGGCCGGGATGCCGCCGGGCGTCATCAACATGCTCCCCGGCGACGGCCTCGAGGTGTCCCAGGTGGCCCTGGCCAGCCCCGACCTGGCCGGCATCCACTTCACCGGCTCGACCCCGACGTTCCAGCACCTGTGGCGCACGGTCGGCGAGAACATCGCGTCGTACCGCTCCTACCCGCGCATCGTCGGCGAGACCGGCGGCAAGGACTTCATCGTCGCCCACCCCTCGGCCGACCCCGACGTGACCCGGGTGGCGATGATCCGGGGTGCGTTCGAGTTCCAGGGCCAGAAGTGCTCCGCCGCGTCGCGCGCGTACGTCGCCCGCTCGGTGTGGACCAGGCTGAAGGACCAGTTCCTGGCCGAGGTCGAGGCGCTCACCATGGGTGACGTCACGGACCTGTCGAACTTCATGGGCGCGGTGATCGACGAGCGCGCGTTCGCCAAGCACCAGGCCGCGATCGCGCGCGCCGAGGGCGCCGAGCACCTCCAGATCCTCGCCGGTGGCCAGGTCGACGACTCGGTGGGCTACTTCGTGCGCCCGACCGTGGTGGAGTCGACCGACCCGACCGACGAGATCTTCTCGACCGAGTACTTCGGCCCGATCCTGGCCGTGCACGTCTACGAGGACGGCGACTTCGAGCAGGTCGTCGCGCAGATGGAGTCGTTCGCTCCCTACGCCCTGACCGGCGCGATCATCGCCCAGGACCGCTACGCGATCGCGTGCGGCCCGCAAGGAGCTCCGCTTCGCGGCCGGCAACTTCTACATCAACGACAAGCCGACCGGCGCCGTCGTCGGCCAGCAGCCCTTCGGCGGTGGCCGGGCCAGTGGCACGAACGACAAGGCCGGTGCCGCGGTCAACCTGCTGCGCTGGACCAGCCCGCGCAGCATCAAGGAGACGTTCGTGCCCCCGAAGGACTACCGCTACCCCCACATGGGCTGACCCCCACCCCCGCTGGCGGTCGAGCAGCAAGCGCCGACCTTCGCTGCTCGACCACCGGGGACGTCAGTCGAGGAACGGGTAGTCGGTGTAGCCCTCGGCACCGCCGCCGTAGAACGTGGCCCCGTTCGGCTCGTTGAGCTCGGCGCCGGTCTCCCAGCGCTTCGGCAGGTCGGGGTTGGCGAGGAAGAGCCGCCCGACGGCGACCGCGTCGGCGAGGTCCTCGTCCAGGATCGCCTGGGCCGTCTCGCGCGTCGTGATCTGCCCGAAGCCGTCGTTGGCGATGACCACGCCACCGAAGTCCTTGCGCAGCCGCTGCACGAGGTCGAGGCGGGGCTCGGCCAGGATGCTGAGGTAGGCCAGCCCGAGGGGAGCGATCGCCTCGACGAGGGCGCCGTACGTCGCCTCGACGTCGGCCGGGTCCTCCTCGGTGGCGCCCTGGATGTTGTGGGCGGGGGAGATCCGGATGCCCACGCGCTCGGGGCCGATGGCCTCGGCGACGGCCCGGGTCACCTCGATGGCGAAGCGGGCCCGGTTCTCGGGCGAGCCGCCGTACTCGTCGTCACGCTGGTTCGAGCCGGGGGCGAGGAACTGGTGGATCAGGTAGCCGTTGGCGGCGTGCACCTCGACACCGTCCAGGCCGGCCTCGACCGCGCTGCGGGCGGCGTGGACGTACTCCTCGACGACCGCGGGGATCTCCCCGAGGTCGAGGGCGCGCGGCGTGGGGTGCGGCAGCATGCCGGAGGCGGTGAACATCTCGTTGGGGGCGGCCAGGGGGCTGGGGGCGACGCTCTCGAGGCCGTGCTTGTTGTCGGGGTGGGCGACGCGGCCGGCGTGCATGAGCTGGACGACGATCCGGCCGCCGCGCTCGTGGACCGCGTCCGCGATCCGGCGCCAGCCGGCGACCTGCTCGGCGGTGTGGATGCCCGGGGTGTTCGGGTAGCCCTGGCCGACAGAGCTGGGCTGGGTGCCCTCGCTGATGATCAGCCCGGCCGAGGCGCGCTGGGCGTAGTACTCCACAGCCAGGTCCCCGGGTACGCCGTTCTCGTCGGCTCGGTTGCGGGTCAGGGGCGCCATGACGAGGCGGTTCCCCAGCTCCCAGGACTTCACGCGAAGGGCGTCGAACAGGTCAGGCATGGAGGCTCCTCTGATCGTGGCTTGGTCATGTTGAACGTTGAACCAACCCCGGCCCCTGGACCGGGCATTCCTCGCTGACCGCGGATGTGAACCATGTCTCGGGCGCCGTCCCGACGCGCGCGAGGCCCCGCCGGCGAACCGGCGGGGCCTCGGGTGGGGCAGCAGTCAGGCAACCAGCACTCAGGCTGGCGGCAGGCACTGGGTGCCGGCCTGGCCCTGGCCGTTGATGTTGATGTCGTAGGTCAGGCACAGGCTCGGGTCCGCCTGGGCCGGGGCGAAGGTGAAGAGGCTGGCGGCGGCGGCGAGGGAGATGACGGCGGCGATGCGCTTCATGGTGAGACCTTTCCGAGTGGTGGTGGACAGGTCCGGATGCCCGTCCGCCACCCGCAACGACCGGACGTGACGGCGGTCACGAGCCGGGGCCCACCGGACCAGACCACCGGCGCCTGCGGCAGAATCGCGAGTCATGAACGCGCCGCTCCTGCCCCTGCACCTGGGCGCCCTGCACCCGCTCGAGCAGGTGCTGGTGCTGGTGCTGGCGTTCGGGCCGTTCCTGTTCCTCGGGCTCCTCGTGGCGGTCCGCAGGCGTCAGGACCGCCGCGAGGATGCCGAGGATCCTCAGCGCGACAGGTAGTCGCGCCCGACCTTGTGCTCGGCCTTGAGCGCCTTGAGCAGCAGGTCGGCGACGAGACCCTCGATCTTGCCGCCGACCAGTGGGATGCCCACCTTGATGTCCAGGTTGACCGTCTGCGTGGTGCTGCTGCCGGTCTCGACGAGCCGGGACGTCCCGCGCATCTCGCCGGGCTTGCCCGGGATCGTCACGTGGATCTGACCGTGCTCGATCGACGTCCAGGTCTCGCGCTGGACGATGTTGATCTCGTCGCCGACGAACTTCTTCGCGAACGACGGGATCCCGTGGGCCGCCTGCACCTGGTCGATCGTCACCACCAGGCTGTCCGAGGTGGCGTCACCCTCGACCGTGACCAGCCGGCGCAGCACGCGCTGGTAGTCACAGACCTCCTCGCGGAACGCCGCGTCGGCGAGCATCGCGTGCACGTCGGCCGCGGGGGCGTCGTACGTCAGCTCGTGCGTGAGCCGCCTGGTCATCGGTCACCCGCCAGCCAGGCCGTGCCGACCCCGTGCTCGGCGTCCATGCCGCTGCGGATCTTCTCGGCCAGCAGCTTCTCGAGCTTGCCGCCGATGAGGGGCACCTTGACCTTCACGTCGAGCTCGACGATCTCGACCGTGCCGCTGCCCTCCGGGCGCAGCGTGATCGTGCCCGCGATCTCCGAGGGCTTGCCGGGGGCGTCGATCCTCAGGGTCGCTCCGGTCGAGTCGGCCCACTCCTCGCGCTGGACGGCGCGGGTGGAGTCGCCGGCGAAGGTGCGCGCGAACCCGGGCAGGTCGTCGGTCCGCTGCTGCTGGTCGAGGGTCAGCGAGAAGCCGTTGCCGTTCGGGGCCAGGTCGACGTCGGCGGAGATGACGTCCTGGGCGGCGCAGACCGCTTCGCGGAAGGCGGGGTCGGCCAGCATCGCGAAGACCTGGTCGGGGCTTGCCTCGTAGGACAGCTCGTGTCGGAACTTCATGGCGCACATCATGGCGCAAGCCGTCGAGCGGCTAACGTGCACGCCCATGAGTGAAACGTTCGTCTCCTTCGGTGAGCAGGGTGCCCAGCTGACCTACGGCAGCTACCTGCGCCTTCCCCAGCTCCTCGACGCCCAGCACCTCGAGTCGGACGCGCACGACGAGCTGCTCTTCATCACCATCCACCAGGTCTACGAGCTCTGGTTCAAGCAGCTCCTGCACGAGGTCGAGGCGACGCGTGACGCCATGCTCGGCATCATCGAGGAACGCAGCCTGTGGTGGGCCCAGCACCTGCTGGCGCGGGTGCACGTCATCGAGCGGATCCTGGTCCAGCAGGTCGACGTGCTCGAGACGATGACCCCCCAGGACTTCCTGGAGTTCCGCCAGCGGCTCGCCCCGGCCAGCGGGTTCCAGTCGGTGCAGTTCCGCGAGCTCGAGTTCCTCTCCGGCGCCAAGGACCCGTCGTACGTCCAGCGGTTCAAGGGGCTCACCGAGGCCGAGCAGCAGCGGCTGGCGACCCGGCTCGAGGAGCCGACCCTGTGGGACGCCTTCCTCCACGTCCTCGAGTCCGAGGGCCTCGCCGCGGGCAGCGACGAGGAGGTCTCCGCGTCGCTGCGTACGGCGGCCCACGACCGGTCGCAGCACGCCGTGGTCTGGGCGCTCGCCGAGGCGCTCCTGCAGCACGACGAGCTGGCCGCGAGCTGGCGGGCCCGCCACGTCGTGATGGTCGAGCGGATGATCGGCGGCAAGTCCGGGACCGGTGGTTCCAGCGGCGCCGGCTACCTGCGTTCGCGCATTCCGCTGCGCTACTACCCGCTGCTGTGGGACCTGCGGTCACAGTTGTGACGCGACGCGCGTGCCCCGTGTTGTGGACGTCACAACCGGGGACCTAGGGTCGTGGTGTGTCAACGACGACGCTGGATCAGGACAAAGCCGACCTCATCACGAAGGCCATCGACCTGGCCGTGGCCCGCAAGGGCACCGGGGGGCCGCCGCACGAGGCGGTGGACGCCCTGCTCAGGGCCTACTACCGCCACGTGGCGCCCGAGGACATCAGCGAGCGCAGCGACGTCGACGTGTACGGCGCCCTCGCGTCGCACTGGAAGCTCGCCGCCAACCGTCCCCAGGGCACGGCGCAGGTCCGCGTCTTCACCCCGACCCTGAGCGAGCACGGCTGGTCGGCCGGCGGGCACTCCGTCGTGGAGGTCGTCATCGACGACATGCCGTTCCTGGTCGACTCCCTGACGATGGAGCTCTCCCGCCAGCTGCGCGACGTCCACGCCGTGATCCACCCGCACTTCGACGTCCTGCGCGACATCACCGGCGCCCTGCAGTCCGTGTCCCCGGTCGTGGACGGTTCGCTGGAGCCGGAGGGGGCGGCGGTCCGCGAGTCCTGGATGCACGTCGAGATCGACCGGGTCCGGGAGGGCGACGACCCCGACGCGATCGAGGAGTCGCTCGAGCGGGTGCTGCGCGACGTCCGCGAGGCGGTCGAGGACTGGGAGAAGATGCACACCCAGATCCTCGCGGTGGTCGAGGAGCTGGACACCGACCCGCCGCCGCTGCCGGCGGAGGAGATCCGCCAGGGGCGTGAGCTGCTCGAGTGGCTGGCCGCCGACCACTTCACGTTCCTCGGCTACCGCGAGTACCGCCTTGAGCGCGACGGCGAGGACGAGCTGCTCCGGGCGCTCCCCGGCACCGGCTTCGGCATCCTGCGTGCCGACCAGGACATGTCCGCCTCGTTCGGCAAGCTCCCCGCGATGGTCAAGGCCAAGGCCCGCGAGAAGACCCTGCTGGTGCTCGCCAAGGCGAACTCGCGCGCGACGGTGCACCGTCCGGCGTACCTCGACTACGTCGGTGTCAAGAAGTTCGAGAACGGCGAGGTCGTCGGGGAGCGACGCTTCCTCGGGCTCTTCTCCAGTGCCGCCTACACCGAGTCGCTGAGCCGCATCCCGCTGCTGGGCGAGAAGGCTGCCGAAGTCCTGCGTCGCGCCGGGTTCGACGCGCGCAGCCACGCCGGCAAGGCGCTCATGGACACCCTGGAGACCTACCCGCGCGACGAGCTGTTCCACACCCCGGTCGACGAGCTGGCTCCGATCGCCCAGGCGGCGATGCATGCGCGTGAGCGGCGCCAGGTGCGGATGTTCATCCGCCGCGACACCTACGGGCGCTACGTCTCCGTCCTCGTCTACCTGCCGCGCGACCGCTACAACACCAGCGTCCGCGAGCGCTTCTCCCACATCCTCAAGGAGCACCTCGGCGGCGAGTCCGTCGAGTTCACGGTGCGGGTCAACGAGTCGACCACCGCACGGGTGCACTTCGTGGTGCACCCGCCGAAGGGAGGCACGATCGCCGAGGTCGACATCCCGGAGCTCGAGCGCCGGCTCACCGACGCCTCACGGTCGTGGCGTGACGACTTCCTCAACGCGGTCATCTCCGAGTACGGCGAGGAGGTCGGCGTGCTGCTCGGCCGCCGCTACGTCGACTCCTTCCCGGAGGCCTACAAGGAGGACTTCGACGCCCGCACCGGTTCGATCGACCTCGGGCGCCTCGAGGCCATCCGGGGCGACGCCGGGATCGACCTGTCGCTCTACGAGGAGCTGGACGCCGACCGCGGCGAGGCCCGGCTGAAGGTGTTCCGGATCGGTCCGGCGCTCTCGCTGTCGGAGATCCTGCCGATGCTCTCCTCGATGGGGGTCGAGGTCGTCGACGAGCGCCCCTACGAGCTCGACGGACTGGAGCGTCCGACCTACATCTACGAGTTCGGGCTGCGGTACGGCCGCTCGCTGCCGGCCCACTCCCGCGAGCGGTTCCAGGACGCGCTGCGCGCGGTCTGGGACGGCTACAACGAGATCGACGGGTTCAACGCGCTCGTCCTGGCCGCGGGCCTGACCTGGCGGCAGGCGACCGTGCTGCGCGCCTATGCGAAGTACATGCGCCAGGGCAACTCGCCCTTCGCCCTGGACTACATCGAAGGGGCGCTGCGCAACAACGTCGACATCACCCGGTTGCTGGTCCAGCTCTTCGAGGCGCGCTTCGAACCGGGCTTCAACCACCACCTCGCCGCCGACGCCGAGGCGCGGACGGCGCGGGTCGAGGAGGTCGAGCACCGGATCACCCGCGCGCTCGACGACGTGGCCAGCCTCGACCACGACCGGATCCTGCGCTCCTACCTGACCCACATCCGGGCCACGCTGCGCACCAACTACTTCCAGCCGGCCGGCGACGGCCGCGTGCACCCCTACATGTCCTTCAAGCTCGAGCCCTCGGCGATCCCCGACCTGCCGGCACCGCGGCCGAGCTTCGAGATCTTCGTCTACTCGCCCCGCGTGGAGGGCGTGCACCTGCGCTTCGGTGCGGTCGCCCGTGGTGGCCTGCGCTGGTCCGACCGGCGCGACGACTTCCGCACCGAGGTGCTCGGCCTGGTCAAGGCGCAGATGGTCAAGAACACCGTGATCGTGCCGGTCGGCGCGAAGGGTGGCTTCTTCTGCAAGCAGCTGCCCGACTCGGGGAACCGCGAGGCGTGGCTGGCCGAGGGCATCGCCTGCTACACGACGTTCATCTCCGGCCTGCTCGACATCACCGACAACCTCGTCGACGGCGAGACCGTGCCGCCGGTGTCGGTCGTGCGCCACGACGGCGACGACTCCTACCTCGTGGTCGCAGCAGACAAGGGCACGGCCACCTTCTCCGACATCGCCAACGGCGTCGCCAAGGACTACGGCTTCTGGCTGGGCGACGCCTTCGCGAGTGGCGGGTCGGTTGGCTACGACCACAAGGCCATGGGCATCACCGCCCGGGGCGCCTGGGTGTCGGTGCAGCGTCACTTCCGCGAGCGCGGCATCGACTGCCAGGCAGAGGACTTCTCCGCGGTCGGCATCGGCGACATGTCGGGCGACGTGTTCGGCAACGGCCTGCTCTGCTCCGAGCACACCCGGCTCGTGGCCGCGTTCGACCACCGCGACATCTTCCTCGACCCGTCGCCCGACGCGGCAGCGTCGTACGCCGAGCGGCAGCGGCTCTTCGCGCTGCCCCGGTCGAGCTGGCAGGACTACGACAAGGCGCTGATCTCCGAGGGCGGTGGGGTCCACCCGCGCTCCCTGAAGTCGATCCCGCTGAACGACGCCACCCGCCGGGCCCTGGGGATCGACGCCGGAGTGGCGGCCATGACCCCGGCCGAGCTGATGAAGGCGATCCTCCAGGCGCCCGTCGACCTGCTGTGGAACGGCGGCATCGGCACCTACGTCAAGGCCGCCGAGGAGAGCCATGCCGACGCGGGGGACAAGGCGAACGACGCGATCCGCGTCAACGGCCGCGACCTGCGCGCCACGTGCGTCGGCGAGGGCGGCAACCTGGGACTCACCCAGCTGGGCCGCATCGAGTACGCCCTGCGGGGCGGCCGGCTGAACACCGACTTCATCGACAACTCCGCCGGCGTCGACACCTCCGACCACGAGGTGAACATCAAGATCCTCCTGGACCGCGTCGTGAGGGACGGCGACCTCACCGAGAAGCAGCGCAACAAGCTGCTGGCGGCGATGACCGACGAGGTCGCTGCCCTGGTGCTGCGCGACAACTACGAGCAGAACCTCGCCCTGGCCAACGCCGCCTCCAACGCCGCGCCCCTCCTGCACGTCCACGAGGACTGGATGAAGAAGCTGGAGCGGCAGGGGATCCTCGACCGCGAGCTGGAGGGCCTGCCCTCCAGCCGCCAGGTACGTCGCCGGCTCGAACGGGGCGAGGGGCTGACGACGCCGGAGCTGTCGGTGCTGCTGGCCTGGACCAAGATCGTGCTGGCCGAGCAGCTGGTCGCCACCGACCTGCCCGACGACCCCTACCTCGACGTCGACCTGCGCGCCTACTTCCCGTCCGCCATCCGGGAGGGCTTCGGGACGCAGGTCTCCGACCACCCGCTGCGGCGCGAGATCATCGTGACCCAGGTGGTCAACGACCTCGTCAACGGCGCCGGCATGACCTACTGGCCGCGGCTGGAGGGGGAGACGGGCGCGACCGCGGCCGAGCTCACCCGAGCCAACTTCGTGGCCCGGGAGATCTTCGGGTCGCTGCCGCTGCGCAACGAGCTCAAGACCTACGACAACGTGCTCGGGGCCGCGGTCCAGACCCGGATGCGGATCGAGATGCGGACCCTGGTGGAGCGTGCGTCGCGGTGGTTGGTGACCAACCGTCGGGCACCGCTGGACAGCCAGGGGCTGGTCGACTACTTCGCCGACAAGGTCCAGCGGGTGATGGCCGAGCTGCCGGAGCTGATGACCGGTCGCGAGCTCGTCGCCTACCACGACCGGCGTGACACGCTCGTCGCGCAGGGCGTCCCCGAGGACCTGGCCAGCCGGGTCGCGGGGCTGCCGCCGGCGTACATGCTGCTCGGCATCATCGAGATCGCGACGCGCGAGGACCTCGACCCGGCCGAGGTCGCGCGCCTGCACTTCGCCCTGGCCGAACGGCTCGGGTTGCCGGCGCTGGTCGGACGGATCCTCGCGCTGCCGCGCGAGGACCGGTGGCAGACGATGGCCCGCGCTGCGCTGCGCGACGACCTGCACGCGGTGCACGCGCAGCTCACCGGGCAGGTGCTGCTGGCGACCTCGCCGGAGGACTCCGTGCCCGCGCGGATCGCGGCCTGGGAGGACGGCGACAGCACCGTCGTCGCCCGCGCGGCCGCCACGCTGGAGGAGATCTGCGCCGACGACACCGCCGACCTGGCGCGGATGTCGGTGGGGCTGCGGGTCGTCCGCGGGCTGCTCGCCACGGGGTGAGCGGGGGCGCCCGGCGCGTCGCGAAAACTGGTTCGCGAATTGTCGGTGGCCCCGCTTAGGCTTGGATGACGATGTCAACCATCCCCATCTCGGAACCCCCCGCCGGAGTCCACTCGCTCTGGCGGCTTCGCGGTTACCTGCGCCCCCACACCCTGTCGCTCGCGATCATGCTCGGCACCGCCCTGGCCGGAGTAGCCCTCTCGATCGCGATCCCGCTGGTCACCAAGGCCCTCATCGACGGTCCCATCACCGACGGCGAGCTGGCTCCGGTGCTGCCGCTCGGCCTGCTCGCGCTGGGCCTCGGCGTGCTCGAAGCGCTCTTCGTCTTCTGGCGCCGCTGGGTGCAGTCCAACGCCGTGCTCGGCATGGAGACCGCAATGCGCCGCGACCTCTACGCGCGGCTCCAGGAGCTGCCGATGAGCTTCCACTCGAAGTGGCAGTCGGGCCAGCTGCTCTCGCGGGCGACGACTGACCTCTCGGCGATCCGGCGCTTCAGCGGCTTCGGGTTGCTGTTCCTGGTGATCAACATCCTCCAGGTGCTCGTGGTGACCCTCGTGCTGCTGCGGATGTACTGGCCGCTCGGCCTCGTCGTGGCCGCCGCCGCCGCCCCCATCGTGTGGTTGTCGATGCGCTTCGAGAAGGCCTACGTCGTGGTCTCGCGCCGGGTCCAGGACGAGCAGGGCGACCTCGCCACGCTCGCCGAGGAGGGAGCCGTCGGGATCCGGGTGATCAAGTCCTTCGGCCGCGGTGAGCACGTCACGCGGCGCTACGAGGACGCCGCCACCGTCCTCCACGCGACGAGCATGGACAAGGTGCGCCTCTCGGCGAAGTTCTGGACCTTCCTCGAGGTGATCCCCAACTTCGCGGTCGTCGTCGTCCTGCTGCTGGGCTCGATCGGCGTCGGGCACGGCAACCTCACGCCGGGCGAGCTCGTCGCGTTCATCACGCTCATGCTGTCCCTGGTCTGGCCCGTGGCGTCGCTGGGCGTCATCCTCGCGATGGCCCAGGAGGCGATGACCTCCTCCGCGCGCATCCTGGAGATCTTCGACACCGAGCCCGACATCGTGTCGGGCGAGCGGGTGATCGCGGAGCCACGCGGCCACCTGCGCTTCGAGCACGTCGACTTCGCCTTCCCCGACGCGCCCGACGAGCTCGTCCTGCGCGACGTCAACCTCGACCTGGCGCCGGGGGAGACCGTGGCGCTGGTCGGGGCCACCGGGTCGGGCAAGACCATCCTCACCGCGCTGGTCCCGCGGCTCCACGACGTCACCGGTGGCCGGATCACCATCGACGGGGTCGACATCCGCGAGCTGCCGCTGAGCCACCTGCGGACCCTGGTGGCCACGGCGTTCGAGGAGCCGACCCTGTTCTCGCTGAGCGCCCGCGAGAACCTCACGCTGGGTCGCGCCGACGCGACCGAGGCCGAGATCGAGTCGGCCCTCGACGTCAGCCAGGCCGGCTTCGTCCACGACCTGCCGTGGGGTCTCGAGACCCGCATCGGCGAGCAGGGGATGGCGCTGTCCGGAGGCCAGCGGCAGCGCACGGCCCTGGCCCGGGCCGTGCTCGCCCAGCCGCGGATCCTGGTGCTCGACGACACGCTGTCGGCCCTCGACGTGCACACCGAGAAGCTCGTCGAGGAGGCGCTGCAGCGAGTGCTCTCCTCGACCACCGGCCTGGTCGTCGCCCACCGCGCCTCGACGGTGCTGCTCGCCGACCGCGTCGCCCTGCTCCAGGACGGCACCATCACCCACGTCGGCGACCACCGCGAGCTGCTCGCGACCGTGCCGGCCTACCGCGACCTGCTCGCAGCCGAGACCGAGGCGATCGACGCATGACCACCCAGCAGCAGGACTGGCGCGGGGTCGCCGCCGACGACATCACCGACGACCTCACCGACGAGACCAAGATCCGCCTGGCAGACCGCTCGCGGCGGCTGCTCAAGGACCTGCTCGCACCGCACCACCAGGTGCTCAAGGTGCTCATCGCGATCGTCCTGGTGGAGAACGTCGCCCGGCTGTCGATCCCCTACCTCGTCAAGGAGGGCATCGACACCGGCATCCCGCCGATCAGCGCCACCGGCGACCTCGAGCCGCTGCTCCTGATCGTCGGCATCGTGCTCGTCGCCACGATCACCCAGGCGGTGGCCCGCAACCTGTTCCTCGTGATGTCCGGCCGGATCGGGCAGGACATCCTCTTCGAGCTGCGTCGCCGCGTCTTCCGTCACTTCCAGGTGCTCAGCCCGGCCTTCCACGACAGCTACACCTCCGGGCGGGTGATCTCGCGGCAGACGTCCGACGTCGACGCGATCTACGAGATGCTGGAGACCGGCTTCGACGGCCTGGTCACCGCGGCCCTCACCCTGGTCGGCACCGCCGGCCTGCTGCTCTTCCTCGACGTGAAGCTCGGGTTCGTCGCCCTGCTGTGCGGCCCGTTCCTGGCCTGGCTCACCAACTGGTTCCGCAAGTCCTCGGCGAGCAGCTACCGGGTGACCCGCGAGAAGGTCGCGCTCGTCATCGTCCACTTCGTGGAGTCCATGGGCGGCATCCGTGCGGTGCAGGCGTTCCGTCGCGAGCCGCGCAACCAGGAGATCTTCGACGACGTCAACGACCAGTACCGCGCCGCCAACCTGGTCGCCTTCCGCCTCGTCGCCTGGTTCATGCCCGGCATCCGGCTGATCGGCAACGTCACCATCGCCGTGGTGCTGCTCTACGGCGGCTATCTCGCCTACGACGGCGAGGTGACCGTCGGGGTGCTCGCCGCGTTCCTGCTCTACCTGCGCCAGTTCTTCGAGCCGATGATGGAGATCTCGCAGTTCTACAACACCTTCCAGTCGGCCTCGGCGGCGCTGGAGAAGCTCTCCGGCGTGCTCGAGGAGGAGCCCGACGTTCCCGAGCCGCAGCGGCCGGTGGCGCTGCCCGAGCCTCGCGGCGACCTGCACTTCGACCACGTGCGCTTCGAGTACGTCGAGGGCGTGCCCGTGCTGCCCGATCTCGAGCTGACCGTGCCCGCGGGGCAGACGCTCGCGCTGGTCGGCACGACCGGCGCCGGCAAGACCACGCTCGCCAAGCTCGCCACCCGCTTCTACGACCCGGTCTCGGGGCGGGTGCTGCTGGACGGGGTGGACCTGCGTGACCTCGCCTCGCCGACGCTGCGGCACGCGGTCGTGATGGTCACCCAGGAGAACTATCTGTTCTCCGGCACGGTCGCCGACAACATCCGCTTCGGGCGCCCCGAGGCGTCGACGGCCGAGGTCGAGGATGCCGCCCGCGCGATCGGGGCCCACGAGTTCATCAGCGCGCTGCCCGAGGGCTACGACACCGACGTCGCCAACCGCGGTGGCCGGCTCAGCGCCGGGCAGCGCCAGCTGGTGGCGTTCGCCCGGGCCTTCCTGGCGGACCCGGCGGTGCTGATCCTCGACGAGGCGACCTCGTCCCTGGACAGCCCCTCCGAGCGGCTCGTCCAGCGCGCACTGCGCACGGTCCTCTCGGGCCGGACGGCGGTGATCATCGCGCACCGGCTGTCGACCGTCGAGATCGCCGACCGGGTGCTGGTGATGGAGCACGGCCGGATCGTCGAGGACGGCACCCCCGCCGACCTGATCGCCAGCGGGGACGGCCGCTACTCCGACCTCCACCGGGCCTGGGTCGACTCGTTGGCCTGAGCGCTACGCTCCGGAACGTGACTGAGCTGAGCCGGGCCGGGGTGGCCGACATCGTGCGTCGTACGTCCGAGCGGGACCTGACCGCCCGGGTGGTGGTGGAGGAGGCGCTGGCGCGGATCGCCGCGATCGACCCGCCGCTCAACGCGTTCTCGCGGGTGCTCGCCGACGAGGCCCGCGCCGAAGCCTCGGCCCGCGACGTGGCGATGGCGGCGGGGGCCACCCCCGGCCCGCTGCACGGCGTACCCATCGCCATCAAGGAGGAGATCGACGTCGCGGGCACCGTGACGACGTTCGGCGGCGAGGCCAACTCGACCCCCGTGGCCGAGGACGCCGAGATCGTGCGCCGCCTGCGTGCCGCTGGCGCCGTGATCGTCGGCAAGACGACGATGCCGGAGTTCGGCGCGTTCCCCTTCACCGAGTCGGCCTCGCGCGGCATCACCCGCAACCCCTGGGACCGCACCCGCACCCCGGGCGGCTCCAGCGGGGGTACGGCGGTCGCCGTGTCCACCGGGATGGTGCCGGTCGCGCTCGGTGGCGACGGCGGCGGCTCCATCCGGATCCCCAGCGCCAGCTGCGGGCTGTTCGGCCTCAAGCCCCAGCGCGGACGGGTCACGACGGCGCCGCACCCGCACCTGTGGTGGGCGCTGGGGACCGCGGGCCCACTCGCCCGCACGGTGCTCGACAGCGCGATCGTCTACGACGTGATCCGCGGCAACCTGGACGGCGACCTCTACCAGGCGGGCGACGCACCGTCGTTCGTCGAGGCCGCGGGGCGCGAGCCGGGACGGCTCCGGATCGGCTGGTCGGTCAAGCCGGTCACGCGCGGGGTGAAGCCGGACCCGCTGCACGTGCAGGCCGTCGAGGACACCGCCCGGCTCCTCGCCGACCTGGGCCACGACGTCCGGCAGATCGATCCCCGCTACCCCGACCCGACCACGGCGTTCGTCCCGCAGTTCTTCGCCGGGATCCGGACCGAGGCCGATGCGGTGGAGCACTTCGAGCGACTCGAGCGGCGGACCCGCGAGACCTGTCGCCTCGGGTCCTGGGTGCGCCCGCGCGTGATCGAGTGGGCGCTGCGCGAGACCGAGAAGGTCTCTGCGAAGGCCAACCGGGTCTTCGACTCCTGCGACGTGCTGCTGACCCCGGCCATCGCGCACCGGCCGCCCCGGGTGGGCCGGCTGGACGGGGTCGGCACCATCGGCGCGTCGCTGCGCGCCATGCCGTCGATCGCCTACGCCGCCCTCTGGAACGTCGCCGGCAACCCGGCCGCCTCCGTCCCGTGCGGCACCGCCGAGGACGGTCTGCCGGTCGCGGTCCAGCTGGTCGGCCGGACCGACGACGAGGCGACGCTGTTCTCGTTGTCTGCCCAGATCGAGGCAGCCCGCCCCTGGCCGCTGCTGGCAGGTGACTGACCATGGGCCTGCTCTTCGCGACACCGCGTGCCCGGGCACGCCGCGTCGTACGACGCCTCACCGGCGACCCGTCGAGCCCGCTGGCGGGACGAGCTGTCCTCGTCACCGGCGCCTCGTCCGGGATCGGGGAGGCCACGGCGCTGGCCGTGGGGCAGCGCGGGGCGACGGTCCTCCTCGTCGCTCGCCGCGGCGAGGAGCTGGACCGGGTCCGGGCCGCCATCGAGGCGGCCGGCGGCCGCGCCGCGTCGTACACCTGCGACCTGACCGACGGTGACTCCGTCGACGCCCTGGTCGCCCAGGTGCTGGCCGACCACGGTGCGGTCGACTACCTCGTCAACAACGCCGGCCGCTCGATCCGCCGCTCCCTGCACCTGAGCTACGACCGCTTCCACGACTTCGAGCGGACGATGGCGATCAACTACTTCGGCCCGGTGCGACTCACGATGGGCCTGCTGCCCGCGATGCGGGCCCAGCGGTTCGGCCACGTCGTCAACATCGTCACTTGGGGCGTCCAGGTGAAGGCACCCAAGTTCTCCGCCTACGTCGCCTCGAAGACCGCCCTCGACAGCTGGTCGCGCAGCGCGTCGCGGGAGACGTACGCCGACAACGTCACGTTCACCAACATGCGGTTCTCGCTGGTGCGGACGCCGATGGTGGCCCCCACGGAGGTGTACGCCGACCGCCGGGCGGCGACGCCCGAGCAGGCCGCCGCGCGGATCGTCCGCGCCCTGGAGGACCGGCCGGTCACCGTGAACGTCGTGGCCGGCAGCGTGGGCGAGGTGCTCAACCTGCTCGCGCCCCGGCTCACCGACGCCCTCTTCTCCCGTTTCGACCGGGCCTACCCGGACTCGGCGGCCGCTCGGCTCACCCGCCCTGGGAGCCCGGTCCCATCAGGCAGAACTGGACGCCGGCCGGGTCCTGCATGACCGCGAGCCGTCCGTAGGGAGTGTCGTCGGCCGGCATGACCAGGGTGGCTCCCGCCGCCAGCGCCCGGGCGACCGTCGCGTCCGCGTCGGCCACCTGGAGGTAGAACTGCCAGCGGGACGGCTGGTCGCCGAGGAGAGCGGTGGCATCCATGATCCCGGCGCGCGCGTTCTCGTCCTTGCCGAGCGTCGTGTAGCGGAACTCGGCGGTGTCGCTCATGATCGTCGCGTCCCACCCGAACACGTCGGTGTAGAACCGCACGGAGCGGTCGTAGTCCCTGGACAGGGTCTCGAACCAGGCGGGCGCCCCCACCTCGGCGTGGACCCCGAAGCCGGGGAACTCCAGCGCCTGCCAGGCGCCGACCGCGGCCCCGGCGGGGTCGACCAGCACGGCCATGTGGCCGAGGTCGCCGACCTGCATCGGCCCGGCGACGACCTCCGCGCCTGTGGCCGTGGCCCGGTCGACCGTCGCGGCGACATCCTCGGTCGCGAGGTAGACCGACCAGGCGTTGGGGCCGCCCATGCTGCCGTCGTTGGCCATCAGCCCGGCGACCGGCTGATCGCCGTGCAGGAACATCCGGTAGCCGCCGAACTGCTCGTCGGCCTCGGTCGCCGTCCAGCCGAAGACCTCGCCGTAGAACGCGGCGGCCGCATCGGTGTCGGGGGTGAAGAGCTCGATCCAGCAGGGCTCGCCGGGGGTGCTCGTCGTGTTCATGGCAGGACTCCTTCGTGGTGGGGTTTCGGCGGTTGGTCTCTCGCCCGTACGTCGAACCAGCCGACACCGTTTCGACACGCAGAGTCAGGAGATTTCATCGGCCCGCGCCATCAGGAGGGTGCGTTCGCTCTGGTTGCGGGTCAGCGCGGCCGCGGCACGGAACTCGGCGACGGCCTCGCCCGAGCGCCCGGCCCGGGCCAGCAGGTCGCCCCGCACGCTGGGCACGAGGTGGGACCCGGCGAGTGCGGAGCCGGTCAGCGCCTCGAGCACGGCGAGTCCGGCGTCCGGTCCGAACGCGCGTCCGTGGGCCACCGCGCGGTTCAGCTCGACGACGGGCCCCGGCGCGATCCTGGCCAGGGCGTCGTACAGCCCGGCGATCCGTGCCCAGTCGGTGTCCTCCGGGCGGCGGGCGCGGGCGTGGCAGGCGGCGATCGCGGCCTGGACGACGTAGGGGCCCACGGGCCTGCCGATCGTCTCGGCGCGGTCGAGGGCGTGCAGGCCGCGCCGGACCAGCAGCCGGTCCCACCGGCTGCGGTCCTGGGCCTCGAGCAGCACCGGCTCGCCCTGGGGACCGCGGCGCGCGCGGCTGCGCGAGGCCTGGATCTCGAGCAGGGCCTGCAGCCCGTGCGCCTCCGGCTCGTCCGGTGCGAGGGCTGCCAGCATCCGTGCCAGGCGGAGCGCCTCGAGACAGAGCTCGGGACGCATCCAGTCGTCGCCGGCGGTGGCGGTGTAGCCCTCGTTGAAGATCAGGTAGACCACCGACATCACGTCGGCCAGGCGTGCCTCGCGTTCGGGACCGACCGGCATCTCGAACGAGGCGCCGCTCTCGGCGAGCGTGCGCTTGGCGCGGGAGAGCCGCTGGCCCATGGTGGTGTCCCGGACCAGGAACGCGCGGGCGATCTCGGGCGTGGTCAGGCCGCCCACCAGGCGCAGGGTCAGCGCAGCCCTCGACTCCGCGGGCAGCGCCGGGTGGCAGGTGAGGAAGATCAGCCGGAGCACGTCGTCCTCGATGTGGTCGACGGCGGCGTCGAGGTCCGGCACGTCTGCCTCCTCGAGCTGGTGGCCGATCTCGTGGGTACGCCGACGCAGGGTGTCGGCGCGCCGGAACTGGTCGACGGCGCGGCGTCGGGCGACCGCCATCAGCCAGGCGCCGGGGTTGCGCGGGACCCCGTCGCGTGGCCACTGCTCGAGCGCGGCGACCAGGGCGTCCTGGGCAAGGTCCTCGGCGAGGTCGAGGTCCCGTGTGATCCGGGTCAGGCCGGCGATGAGCCGGGCGGACTCGTGGCGCCACACGGCGGTCACCGCAGCGCCGGGGTCGGTGGTCACGTCGCTCCCCACGAGCGCATCGTAGGGGAGCGGCGTGAACTGCCGGATGGCTCGATCAGGAGGCCTGCGGGGGGCCGTCGTCGGGGCCGAAGATGGGCCGGACCTGGACCGACCCCTCCCAACCGGGCCAGTAGTCCCGGTGGATCTCGATCACCCGGCGGGCGCCCTCGACCGCCTCCTCCCGCGACCGCGCCTCCACGATCGAGTAGCCGCCGACGACCTCCTTGGCCTCGGCGTACGGCCCGTCGGTGGTGGTCACGGTGCCACCGGCCAGGCGGATCTCGGTGCTCTGTGCGGTGACCCCGAGGCCGCCCGCGTCGATGATCGACCCGCTCGCGAACGCCTCACCCAGCTCGCGGCCCATCACCTCCATCAGCTCGGCCGGGGGCTCACCGACGTCCTCGGCCATCTTCACGAAAACCATGTAACGCATTGCTGGCTCCTTCATCGGTCGGGATTGCTGTCACCAGTGCGTCGAACGGCAGGGCAGGTCTTCGACAGGTCAGCTGGCCTTCTTCGCCGGGGTCTTCTTGGCGGGAGCCTTCTTCGCGGCCTTCTTGGCTGCGGGCTTCTTCGGGGGAGCCTTCGCGGCCGCCGCCTTCTTCGCGGGGGCCTCGGCCTTCTCCGGGGGCTCGGCCTCGCCGCGCGCGGTCTTGGCAGCATCGACCGAGCGCTGCAGGGCGGCCAGCAGGTCGACCACCTCGCCGGAGGACTTCGTCGACGTCGCCGTCTTCTTGACCTCGCCGCCCTCGATCTTGGCCTTGACCAGCGACTCGACCGCCCCGGCGTAGTCGTCCTCGAACTCCGCCGGGTCGAAGTCGCCGGCCAGCGTCTCGACCAGCAGGTGCGCCATCTTGACCTCGGAGTCCTTCGCCTCGCCCCCGTCGACGCTGAAGTCGGGGGTGCGGATCTCGTCGGGCCACATCATCGTCTGGAGCACGATCACGTCGTCGCGCACGCGGAGCACGGCCACGCTGGTGCGCTGGCGCAGCGCCACGGTGACCACGGCCATCCGGTCGGCGTCGAGGAGCGCCTGGCGCAACAGGGCGTACGCCTTGGCGCCGGACTTCTCCGGCTCGAGGTAGTAGGACTTCTCGAACAGCATCGGGTCGATCTGGTCGCTCGGCACGAACTTCTCGACCGCGATCTCACGCGACGACGTCGACGGCAGCTCGGCCAGGTCGTCGTCGGTGAGGATGACCATCTCGCCGTCCTCGGTCTCGAAACCCTTGGCGATGTCGGCGTAGGCCACCTCCTCGCCGTCGATCGAGCAGACCCGTTGGTACTTGATCCGGCCGCCGTCCTTGGCATGGACCTGTCGGAACGACACGTCGTGGGACTCGGTCGCGGAGTACAGCTTCACGGGCACGCTGACCAGCCCGAAGGAGACCGCACCCTTCCAGATCGCACGCATGTCACCAGTATTGCCTCAGGAGACGCCTCGCGAAACACGCCAGGCGTCGAACGCCTCGCGGCTCGTCCGCGACGGAGTGTGTCCGAAGTCCGACTTCAGCCGGTCGTTGGCGAGGACCGGGCGGTACTTCAGGAACATCGTCTGCTCCGGCCCGTACGCCGTCAGGCCGAGGCGCTTCCCGACCGCCAGCCCGGCGCGGAGCACCGGATCGGGGATCGCGAGCGTGGGCTTGCCCAGCAGGTCCGCGATCTCGTCGATCGTCAGTGCCCCGTCGCCGGCCACGTTGAAGACGCCGGTCGCGGCCCCGGTGACCGCCCGCTGGATGATCGCGACGACGTCGGTGTCCCAGATGAACACGAACGGCGACTCCGCGCCCCGGACCTTCAGCAGTCGCGGACGCTCGAAGAGCGCGGTGATCTGGTTGTCGACGGAAGCGCCGAGGATCGTGCCGATCCGCAGCACGACCTGCTCGAGCTCCGGGTGAGTCCTGCGCAGCTCGGCCAGCATCTCCTCGACGAGCCGCTTGTGGTGGCTGTAGGCGAACTGCTCGTTGCCCCGCACCGGGTCGTCCTCGGTCAGCCAGCCACCGTGCGCGGCTCCGTTGTCGGCGTGGTAGCCGTACGCCGCGCCGCTGGACGACACCACCACGCGGCGTACGCCGTGTGCCAGGCAGGCGTCGAGGACGTGGCGCGAGCCGTCCACGTCGACGGCGTACTCCAGTGCCCGGGACGAGTCCTTGCCGGGCGTCACGATCGAGGCGAGGTGCACCACGACGTCGGGTCGTGCCGCGCCGACCACGGTGCCGACCGCCGCGGGGTCGGTGACGTCCATGACCACGTGGTCGACCCCGGGAACGGGCGCGCCCGGCAGCCGCAGGTCGGCGCTGGTGACCGCGAGCCCGGACGCGGCCAGCCCGCTGACGACCGAGGAGCCGAGGAAGCCGTTGCCGCCGGTGACGAGGACCCCGGTCATGCGGGCACGACCTCGGCGCGCGCGGTCGCGGAACCCCGGACCCGGCGCCAGGTGATCGCGACCGCGAGCCCGGCGATGATGTCCCAGATGCCCCACCACGCGGCGACCAGCGCCATGCCGCCGAGACCGCCGAAGTAGGTGAAGACGAGCAACAGGCCCAGCCCGGCGTTGCGGATCCCGACCTCGAAGGTCATCGCCCGGGTGCTGGCATCGGGCAGCCGGGCAGCCCGGCCGATCGTGTAGCCGAGCAGCAGCGACAGCGCGTCGTGCAGGAGGACCGCGAGCAGCACCACCCCGATGTACGCGGTGAAGATGTCCCAGTTCTTCGAGACTCCGGCCACGATGATCGCGGCCAGTCCCACGTAGGAGACCGGCCCCACCACCCGGTGCCCGACCGAGGCGACCCGCGGCCAGAGCCGGGCGATCGTGACGCCCGCGGCGAAGGGCACGCCGATGACCACCCCGATCTCGACGAGCATGTCGAGCGCGCCCAGGTCGATCTCCTCCAGCAGCGCCTTGCCCGTCGGGTGCAGGCCGCCCCAGAAGGCCACGTTCAGCGGCATCAGGAAGATCGCCAGCACGTTGCTGACCGCGGTCATCGACACCGAGAGCGCGACGTCGCCGCCCGAGCGGTGCGTGAGGATGTTGGAGACGTTCCCGGGTGGGCAGCACGCCACCAGGATCAGTCCGAGCGCGACCGAGCCACGCAGGTCCAGCGCCAGGGTCAGCACGAAGGTGATCGCCGGCAGCAGCAGGAACTGGGCCACGACCCCGACGGCGATCGCACCGGGCCGGCGTACGGCCGCGGCGAAGTCCTCGGGCCTGGTGTCCAGGGCGATGCCGAAGAGGATCGCGCCGATCACGATCTTGAGGATCGTCAACGAGCTCTCGTCGAAGGCGATCCGGATGTTGTCGACATCGGTGGCCAGCACGGTCACGGTCGCACCCCCAGCTTCTCGGTCTCGGAGCGAACCGCGCGGCGGTAGGCGTCCTTGTTGACGTAGTAGGACATCCGTTCCAGCCCCAGGTAGTGGTAGCCGCCGGACAGGTCCGGGCGCGGTCCGGCGATCCGGGCCTCCAGCGCCCGCGCTGCCGCAGGTGCCTCGCTGCGTGCGCGCAGGTAGGCGGCGACCAGCTCCGCCTGTTCGTAGCGGCCCTGCCAGCCGATGCCCGACGCCTCGATCATGCCCAGCACGAAGAGGTTCGGGTCGGCCTCGGTGAAGACGTTGAGGTAGAGGTCCGGGGCCGAGCCGCGCCCGGCCCAGTTCAGCAGCGCCGGGTCCACGAACGGGTAGTGCAGGTGGTAGCCGGTGGCCAGCACGACCAGGTCGTACGGCGCCCGCTCACCGTCGCGGAAGACGACACCGTCGCCGTCGAGGTGGTCGATGTCGGGGCGGACCCGGATGTCGCCGTGGCCCAGGTGGTGCAGGACGAGGGTGTTCACGATCGGGTGCGACTCATAGATCTTGTAGTCGGGCTCGGGGAAGCCGAAGCGCACCGGGTCGCCGGTGAACATCTTCAGCACCCGGGTGTCGATCGCCTGCTTGATCCGCGGCGGCAGCGGGCGCCCCTGGTTGAGGGTGTCGGCGGGCTTGCCGAAGAGGTACTTCGGCACGAAGTAGTAGCCGCGGCGCACCGAGAGGTCGACCGAGGCGGCGTGGTGCACGGCGTCGACCGCGATGTCGCAGCCGGAGTTGCCGGCGCCGATGATCAGCACGCGCTTGCCGGCGAAGACCTGCGGGCTCTTGTAGGCACTCGTGTGCAGCACCTCGCCGTCGAAGCCGCCGGCGAACGTCGGGACCGACGGCTCGCTCAGCGTGCCGTTCGCGACCAGCACCCCCGCGTGGTGGCGCTCGCGGCGGCCGTCGGGTCCCTCGCTGGTGACGAGCCACCCGTCGCCCTCGGGCCGGGCGTCGACGACCTCGGTGCCGAAGGAGAAACCACGTGTGAGGTCGTGGGTGGCGGCGAAGTCCCGGAAGTAGGCCAGCAGCTCGCGATGGCTGGGGTAGTCCGCCACCGCCTCGCGCATCGGGAACTCGGCGAACTCCGTGGTCCGCTTGGACGAGATCAGGTGCGCCGACTCGTAGACCGTGCTGCGGGGTCCGTCGATGTCCCACAGGCCGCCCACCCCGTCGGCCAGCTCGTAGCCCTCCCAGGCGATGCCGAACCGCTGCAGGTTCCGTGCGGCCGCCAGCCCGGAGGGGCCGGCGCCGATGACGGCGTACGTCGAGACCATGGCGGGCATGATGTCGCCATGTTGCCGATGCTCGCCACCCGGGGTCGCCACGTGCCGACCGGCGCGGGCTGGATCCACGAGGTCAAGTGGGACGGGATCCGGCTGCTCGCCGACGTCGACAGTGAGGACGCGGGGGACGCCGGGGTCCGGCTCTGGACCCGCAACGAGAACGACGCCACCATCGCCTGGCCGGAGCTGGTGGCGGCCGCACCCAAGCGCGACCTGCTGGTCGACGGCGAGGTGATCGCCCTCAACGACAGGGGGCTGCCCGACTTCGGGGTGCTCCAGGACCGGATGCACGTACGCCGCGCGGCCACCGCCGAGGCGAAGTCGCGGCAGCTGCCGGCCACCTACATGGTTTTCGACCTGCTCCGCCTCGACGGTCGCGACCTGCTCGACCTGCCGCTGTCCGAGCGGCGGCAGCTGCTCGAGGGTCTGGCTGCCGACGGCACGCTGGGCGGGGCGTGGCAGGTCCCGGCGTCCTACGAGGACGGCGCGATGCTGCTCGAGGCCACCGAGCAGCAGGGGCTGGAGGGCATCGTCTGCAAGCGGCTCTCGTCACGCTACGAGCCGGGGGTGCGCAGCAGGCACTGGCTGAAGTTCGCCCACCGGGCCCGGACCTCGTGGGTGGTCGGGGGCTGGCGCCCCGAGACCGGCAGCGAGACCCGGCTCGGTGCGCTGCTGGTGGGGGAGCCCACGCCCGACGGCCTGCTCTACCGGGGGCGGGTCGGCAGCGGCATCGCCGGCAAGGCCGGCCCGATGCTGCGCGAGGCACTGGCGCCGTACGTCCGGCCGGACTGCCCGTTCGCCGACGACGTCCCGCGGCTCGACGCCCTCGGCACCCGCTGGGTGGACCCGGTGCTCGTCGTCGACGTGGAGTCGCTCGGGTTCACCCCCGAGCGACGGCTCCGCCAGCCGTCGTACCGCGGGGTCCGCGCCGACCTCTCGCCGGACGACCTCCGGTAGGCCAAGAGTTCACCGAAGATCTTTCGTCGTGTCGTGGCACCCGGACGGCTTCGTACGCCACGATCGGACCTCCCCGCTTGCTCGTTCTCGGTCCCTGGAGCATCTGTGCACATTCCCCTGCCCCGTCATGCCCGCGCGCTCGTCGCCCTCGGCCTCGTCTCCCTGGTCGGCGCCCTCACCGTCACCCCCCTCGTCCGGGCGGATGCCGTCGTCCCGAACGCCACCCCCTGCTCGACCGCGGGCGCCTGGCGTCAGGGCGAGCTGAACGTCTACTGGTTCGACGTGGACCAGGGCGACGCCCAGCTGGTCGTGGGCCCCACCGGCAGGACGCTGCTGATCGACCTCGGTGAGAACTCGTGGAACGCCCAGGGCGCCAACACCAACGCGTCCGACGTGGCGGCGCAGATCCGCAACATCTGCGGGACCGGCAGCTCGCCGGTCCACCTCGACTACGTCATGGACTCCCACCACCACCTCGACCACATCGGGTACGCCGGCAACCCGACCGACACCTCGGCCTACGGCAACGGGATCTACCAGCTGCTCACGCCCACGAGCGTCGGCGGCCTGGGGTTCACGGTGGGCCAGCTGATCGACCGCGACGGCGGCACCTGGACCGACGCGAACGGCAACGGCGCCTGTGACATCGGCACGGCGGCGGCCCCGGCGCCCGAGGTGACCTGGCACAACGTCGGCACCACGAGCCAGACCGGGCGGCGCTGGATCTGCTGGCTCTACGGGCCGGCGAACCAGCCGGACCGGGCGGCCATCGACGGCAAGGTGCTCACGCTGACCAACGCGATGGCCTGGCCGACCCTCGACCTGGGTGGTGGCGCGACGGCGGCGATCCTGGAGGCCAACGCCAAGGGCGTCATGCAGGCCGACGGCACCACGCCGGTCAGCGGCGACCACTCCACCGACGCGGCGCCGCCGAGCGAGAACGACTACTCCACCGGTCTCAAGATCAAGTTCGGCCCCTACGGCTACGCGACCGCCGGGGACAGCGACGGCGAGTACGCGTCGTCGGTCAACGGCTACACCTACAACGACGTCGAGGCGCTGCTGCGCACGAAGGTCGGCAAGGTCGAGACGGTCCGCGCCAACCACCACGGCTCGGCCCACTCCTCGTCGGGCTCCTACGTCAGCGCGCTGGACCCGCAGACCAGCGTCATCTCGTGCGGCGTCAACTCCTTCGGCCACCCCGGCAACCGGGTGCTGGACACCTACCGGGCGATCGCGGCAGACATCTTCCTCACCAACAACCCGTGCGACACCGTCGACGGCACCGGCGCCCCCATCGACTACACGGGGACCTACAACTCGTCCGGCACCATTCACCTGGCGACCACGGGTGGGGGCACCGGCTACACGGTCGACTACGACACCGGGACCCGGACCTACGTGACCGGGGCAGGCGTCGGAGCCAACGGCGACCCGACCCGGGTGCGCGTGAACGAGTTCCTGATGGCGCCCTCGACCGGGGGCACCGAGTGGGTCGAGCTCCACAACCCGACCACCTCGCCCGTCGACGTCGGCGGTTTCTACGTCGACGACGTCGCGTCCGGAGGTGGGGCTCCGAAGCAGATCCCGGCAGGCACGGTGATCCCGGCCGGAGGGCGCTGGGTGATGGAGTTCGCCTCCGGCTTCCTCAACAACACCGGTGCCGAGACCGTGCGCTTCCTCTCGGGCAGCGGCGCGAGTGAGGTCACGCACGACTCCTACGCGTACAGCCTCGGCAGCACCCAGACCGACAAGGTCTTCCACCGCACCGGGGACGGCGGGGCGTGGTGCGCCACGGTCTCCACGAACGTGTCCAAGGGCGCCGCCAACCCGGCGACCTGCCCGTGAGGCGCGCACGCCTCGGGACCGCCGTCGCGGCCGCGGCACTCCTTCCGGGTGTCGCGGTCATCGGTGGCATCCACGGCCCCTGGACGCCGGCCACGGTGGACGCCGCCTCGACGACCGTCGAGCCCCGGCTCGTGCTGGTCTCCGGACGCGACGACCACGGCATGGTGGTCACCGACGAGGTCGCGCTGTACGACACGCCCGAGGGGGACCGGCAGGTGGCGGTCGTGCACGACGGCACCCTCGCGGAGGTCCTGGACACCGAGGGCCAGTGGCTGCAGGTCCGCACCGTCGAGGGAGGGCCCGCCATCGGCTGGGTCGACGACTTCGTCCTGCGTGGCGAGGCCAGGCTCGTCGGGGCACCTCCGTCGTGCTCGGTGCGCGTCGGTGGCACCGTACGCGACGGCGGGACCCTGGTCGTGGTGCGCAGGCTCGAGGCCGGGCGGGTCCTGGTCGACACCGTGACCCCACCGGTGGTGCGTGCCTGGGCCCGGCGATCCGACCTCCAGGAGCTGCCACCCCAGGGGGCGCGCTGCAGTGACATCCCACCGGAGGACCGGCACTCGCACTCGCACTGACCCGAGCACTGACGGCCACGTCACGTCCGCACGTAGGTTGGTCCTGCCCCGATCCCGACCAGGAGATCCTGCCGTGCCGAAACTGCTCGCCCTGATCCTGCTGGCTGCCGGGCTCACGCTCACGCCGCCGGCGGTCGCCCTCGCCAGCAGTGCCGAGGACACCGTCGAGCTCGACGGCGTCACCGTGCACCTGCGCGCGCACACCCGTCAGGTCGTCACCGTCAACCGCACGACCGGCTACCACGCGCGGGTCACCTTCTGGGCGCTCCGCGACGGCGCCTGGCACGAGCGGTTCCGGGCGACCGACGGCAGGATCGGGTACGGCGGGCTGGTGGCAGCGCGCGAACGGGTGCAGGGCTCCGGCGCCACCCCCCTCGGGACCTTCCGCCTGCCGTGGGCGTTCGGCACCCACGCGCGCCAGGACCGGTGGGACGCGGGCTACCGCAGGATCCGGCGCGGGGACTACTGGGTGCTGGACAACGAGTCCGAGCACTACAACCGCTACCGCAACAGGCGCCAGGGCGGCTTCCGCTGGCGGCTCCCGGCGAGCGACGACAACGGGTCGGAGCGGCTCCGGGACTACCCCGACCAGTACGAGTACTCCGTCGTCACGGGGTTCAACCACGGCCAGGTCCGGGGCCGCGGCGGCGCGATCTTCCTGCACGTCAACGGCAGCGGGGCGACCGGTGGCTGCGTGAGCGCGCCACGGTGGTTCCTGCGGCGGCTGATGGTGCATCTCGACGCCGACCGGGCACCGGTGATCGCGATCGGCCGATGAGCCCGGAGAGCGAGCTCCTGGTCGACGTCGAGGGCCGGACCCTCAGGATCAGCAACCTCGACAAGGTCCTCTACCCGCGCACCGGCACGACCAAGGGGGAGGTGCTCAACTACTACGCCCAGATCGCGCCGACGCTGCTGCCGCACCTGAAGGACCGGGCAGTGACCCGGATCCGCTGGCCGCACGGCGTTCAGGACATGAGCTTCTTCGAGAAGAACGTCCCCGGCGGGACCCCGTCGTGGGTGCGCACGGTGAAGGTCCCGACCACGGGCTCGCGCGGCCCCTCGCGCTCTGCCGGATCAGGGGTCGGACCAGGGGCCGGACCAGGGAAGAGCGACACCCTGGTGTTCCCGGTCGTCGACGACCTCGCGACCCTCACCTGGTTGGTCAACCTCGCCTCGCTCGAGCTGCACGTCCACCAGTGGACGGTGGGGCGCAACGGCCGCCCGCGCAACGCCGACCGGCTGGTCATCGACCTCGACCCCGGGGAGCCGGCCGGCCTGTACGAGTGCTGCGGCGTCGCGCTCGTGGTGCGGGACAAGCTCGCCGAGCGGGGCCTGCGGGCCAGGCCGGTGACGAGCGGGAGCAAGGGCCTGCACCTGTACGCCGACCTGCCGGGCCGGATGCCCTCCGACGACTCGACCGCGCTGGCCAGGGAGGTCGCCGAGGAGCTGCAGGGGGAGAGTCCGACGCTCGTGACGGCCACGATGACCAAGACCAGGCGGGCCGGGAAGGTGTTCCTCGACTGGTCCCAGAACGCCGCCTCGAAGACCACCATCTCGCCGTACTCCCTGCGCGGGCGTGAGCTGCCCTACGTCGCCACCCCGGTCTCGTGGGACGAGGTGGCGGCCGGTGCCGACGACCCGCTCGGACTCGAGCAGTTCCGCTACGACGAGGTCCTGGACCGGGTGGCCGAGCTGGGGGACCTCTTCGCCGCCGCGGACTGAGCCGCTGTCACCGAGCCGCTGTCACCGGCCGCTGTTACCAAATGGTGGATCGATCGTGGATCACGTGTGGATCTGGCGTGGCAGACCCGGTCCTAACGTCGGGGTGTCGGAGAGCGACAGACACGTGGAACCGGTCAGGACATGACCGGTTTCGCCGGGGGATGTCGGCTTTCCGCGCACCTGGGGGGCGCGCGGACCGCCGGTGGCATGGGGAGGGACGGCTTCGTTGGCATCCGGGGGAGGGAGTGCCAACGAAGCCGTTCACCACGGGGCTGATGCCCGTCCGGCGCCCTGGGGGAGCGCCGGGCGGGCAGGCCCGTCCGACCCGTTCGCCCCGCTTTCGGGAATGAGGCCCTGATGGAGATCGTCACCGCTCCGTACCGGCCCGCGCCCTCCTCCTGGAGCCGTTTGCTGGTCGCTCTCGGCGTGTTCGCCCCGGTGACGCTCCTGGCACTGCTGCCGATCGGCTTCGGCCTCGAGCGCTACGTCGTCGCCGGTGACTCGATGGCCCCGTCGATCGGCCGTGGCTCGGTCGTCCTGGAGCGTCGGGTCCCGATCAGCTCACTGCGCGTCGGTGACGTCATCACCTACCGCCCGCCGGCCTCGGCCGGTGTCGAGGGCCTGGTCACCCATCGCATCGTGTCCGTGGCGGACGACGAGGTGCAGACCCGGGGCGACGCCGACCCGGGCCCCGACCCGTGGCAGCTCCGCCTCGACCAGCCCTCGCAGGCACGGGTCGTCGCCACCTTGCCGTACGTCGGCCACTTCTACCTCGCCCTGATGCATCCCGGACTGTGGACGGTGGTCGTGGTGATCTCGTTGGCCGTCCTCCTCCCGTCCCGGCTGGCTCCCCTGCGCCGACGTCGCTGCCGCGGGAGAGACGTGTGACCTTCGCGGGAATGGCCCGGGTCGAGGCTCTGCGGGCCCTATGCTCCATGCCATGGCGCAACGAGTTCTGGTGGTCGAGGACGAGGAGGACATTGCCTTCCCCCTCGTCCGCACCCTGGAGCGCGACGGATATGACGTCCGCTGGGTCGACAACGGGCAGAAGGCGCTCGACTCGCTCGCGGCAGAGCCCGCAGACGTCGTCATCCTCGACCTCGGGCTGCCCGACTTCGACGGCCTCGAGGTCTGTCGCCGGGCCCGCGAAGCCGGCTTCGACGGGGCGATCATGATCGTCACCGCACGGGCGGGCGAGCTGGATCGTGTGGTCGGTCTCGACTACGGCGCCGACGACTACCTGTCCAAGCCCTTCGGCCTGGCCGAGCTGCAGGCACGGGTCCGCGCGCTGCTGCGCCGTACCTCCGGCTCCTCGGCCGTCGCGGCGGGCGTCGCCGCGGACGACCAGGGCCTGCGCATCGACGTGGCCGCACGCCGCGTCTACGCCGGCGAGGGCGAGGTCCCCCTGACCGGCAAGGAGTTCGAGGTCCTGAACATCCTGGCTGCCAACCGGGACAAGGTCGTGTCCCGCGGTCGGCTGATGGCCGACGTGTGGGACGAGAACTGGTACGGCTCGACCAAGACACTCGACGTCACGATCGGCCGGTTGCGCCAGAAGCTCGAGAGCGTGGGTGTGACGGAGCGCGTCGTTGCGGTTCGAGGCGTGGGTTTCCGCCTCGAGGGCAGCCCGGCCGATGCGTGAACGGCTCACCCTCTCCTTCGTCGTCCTGTCCGTCCTCCTGCTGCTGGGCGCCGGTGTCGTGCGGGCGTTCGTCCTCCGGGACCTGATCCGCGAGCAGGAGAGTGCGCACGTCCAGCAGGAGATCGTGCTCATCTCGCAGATCGTCGAAGACCGGCAGGCGGCGGGTGGCAGCGTCGACCGCGACTTCCTGGCCGGTCTCGTCGGACCTGACGACCGGCTCGAGTACACCCCGTCGGGCTCGCCGCGCATCGTGGTGCGCGGTGCGGACTACGACGGCTCCGACGACCCGGACGAGGATCTCTCGGCCAGTTCCGTCCTCTCCGACGGCGAGGTGACCGTGAGCCAGTCGCCCGAGGTGGTCAAGGACATCCTCGGCCGAGACATCGGGTCGGTGGTGGTGCTCTTCTTGATGATCGCGGTCGTGGCCGGACTGATCGGAGTCGCCATCTCCCGCGCGCTCTCGGCACCGTTCCGGCAGCTCGCGACGGCCGCTGCGGCGCTGGGGCGTGGCAGGTTCGACCTCGACCTGCCGAGGACGAGGATCCCCGAGGCGCGCGCGATCGCCCAGGCCCTCGGCACCAGTGCGGGACAGCTCGAAGATCGGCTGCGCCGTGAACGCGAGTTCGCCGAACACGCGTCCCACGTCCTGCGCACGCCGCTCACCGGGCTGCGCCTGGAGCTCGAGGACCTCACCCTGCGTGCTGACGTCCCCGAGGACGCCAGGGCTGCTGCCGCGCGCGGCATCGCCAGCGTCGACGAGATGAACGCCGTCGCGGGGGAGCTGGTGGACATGGCTCGCAGTGGCAGCCTGGTCGAGGGCGCCGAGGTGCCCCTGGTCGACCTGGCCACCCAGCTTGCCCAGCGCTGGGCGGACCGCCTCGCTGCGCGCAGCCGGAGCCTGACCGCCTCGGCCGAGGGCGACCTGACGCTCACCTACACGCCAGGACCGGTCGAGCACGTCCTCGACCTGGTGCTGGCCGAGGTCGTGCGCCGCGGCACCGGCAGGGTGCACATCGTGTTCCAGGGGCAGGAGGGCGGCCATCTCCGCGTCCGGATCTCCTCCGAGGGGCCGGCCGTGAGTGGCTCGGGCGAGCAGCCCCCTGCGCGCCTCGACCAGGCCCGGAGGGTGGTCGAGGCACTCGGGGGCAGGATCGCGGGCGACGACCCGGCGCAGGGGCTGGACGTCCTGCTGCCGCGTCGCTGAGCCTGCGGCGCCCCGCTGCCGCTCAGGAGTCGGGGGGCCGCCAGCCGGCCTCGTGGGCCAGGCCCACTGCGGCGAGCTGGGAGGAGACCTCCAGCTTGGCAAGGATCGACTTGACCTGGGTCCGGACCGTGGCCTC
Source organism: uncultured Actinomycetota bacterium (assembly GCA_963825275.1). Taxonomy (GTDB): domain Bacteria; phylum Actinomycetota; class Actinomycetes; order Propionibacteriales; family Nocardioidaceae; genus Nocardioides. The sequence continues at coordinate 58,087 of CAWGSW010000009.1, read as the reverse complement.
GGAGACCACGTTGAGGCGCGCGATCTCGCGGACCTGCCGGCCCCCCATCAGCTGGCCGAGCACCTCGCGCTCCCGGGGAGTGAGGTCCTCCAGCCGTTGCCGGGCACCGTGGTTCTCGGTCCGGGTCTCGTGATAGTGCGCGATCAGTCGCGCCCGCTCGTCCCGGTCGATGACCGGCAGCCCCTCGTTGAGACGCCGCACGGTGGCGAGGATGTCGTTGAGGGGCGCCGTCTTCAGCAGCACGGTGCGGGCGCCGTACCGCAGGCACTCGCCCCAGCGGTCGCGCTCGACCGAACCGGTGACCACGACGACGGACACGCCGGCCTTGGTCAGGGGCTCGATCAGCCGTACGCCGTTGCCGTGCGCGCCGAGGTCCAGGTCGAGCAGGACGATCCGGGGCTGGGCTCGGAGCACGGCGGAGAGCACCGTGCTGAGTGAGCCGGCGGCGGCCGGCAGCGGGATCCGGCGTACCTGGTAGCCCTCCATGTCGAGGGCGATCTCGAGCGACTCGGCGAAGAGCAGATGATCCTCGACGAGAGCGACTCGGGTGGTGTTGCGTGGCTGTCTCACAGGCGCTCCTGGGGCGGGGCCGGGAGGGTGGCGACGAAGACGGCACCTCTCGGTCGGCCATCCTGCTCGAGGCGCAGGTTTCCGGCCTGCTCGAGCATCAGACGTTTGGCGAGCTGCAGGCCGATGCCCTGGCCGGGCGAGCCGACGCGGCGCGTGCCCCACTCGAAGAGCGACGGACGCAGCTCAGCAGGGATTCCGGGGCCCTCATCGGTGACCCGGATCTCGATGTTGCCCTCGCGCGCCACACAGGAGACGTGGGTGAGCGAGCCGGGCGCGTGCCGAGCGGCGTTCGCGAGCAGGATGTGCACCACCTCCACGACGTCGTCGGGGCGGCCGAGGGCCTGCAGGCCTGAGGGCTGGTAGCTCACCCGGTTGCCCAGGGTGCGCTGCGCCTCGATCAGGGGCTGGATGACGTCGTCGACGTCGATGACGCCGACGGCTTGCGAACCGCGCTCGCTGAGCATGCGCTCCAGCCGGGCGGTCTCGGCGTCGAGCATCCGCTCGAGCCGGACGCGCTTGGCCCCGACGGGGCCGCCCATCTGCATGAGCAGGCGCGAGGCCTGCGCCACACCGGCGATCGTGGCGTGCAGCTCGTGCATCTTCTCCTTGCCGTGCCGCACGTTGACCTCGGCCGTGGCGGCCCGCTGGGCCAGGGTCACCAGGCGGCGGGTGTGGACCGTGAGGGTCTGGCGGAACAGGGCCACGGCGGTGCCGCACAGCAGCACGGCACCGATGCAGCCGAGGGCGACCGCGACCGGCGAGGGGGCGGCGAGGGCGTCACCCTCGTGCACCACCTTTCCCAGCCACAGGAAGCCTGCCATCAGCGCGAGCCGGTTACGTGCCCACGGGGGAAGGGTCTCGCAACGGACGAAGACGATCATGCCCGCCAGGACGACGAGTCCGGAGGCGGCCGTGAGCACGTAGGGCCAGATGCCGGTGAACCGCAGGGTCGGGTCCAGGCCCTCGTGCACGAGGGCGAGCCGGATCGTGCCCGCGACGGCTCCCAGGAAGATGCCGAGGGGCAGGGGGTTTCGGATCGGTGGGGCGTACTTGTTGCCGACGAGCAGGACGAGGCCGAGCCACACCAGGCTCAGCGGCACCTGGGTGACGCCGACCGTGTAGGTGTACTCGGCGTACGCCGGTCCGCTCACTGCGAGCAGCGCGACGGGAATGTTCTGCACCGACACGAACGACATCGCGACGGCCAGCCACCCGGTCGCGGAGCTCCCGCTGATCCGGGAGTCGAACTTGAGGATCACGGCGCCGGCGAAGAGGGCGACGTTGAGCAGCAGGATGCTCATCAGGCCGGCGATCCCGAGCTTCTCGTGCACGGGCAGGTCCATCACCAGCACGAGCAGGTAGGGGTGCAGCAGCAGGGCCGCGAGCAGGGCAGAGCCACGCCACGACCAGTGCCCCATGGGCGGCCGTATCCAGGCCAGCCCAAGAAGCTTTCTGGCTCGGCCGTGTCGAGCGTGCTCTACGCGTCCGTCCGCCAAACGTTCTGACGTCCCCCGAATGACGTGCTGAAGGTCTAGCGGCCGACGATCAATGTCGGTTCCCGCCATGACGGACACGCTACGTGGCGGATTGCGCTTTCGTACCCCGGTTTGAGGACTGATACCACGATTTGGTGACGTCCCCGGCATTGGGTTGACAGATCTTAATGTGTCGAGCGATGACGAGGTGGGGCATCCCCAAGACTGGGTGAGTCCCCTTGACTTTAGCGATGCCCGCGCACTGCTCGCGCCAGCATGAGTAATCCGCTGCGCGAGGGGCTACATGTGTCTCCACCACCACCACGATCTGGTCGCCCCCCGATGAGGGCTGCCCCGATGGAGCTGTCCGACGGGCCCGAGACCAGGACACCCATGACCACCAGGCCGGAGCCGCACCGGACGCGCGTGGGACTGTTCGCCGACCAGTACCTGGTGGGCCAGGCAGTCCGCACGGCGCTGACGGCCAAGGGCTTCGTCGTGATGCACTACCGCTGGCCGGCCGGACCGCGCCAGATCGCCGAGGCTGCCCAGCGGCTGAGCGAGTCCGGGGCCGCCGTCGGGCTGCTCCTCTGCGATCTCGACAGACCCGGACGGGTCAAGGAGGTCGTGGACCTGGTCGCCGCGGCGCCGGCGCGGTGGCTGCTGCTCAGCTACCTGCCGGAGGGCCCGCGTTGGGGCGCGGTCCTCGAGGGCGGGGTGTCTGCGGTGCTTCCCATCTCGACCAGGCTCGACGACCTGGCCGTGGCGCTCCATGCGCTCGCACGCAGGCGCATGGTGATGGACGAGGTCATGCGCAGGCGAGTGGTGGCCCAGTGGCGGCTTGCTGCGCTCGAGGAGCAGGGCCTGCTGAACCGGATGAAGTCCCTGACGGTGCGCGAGATGGAGGTGCTCACCCTCCTCAATGACGGACGGACGGTCCGCGGCATCGCCGAGCTGGCCGGTGTGTCGGAGACGACGGTACGCAGCCAGGTGAAGGCGATCCTGCGCAAGCTCGAGGTCAGCTCGCAGCTGGCTGCGGTGGCCGCCTACCGCCGGATGCAGGACGCGTCCGTGGGCTCGGTCGACAGCGGCTGACGGTGGCTCACGGCGGCTGACGGCACTCGGGTCCCAGCGCGCACTCGCGTCCCACCACAATGGGGGCATGACCCACACGCGCGCCGTCGAGACCTGGCTGACCGACATGGACGGCGTGCTCGTGCACGAAGACGTGCCGATCCCCGGCGCCCAGCAGTTCATCGAGGCGCTGAAGGCGTCGGGGCTGAGCTTCCTGGTGCTGACCAACAACTCGATCTTCACACCCCGCGACCTGCGCGCCCGGCTGCTCGGCAGCGGCATCGACGTGCCCGAGAGCGCCATCTGGACCTCCGCGCTCGCCACCGCCCAGTTCCTCGCCGACCAGCGACCGCACGGCTCGGCGTACGTCGTGGGGGAGGCGGGGCTGACCACGGCGCTGCACGACATCGGCTACGTGATGACCGACCGGGACCCGGACTACGTGGTGCTGGGGGAGACCCGCACCTACTCCTTCGAGGCGATCACCAAGGCGATTCGCCTGATCGAGGGCGGCGCCCGGTTCCTGGCCACCAACCCGGACGTGAGTGGCCCCAGCGTGCACGGCACCGTGCCGGCCACCGGCTCGGTCGCGGCGCTGATCAGCACGGCGACGGGGCGCGAGCCCTACTTCATCGGCAAGCCCAACCCGCTGATGATGCGCTTCGCGCTCAACCGGCTCGATGCGCACTCGGAGACCACGGTGATGATCGGTGACCGGATGGACACCGACATCAAGAGCGGCCTGGAGGCCGGGCTGCGCACCGTCCTCGTCACCACCGGCTCGACGCGCCCGGACCAGGTGGAGACGTTCCCCTACCGGCCGACGCAGGTGGTCGACTCGATCGCGGACCTGGTCGACCTGGTGGGGGCGGACCCGGCGAGCTGAGGCTGGTTGGCCGCACTGGTGCCTTCTTGGTCGAGCTGGGGATCCCGGGGGGTTGGCCGAGGCGGCGTGAAGTTCCCCGCTTGGGGTGCCGAGTCGGCGTGAAGTTCCCAGCCCAGGACGTCGAGTCGGCGTGAAGTTCCCAGCCCAGGACGTCGAGTCGGCGTGAAGTTCCCCGCTCGGATGCCGAGGCGGCCCGCGATCTCCACAGGTTCCATCAGGACTGTTACTCGAACACGTGTTCGAGTATGATGAGGTATGGCTTCGCAACAGCTCGACGACCTCGACCCGGCCGGGACCCTGGCCCGGGCCGAGGAGCTGCTGCGCCAACGCCGTGCGGTCGAGCTCGAGGACCTCCACGCGGTCGCGCACTGGGCCGACCTGCACGCCACCGACCCCCGCCGCGGCCCCGGCGGACGACGGCGCTGGTGCGGGGAGGACCGGCTGGTCCAGCTCGGCGGTGAGGGCACCCCGCTGGTCCAGGAGCTCTGCCTGCCCGAGCTCGCGATCGCCCGGCGGGTGCACCCCCTGACCATGCGTTCGGTGATGGCCGACGTGCTCGACCTGCGCCACCGCCTCCCGCTGACCTGGGCCGTGGTCGAAGCGCTGGAGGCCGAGGCGTGGGTGGCCCGCCGCGTCGCGGTCCTGACCCGCCACCTCGAGCCCGCTCGCGGCTGCGATCGTGGACGCCGCGATCGCCGAGGCGATCGCCGGCCAAGCCCCCTCGCGGGTCCTGGAGCTCGCCGCGGCCAAGGTGATCGAGGTCGACCCCGCCGGACACGCCGCGAAGCTCGCGGCCGAGGCCCGGCGCCGGTTCGTGTCCCTGTCCCAGACCGACGAGCACGGCCTGCGACTCGTGATCGCCCGGATCACCGCCGGCGACGCCGTCTGGATCGACGCGATGGTGGCCCGGGTCGCCGAGATCCTCACCACCCGCCCCGACCTACGCCCCGAGACCCCCACCGAGATCACCCGCGACGAGGCCCGCGCGCTCGCGTTCGGGTGGCTCGCCCGCCCCGCCGAGCTCCTCACCCTCCTCCTCGAGACCGCCGACACCACCCCCGCCGAGCCCGAGGAGCCCGCCGACCCGGCCGACGACGCTGCCCCGGACGAGGAGCCCGACGCGGAGCCCAGCCCGAGGAGCCGGTCGAGCCGTCGCGGGCGATCACGCTCACCGACCGGGCCCTGGACCTCCTCCAGCGGGTCGACCTGAAGCGGCTGCGCCCGAAGACGGTGCTCTACGTCCACCTCCACCAGGGCGCCGTCGAGGCCACCACCGGCGGCGTGGCCCGCGTCGAGGGCCTGGGTCCGCTCCTCCTGACCCAGGTCACGACCCTGCTCGCCCACACCCACGTGACCCTCAAGCCGGTCATCGACCTCCACGACCGGGTCTCGGTCAACTCCTACGAGTTCCCCGAAGCCATCAAGGAACGCCTCCACCTCCGCGTCCCCGCCGAAGCGTTCCCGCACGCCACCCGGATGAGCCGCAAGGTCGACATCGACCACCCCGTCCCCTTCGACCCCCACGGACCACCCGGCCAGACCGGCACCCACAACGCCGCACCGCTGGGCCGCACCGGACACCGAGCCAAGACCCACCTCGGCTACCACCTCACCCAGACCGAGCACGGCGACTACCTCTGGTCCACCCCCCACGGACTGCACCGCCTCGTCGACGACACCGGCACCCACCCCATCGACGACCTCACCGCCACCACCCTGACCCTCGGTCAGGACCTCGACCGCGCCCTCGACCACCTGCTGCACCTGCACCGCACCGGTCAGCTGGCCCCGTGCTCGTCCACCGGCTGACGATCAGCCTTCGCTGGTGCGGACCCAGCTGCTGTTGACCACCACGTTGGACTGGTAGCCGCCGCGGTTGGCGTCGTAGACGCCGCCGCACGTCACGAGGTTCAGCTCCCTGCGCCCGTGGGGCGCATAGACCTTCCGGGCGGGGAAGAGTTCGTTGGCGTAGGTCCTCACCGAGTTCACCCGGAACTCTGCCGAGGAGCCGTCGTCGAGGCGTACGACGACCCGGTCACCCACGCCCAGCTGGCTCAACCGGTAGAAGACCGCGGGCCCGGTGGTCGAGTCGACGTGGCCGAGGATCACGGCAGACCCCATCGATCCCGGGGGTGGGCCGAGGCGGTACCAACCGGCCACCGCCGGTTCGTCAGGGACCTCGACGGTGCCGTCCGGCTGCAGGCCGAGGCGGGTCAGCCGGGTCCTGACGTCGATGGCAGGGATGCGGAGACCAACGGGGCGGGCGAGGACGTCGCTCGCGGGATGCCCGGAGGCCGCCGGCGAGTGCGTTGTATCGGTGGGCCCGGAGTCGGCGGCATCCGGCGAGGCGGGAGAGGTCGAGCGGTCGCTCCACAGGAAGAGGCACACGACGCCGACCAGGGTCAGCAGCACGGCCAGCGCCCTCCAGTGACCGGTCGCGCGTGGGGCGGTCGACGAGGGGGTCACGGACGCCGGTGGCTGGGAGTCTCGGATCGTCGTGTGCTGCGCAGGGCAGCGGCTCCGGCGCCTCCGAGTGACAGTGCTGCCAGAGCCAGCCAGAGGTTCGCGTCCCAGGTGTCGGCGTCAGTCCGGCCGGTGTGGGGGTGACCGAACGGGATCACCGGGCCGGACGCACCACCAGAGGGCACGGGGCCGGTGCCAGAGCCGGGCGTCGAGGTGCTGTGCGCTCCGGGGCTGGTCGAGTCGCCGCCTCCCGGGGAGGGCGAGACCGTGGCCGTGGGGGTGGTCGTCGGCGTCGGGGTTGCCGTGGCCGCGGCGCACGTCGGCCGGGTGATCGTGTTGGTGTCCAGCGAGACCTGCCCGTTCCTGGCCAGCATCCGGCCCTGAATGGTGGCGCCCGTCTGCAGCGAGATGCTCGTCAGGGCCATGACGGTGCCGACGAAGCTCGATGCGGTGCCGAGGGTGGCCGAGCTCCCGACCTGCCAGTAGACGTTGCAGGCCTGCGCGTCGCCGATCAGGGCGACACTGCTGCTGCTGGCGGTGATGAGCGTCGAGCCCGCCTGGAAGATGAAGATCGCGTCGGGGTCACCCTGCGCGTCGAGGGTCACCGTCCCGGTCAGCGCCATGGCGCTGGAGGCCTGGTAGACGCCGGGGACCAGGGTCTGGCCACCGAGATCCTGACCGGTCTTGTCCACCACCGGGGTGCGGCCGGCGGCGTCGTCGTACGCCGTCGTCAGGTCGTTCTCGGCCTGCAGGGCGACCGCGTCGGCGGCGTGGATGGTGCCGTTGGTGACGGTGCCCGGCGGGAATCCCGTGACGGCGGTTCCGGGGCTCACTCCCACATCGCCCGAGATGGTGGACGGTCCGGTGTTGGTGACGGTGGTGCCGGCAAGGACGGCGAATGAGGTGGCGGTCCCCAGCCCGACGGGGGGCTGGGCCGCGATCGCGGGTGATGCAGAGGCACAGGCGAGGACGACAGCCAGGGCGGCAGCGGGGAGGGCGATCTTGGACAGGGGAATGGCGAGCTCCGAGACGTTTCCGGAGCGGGCGCAACGCAGGGGGAGAATCTCATCAGTCCGGGTGTGGCCAACGTACCCCTCGAGCCGCCGACCGGCGATTCGTGCCCTCCGGACGATTTCTTTGCCTTGTCCACAGATTGACCGCGACCCCTCCCGGGTAGGTCCCGACTGGCACTAGGTTCCAAACCAGGAACCGCACTCGGGACGGGGACCAAAGATGGTGGTGAGCCACGCCGACGCCCACGGCGAGCTGGTCGAGCTGCTCGACCAACATGTCCGCGCGCTGGTGCGCCGCGAGGGGGTCGACCCGCAGCGGGACGCCGGGATCGTCCGCCGCATCGCCGAGGGCGTGGTGCGCGAGCACGACGAACGCAGCCTGACCGGTGCGGTCGCGCCGGTGCCCGACATCGAGTCGATGGTCGGCGAGCTCGTCGCGCGGGTGTCCGGCTTCGGGCCGCTGCAGCCCTTCCTCGACGACCCGGCCGTCGAGGAGATCTGGATCAACGATCCCAGCAGGGTCTTCATCGCGCGCAACGGCCGTCACGAGCTCACCAACCTGATGCTCAGCAGCGCCCAGGTCACCGAGCTGGTCGAACGCATGCTCAAGTCCAGCGGGCGTCGGATCGACATCAGCCAGCCCTTCGTGGACGCGATGCTTCCCGAGGGGCACCGGCTCCACGTCGTCCTCGAGGGCATCAGCCGCGGGTTCTCCGCCGTCAACATCCGCAAATTTGTCCTCCGCGCGGCACGTCTCCACGACCTCGTCGAGCTGGGCAGCATGACCCCGCGCGCTGCCGCGTTCCTCGAAGCCTCGATCCGGGCCGGGCTCAACGTGCTCGTGGCGGGCGGCACCCAGACCGGCAAGACCACGATGCTCAATTGCCTGGCTGCTGCGATCCCCGGTGGTGAGCGCGTCATCTCTGCCGAAGAGGTCTTCGAGCTCCGCTTCCCCCATCCCGACTGGGTTCCGCTCCAGACCCGCCAAGCGGGGCTCGAGGGAACCGGCGAGATCAAGCTGCGCGACCTGGTCAAGGAGAGCCTGCGTATGCGGCCCAGCCGGATCATCGTGGGCGAGGTGCGTGCCGAGGAGTGCCTCGACCTCCTGCTGGCTCTGAACGCCGGCCTTCCGGGTATGTGCACGATCCACGCCAACAGTGCCCGTGAGGCCCTGGTCAAGGTGTGCACGCTCCCTCTGCTGGCCGGCGAGAACATCTCCGCACGATTCGTGGTCCCGACGGTCGCGGCCTCGATCGACCTGGTCGTCCACCTCGGCATCGACCAGCACGGCGTACGCCGCGTGAACGAGATCGTGGGCGTCCCCGGTCGGGTCGAGAACGACATCATCGAGACCGAGCCGATCTTCGAGCGCGGTGGCGGCGAGCTGCGTCGCGCCAACGGCACGCCACCGCGACTCGGGCTCTACGAACGTGTCGGCATCGACGTCCACCGCATCCTCAACGAGACGGCCTGAGGGCGGCACGCGGATGGGTGCACTGGTCGGGCTCGGGGTCGGTATCGGGCTGATGCTGGTCTGGTCCGCCTTCTTCCTGCCTCGTCAGCCCCGGCAACAGGTGCGCGTCGACGGCCGGCTGGCCCGGCTGCTGTCACGGGCCGGGCTCGGGCAGGTCGCCGTGACTGGCTTCGTGATCCTCTGCCTGGTGCTCGGGGTCGTCGCGACGCTGGTGATCCAGGTCGTGTCCGGCACGGCGCCGGTGTCACTCGCCTTCGGCCTGATGGCCGGCTACCTCCCGGTCGCCGTCGTCTCGGGACGGGCGCGCCGACGTCAGCGTGACTTCGCGGAGGTGTGGCCCGAGGCGGTCGACAACCTCGCCTCGGCGGTCCGTGCCGGGATGTCACTGCCCGACGCGCTGGCGGGTCTCGGCACCCGCGGCCCCGAGCCGCTGCGCGATGCCTTCGACGAGTTCGCCCTCGACTACCAGGTGACGGGGCGCTTCGGGGAGTGCCTCGACCGGCTCAAGGTGCGCCTCGCCGATCCGGTCGGGGACCGTGTGGTCGAGGGCCTGCGGGTTGCCCGCGAGGTCGGGGGTGGCGAGCTCGGCCGGCTGCTGCGCAACCTCTCCGGCTACCTGCGCGACGAGGCTCGCACCCGCTCCGAGATGGAGTCCCGTCAGGCCTGGACCGTCAACGGCGCCCGCCTGGCCGTGGCCGCCCCGTGGGTGGTGCTGCTGTTCATGTCGTTCCAGTCCGAGGTGATCCACCGCTACGCCTCGCCGGGCGGGGTGGTCGTCCTCGCGTTCGGCGCCGCCGCCTGTGTCGTGTCCTACCGGCTGATGATGCGGATCGGCCGGCTGCCCACCGAGAGCCGGATCCTGTCATGACGCTCGCCTGGTGGGGGGCGACCCTGGGTGCGGCCTTCGCGGCCGGGATGCTGCTGATCGCGTCCCGGATGCGCGCCATCCGTCGTCCTCGGCTGGCGGTCCGGGTCCTGCCCTACGTGCGCGACCTTCCCCAGGTCGGCCGGACGCCCGCGTTGCGAGTGGCGTCGTCCTCACCCACCTCGGCTGCCGCAGGCGTCTTCGGGCCGCCGCTGCGCGCTGCGGCCGATGCCGTGGAGCGAGTCCTGGGCGGGGCAGCCTCGGTACGCCGGCGGCTGGAGCGCGCCGACCTCGACAAGACCGTGCACGAGTTCCGGATCGAGCAGGTGCTCTGGGGTCTCGCGGCGTTCGCGGTCGCCGCGGCGTACGGCGTCCTCAAGGCCCTGAGCGATCCCGGTGGCGCGGTGTCCTCGTTACTGCTGTGCCTGGTGGCCTTCGCCGTCGGTGTCCTGGCCAGGGAGAACCACCTCTCCAGCCAGGTGAAGCAGCGCGAGCGTCGGATCCTCGCCGAGTTCCCCACCATTGCCGAGCTGCTGGCGCTGGCCGTGGCCGCAGGCGAGAGCCCCGTCGGCGCCCTCGACCGGGTCGTGCGTCGCAGCGGGGGAGCGCTGTCGTCGGACCTGGCCCGGGTCCTGGCCGCCGTCCGCACCGGCGAGCCCGTCGGTGCGGCGTTCGACCGGATGGCAGCCGTCACCGGCCTGCCGCTGGTCGCCCGGTTCGCCCAGGGCATCGCCGTCGCCGTCGAGCGCGGAACTCCGCTCGCCGAGGTGCTGCACGCCCAGGCCGCCGACGTCCGCGAGGCCGGGCGCCGCGAGCTGATCGAGATCGCTGCCCGCAAGGAGGTCTTCATGATGGTGCCCGTCGTGTTCCTGGTCCTGCCGGTCACCATCCTGTTCGCCTTCTGGCCGGGCGTCGTCGGCCTCCACCTGACCACTCCCTGACCCTCGGAAGAACGGAAACCCATGGAACACATCTCGCTCGCGATGACCCGGGTCTACCTCGCGCTCGCCCTCCCGCGGCAACGCGACGAGCGCGGCGACGTGCCCGGGTGGGTGCTCATCACGGTGATGACCGCAGGCCTGGTGATGGTGATCTGGGGCGTCGCCAAGGGACAGCTCACCGCGATGCTGCGCGACGCCCTCGACTCGGTGCACAACTAACCCCGTGCACCACGCACGACGACGCTCCCGACAGGGGTCCGCGGTGGTGGACTTCGTGCTGGTGCTCGCCGTGCTGATCCCGCTCTTCCTCGGCATCCTCCAGGTCGCGCTCGTGCTCCATGTCCGCAACACCCTGGCGGCGGCCGCGTCCGAGGGAGCGCGCTACGCCGCCACCGCCGACCGCGGACCCGAGGACGGGGCGGCCAGGACCCGCAGCCAGATCGACGGGGCGGTGTCGGGTCGGTTCGCGCAGACGGTCCGGGCGCGGCAGGTCCTCATCGACGGTGCCCCCGGCATCGAGGTGACGGTCCATGCCCGGATCCCCGCGCTCGGCATCGGCGGCCCGGCCGTCGTGCTCGACCTCTCCGGCCACGCCGTCGAGGAGCAGCCGTGAGCAGCCCGGGCCGCGACGCCGGCGGCGAGGAGGGGAGCGCCCTCGTCGAGCTCACCTGGCTCGCGATCCTGCTGCTCGTGCCGATGCTCTGGATCGTCATGTCGGTCTTCGAGGTGCAGCGCGGAGCCTTCGCCGTGAGCGCTGCCGCCCGGGCCGCCGGTCGTGCCTACGCCCTCGCGCCCACCGACGCCGAGGGGCGACAGCGCGCCGAGGCCGCGGCCCGCCAGGCACTGGACGACCAGGGCCTGGCGGGGGAGCGGCTCGACGTCCGGGTCACCTGCACGCCGTACCCCCACGACTGCCATACCGGTACGTCGGTCATCACCGTCGCCGTCCACTCCCGGGTGGACCTGCCGATGATGCCGGCCGTGCTCGGCGGGGACGCGCCGAGCTTCGCCCTCGACGCCAGCCACACGGTGCCGATCGGCCAGTTCCAGGAGACCCGTGCAACCCCGTGAGAGGAGGGCCGCCGAGGCGGGTCAGGCCTCCGTGATGATCATCGGCTTCGCGGTCGTCCTCGCGATGGCGGTCGCGCTCGTGGTCGACGCCTCCGCGGCGTACCTCCAGCGCCAGGGCCTCGACACCATCGCCGACGGCGCCGCGCTCCGGGGTGCGGATCTGGGCGCGACCGGCGAGGACACCTACGTGCACGGTGTGCCCGAGGACCGGCTCGAGCTGACGGCGGCCGCCGCGCGGGCCAGCGTGCACGCCTACCTCATCGACATCGGAGCCCACCAGAGGTACCCCGGGCTGACCTTCACCGTCATCGTCGACGCGACGGCCTCGAGCGTCACCGTGCGGGTGCGGGCCCCGATCGACCTGCCGCTGACCGTGCCGGGCTCCCCGCAGCGCCCGAGCATCGGCGCGACCGGCTCGGCGGTGGTGGCCACCGGCGGTTGACGCGAGGGCGGGACGTCCGCCTCTACTCCCCGGGACCTCGCGCAACGCAGCGTGGGGCGCAGGCGTCGGACCCGACGGGCGGGTCGAGCCAGAGAGGTCGTGTCATGGCTCTTTTTCGCAGACTGTCCACCCTGGCGTGCGGAATCCTCGTGGCGGCGCTGCTCGCCGGAACGGCCCCTGCCTCCCTCGCGGGAGCAAACGCCAGGAAGACCTCGAAGATCGTGTGGCGCGACGGCGACGCGGACGTCTGGAAGGGCGCGCCCGCGGACGAGGTCAAGATCGGAAAGTTCCCTCCCGCGGACATCCGGCGAGCGGTGGTCATCCACGAGCACGACTACCTGGTGGTCGCCATGCGGTTCACCGACCTCAGGAAGGTGGGCTACCACGAGCACGGGTTCAACCTCAGGACTCCTCGCTACCACTACCGGGCGCGGGTCTTGTCCGAGCCCGACAGCCGCAAGGGGAGGCGCTACTTCCAGGGTGACGACGGCAGGGGGCGGTGCCCCGGCTTCGACCGCAAGCTCGACTACGGGAGCAACGTGGTCTGGATGCGAGTTCCACGCAGCTGCCTGAAGAATCCGAAGTGGGTCCGCATCGGGATCCGCAACGAGTTCAGGCGCAAGGACCCCCAGGGCACGCCGTACTTCGACAAGACGAGCTGGGGAGAGAGCAAGCGGCTGTACAGGGGCCAGGGGTAGCGGCCCGAGGGTCCGGTCAGCTGATGAACGCCTGGGTACGTCGATGGGTCGTCGCGGGAACGGTGCTGGCCGCAGCCGGCACGGGTGGTCCGATCGCCCTGGCCGAGACTCCGGACACCTGCGCCGGGGTCACGGTCACGATCGCCGGGACCGACGGTGCGGATGACCTCACCGGCACTCCCGGGACCGACGTGATCTCCGGAGGCGCTGGCGACGACACCATCGACGGGCTCAGCGGTGGCGACGTCATCTGTGGCGATGAGGGCAACGACGTGCTGCGCGGCGGCAAGGGCAAGGACGTGATCGTCGACTCCCAGGGGCGACCAGACCTGCGCGGCGGCCCCGGGAACGACCAGCTCACCTTCGTCCTCGTTCTCGGCGACGGCGCGCAGTCGATCTCGGGCGGCCCCGGCGACGAGGACGCGCGCCTCTCCGGCGTCACCACGCCGAACGGCCGACGCGTGAGCGGCGCCCACGGCACCGTCAACATGCGCACCGGCGTCACGACCTTCCGCGTGCACGGCAAGGCACACCGGGTGACGGTGACCTCGCTGGAGGGCGTCATGTTGCCCAACGGGATCTGGGCCTTCGTGGGGACCCGCAAGGACGAGTACGTCGCCGGCGGCCTGACGAGGAGCTCGCGGCTCTATGCGCGGACCGCCGGCGGCGACGACACGCTCTTCGGCACTCCGGGCGACGACCGGTTGTACGGCGGGCCCGGGCACGACGAGGCGTTCCCCGACCTCGGTGTCGATCGCTGCCGCTCGATCGAGCAGACGGAGGGGGTCTGCGAACGCTCCTGAGCGGGTCCCGGATCGCGCGAACCTTTCCGCTGTTCCGGGCATCGGACAGGACAAGCAACCGATCGAGCAAGGGGAAAGTCATGCGCAAGTCACGTGTCCTGCTGTCCGCCGCCACCGTGGTGGCCCTGGGGACGACGGTCCTGACGTCGGGATCCGGCGTCGCAGCCGAGGGCCACGCCCGCCAGGCCGGCAAGGCGTACACCGTCACGGCGAAGGCCAACCGGACCGAGCTCGTGCTCGGCCAGCGGGTGAAGATCACCGGCAAGGTGGAGCCGGCCGCGCCCGGCAGGACGGTCGTCCTCCAGCAGAAGATCGGCGACAAGCCGTGGAAGGACCAGACGACCGCCACGATCAACCGCAGGGGCACGTACACGGTGGTCGACAAGCCCACGACCCTGAACCCGCGGAAGTACCGCGTGGTCAAGGCCGCGAGCAAGAAGCACCGGCGCGGGGTCAGCGAGAGCCTCGCGGTCTCGGTCTACCAGTGGCACAAGGTCTACGACCTCGAGGTCCGCGACAGCCAGTACATGTACAAGACCAAGAGCCTGACCATCGACACGGTGGAGTACCCCACGTCGCTCTACGGCGGCTACTACCCCGCGGACGACCCGACCGGCTTCATGGACTTCAACCTCGAGCGCCGGTGCATCCGGCTCACGTCCACCTTCGGGATGTCCGACGACGCCGACACCGGGTCCTCCGTGAAGCTCGACGTGGTCGGCGACGGCACCAACCTCTACAGCGGCACGTTCTCCCTGCTCGAGTCGCAGGCGAAGACGATCGACCTCCACGGCGTCTTCCGGCTCGGTTTCGAGTACGAGGCGCTCACCGACGCCGCTGCCGTGCCGGCCGTCGGGTCGCCCGAGGTGCTCTGCAGTTTCTGAGCCCCGCGGGGGAGCCGGTAGTCTCGACTCTTGTGGCAGGACCCGATTACGACCAGCAGATCAAGCAGCTCCAGGCGACGATGCGCACCATCGAGCAGGTGCTTGATGTCGACGCCATGCGCAAGGAGATCGCCGACCTCGGCGAGCAGGTCGCCGCGCCCGACCTGTGGGACGACCAGGCCAACGCCACCCGGGTGACCGGTCGGCTCTCCGCCCTCCAGGGCGAGGTCGACCGGTTCTCCGCGTTGAGCAGCCGCATCGAGGACCTCGGGATCATGGTGGAGCTCGGCCAGGAGGAGGGCGACGCCGACGCGCTCGCCGAGGCCGAGAAGGAGCTGGGCAAGATCAAGGCGGCCGTCGAGCGCCTCGAGGTCCGCACCCTGCTCTCCGGTGAGTACGACGCCCGCGAGGCGCTGGTGAGCATCCGCGCCGGCGCCGGTGGCGTCGACGCCGCCGACTTCGCCGAGACGCTCATGCGGATGTACATCCGCTGGGCCGAGCAGCACGGCTACCCCGTCGAGGTCTACGAGACCTCCTACGCCGAGGAGGCCGGGCTCAAGTCGGCCACCTTCGCGATCCACGCGCCGTACGCCTACGGCACGCTCTCGGTCGAGGCCGGCACCCACCGCCTGGTGCGGATCAGCCCGTTCGACAACCAGGGCCGCCGCCAGACCAGCTTCGCCGCGGTCGAGGTCGTGCCCGTGCTGGAGCAGACCGACGAGATCGAGGTGCCCGACGAGGAGATCCGCGTCGACGTCTACCGCTCCGGTGGTCCCGGTGGCCAGTCGGTGAACACGACCGACTCCGCGGTGCGCCTGACCCACCTCCCCACCGGCACGGTCGTGAGCTGCCAGAACGAGAAGAGCCAGCTCCAGAACAAGGCGAGCGCGATGGTGGTGCTCAAGGCCAAGCTGCTGGCGCGGAAGAAGGCCGAGGAGAAGGCTCACCTCGACGGGCTGCGCGGCGACGTCCAGGCGTCGTGGGGCGACCAGATGCGCAACTACGTGCTGAACCCCTACCAGGTCGTCAAGGACCTGCGGACGTCCTACGAGTCGGGCAACCCGTCGGCCGTCTTCGACGGCGACCTCGACGGTTTCCTCGAGGCCGGCATCCGCTGGCGTCGCGGGGCCGACAAGGCCGAGGCGAACTAGCACTCTGCGTGGGTGCTCAGCCGGGGGACACGCAACCGGACTGGGTCAACCGGTAGGCACCCACGCTGGCGTAGCCGTCGTACCCCTTCGTGGGACCGCGGTGGCCGACTCCCTCCACGGCGACGAAGTAGAGCCCGCGGGGCAGCGTCCCGGCGATCGAGGCGGACATGCCCGAGGCGACGTCGTCGCTCACCCTCAGCGAGGGCGGGTCGGCAGCGGACCTGACCACGCCGGCCGCATCGAGCAGTGTGAGTGCGATGTCCAGGTCCGGGCTGCGCGGGGCCGACCGGGCCCGCACGGTCACGGCGCCGGAGCAGCTCCCCAACGCGTAGACGTCCCGGTCCGCGTCGGCGGTGATGTACGCCGCCCCGGCCGGCAACGGACCCGCACCCGTGACGCTGTCGCCGGCCTCGTCGGTGCGCAGCGGTGCTCCGTTGGCGGCGATGACAGCGAGGTCGTCCTCGTGGTTGTTGGCTCCCGCGTAGTCGCCACGACTCCACTGCACGACCGGCCGGTCGTAGCCGGAACCCATGATCGGCGCCCAGCTGCGGTGCCCCTCGTAGTAGGCGTCCTGGGCGGTCCCGTCGTGGACGAGGCCGAAGATGTGGCCGACCTCGTGGCTGACGGCCTCCGCGATCGTCTTGGGGTCGTTCCCGAGCATGTTCGGGAACACCCAGGCGGGCTGGTAGTAGGCGTGGGCCTCTGGCGCGTCGAAGACGTCGGTGAAGGCCATGCCGCCACACATCCCTCCGCAGCCGGCGCGCACCGCGTTGCGGCTGGGACTGATCAGGACGCGGGTGCCGAAGACCTGGTCGTCCGGGCCGCTCCGATCGATGGCTGCCTGGCCCGGGTCTGCGGTGGTGACGTCGACGTCGAACGGCGCGAAGTCCTCGGCCACCCGCCGCCAGATGCTCTGGACGGTCGCGCGCTCGGTGGCGGTGAACGTGGTCTCCCCGTCGAGGCTCCAGCCCGGGTGGAAGGTCGCGGCGACTCCGAGGTCGGCCTCGTTCCAGGCGGTCCCTACGACCATCGCGCCGTTGAAGTCCAGGTAGATCGTGTGCTGGGAGCCCGGCGCGCTGTGCAGCTTGAACGTCTGGTCGAGCGGGTACGGCGCGGCTTGCGGCGCCGTGCGGGCCGTGACGACGATCCCCGGGGTGACCGGGTCCCTGAAGAGCAGCGGCCCGGACCTGTCGACCGCCTCGCCGGCACCCGCCGGCCCCACGCCGAGCAGGGGGGCCGAGACCATGGCCAGCGCCAGGCCGAGCACGGCCGCGCAGGCTTGGCGCATCCGGTGTCCCATGGCGGGCTCCCTCCACCGCGGTGGAGTCCAAGCGTCGCCAGCGAGCCCGGGCGGGTTGCGGGATCGGGCTCCGGGTGCCCAGATGTGGGGAGAATGGTCTAGTCGACGGGCACGGCGGAGGCGGCCTGCGCGACGCTCACGCACCATCGCCCGGCACGATCCGGCAGAGCGCCCGCGTCGTCGCCCCTGGCCGGTGCCTCCAGCGAGCAGGCCAGCCAGGCGTCGCCGAACAGTCCGCGGTACGACGCGGTGAGGCGCGGGCCGTCCGTGCACCGCAGCGCCACCGACCGCCTCCCGAAGCGGGGCGCGTCCTCGACCGGCCGGCACCCGGCGGTGGCCTGTGCCTGCCTGGCCAGGTTGCGGGCCTGTGCCACGGTCACCGGTGGAGCGAAGACCCAGGCCCGCGCGACGGTGCCGTCGGTCGCGGTCCAGGAGCAGCTGAACTCGTGGGCCACGTCCTTGACCTCACGGGTCACCCGCGCCGGCTCGCCGTTGTTGTACGACGTCGACGACTCGACCTCGGCGCCCAGCAGCGCCTCGGCCTGCGCGGGGGCGATCCGGGAGCAGAAGGCGCTGCGCTGGACGCTCAGGTCCTTGGTGGAGAACGAGGCGAGCGGGGTGCTCGGATCGGTCGGCGCCGCCCCGGACTTCTCGGGGCTGTCCTGGCAGGCGGTCGCCCCGAGGAGCACCAGGGGCAACGCCGCGAGCAGGGCGACGCGCGGCGATCGCCGTACAGCAGGCATGGGGTCCAACATAAGGGACCCGCCACGCGGGCTCGGCGCCTCTGGGGATCTCGACTACTCTCTTCCCGGTGATCCGCTTCGAAAAGGTCTCCAAGACCTACCCCGGACAAGGCGGCCCTGCCCTCGACCAGGTGACGGTCGACGTGGAGAAGGGCGAGTTCGTCTTCCTCGTCGGGACCTCGGGATCCGGCAAGTCCACCTTCCTGCGCCTGGTGCTCCGCGAGCACCGGCCCACCGCTGGCCGCGTCTACGTCGCCGGCAAGGAGATCAACCGCCTGGCCGCCTGGAAGGTGCCCCGGTTGCGCCGCTCGATCGGCACCGTGTTCCAGGACTTCCGGCTGCTGCCCAACAAGACCGTCAGCGAGAACGTGGCGTTCGCCCTCCAGGTCATCGGCAAGTCCAAGGCCGAGATCGCCTCGGTCGTCCCCGAGACGCTCGAGCTCGTGGGTCTCGAGGGCAAGGGCGACCGGATGCCCGACGAGCTGTCCGGCGGCGAGCAGCAGCGGGTCGCGATCGCCCGCGCCTTCGTCAACCGGCCGATGATCCTCATCGCCGACGAGCCGACCGGCAACCTCGACCCCACCACCTCGGTCGGCATCATGAAGCTGCTCGACCGGATCAACCGCACGGGGACCACCGTGCTCATGGCCACGCACGACGCCGGCATCGTCGACCAGATGCGCAAGCGCGTCATCGAGCTCGACGAGGGTCGCGTGATCCGCGACCAGGCGCAGGGCGTCTACGGCTTCCAGCACTGATCCTTCCCACCTCGTGAACAGCGAAGAGAGCCCTTACACCTGATGCAGCTGCGTTACGTCTTCTCCGAGCTCGGCCAGGGCCTGCGCCGCAACCTGTCGATGCACATCGCGGTCGTCCTCACCTTGTTCGTCTCCCTGACCCTCGTCGGCCTCGGCGTCCTGCTGAACCAGCAGGCCGACAAGGCGGCCGAGCACTGGGGCAACCAGCTCCAGATCACGGTCTGGCTCTGCAAGGACAAGGACGACAACCCGGCCTGCACCGGGGAGGTGACCGACGCGCAGAAGACGGCGATCGAGAAGGTCGTCGAGGACAACCCCGAGGTCGCGGGCTACCACACCGAGTCCAAGGAGGAGGCCTTCGCGAAGGTCAAGGAGCTCCTCGGGCCGGAGAAGTTCGAGGGACCCAACCCGGCGGCCACCGCCGACGACATGCCCGAGTCCGTCTGGATCGAGCTGAACAACCCCGAGCAGTACAAGGGGATCACCAGCGCGGTCGTCGGCCTGGACGGGGTCTCGGGCATCCGGGACATGCGCGCGGTGCTCAAGCCGATCTACGGCTCGATCAACGCGCTGCAGTGGGGAGCGCTCGGCACGGCCGCCTTCCTCGTCTTCGCCGCACTGCTCCTCGTCGGCAACACCATCCGCCTGGCGGCGTTCGCGCGACGGCGGGAGATCGGCATCATGCGCCTGGTCGGCGCCTCGACGCTCTACATCGCGCTCCCGTTCATGCTGGAGGCGATCGTCACCGCGCTCATCGGTGTGGCGCTCGCCGCGGGGGCCCTCGGAGCGTTCATGTACTTCGGCATCCACCAGCGCGCAGGGGACCAGCTGAAGTTCATGCCGTGGATCGGGATGCCGGAGTTCTCGGTCGCCGTGGTGGTGGTCGCGATCCTCGGTCCGATCCTCACTCTGCTTCCGACACTCGTGCTCACGCGCAAATACCTGAAAGTCTGATCACGCCGGGTTACGGTCGAGCCGTTCACTTCCCCGAACACTGAAGGCAGACCGGTGCGCCTCTTCCCCCGTACCGCACGCCATCGCCTCGTGGCGGCCTCTGCGGTCTGCTCGATGGCGGTCGGCGCGCTGGCAGTACCCCTCGCGAACGCCGACGACCTCAAGGACCGGCAGAAGCACGTCCAGGGCCAGATCAAGTCGGCCAACCACGATCTCGGCGAGTCGAGTGCGCGGCTCCGCAAGGCCACGGCCCTGCTCGACGACGCCCGCGCCCGGTTCGCCGACGCCAGGGCCGAGCTGAACGTCGTACGCAGCAAGCTCGAGGCCGCACGCGTCCGCGACGCGGAGATGCAGGCCAGGCTGAACGCCGCGGTCGAGCGCCTCGAGAACGCCCGCGCCGACCTGGTCGACGGTCAGGAGCAGCTCGAGGTGCAGCGGGTCGAGGTCACGCACACCATCACCTCGATCTACGAGGAGGGCGACCCCGAGCTGATCGCGTTCTCCTCGCTGCTCGACGCCCAGACCCCGGCCGACCTGACCACCCGGATGGAGGCCCGCAACATGATCGTGGGTCGCGAGACCCGGGCGTACGACGACCTCCACGCCGCCGAGGTGCTCCTCCAGGTCCGTGAGAACGAGGTCGAGGCGGCCAAGGACGACGTCGCCGTCCAGCGTCAGGCCGCGGCGGAGCACCTGGTCACGATGCGGCAGCTCCACGAGGAGACCCAGCGGGCCAAGGCCAAGGTTCGCGACGTCGTGCGCGACCGCCGCTCCGCCCGCCAGGCCGCCGTCCATGCCCGCAGCAAGGACCGCGTGCTGCTCATGCGCCTGAAGCACCGCGAGGACCAGATCCGCCAGCAGATCCTCGAGGCCGCCCGCAACGCCCGCGGTGGCTACCGTGGCGACACCGGCGGCTTCCTGAACCACCCCGTGAACGGCCCGATCACCTCGCCGTTCGGCTACCGCGAGCACCCCATCTACCACTACTGGGGCCTGCACGACGGGACGGACTTCGGCGCCGGCTGTGGCCAGCCGCTGTACGCCGTCGCCGGAGGCACCGTGATGTCGGAGTACTACTCCAGCGTCTGGGGCAACCGGCTCTACCTCAACCTCGGCACGGTCAACGGCAAGAACCTCACCGTGATCTACAACCACCTGTCGGGCTACCGCGTGGGGACCGGCCAGCGGGTCGACCGCGGCGACGTCGTGGGGGCGGTCGGCACCACCGGCTGGTCCACCGGTTGTCACCTGCACTTCACGGTCATGGTGAACGGCACACCGGTCAATCCGGTGAACTGGTTCTGAATCGGATTGCGCCTCCTGAGAGGATGACCAGATGGTCAAGGAGAAGGGGCGCAAGCTGGTCGCGCAGAACAAGAAGGCGCGACACGACTACCTCATCGAGGACACCTACGAGGCCGGCATGGTCCTCGTCGGCACCGAGGTGAAGTCGCTGCGCATGGGACGGGCGTCCCTCGTGGACGGGTTCGTGGACATCGACAACCACGAAGCCTGGCTGCACGGCGTCCACATCCCGGAGTACTCCCAGGGCACCTGGACCAACCACGCGGCCCGCCGCAAGCGCAAGCTGCTGCTGAACCGCGTGGAGCTCGACAAGATCGAGCGCCGGGTCAACGAGAAGGGGCTCACGATCGTCCCGCTCGCGATCTACTTCGTCGACGGCCGGGCCAAGGTCGAGATCGCGCTCGCCAAGGGCAAGAAGTCCTGGGACAAGCGCCACGCGCTGGCCGAGCGCCAGGCCACCCGCGAGACCGAGCAGGCCGTCGGCCGACGACTCAAGGGCATGGACTGAGTGGAGGTCGAGCCGGTCCGCCGGTTCTGGCAGGACCTCGGTCTGCCGGGCCTCTTCGACGTCCACGTGCACTTCCTGCCCGAGCCGGTCCAGCGCAAGGTCTACGCCCAGTTCGACCAGGCCGGTCCCAAGATCGGTCGTGAGTGGCCGATCCGCTACCGCGGCACCCATGACGAGCGCGTCGAGCTGCTGAGGTCGTTCGGCGTACGCCGCTTCTCGGCCCTGCCCTACGCCCACCGGCCGGGCATCGCGGCGTACCTCAACGACTGGGCGCGATCCTTCTCCAAGAACGTCCCCGAGTCGCTGTGGTCGGCGACCTTCTACCCGGAGCCCGAGGCGCCGGCGTACGTCGCCGACCTGGTCGAGGCCGGCGTCGAGGTGTTCAAGGTGCACGTGCAGGTGGGGGAGTTCCACCTCGACGACCCGGCCCTGGGCGCCGTGTGGGGCACCCTCGAGGACGCCGGCACGCCGATCGTGATCCACGCGGGCTCCGGGCCGGTGGGCAACGAGTTCACCGGGCCAGACCCGCTGCGCCGGGTGCTCGAGCGGTTCCCGCGGCTGACGGTGGTGGTCGCGCACATGGGCGCTCCGGAGTACGCCGAGTTCCTCGCCCTCGCCGAGACCTACGAGCGCACCTGCCTGGACACCACCATGGTCTTCACCGACTTCTTCGACGCCGAGGCGCCCTACCCCGCGGAGCTGCGGGCCAGGCTGCTCGACCTCCAGGACAAGGTGCTGCTGGGCAGCGACTTCCCGACGATCCCCTATCCCTACGCCCACCAGCTCGAGGGGCTCCAGCGACTCGGCCTGGGCGATGACTGGCTGCGGGCGGTCTGCTGGGAGAACGGCACGCGCCTCTTCGCGTGAGGGGTGACCTTCGCCCCTGCTCGTCGCGCCTGCCACGCGGTCGACTGGGGCCATGGCCGCGCCCACGACTCGGCCCCTGGAACTGCCGCCCGAAATGCCTCCGTCGCTGCTCCGGTGGACGGTCCTCTGCGCCGCGGCCGAGGGCGTCGGCATGACGGCCGCGGCCGGAGCGGCGCGAGCGGCCCGAGACCTGGCCGACGGGCCCGGGCTCGCGGTGATCGTGGCCGGTGGCCTGGTCGAAGGCGTAGCACTGGGGACCGCCCAGGCCTGGCCGCTCGGTCGATGGCTGCCGTCCCTGCGCCGGGGCCGCTACGTGCTCGCCACCGTCCTGGTGGCCGGGTTGGGCTGGGCCGCAGCCTCCGCACCGGCCGCGCTCTCGGGCGACGAGGGCGGCTCGTCGCCGTCCCTCGCGCTGGTGCTGCCGGGCGCCGCCGGACTCGGTCTGGTCATGGGAGCGGTGCTCGGCGCCGTCCAGGCCCTCGCGCTGCGCGGCGCGGTCGCCCACCCGTGGCGCTGGGTGAGCGCCAACGTCGCGGCGTGGCCAGGCGCCATGTGCCTGATCTTCCTGGGCGCGAGCGCCCCCGAGGCGGACTGGCCAGTGGGGGAGGTCCTGCTCCTGGGAGCCGTCACCGGCGTCGCGGCCGGAGCAGCCCTCGGCCTGGTGTCGGGCTGGTTCCTGCCCTCGCTGTCCGGCGCCCCGGTGCAGAACCGCGCCGTCCTCGGCGTGCTCGGGTCCCGCTGGCACGCCCGGCTCGACCGGCGCGTGATCGGGCTCGAGGTGCACGGCCGGAAGACGGGCCGGTGCTACCGCTTCCCCGTCCAGTACGCCGAGGACGCCCGGGGCCTCGTCGTCGTACCGGGACACGCCGAGCGGAAGTCGTGGTGGACCAACATCCGCGAGCCCGCGACCCCGGTCGGGGTGCTGCGGGGCGGAGTCTGGGTGCCGGGTCTCGCCGATCTGCTCCGTCCCGGCGACCCTGGCTACGCCGAGGGCCTGGACACCTACCTGCGGCGCTGGCCGCGTCCGGCGCTCCCCGACGGGCAGCCGATCGTCCGGATTCTGGAGTCGTCGGGGAATCCCTGATGCGCCGCGTTGGTTGAGTCGGATAGCCTGCTGCTGCAGGTTGACAATTCAAGAGGGGCTGATCGGTTTCGACTTGGGACGTTAGTTCCAGGAGAAGCGGGTCGAGGAGCCAGCGTCATCTCGTAAACGATCGCTGGAAACCAATAACTGCCAACGCTAAGCGCAGTTCCTTCGCTCTCGCTGCCTGAGCAGTGATCGAAGCGTCAGACCGGGCATCCGTCTCCGTCCCGGACCCTGGCGTCATCTAGGAGACTTGCTGCTCAACCCATGTTGTGGAGGTTGAGCGGGACTTTTCCGCAACTGGGCCTGTCGGCGACGTGTCTGTGCGAGCGCCGGGGCCGAGAAAAGCGACATCACTGACTGCACCCGGAGAAGACCTGGTTCGACGCTCGAGGACGCGGGTTCGATTCCCGCCAGCTCCACCTTTCGCAGAATCGCCGGTCCCGGTGGGTCACACCACCGAGAGCCAGCCCTCTTGAACACGAGAGCCGCTCCGACACCAGTCGGAGCGGCTCTCGTGTCTGTGCTGACAGGTCCGGACAGGGCCCCACTGGCGGTACGGTCGCGCCGTGAACCGACACTTTCTCCTCCGCCGCAACCTTGCGCGCCTCGTCCTGCGAGCCGTGCGCTGGAAGACGGTGGGGACGGTCCCGCAGCGCGCTGTGCTCGTCGGTGCGCCGCACACGTCCAACTGGGACTGGGTCCTGACGATGCTGCTGGCCTGGGACTACAACATCCAGATCAGGCTCCTGGTCAAGCAGGAGTTCTTCCGCGGCCCGCTTGCTCCTGTGCTCCGGGCGACCGGCGCGATCGCACTCGACCGAACGAACCCGGGCGGCACCATCCGCGACCTCCTGCTCGAGGCCGAGGGCGACGAGCCCTTCGTGCTGGGCATTGCGGCCGAGGGGACCCGCAGCAAGGGCGACTACTGGAAGTCCGGCTTCTACCGGATCGCTCAGCAGAGCGGTCTCCCGATCACCCTGGCGTTTCTCGACGGCCCGTCGCGCACGGTCGGCTGGGGGCCGACGTTCGCTCCCAGCGGCGACGTGCGCGCCGACATGGATCGCATCCGCGCGTTCTACGCGGACAAGACCGGCCTGAAGCCCGAAAAGTTCACCCCACCCCGCCTGCGCGAGGAGCCGGGCTCCTAGCGAGAGGAACCCGCGGTAGCGTCGCAGCCATGCAGAGTGCGCCGACGATCGTCATCGTGGACGACGCCGCCGAGCTGCGGGCGCTGGTCAGGGCGAGGTTGCGGCTCTCCGGGCTGTTCGACGTGGTCGGGGAAGGTGCCAACGGTGAGGACGCCGTGGCACTGGCCGAGCAGCACCGGCCCCGGCTGATGTTGCTCGACGTGTCGATGCCCGAGACGGACGGCCTGGAGGCACTGCCCCGGGTCCTGGCAGCCTCGCCGGGCACGCGGGTCGTGCTCTACAGCGGTTTCGAGGAGCAGGGACTGGTCGAGAAGGCCCAGGAGCTCGGAGCGGCGACCTTCATCAAGAAGTCCGCGCCGGCCGAGGAGTTCATCGACCGCCTGCTGGATGTTGCCGAGCCGGTCGCGGAACGCCGTACGTCGTCCTTGGCGGCCGAGGCCGCGGCCCTCGACGCCGTGGTGCTGGAGGAGCATCTCGAGCGTTTCCGTGAGGTCTTCGACGAGGCGGCCATCGGCATGGCGACCATGACCCTGACGGGTCGGATCGTGCGGGGGAACGGGGCGCTCGCGAGCCTGGTGCGGCGCTCCGTCGCCGACCTGGTGGGGTGCTTCTACGGGGACCTGACCGATGGCGCCGAGGTTGCGGTGAGAGCGGCGCTGAACGACGTCCGGCTCCAACCACTCGACGTCGTCCAGCTCGAGCACGGGCTTTCGGTTGCCACCGATGACCGCCGGGTCCAGGCGACCTTCGCCCCCGTCCGGGACGCCAGCGGCCGGCCGCTCTACCTGTTCCTGCAGGTCCAGGACGTCACCTCGGAGCGGGCCGCGGTCGAGGAGCTCCGCAGGAGCGAGGAGCGCTTCCGGCTCCTCGTCGAAGCCGTCGAGGACTACGCCATCTTCATGCTGGACCCGACCGGTCGCGTCATGAGCTGGAACAGCGGCGCCCAACGCAGCAAGGGCTACACCGTCGACGAGATCGTCGGCCAGCACTTCAGGATCTTCTACCCCCTGGAGGTACAGGCCAGCGAGCACCCCGAGCACGAGCTGGACGTCGCGCTGCGCGAAGGGCACTACGAGGAGGAGGGCTGGCGCATCCGCAAGGACGGGTCACGCTTCTGGGCGAGCGTCCTCATCACGGCCGTGTACAACCAGGCAGGCACCCACATCGGGTTCGCGAAGGTCACGCGGGACTCCACCGAGCGTCAGGAGCTGGCGCTGGAGCGCGAGCGCGCGGCCCAGGCGCTGGAGGCGGCGAACCGGGAGCTGGAGTCACTCAACGAGCGGCTCCAGCAGGCAGCACAGGACCAGTCCCAGTTCCTCGCGGTCACCGCGCACGAGCTGCGCACTCCCCTCGGCGTCCTGGGTGGCTCGGCGGAGATGCTGTCCCAGCACTGGAGCCAGCTCGGCGACGAGGACCGCACGGACCTGTTCGACGCGATGGCCTCCAGCACCAGCCGGCTCCGACGGTTGCTGACGGATCTGCTCACCGCCTCGCGGCTGCAGGCCAGCGCACTGGAGATGCAGTCCGCGCCCGTCCAGCTCAGCGAGGTGGTGGCCGATGCCGTCCACACCCTCGAACGGACGCAGACGTCAGCCGAGATCCTCGTCGAGGTGCCGGACGACCTCGTCGTGAGCGCTGACAGGGACCGACTCGCCCAGGCCCTGGACAACCTGATGAGCAACGCCCTGCGGCACGGTCTGCCTCCTGTCCGGGTGAGCACCGCAGCCCGGGGCGGCCAGGTGGAGCTCCGCGTCAGCGACCGGGGCTCCGGCGTGGTTGCCGACATGGCGAACCGGCTGTTCGAGCGCTTTGCCACCGGCAGCAAGGGCGGCACAGGGCTGGGGCTGTTCATCGTCCGGGAGCTCGCGCGGGCCCAGGGGGGCGACGCCTTCTACGAACCGCCGTCGGCGCAGGAGCCGGCCGGCACCTTCGTCCTCAGCCTTCCCCGCGCGGTCGAGAGGCCCGAAGCCTCGCAGTAGCCCGGCCGGGGGGCCTACGCTGCGCAGGTGGCCATCCGAGTGCTGCTTGTCGATGACGTGGTCGAGGTACGGCGACTGGTTCGCACCGCACTGCGCTTCCGTGGCGGCTTCGACGTCGTCGCCGAGGCCAAGGACGGCGTCGAGGCCGTCCGCCTCGCCGACTCGCTGCAGCCCGACATCGTCGTGCTCGACCTCGGCCTGCCCGACATCGCAGGTCGCGAGGTGCTCAGCCGCATCCGCACCTGTTCACCCGGCACGAAGGTCGTCATCTTCTCGGGTGTCGACGCGGCGGACCGGGCCTGGTTCACCGAGAACGCCGAGGGCTACGTCCTCAAGGACGCGAAGCTCGACTACCTCGTGGACCTGCTGGAGACGGTCGCGACGCGAAGCGAGGCCGAGGCGACGCTCGACCTCCCGCAGGCGATGTCCAGCGTGGGCGCCGCCCGCGGCTTCGTCAGGCAGAAGGTCACCGAGTGGGAGCTGGACCAGCTCCTCGAAGATGCCTTGCTCGTCATCAGCGAGCTGACGACGAACGCCATCACCCACGCGGAGTCGGGGTGCCGGGTCCGGCTGGCCCTCAACTCCGCCACCCTGCGTATCGATGTCCTCGACGGCGGCTCGGGTACGCCCGAACCCCACGCGGCCACGACGACCGACGAGGGAGGGCGTGGGCTCGCCATCGTCGACGCCGTGACCAGCGCCTGGGGCCTGGAGATCGTCCCCGGCAACGGAAAGCTGGTGTGGGCCGAGCTCGCGCGCGGCCATTGAGACCCGGCCCGCAGGATCAACCGGAGGGGGTGGCGGGCTCGAACCCGGCCAGCATCTCTTCCAGGGCCTGCTGGTCGGGGCCGACGTACGGGTCGGCCATCGGGGCGACGGCCAGCATGTCCAGACAGTCCGACGTGCCGCCGACGACCGGGGGGAGGTGCGAGCTGAGGATCGTCTCGGGGGCCATGGCGCGCACCGGCTCCACGGTCTGCAGGTAGGCGCTCCGGTCGGCGACGTGGATCCAGGGGCTGTCGACGGTGGCCCAGAGCAGCTGCGCCGAGCGGAGCTCGTCGGCCGGGACGTCGCGAACGTCGTTGCCCTCGGCGAGGTCGGCGGTGGCCATGGGCGCACCGAAGCAGTCCGAGGAGACACAGGTCCTGGACACGGGGTCGAAGAACCCGACGGTCGCCGGGCTGTCGAACAGCGGCGGCCGGAAGGCGGTCAGGGTCCGGTCTCCCACGTCGAGCTTCTGGCCCGGGTTGATCAAGTACAACCGGTCCATGGGAATCGGCCGATCCGTCGACATGATCCCAGCGCTGAGGAAGGTGGTGACCACCCGAGCCTGGGGCGCGGCCTCGAGCAGCTCGAAGAGCGCACCCGTGTGGTCCCGGTCGGGGTGCGTGAGCCAGATCCAGCGCACGTCCGGGGGGTCGATGACCGAGCCGAGCACGTCCATGAACCCTCGCTCGGGCAGGCTGACCCCCGTGTCCACGACGACCGGCTGAGCGGCGTGGAGCACGAAGGCGTTGATGGGCAGGAAACCGATCGTGGGAACCGGGAGGTGGTCGTTGAGGACGGTGACGTCGGAGTTGAGGCGGTGAATCTGCATGGGAGTTCCTTGGATCCGAGGCGGGGAATCCGGATCGAGGCCTCGTCGCCCGAGAACTGGGGGCCGCGACGGGGGCGCCGGCCGCGGGCAGGGCCACGGCGGAGCGTCGTTGCGGGCGTCATGTCGGTCGGGTCGGACCGGTGCTCCCGGAAACGATTCTCCGACCCCCGGCGGAAGTCAACGTCCCGGACGCTGGGACCCCGTTTCGGTGACTGCACGAGCGGGCACCCTGCTCATGACTCCTGGGGTACATGACTTCGGGGTGACCGGAGGTGCTGGCGATGATCTTTGCGAGCCGGATGCCGTGTGCCCGGTGCGGCGCCTCGGTGGAGCGCGCGGACGGGGACAGGCACACGTGCGACACCGAGCGGCGGCTGGAGTTCCAGCTGCTCCTCTCGGGATCGACGATCGCGACCTTCGACCACGACGTCCGTGCCTACCTCGCGGGCAACAAGGGCCGGTTCGAGGTGTGGCTGGCCGCCCGCGAGGTACGTCGGAGCGCCGGGTGACGGACAGCCATCACCATCTGCTTGGGGGCCGCCTATCGTGAAGAGATGTGCAGGACGGGTGGGGTGGCGAAGCCGCACCGGCGCGCAGGGGTCGCCCGTGCGCGCCTTCGGCGAGATGGTGGCGCTGTTGTGGCAAGCAGGCAACGTGCTCGCTGCCGTCGAGCTCGAGACGTTGTGGAACGACCTGGCCGCACGCCATGAGTTCGAGCTGATGTGCGCCTACCCGACCACCGACTTCGACGAGGCCAGCCTCTCCGACATCGCGCCGTGTGGGAGGCGACGCTCGACGGCGTCATCCGCATCGGCATCGAGGACGTCGGGGCAGGACTGCCGCGGCAGCGCACCGCGCGGATCGATGACTCCGACGGCCGTGGCATGGAGATCGTCGAAGCACTCTCGCACCGGTACGGCTGTGAGGTGCTGCCGCACGGCAAGCTCGTCTGGGCCGAGCTCCTCGTCGCCGGACTGCCTGCCACCGAGAAGGATCTCGTCCGCGACTGATCCGGCACAATGCCTGCATGCATCTCGGGCCCCTCGGGCGTCACCTTGTCTCCCTGTTCGCCGCGGGTCTCCTCACCGCCGGCCTGATCGCCCCGGCCCACGCGGCCGACCCGGCGCCGACCACGCTCACGCTGAGCGGCGAGGCGACGTACGCCGACGCCGACACCCCGCTCCGGATCGACCTGGACCAGGAGGACGGCGCTCCCGTCACGGCGGCGCAGGTGCTGGTCGAACGGCGCCTCTCCGACGAGTGGACCCAGGTCGCCACCCTGGTGACGGACGAGGCCGGACATGCCGCGCTCGCTGTCACGCTGAGCCGTGCGCCGCGTGACAACGTCTTCCGGGCGTCGTACGCCGGCGACGAGCTGCACGCTCCCGCCGCAACGGGGACCGTGCCCGTCGGACTGGTCCGCCGAAACAGCATCGTGAAGGTCGGTGGCCCCGACGCGGTCGTGGACGAGCAGCGGGTCGCGATCCGGGTGCAGTGGCGCACGGGCAACGGTGATGCGGTGTCCGGGCCGGTCCGGGTGTTCCGCCGCGTCCCCGGGAAGCGGTGGACGTTCGTGCGGAAGGTCACCACCGGCGAGGACGGCAGGGCCGAGCTCCGCACCCGTCCGCGGGTCGACACCCGGTGGCGCGCCGCGGTGCGTCCCCAGCCCTGGCTCGAGGGCGACCGGAGCGGCGTGCACCGCGTGGACAACCTGCCTCCGGGGGTGCCGGTGCGGCTGCCGGGCGGCGCGCCGCGGCCCCGGGTCGGGCTCCCGAAGCAGCCACACGCGGTGGGGGAGGGCCCGCACGTGGTCATCAGCCCTGTCCCGGACGGGGTGTGGAACCAGATGACCGGCATCACCTGGCACCCGGGCTGCCCGGTCGGTCGCGCCGGCCTGCGCTACGTGCGCCTCAACTACTGGGACTACCAGGGCTACCGGCGTCGCGGCGAGCTCGTCGCGAACGCGGACGCCGCCGGGCGCATCGCGGCCGCGCTGGCGGAGATGTACACCCGGGGTTACCCGATCCGGGCCATGTACCGCGTCGACCGCTTCGGCTACTCCGCGCGGCTGCACGGAGGCAACGACTACGCCTCGATGGCCGCGGGCAACACGTCGGTGTTCAACTGCCGCGACGTCGTCAACAGCCCCGGCGTTCGTTCGCCCCACAGCTACGGCCGCGCCCTCGACCTCAACACCTGGGAGAACCCCTACCGCTCGGCCAAGGGCATCGTCCCCAACCGCTGGTGGCAGCCGCGTTCGCACCCCCGGGTCGCCTGGCGCGGGCGCTCGCACACGGTGGTCGGGATCCTGGCCGGGCACGGCCTGCGCTGGACCTACGGCCTCGGCGACACCCAGCACTTCGACGCGGTGGCCGGCAACGGCCGTTACCTGGCCCGTCCAGCGAACTGCGACGGCGTCTGCGAATGACCGGCGCCGCCGGCCGACATACGCTGGGGTGGCAACGCACCTGACTCGGGTCTGATCCGCTCTCGACTCGTGGCGTGGCCGTGAGGAAGTTGATCCGATGGCGAAACCGACCATCCTGGCGGTCGACGACGACCCGGCGGTCTCGCGCGCGGTCACCCGTGACCTGCGCGCCCGCTACGGCGCCGACTACCGGGTCATCCGGGCGACCTCGGGGGCCGAAGCCCTCGCGGTGCTGGCTGAGCTGACCCTGCGCGACCGGTCGGTCGCGCTGGTCGCCTCGGACCAGCGGATGCCCGAGATGACCGGCATCGAGCTGCTCCAGGAGGTACGCCGGCAGTCGCCGGACGCCAAGCTGCTGCTGCTCACGGCGTACGCCGACACCGACGTCGCGATCAGGGCCATCAACGACATCGGCCTCGACTACTACATGCTCAAGCCCTGGGACCCACCCCAGGACCGGCTGTACCCCGTGCTCGACGACCTGCTGGAGGACTGGCGCAGGGACCATCGCGACGACACGGCCGAGGTGCGAGTGGTCGGCCACCGCTGGTCGGACCGCGCCCACGAGGTCAAGTCCTTCCTGGCCCACAACCACGTGCCCTACCGCTGGCTGGACATCGAGCGGGACGCCGCCGCACAACAGCTCCTGGAGCTGGCCCGGGCCGGGCCCGAGGACCTGCCGCTGGTGCTCGTCCCCGACGGAGAGACGTTGCGGACCCCCTCGACCCTCCAGCTGGCGGATGCACTCGGGCTGCGGACCCGGGCCGAGCAGCCGTTGTACGACCTGTGCATCGTCGGCGGCGGTCCTGCGGGACTGGCGGCCGCCGTCTACGCGGCGTCCGAGGGGCTGCGGACCGTCGTCGTGGAGCGTGACGCCCCCGGCGGCCAGGCCGGCCAGAGCGCGTCGATCGAGAACTACCTCGGGTTCCCCAAGGGGTTGTCCGGTGCGGACCTGACCCACCGGGCCGTGGCCCAGGCTGCCCGCTTCGGCGCCGAGATGGTGCTCGCCCGCGACGTGGTGGGGTTCGAGACGCGGGGCCCGGTCCGGGCGGTGCGGTTCGACGGCACCGGCGAGGTCGAGGCGCGGGCCGTGCTGATCGCGACCGGGGTGTCCTACCGACGGCTCGAGGCGCCGGGGCTGGACCAGCTCGGCGTGCGCGGCGTCTACTACGGCGCCACCGCCAGCGAGGCGAGCCAGTGCCAGGGCGAGGACGTGTACGTCGTCGGCGCGGCCAACTCGGCCGGCCAGGCGGCCCTGAACTTCGCGCGCCACGCCAAGCGGGTGGTGATGGTGGTGCGGGCCGCCCGCCTCGAGGACACCATGTCCCACTACCTGGTGGGCCGGATCCGGGCCACGGCGAACATCGACGTACGCCTGCGCACCGAGGTGGTCTCCGCGCGAGGGGACGGCCATCTCGAGGCCATCACGCTGGGGGACCGGGCGACCGGCGCCGAGGAGGAGGTGGCCACGAGCTGGCTCTTCGTGTTCATCGGGGCGATGCCCCGGACCGACTGGCTCGGCACCGACGTGGCGCGCGACGACAAGGGGTTCGTCGTCACCGGTCAGGATCTCCTCGCCTCCCCGCACGCGCCTTGGTGGCCGCTGGCCCGCGCGCCGTACGCGCTCGAGACCAGCGTCCCCGGTGTGTTCGCCGCCGGCGACGTGCGGCTGGACTCCATGAAGCGGGTCGCGTCGGCGGTCGGCGAGGGCGCGATGTCGGTCCACCTGGTCCATCGCTACCTGGCGACGACCTGATGGGCTTCGAGGACCTGCGCGCCATCGACCTGTTCGAGGGCCTCACCGACGACCAGCTCCGGGAGCTGATGTCGGCGGGGGAGGAGCTGCGGTTCGAGCCGGGCGACGAGCTCTTCCGGGAGGCTCGGCCGGCCGACTCCTGGTGGGTGCTCGTCGAGGGCACCATCACCCTGCTGCGCCACGTCGGCCACGAGGAGACGGTGCTCGGCGTGATGGCGACGCCTGGCCAGTGGGCCGGCGGCTTCCAGGCCTGGGACGCCCACGGCGTCTACCTGGCCACTGGCCGGGGAGCCATCGGCGGACGGGTCCTGCGGGTGCCGGCCGAGCAGCTGCGCGAGCGGGCGGACGCGTGGTTCCCCTTCGGGGTCCACCTCATCCGGGGGCTGGTCAACACGGTGCGCAGCATCGAGTCCACGGCACGCCAGCGCGAGGCCCTCGTGGCCCTGGGCACGCTCGCCGCCGGACTGGCGCACGAGATCAACAACCCGGCCTCGGCGGCCACGCGCGCGGTGGATGCCCTGACGGACACCTGCGACGCCCTGCTCACCTCACTCCGGCGCCTGGCGGAGTGCTCGATCTCGGCCGCCCAGTTCGTCGCGCTCGACGCGCTGCGCCGAGAGGCGGCGCCGCCGTCGGCCGGCCTCGACCCGTTGGACGTGGCCGACCGCGAGGACGCGCTCTCGGACTGGCTGGTGGCCCACGACGTCGACCGGGACTGGATCATCGCGCCGGCCCTGGCGGCGGGCGGCCTCGACGTCGCGTGGTGCGAGCGGGTGGCGGACCTGCTCGACGGTGCCGCGCTCGGGGCCGGGCTGGAATGGGTCGCCAGCTCGCTGTCGACCGCGACCCTGCTCTCGGAGGTGAAGGAGTCGACGGGTCGCATCTCGGGGCTCGTCGCCGCGGTCCGGTCCTACTCGCAGCTCGACCGCGCGTCGGTGCAGCAGATCGACCTCGCCGAGGGTCTCGAGAGCACGCTGGTGATGCTGTTCCACAAGCTCGAGGGCGAGATCACCGTGGTCCGCGACTACGGGGCCGACCTGCCCCGCATCGAGGCGTTCGCCGGAGAGCTCAACCAGGTGTGGACGAACCTGATCGACAACGCCATCGACGCGATGGACGGGACGGGCACGCTGCGGGTGTCCACCCGCGCCGACGAGAACGGCGTGGTGGTGGAGATCGGCGACACCGGGCCGGGCCTGCCCCCGGAGGTGCAGGCCCACGCCTTCGAGCCCTTCTACACGACCAAGGACGTGGGGGAGGGGACCGGGCTGGGCCTCGACATCTCGCGCCGGATCGTCGTGGAGCGGCACGGGGGCGAGATCACCATCGAGTCGCAGCCGGGGGAGACGGTGCTCCGGGTGCGCCTGCCGCTGCGCCCCGGCGGGCAGCAAGCCTCGTGATAGACGGCTGCGTCTTCTGCGCGATCGTGGCGGGCGAGCACGGCGCCGACGTCGTGCTCGAGTCCGACGACTTCGTCGGGTTCCTCGACCAGCGCCCGGTCTTCAAGGGCCACGTCCTGCTGGTGCCGCGCCGGCACGTCGTGACGCTGCCCGACCTTCCGGCGGAGCTGCGCGACGGCCTGCTCGCCGCCGCGCAGCGGCTGGCGACCGCGGTCGTCGAGGGCCTGGGCGCCCAGGGCTCCTTCGTCGCGGTCAACAACACCGTCAGCCAGTCGGTGCCCCACCTGCACGTGCACGTCGTGCCCCGCACCCGGGGCGACGGGCTGCGTGGCTTCTTCTGGCCGCGTCACAAGTACGCCGACGACGCCGAGCGGGCGGCGTACGCCGAGCGGCTGCGGGCCGCCCTCGGCTGAGCAGCCGGCGGCGCTGTCCTATCGTGGGGTCTCGGCTGGCTCGACCACCGAGCAGGCAGCTCGACCACCGGAACACTGGACAAGGAGTCACCATGGGTCGTTTTGACGGGCGCGTCGCCGTCGTCACCGGAGCCGCACGCGGCATCGGGTTCGGGACCGCCACGCGGTTCGCCGAGGAGGGCGCCTCGGTCGCCATCATCGACCTCGACGAGTCGGCCGCCGCCGAGGCGGCCGCCAAGCTGCCGGCCGAGAAGGCCATCGGCATCGGCTGCGACGTGAGCAACGCCGCGTCGGTCGACGCCGCGGTCGCGCGTGTGGTCGAGGAGCTCGGCGGCATCCACATCCTGGTGAACAACGCCGGCATCACCCGCGACAACCTGCTGTTCAAGATGAGCGAGGAGGACTGGGACCTGGTCATGAACGTCCACCTCAAGGGTGCGTTCCTGATGACCAAGGCGGCCCAGAAGCACTTCGTCGAGCAGAAGTACGGCAAGATCCTCAACCTCTCCAGCGTCTCGGCGCTGGGCAACCGCGGCCAGGCCAACTACTCGGCCGCCAAGATGGGCGTCCAGGGCTTCACCCGCACGCTCGGCATCGAGCTCGGCCCCTACGGCATCAACGCCAACGCCATCGCTCCCGGCTTCATCGCCACGGAGATGACCGACGCCACGGCCGCGCGCCTGAAGATCGACGTCGACGACTTCCGCAGGATGAACGCCGAGGCCAACCCGGTCCGCCGCGTCGGCTTCCCCGAGGACATCGCGGCCGCCGCGGCGTTCCTCTGCAGTGACGAGGCGTCGTACATCACCGGCCAGACGTTGTACGTCGACGGCGGGGCCAAGCTCGGCTGAGCTTCCTCCCACGTCGGTGTCGGCGGGTGCGACGGATCACGTCGCACCCGCCGACGCATGTTCGGCATGTGGACTTCTCGGCGGAGTTCTGCCTAGCCTCTCCACCCATGTCTGCACTCCTCCGACTGCGTTCCCGCGTCGCGCTCCCGGTCCTGCTGGCCGGGATGCTCGCCACCACCCTGGCCGCGGCCCCGGCGGCCGACGCGTCCACCACGCGCCACGAACGGATCCGGCACGCGCGCCAGATCGCCCTGCACCAGGTGGGTGACCGCTACCGCTACGGGGCCGAGGGGCCGAACCGCTTCGACTGCTCGGGCCTGGTCTACTTCGCGTTCCGGAAGGCGGGCCTGCGCCACGTGCCGCGCACCTCGTCCGAGCAGGCCGGCCACGCCCGGCACATCCGCAAGCGCAACCTGCGCCGGGGCGACCTGATGTTCTTCAACGACGGCGGCGGGGTCTACCACGTCGGGATCTTCCTGCGCCGCAGCCACGGGCACCCGGTGATGCTGCACGCACCCGGCAGCGGGGAACGGGTGCGTCGCGACCGCCCCTGGACCACGCACTGGTCCGCCGGCACCCTGCGGCGGCGCTGACGGGCTCCGCCTGAGAGACTCCCTCCGGCGCCCCTGCCCGGCAGGCGCGCCTCCCCCGGTGTGGCCAGGCGTCACCGCACACTGGAAGTCGAGCAGTTCACTACACGATCGGAGCCCCCGTGCGTCGTCTTCGCATGTCCGCCGCCGTCCTCGTCTCGGCCACCCTGATGCTCGCCGGCTGTGGCGGCAAGGACGAGCCTGCCGAGAAGGCGACCCCTGAGTCCCAGCAGGTCGCCGGTGGCGCCACGCTGGACTCGACCTGGCCGATGACGGGCCTTCCGGTCACGGGCGACGACAGCGCCTCGCAGAGCCACCCGGTGCTGGTCGCCAAGATGGACAACACCTACTCCAGCGCCCCCCAGATCGGCCTGAGCAAGGCCGACATGGTCGTCGAGGAGCTGGTGGAGGGTGGGCTGACCCGCCTGGCGGCCTTCTACTACTCCCAGGTCCCCGGCGACGTCGGCCCGGTCCGCTCGATGCGGGCCAGCGACATCGGCATCGTGTCGCCGGTCGACGCCTCCGTGGTCACCAGCGGCGCGGCCGGTCGTACGATCGCCCGGATCAAGGGCGCGGGCATCCCGTTCTTCCAGGAGGGTGCGGCGGGCTTCCACCGCGACAGCGGGCGCAGCGCGCCGTACAACCTGATGGCGAACCTCACCGACGTCGCTGCGACGATCGACCAGGACGAGACCCGGCCCGACGACTACCTGCCGTGGGGGGACGCGAAGGACTTCCCGAAGGGGCAGCCGGCGAAGACGATCGCGGCGTCCTTCTCCGGGGGCCACACCACGAACTGGACCTTCCGCAACGGCGGCTACGTCAACGAGAACACCTACGCCGCCGACGGCGACGAGTTCCCGGCCGACACCGTGCTGGTGCTCCGCGTGGAGGTCGGCGACGCCGGCTACCTCGACCCGGCCGGCAACCCGGTCCCGGAGACCAAGTTCACCGGCTCGGGTCAGGCGATGCTGTTCCACGGCGGGCGCCTCGTGCGCGGCACGTGGAAGAAGTCCGAGCTCACCTCCGCGCTCACCCTCTCGACCCGGGCCGGCAAGCTGAGCGTGCCCGCCGGGCACACCTGGATCGAGCTCGTTCCCGCGGCCAACGGCAACGTGACCTTCAAGTAGCTCAGGCGGTCGTCCCGCCCCGGCCGTCGGGCAGCTCGACGCCCGAGTCGGCGAGCGCCTGGAAGCCGGACAGGATGAACCCGATCGCGGTCTCCACCCGCAGGGCGGCCGCGATCGGGTCCTCTGCGCTCGAGACCGACTCGCCGGCCGAGGACATCGCCCCGAAGAAGATCCGGGCGAAGGTCTGCAGCATGTCCTCGTCGAGGTCCCAGGTGCCGGCGCTGAGGACGGCGCGGACGATGTCGACCACGTTGGCGAACGTCGAGCGCTCCTCCTGCTCGCGGTAGCGCTCGTAGCCCAGGACCGACGGTCCTTCCTGGATCACGATCCGGCGGTAGCGCCGGCTCCTGGACGACGCTCAGGAACGCGCGCAGCCCGGCGAGGGCCTTCTCCCACGGGTCCTGGTGCCCGCGGAGGGCCTTCTGGATGGTCTTGGCCGCGTCGGTCTCGACGCGCTCGAAGACCGCTTCGAAGAGCGCCTGCTTCCCGCTGAAGTGGTGGTAGAGCGCCCCCTTGGTGACCCGCGCTCCCGCGACGATCGCGTCGAGCGACGTCGAGGCGTACCCGTAGTTGGTGAACAGCTCCTCCGCGACGTCGATCAGCGCCCGCTTCGTGGAGGCTGAGTACTGCTGGCGCCGGCTGGTCCCCGGGACGTGGGGCACCTTGGGCACGAGCTTGGACACCGAGGATCTGCTCATTCGCGCAGTCTAGGACCGACCGCGGGTATGGGTGAGCCGGATCACCGTGCCGGAGGTTTGCATACCGTCAGTACGTATCAATACTGTGAGTACGTACTTACGGTATGTGAGGAATCGACAAGGAGCAGACCATGACCTGGACTTCCTTCCACCACCGCGGAGAGATCCTTCGCTCCGTGATCGCCACCGCCGACGTCCGCCGGGACGGAACGCTCCCCATGGACCTCGACGGCGTGAGCGAGACCTTCGGGGACGAGCTGACCCTGCTGGGCGCGCTCAGCCTGCGCTGGCACACCCGGCTCGCGGGCCGCATCGAGCACGAGCTGATGAACCAGCCGATGGACCTCGAGCAGGCGGTCATCGCTGCCTGGCAGGCCACCGCCGACGAGCTGCCCGGCATCCGCGCGATCCTCGACCACTACCGGTCCGAGCCGCTCGACGCGGAGATGGCCGACGCGATGGCCAAGGCGACCGCCAAG
This sequence comes from uncultured Actinomycetota bacterium, assembly GCA_963825275.1. Lineage (GTDB taxonomy): Bacteria > Actinomycetota > Actinomycetes > Propionibacteriales > Nocardioidaceae > Nocardioides. The sequence goes on along the minus strand of CAWGSW010000009.1, from coordinate 20,286 downwards.
GAGCGCATCCTGCTCGCCGTGATGGCGGGCCAGGTCAGCGGCCAGGACCGCGCGGCCGTCCGGGTGGGCGAGCTGATCGAGGGCAACGCCCGCGCCACGTTCCGTCCGGTGCACCGGATCCCGGCCACGCGCCACGCGTCGGGCCTGCTGGACCGGATCAAGGCGGCTCTCGCGGCCTGAGCGCACGGTGGGCGATGATGGAGCCATGACCGAGGCTCAGACGGGGATGCTCCTGGTGGCCACGCCGGCCCTCCTCGACCCCAACTTCGCCGACACCGTCGTGCTCCTGCTCGACGTCGACGAGAACGGCGCGCTCGGGGTCGTGCTGAACCGGCCCTCGGGCGTCCCGGTCGCCGAGGTGCTGGCCGGCTGGGGCGACGTCGTCGCCGAGCCCGAGGTCCTCTTCCACGGCGGGCCGGTCAGCACCGAGGGCGCCCTCGCGGTGGCCCTGCTGCGCGACGGGGACGACGCGCCCGTCGGCTTTCGCGAGGTCTCCGGCCAGCTCGGCCTCGTCGACCTCGACACGCCCGTGGAGCTCGTCGACGGGACCCTGCTGGGCCTGCGCATCTTCGCCGGCTACGCCGGGTGGGGCGCCGCCCAGCTCGACGACGAGATCGAGGAGGGCAGCTGGTACGTCGTGCCCGCCCAGGCCCCGGACGTCTTCCGGGTCGACCCCGATGAGCTCTGGCGCGACGTGCTGCGCCGCCAGCCCGGCGAGCTGGCGTGGCACTCCACACGTCCCATCGACCCGGACCTGAACTGACCTCGGACTGATCTACAGTGGTGTCCGTGACAAGCATCGGATTCTCGACAGACACCGACGTCCGCGAGGACCGTCGAACCGTCCCGACCGATGACGGGGACCACGAGAAGTTCTCGCACTACGTCGACAAGCACAAGCTCACCGAGGCCATGGTGATGGGCACCCCCGTCGTGGCCCTGTGCGGCAAGGTCTGGGTCCCCACCCGGGCGCCGGAGAAGTTCCCGGTGTGTCCGGACTGCAAGGAGATCTGGGAAGAGATGCAGCCCGGAGACGCCGGGGACTCCGACGCGTGACGGGACGGCCTGACGCCGCTCCGCTCACGCCTGCACTGCCACCGGCCTGGCCGGAGCGTGCGGCCTGGGGCACGGCCCCGTCGCTGCGCGCGTGGCAGACGGCGGCGATGGAGCAGTACTTCTCGAGCGCGCCGCGCGACTACCTCGCGGTCGCCACCCCGGGTGCCGGCAAGACGACCTTCGCCCTGTCGGTCGCCGCCGAGCTCCTCGGGCGCCGGATGATCGACCGGATCACGATCGTCGCCCCGACCGAGCACCTCAAGCTCCAGTGGGCCGAGGCCGCTGCCCGGGCAGGCATCCCGATCGACCCGACGTACGCCGCCGGCAAGGGCAGGACGTCGCAGGACTTCGTGGGCATCGCCGTCACCTACGCCGGGGTGTCGGTGAACCCGCTCGCGATGCGGATCCGCACCGAGAACTTCAAGACCCTGGTCATCCTCGACGAGGTCCACCACGCCGGTGACGCCCTGTCGTGGGGCGAGGGCGTGCGCGAGGCCTTCGAGCCGGCCGCGAGGCGCCTGGCGCTGACCGGAACGCCGTTTCGCTCCGACGTGAACCCGATCCCGTTCGTCACCTACGCGCCCGGCGACGACGGCATCCCGCGCTCGGTCGCCGACTTCACCTACGGCTACGCCCATGCGCTGGCCGACCACGTCGTCCGCCCGGTGCTGTTCATGGCCTACTCGGGGGAAATGACCTGGCGCACGCGCGCCGGCGACGAGATCGCGGCGCGGCTGGGCGAGCCGCTCACCAAGGACCTGACCGCGCAGGCGCTGCGCACGGCGCTGGACCCGACCGGGTCGTGGATCCCGTCGGTGCTCGCCGCGGCCGACATGCGCCTCTCGGAGGTACGCCGCCACGTGCCCGACGCGGGCGGCCTGGTCATCGCGACCGACCAGGACTCGGCTCGCGCCTACGCCAAGACACTGCGCCAGATCACGGGGGAGCCCGCCACCGTCGTGCTCTCCGACGAGAAGGCGGCCTCGAAGAAGATCACCGAGTTCACCGACAGCGACCGGCGCTGGATGGTGGCGGTCCGGATGGTGTCCGAGGGCGTGGACGTGCCCCGCCTGGCGGTCGGCGTCTATGCCACCACCACCTCGACGCCCCTCTTCTTCGCCCAGGCCGTCGGCCGTTTCGTGCGAGCCCGCAGCCGCGGTGAGACCGCGTCGATCTTCGTCCCCTCCGTGCCGGCCCTGCTCGGTTTCGCCTCCGAGATGGAGGTCGAGCGCGACCACGTGCTGGGCCGCAAGGTCACCGACGAGGACGACATCTTCGCCGCGGAGCAGGACCTGCTGAACGAGGCCAACGCAGAAGAGTCCGCCTCCGGCGAGCTCGAGCTGTCCTTCGAGGCCCTGGGTTCCGAGGCCCGCTTCGACCGGGTGCTCTTCGACGGCGGCGAGTTCGGCCACGCGGGGGAGGTGCACGTCGGTTCGGAGGAGGAGATGGACTTCCTCGGCATCCCCGGGCTCCTCGAGCCCGGCCAGATGCGTGAGCTGCTCCAGCAGCGGCAGAGCGACCGGGCCAGGAAGCAGAAGGCGGCCGCGGCGCCCGAGCCCGACACGGTCGCCCAGGTCTCCACCCACGAGCAGCTGGCCATCCTGCGGCGCGAGCTCAACGGCCTGGTCGCCGCCTGGTTCCACCGCACCGGCCAGGCGCACGGCATCACCCACGCCTCGCTGCGCAAGGAGTGCGGCGGCCCGGCGGCGGCGGTCGCCACCGCCGACCAGCTGAACGAGCGGATCGTCCGGATCCGCGACTGGGCAGCCCGCAAGACCTCCTGACCGGCCGTTCGCGCACCTACACTCGGCCCATGGCCGCCGAGACCTCGCAGACGCTGGACCGTGGCCTGCGCGTGCTCGACGTCCTGGCATCGGCTCCCGGGGGGCTCACGGTGACCGAGCTCGCCACCCGGCTCGAGGTCAACCGGACCGTGGTCTACCGCCTGGTCAGCACCCTCGAGCAGCACGCGTTGGTGCGCCGGGACGCGCGGGGGCGCCTCCACGTCGGGCTGGGGGTCCTGCACCTCGCCTCGGCGGTGCAGCCGGTGCTGCGCGACCTCGCGGTGCCGGTGCTGCGCGGGCTCGCCGAGGCGGTCGGGTGCACCGCGCACCTCACGGTCGCCGACGGCGACGAGGCCCTCGCCCTGGCCGTGGTCGAGCCGTCGTGGACGGACTTCCACGTGAGCTACCGGGTCGGCTCCCGCCACCCGTTGCGCCAGGGCGCGGCCGGCAAGGCGATCCTGCTGGGTCGACAGCCCGCCCCGTCCGACGGGCGCGTGGAGCCGTCGTACGCCGTCACGTCCGGCGAGCTCCAGGCCGGTGCCCGCGGTCTCGCGGCACCCGTGCCCGGGGTCGACGGGCTCGAGGCCAGCGTCGGCATCGTCACCCTCGGTGACCTCGACGTCGAGACGATCGGGCCGCTGGTCTGCGCGGCGGCCGCGGAGGTGGCGGCGCGTCTCAGCTGAGCGCTGCGCCCGCCAACGGCAGGACGCGGTAGGGCACCTGGGTGGCGAGGGCGATGACGGTCGAGCTGCGTACGATCGCGGAGTTCTTGAGCACCAGGTCGATCACCCGCTGGAGGTCGGTGTTCGAGCGGGCGACGACGCGGGCCATGAGATCGCCGGCCCCCGTGATCGTGTGGGCCTCGAGGACCTCGGGGATCTGGGCGAGGTGCGCGCCGACGGCGTCGTGCCCGCCGTGCTCGGAGGTGTCCTGGCGGATCTCCAGGGTGAGGAAGGCGGTGACCGGGTAGCCCAGCGCGTCGGCCGAGAGCTCCGGGCCCCAGCCGGTGATGACGCCGCCCCCGGTCAGCTTGTCCAGCCTCGCCTGCACCGTGCCGCGGGCCACGCCGAGCCGGCGGGAGGCCTCGAGCACCCCGATCCGCGGTTCCTGGGCGAACAAGGTGATCAGGCGGCTGTCCAGATCGTCCACCGCACGCCCACTTTCCTGTCCGCAACAGGACAGATCGACCATCGATGCGCCCTATCGTCGCACGACCGTCATGACGAGGGGCCGCGAGCGAGCAATTCCCCCTCGAATGCTCGCTCGCGGCCCCTGGTGGCGGAGACGAGGCGGCTCCGGTCCGGCCTCTCCCACCGTGGGTAGAGCGTGTCTACCTGCCGGGCCCCCCCGATCCCCGGCGCTATCCAGACTCCCCCGGGGAGCGGCGGCGCCCTAGGGCCTTTGGTCCCGGCGTGGTCGCCTGTGTGCGCCATCTCACGACGCGGTCGCGGCGACGTACTCCTGGTAGTCCTGCTCGTTCTGGTCCGCGCACGTCTCGGCGAGGTCGGCGACCGTCCGCTCGAAGTCCGAGTCGTCCCCGAGGTGGCCGGCCAGCGCCACCCGGTTGCCCGAGCGGGCGTGCGCGCGGGCCAGGGTCCAGCCGCACAGCTCGCCGTAGCCGGACATGGTGCGCGGTCCCATCCGGCTGACGTCGGCAGAGACGTGCCAGTCGTGCAGCTGCCGCACGTAGTAGGTCCGCGGGCGGTCCTGCTCGTCGTCGAAGCGCCGCCACCCCAGCAGGGGGTCGGTGCACGCCTGCATCAGCCGCTGGCCGGACACGATGCGTTCGGCCTCGGGGACGTCCGAGGGCGGCAGCACCCCGGCCCGGCTGAGGACCGAGGGCTGGGCCTCCTTGACCTGCAGGAACAACGGCTCCCGGGTGGTGCGGTCGGTCAGGAGCGCCAGCCACGAACGCCGCCCCAGGTTGTCGACGCGGTTGACGCTGCGCGCCAGGTCGACGAAGGAGTACTCGTCCAGCAGGGTGCCGAGCTCGCTGGACAGGCTGTGGGCGTAGCCGTCGAGGAAGACGCGCATCCGGTAGGTGGCCTCGTCACGGTCGCCGGGCAGGTCGCGCGCCGGGACCAGGAACGGCGGGTCGGCCAGGAAGCGGCGCCCCCCGTCGACCTCCTCGGTGAGTCGGGTGAGCTGCTGGCGGCCCTCACGGGCCGCGGGGGCGACCGCGATGCGCCGTCGGCGCCTGAGCTCGCCGGGGTCGGCCTGGACGTGCCACACCGAGAGCGCCGACATGGTGGCGAAGCGCAGCATGGACGTGCGGTAGCGACGGGCGGTCCGCAGCACCGCCCTGCGGCGCTGGGGTGGCGAGAGTCCGTTGTCCCGCCCGGCGATCGCCAGGCTGGCGGCGAGCCGCTGGACGTCCCACTCCCAGGGGCCGACGGAGGTCTCGTCGAAGTCGTGGAGGTCGAAGACGAGCCGCCGGTCCGGGCCCTCGTAGATGCCGAAGTTGGACAGGTGGGCGTCGCCGTTGAGCTGCACCCGGAGACCGGAGGTCGGTCTCGCGCCGAGGTCGGCGGCCATCAACAGCCCGCTGCCCCGGAAGAAGGCGAAGGAGGACCGGGACAGGCTCTCGCGGCGCAGCGGAACGAGCCCGGGGAGCAGGTCGGCGTCCTGCGCGGTGAGCAGGCTGACCGGATCGGGACGGGTCATGGGCACTCCACCTCTCCATGATGGCTCGGCCCGCGGCTCCGCCCAACACCTCACCGAGGCGGCAACCTGGCCGTCACCGAGTCGATCCTGGTGGTGAATCTTGCGCAAGGTGCCCAGTGAAATGACGTTCGGTTGCTCATTGTGTCGGTCATTGACAGGCTGCTCGCCATGACTTCGACGCAGGAAACCCCGACCACCGGTGGCGCGCTCACGGCCGACGAGCTCAAGGCCGACCTCACCCTGGAGCAGCTCCAGCAGCTCGTCGGACTCGTCGAGTACGACGCCAGCGCCGACGTCTTCCCCGTGACGGCCATGGACGCCATCGGCTTCGTGGTCGGCAACGCGACCCAGACCGCGACCTTCTACCAGCTCGCGCTCGGCATGGAGCTCGAGGCCTATCGCGGCCCCGAGACCGGCACCCGTGACTCCAAGTCCTACGTCCTGCGCTCGGGCAGTGCCCGCTTCGTCTTCACCGGCGCGGTGACCCCCGACAGCCCGGTCCTCGACCACCACCACCGCCACGGCGACGGCGTCGTCGACCTCGCGCTCGAGGTGCCCGACGTCGACCGCTGCATCGAGCACGCCCGTTCGGTCGGGGCCACGATCCTCCTCGAGCCGCACGACGTGTCCGACGAGCACGGCACGGTCCGGATGGCCGCCATCGCGACCTACGGCGAGACCCGCCACACGCTCGTCGACCGGTCCGGGTACGCCGGTCCCTACCTGCCCGGCTACGTCGCGAGGAGCGCCACGGTGGCCCGCCGCGAGGGCCACCCCAAGCGGCTCTTCCAGGCGGTCGACCACTGCGTCGGCAACGTCGAGCTCGGCCACATGGACGAGTGGGTCGAGTTCTACAACAAGGTCATGGGCTTCACGAACATGGCCGAGTTCATCGGTGACGACATCGCCACCGACTACTCCGCGCTGATGTCCAAGGTCGTCGCCAGCGGCAACCACCGGGTGAAGTTCCCGCTCAACGAGCCCGCGATCGCGAAGAAGAAGTCGCAGATCGACGAGTACCTCGAGTTCTACGCCGGCGCCGGCTGCCAGCACATCGCGCTCGCGACCAACGACATCCTGCGGTCCGTCGACATCCTGCGCGACAACGGCATCGAGTTCCTCGACACCCCGGACTCCTACTACGACGACCCGGCGCTGCGCGCCCGGATCGGCGAGGTGCGGGTGCCCATCGAGGAGCTGAAGAAGCGCAAGATCCTCGTCGACCGTGACGAGGACGGCTACCTGCTCCAGATCTTCACCAAGCCCATGGGCGACCGCCCGACGGTCTTCTTCGAGTTCATCGAGCGGCACGGCTCGCTCGGCTTCGGCAAGGGCAACTTCAAGGCGCTCTTCGAGGCCATCGAGCGTGAGCAGGACGCCCGCGGCAACCTCTGAGGTCAGCCGGCGTCGCCGGCGGCCATGAGGTCGGCCTCGGCCTCGCTGCGGGGGGCCGGCTGCTCCTCGCCGTGGAGGTGCTTCGCGCCCGACAGCAGCACCAGGACGGCGATGCCGACCGCGCCCGCGCCCATCCAGAACGGGGCATGGACGCTGACGTTCTCGCCGAGCTTTCCGGCGGCGTACGGCGCAACGGCGCCGCCGGAGAACCGGACGAAGGAGTACGCCGCGGCTGCCACCGGGCGCTCGACCGGGGCCGCACCCATGACCGCCTCGGTGATGACCGTGTTGTTGATGCCGAGGAAGGCGCCGGCCACGATCACGCCCACGACCAGCACGGTCTTGTCGTCGGTCCAGATCGCCATCACGGCGAGGTCGAGCCCGAAGCAGGTCAGCGCCGCCAGCACCGTGGGGACCGCGCCGATCCGGCGTTGCAGGATCGGGGCGACCCAGACCGAGGTGATGGCGAGCAGCAGGCCCCAGCCGAAGAAGATCAGGCCGACCTGGTGGGCGCTCATGTCGAGGGGGAACGGCGTGAAGGCCAGCAGCGTGAAGAAGCCCATGTTGTAGAAGAGCGCCGTCAGCGCGAGGGTCAGCAGCCCGGGGTGGCGCAGTGCGCGGAACGGGTCGGCGAGCGACGTACGCCGCCCGCCCGGCGGCGTCGTGGGCAGCAGGAACGCGGTGGCCACCAGGGCGACGGTCATCAGGGTGGAAACGCCGAGGAAGGGCGCGCGCCACGAGACCGAGCCGAGCGCGCCGCCCAGCAGCGGACCGGTGGCGATGCCGAGGCCGAGGGCGGCCTCGAACAGGATGATCGCCTGGGCGGTCGAGCCGCGCGCGGCGGTCACGATCGTCGAGAGCGCGGTGGCGATGAACAGGGCGTTGCCCAGGCCCCAGCCGGCACGGAAGGCCACGATGGCGCCGATCGAGTCGGACAGGCCGGCGAGGGCGGAGAACACGATGATCAGCGCGATGCCGGACAGCAGCGTCTTCTTGGCGCCGATCCGGCTCGACACGACACCGGTGATGAGCATGGCCACGCCCATCACCGCCATGTAGCTGGTGAAGAGCAGGGAGACCTGGCTCGGGGTGGCGTAGAGCTGGTCGGCGATCGACTTCAGGATCGGGTCGACGAGGCCGATGCCCATGAACGAGATCACGCACGCGAACGCGACTGCCCACACCGCGCGGGGCTGGTCGAAGAACCCGGTGGTCCCGTCGGTGGTCTCGGTCATGGTCTGGGAGTGGCTCACAGGATCCCCTTCTCTGGGCCGGACTTCTCTGGGCCGGACTCGGGCCGGCTGTCGTGTCGAGGAGGTCACGGAGCACGGCGACGGCGGTGGCGAGGTCCTCGGCGGTGTGCGTGGTGTGGGTGCGGAGCCAGTCGGCCACGGTCAGGCCGTAGCTGCTGCGGACCCGGGCCAGCTCGCGGCGCCCCGGGTCGGTCAGCGTGACCACGCTGCCCCGCGCGTCCTGGGGGTTGGGCTGCTTGTCGACCAGGCCGTTCCCGGCCAGGTGGGCCACCGCGCCCGACATCGTCGGCTGCGAGCAGCGGTCGAGGGCGGCGAGCTGGGTGATCCCCAGTGGGCCGTGCTCGTCGAGCAGGGAGAGGACCCGGAAGCCTGCTGGTATCTCGTGGGTGTGGCGTACGGCGCGGACCAGGCGGGCAGCGTGGACGACCAGGTCGCTGCCCAGCTCGTGGGTGTCGGGAGGAGCAGTCACGTGCCGCAGTATTGCATAGGAAACCTATGCACTGCGTCCCGGGGACAGCGTGCTGGGGCAGGATGGGCCCATGTCGACGTACATCGCGTTCCTGCGGGCGATCAACCTCGGGGCGACGCGCAAGTTTCCGAAGGACGCGATCAGGGCTGCCGTCGAGGCGGCCGGGTTCACCGACGTGGAGACCTACATCAACACGGGGAACGTGCGGTTCGACTCGACGATGAGGTCACGCGCGAGGATCGAGACGCTCCTCGAGGCGGCGTTCCTCGAGGACCGCGGGTTCGAGGTGCCCACGATCGTCTTCACCCCTCAGGAGCTGAGCGCGATCGACGCGGACGCCGAGAAGTTCGCCGACGGGCACGAGGGGCGCCACTACGTCTCGCTGCTCAAGGAGGAGCCGTCGGCCGAGGCCGTCGAGCTGGTCCACGCGGCGGGCACCGCCGCGGAGGTGGCCAGGGTGGGCGGCCGCGCGGTGCACCTGCTGCTCGGCGCCGAGTACCACACGGCCACGCTGACCAACGCCGTCGTCGAGAAGCACCTCGGGGTCGCCACCAACCGCAACCTCACGGTGATCCGGGCGCTGTCCCAGAAGTGGGGAGCCTGAGCCCTCAGCCCACGACGCAGACGTGGGCGCCCGGCCCTCCGCCCGGGAGGGTGACGGTGCCGTCGAGCAGCGTCGGGGGCTCGCCCACCACGGCGGTGAGGCCGGACACGAGCGGGCCCAGCGCGGTGGCCGGGATCGCGACCGGGTCACCCTGGCTGCGGGTGACGTGGACCAGCACCGACTCGTCGGGGTGCTCGCGGACGAAGGTCAACGAGTCCTCGCCGACGTGCAGCCACCGCATGCCGCCCCGGCGCAGGGCCACGTGGTCGAGGCGCAGACCGACCCAGGTGCGGTACGCCGCCAGGGTCGCCTCGTCCCACTCGTCGCGGCGGCGCCACGGGAACGGCGTGCGGGAGTGCTCCCCGTCGAGGCCGGTCAGCCCGAGCTCGTCACCCATGAAGACGACCGGGATGCCCGGCATCGTCATCTGCAGGGCGAGCCCCGCCAGGTGTCGGTCGCGCCCGAGCCCGGCGCCGTCCACCCAGCCGTCGGTGCCGCCGCCGGCCACCGTGCGGAACCGCGGGGTGTCGTGGGAGTCCAGGTGGAGGGTGGAGCCCACCAGCGAGCGCCACGGCATCGCGGCGTGCACCTCGCGGATGGTGCCGTAGATCGCGGTGCCGGGCAGGACCGGGATGTCGATCGGCAGGCCCAGGAAGTCCAGGCCGTGCGCGATCCCGGGCGGGGTGGCGGGGGAGTGCGGCGAACCGCCGTTGAGCCAGCACCACAACGGGCGGGTGAACCCGGCGTAGTCCATGGTCCCGTGCCAACCGCCGCCGTCGAGGTCGCGAGTCGCGTCGTGGCCGTGCTCGGCGAGCAGCCAGCCGTCGGGGCGGACCTCGTCGAAGGTGCGTCGCAGCCCGCGCGCCACCACGTGGGCGAGGTCGTCGCCACCCATCCGGCCGGTCATGTTGGCGACGTCCACGCGCCAGCCGTCGAGGCCCCGCCGCAGCCAGCGGGCCGTGATCGAGTCCGGTCCGGCGTAGAGCCGGTTGGCCAGCTCGGTCGAGGTGTGGTCCAGCTTCGGCAGTGACGGCACGTCCAGCCAGGCCTGGTAGCGGTCCTCCTCGAAGCGGTAGAACCCCCGCTCGACGCTCGCCGGATCCGCCAGGGCGCGACGGAACCAGTCGTGGTCGTCGCCGGTGTGGTTGGTGGTCAGGTCGCCCAGCACCCGGATCCCGCGCTCGTGGGCGGCCTTGATCAACCGGTCCAGGGCTGCGTCCCCACCCAGCAGCGGGTCGACGTGGTCGAAGGACCGGGCGTCGTAGCGGTGGTTGGAGCGGGCCTCGAAGACCGGCGTCAGGTAGAGCAGGGTCACACCGAGCTGCTCGAGGTGGTCGAGGTGGTCGGTGATGCCGTCCAGGGTGCCGCCGTAGAGCTGGAAGGGCACGTCGGGGCCCCGGTGCACGACCGGGTCGTCCCAGTCCGCCGGCTGTGCCCACTCCGGGACCGGCTCGCCGGTCTCGGTCCGTTCGAAGCGGTCGGGGAAGACCTGGTAGCCGACCTGGTCGGCCACCCAGTCGGGCAGCCGGTGCTCGGTGCTGATCTTGAAGTCACCGGCGTCGGTCACGTCGCGGGAGTGCACGCCGGCGGCGTTGAGCCACCGGTAGCCCGAGCGCGCGTCGCTGAGCATGAAGCGGTACGACGTCAGCGGGTTGACCAGCCTCACGTCGACCCGCCACCAGGCGGCGGCCTCGTCGCTGCGCTCGCAGGTGGCGGCCGTGATCGACGGCTCGCCGTCCCGGACGGCGCGGACCACGACGTGCTCGGCAGCGGGGGTGCCGTCCTCGTGGTGAGGCACCCGGACACGGAGCCAGACCGTGTCGCCGAGCGACGGGCTCCCCTCCTGGGTGTAGAGGGGAGAGCCGTCGTGGTGGGGCTCGAGGTACGGGCGGAGCTCGGGAGCCGGCTCCGTCATCCCTTGACCCCACCGGCGGTGATGCCGCCGACGATGAAGCGCTGGAGGTAGAGGAACAGGGCGATGACGGGGATCGCGGTGAGCAGCGCCCCGGCGGCGAAGACACCGAGGTTGTTGGACCGGTCGCCGTCGATGAGTCCGTAGAGCCCGGTGGCGAGGGTCTTCTTGTCGGTGTCGGTCAGGAAGATCGAGGCCAGCAGGAACTCGCCGATGGTGCCGACGAAGACCAGCAGCCCGCTGACGGCGAGGATCGGGGTCACCAGCGGCAGGATGATCCGGAAGAACACCTGCACGTGGCTCGCGCCGTCCATCATCGCGGCCTCGTCGAGCGACTTGGGCAGGGCGTCGAAGAACCCCTTGATCAGCCACACCTGGCCGAGCGACCCGCCGCAGAGCACGAGGGTGTAGCCGAGCACGGTGTTGAGCCCGAGCTGGGGCACGGCCTCGCCGATGCCGGTGACCATCGTGAAGAGCGCCACCGCGGCGAGGAACTGCGGGAACATCTGGATCAGCAGCAGCGCCAGCAGTCCGCCGCGTCGCCCGCGGAAACGGAAGCGCGAGAAGGCGTACGCCGCGAAGGCGCTGAAGAGCAGCTGCACCAGGACCACCACGACGCAGACCGTGATGCTGTTGAGCGCCCACCGTCCGAACGGCACCGACGGCGTGGTGAACAGCGTCCGGAAGTGCTCCAGGCTGAAGCTGTTGGGGATCAGCTTCGTGGAGACGACGTCGCCGAGGGGGTTGAGGGACGCCGACACGATGTAGGACACCGGGAACAGGGCCCACAGGCACGCGAGGACCCCGACGATGTGGCGCCAGCCGATCTCGCGGAACCAGCGTCCCCACGACATCTTGCTGCGCGGCGGGCCCGCGGGTCGCTGCGGGGGAGTCGCCGGCTCGGGGGTCAGCGACTCGCCGGGAGCCAGGAGCTGCGTCATCTCAGTTCACATCCTCGAGGGCTCGGGTGGCGCGGAACTGCAGGGCCGCGATGACACCGGTGATGATGAACAGCAGGACCGAGATCGCGGAGGCGAAACCGATCTGCGCTCCGCCGGCACCGAACGCCAGCCGGATCGTGTAGCTGATCAGGATGTCCGTCCCGCCCGCCGTCGGGTTGTCCGGCGAGAACGGACCGCCCTCGGTGAGCAGCTGGACCGCGTTGAAGTTGTTGAAGTTGTAGGCGAACGTCGCGACCAGGAGCGGCGCCACCGTGACCAGGAGGAGCGGGAAGGTGATCCTGGTGAACCCCGCCCAGCCGCTGGCCCCGTCGATCGTGGCGGCCTCCTTGAGCTCGGGGGAGATGGCCTGGAGGCCACCGGTGCACACCAGGAACATGTAGGGGAAGCCCATCCAGAGGTTGGTGAGCACCACCGCGACCCGCGCGGTGGCCGTGCCTCCGAACCAGTTGACGCTCAGGCCGGTCAGGTCGTTGATCAGGCCGAAGTCCTTGTTGAAGAAGCTCGCCCAGATCAGCAGCGAGATGAACCCCGGCACGGCGTAGGGGACGATCAGCAGCGCCCGGTAGATCTTCTGGCCCCGCATCCGGGGGTCGTTGAGGGTCACCGCGAGCCCGAGGCCGAGCAGGAACGTCGTCACGACCGAGAGCGAGGCGAACATGACGGTCCACAGGAAGATGCGCAGGAAGTCCTGGCGGATCCGGCTGTCGGTGAGGACCTTCTCGTAGTTGAGCCCACCGACGTTGGCGGTCCAGGACTGGTCGGAGACCCGGTTGCCCGCCTCGTCCATGAAGTACTCGCGGTCGCCGTCGAGCTGGACGGTGTAGACCGTGTCGGTCCTGACGTCGGTGATGGTGTCGGCGGCCTCGTCGTACTGCAGGGTCGTGGTGCCCTCGAAGGCCTGGCTGATGCCCAGCTGGCGGATCGCACCGTCCTCCGTCGGCACGGTGAAGTCGGCCAGGGCATCGGCGGCGGCGTTGAGCTCCTTGCCCGTGAGGATCGTGTAGCCCTCCGCCTCGCGGACGAAGCCGGCGTCGATCGTCACCGCGTCGGCGTCGAGCTCCTCGAGACCTTCGGCGGTGCCGGAGTACGCCGTGCCGTCGGGGTCGACGAGGAAGAAGGTGAAGGGCCCCTCGGTCCTGGAGCCGGTGGTGCCGACCGTGAGGTTGTAGCGCGGGGCGTCCGGAGTCTGCTCGACGGACGAGCCGATGATCTGGGCGACGGTCTCCTCCTTGGAGGAGCGGGTGCCGTCGCCGTAGTTCGTGAACGAGGTCTTCGCGGTCAGCCCGATCGGGTAGACGACGAAGATCGTGAGCATCAGCAACCCGGGCACGAGGTACTTGGCCGGGAGGGCCCGGCCTGTGGCGTACGTCGCCACGAGGATCCCGGCGATCAGCCAGATGCCGACCAGGAAGGGCCACTGCTCCTGCCCGACGAGGACGGGGGTGAGGGCGAACGCGACCCCCACGACGGTGCCGAGGAACAGGATCTTGACCAGCAGGGGCACGACGGTGCCCCCACCCGACGCGTGGATGGTCGGGTCCTTCTTGCGGAACGTGAACGCCACGGGACGACCCCTTGGTTGCGAGGCGGGTGCGGAGGGCCGCCGGGGGCGACCGGGGGCGGGTTCCCGGTGGGCGGCAAAGGTCTGCCGCCCACCGGGCACCGCGTTCTGTCAGGCGGTGTCAGCCGCCGTTGATCGCCTTGCTGATGGTGGTGCCTGCGGAGTTGATCGTCTTGGTCGGGTCAGCCCCGCCGACGATCGCGGCGTACGCCTTGCCGAGGGGCTCCCAGATGGCAGCCATCTCCGGGATCGCGGGCATCGGCGCGGCCTTGTTGGCGGCCTCGGCGAAGAGCGCGATGTCCTTGTCGGTCACCTGCTGCTGCACCGACGTCATGGCGGGCGGGAGGTTCGTGCCCTCGTAGAGCTTCATCATCGCGGCCTCGTTGTTGATGCCGTTGGTGACGAACTCCTGTGCGAAGGGCTTGTTCTTCGCGTTCGACGCGACCATGAACGCCTGGGCACCCATGAACGGCGCGGCCGCGTCCTGGCCGGCGAAGCCGGGGACGGGCTGCACGGCGTAGTCCATGCCGCTCTTCTTGATGTCCGGCAGGGCCCACGGGCCCGAGATCAGGAACGCGGCCTTGCCGCCGGTGAACAGGGCGATGGAGTTGTCGCCGCTGATCGAGGTGCGCAGCACCTTCTCCTTGGCGAGCTCGGAGATCTTCTTCGCGGCCTCGACCGAGCCCGGCTTGCCGATGCCCAGGTCAGTGGGGTCGTAGGCGCCGTCGTTCGACTGGCCGAACAGGTAGCCGCCCATCGAGGTCAGCACGGGTTCCATGTGGTAGGCGTCGCCGTTCTCGCCCACGGGCAGGTTCAGCGCGGACTCGACCTTGCCGGCCTTCACCGCGGCCTGGCCCGCACTGATCGCGTCGTCGAGGGTCTTCGGCTCCTGGGGGGCCACGGCGGTGTTGCGGTAGAGACCGAGGGCCTCGATGCCGTAGGGGACGCCGTAGAGCTGCTCGTCGTACGTCGTCGCCTGGACCGCCTTGGTGGAGTAGCCCTCGAGCTGGTCGGGGGTGAGCTGCAGGGGGTCGATCGCACCGTTCTGGACGAGGTTGCCGATCCAGTCGTGCGCGCCGACGACCACGTCGGGACCGTTGCCGGCGGAGTTCGCCGTGACGAAGTTGGTCTGCAGGTCCGAGGAGATGGCCTGGACCTCGACGCTGATGCCCTGGGCCTTGGCGAAGTCGTCGGCGACGGTCTTCACCGCGTCGATCTTGAGGGCGTCGGTCCAGATGACCAGGTCCGCGTCCCCGCGCTCGGGGACCGTCTCGGAGGAGGAGCTCGACGACGGCTCGTCGCCCGCCGCGGCCTTGTTGGTGTTGCTGGAGGAGCCACCGCCGCAGCCGGCGGTCAACGTGACCGCGAGCAGCGCAGGGACGAGGGTCCGAGCGATCTTCCGCATATGGGGTTTTCCTTCGAGGCCGAGAGGTGTGTGAGGGACGCCACAGGCTAACAGCGCCGCTTGCAGGCGGAAAGTTCGCTGCAAGACTTTGCAGGAATCGTTATCGAAATCGGCGGCAGTGGTGCGTGGAGTGCGGTCGCGACAGGCCGGCTCGGGCGAGCGTGTCTGCAAGAAGTGTCTGCACGGCAGCCCGGTTCGGCCTACGGTTGGGGGGTGAAGGTGCGCCTGGAGGAGATAGCCGAGCGTGCCGGCGTCAGCATCAGCACGGTGAGCCGGGTGCTCAACGAGAAGCCGGGCGTCAACCCGAACACCCGTCGTCGGGTGCTCACCGCGCTCGACGTCCTCGGCTACGACCGGCCCTCACGGCTGCGGCCGAGGGCCGCCGGTCTCGTCGGCCTGGTGGTGCCCGAGCTCGAGAACCCCTTCTTCCCGCGGCTGGCCGGCCAGCTCGAGGTCGACCTGGCCCGGCAGGGCTACACGGCCGTGCTCTGCTCCCAGAGCCTCGGCGGGGTCCACGAGGACGAGTACGTCAGCACCCTGCTCGAGCACGGTGTCGCGGGCATCGTGTTCGTGTCCGGGGTCCACGCGATGGCGAGCACCGACCCCGAGCGCTACCGACGGCTGACGGCGTCCGGGCTCCCCGTCGTGCTCGTCAACGGTGAGCTGCCCGGCTCCGGCGCCGCCTGCATCTCCGTCGACGACCTGGCCGTCGTCGACCTCGCCGTCGCGCACCTGGCCAACATGGGTCACCGCCGGATCGGGCTGGCCGTCGGGCAGGCGCGCTACACGCCCGCGGTCCGCCGCGCGGCGGGATTCCGGACCTCGATGCGCCGCCACGTGGACCCGGACCTGGACGACGCCACCCTCGACGCGCTGACCAGCTTCACCACCTTCACCGTCGATGGTGGCGAGGAGGCGGCGGCGGTGCTGCTCGAGCGCGGGGTGACCGGCATCGTCTGCGGCTCCGACATCATGGCCCTCGGCGTCGTCCGGGCTGCGCGGATGCGCGGCCTGCGGGTCCCCGAGGACGTCTCCGTCATCGGCAGCGACGACTCGCTGCTCACCGCGTTCACCGACCCGCCGCTCACCACCGTCCGCCAGCCCGTGTTCGCCATCGCCCAGGCGGTCTGCCGCACGCTGGTCGACCAGGTGAACGGGGAGCCGACACCAGCCCACGAGCTCCTGCTGCAGCCGGAGCTCGTCGTCCGGGGATCGGCCGGCCGGGCCCCCGTGAGCTGATCTCGCGCGGCTACGCGCGGCTACTCGCCGCGGAAGCTCGGACGCCGATGCTCCCCGAAGGCGCGCATGCCCTCGGCGACGTCTGCGGTGCGGAGCAGCACCGCCTGGCCGGCGCGCTCGCGCTCGAGGGCGCTGTCCAGCTGCTGCAGCGTCGCGGCGTTGATCGCCTTCTTGCTCGCGGCCAGGGCCAGCGGGGGACCGGCGGCCAGCCGGCGCACGATCTTCGCGAGCAGGTCGGGGAACTCCTCGTCGGGGGCCACGTGGGTGACCAGCCCGGCGTCGTACGCCTCACGGGCGGTGAGTGGCTCGGCCAGCAGGGCCATCCGCATCGCCCGGGCACGTCCGATCGAGGCGGCGACGGTCGCGGTCGCCCCACCGTCGGGCATCAGCCCGATCCGGGAGAACGCGAGGAGGAAGCTCGCCGACTCGGCCGCGACGACGATGTCGGCGGCGAGTGCGGCCGAGCACCCGACGCCGGCGGCCACGCCGTTGACCCCCGCCACGACCGGCTTGTCGAGCCTGGTGATCGCCCGGATGATCCGGTTGGCGCGGTCCAGCGCGGTGACGTCGAAGTTCTCGTGGGCATTCTCGCCGGAGATGTCGGCGCCGGTGCTGAACGCGGGGCCGGTGCCGGTCATCACGACCACGCGCACGTCGTCGCGGGCGGTGGCCTCCTCGACCAGGCGGGCGAGGTCGTCGGCCATCTCGGCGCTCAGCGCGTTGAAGACCTGCGGGCGGTCGAGGGTCAGCCAGAGGACCCCGTCCTCCACCCGCACGTCGAGGTCAGGCAAGGGTCACACCTGCCCCGCTGAGGTTGGCGAGGGCGGCCGCGGTCGTGTCGGGGGAGATGCCTGCGCACAGGTCGCGCAGCACCCGCGTCTCGAAGCCGTTCCTGACCGCGTCGAGGGCGGTCGTCTGCACGCAGTGGTCGAGGGTGAGTCCGCACACGTCCAGGTGGGTGACTCCGTGCCGCCGCAGCCAGTCGACGAGGGTGACGCCGTCGATCGTGCGGCCCTCGAAACCGGAGTAGGCCGCGGTGGTCTCGCCCTTGAGGAAGATCGCGTCGAACGGCTGCGGGTCGAGGTTCGGGTGGAAGGCCTCGCCGTCGGTGCCGACCTTGCAGTGCACCGGCCAGGAGTCCTTGAAGTCCGGCTGGGAGGACCAGTGGCTCCCCGGGGACACGTGGTGGTCCTTGGTGGCCAGGACGTGGGCATAGTCGGGCGCCTTCGGGTCCTGGGCCACCCAGTGGTGCAGGATCGCGGCGATGTCGTGGGCGACCTGCGCGCCACCGTGCACCGGCAGGGAGCCGCCCTCGCAGAAGTCGTTCTGGACGTCGCAGACGATCAGCGCGCGCTTCATGGGGCGACTGTAGCGCCGCCGGGTCAACGTTCCGCGGCACTCAGACGTGCAGCGTGGGGACGACCGGGTCGCCCTTCGACATCTGCTGCGCGGCCAGGGGCAGCTCGGCGCGGGACGCGAGGTGGCGGGCGCGGGACTCCTCGAGGTGCTCGCGCCCGACGACCTTGCCGCCGTGGACCAGCGGCACGAGCAGGGGCCGGTCGTCGCCGTCGTCGACGGGCGGCACCCCGATGCCGACCACCTCGGCCTCGGCGACGCCGCGGTCGTTGCGGCGGCGCAGGGCGTACTTCCGGCCACCGATCGAGATCTTGTCCGGGCTGCGCTTGGCCACCGACACGAGCCGGCCGTCGGGACCTTCGTGCGCGACCAGCTTGTAGACGAAGCCACAGGTCGGGTGCCCGCTGCCGGTGACCAGCTCGGTGCCGACGCCGTAGCCGTCCACCGGAGCCGCTGCGAGGGCGGCGATCGCGAACTCGTCGAGGTCGCTGGTCACGACGATCCGGGTCCCCGTCGCGCCGAGCGAGTCCAGCTGGGCGCGGACCTCGTGTGCCAGCACGCCCAGGTCGCCGGAGTCCAGCCGCACCGCACCGAGCCCGGTCCCGGCCACCTCGACCCCGAGGCGCACCGCCTCGGCGATGTCGTAGGTGTCCACGAGCAGCGTCGTGCCCGTGCCGAGCGACTGGACCTGGGCCCGGAACGCCTGTTCCTCGGTGTCGTGCAGGAGCGTGAAGCTGTGGGCACTGGTGCCGGCACTGGGCACGCCGTACCGCTGGCGGGCGGCGAGGTTCGAGCTCGCCGAGAAGCCGGCGACGTACGCCGCCCGGGCGCAGGCCACCGCCGCCTCCTCGTGCGTACGCCGCGAGCCCATCTCGATGCAGGGCCGGTCGCCCGCGACCATCGTCATCCGCGAGGCGGCCGAGGCGATCGCGGAGTCGTGGTTGTAGATCGACAGCAGCACCGTCTCGAGCAGCACCGCCTCGGCGAAGGACGACTCGACGATCAGCAGGGGTGAGTAGGGGAAGTAGGTCTCGCCCTCGGCGTAGCCCCAGATGTCGCCGGAGAAGGTGTACGTCGCCAGCCACTCGCGCGTCGGCGCATCGACCACGTCCTCGAGTGCGGCGAGGGCCTCCTCGTCGAAGCGGAACTCCTCGATGGCATCGAGGGCCCGCCCCACACCGGCCACGACGCCGTACCGCCGGCCCTCGGGCAGCCGGCGGGGGAACAGCTCGAACACCGAGCGGCGCTGCGCGGTGCCGGCGCGCAGGGCGGCCTGGAGCATGGTCAGCTCGTAGTGGTCGGTGAGCAGGGCGGTCGATCCGGCGCGAGTCACGGGCCCCAGCGTAGGTCCGGGGCACCCGAGGCCGTGTGCCACGATGGAGCCGTGTCCGCCGCCAGTCCCGTCGAGGTCGAGCCGACCATCGTTCCCGATGAGATCACCCTGCTGTCCAAGCCCTGGGTGACGATCGTGTGGAACGACCCGGTCAACCTGATGTCCTACGTCACCTACGTCTTCCAGAAGTACTTCGGATACGACAAGAAGAAGGCAGAGAAGCTGATGATGGAGGTGCACGAGGACGGCCGATCCGCCGTCAGCACCGGCAGCCGCGAGGAGATGGAGCGCGACGTGCAGGCCATGCACGAGTACGGCCTGTGGGCGACCATGGAGAAGCAGGAGTGAGCGGGTTCGCCCGGCACCGGCGCAGCGGCCTGGTCATCGCGAACTTCTCCGGCTTCGAGGCAGACCTGCTCCGCTCGCTCGCATCCCAGCTGGTCGAGCTGCTGCGCAACGAGGCGGCCGTGCCCCGCGAGGGGATGGACCCGTTCGAGGCGATGATGGACTTCTCGGGTCCCACCTCCGAGCCCGAGGACCCGGTCCTGGCGCGGCTGTTCCCCACGGCGTACCCCGCCGACGAGGAGGCCGCCGCCGAGTTCCGCCGGTTCACCGAGGGGAGCCTGCGCGACGGCAAGGCCGCGGCCGCGATCACCGTCATCGACAGCCTCGAGGACGCCGGCCTTCCGGCCGAGCTCACCGAGGACGGCCTGATGATCGACGTCGAGCTCGACGAGCCCACGGCCGAGACCTGGATGCGGTCGTTCACCGACATCCGGCTCGCGCTCGCCACCCGGCTGGGCGTGGAGGACGGCGACGAGGCCGTGTGGCAGGCCCTGCCGGACGAGGACCCCCGCGCGCAGGCGCACGACATCTACGAGTGGGTCGGCTACCTCCAGGAGACCCTCGTCGAGGCCCTGTCCGACTGACCGGACCGTCTTGCATGGTGGGCCCGGTGGGGCGTGACCCGGGGGCCAAATACGCTGGGTGGGTGCTGACCATCGACCAGGCGACGTACGACGCGATCGTCGCGCACGCCAAGCGCGACCACCCCGACGAGGCCTGCGGCATCGTGGCCGGCCCGGAGGGCAGCGACCGTCCCGAGCGGATCGTCGAGATGGTCAACGCCGCGGGCAGCCCGACGTTCTACGAGTTCGACTCCACCGAGCTGCTCGCGCTCTACAAGGAGATGTGGGACAGGGACGAGGAACCCGTCGTCGTCTACCACTCCCACACGGCCACCGAGGCCTACCCGAGCCGGACCGACATCGGCCTCGCCAGCGAGCCCGGCGC
>CAWGSW010000008.1:0-717670 GCA_963825275.1 uncultured Actinomycetota bacterium | reverse complement strand
GGCCCGCCGGGGCGAGATCAAGAACTTCACCGGCATCGACGGCCGCTTCGAGGCGCCGAGCGGGCCGACGTCGTGCTCCATGGCGGCCAGGCGCAGCCGACCGAAATGGCCGAGGAACTTTACGCCAGCCTGTTTGGCTAGGGGGCGGCGCCGATTGTGCGGAGCGCGGGGATTTGCCAGTATGGCCCGAGCAACTCCCCGGGCAGTCTTTCCATGCGCCTCGTCCTCGTCTTCCTCGCGAGTGTGTTCCTCTCGCTCTCCTTTTCTGGCACGGCGTCAGCCGACTTCGATCAAAGCAAGGCCTGGTTCGAACTCTGTCCGCTGACGAGCGCACCGAGACGCAGGCGAACCTCATCCTGCTCGGCTACTACGAATACCTGGTCGACGGCCAGTTCGGCACCGGCACCTACCAGGCCCTCGTCGCGTTCCAGAAGAGCCAGGGAAGGGCCGCGACCGGGGCGCTGATCGCGAAGGACCGGCAGAAGCTGCTCGACCTCGCCGCGCAGGTCTACAACGAGCTGGGCATGGATCTGGTGCGCGACGAGGAGGGGCAGGCGGCGCTGATCCTTCCGGCGGCGGTGCTGACGGTCAAGACGCCCGGGGCGCGCGGCAACACCTATGCCACCCCGGACGGCGACATGGTGCTGGAGACCTCCCGCACGCTTGCGTCCGAGCGAACCTTCCGGACGCTCTACGACACGCTCAAGACGCCGGGCGAGGGGAGGTTCATCCTCTACTCCAACTACAACGACGACCACTTCCGTCGTCACCGGCAAGCAGGACGGACGCTCCTTCTACTCGATGTTCCAGAACGTCGAGGGAGAAAGCGTGGGCTACACCCTGACCTGGAGTGAGGCCCAGGACGAGCGGGCCAGCATGCTCTCGATCTTCATCACCTCCCATTTCGCTCCGCTCCGCTACATGCCCGACGAGGAGGGGCAGACCAAGGTCGGCGAGAGCCCGGCCGCGGCGCGGCGGTTCGGGGTGTTCGAGCTGCCCGAGAACGCCCCCGACACCATCGTCCTGAACGGCGAGGTGACGCTCAATCTCGCCAGCGACTTCGAGCAGGCGGTCGCGGCGCGGCCGGATGCCAGGGTCCTCCTGCTCAACAGCCCCGGCGGCTATGTCGACAATGCGCTGGCGGTGGCGCGCGAGGTGCACCGGCGCGGCATGGCGACAGTGGTCGACGACGGCATGGGCTGCTACTCGGCCTGCTCATACATCTTCTTCGCTGGCAGCCCGCGGCAGGCCGAGGGGGAACTGGGCGTACACCAGATCTCGGCGGAGGTCGCCGATCTGG
Organism: uncultured Actinomycetota bacterium; assembly: GCA_963825275.1. Classification (GTDB taxonomy): domain Bacteria; phylum Actinomycetota; class Actinomycetes; order Propionibacteriales; family Nocardioidaceae; genus Nocardioides. Next base: position 716,370 of record CAWGSW010000008.1, on the reverse strand, counting down.
TGCTGGCGCAGACGACGCTGTCGGACGTGCTGGACGCGCTCGATCAGTTCGGCGTCGAGCAGGTCGTGATCACCCAGATGCTGCGCACGCCCCCCGAGACATGTACGTATTCTCGGCGGCGAACTGCCAACTCGGAATCAACCAGGGCGGCCCGATCCAGGTGGCCGACATCACGCTCGAGCCGATCGGCAACGAACCAGTCGAGGACGTGCCAACCCAGATCGTGCCGCCCGCGGAGGCGCCGGGGCCGGCGCCCAGACCGGCGGGTCGCCTATGTGCAGCTGGCGCTGCAAGGCCAGCTCCGAGATCGAAGCCGAGCGGTCCCCGACTACGCGCGCGAACGCTGGGCGGGCGTGCTCGGCGATGCACCGCGCCCGAGATCGAGCGGGCCGACCTACCGCAGGAACCGTCTATCCGCGTCCGGGTGCCGGCCCGTCGCTCGAGAACGCCAATGCCATCTGCGCGGCGATCAAGTCCGCGGGCGGCGGCTGCTACGTCACCAAGGGCGAAGGCTGACGCGCACCGACCGCTCCGGCCGCACTGGCTTGACCCGACTGCCTGTTCGTGCTATTGTCCGAAAATGGTGGAGGTCTTGCGATGGAAGCGGGTGTCGACACCAGCCGCATGAAGCGCGCGATCTACCAGATGCCCGCCGATGTCGAGCAGGCTCTCGCCGAGCGCGGCCTTACGCATCCGTACAGCGCGCGTCCGGCCTACCAGCAGAACGACTATGTCGGCTGGATCACCCGCGCCAAGCGCGGGGGGACACGGCAGAAGCGCCTGAACCAGATGCTCGATGAGCTGGAGACCGGCGGCGTCTACATGGGAATGAAGATGGGACGGCGACAGCAGGCGCCGGTAGGTCGGCTACGTCCGGCAGACGACAAGATGTCGTCATCGGGCCCGGCGCCCCGGCGTCCCGGCGCCGCGGCCCGCGGTTCGGCGCCGTCGTCGCCGAACAGCACCACTGCCAGGCTGGGCTCGTTCCTGCTCCTGGCCGGGCAGGAACTGAACGCCAAGCGATAGCAGGGGTTGTCCGTCCTCGACCTTCGACGAGGAGCGCACGACAGCCTGCAACGGCGGTATCTCCATTCCGCTCCCTATCACCAGCTCACCCTCGCTCCCGATCGCACTCCTCCCGGTGACGGTCTGAGCGTCGGCATCGGGGACCGGCAGGGTAAGTTGCGCGCCCGACACCGACAGGTTGACCACCTGCGCATCCAGCCCGCTCCAGCGAGCGGGCGCAGACACTGCGAGGCGCACGGTCTCGCGCAACTCCGTTGCGAAGCGCCTGGAGGCGATGCGGCGCGCCGCGATGACCAGGAACAGCCCGTTGAAAGTGGCCCAGAACATCGCGCCCCAGACGACGTCCTTGTGGGCGTAGGTGAACGGCGCATCGGGCAGCAGCAGGTTCACCAGGCCCCAGGCGAGGGCGACAGCGCTGGCGAGAACCAGCCAGAACAGCAGGCCAGGCACCTGCACGCGCTCCGCCGGCCCTCGGCGGAAGCCCCTTTCTCGGTAACCGAGAATGTCGCCGCTTCTTGAAGAACCGCTGGAAGGTTGCGGCAAACGTCGCCGGCAAGCGGGAGAAGTCGAAGATGATGGACCAAAAGGGCGTGGACATTCCCCGGCTGAGCCGGTGAAGCGCATATTGCTGCACCGCCATCTGGACGAGGAAGGCCGGCAACAGCACAAGCAGCGGCGCCGAGAGCGGGTTGCTGCCGGTCGCGATGACCGCCAGCGGCAACAGGATGTAGCCGACGGTACGCCAGGAAATGAACCAGCCGAAGAGCGTGCCCGCATAGCAGATGCGCTGCATCAGGGTGAGCCCGGGCCCGAAGAACGGGTCGTCGACCTGCAGGACCTGCATGGCGCCGGTTCCCCAGCGGTAGCGCTGGCTCAGGTACTGGTCGGCGCTCGACGCCGCCAGGCCGCGGGCGAGCGGTTCGTTGTGGTACACAGTCTTCCAGCCGGCCCGGTGCAGGCGAATGGTGGTGTGGATGTCCTCGGTGATCAATTCCGTGGCCAGGCCGCCGACCTGCCGCAGCGCGCTCAGTCGCACGATCCCGCCGGTGCCGCACCAGAAGGCCGCATTCCAGCGGTTTCGGGCGGGCTGCAGGACGCGGTAGAACACATTCTGCTCGTTGTGTTCGCCGAAGTATTCGAACGAGCCGAGGTTGTAGAAGTCCTGCGGCGTCTGCACCAACGCGACCTCGGGATCGTCGAAATAGCCGAGCGTCTTTTCCAGCAGTCCCGGTTCGGCCACGTGGTCGGCGTCGAGGATGACGAGGAAATCCACGTCGAGCAGGGGCAGGGCGTGGTTGATGTTGCCCGCCTTGGCGTGGGTGTGCTCCTTGCGCGAGAGGTAGTTGGCGCCCAGCCTCTGGGCCAGATCCCAGATTTCCGGCCGGTCCCCGTCGTCGAGCACCCAGGTCTCGTGTGGAAGCCGGACGACCAGTGCCGCCGCGATGGTCGGGAGCAGGATGTCGGCGCTCTCATTGTAGGTGGGGATGAGAATCGCCACCCGCAACTCGGGGGTCGTCACCCTGCGGCACGGTGGAATCGCATCGAGGTCCCACGTGACGGGCACGAAGAGCAGCAGGCTGATATAGGCATGCACCTCGAGCAGCAGCAGGGGAACCGACACCCACCACGCATCCCACGCGACGGTGAAGCCGGCGCGCCATACAAGATACGCGGCCCCGATGGCCATTGCGGCAAGCGCGACGAAGCGGGTCCAGCGCCGCGGCGCGACGGGTTCCGGAGGCGGGTAGCCGGCGAAGGGAAATGCCTCGCGGCCCAGGGGGTTCCGGTGTGCGGTGGCAGAGTCGGGTGAACGTCCGGAGAAGGGCTCGTGCGCCATCTTGTACCACGCCTCGTTCAGGGGGCGACTGTATCCGGGTCTCGACCGGTTTCTCCAGCGGTCTTGCGCAAATATCGTCCGGGACGCCGCCGCGCCGCCGATCAGGCAACGGGCTTACCAAATAATGATGCTTATTGGGTTTGGGCTTCCCCGTGGGGAAATTGGCTCCGCGAGTAGGACTCGGAGCGACCCACGAAGGTCAGGATTTCCGGGGCTTTCGCGAAACATTTGTTGAACAGTCTGTTGAACAGATTAGCTAGGGACCGGACTCCGGCTGTGGCTGGCGGGTGCGTTCGTATTTGAACTCGGTCCCGTCGGAGCGGAGAACCTTCCGCACCACTTTCCGCGATATGCCCAATTCCCGGCAGATCGCTTAGTTCGTCTTCCCTTGCACCAGCGAAAGGCGGCCTTCGATTGAAACCGGAGGCTGTTGTAGCCCCATGCAAATGGGGGTCCGTTCTGGATGCCGATCACCCCACCTGCGGGGTCCTTATTCCACGCCTAAACACAGTCATCGAGGCCTACAGGTTTCGGGGCTCAAGTCACGCCTCATCCAGATCAAGCCAAACCGCCTTGGCGCTTTGGATGCCGACGTCCTTTCTCACCTGCATTCTTCGTTTGAAGGGTCGTTGCGCCTCCTCGACGCAAAGACCCGGTTCATCCATCGAGTCCGGGCGGAGACGAAACAGATCCGCCTGGGAAACGCCGTAGGCAATCGCTTCCACCCTCGCCCACCAAGCTGCGGTCGCGCACATCGCGCAAGGTTCGACGTTCGAGACGAGTGCATGGCCAGTCAGATCAGGGCCGACGGTGCGAACCGCCAGCCGGACGGCTTCGATTTCGGCGTGCCGCGTCGGATCATTGTCGCGCAAAACGCGGTCCTGCGCGCGGGCGACGATTTCGCCTGCCGCCGAGACGACGACAGCGCCATAGGGAAACTCACCGGCGGCGGCAGCGAGCTGAGCCTGTTCGATCGCGGCGTTCATCGCCATCTCAAGGCACTCGGTCGAAAAAGTCATCCAAATCATCCTCTGTCCAAATCGGCGCATCCGATGCCGACGGGGCGTCGTCGCCACAAGCCGACAGCGGGCCAAGCTCCACATCGCCGACGGGGACAGCGACACACAGGTGTATCCGATTGTCTAGGGGACGGGCGACGGGTTCGACATAACGCACGTCGCCGCGCACGAGGCGGGTCACGCACTGGCCGCAGCTGCCCGCCCTGCAGCCAAAGGTCGGGGCAAGGCCCGCAGCCTCTGATATCTCCAGCAGAGTTTGGCCGACTGGTGCCGGTCTGACGGGAGCTTCAAGCTCCGCAAACCGGACCGAAGCCGATCCGTAAGCGCTATCGTCTGCCTTCGCGGAAGCGGGGCTGCGGAAGGTCTCGGTCAGGATCCGCCATTCCGGCACGCCGCGCGCTTGTAGTCCGCGACGCAATTCATCGACGAAATCCGCCGGTCCGCAGGCAAGCACCTGCGCGTCGCCCACGATCGGGCCGAGCGTATCCGGTCCGATGCGGCCCATCTGCGGCAAGGTATATGCCGGCAGCTTCTGGGGGAGGGATTGTGTCTGCGCAAGGACAAGGCGGAAGGTGACTGGATACGCGCACGCAAGACTCTCCAGCACGTCTGCAAATGGACGATCCGACGAGTGGCGCACGACGTGTGCGAGCGAAACCGTGCGACCGCGCGGAAGGGCGTCCAGAAGCACCGACATCAGCGGAGTGATCCCAATCCCGGCTGCGAAGAGATAGAGCGGCGAGCCATCCTCCGGATCAGGATGGAACGTACCGGCCGGGGCGCCCGCTTCGATCATGTCGCCAGGAGCCAGATGGTGCATCAATGCCGACGCTGCGCCCGGAGAACCGTCCGGGCCGCGCTGCAACTTCACCGTCAAGCGGAGCTCGCTGGCGCCGGGCGCCGAAGAAATGGAATAGGACCGATGGATCGCGCGGCCATCCTGCGACCGCAGGGTTACCGGCAGGAACTGTCCCGGAAGATGCATAGGCGCGGCGCCGCCATTCGCTCGCGCAAGATAGACCGACCGCGTTTCGGCCGTTTCGTCGACAATGCGGCTGACCCGCAGTGGAACCATCGCCGCAACGCCGTTCGCCGCGCGCAGTGCGGTCGCCTTCATGGTGGCGATCCGCGCGCGCCAGGCCTCGGATATGTCCGGTGCCCGCGCGATGCGTCGAAGCGCTGAAGCTGTACGCCCCGGCCATTGTGTCGCGGCAATGAAAGCGAGCACCGTAGGGGCATCGGCATCGGTCCGCAGTCGGGCGATCCCCTCGCCCGCGGCTATTTCGCCTTCCTCGATGACACGCAGGTAGAAGCCGCAGCGGCCGGAATGCAGGAAACGCGCCGAGAAGTCCTCTCCGGCCTGCATCGCCATGGCCAGCTTGAAACACGGGATGCGCGGCTCGCTGACCTGCAGCGTAGCGCTGCCGATCCTGAGAATGTCGCCGATGCGAACCGCCGTTTCGTCGAGGCCGTCAACGGTCAGGTTTTCTCCGAATGCACCGAACGACAGGGCGCGCCCGAGCTGTTGCTCCCACCAGCGGTAATGGCGTGCCGGATAGAGATAGACCGCCTTGTCCCGCCCGCCGTGGAATTGCAGGTCCGCCTGCCTGTCTCCTTCGAGGTTGGTCCGCCTGAGCGCCACAGACCCGGCGACCGGACGCTTGCGGAAGCCTGTCAGAACCGTCTCGCCGCGATACTCCTCCGTCACGGGCATGCCGACGTTGACCGACAGCAGCCTGGCTTCCATCAGGTTCCCCCGGCGAGAAAGGCATCGATCAATTGCCGGTAGCGCACGCCGCCGAAGCTGGCGAAATGGCCGCCATGGACGATGCGGGGTTCGATCTCGCGCAAGCGCCGCATGGTCTGGCGATAGACATCCATGTCCGCGCCATCGCAATCGGTCACCAGCGGACCGTCATAGATCACATCCTGGGCGAACAATGTTCCTGTCGCTTCCTCCCAGAGGGAAACATGGCCGGGCGAATGACCAGGCGTATGAAGGACGAGAAACTGCCGGTCCCCAAGGTCGATACGGTCGCCATCAACGACCAATCCCGTCGCTGGCGCGGGGCGGATGTGGTAGGAGCCGGCATCCCAGTCCTCCGGCTTCTCGATGAACATCTCGGCGTCGCGATTGTCCTGCGCGTAATACGAGAACAGCGTGACATCGTTTTCGGGATGTTCCAGCACCGGGGCCTCTATCGGATGCACGAGGCGTTCCTCAAACTCATGGGTCGCTCCGATGTGGTCGAAATGGGTGTGGCTGGACAGGCAGACGACCGGTCGGCCCCGCAGCAGCGGAACATGGTCCCGGAGCCCGAAAGCGCCGAGCCCCGTGTCGATCATCAGATCCCGGTCGCGGCCGCGCACATGCCACATGTTGCACCGAAAGAATTGCGTCATCCACGGTTCGTGGATCAGGGTGACCCCGCCTGCGAAGGGAATCGCTTCATACCAGTCCTCGACGTGGATCATCGCCTTTCCTCAGCTGCGAGCGCCACTGCGCCACCGGCAGCCATGAATAGGGAAGCGCAGCTTCCCACCGAAGGCGCATCTGCAGGCGCGCAGCGAATGCGAATGTCCGTTTCCCCGATCCTGCCCGACACGCGCGCGAAGGCACCCTGGAACACCCTGTCGACCACGATCATATCCCCCAGGGGCAATGCGCCGGTATCCGCAGAGAGCCGCAGGTTTTCAGGCCTGATCGCCACCGCGGTACCGCCTCGGGGGCTTGTCGGAAGACGACCCAGAGCGGTTTCGGCCCAATCCGTACCGAAACGCGCAGGCAGGATCGTGCTCTCGCCCATGAAGGTGGCGGCGAAGCGCGTCCGGGGACAGGAATAGACCCGCTCCGGCGGGCCTGCATCCTCGATGCGGCCGGCCGCGCATGATCGACGAGAAGGTCCGCGATCGCCATCGCCTCCTCCTGGTCGTGCGTGACATGGACGAAAGAGCGCGACTGCGCCTTCTGGATGCGGCGCAACTCGTCCTGCATCTGCCGGCGAAGCGCGAGGTCGAGCGCACCCAGCGGTTCGTCCAGCAGCAGCACGGCCGGATCGGTGACGAGCGCGCGGGCGAGCGCGATGCGCTGGCGCTGGCCGCCGGAGGTGGCGGATATCCGCCGGTCACCGAAGCCGGCGAGGCCGACCATCTCCAGCGCCTCCCCTACGCGTGCAGCGATCTGCGCCTTCGGCAGGCCGCGAACGGACAGGCCGAAACCGACATTGCCGCCACGGTGAGGTGCGGGAAGAGCGCGTAGTCCTGGAACACGGTCGCGGTCGGCCGCTTGCGGGCGGCGACGGTCGAGTACGTCCTCGCCCCCCGATCAGGATGCGGCCGGAGGTCGGCAGCACGAAGCCGCCGAGCATCGAGAGCACCGTGCTCTTGCCCGAGCCCGACGGCCCGAGCAGGACGACATAGGTTCCGGGCTGCACGGCCAGCGAGAAGCGATCGACGGCGGTGACCCCGTCGAAGGACTTGGTGATGCCTCCGAGGGCGAGCTCAGCCGCGCGCATCGCGGGCCCTCCGCCGAAGCACGAGCAACTCGAACACGAGCGCGCCGATGACCGAGACGAAGAAAACCAGCGTGCCGGCCGCGTTGGTCTGCGGGTCGAGCCCGGTGCGCAGCATGGACCAGATCACGACGGGGAGCGTCGGCTGGAAGGCCGACAGGAGGAAGGCCACGATGAACTCGTCCCACGAGAAGGTGAAGCTGAGGAGGAAGGCGGCGAGGATCGCCGGCCAGAGCAGCGGTAGGGTGACCCGCGCCAGCACCTGCGGCTCGGAGGCCCCGAGGTCCCGCGCCGCCTGCTCCAGCCGCGCCTGGTCCCGGTCGAACTGGCTCTAGACCACGCGAAGGCGAGCGGCAGGTTGAGCACGACGTGCCCGACGCCGACCGCCCAAGCGACTTGCCGATGCCCAGGCACCCGAAAAGGCCACCAGCAGGCCGACGCCGATCGACGAGGTACGAAACGGCGAGCGGCAGGTAGATCAGCCCTTCGATCACGTCTTGCGGCCGGGCACGGCATAGCGCGCGAGGCCCCATGCGGCCAGCGTCGCGAGTACCGTCGCGAAGGCGGAGGAGAGGAGCCCGACCAGCACGGAGCTGCCGGTCGCGGCGAGGACGCGGTCGTTGCCCAGCACCTTGCCGTACCACTCCAGCGACGGTCCCTGGAACGGCGGCACCGGCACCTTGCCCGCATGGAACGAGAACAGAACCAGCACCGCGATGGGCAGGTAGATGAACGACGAACATGGGAACGACGACGAGCGCCGCTCCGCGGCCCGTCCGGCGCGGCCGGTCATGCCCGCCTCGCGGTAAGCCATCGCGCCGTCGCCACATAGGCGAGCGCGACGAGGACCAGCAGGATCATTGAAAGCGCCGATGCCATCGGAATGTCGGCGCGCCGGTTGATCTGCTGCAGGATAGCTGCGGCAGCAGCAGCTGTGTGTTGCCACCCAGGATCTGCGGCGTGACGAAGTCCCCGATCGCGACGACGAAGTGAGGAAAGCGCCCGTCGCGACGCCCGGCAAAGAGAGCGGCAGCGTGACCCTCAGGAAGGTCTGCACCGGCCGCCGCCCCCAGGTCGGCGGCGGCAAGGCGCAGCCTGGGATCGATCCGCACCAGGCTTGCGAAGATCGTCAGCGTGCAGAGCATCGTGAAGAAATGCACGAAGCCCAGCACCGTCGCCCCCTGGTTGAAGGACAGCGGCAGCGGCTCCGAGGTCGATCCCCAGCGCGAGCAGCGTCTGGTTCGACCACTCCGTTCGGCGCCAGCACCAGCAGCCAGGCGTAGGAGCGCACGACGTAGGACGTCCAGAACGGCAGGACCGCCAGCGTCAGGCACAGGCGCTGCCACTGCGACGGCACCCGCGTCGCGATCATGTAGGCAGCGGGAAGGCCAGCAGGACGGAGAGAAACCGTCGCGAGCAGAGGACTTCCAGGGAGTTCCACAATCCCTGGATGAAGCTCTCCTGCTCGATAAACCTGCGGTAGTTATCAAGCCCCGGCGTGGTGACGAGCGTCGCGCCCTCCTTCCCGAACGAGGCTCCACACCGCGATGACGGTGGTGGGAACCAGGAAGAAGGCAAGCGTCCACAGTATGGCGGGTGCCGCGAGCAGCAGGCCCGCGGCGCGCGATCGCGCGCGGCCGTCGCCGCCTCGGCGGAGGCGGCCGCGATCGTTCCGGAGACGGCCATGGTGGCCGCAGCTTACTTCTGGAGCACCTCTGCCCACATGTCCTGCATCGCCTTGTCGAGACACTCGCTCGGCGAGGGATAGGGGAAGGACTTGGCGATGAACTTGGGCTGCTCGTCCCAGCGCAGCACGGTCTTCTGCTCCGTCGTCAGCGTCGCCTTGGAGTTGGCGGGCATGCCCCAGTAGCAGGACGAGGTGGCGAGCCGCGCCTGCCCCTCGGGCGAAAGCACGTACTGCACGAACTGCGTCGCGCATCCTTCTTCTTCGAAGCCATCGGCGAAGACGCCGATCGCCTGCTGCCAGCGGACGCCGCCGACATCGGGGAGCACCCAGTCGAGATCGGGCTTCTCGGCGGAGAGACCGGCAGTCGCGTATTCGCCGCCGCCACGCAGGATCGCCGACCTGCCCGGTGGCAAGCGCCGTCTGCGACGTCACGACGTCGCCGACCAGCGCCGCATTCGAGCGCATGGCGGCGAGCTTCTCCTTGATCGCGGGAAGGTCGGCCTCGGTGAGGGCTGCAGGGGTTCTTGCCGAGCGCGACGGCGACCTGGCCGATGATCGGCAGGTAGTAGTCGTAGATCGCGACCTTGCCCGCCATGCGCCGGATCCCAAGTACGCCATGTCGCGCGCCTGTTCGGCGGGGACTTTGACTCTGTCGAAGGCGATGGCGTTGTAGCCGAACTTCTCCGGCACGGCGTACGTCACGCCGTCGACCTGTGGTAGTCCGGCAGCAGCACCTCGGGGAAGATGTCTGCGAGCGGGAACTTGGCGGGATCGAGCGGCGCCAGCAGCCCTGCGGTCGACGACGCGGTGCACGTCGGTCGATGTCGACGACGAAGACGTCCCAGTCGCCGGGATTGGACTGCGAGATCGGCGAAAGGGCAGTTCCTGTCCCCTCGTAGTCGCGCACGTTGACCGTGATGCCGGTAGCATCCGTGAATGGCGTGAGGAAGCCCCGGATCCGTATGGTCGCACCACACCAGCGCGTTGATTTCCTCGGCCGCCGCGGTCTGCACCAAGCCGGCTTGTACAAGAACCGCAGCCAAGATCCCGGCGAAGGCTGTAGTAGACGTTCTCTTCATGTCGCTTCCCCATTTGTTTGTCGGGCTTTTTCGCTTCGGACAATTCATGATTTGGTCATCCCATCCGGAGGCCGCCGCGTCACCGGCGGCAGCACGCAGAGCATTTCGTAGAGCAGGTTTGCCGCCACCAGCGCCGTGTTTCCCGACGGGTCGTAGGGCGGCGATACCTCCACCAGATCGCCGCCGACAAGGTTCAACCCCGCGCAGCCGCGCACGATCTCGAGCGCCTGCCAGATCGTCAGGCCGCCGATCTCGACCGTGCCCGTGCCCGGCGCGAAAGCGGGGTCGAGACTGTCGATGTCGTAGCTCAGATAGACCGGCGCATCGCCGATCCGCGCCCGGACGTCGGCCATCAGCGGTTTCAGCGATTGATGCCAGCACTCCTCGGCCTGCACGACCGTCCAGCCCTTTGTCGCGGCCCCAGTCGAAATCGTCCGGCGCATAGCCTGTGCCGCGCAGCCCGATCTGGAACACCTTGTCGTTCAGCAGGCAGCCGTCCTCCCATGCGCGCGCGGAAAGGGCAAGCCGTGGGCGACCTTCTCGCCCGAACATGGTCGTCGTTGATGTCGGCATGGGCGTCGACATGGATCAGTGCGACCGGGCCGTGCCGTTTCTTCATGGCCCGCAGGATTGGCCAGGTCAGCGTATGGTCGCCGCCGAGCGTCAGTGGGATGGCGCCGTGTGCCAGGATCGCGTCGTAGTGGCCGGTGATGATGTCGATTGATTTCTTCAGGTCGTAGGTGTTGATCGGCACGTCGCCAATGTCGGCCACCTGAATCGCTTCGAAAGGCGCCGCGCCTGTCGCCATGTTGTAGGGCCGCACCATGACGCTTTCCGCCCGGATCTGGCGTGGGCCATGGCGGGTGCCCGCGCGGTTCGAGGTGCCGATGTCCATCGGGATACCGACAAAGCAGGCATCGAGGTCGGCGGCATCTTCCGCCGCGGGCAAGCGCAGCATCGTCGTCGGACCGCCGAAGCGAGGCATCTCGTTGCCGCCAAGCGGTTGGTTGAATTGCGGTTTGGTCGTCGTGCTGGACACTCGAGGCTCGCGATCATCTATGTTACGAGCCGAATAGCTAGCACACCCCAATTTCACGAACATGCCAGATTGAGAACGTTCACTTTTGCAAACATCATAGTATCAATTTGTCACGCCGTGCGCCTCGCGCACCGACTTCAGGAAAGCGGTGACCATGCGGGATGGCGAACTCGCCTTCTTCGTCACGAGGTCGAAGGCACAGCGGTAGGAAATCTTCGAGGGCAGCAGCGCGCGGATATGCCCGGAAGCCACCCACTGGCGCGCGTAGTGGTCCGGAAGGAAGCCGAGAAATTCGCCGCTCAGAATCAGGATCAGCTGCGGCTCGATCTGGTACACGAGGGCGCCGATATTCTCGAAACCGAGATTGAGGACGAACTCCTGCCGCCAGTATCCGCGGCTGACGATCCGTTCAGAACGCACATCGCGCGGATCGATCGCGCTGTCGGTCATAGCGAAGAACCGGTGCCGGCTCGAGCAGTACAAGCTGTGCGTCTCAATATAGAGTGGTTCGTAGGAAAGCCCCTTTTCTTTGTGCGGAAAACTGCCGATCCCGAGATGGCGGTCGCCGCTCCGCACCTTTTGCTGCAGCACTTGCGGGGGGTCTTCGGTCATCTCGATAGTGACGGAATTGGGCACGCTCTTGAAATCGCGCGATCGCATCCGCGAGACGAAAATTGGGGTCGGTCGCGATGCTGTCGACGATACCGATCCGCAACTGGCCAAGTAACTGTCGGCGCAGGGCGCCCGCATGCGCAGCGAAATCGTCCAACGCATTCAGCAACCGTCGCGTCTCGACGATCACGATTTCGCCCTGTTGGGTCAGGCGAAATCCTTCACGGCCGCGATGACAGATCTTCACTCCCAGGCGGTCTTCAAGCGCCCGAATATGATTGGAGATCGTTGACAGGCTGACACCAAGTTCGGTCTGCGCTGCACCGAAACCGCCATGACGAACCACCGCGTCAAAGACTCGCGGACAGTCAGGTCGTTCCCGGCAATCTTCATATTCATCCTTCTTTCGTCGTTACCCTGATGCGCGAATACGCACAGTATATTCGAGCGCGCCCCTAAGGGTGGTTGCCTACGGCGTCATGCGGCACGGGGACGCCTACGTCCCGCTGCTCGACCTACTGGAGCATGCGGTTGAGCAGGAGCGCGAGCGCCAGGCGCCGCGCGATCGCGCGGTCAAGATCCTCGCATCGCTCACGAGAGAGGTCCGAAGTGCGCCAGCGGCTTGAAGGCGATCTTCTCCATCCAGGTCTGTTTTCGTTCCACGTTGGCGGGGCCGACGTCGATTCGCTCGTTGGCGACGCGCTCCCGCCAGGCCTTGCGAAACTCTACGGCATCGGAGCGGGTGAGGGCGACGCAGCTCCTTGTCGCCTACCTTGTCCTTGAAGGCGCCAATGGCGCGCTTGAGCCCCCATTTCTTCCGCTGGTTCGGGGAGTGCTCCCCCAGCGACGGGGCCATCAGCGCCTCGAATTCTTCGTAGAGGCCGCTCAGCTGGATCGCCGGCCTAGCCTCACCCCCCATGACGGCCGCGGATTTCGGCCTCGTCCTCGACGGTCCCGCGATTGAGCAGCAGCTGCACACGGCGCGGAGCCTCGTAGACCTGGTTTCCCCACGCCACCTCGTCGGCGGTGCGGCAGTCGAGCCGGAGGGCCTTTGCGCGCCGCTGCGCGTCCTCGAACCGTCGGCGGGCCTCTCTGGCCTGCCCGTCGCGCAGCCCTCGCCAGTAGGCGTGCAGCTCCAGGTCGAACTGGCGCACCGCTGGCGTCGCGCGAATGGCACGGGGATCATCGGCCACCCGGATCTCGGTGCTGAGCTTGACCATTCCGCGATCGTCGAGGTGGGCAGAATCCTTCGGGACCCGGCGCACCAGGTACCAGATGCCGCTCCGAATATGAGGCTTTGCCGAGGCCGCGCGACGCTCCACGCACATCATTTGTTGCGCAGTTTGTTGGACAGAAGAGGGACTATCCGCAAATGAGGATACCAACAATACCGGGAATGTCGAGGATTTCTGGGGTTTGCCGACGGGCAAAATGGCTCCGCGAGTAGGACTCGAACCTACGACCCAGCGGTTAACAGCCGCTTGCTCTACCAACTGAGCTATCGCGGAACACGATAGCCTCTTGCGAGGCAGCGACCGTGTAGCGGGTTTGATTTCCTTTGCCAAGCCCGAAGTGACATCTTTTGCGACCGTCTCGTCGCGTGGCTATTCCGCCCTGGCGCGCACTTCGAGTGCCCGGACGTCGTCGGGCGTGTTGGCGCTGGCAAATGGATCGCCGGCAGGGGTCTGCGGCCAGTTCAGCGGTCCGGCGCCGAGCTCGGCCGCAAAGCGCCAGAGGCTGCGCGGCGCGGTCTGGGCGAGAACCTGGGCAGGCAGGGCGCCGACGCTCGTCAGCCGCCAGATGGCGTCGGTAGGATAGTCTTGGCCGCCATAGCGCGCGACCATCGCCGGATGGTCCGGACCGATCGCGGCAAGCGCACGGGACACGAAGTCGTCCGGGAAGAACGGCGTGTCCACGGCAACCGAGACCAGGTATTCCGGCGATTGCGGCTGCGCCCCGCACCAGGCCACGGCTGCCGCCAGGCCGGCCATGGGCCCGCCGTAGTCGGAAGCGAGGTCGGGAATGGCGATATGCCCTGGCTGCAGAGCCAGCGCCTTGGGATCGACCCCGCCGTGGGCGACCAGAATCGTCGAAACCGAACCGGCGATCGCCCGCGTGACGCGGTCGACGAGGCGCACGCCGCCGATCGTCAGATTGGCCTTGATGACGCCCCCGAGCCGCTCGCCCTTGCCGCCGGCGAGGATGACGGCGGCAACGCGCGCCGTCGTCATTTCGACGGCTCCGCCGATGTGACGACACGCGGGCGATAGGAGCGCTGCAGCAGGATCATGGCGATGCCGGCGATCAAGCCCCAGAACGCCGCGCCCACGCCGACAATGGTGATGCCCGATGCGGCAGTCACGAAGGCGAGAATCGCCGGCAGGCGCTGCTCCTCGTCGGAGAGCGCATGGACCAGCGACGAACTCAGGCTCGGCAGCAAGGCGAGCCCTGCGACCGCTTCGATCAGCAGCGGCGGCGAGGCGGCAATGAAGGCCGCGGCCAGGCCGGCGAAGAGGCCGAGCGCGACATAGGTCCATCCGGCGGCGACCGGCGCCACCCAGCGGCGCGCCGGATCCGGGTGCGCTTCCGGCCCGGCGCAGATGGCCGCGGTGATCGCCGCCAGGTTGACCGTATGGCCGCCGAAGACGGCCAAGACGGCGCTGGCGAGGCCGGTCGAGATGAACTGCGGGGCCGGGCGGACTGCGTAGCCGTTGGCCTTCATCACGGCGAGGCCGGGAAGGTTCTGCGAGGCCATCGTGATCACGAAGAGCGGCAGGGTGATGCGGGCGAATGCGTCCAGGGTGAAAGCGGGCGTCACGAACACGAGACTCGGCCAGGCGGCCCCGATGCCGCCGGCGGCCATGTCGGTCGTTGCCGCCAGCGCGGCGGCAGTCACGGCAACGGCGATGGGCACCGCATAGCGCCGCGCGAACCGCAGCGCGACCGCCCAGCTCAGGATGATCGGCAGCGCCAGCAGGGGCAGTTCGGCGACTGCCTTGAGTGGCGCAAGGCACAGGGTCAGCAGGATCCCTGCCAGCATCGCATTGGCGATGGCGGCGGGGATCGCGGCCACGGCGCGGGCGAATGGGCGCCACAGGCCCGCCAGCACGATCAGTGCGGCGGTCATGAGGAACGCCCCGGCGACCGCGGGATAGCCGCCGGCCGGCGCGCCCACGGTGAGCAGAAACGCCGCTCCCGGCGTGGACCAGGCGAAGCTTAGCGGCACCTTCAGCCGCCAGGAGACGACGACGTTCAGCAGTCCCACGGCCAGGCAGACCGCAAGGAGGCCGGATCCCGCCTCGGCCGGCGACGCTCCAGTGGCGGCATAGGCGGCGAGCAACAGGGCGAACGTGCTGGCGTATCCGACCACGGCGGCGAGAACGCCAGCGACGATGGGTTGCAGCAGTCCGGCAGTCGAGGCATCGGTCTGGACGAGGAGCGATGTGCGCACGGGACGGTATCCGGACAGGGGCAAGGACCGAAGGCCGAAGATCCCCGGCGTCAGACCAGAGAAGGTTGGAGGCCACGTCCGGAATCGAACCGGAATACACGGATTTGCAATCCGCTGCGTAACCACTCCGCCACGTGGCCCCAACTCGGGCGGTGCTATACGAAAGGCTGCGACAAGGCAAGAATGGTCACGAAGGCCCCAGCCTCGAGACGATGCCTTTTGTCGCGCTCGCCGCGCCCGCTTGTACGCGGCTCACCACGGCGCTATGCACAGGAAGCACTTGGCTTGAGGAACTCCCGAGAATGACCGACTTCGAACGTGCGCGCAAAGCCATGGTCGACAGCCAACTGATCACCAACGGCGTCAACGACAGGCGGCTGCTGGCGGCCATGGGGCAGCTTCCCCGCGAGCGCTTCGTGCCGCCCGGACGCCAATCGCTGGCCTATTTCGACGAGGCGCACCCGCTGCAGCCCGGCCAGTCGCTGCGTGCGCTCGCCGCGCCTGCTCCGTTTGCCAGGCTCGTCCAGCTTGCCGACCTGCAGCACGATGACAAGGTTCTCGATCTGGGATGCGGGACCGGCTATTCGACGGCGGTGCTTGCCGCGCTCGCCGGCAGGGTGGTCGGCGTCGAGGACCATCGCGAACTGGTGGCGCTGGCGCGCCAGAACCTGCAGGATCTGGGGATCGACAACGCCCAGATCGTCGAGGCGCCGCTCGACAAGGTCGCTGCAGCGTCGGGGCCGTTCGACGCGATCGTCGTGGAAGGCGCCGTCGAGAACGTGCCCGAGACGCTGTTTGACCGGCTCGCCGATGGTGGCCGCCTTGTGGTGCTGATCCGGCGCGGCGCGACCGCTGTCGCCAACCTGTTCGTCAAGTCGGGCAAGGACGTTGCCGCACGCGTCGGATTTCAATGCGAACCTTCCGCCTCTGGAGGAACCCGGCCCTCGCGACGACTTCGTCTTCTGAGCGGGAAACCCGAGAGCCGCTACTGACCGGCGGACCATGAGTGTTGCCGCCGCATCACGGGCCCGGCGAATCTCATCATTAATGTTTTGTATCTCTTGTCCGTTCTGGTTGTTTACCCCATTTGGCCGGCATAGTGTCGTGGGGTTGGAGGTTGTGTCTATGTTGTCTCTTCGGGCGTTGCGCGCTGGCGCATTGGCAATTGCTATGGTCATGGTGCCTGCGGCGGCACATGCGGAAACGCTCCGCCAGGCGCTCGAGAGCGCGTACATGAACAACCCCGATCTCATGTCCGCGCTGCTGAGCGTCAAGTCCGCCGCCGAAGACATTGCGTTGCGCAAGGCCGGGAAGCTCCCCACCATCGGCCTCAATGCCGATGTGGGGGCGGGATTTGCCGTCACCAACGGGACGTCGAGCGTCAGCCACAGCTACAGCCTCGGCCTGGGCTACCAGCAGACGCTGTTCGACAATTTCAAGACCGAGTCGCAGATCGAGCAGGCGCGCGCCGCGGCGGAGTTGACGTCCTACGCACTGCGGAACGCCGAGCAGAACGTCCTGCTGTCGGTCGTCTCGGCCTATATGAGCGTCATTCGCGACACCCAACTGGTGCAAGCTGCGCGAGGAGAATGTCGCCTTCTTCCAGGCGCAGGTCGATTCCTCCGATCAGCGGTTGCGCCTGGGCGAGGGCACCAAGATCGACGTCTCGCAGGCGCAGACGCGCCTTGCCGCTGCCGTTGCCTCGTACAAGTCGGCGATCGCCAGCCTGCAGACCAGCCGGGCCAGCTATCAGCGCTGGGTCGGACACAAGCCGAAGAATCTGAGCCAGGATTTCCGGTTGAACGGCCTGCTGCCGACCTCGATCGATGCGGCCGTGGCCTCGGCCGAGGACCGCCACCCGGCCATCCTGAGCGCACGGGCCGCCATTCGGGCCGCGATGGCCGGATCCGACGCCGCCAAGGCGGCCTTCGGCCCGACCCTCAACCTGATCGGCTCGCTCTGCGGCATCGGCTGCTTCGGCGCCAACCCGGACCAGCCCGGCATGACCGGCTCGGTCGGGCTGCAGCTGTCGATTCCGCTCTACGCCGGCGGGGCCCTCGGCGCCTCGATGCGCAAGGCCAACCTCGAGCAGATCAAGTCGGAGGTCGACGCGCTGTCGGCCCGCGACCAGGTGCGCGAGTCGGTGATCTCCGCCTGGAGCACGCTGCAGAACGCCACGGCCCAGATCGAATCGGCAAACTCCGCCGTGGCGTCCGGCCAGCTCGTGGTCGAAGGGCACGATCCAGGAACGCGACGTCGGCCAGCGCACCACGCTCGACGTCCTCAACGCCCAGGCCGAACTGATTTCGGCCCGCGAGGGACTGATCACCGCGACGTCCAGCAAGGTCATCGCGTCGTTTGCGCTGCTCGCGGCGGCCGGGCGCCTCAATCCGGCGGACCTCGGCCTCAATGTCGAGGTGAAGTCCGGCGAGGCCTACACCGCCAAGGTCGAGGACATCTGGCAGGAACTCCGCTCGATCGACGAGTAGGTCGATCCGCGACCGTGTCGCGCCGGTGACCTGACGCGCGCGGGCAGGTTCGGGGCGCATGCGCAAACTCCGGTGGAAGACGGCCCTGGGCGCAAGGGCCTCGGTTCCCAACGAGTGAACCCTCCGGCTAGAGTGATTGTCGACGAATCAGGTGCGTAGCCCGATTTGGCCGCGTCCTTTGGCACGTTATGTGAGGCATTGATGAATAAGCCTGCGCCCAAAGAGCCCTCGATGGACGAAATCCTTTCGTCCATTCGGCAGATCATTGCCGATGACGATGCGGCCGTCGTGCCAAAGATGCCCGCGCCGGCGATGCCCCCGGTGCAGGCGGCGCAGCCCGCAGCACCTCGCCCGTTTCCCACCTTGTCCACGCCGGCGCCTGGCCGACCCAGCGCTGCCGCGGCGCCGATGATGCCGCGATCCCTGCCGGCCGAGCCGCTGGTGAAGGCGCCTTCGCTTGCACCGGTGGCGCCCGAACCGCTGGCGCTCTCGCCGAACAGATCCTCTCGGGCGACGACGACGAGCCGGTCACCGCGCTCAGCTTCGAGGACATCCTCGCCAGCGACGATCGTGCCGACGAGCCGATGTCGATGCTGGGCGAACCGCAACTGGTCGACCCGGAAGACATCGCCTTCGAGGAAGATGACGAGCCCGAACCGCAGGCGTTCTCCGGGTTCTCGGTGCCGGTGGAGCAGCCCGTCGCCGCCCCTCGCCCGGCTGCCGTCGAACCGCCGCCGGCGCCCGAAGCCGCGGCCGGCGCCGCCCGCGCCCCGTCCGGCCCCGAGTGTCGCCAGGCGGCGCCGATGCCCGATCCGACGCTGAGCGCAGGACATGGCCGAGCAATTGCTCGAGCCGACGACCCAGTCGGCGGTCAAGCATGCCTTCTCGCGCTTGAGCGGCCTCTCGATGGTGAGCTCGGGCGTCACCCTCGAAGAGATGATGCGCGACATGCTGCGGCCGATGCTCAAGGAATGGCTGGACGAGAACCTGCCTTCCATCGTCGAGCGCATGGTCGAAAAGGAAATCGCCCGCATTTCCCGGGGCGTCGAATAGCGCTTCCTCCGGTACGGCTGTTGACTTTGGGGCCGCGCCTTTGCTTTAGACCTAGTTCCTGATTTCTGGCCCGCCGGCATGCGAGAGCATTGCGGCGGGCCGTTGCTGTTGGAAGCGCTGATGCTCGAAAAGACCTACGAACCCGGCTGCCGTCGAGGGCCGCATCTATCGAGGCATGGCTCGAGGCCGAGGCCTTCGCGGCCGGGGCAGGGGCCAAGCCGGGCGCCGAGACCTTCTCGATCGTCATCCCGCCGCCCAACGTCACCGGCTCGCTGCACATCGGGCACGCGCTCAACAACACCATCCAGGACATCCTGATCCGCTTCGAGCGCATGCGCGGCAAGGACGTGCTGTGGCAGCCCGGGCACCGACCACGCCGGCATCGCGACGCAGATGATCGTCGAGCGGCAGCTGATGGAAGCGCCAGCAGCCGTCGCCGCCGCGAGCTCGGCCGCGAGAAATTCCTCGAGCGCGTCTGGGAATGGAAGGCCGAGAGCGGCGGCACCATCATCAACCAGCTCAAGCGCCTCGGCGCCTCGGCCGACTGGTCGCGCGAGCGCTTCACCATGGACGAGGGCCTGTCGGAGGCCGTCCGCAAGGTGTTCGTCGAGCTCTACGAGCAAGGGCCTGATCTACCGCGCCAAGCGGCTGGTGAACTGGCATCCGGGCCTCGAGACCGCCATCTCCGACCTCGAGGTCGAGAACATCGAGACCGACGGCAAGATGTGGCACCTCAGCTACCCGATCGAGAAGTCGGACGAGTACATCGTCGTCGCCACGACGCGCCCGGAGACCATGCTGGGCGACGTCGCGGTCGCCGTGCACCCCGACGACGAGCGCTACAAGCACCTGGTCGGCAAGTACGTGATCCTGCCGCTGGTCGGCCGCCGCATCCCGATCGTCGCCGACGAGTATGCCGACCCGGAGCTGGGCTCGGGCGCGGTGAAGATCACCCCGGCGCACGACTTCAACGACTTCGAGGTGGGCGTCCGCCACGGCCTCAAGCCGATCAACATCTTCACGACCGCAGGCCAAGCATCAACGGCGACGTGCCGCAAGGACTATCGCGGGCTCGACCGCTTCGAGGCGCGCACAGCAAGGTGCTCGCACGACCTCGACGCCATCGGGCGTGCTCGTCTGGGTCGAGGACAAGAAGATCATGGTGCCGTACGACGAGAAGACCAAGCAGGTCGTCATCGAGCCCTTCCTCACCGACCAGTGGTTCGTGAACGCCGAGGTGCTGGCCGAGCCGGCGCTGGCCTCGGTGCGCGAGGGGCGGACCAAGTTCGTGCCCAAGCAGCTACGAGAACACCTATTTCGCCTGGATGGAGAACATCAAGCCCTGGTGCATCTCGCGCCAGCTCTGGTGGGGCCATCAGATCCCGGCCTGGTACGGCCCGCGCGTCAACACCGACCCCGACTTCGACAACGCCGACGCCGGCCCGAAGGTCTTCGTCGCCGGCGACCGAAGCCGAGGCGATCAAGCAGGCCGATGGCCTATTACGGCCGCGCCGGTCGAGATGCACACCGGCGGCCTCAATTCCGGCGCCTACCTGCAAGGCCTTTGCCGACTTCGAGACGACGCAGCGCGACCGGCTCAACGCCGACGACCTGGGCGATGCGCAAGCAGCGCGACCCGTTCGCCGAGCTGCGCGATTCCAAGGTGCCGCTGCACCGCGACGAAGACGTGCTCGACACCTGGTTCTCGTCGGCGCTGTGGCCGTTCTCGACCCTGGGCTGGCCCGAACCAGACGCCCGAGCTGCGCGAAGTACTACCCGACCGACGTGCTGGTCACCGGCTTCGACATCATCTTCTTCTGGGTCGCCCGGATGATGATGATGGGGCTCGAGTTCACCGGCAACGAGCCCTTCCACACGGTCTACATGCACGCGCTGGTCCGCGACGAGCACGGCCAGAAGATGAGCAAGACCAAGGGCAACGTCATCGACCCGCTGCAGCTCATCGACAGCTACGGCGCCGACGCGACCCGCTTCACGCTGGCGGCCATGGCGGCGCAGGGGCGCGACATGCGCCTCGCCATCAGCGCGCGTCGAGGGCTACCGCAACTTCGTCACCAAGCTCTGGAACGCCGCGCGCTTCCTCGAGATGAACGAGTGCCGGCGCGTCGCCGGCTATGACCCAGGCGCGAACAAGCTGCGCGCTCAACCGCTGGATCGTGGGCGCCACCGCGCGCGCCGTCGGCCGCGGTGACCCGGGCGATCGAGGACTACAAGTTCAACGAAGCGGCGAACGCCGCCTACGACTTCGTCTGGGGCACCTTCTGCGACTGGTACGTCGAACTGGCCAAGCCGATCCTGACCGGCGAGGACGCGGCGGCGCAAGGCCGAGACCCAGGCGACCGCGGCCTTCGCGCTCGACCAGATCCTGAAGCTCCTGCACCCGTTCATGCCCTTCGTCACCGAGGAGCTGTGGGCCGAGACCGGCAAGGTCGGCCCGCGGCGCGAGAAGCTGCTGATCGTCTCGCGAATGGCCGGACGCTGGCCGGGCTGGAGGACGCCGGAGGCCGACGCCGAGCTGAACTGGCTGATCGACGCTGGTCTCCGGCATCCGCTCGGTGCGCACCGAGATGAACGTGCCGGCCGGCGCCAAGATCCCGCTGGTCGATCGTCGGGGCAGGGGCGGAGACCGGCACGCGCGTCGAGAGCCAGCTGGCCGCGCTCACCCGCCTGGCGCGGCTCGAGAGCGTCGACTACGTCTCGGACGTGCCGCAAGGGCTCGGCGCAGATCGTGCTCGGCGAGGCGACCTTCGCGCTGCCGCTGGCCGGCGTCATCGACCTCGGCGCCGAACGGGCGCGGCTGGAGAAGGACATCGCCAAGCTGGACGACGAGATCGACAAGATCGACCGCAAGCTGGGCAACGAGCAGTTCGTCGCCAAGGCGCCCGAGGAGGTGATCGAGGAGCAGCGCTCCCGGCGCGCCGAGGCGCGTCGACCGGCGCGAGCGCCTCGCCGCGGCCCTGAGGCGGTTGAGTTGACCCGAAGGGAAGACGAGCGCGGAAGAGGCCGGCCAGCGGTCACGCAGCGCCTTCCCGCGCAGGACTGGCATGACGGTCCTCGTCTTCGACGGCCGGGGCGGCGTGCGGCGGCTTGTCGGATCAGGAGGAGAGCGCCTTTGTCGTGCCGCCGCGGGGCTTTGCCCTGGTTTCCGGCAGATTGGGCTCGCCGGAGTTCCAGGCGTGGCTGAAGCAGGAGATCGGCGAATTCAACGCCGATATCCTGCATCTCCTCGACCACGCGCACCCGCTGCACCGTGCTCGAGGACAAGGCGCTGGTGGTCCTGCGGGTAGCCCGGCCCAACTCGGACCCCGAGCAGGTCGGGCGGCAGCTCCTCAGCCTGCTGCTCGAGAAGCAGCGCGTGATCGTGGCCTCCGAGCTCAATGTTCCGGAACTGCTGGGGGTCGCCAAGTGGGAGCAATCAAAGCAGGCGCCTGTGTCGCCGGCCGATCTCGTCGCCCGGCTCGGGCTGCGCGCCGCTGACCGTCTGGAACCCCTGATCGAGCACATGGGGGACAGTCTCGACAACATCGAGGAGGCCCTGATGGCGGGCAAGCGCGCCGACATCCGGGCCGGCCTCGCCGAGCAGCGTCGGGCGCTGATCACCTTCAGGCGGCTGATCTGGCCGCAGCGCGACGTGCTCAACACGCTCGAGATCGAGGACCTGTCCTTTTTGAGCGCCCGGGACCGCGTCCGGCTGCGTGAAGCCGCGTCCCGGACTGCCCGCCTCGGCGAGGAACTGCAGGCACTGTCCGAGCGGGCGGTCCTGGTGCACGAGCAGATCCTCGATGCCCGCTCCGACCAGATGAACCAGACGATGCTCATCCTGACGGCGGTGACCGTGGTCTTCATGCCGCTGACAGTGATCAGCGGCGCTCCTCGGCATGAACGTGGCGGGAATCCCCTTCGCCGACAGCCCCTATGCCTTCTGGATCGTGCTCGCCATCCTCGCGGGCCTGGGCGCCGCCATCGCCGTCTGGATGCGCAGCCGCAAGTGGCTCTAGCGGGCCGCCCGCGGCGCGGGACGGGCTCAAGTGACGTTTTTGCAACAAGAGCGCCGAATCCCGTTCGGCCGGCTTGGCGATCAACGATTTACAGAGGAACGTCGCCACAATCTGACCCTAAAAGGGGCGGAGGACAACGGGGGTTGGGCGGGCATTCCAGAGCTGTAGGGCCGCAAGTTCCACATTGCGAGCTGGGATGTTCTTTTGTCCGCCTTCGTACCGTGCCCCGACCAATCCCGGCGCCGAGGGCGAGAAGGAGTGTTATGCGGACATTTAGGGTCAACGATGCCCTGATTTCCGTTGCAGTGGGTGGAGCGCTCGTGTTGGCGCTCGCCAGCTTGCCGGCCAAGGCGCAGGCAGTGCTCAATTCCCTGCCGGGCGAGACGGCCGTGGACGCGGCCCTCAACATGGCCAATGTCCTGGACGGCGCCGGCGGCGGGATTTCCAGCGACGCGCTGATTTCAGCCCTCGAGGACGCCGCGGCCGCCGGCCAGCCGATGGCGCTCTGGCAGCTCGGGCTGATGTATGAGAACGGCGAGGGCGTCGAAAAGGACCCGGTCAAGGCTTTCGGCTATTTCAGCCAGATCGCCGACGAACATGCCGATGCCGCGCCCAAGGGCGTTGAGGCCGACATCGTCGCCCAGTCCTTCGTCAAGGTCGGCGAGTACTACCGCGAGGGGTTGCCGGAGGCCGGCATCCCCAAGGACGAAGACTACTCGAACAAGCTGATGATGCACGCCGCGTCCTATTTCGGCGACGCGGACGCACAATACCGGGTCGGCAAGCTCTATCTCGACGACGAGGAACTCGGCGACAACCCGCTGCAGAGTGCCCGTTGGCTGTCCCTGGCTGCCCGCAAGGGGCATGCCGGCGCGCAGGCCCAGCTCGGGAACATGCTGTTCAACGGCACCGGCATCGAAGCCAACCCGGTCGAGGGGCTGATGTGGCTGACCGTCGCCGGCCGCCGCGCCGCCGGGACCATCGACGAACAGTGGATCCAGGGCCTGCTGCAGGACGCGATGTCCGTGGCCACGCCCGATCAGCGCGCCGAGGCCGTGCAACTGGCGGACTCGCTGGGCACCCGGTTCGGCGGGCTTTAGTCCCGGCCCTCGCCCTCGATCGGAAGCCGTCAGAACGCGAATTCGCCCTCGACCGGCACGTGGTCGCTGGGCTTTTCCCAGCCGCGCACTTCCCGATGCACGATCACGTCCTCAAGCCGATCGGCAGCTTGCGGCGACAGCAGCAGGTGATCGATGCGGATGCCGTTGTCGCGTTCCCAGCCGAAGGTCTTGAAGTCCCAGAAGGTGTAGCCGGGTTCGCTGCTCACGGCGCGGAAGGCGTCGGTCAGGCCCAGATTGGTGAGCGCGCGGAAGCGCTCGAGGCTTTCGGGGCGGAACAGCGCATCGCCGACCCAGGCCTCCGGGTGCCTGGCGTCGATGTCGGCGGGAATGATGTTGTAGTCGCCCAGCAGGACGAACGGTTCCTCCAGAGCCAGCCGGCCCTCGACGAAGCGGATCAGCCGGTCCATCCATCCCAGCTTGTACGGGAACTTCTCGCTGTCCACCGGATTGCCGTTCGGCAGGTAGATGCAGCAGACCCGGACAACGCCGGTCTCGATCGAGAACACGCCTTCGATCAGGCGGGAGTGCTCGTCCGCATCGTCGCCCGGCAGGCCGCGCGTCACCTCGTCGAAGCGGAACTTGGAGAGAATGGCGACGCCGTTCCAGCCCTTCTGCCCGTGGGTTTCGACATTGTAGCCCAGGGCCTCGATCTCGGCGCGCGGAAAGCCCTCGTCGACGGTCTTGATCTCCTGCAGGCAGACGATGTCCGGGCTGTTCTGGGTGAGCCAGGTCATCAGCATGCCCTGGCGCGCCTTGACGCCATTGATGTTCCAGGTCGCGATGCGCATGGGAGTCTCCGCCGGTTGCGGCCAAACTAGCGGCTCGGTCCCCGCCCGTAAACCGCATCGCGGATGTCATAGCGGTACTGGCCGGAGCAGCCTTCGTAGGGCGTGTTGGTCATCGACAGGATGGTCAACCGGTTCGTCGGATCGACCGACCACTCGTGCCCGTAGATCGCCGCCCCAGCGAAAGGTTCCCCTCGCGGCCGGCGATTGCGCCGCCACCGGATCGTCGATGATGGCGCCGAGGAAGCCGAAGCGCTGCCCGGCATCCTGCTGGCGGCGCGGCAGGGTGCCGATCTGGTTCCGGGTTGCCATCTCCACCGTTTCCGCCCGCAGGATCTTGCCGCCGCCGGTGCGGAGCGCCTCGAAGAAGACGAGGAGATCGGCGGCAGTGCTGACCGCTCCGGCGCCGCCGGACTGGAACGCCCTGGTGTTGAAGATGCGCGACGGCGAGAACACCGTCTCTTCGCCCTCCGGATTGACCAGCGTGTCGGGATCCGCCATGCGGCGAAGGCCCGGCGGGCCGTCGCAGTAGGGAACGGCAAGGCGGGCTTCGTCGGTGACGGCAAAGCCGGTGTCGTCCATGCCCAGGGGGCCGGTGACATAGTGCGCCAGCGCATCGGCGAGGGTGCCGCCATGGATGCGGGCGAGGACGGCGCCGAGCACGTCGATATTGATGCCGTACTCCCAGGCCGTGCCGGGAGCGAACAGAAGCGGCAGCCTGGCCACGCGGGTCAGGTTCTCCTCGTGGTCGAACTGGGTCTGCTGCAGGCCGGTGGTGATCTCGGGATCGGCGGAGAAATCGTAGCCGAGGCCCGACGTATGCGTCAGCAGGTGGCGGATCGTCATCCGGGCCTCGCTGCCGTCCCGGAGCCGTGGCCGGAAATAGGGCAGGTGGTCGCTCACGGCGTTGTCGAGGCCGAGCAGGCCGCGCTCGATCATGGCGAGCGCCGTGGCGGCGACGAGCGGCTTGGTCACCGAAGCCAGCCGGAAGATCGCATCCTCGCGCATCGGGACGCCGGCCTCCCGGTCGAAGAATCCCGCGGCGCGGCGGTAGACGACCTCGCCGTTGCGCGCCACCAGAGTGACGGAACCGACGATACGATCGCCGAGCGCCGCTTCGACTACCGCATCAAGACGTTGCTGCAAGTCCATATCCGCCCTCCCCAAACGGGGAGGAGGCTACAGGCGCGCAGGCGCCCGGATCAAGCGACGATCAGGCGACCGCGAAGCTGGTGCCGCAGCCGCAGGAGGCGACGGCGTTGGGATTGTTGATCTGGAAGGACTGGCCGATCAGGTCGTCGACATAGTCGATCTCGGCGCCGCCCATGAATTCGAGGCTGAGCGAGTCGATCAGCACCGTGGCGTGCGTCCTTGGCCAGCACCAGGTCGTCGTTCGCGGGCTTTTCCTGCACCAGCTTGTATTCGTACTGGAAGCCGGAGCAGCCGCCGCCGGCGACCGCGATGCGCAGCACGGTGCCTTCCGGCTGCTTGGCGAGGATGCGGCCGATCTTGCGCGCCGCGCGGTCTGTCAAGACGACGTCGTTGGATGCTAGAGCAGCTTCAGTCATCGTGGGCCTTTGCCGTGCCGCGCCGTTCAAGGCGACGCGCCGGACTGCAATCTAAGATCGTCGAGCGACGATGGAAAGGGCATTGTCTTCAACGATGAGCGAGCGCGCGCCCTATGCCTCCGATCCCGCGCACAGCCGCGGCCGGCTCTACGGCGCCAGTTCCAGCCCGACCCGCTCGGAATTCCAGCGCGACCGCGACCGCATCATCCACTCGACCGCCTTCCGGCGCCTGCAGTACAAGACCCAGGTGTTCCTGCACCATGAGGGCCAGCACTTCCGCACGCGGCTGACCCACACGCTGGAAGTCAGCCAGATGGCCCGCTCGATCGCCCGCGCGCTGCGGCTCGACGAGGACCTGGCCGAGGCGGTGGCGCTGGCGCACGACCTCGGTCACACGCCGTTCGGCCACGCCGGCGAACGGGTGCTGAACGAGAAGATGGCGCCTTCGGCGGCTTCGACCACAACATGCAGGCGATCCGCGTCGTCACCCGGCTCGAGAACCGCTACGCCGAGCATGACGGGCTCAACCTCACCTGGGAAACGCTCGAGGGCATCCTCAAGCACAACGGCCCGCTGGTCGACCGCGACGGCAGGCCCGTCGGCCGCTACGTGGAGGAGGGGCTGCCGGCCGGGCTCGACGACATCCCGGCCAGCGCCGACCTGCAGCTCTCGACCCATGCCAGCCTCGAGGCGCAGGCGGCGGCCATCGCCGACGACATCGCCTACAACGCCCACGACATCGACGATGCGCTGCGCGCCGGGCTGATCGCGCTCGCCGACCTCGCCGACGTGCCGCTGGTCGGGCCGATCGTCGCGCGAGGTGCTCGAGCCGCTGGCCCGACATCGAGCCGCAGCCGGCAGGCGCACGAGGTGCAGCGGCGGCTGATCACCCGGGCCATCGAGGACGTGATCGCCGACGCACCGGCGCCGCCATCGCCGCGGCCGCCCCGCAGAGCGCCGACGACGTGCGCCACGCCGGGCGGACGCTGGTCGCGCTTCTCGGCCGCGACCGCCGAGGCGGAGCAGGGGCTCAAGCGCTTCCTGTTCGACGACGTCTATCGCAACGAGGCGGTGATGGTGCCGGTGCGCGCGCAGCCAGGCGCGTGGTCGGCGAGCTGTTCGACCACTACCTCGAGCACCGCTCGACCTGCCCGGTCGCTGGGGCGAGCGCCGCCCGGCGCCGCCGACCGGCCAGGCCGATCGCGCCCGCATCGTCTGCCGACTTCATCGCCGGCATGACCGACCCCTACGCGCATCGAGCAGCACGCCCGGCTGTTTGACGCTGCCCGGCCGATTGCGGGTAACCCCCGCGCTTCGCCTGCATTCGTGGAATTCACCATGGACGTCTTCGCGATCTTCGCCGCCCGTGTTTCGGCCGCCCTCAGGAGCCTCTATCCCGAGGTGACCGAGGAAGCCCTGTCGCGCCTGCGTGGTCGAGCCGCCGCGCGACCCGGCGCATGGCGACCTGTCGACCAACGCCGCGATGGTGGTGGCCAAGCCGCTGGGCAAGAACCCGCGCGAGATCGCGACGGCGCTCGCCGAGCACTTCAAGCTGCCGACCCGGACGTCGCCTCGGTCGAGGTCGCCGGGCCCGGGCTTCCTCAACTTCCGGCTCGCCGACCCGATCTGGCTCGACGTGCTGCGCGTCGGTCGGCCAGGCAGGGCGCCGACTTCGGCCGCTCCGATGTCGGCAAGGGGCGAGCGGGTCAATGTCGAGTACGTCTCGGCCAACCCGACCGGGCCGATGCATGTCGGCCATACCCGCGGCGCCGTGTTCGGCGACGCGCTGGCCTCGCTGCATGGCCTATTCGGGCTACGACGTGACGCGCGAGTACTACATCAACGACGCCGGCAGCCAGATCGACACGCTGGCGCGCTCGACCCTGCTGCGCTACCGCGAGGCGCTGGGCGAGACCATCGAGATCCCGCCGGGCCTCTATCCGGGCGACTACCTGATCCCGGTCGGGCAGGCGCTGGCCAGGCGAGTTCGGCGACAGCGCTGCTCGAGCAAGCCCGAGGCCGAGGCGCTGCCGATGGTCAAGGAGCGGGTGCTCGCCGCGATGATGGAACTGATCAAGGCCGACCTCGCCAAGCTCAACATCCACCACGACGTGTTCTTCTCCGAGCGGCACGCTGCACGGGCAGGGCGGCGACATCGACCTCACGCTCGACTGGCTGCGCGAGCAAGGGCATGATCTACCAGGGCCGGCTCGAGCCGCCCAAGGGCAAGACGCCCGAGGACTGGGAGGACCGCGAGCAGACGCTGTTCCGCGCCACCGACTACGGCGACGACGTCGACCGGCCGCTGGTCAAGTCGGACGGCAGCTACACCTATTTCGCCGCCGACATCGCCTACCACCGCAACAAGTACCTGCGCGGCTTCAAGCACATGATCAACGTGCTGGGCGCCGACCACTCGGGCTACGTCAAGCGGCTGCAGGCGGCGGTGAAGGCCGTCTCCGCACGGCGAGGCCGACATCGACGTGCGCGATCTGCCAGCTGGTGCGGCTGCTGAAGAACGGCGAGCCGTTCAAGATGAGCAAGCGCTCGGGCGACCTCGTGACCGCTCGCCGACGTGGTCGAGGAAGTGGGCGCCGACGCCACCCGCTTCATGCTGCTCTTCCGGCGGAACGACGCGGCGATGGACTTCGACTTCGCGCTGGTCAAGGAGCAGACCCGCGACAACCCGGTGTTCTACGTGCAGTACGCCCACGCCCGGGCCTGCTCGGTGTTCCGCAGTCGCCGAGCGGGACCTGCCGGACCTCGATGCCTCGGCGGCCGCGCTGCGCCGACGGCCGACCTGTCGACTGCTCGCCACCGCCGGCCGAACTCGAGCTGATCCGGGCCGCTGGCGCAGTGGCCGCGCACCGTCGCCGCGGCGGCGCTGGCGCACGAGCCGCACCGCATCGCCTTCTACCTCTACGAGCTGGCCGGCGCCTTCCACGGCTTCTGGGCCAAGGGCAAAGAAGATGTTGGCTTACGCTTTGTTAACGCCGAAGATCCGACACTCACGCTGGCGCGACTCGCACTCGTCGGCGCCGTCCGTCAGGTCATCGTCAATGGCCTGGCAATACTGGGGGTTTCTGCACCAGATGAGCTTTCATAATTCGGGCGCATTGGTGTGGTGACTGGCCCGCTACGCTCGGCGGGGGTCGGGGCGGGGACCGCAATCAATCCAGGGGGCGCTGCGTTCTATGCCAGCGAAACCGCAGCAGATGTCTGATAGCCAGGAAAAGTCCGACGACCTGATCGCCGAACTTGCCAAGCTGATGGCGAGCAACGCGCAGGGCAGCGAAAGCGAGCCCAAGCCGACCGTCATCAAGCTGGCGCCGCTCAGCGAAGCGACGGCCGCGACGCCGCTCGCCGATCCGCATTCCCGGCATGGAAGCGCCGGCGCGCCCCGGCAGCAAGCCCCGGCGCCAGCGCACGGCGCCGACGCCGGCTGCTCCCACCATCCGCATCCCGGGCATGGAACAGGCCCGCCGGGGTACCTGCGCCCGCACCGGTCGCAGGAAGCGCGCCCGGAGCCCCGGCCGCAACCGAGCGCGCCGATCGACTTCGGCAAGCCGCCGACCGCAGCGCCGATCGTCGTGCCCGAGCCGGTGTCCGACTGGCAGGCGCGCGAAGTGCCCAAGCCCGTGGCCCAGACGCCGGCCCAGCCGGCCGCAGCGCCCGCCGCCGAGCCGGCCGTGCGACGCCGCCCGGCGCCGCTGCCGGCCAAGCCGGCTGCGGCTGCGGCCGACGCGTTCACCTTCGATTTCGGCTTCGGCTCGGACGCCGCCAGCCGGGCCGCGCCGGCCGTGCCGCATGAGGAGGCCCCCAAGGCGGCGCCGCCTCTCCACCACGATCCGATTGCCGACCTGATCGCCGCCGAACTCGACGCCGCGCAGGCCGAGCCGGTCGCTGCCCGAGCCGCCCGAAGGCGGACACGCCGCCGGCCGCCTCGGTATTTCCGCCCGTCGGTCGAGGCCGTCGCCCGCCCGCAACTTCGGCAATACCACCGCCGGACAGGCGCCGGTCCTGATTGCCCGCCCCGCCGGAGCGCCTGCCGCCGCAGGCGGCGCCCTCGGTTGCCTTCCGGCCGCTGCCGCAGGCCCCCAGGCCGGCGGAGAGCGACAGGTTCGCCGTGGCCCCGGTCTTCGGCCTGCGCGCGGCAAGCCGACGCCGTCGCCCGCGCCGGCCCCGCAGCCGGCGCCGGCCGCCGCCGCGACGCCCGCGCCGGTGCGCACGACCGCTGCCGACGCCCGAAGCCAGGCCCGCGCCGTCGATGCCGGCGGCCGGCGGCAGCTCGCGGCATCGACCGCGATCCGATGGACGAGATCGAAAGCCTGATCGGCGAAGCCGTGCGGGTCGAGCTCTCCAGCGCCGACAAGCCGGCCGCCGCTGCGCCCGCAGCCGCCGGTCCACATCCGCTGCGGCGCCGGTCGTGCCGCCGCTGACCACCGGGTTCGCGCCGCGGCGCGCCGGCCTCAAGGACAGCGAGCCGCAGGTGCGCTCGGCCGAAGCGGCGATTCTCGCGGCCGCCGCCGCGACCGGCGCCGAGGTCGGGCGGATCGACGGCGAGACGCAGCCGAGGACCGCCCCTACAAGCGCGCGAAGGTCAAGCCGCAGAAGCGCCGGCATGCTTCGGGCGGGATGCGCCAGTATGTCGGCATGGCGGTCGCCGGGTACGCTGCTGCTCGCGGCGGGCTTCGGCCTCTACTGGGTGCTCGGCATGGGCCGCGGCGACGGTACCGAGGCGCCGGTGCTCACCGCCGATGCGACGCCCGTCAAGGAGGCCGCCGCCGGCGCGTGCCGCTACGGCCGAGCCCGCCAGGGCTCCGTGGTCTTCGACGAGATCGAC
Organism: uncultured Actinomycetota bacterium; assembly: GCA_963825275.1. Taxonomy (GTDB): domain Bacteria; phylum Actinomycetota; class Actinomycetes; order Propionibacteriales; family Nocardioidaceae; genus Nocardioides. The sequence goes on along the minus strand of CAWGSW010000008.1, from coordinate 685,230 downwards.
GGCGTCGCCGCGGCCGACAGCGCCGACGAGCACCTGGTGTCGCGCGACGAGACGGCCGGCGCCAGCGTCGCCGACGTGGCCGCGCGTGGTGACGCCCGACGGCGCGACGACCACCGAGACCGGGCTGGCCAACCGCAAGGTGCGCACCGTGACCGTCCGTCCGGACGGCACCATCGTCTCGCGGCGACGAAGCCGTCGCCGGCAGCGAAGTGCTGCCGGTCGATCGTCCGAACGTGCCGGCAGTTCCGGGCGCCGACGTGCAGCCTCCGGACCTGCTGCGGCCGCGGTCGCCCGAACGAGGCGGCAACCGACTGCCGCGCAGCCCGCGGACGCCGATCCGATCGCCGCCGCCATCGCCGACGGCGGTGACGCCGAGGCCGACGCCGGACGCAGTGTCCGCGCTCGCCGCGACCGACGACGCCTGCGGTCATCGACCCCAGCATCGTCGCGCCGGTGCCGATGCCGCGCCCGGCCGACCGCGCGGCCCTCGGTGCCGGGCGAACCAGCAGGTGGCTGCGCAGCCGACAGCGCTGGACGACTTGCCGCTCGTCGACCTGAACGCAGCCGGCAGCCGCAGCCGGTGGCCGCCGCCGAAGCCGGCGCCGCCGCCTCCGGCGGCACTGCTGCCGCCTATGTGCAGCTGTCCTCGCAGCGGAGCGAGGCGGATGCCCAGGCGTCGCTGCGCACGCCGCAGTCCCGCTGGCGGCATCTGCTCGGCGGCCGCAGCCTGGAGATCCAGCCAGGTCGATCTGGGCGCAGAAGGGCGTCTGGTACCGCGTCGTGCTGCCGGCATCCTCGTTCCAGGAGGCGACGCAGACCTGCGCCGTCGATCAAGGCCAACGGCGGCGACTGCGTCGCCGATCAACGGTTGATCGCATGTCCGCGTTCGCTTGACGGCGTTTGCGGCGAGGGGCCAAGGTCCCTCGATCCTTAGCGAGCAGCGCGGCAATGACCGATACATCCTCCGAGTGGTTCGAGCGCGCCGGACCGGACGCCCGACGACGAGGTGATGTATGTCGACGTCGGCGGCTACGAAGGGCCGCTCGACCTGCTGCTCGACCTGGCCCGCCGCCAGAAGGTCGACCTGTCGCGGCATTTCGGTGCTGGCGCTCGCCGAGCAGTATCTCGGCTTCATCGAGACGGTGCGCGAGAAGCGCATCGAGATCGCCGCCGACTATCTGGTGATGGCGGCGTGGCTGGCCTACCTCAAGAGCCGGCTGATGGTGCCGCAGGCCCCCAGCGACGACGAGCCGTCCGGGCGAGATGATGGCGGCGCTGCTGCAGTTCCGGCTGAAGCGGCTCGAAGCGATGCGCAAGGCGGCCAGCCAGCTGATGAACCGGCCGCGGCTTGGCCGCCAGGTCTATGCGCGCGGGCATGCCCGAGCCGATCACGATCGAGCGGCGCAACCTCTGGGAAGCCAGCGCTCTACGACCTGCTCAAGGCCTATGCGACGCAGCGCGAGCGCGGCGTCCCGCAGGACTACCAGCTGTTCGAGCGCACCGTCTGGTCGCTGCAGGAGGCGCGCGAGATCCTGCAGCGGCTGATCGGCGACAGCATGGACTGGGTGCCGCTGCGACGACCTATCTCGCCCAATACCTGGCCGTCGCCCGAGCAGCGGGTCACCGCCATGGCCTCGACCTTTGCCTCCAGCCTTGAACTGGTCCGGCAGGGCCAAGTAGAGCTGCGCCAGACCCTGGCCTTCGGCCCGCTCTTCGTGCGCCGGCGGCCGAGGACAGCGGAGCCCAAGGACGCGAATTGATGCCACAAGGCGAGACCGTGGACGACGACGAGCACTGGGAGATCGCCGAGCGCAACCTGCGCATCGCTCGAAGCGGTGCTGTTCGCCTCGGCCGAGCCGCTGGCGCCAGCCGACATCGCGCGCCTATCTCGGCGAGGGCGCGGACGTGGCCGGCGCTGCTCGCCCAGCTGGCGGAGCGCTATGCGCGGCCGCGGGCGTCAACCTCGTGCGGCGCGGCGACAAGTGGGCCTTCCGCACGGCCGACGACCTGGCGTTCCTGCTGCGGCGCGAACAGACCGAGAGCCGGGCGCTGTCGCGCGCCGCGCTCGAGACCCTCGTCGATCATCGCCTACCACCAGCCGGCGACCCGCGCCGAGGTCGAGGAGGTGCGCGGCGTGGCGACCGGCAAGGGCACGCTCGACCTGCTGATGGAGGCCGGCTGGGTGCGCATGCGCGGCCGCCGCCGGACGCCGGGCCGGCCGGTCACCTATGGCACCACCGACGCCTTTCTCGACCATTTCGGGCTCGAGAGCCTCGCCGACCTGCCGGGGCTCGAGGAGCTCAAGGGCGCCGGCCTGCTGTCGAGCCGGCTGCCGCCCTCGATGCAGATGCCGCTGCCGTTCGACGGGCCGCTGCGCGACGACGAGGACCCGCTCGATCCGGACGACCTCGCCGACGCGTCCGAGCAGACGAAGACGAGTCATGACGGCGGTCGATGAACTTGCCGGCTGGGGCCCGCGCGGCACCGCCGGCGTCAGCTTTGCCTCGGCGCTGACCTTCGACGAGGTCGAGGTCAGGCTGGGTGGCCGCACGGTCCTCGACCGCTTCAGCCTGGCGCTGGGCCCGGCGAGATCGTTTGCCTGCTGGGCGAATCGGGCTCGGGCAAATCGACCGTCCTGCGCGTCGCCGCCGGCATCCAGCGCATCGACGGCGGCAGCGGTGCGGATCAACAACGAGATCGTCTCGGGGCCGGGCGTGCACGTGCCGCCGGACAGGCGCGGCATCGGCCTGATGTTCCAGGACTTCGCGCTCTTTCCGCACCTGACGCTGCTCGAGAACGTGACCTTCGGGCTCAAGAAGCTGGGCAAGGCCGCGGCGCTGGCGCAGGCGCGCGCGGCGCTCACGCGCGTCGGGCTCGGCGACCGCGAGAACGACTATCCGCACCGGCTTTCGGGCGGCCAGCAGCAGCGGCTGGCGCTGGCGCGAACCATCGCGCCGCGGCCCGGCATCCTGATGCTGGACGAGCCGTTCTCCAGCCTCGACGCGCGGCTGCGCGAGACCGTGCGCGAGCGAAACGCTGGCGGTGCTGCGCGAAACCCATGCCACCACCATCATCGTGACCCACGATCCGGAGGAGGCCATGGTGCTGGGCGACCGGATCGCGCTGCTGCGGCAAGGCCGGATCGCCCAGATCGACACCGCGGCCGCGATCTACGAGCCGGCCGGTGGACCTGAATGCGGCGCGGTTCTTTTCGCCGCTGAGCGAGATCGAGGCGACGGTGCAGGGGCAGGCGGCGGATACGCCGCTGGGCGCCGGTGCCGGCGCCCGGGCGTCGCCGAGGGCGCACAAGGTCATCGTCGCCATTCGCCCGGTGGGCGGCGCTGGACATGCGCCGACCGGCAGGGCAGGGCGTGCCCGGACGCATCCTCGCCAAGCGCGATGCCATCGGCATCGACCTGTGCGAGGTGCAGGTGGAAGGCATCGAGCACCGATCGGCATCCGGCAGCGCTCGGACGCAGCGGTTCGTGGCGGGATGCGACGTATTCCTTGACGCTCAATCCGGAACACGTCCTTGTGTTTGCCAAGGATTGAACCTATTTCTGCAGCTACACGTGTAACGCGTTCGAGTTGACTAGGAGACTACAATGCACGCGCCAGGGATTTGGGGCATCATCATCGTCGCCGTCGTCGTGATCCTGCTGTTCGGCCGCGGCAAGATCTCGGGCATGATGGGCGAAGTTGCGTCCGGCATCAAAGCCTTCCAGAAGGGCATGCAAGGACGAAGACAAGCCGCTCCGCGCTCGACGCGGCGCCCAGGTCGACGCGCCCGCGAAGACCGAGAAGAGCAAGGACGTCTGAGCCGCCCGCGGCTGATCGGCCCCTCCAGAGGAATTACGTCAATGCTCGGTGTCGGCTGGACTGAGATGCTCGTCATCGGGGTGGTGGCGCTGATCGTCATCGGCCCCAAGGAACTGCCGGCGGTGATGCAGCAGCATCGGCAAGCTTCGCCGGCACGATCCGCCGCATGGGCTCGGACTTCCAGCGCGAGCTCAACAAGACCACCGGGCTCGACGAGGTCAAGAACCTCCGCAACTCGATCACCGCGCCGCTGAAGCAGACCACCGACGCCATCCGCAAGGAATTCAACACCATCGACGCCGACCGGCGCCGTGCAGCCCTCGGGCGTGATCAAGCCGGCCGATCCGAAGGCCGAGAGCGTGGTCGACGAGATCAAGGCCGCCGCCGGCATGACGGCGCCGCCAGCCGCTGCCATGACGCCTGCCGAGTTCGATCAAGGCAGCCGTGACCAAGGCCACGGCCGCATCCGCAGCGGCCGCTGCTGCCGCGCCGGTCGACCGTCGCCCCGGCAAAGCCCAAGCGCGTCGCCAAGGCCAAGCCGGCGCCGACCGCGCCGGTCACGACTGCGGAACTGGCCCCGGCTGAAGGCCGCGCCCAAGCGGGCTGCGGCCAAGGCGAAGCCGGTCGAGAGCCCGGCGCCCATCGAGGCGCTGCCGCCCGCCAAGCCGTGCTGCCGGTGGCCAAGCCGGCCCCGCCGCCAAGACGCCAAGGCGACGGCTCGCCGGCAAGCCCAAGGCCCGCTGCCAAGCCCAAGCCAGCCGCCGCGCCGCGGAAGCCGGCCGGCCAAGAAGGCCTGAAACCATGGCCGACACCAAGCAGATCGAAGGCCGCCCAGACGGAGCCAGAAGACGAACTCGCCGGCAGCGAAGCGCCGCTGCTCGACCACCTGATCGAGCTGCGCAAGCGCCTGATCCGCTCGGCTGATCGTGCTGTTCGTGCTGCTGATCGTCTGCTTCTTCTTTGCCGGCGCGCATCTTCGACGTGCTGGTGCAGCCCTACCGCGACGCGGTGGCGCCGACGCCGGTCGAACTGATCTACACCGCGCCGCAGGAATTCTTCTTCACCCAGCTCAGCCTGGCGCTTCTTCGGCGCGCTGTTCGTCGGCTTTCCCGTATCTGGCCGGTCGAGATCTACGGCTTCGTCGCGCCCGGGCCTCTACAAGAAGGAACGGCGGGCGTTCGTTCCCTACCTGATCGCGACGCCGGTGTTCTTCGTGCTGGGCGCGGCCATGGTCTATTTCGCCGTGCTGCCGATGGCGATGCGGTTCTTCCACTCGATGGAGACGGCGAGATCAGCATGCTGGTCAAGGTGTCGCGAGTATCTCGGGCTGGCCATGACGCTGATCATCGCCTTCGGCATCTGCTTCCAGCTGCCGGTGATCCTGACGCTGCTGGCCCGCATCGAGCTGGTCACGTCGAGCCGCTCAAGAAGGGCCGGCGCTACGCCATCGTCGGCATCCTGGCGGTCGCGGCCTTCATCACGCCGCCCGATCCGATCTCCCAGATCGGCCTTGCCCTGCCGATGTACCTCCTCTACGAACTCTCGATCCTGTCGGTCGCAGCTGGGTTGAGCGATCTCGCGCCAACGGCGCGCTGCCGCCGAGTAGACCGACAGCCGCCAAGACCCAGAAGAGGCCGGCTGCGACGCACCGGCGCCTAACCAGCCGGGACCTGCCGCATGTTCGACATCAACTGGATCAGAGCCAACCGCCGACGCCTTCGATCGCGCCCTTGCCGCGCGCGCAAGGGCGTGCCGTTCACGTCAGCGAACTGATCGCGCATCGACGATGCGCCGCCGCGCCGCCATCCTCGCGCGTCGAGGAGGCGCAGGAGAAGCGCAATGCGCTCTCCAAGCAGATCGGCCAGGCCAAGGCGCAGAAGGACGAGGCCAGGGCCGCAGGCGCTGATGGCCGAAGTCGCCGCGCTCAAGGATGCCATCCAGAGCGGCGAGGCGGCGCGCAAGCGAGCGCCGAGGACGAGCTCGCGCAAGGCGCTGCGCGGTGATGCCCAACCTGCCGCTCGACGAGGTGCCCGCCGGCGCCGACGAGCACGACAATGTCGAGTATTTCGGCCGCAACGGCTCGGCCGCGACGGCGGCGAAGGCGCGGCCGCCCAAGCCGGTGTTCTCTGTTCAAGCCGAAGGAGCATTTCGAGACCGGCGAAGCGCTCGGGCAGATGGATTTCGAGGTCGCCGCCAAGCTCTCGGGCAGCCGCTTCGTGGTGCTCAAGAGCCAGCTGGCGCGGCTGGAGCGGGCGCTCGGCCAGTTCATGCTCGATCTGCATGTCGACGCAGCACGGCTACACCGAGGTGCAGCCGCCGCTGCTGGTGCAGGACGAGGCGCTCTTCGGCACCAACCAGTTGCCGAAGTTCGAGGAAGACCTGTTCTTCACGCCCGCACGGCGAGGGCCGGCTGGCCCTGATCCCGACGGCCGAAGTGCCGCTGACCAACCTCGTGCGCGAATCGCATCCTCGCCGAGGAAGAGCTGCCGCTGCGGCTTGACGGCGCTGACCCCGTGCTTCCGCTCGGAGGCCGGCTCGGCCGGGCGCGATACCCGCGGCATGCTGCGCCAGCACCAGTTCAACAAGGTCGAGATGGTGGCGATCACCACGCCCGAGACATCGGGCGACGAGCACGAGAAGATGCTCGCGGACGCCGAGGACGTGCTGCAGAAGCTCGGCCTGCACTACCGGGTGATGACGCTCTCGACCGGCGACATGGGCTTCGGCGCGCAGAAGACCTACGACCTCGAGGTCTGGCTGCCGGGGCAGGACACCTACCGCGAGATCTCCTCGGTCTCGGTCTGCGGCGACTTCCAGGCCCGCCGCATGGAGGCCCGCTACCGCGACGCCGACGGCAAGATCCGGCACGTGCATACGCTCAACGGCTCGGGCGTCGCCGTCGGCCGGGCGCTGATCGCGGTGATGGAGAACTACCAGCAGGAGGACGGCTCGATCGCCGTGCCCGAGGTGCTGCAGCCCTATATGGGCGGGCCTCAAAGCATCGGCGCCAGGACAGTGAGCCTCCGCATCCTGATCACCAACGACGATGGCGTCGACGCGCCCGGCATCGCGGTGATGCAGGAGATCGCGGCCGCGAGCTCTCCGACGACGTCTGGGTGGTGGCGCCCGACGGCAACCAGTCCGGCGCCGCCCACCGCTTCACCTTCGGCCGCGAGCTGCGGCTCGAGGAGCGCGCGCCCGCGCGACCTTTGCGGTCCATCGGCGGCTCGCCCGCCGACTGCGTGGTCGCCGGCATGACCCATTTGTGCACCGACAGGCTGCCCGATGTCGTGCTCTCGGGCGTCAACAACGGCCAGAACCTGGGCGACATCATCAACTGCTCGGGCACCGCCGCCGGCGCCCGCGAGGGCACGCTGCAGGGGGCGCTCGGCATCGCGCTGAGCCAGGCGGTCGACTACGACAAGGGCCACGAGGTCAACTGGGACAATGCCCGCCGCTACGGGGCCGAGGTGGTGCGCGCCATCCTGGCCGAGGCGCAGGGCCGGGAGACCTATTTCAACGTCAACTTCCCCCATCTGCCTGCCCGACGAGGTGAGCGGCATCCGCGTCGTCGCCTCGCAGCGCTTCTCGCGCTCGCCGATGCGCTACTACCAGAGCGACAATCCCGGGGCGTTCTTCATCGCCATCCCGGAAACGCCCAAGCCGCTGCACGAGGAGCGGGATTTCCATATCCTCCACCACGAGAACGCCATCACCGTCACCCCGCTGTCGCTGCAGCAGAGCGACATGGCGACGGCGGCGCGGCTCGACGGCAAGCTGGTGCTGGGCGGGCGCGACTAGCTTGCCCGATCCGGCAGAGGCCCGCGACCACGAGGCTGAGAGTGACCGCGAAGGCGACGCCCCAGAGGGTGAGCTCGAGCGGCGAGGCGGAGACTGGCCACAGGATCAACAGCCCGCCGGTGTAGCTCGCATGCGCGAGCTGGCCGATGAGCACGCTCTGCGTCCGCTCGTAGAGCCAGGCGATGAGCACCCTGAGCGCCACGAGGCCGAGCACCCACACGAACAGGAAATAGGGCAGGTAGTAGGGCCCGAGGCCGGCCCCTTCGCCCCAGTAGCCGGCGAGCAGATGCCAGAGGCCGTGGACGCCGCCGAGCAGCAGGCCGGTCCTGAGCAGGCCGAGGCGGGGCAGCATCCGGTGCAGGGCGAAGCCGGTCCAGCCGATCTCCTCGAGCCAGCCCGCCATGAGCCCGCCGCCCAGGCCGAGCAGCAGCACGCCCAGCGGGTCGGCAACTTCGGTCAGCAGTTGCGGGGCGAGCCGTGGCGACAGCGCCGCGGCGGCAGCCCCCACGATAACCGCCGTTGCCGGAACCAGGCCCAGGGCGATGACGTAGTCCCTGGCCGGCAGGCGCCAGCGGAGCAGCCGCGCCACCAGTTCGTTGATGCCCTGCAGGCCGTCGAGGGCCGCCGTGAGCAGGAGGCTGGCGATGGGCGGCCCCAGCGCCATCGCGATGAAGGCAAGGCCCCGCGCCGTTCCGGCGGGGTCGGCGCGCGCCGGGATGCCGTAGGGGATGACGATGGGAAGCAGGCTGCCCCACGACAGGAGGTAGGCGAGGCCCAGGAAGATCCAGGCGGCATGGCGCCGGAGCGAGCCCGGCATCGGATCATCCCTCTTGTCGAGCGTCATCGGCTTCCCCCCGGACACCAACTGCTCGCGCACCATGGGGAAGGGCCGCTGGCTCCGCCTTGACCCGGATCAGCGAAACGGGGCTCTGGCGGTAACCCTACCAAGCCCTGAATTGGGGATGCGGAACCCGCGCAATTCGCATGCAATTTAAACTGATCTTTACCTTAACCCCCTAGTCTCAGCCCCATTGAGTACCTGCGTACGAGTGGACTGATGAGTAATCGCGTTACCGGTAAAGTGCTTAAGACAGTCGCGTTTGTCGGCATTCTGGCCGGTGCCGCGTGCGCTTTCAGGATGCAGCTCGCTGGGCGGCCTGTCGTTCGACCGCACTGCCACCAGCTCGGTCTCGTCCAGCGCCGTCGGCAGTCCGTCCCAGGCCATGCCGAAGACCCTTGGCGCACCACGCGTGTCGCCGCCGGCCCCTTCATCCCACCCTCCGATATCGGCGGCACCGGCGGGGCGCTCGGCCTCCGCGCTGCTGCCGGTTGCATCGGGGCAGGGCCAGACAATGGGCTCAGTTTCGACCGAAGACCTGCCTGTGCTCACCTCGTCAACCTCCCAGGGGAATGCAACTCCGATGTCCGCTCAATCCTCTCTTGCCCCAATTGCCGGTCGCGTCCAAGTCCACCTTGCAGGCCGCCCCGGCCGCAGCGCCGAACCTCGTCTCGGTTCCGTCCGATGCCTACGTCCACGTGATCGAGAGCGGCGAGTCGCTCTACACCATTGCCCGCCGGTACGATGTGACCGCGCAGGCGATCATCCAGGCAAATGGCTTCAGCTCGCCCGACAAGATCTTCGTCGGGCAGAAGATCGTGATCCCGGGCCGTCCCGATCTCCTGGCTAAGAAAGGCCCGGCCACTTCGCGCCGCGCCGGTCACGGTCGCTGTCGACCAGCCCCGCCGGATCGACCCCGATCGCCAGCCCCGAGCTGATCCAGACCGATACGCCGGTGACGGTCGCCGCGCGCGCCCGCCGCCAAGCCGCTGGTGCAGCCGGCAGTCGAGCCCAAGCTCTCCGGCGCCGACAAGTTCCGCTGGCCGGTCAGCGGCCGCGTGATCACCGACTTCGCCAACTCCAAGGGCACCGGCATCAATATCGAGGCGCCGGAGGGCGCTGCCATCCGTGCCGCCGAGAACGGCCAGGTGATCTATGTCGGCTCCGGCGTCGAGGGCTACGGCAACCTCGTCCTGATCCGCCACCCCAACGGCTACGTCTCGGCCTACGCCCACCTCAAGGAGATGATCGTTGCCAAGGGCGACGTGGTCAACCGCGGCGACAACATCGGCGCCGCCGGCATGACCGGCTCGGTGTCCAGCCCGCAGCTCCACTTCGAGCTGCGCAAGGGCGCGACCCCGGTCGATCCGGTGCCGCTGCTGGCGAGCTGAGAAGCAGCGAATAGTAAGTAGCGAGTAGCGGGATTGTGCCGGTGACGCCGGCCCGGTCCCGCATTGCTATTCGCTATTCGCTATCGCTATCGCTTCGTATTCGCTATTCGCTATTCGCTATTCGCTATTCGCTATCGTTCAGACCATCTTCCCCTGTTCGCCGGCCAGCGTGCGGACGAACTGGATGGCGACGCGGCCGGAGCGGGCGCCGCGGGTCGCCGACCACTCGATGGCGCGGGCGCGCAGAGTCTCGTCGTCGATCTCGAGCCCGTAGTGCGTCGCATAGCCGCGCACCATGGCGAGGAAGGTGGGCTGGTCGCAATTGTGGAAGCCCAGCCACAGCCCGAAGCGGTCCGACAGCGAAACCTTTTCGTCCACCGCCTCGCCCGGTGTGATGGCGGTCGAGCGCTCGTTCTCCACCATCTCGCGCGGCATCAGGTGGCGGCGGTTCGAGGTGGCATAGAAGAGAACGTTCTCGGGCCGGCCCTCGAGGCCGCCGTCGAGGATGGTCTTCAGCGACTTGTAGCTGGTCTCGTCCTTGTCGAAGCTAGAGATCGTCGCAGAAGATGATGAAGCGCGCGTCCTCGCTGGCGATCATCCGCATCAGGCGGGGCAGGCTCTCGATGTCCTCCCGCGCGATCTCGATCAGCACCAGGCGCTTGAAGCCCTTTCGGTCTCGCGCCGACGATGTGCGCCGTGGATGGCCTTGACCAGCGAGCTCTTGCCCATGCCCCGGGCGCCCCAGAGCAGCGCATTGTTGGCGGCATAACCGCGCGCGAACTGCAGCGTATTGTGCAGCAGGATGTCCCGGACGTCGTCGATGCCCTGCAGCAGGTCCAGCGGGACCCGGGAGACCCTGGGACACGGCGATCAAGGCTCCGGAGGCCGCATCCCAATGATAGGCGTCGGCCTCGCCGAGCGCCGGACCGGTCCGGTTTCGGCGCCGGCGCAAGGCCTCGAGCGCCTTGGCAATGCGCGCAAGCGAGCGGCGATCGCGGCCAGGGTGTCTTCGGTCATCCTTCAAAACGATCCTCCGGGTTCGGCGCGGCCATTGGGCGTCCCGGATTGGCTTTGCAATCGCGTGGGGCGCAACTATATAGTCCGCGCGATTTTGAGCCGGGTGGGCCTGCCCATAGCCGGAAACGCGCCCTATATGGGTACAATCGCCGGCAATTTGACAAGCCGACAGCCAAGTCGAAACAAGGAGCCTGCTTAATGTTCGTGACCCCCGCCTTCGCCCAGGCCGCCGGTGCCGCCGCGCCGGATGGCGGCGTCGGTGATATCCTGATCCAGCTGGCGCCGATCCTGCTGCTGGTGGTCATCTTCTGGCTCCTGATCTTCCGCCCGCAGCAGAAGCGCATGAAGGCGCAGCAGGCCATGCTCGTCGGCCATCCGCGCGGCGACACCGTCGTGACCACCGGCGGCATCGTCGGCAAGGTGACCAAGGCCGTCGACGGCGAAGACCTCGAAGTCGAGATCGCCCAGGGCGTCCAGGTCAAGATCGTGCGCGGCATGATTGCCGACGTGCGGTCGAAGTCGAGCCGGTCAACGACAACAAGCCTGCCTAAGCCCAAGGCTCGCGCAGCATGCACGACGCGGAGCCCAGGGGCTCCGGCTTTCTCGCATTTCCAGGACCTCGTCCCATGCAGTTCTCGCCGATCCGCACAGCCATCATCCTCATCGTCGCGGTGCTGGGTATCCTCTTCGCGATACCCAGCTTCCTGCCGAAGAATCGTGCGTCGAAGCCTGGCCGGGCTTCCTGCCCAAGCAGACCGTGGTGCTGGGCCTCGACCTGCAGGGCGGTTCGCACCTGCTGCTGCAGGTCAACCGCGACGGCATCGTCACCGAGCGGCTGCAAGACGCTGCGCCGCGACGTGCGCAACATGCTGGCCAACGAGAACGGCATCGGCAACCTGATCACCACGGAAGCCGCAATCGCTCACGATCGAACTGACCGATCCGACCCAGAAGGACGCAGCGCGCATGACGGCGCTGCAGACGCTGCAGAACACCGTCAGCAGCCGCTGCTCGCCGTCGGCGGCGTGCCGGAACTGGCCTTCGGCGAAACGCCGGACGGCAAGATCGACCGTCACGCTGACCGCCGACGGCGTCACCGAGCGCATGTCGTCGCTCGTCGCGCAGTCGATCGAAGTCATCCGCAACCGTATCGACGAGGTCGGCACGACCGAGCCCATCCATCCAGCGCCAGGGCAGGACCGCGTGCTGGTGCAGGTGCCGGGCTTCGGCGACTTCGACGCGCCTCAAGGACCTGATCTCGCGGACCGCGCGCCTGACCTTCCATCTCGTCCATCCGACCATGACCGGCGGCGCAGGCCGAAGCCCAGGGCCTTCCGGCCGGCTACATGATCCTGCCGAGCGACGACGGCGGCAGCGAACTGCTCAACGAAAACATCGAGCTGGGCGGCGAGTCGCTGACCAACGCGCAGCCCGGCTTCGACCAGCAGACCGGCCATGCTCGGTGGTCAGCTTCCAGTTCGACACCCGCGGCGCCATCACCTTCGGCCAGATCACCTCGGCCAATGTCGGCAAGCGCTTCGCCATCGTGCTCGACAACCAGCGTGATCACCGCGCCGGTCATCCAGCAGCCGATCACCGGCGGCTCGGGCCAGATCAGCGGCAACTTCACGCCGCAGACCGCCAACGACCTCGCCGTGCTGCTGCGCGCCGGCGCGCTGCCGGCGACGCCTCGACATCGTCGAGGAACGCACGGTCGACGCCAGCCTGGGCGCCGACTCGATCCAGCCGGGCGTCACCGCCGGTATCGTCGCCGCCGTGCTGGTGTCGTCGTCTTCATGGTCATCGCCTATGGCCTGTTCGGCGTGTTCGCCAACGTCTCGCTGATGCCTCAACATCATCCTGATGCTCGGCGGCGCTCTCGGCGCTCGGGGCCACGCTGACGCTGCCCGGCATCGCCGGCATCGTGCTGACCATCGGCATGGCGGTGGACGCCAACGTGCTGATCTACGAGCGCATCCGCGAGGAGCTGCGCGGCCGGCAAGTCGACCTGTGCGGCGCATCGATGCCGGCTTCGAGCGCGCCTGGGGCACCATCATCAACTCGCACCTGACCCAGCTGATCGCGGCCATCGTGCTCTACTTCCTGGGCTCCGGCCCGGTGCAGGGCTTCGCCGTGACGCTGGCGCTCGGCATCCTGACCTCGCTGTTCACCTCCTACACCGTGACGCGTCCTTCAGTCGCCATGCTGGTACCGTGGCGCGGCCGAAGAAGCTCAAGATCCAGCATTTCCGCTTCATCCCGGACGGCACCAAGATCGACTTCATGAAGATCTCGCGCGTACGTGATCGCCTTCTCGATCGTGCTGACCGTCGCTGTCGGTCGGTACGGCCTTCTTCAAGGGCTTCAACCTCGGCATCGACTTCAGGGCGGCACCGCGATCGAGATCCAGCATGCGGCCGGGCCCGCCGATCGCGGGCAGGTGCGCGAGGCTGCTCGATGACCTCGGCCTCGGCGAAGTGCAGGTGCAGGGCTTTGGCACGCCTGAAGACGTGCTGGTCCGCATCGCAGGCGCAGGAGGGCGGCGACGCCGACCAGCGTGCCGTCGACAAGGTGACGCGAGGCGCTGGCGCCGGACAACTACGACGGTCCGCCGCACCGAGGCGGTGAGCGGCACGGTGTCGGGCGAACTGGCCTCGAACGGCACCATCGCCGTGATCGTCGCGCTGGTCGCCATCCTGATCTACATCTGGTTCCGCTTCGAGTGGCAGTTCGCGCTTGGCGGCGGTCACCACCACGGCCACGACGTGATCATGACGATCGGCCTGTTCTCGCTCACCGGGCTCGAGTTCAACCTGACCTCGATCGCGGCGGTGCTGACCCTGGTCGGCCTGTCGCTGAACGAGACCGTCGTCATCTCCGACCGCATGCGCGAGAACCTGCGCAAATACAAGAAGATGCCGCTGCCCGAGCTGATCGACCTGTCGATCAACCAGACCATCGTCGCGCACCTCGCTGACGCAGTTCACGGTGTTCCTGGCGCTGCTTGCCGCTGGTGCTGTTCGGCGGCGAGGTGATCCGCAGCTTCACCATCGCCATGACCTTCGGCTCGCTCGTGGGCATGTACTCGTCGATCATCGTCGACGGCCCGATCCTGATCTATTTCGGCCTCAAGTCGCGGCGGCGCCGACGAGGACGCACAAGGCCGCCAAAGCGAGCCGACGGCGCCGTCGTCTAGACCGTGGCCGAGCCGGGGCAGGGGTTCTACCCGTATCAGGTCGCAGATCGACGCCTATGGCAATGGCGGCTTCCGCTTTGCCGACATGTCGCACCGCGGCTCGCTTGCTGTGCCTGCCCACGGGCATGCACGACTGGGACGTGACCATGCCGGCGCGAGATCACGCTCGCGAGCGCTCGCGCCGGTGTTCGACGCCGCCGACGAATCGACGTGCTGCTGGTCGGGCTCGGCCGCGACATCGCCGGCTTCGACCGCTCGATCCGCGAGGCGCTGCGCGCGCGCAAGATCATCGTCGAGGCGATCGCCACCGGCGGCGCGGTGCGCACCTACAACGTGCTGCTCGGCCGAGAAGCGGGCGGTGGCGCGGCGTTGATCGCCGTCGACACGGTGCGCTGATGCGAGCGCCGGCGGTTCGCCACGCCGCGAGCTTCCTGCGCGAGGCTGACCAGGACCGCTATTTCGCCACCCTGGTGCTGACCGGCCGCCGCACGCGAGGCGGTGCAGGCGCTCTATGCCTTCAACGCCGACGTCGCCTCGATCCGCGACCGGGCCGCGCGAGCCGGCGCCGGGCGAGATCCGGCTGCAATGGTGGGTCGATGCGCTGAAGGGCGAGGGCCACGGCGACAGTGCGGCAGAACCCGCTGGCCGATGCGCTGCTGCGACGCGATCGCCGCCTACAGCCTGCCCGCCGGCCCGCTGCTGCGCCTGCTCGCGGCGCGGCGCTTCGACCTTTACCACGACGCCATGCCGGACGTTCCGAGCTTCGAGGGCTATGCGGGCGAGACGGTGTCGGTGCTCTACCAGCTGGCGGCGATGATGCTGAACGGTGGCGCGGAGGTCGGAGACCGGCGATGCCGCGGGCCACCTCGGCGTCGCGCACGCGCTTGATCGGGCCACCTGCGCGCCTTTGGCTACAACGCCTCGAGCGGCCGCCTCTTCCTGCCGCTGGGCATCTTCGCGGCCAACGGGTTGCCGAGGGAGAAATCCTCGCCGGCGCAAGAGCGAGGGCTGCTCGCGGCGCTCGCGCAGGTCGCCGAGCTGGCGGAGGAGCACCTCGGCAAGGCCGACGCCGCCATCCGGGCGCTGCCGCGCCGCTCGCGGCCGGCCTTTGCGCCGGTGCGGCGTCCTGCGCGGCCAGCTCAAGCGCGCGGCCGCCGGGGAGCCGTTCGCCTCGGTGCCGACCTGGCCGACTGGCGCAAGATCGCCGCGTGAAATGGTGGGCACTGCGCCGAGGTTGCCTTGCGCCGCGCCGTCACGCCCAGGCCATGATGTCGTTCAGGGCCCGCGCGGTGATCGCCTCGCTTCTTGGCGATCGTCTTCTCGGTGGCTTTCCAGCGCCCGACATGGCCTTCGGGCTTCTCGATCGACACCGGCGGGAAGCAGGCCGAAATTGATGTTCATCGGCTGGAAGCTGCGCGCGCCGGAATAGCCTTCGGCCTCGAGATGGCCGCCGGTGATGTGGTCGACCAGCGCGCCCAGCGCCGTCGTCGCCGGCGGGGTCGCCAGCGTCTCGCCGCGGCGTCGGCGGCGGCGAAGCGGCCGGCCAGCAGGCCCGACGGCGGCGCTCTCGACATAGCCCTCGACGCCGGTCACCTGGCCGGCGAAGCGCAGGCGCGGCATGGCCTTGAGCCGCAGGTCGCGCGTCCAGCAGCTTGCGGCGAGTTGAGGAAGGTGTTGCGGTGCAGGCCGCCGAGCCGCGCGAACTGCGCGTTCTCGCAGGCCGGGGATCATGCGGAAGATCTCGGTCTGCACGCCGTAGCGTCAGCTTGGTCTGGAAGCCGACCATGTTCCACAGCGTGCCCAGCGCATTGTCCTGCCGCAGCTGCACGATGGCGTAGGCCTTCACCGTCGGGTTGCGCGGGTTGGTCAGGCCGACCGGCTTCATCGGGCCCGTAGCGCAGCGTGTCGCGGCCGCGCTCGGCCATCACCTCGATCGGCAGGCAGCCGTCGAAATAGGGGACCTTCTCCCAGTCCTTGAAGTCGTGCAGCGGCGCCGCCAGCAGCGCGTCGATGAAGGCGTCGTACTGCTCCTCGTCCATCGGGCAGTTGAGGTAGTCGGCGCCGCGTCGCCCGCCGGGCCCGACCTTGTCGTAGCGCGACTGCGCCCAGACGATGTCCATGTCGATGCTGTCGGCGTGGACGATCGGCGCGATGGCGTCGAAGAAGGCCAGCGCGTCCTCGCCGGTCAGCTCCTGGATCGCCGCGGCGAGGGCGGGGGAGGTCAGCGGGCCGGTGGCGACGATGACGTTGCTCCCAGTCCTCCGGCGGCAGGCCGGCGACCTCGTCGCGCTCGATGGTGACGTTCGGATGGGCTGTCGAGCGCCGCCGTCACCGCCTCGGAGAAGCCGTCGCGGTCGACCGCCAGCGCGCCGCCGGCCGGCACCTTGTGCGCGTCGGCCGCCCGCATGATCAGCGAGCCGCAGCGGCGCATCTCCTCGTGCAGCAGGCCGACGGCGTTGTGCTCGTGGTCGTCGGAGCGGAAGCTGTTGGAGCAGACCAGCTCGGCCAAGCCCTCGGTCTGGTGGGCGTCGGTCTTCCGCACCGGGCGCATCTCGTGCAGGACGACCGTGGCGCCGGCCTCGGCGGCCTGCCAGGCGGCCTCGGACCCGGCGAGCCCGCCGCCGATGACGTGGATGGGTTCTGGTTTTGACATGGCGCGCCAGATAGCAAGCGGGCAGGGGCGGCGCAACCGACGAGCGCGTGAATAGTCCCCGTTCGGCTAGGCCGCGCGCCGGTGGTCCAGGCCCTCGGCGATCTCCTCGGCTACCTTGAGGCAGAAGCTCTCGAGGTCGGATGGCTTGCGGCTGGTGACCAGCCCCTGGTCCGCGACCACGTCGCGGTCCTGCCAGTAGCCGCCGTCCCCCACCGACCGCGAGGTGGCCACCGAGCTCTCGATCTCGGTGCCCGAGCTGCGCAAGATGTACACCGACACCAGCCACACCAGCGTCGTCAGCTTCGACGCCACCGGCCCCAGCGACGACACCACCCTGCACGCCACGACCGACCTGCCCGGCGGCGACGACGACCTGCCCGAAGGCTTCCTGCGGGCGGTGCGCGAGCTGCCCGAGCGGGACCAGATCGTGGTCGCCCTCTACTACTGGGACCGGCTCACGCTCGCCGAGATCGGTCAGGTGCTCGGCGTCAGCGAGTCCCGGGTCAGCCAGCTGCACAGCCGCGCGACCCTGACGTTGCGCCGCAAGCTCGCCCAGGGTTCCTGACCAGCACAGGGTTCCTGACCCCGGCTCTCCCCCACGGTGCCGGAGCGGACCTTCGGCACTACCGGGCTGCCCACCCCGGATCGCACGGTGGAAGTCCGCTGCGTGAAGGAGAGAGTCGATGAAGCGACTGGAGATCGTGAGCTACACCTACAAGACGCACCTCGGCGAGGCCGACATCCGGGCCCTGACCAAGACGTTCCTGGACCGGGGCACCAACCCGGGCATCCTCGCGCACTACGTGCGGCTGGACGGCCGGGGCGGCTTCATCGTGCAGGAGGTCGCCGCGGACGACGCGCTCGAGGCCGAGTACGAGCGCACGCTGGCCTACGGCCTCTACATGGACTTCGAGCTCGCCGTCGTGACCACCATGGACGACGCCGTGCCGACGATCCTCAAGCTCTACAGCTGATCCGTCCCGGCGCTCGCTGAGGAAGGAACGCCGAGGGGCGGTCGCCGTGACCATGGAGCAGGCGCACCTGGAGGTCCGCGAGGTGGCGCACTCCTTCGGCGAGCGCCTCGCCCTGGACGGGGTGAGCTTCGAGGTGGTCCCCGGTGTGCTGACCGGTCTCCTCGGACCGAACGGCGCCGGCAAGACCACGTTGATGCGGGTGATGCTGGGCGTCCTGAGCCCGCAGCGCGGGCAGGTGCTGTACGCCGGCCGCCCGGTCGGGCGCGAGCAGCGCCGGCACTGGGGCTACATGCCCCAGGAGCGGGGGCTGTACCCCGGCATGACCGCGGGCGACCAGGTCGTCTTCTTCGCCCGCCTGCACGGGCTGAGCCGTCGCGACGCCGAGCAGCGAGCGCGGACCCTCCTCGACCAGCTCGGACTGGCCGAGCGGTGGCACGAGCGGACCGACCACCTCTCCGGCGGCATGCAGCAGCGCCTGCAGCTGGCCACCGCGCTGGTGCACGAGCCCGAGGTCATCGTCCTCGACGAACCCTTCGCCGGCCTGGACCCGGTGGCGGTCGCCGACCTCTCCGAGGGCCTGCGGCAGCGAGCCCGGGACGGCTGCACGGTGCTCTTCTCCAGCCACCAGCTCGACCTGGTGCAGGACCTCTGCGAGGACATCACCATGATCGACCGCGGCCGCACCGTGCTGCAGGGCGAGGTCGCCACGCTGCGGGCCTCGGGCAGCCGCCAGCTGCGGCTGCACGTGGAGTCCCCCAACCGCGCCTGGCTGCGGCGCTTCCCGCACACGGTCGTCGTCAGCGACCAGGCCGACGAGCTGCGCCTGGCCGTGCCGGCCGGCACCGACCCCCTCGAGATCCTGGACGCCGCCCGCGCCACCGGCAGCGTCCTCGACTTCGGGCTCGACCTGCCCACCCTCTCCCAGCTCTTCCTCGCCGCCGCCGCCGACGGCCACCGCGATCCGGAGGGAGTCCGGTGAGCGGCGAGTGGTGGACCGGCACCCGCCTGGTCTTCGAGCGCCGCCTGCTCGAGAGCGCCCGGTCCCGGACCTTCCGCATCGTGACCGGGCTGTTGCTGCTCGTGTCCGCGGCGTCGATCATCCTGCCGAAGATGCTCCTCGACGAGACGACGACGTACACCCTGGCCACCGTCGGCCCCGCGCCGGCCGGGCTCGTCGCCGCCGTGGACGCAGCCGCCGGCACGGACGTCGAGGTCGAGTACGTCTCGCGGGACGACGAGGCAGACGTCCGGCAGGCCATCCAGGACGGCGATGCCACGGTCGGGCTCGCCGGCGACACCCTCTACTCCGCGAGCCAGGACGCCGGGACCTTCCCGGTCGTGGTGACCCAGGCCCTGGTCAGCCTGGAGACCAACCGCGTCCTGGTCGAGCTGGGCCTCAGCCCGGACCAGGTCACCCGGCTCCAGTCGATCCAGCCGCCCCGCCAGGTCACCGTCGGCAGGACGGCGGACGAGGGACGCACGTTGCTCGGTCTCGGTGTCGGCATGGTGCTCAACCTGGCGCTGCTGTTCGGGGGCACCGCCATCGCGACCGCCGTCGCGCTGGAGAAGACCACCCGCATCTCCGAGGTGCTGCTCGCGGTCCTCCGGCCCAGCCAGATCCTGGTCGGCACGGTGTCCGCGGTCGGCACCGTCACCCTGACCCAGCTGCTGGTCCTCGGCGCGCCGTTCGCCGTGGCGCTGCGAGTCAGCGACGACATGGGGCTGCCGGCTGTCGCCGCCGCCGACATCGCGCTCGGCCTCGTGTGGTTCCTGCTGGGCTTCGCCCTGTACTCGTTCCTGTACGCCGCGTGTGGCGCGCTGGTCGACAAGGTGACCGAGGTCGACACCGCCGTGACCCCGGTGATCACGATGATCACCGGGTCGTTCCTCATCGCGATCTTCGTCGTCGGGGAGGACCCCCAGGGAACGTGGAGCGTCCTCGCGTCGATGTTCCCCATCACGGCTCCGCTGGTGATGCCGCTGCGCTGGGCCTCCGGCGAGGTGCCGGCGTACCAGCTGGTGATCGCCATGACGCTCACCGCTGCCGGCGCCGTCGCCATGGTCTACGTCGCCGCCCTGGTCTACAGCCGGGCGCTGCTCATCACCGGCCGCCGGGTGCGGTTCCGCGAGGCCGTCGTCACGGCTACCGGAACGCCGCCTGGCCGGTGAGGGCCTGGCCGATGACGAGCTGGTGGACCTCGGAGGTGCCCTCGTAGGTCAGCACCGACTCGAGGTTGTTGGCGTGCCGCATGAGCGGGTACTCCAGCGTGATGCCGGCCGCGCCGAGCAGGGTGCGGCACTCCCGGGCGATCGCGATCGCCTCCCGCACGTTGTTGAGCTTGCCGAGGCTGACCTGCTCGGGGCGCAGCGTGCCCGCGTCCTTGAGCGAGCCGAGATGCAGCGCGAGCAGCATCCCCTTGCCCAGCTCGAGGGTCATGTCGGCGAGCTTGGCCTGGGTGAGCTGGTAGGCGCCGAGCGGCTTGTCGAAGATCTGCCGCTCACCGACGTAGGCGATCGCGGTCTCCAGGCAGTCCCGGGCGGCACCGAGCGCGCCGAACACGATCCCGAAGCGGGCCTCGTTCAGGCAGGACAGCGGGCCGGACAGTCCGGCCGCCTCGGGGAGCACAGCCGACGCCGGGAGCCGGACGTCGTCGAGGACGAGCTCCGAGGTCACCGAGGCGCGCAGCGACATCTTCTTCCGGATCTCCGGCGCGGAGAAGCCGGGGGTGTCGGTGGGCACGACGAACCCACGGATCCGGTCGTCGGTCTGCGCCCAGACGACCGCGACGTCGGCGACCGAGCCGTTGGTGATCCACATCTTGTTGCCGGTGAGCACCCAATCGCCATTCCCGTCCGGCGCATCGCGGCGGGCCCGGGTGCGCATCCCGGCCGGGTTCGACCCGAAGTCGGGCTCGGTCAGCCCGAAGCAGCCGATCGCCTCGCCGGCCGCCATCCGCGGCAGCCACTCCTGCTTCTGCTCCTCCGAGCCGTGCTGCCAGATCGCGAACATCGCCAGCGACCCCTGCACGCTCACCAGCGAGCGCAGGCCGGAGTCGCCGGCCTCCAGCTCCAGGCAGGCCAGGCCGTACGCCGTCGCGCTGGTGCCCGCGCAGCCGTAGCCCTCCAGGTGCATGCCCAGCACCCCGAGCGACCCGAGCTCCCGGGCGAGCTCGCGGGCCGGGATCGAGGCGGACTCGTACCAGTCGGCGAGCTGGGGCTTGAGCCTGTCCTCCACGTGCTTGCGCACGGTGTCCCGGATCGCGAGGTCCTCGTCGCCGATCAGCGCGTCGGTGCCGAAGAGGCCCAGCGGGGTCTGCGGGGTAGCCATGGAGTCAGCCTTTCGGACGCGGCATGTGCCGGGGTGGTCGGGGTGGTCGGGGTCTGACTCGAGTGACCGGGTGCGGCCGCGACTTGCCTCTCAAGTTAGGTGAGCCTAACGTGATGGGGCACGGACTCGTCCTCCCCGATCGGAATCTCCCGTGAGTCTTCCCGCCACCCTGCTGCTGGGGTTCATCGCCGGCGTCACCATCCTGCTCGGCCTGCCCCTGGGCCGGCTGCGCAAGCCCGCGCCGTCCCTGCGGCTCCTGCTCAACGCCACCGCGGTAGGGATCCTCCTGTTCCTGGTGTGGGACGTGCTCTCCGCCGCCTGGGAGCCGATCGACGTCGCGCTCGCCTCGGTGCACGAGGGCGACGGCGGCCTGGGCACCGCCGCCGGCTACGGGCTGATCTTCGTCGCCGGCCTCGCCGTCGGCCTGCTGTCGCTGGTGTTCTACGAGCGCTGGATGGGCAACCAGGTGCCCGCCCGACCCGCCGACGCACCCGCCCGGCCGGCCGGCCCGGGGGCGATGACCCTCGGCGAGGTGAAGCCGCCGCGCGGCATCGCCTCGTGGTCGGCCGCGCGTCGCCTCTCGCTGCTCATCGCGGTGGGCATCGGCCTGCACAACTTCGCCGAGGGGCTGGCCATCGGGCAGTCCGCCGCAACCGGCGAGATCGCGCTCGCGGTGATGCTCGTCGTGGGTTTCGGCCTGCACAACGCCACCGAGGGCTTCGGCATCGTCGCGCCCCTCGCGGCCGACCTGGACCACGAGGGCCAGGCCCGCCGGCCCAGCTGGGGGTTCCTGCTCGCCCTCGGGGC
Organism: uncultured Actinomycetota bacterium; assembly: GCA_963825275.1. Classification (GTDB taxonomy): domain Bacteria; phylum Actinomycetota; class Actinomycetes; order Propionibacteriales; family Nocardioidaceae; genus Nocardioides. The sequence goes on along the minus strand of CAWGSW010000008.1, from coordinate 663,407 downwards.
GATCGGCGGCGCCCCGACCTTCATCGGCACGATCATCGGGCACGGCTTCACCAGCGAGCCGCTCAGCGTGGCGTTCATGACCCTCGCCGCCGGCTCGCTCCTCTACGTCATCACCCAGCTGATCAGCGTCGGTGCGCGGGCGCGCCGGACCGACCTGCTTGCCTACGGGATCCTGATCGGCCTGGTCGCCGGGTTCCTCACCGACGCGATCGTCACCGCGGCCGGCGTCTGACGCAGCACCCTGGGTCGACCGTGGACACGGTCTCCATCCACGCGCCACACTGGCGTCAGGGCCCTCCCCGGGTCCACCGCCGGAGGCGACGATGGAGCCGATTCCCTCCCTGCCCGAGCAGGCCTTCCTCGACGATCTGCGTCGCCACCGCGCCGAGCTGCGCGACTCCATCGACGCCCTGGAGCAGGCGCTGGCCAGCCCGCCGTCCCGCGGCGAGACACGGTGGGCGTCCCACGTCCATCTCACCCTCGTCGAGCTGGACGCCGACTTCCGCGAGCACATCGACCTGACCGAGAGTCCCGACGGCCTCTACGCCGAGGTGATCCGGACCGCGCCGCGCCTGGCCGGAGCGATCGGCCGCCTCACCGAGGAGCACGTCCAGCTGCGCGGCCAGATCGACCACCTGCTGGCCCGGGTGGCGGCACCGGGCGCGGACCCGGGGGCGGTGCGCGAACTGGGCACGGCGCTGCTCGGCCGACTCGTCCGCCATCGCCAGCGCGGTTCCGACCTCGTCTTCGAGGCCTACGAGTTCGACATCGGGGGCGAGACCTGAACGAGGCGTGACCGGTGCGGCACCCCGACAACGACACGTTCCGGCCGGCCCCAGATCACAGCAGGTCGGCGAGCGTACGGGCGGCGACCGCGGCCCCGTCGGTCTCCACGGGCCGGTAGGAGACCTCGTGGTCGACCTCCTTGACGATGGCATCGACGAGGGCGTCCGGGTCCACGGCCTCCGCGTAGTCGAGGCACCGCCCGGCGCCATACCGGTCGAGCCTGTGCCGGACGTGGAAGTTCTGCTCGAAGTGGTGCCGCAGCGGCACGTAGACGAACGGCCGCTGGTTGGCGGTCAGTTCCATCGTCGTGGTGAGCCCGCCCTGGACGACAGCCAGGTCGGCGGCGGCCAGGTGCCGGTAGAGGTGCGGCACGTGACCGCGGGCCGACACCCCGCGCCGCCGGGGCAGGGACTTCGGGTCGATCCGCGGGCCCGCGACGACCAGGAAGCGCAGGTCGGGCAGCTGCCGGCGCACCAGCGGCGCGACGTCGAGGACCCGCCGGAGGAGTGGCCCGCCGACTCCCGATCCGCCGACCGTGACCACGCACAGGCGCTCGTCGGCCGGGTAGCCGAGCCGCTCCCGCAACGCCCCGCGGTCGGCGAGCTCGGCGGTGTCGAATCCCGTGACGTAGCCGCAGAAGTCGAAGTTGTCCCGGACCCAGTCGCTGATCAGCGGGAGCCCCGGGCCGAAGCTCTCCGGCACCACGTCCTCGGGATTGCCGACGAACACCGACCGGTCCCGGACCCTCGCGAAGCGGGCTCGCTGCTCGATCATCTCCGCGTTGTAGTCGGCGGTGAGCGCCGCCTCCCGGTCACCACCGTCCGGCATCGGCAGCCAGCCGACGAAGTCGGTCAGCCAGGCGAACGCAAAGCGCTTCAGATCGGGGTTCTCGTGGAGGTAGTGATCCACGTCCCAGGCCTCGTCGCCGATCACGAGGTCGTAGTGCTCCCGCTCGACGACCTCCTGGAAGACCATGAAGTTGTTGACGAGGATCTCGTCCATCTCCCGGATCGCCCGGAAGGCGTGCAGGTCGTGCTCCCCCGCCTCGTGCTCGAAGTGTGCGGACTCGTCGCCAGCCACGCCGACGCCGGGTGGATGTGTTCGCCGGCGGCCTCGAGCACGGTGGTCACCGGGTGCTGGGCGAGCCAGTCGACCTCCAGGTCCGGATGCAGCTTCCGCAGCTCGTCGACGATCGCGAGGTCGCGCTTGGCATGGCCGAGCCCGATCGGCGAGGAGAGGTACAGGGCCCGCTGCCGACGCCGCGGGGCGGCCACCCAGGTGGCCCCAGGGACAACCCACCCGGGAGCCGGCTCACTCCTGGTCCAGCAGCGCCGCACTGTGGTCCGGCACGTACGTCGCGTGCTCGCGAGGTGGGCGCTCGTACCCCTTGGGCTTCGGCCGGGGCGGCAGCTCCAGGATCGCCGGGGGGATGTCCGCGTAGGGGATCGTCGAGAGGAGGTGAGCCATCATGTTCAGCCGCGCGTTCGGCTTCACGTCGCCCTCGACGACGTACCACGGCGCCTCGGGGATGTCGGTGTGCACCATCATCTCGTCCTTGGCCCGGGAGTAGTCCTCCCAGCGGGTGATCGACTGCAGGTCCATCGTGGAGAGCTTCCACTGGCGCATCGGGTCCTTGAGCCGGGACTTGAACCGCCGCTGCTGCTCACGGTCACTGACCGAGAACCAGTACTTGCGCAGCAGCACGCCGTCCTCGACGAGCATCCGCTCCAGGATCGGGCACTGGTGCAGGAACCGGCTGTACTCCGCCGGCGTGCAGAACCCCATCACCTTCTCGACGCCGGCCCGGTTGTACCAGGACCGGTCGAACAGGACGATCTCCCCGGCGCTGGGCAGACGGTCGAGGTAGCGCTGGAAGTACCACTGGGTCCGCTCGCGTTCGGTGGGCGCTGGAAGTGCCTCGATGCGGGCCACCCGCGGGCTCAGGTACTCGGTGATGCGCTTGATCGCACCGCCCTTGCCCGCGGCGTCGCGGCCCTCGAAGATCACCACGACCCGCTGCCGCTCGGACTTCACCCACTCCTGCACCTTGACGAACTCGGCCTGCAGGCGGCGCAGCTCGGCCTCGTAGATTCCGGTCGGCAGACGTGGGGTCGTCTTCATGGCAGGCTCCGGGTATGGCCGACTTCGAGGTGGCATATGCCAGCGGTGTCCTGACAACGTACTCGGGTGACTCGTGCAGGTACGAGATCAACCCGCAGAGCGGCGTGCTCACGGTGTTCGACGGGGACGGGCAGCGGTTCCACTTCTCCCCCGTCGGCTGGGTCAGCGTCCGGGACGAGGCCCCGGACAGCGTCTACGGGATCCACGCACCGAGAGACAGCTGACACCTCAGCGGTTCCCCTCGATCTGGCGCACCAGCTCGTTGATCTGGAGCGAGACCTGGTGGATGTCGGGGATGTCCTTGAGGATGACCGTCCCCTCCTCGCTGGCAGCCGAGACCTTCAGCGTCCCGGCCCCGACCACCCGGTCCAGGATGCCCTGCTCGAAGGCCACGTCGTTGATCCGGGTCAGCGGGATGTCCCGGCCCGATCGACGAAGCACCCCCACCCGAGTGGCCAGCCGCTCGGTGGTCAGCGTGTAGGTGCGCTTCCACCAGGCGAGCACCGGCCAGACGCCGAACACCAGCACGACGCCGGCGAAGGCGAGCCAGCCGGCCTCGTCGAGCCAGGCGAAGAACCCGTCGTCGGGTCCGTAGGCCACGACCAGGACGAGACCCACCAGCGCGAGCAGGCAGATCAGCATCGTGCCGAGCAGGTGCTTCGGGTGCTCGTGCATGTCGAGGACGACCTGCTCGCCCGGGGAGAGCTGGACGGCCGGATCACCCATGCCCCTCCACCTCCCTCGGTGTGTGCTGAGCCCAGTCAAGACCTCCGCGGCCTGCGCGGCCTCACCCGGCTCGGGTAAGTCACACGCGCTGCGGCCGCGCGAGCCGGGGTGCCATCGCCTCGAGCTGCCACCGCGTCCAGCGCTCGAGCCGGGCCACCTGCTCGTCGCCGAGCCGGTCGCAGGCGAAGCCCCAGTGCACCGCGACGTGGTCCCCCGGCCCCACCTCGTCGAGGAAGGACGCCTCGTCGACCACGTGGTCGATGCGCTCCTCCCGCTCGCGGCCCAGCGCGAGCACGTGCCCGTCGTACTCCAGGTGTCGGGCGCGTACGACGAGCTGCCGCGGCTGCACCGCGACCACCCTCGCCCAGCCGATCCGACACGAGTCGAGCACCTGCAACGGCTCGGGCTGGCCGGTGTGCAGCAGCCGCGACCACGGGTAGACGCCGAGCACGTGGAACGCGTGCGTCGGCGCGGCCTCGACCAGCAGGTCGTCGGTCAGGTGCCCCCAGTAGTGGCCGGCCTGCGGCCGGATCCGCTCGAGCAGCGCGGCCCCGAAGCGGGCGTTGCCCACCTGGTCGGTGAGCTCGTTGCCGGTCCAGTAGCCCCGCACGACGCGTTCGTCGAGGGGGTCCTCGACGCCGGCCAGCTCGGCCAGCACCTGCTGGTAGGGCCAGGCCCCGGAGAAGCCCCGGGCGAGCGCCGGCACGTCGACGCCGGCACCGCCACGCCGCGGCGACGGCGCGCAGCGCGGCCGCGCCCTCCGGGCCGCAGTAGCCCAGGGCGTTGGGGGCGTGGGCGTACTGCGCGAAGAGCCGGTGCCCGGGCGGCCGCTGGCCGTTCTCGGTCATGCGCCCGCGGTCTGTCCCACCATGTCGGCGGCCTCGCGGTGCAACCGGCCGAAGTTGTAGTAGGCGGCGCAGGCGCCCTCCGGGGAGACCATGCAGGTGCCGATCGGGGTCTCCGGGGTGCAGGCGGTGCCGAAGACCTTGCACTCCCAGGGCTTGATGACCCCCTTGAGCACCTCGCCGCACTGGCAGGCCTTCGGGTCCGCGACGCGCACGCCCGGCATCGAGAAGCGCTCCTCGGCGTCGAACTCCGCGTAGCGCCCGTTGACCTTCAGCGCGCTCTGGGAGATGAAGCCCAGCCCGCGCCACTCGAAGTGCGGCCGGAGCTCGAACGTCTCGCCGAGCAGCTTCAGCGCCTGGAGGTTGCCCTCCTCGCGCACCACCCGGCCGTACTGGTTCTCCACCTCGCAGCGGCCGTCGCGGATCTGCTGCAGCAGCATGTGCACGGTGGCGAGGATGTCGAGCGGCTCGAAGCCGGCGACCACCAGCGGCTTGCCGTAGACCTCCGGCACGAAGCGGTAGGGCCGGGTGCCCACCACGGTCGACACGTGGCCGGGGCCCAGGAAGCCGTGCAGCCGCAGGTCCGGAGACTCCAGGATGGCCTTGATCGGCGGCACGATCGTGACGTGGTTGCAGAACACCGAGAAGTTCGTCAGCCCGAGCTGCCTGGCCCGCACCAGCGTCACCGCGGTGGACGGGGCGGTCGTCTCGAAGCCGACCGCGAAGAACACCACGTGCTTGTCCGGGTTGTCGACGGCGATCTTCAGCGCGTCGAGTGGCGAGTAGACGAACCGGGTGTCGGCACCGCGGGCCTTGGCGTCGAGCAGGCTGCCACGCGAGCCCGGCACGCGCATCATGTCGCCGAAGGTCGTGAAGATGACGTCGGGCTGCTCGGCCAGCCACATGGCGTCGTCCACCCGGCCCATCGGGATCACGCAGACCGGGCAGCCCGGGCCGTGCACCAGCTCGATCCCGGGCGGGAGGATGTGCTCGAGCCCGTGTCGATAGATCGTGTGCGTGTGCCCGCCGCAGACCTCCATGAACTTGAACTCGTCGTCACCGGTCAGGTGGGTGATCGACTTGACCAGGGCACGGGCCGCGGCCGGGTCGCGGAACTCATCGACAAACTTCATGGGTCACCTCGTCATCATCGAATTCGGCACGCTGTGCGGTACGCCGGGCTGCTGGTCAGGCGATCCGGGAGGAGTTGAACGCCTCGATCTCGTTGACGTAGTCGCTGCCCATCTTCCTGACCTGGTCGAGGGTCAGCTGCGCCTCCACCTCGTCGATCCGGGCCATCGCGAACCCGACGTGGACGAGCACCCAGTCGCCCTCGACGAGCCCCTGCTCGGCCAGCAGCCGCACGCTGATCACGCGCTGGACCCCGTTGACCGCCACCTTCGCCAGGTGCTGCTCGGCGTCGGTGATCTGCACGACCTGACCCGGTATCCCTAGGCACATGTCCGCTTCCTCCCTCTCATCTCAAGATCACGCCCTCTCTCGGTGGTGGCTCAACAGATCCGGGGCAGCGGGTCCCCGACGAGCATGTCGACGATGCGGCTGCCCCCGAACGGGGTGCGCAGCGCGACCATCCCGGACGGTGTCTCGACCACCTGGCCGATCACCGTGGCCTGGCTGCCCAGCGGGTGCCCGCGCAGGGCCGCGACCGCCGCCTCGGTCTCGTCGTGCGGCACCACCGCCACGAACTTGCCCTCGTTGGCGACGTAGATCGGGTCGATGCCGAGCATGTCGCAGGCCCCCAGCACCTGGGGGTTCACCGGCAGCGACTCCTCGTCGAGGATCACCCCGACCCCGGCGGTCTGGGCGAGCTCGTTGCACACGGTGCCCAGCCCGCCCCGGGTGGCGTCCCGCATCCAGCGCGTCCCGGGCGCGGCGGCGAGCAGCGCCTCGACCATCCCGTGCACCGGCGCGGTGTCCGAGACGATGTCGGCCTCGATGGCCAGGTCCCCCCGGGCGAGCATCACCGCCATGCCGTGGTCGCCCAGCGCACCGGACAGCACCAGCCGGTCCCCCGGCTGCACCAGGTCGGCGCCGAGCCGGCGCCCGGCGGGGACCACCCCGACGCCGGCGGTCGAGATGTACAGCCCGTCGGCCGCTCCCCGGGCGACCACCTTGGTGTCACCGGTCACGACCATCACGCCCGCGGCCAGGGCGGCCTCCTGCATGTCGGCGACGATCGACCGGAGCCGGTCCATGTCGAACCCCTCCTCGATCACGAACGCCGCGGACAGCCACTGCGGCCGGGCGCCGCTGACGGCGAGGTCGTTCACGGTGCCGTGGACCGCCAGGTGCCCGATGCTCCCGCCGGGGAACTCCAGCGGCTGCACCACGAACGAGTCGGTGGAGAACGCCACCCGCTCCCCCGACGGCAGGGTGAGCACCGCACCGTCGCCGAGCTGCTCGAGCGCGGGGTTGCGGAAGGCCTCGACGAAGACCGCGTCCACGAGGGCGGCCGAGGACTTCCCGCCGGCACCGTGCGCCAGGGTGATGTGCTCGTCGATCAGCCGGGGCCGGCGCTTGCGGAACTCCTCGATCTTGAGCAGCATCCGGTTCTCCCGGTCCACGTGGGTGGTGGGTTCGCTGATCATCGGGAACCTCTCGGGTCGGGGACGGGCGCCGGGCCGGCCGTGACCGGCTCGCCTCGTCGTCGGGTGAGCTCCTGGACCACCGACCACAACCGGAAGCCGACGACGGCCTGGCTCTCCTGGATCCGGTGGATGCTCTGCGAGCGGATGGTGAAGCAGTGGTCGACGTCGGGGCTGGTCGCCATGGCGCCACCGTCGTGCCCGGCGAACCCGATGGTGAGCAGGCCGCGTCGCTTCGCCTCGCTCAGGGCCGTCATCAGGTCGTCGGAGTTGCCCGAGGTCGACAGCGCGATGGCGATGTCGTCCGGCCGGGAGTGGGCGATCACCTGGCGCGAGAAGATCAGCTCGAAGCCGACGTCGTTGCCGAGCGCGGTGACCACGGCCTGGTCGGCCGCGAGCGACCAGGCGGGTACGGCGCGTCCGCGGGCGGGCTTGCAGAACAGCGTCGCCAGGGTGGCCGCATCGGTCGAGCTGCCGCCGTTCCCGAAGGTGTAGAGCCGGCCACCGCGGCGGAACCGGTCGGCCATCGCGGCACCTGCCACCCGGAGCCCCTCCTCGTTCTCCTCCAGCGACGCCGCCTGCAGCCGCGCGCTGACCTCGGACTTGCCGCGCGCCGAGGCCGCGAGGTCGGCGAGCAGCGCGCCGGAGTCGTGCTCGGAGGCCTCGATGAACGGGTAGAGGAAGTCGGTGTTCGCGTTCAGCTCGCTCATCTCGTCACCCCCGGCAGGTCCTCGAGGCGGGTGATCGCGGCGCCCGCATGGACGAGCAGCAGGTCACCGGGCGCCACCTCGCCGATCAGCGTCACGTCGACGGGCTCCTCGCCGGTGGCGGTCCGGACCAGGGCACTGGCGAACTCCTCATCGGGGGCGAGCACGACCTCCGCCAGCCGGCCCTCGTCGCTGCAGGTCACGCAGACCTCGTCGTCGCAGTCGTCGGCCTTCTCGGCGAGCAGGCCGGGGTGCTCGAAGCAGACGTGGGTGAGCTCCCACAGCAGGTGGTACATCAGCACGAACCGACCGGTCGCGGGGACCATCGGGTCGTCGGAAGGGAACCAGAGCACGTGGTCGGCGCTGCCGGCCACTGGTCGCGGGCCGAACCCGATCCAGATCGTGTGCGCGCCCCAGGCGGGCGCCCGCCGCATGAGGTCCTGCACGCTCGTGTCGTCCGCGGAGGCCACGGCCAGGATGACGTCGCCGGGCCGGGTCGCCACCCGTGTCTGGGCCACCGGGTCCGGATCGACCAGGGCCACCGCGGGCAGCGCCCGCTTGCCCATGATCACCGGGTGCACGAACTCGACGGCCACGTGGTGGGCGTGCGGCTCCCACTGCGGGGAGACCACCCAGAGCGTGGCTCCGGCATGGAACTTCCGGGCCAGGGCGAGCGAGGCCGCGGCGAGGTCCTCGCTCAGCTCCTCGCCGATGAGCTCGGCGGGTTCACGGGTGATCGTCACGTCTCTCCTCCTGTCGTCCCGGGATGGCTCACTGCCGCGACTCGGGCGCGGCCCACGACGGCCTGGCCGAGCGCGAGGCCGCCGTCGTTGCACGGCACCCGGCGATGGGTCAGGACCCGCAGCCCGGCGGAGCGGAGCCCGCCGGCCAGGTCCTCGAGCAGCAGCCGGTTCTGGAACACGCCACCGGTGAGGCCCACCGTCTCCACCTGGTGCTCGCGCGCGGTGGCGACCACCAGGTCCGTGGTCGCGGCGGCCAGGGCCCGGTGGAACCCGAGCGCGAGCTCCGCCGTCGAGCGTCCTGCCCGCACCCCCTCGACCAGCGCGCGCACGAGCGAGCCGATCCGCAGCTCACCGTCCTCGACCTCCAGCGGCAGGTCCACGGCGACCGGGCTGGTCCGCGCCAGCGCCTCGAGCTCGATCGCCGCCTGGGCCTCATAGCTGATCTGGTGGCGGACCCCGAGCAGGGAGGCGACCCCGTCGAAGAGCCGGCCCATGCTGGTGGTCCGGACACAGCCCACGCCGCTCGCCAGCTGGGCGCGCACCACGCGCTGCTCCTCGGCGGAACAGGCACCGGTCAGGGCGAGCCCCTCGGCGTCGGGGATGCCCGCGGCGTGCAGCAGGGCGAGCGCCACCCGGAACGGGTGGCGCACCGCGCGGTCCCCACCGGGCAGCAGGAACGGCTCCAGGTGGCCGACCCGGGTCGCCGTACCCACGTCGGGGCCGACCAGCAGGAGCTCGCCGCCCCACACCGTGCGGTCGCAGCCGTAGCCGGTGCCGTCGAAGGCCACGCCGAGCACCCGGGTGCCCAGCAGGGCGTGCTCGGCCAGCAGCGAGGCCACGTGGGCGTGGTGGTGCTGCACGGTGACCAGGGGTACGTCGTGCTCCCGGCTGTAGCGGGTGGCCCACGCGTGGGTCGCGTAGCCGGGATGGTCGTCGGCCACCACGAGCTCCGGCTCGGCCGCACGCAGGGCAGTCATCTGCCGGACCGCGTCCTCGAAGGCGCGCAGGCTCTCCAGGGTGCCCATGTCGCCCAGGTGCCCGGAGCAGAACGCGCTGTCGTCACGGACCAGGCAGAAGGTGTTCTTCAGCTCGGCGCCGACCGCGAGCGTCACCGGGCCGGTGCGGTCGAGGCGGACCGGGAGCGGCGCGTAGCCGCGCGACCTGCGCACCGGCAGCTCGCCGCCGCCCCAGACCGTCACCACCGAGTCGTCGCAGGGCACCGCGACCTCGCGGTCGTGCATCAGGAACGCGTCCGCGATCCCGGCCAGCCGCTCGCGCGCGTCGTCGTTGCGGTGGCACAGCGGCTCGTCCGCGAGGTTGCCCGAGGTCAGCACGAGCACCCCGGGCGGCTCGGCGCCGGCCACCGGGTCGAGGAGCAGGTGGTGCAGCGGGGTGTAGGGCAGCAGCACGCCGATCTCGTCCAGGTCGGGGGCCACCCCGGGGGCGAGCCCGGCCGAGGGGAGCGTGCGGAGCAGGACGATCGGCCGGGCCGGCTGGGTCAGGGCCGCCTGCTCGGCCGCCGACAGGTGCGCGATGCGGCGCACCGCCGCCAGGTCGCGGGCCATCACCGCGAGCGGCTTGCCCGGCCGGTGCTTGCGGGCGCGGAGCGTGGCGACCGCCTCGGGGTTGGCGGCGTCGCACGCGAGGTGGAAGCCACCGACTCCCTTGACCGCCACGATCGCGCCGGCGTGCAGCAGCTGCTGCACGCGAGCGAGGACGGCGTCGTCCCCGTCCACGCGGCGGCCGTCCTCCTCGAGCCAGATGCGCGGGCCGCAGTCGTGGCAGGCGATCGGCTGGGCGTGGTGGCGGCGGTCGGCCGGGTCGTCGTACTCCTCGCGGCACCGGGCACACATCGCGAAGGCCGCCATCGTCGTGGCCGGCCGGTCGTAGGGCAGGTCCCGGATGATCGTGAACCGCGGACCGCAGTCGGTGCACGTGATGAACGGGTGGCGGAAGCGGCGGTTGCCGGGATCGAACAGCTCCGCGAGGCACGCGGCGCAGGTGCCGACGTCGGGCGACACCAGGGTGCGGGCTCCCGGCTGAGCACGGCTGGGCACGATCCGGAAGGCGGTGTCCCCCTGGGGTGCGAGGCGCTCTTCGCACACCTCGTTCACCAGCGCCAGCGGAGGTGCCTCGGCGCGGATCCTCCGGATCAGCCCCTCCAGGGCGCCGGGTGCTCCCTCGGCCTCGATGAAGACGCTGCCCGCGTCGTTGCCGCAGTGCCCGGCAAGGCCGAGCTCGGCCGCCACCCTCGCCACGAAGGGCCGGAAGCCGACCCCCTGCACGACGCCGCGGACCACGATCCGTCGACGCTGGACCGGGCCTGCCGCGAGCACGGAGAGATCAGCCATCGGCGCCTCCGAGCTCCTGCGGCTCGCGGGCCCGACCCATCATCTCGAGGCCGGACATGGCTGCCTCGGCCCTGGCCTCGTCGATCCGCTCGAGGGCGAAGCCCATGTGGATCAGCACCCACTCGCCGGGCACCACGTCGATCTGCTCGAGCATCCCGAGGTTGATCGGTCGCTGTGCACCGAGCACGTCGACCAGCGCGAGCATGCCGCCGTTGCCCTCCAGGACGTGGACGACCTGACCGGGGATCCCGAGGCACATCAGGCTGCTCCGTCCTCGACGCCCGTGCGCGTCGGGACGCGCTCGCGCAGCACGGCGTGCACGGTCTCCATCGCCGCGGGGACCGCGGCCTCGACGGCCGGGGACAGGCCGATGCCCTCCTCCACGTCGGCCGGACGGCAGCCGACGACGTACGTCGGGGGCAGCCGGCCACCGAGATCCGTCAGGCTCGCCAGGACCGCGACCGGTGCCATCCCATGGGGGTCGAGCTCACCCGCACCGAGGTCGTCCTCGCCGACCTCGAGCACCGTGATCTCCCCGGGCTCGCCGTCCCCGGGCAGCGCGTCGACGATCACCAGTGCGTCGTAGCCGTCGAGCAGGTCGTAGGCCAGGTGGAGGCCGCGGATGCCGTAGTCGACCGCCCGCACCTGCCCGGGCAGGGATCCCGACGCGGCGAGCCGGCGGACGACCTCGGGCCCGAACCCGTCGTCGCCGCAGAACAGGTTGCCGATGCCTGCCACCAGCACGCGTGCCGGATGCTCGCCTGGCTGCTCCCTCATGCTGCTCCCCTCGGGTGGTGTCCGCCGCCGGTCACATCTGGCGGATCTTCAGGTATCGCTGGATGTCGGGGACCGAACGGATCCCGACGGTGACGACGACCGCGGCGACGACGGCGCCGACGAGCGTGGTCACCATGCCGACAGTTCTCATGAGCGGCTCTCCTCTCGTGCTGGGTCCAGTGGTTCGAGCTCATCAGGGGCGAAGTAGAAGTAGCGGCCGTACCACTCGTGCAGGTCCGCGGCCGGGTCGTCGACGAGGACCAGGGCGACGTGCGTGCCTCCGTCGACGTCGGAGAGCACGGCCGTCACCCGGGCCACCTGGTCGGCGAAGAAGAGGTCCTGGGCGTCTGCACGTCGCGAGGGGTGGACGCGCACCAGGCTCCCCCGCGCGACGCTGACGCCGTCGATGACGATGCTGTCCGTGTCCGGCTGGACGCTCTCGTCGGCGGCCGGGTCCCACCACGGCACGGTGTCCGCCTCGTTCCCGGGGGCCGCGCTGGGGACCGGCTCAGCCGGCGCACCGTGCGGGTCGCGCAGCACGCCGTGCAGGTCGCGCAGCGTCTCGGGCGACATCTGGTCGCAGCGGTCGATGATCTCGGCGGCACGCGGGTCGGTGGCGCGGGCCTCGGCCTTCTCCGCGTCGGTCATCGTCATCACCCGCAGGGTCAGGATCTCGTCGATCTCGGTCGAGTCGAACAGGGCGCCCGCGCTCTGCTCCGCGATCTCGGGGTGGTCGTAGAGGATGATCGGCGAGCCCAGCACCACGTCGGTCGACCCCGGCGGCCCGACCAGGACCGGGAAGCAGCGCCGCTGCGTGCACCGCGACACCGCCGGCGCGGCTCCCTGCGGGGGCTCGAGCAGGGAGACGAAGCGCGCGTCCTCGGCCACGAGCAGCACGTGGGCGCCGATCAGGGAGACCCGGATCGCGTCGTCCTTGCCGTGCACCTCGGCGGGGTGGGTGTTCGCCACCGCCACGGTGAGCCGGGCGTAGCCGTCGTCGGGCTCGGCGCTGATCGCGACCTCGGCCTGCAGGGGGAAGCGTCTGCGCACGATCCGGCCGACGCTCGCCCCGGTGGCATCGAGGACCGGCTCGATCTCCTCGGCGCCCGGGACGTCCACCGTGGTGCGGGCGGTCTCCTGCGGGTCCCCCGCCAGCGCCGCGTCCACGGCGTACGCCGGCAGCGCGACCTCGCACTCGACCGCCTCCTCCCAGCTGAGCAGGGAGCGTTCGTCGACGACCAGCTCCGGGACGGGCAGGTGCTCCTCGCCGACGCGCCGCTCGACCGAGCGGACCTGGAGCTGGAGGAACCGCAGGTGCGGGCTCACCGACGTCGCCCCCTCGGTGGCGCCGGTGTCGCCGGGCTCCAGCAGGCACTGGAAGGACAGGCCGGGCTCCTCGGCGAAGCTCGCAGCGGAGGCCCGTGGCGGGCCGAGCACGCCGAACTGCCAGCGGGACTGGTTCTTCGAGGAGCTCGCGCGGTAGGGGTAGAGGAGGTAGCCCTCGTAGAGCACGGCGTCGGCGATCGCCCTGACCTGGTCGAGGATCATGTGATCACCCCGTCCCGGGTGCCGAGCAGCGCCTGCACGGTCTCCTCCCAGGTGGTCAGGCCGTGCCGGGACCGGAAGTCGGCCAGCTCGCCCAGCACCTCGTGGTCGAGGCGGATCCACCCCGTGTTCGGGAAGTACGACGCGATCATCTGCCGCCACACGTCCACCGGCATCGGGAAGGCGGCCTCGCAGTCCCAGGGCACCTGCTGCACCCCGAAGCCGTGCGCCCCCCTGGTGAACACCGTCCCGGAGAAGAGCAGCGCGAGCGGGATGGTGCCGTCACCGACCGCGTGGAGGTAGCGGGATCCGGTCACCTCGAAGTCGTAGGTGCACGGCAGCGCGAGGTCCACCTCGGTGCTGCCGGTGAAGCCCTGGACCATCGCGCTGCACTGCATCCACAGGAAGGGCCTGAGGGTCTCGCTCCAGCGGGCCCGGTCGCCGAAGAGGGCGCGCAGGCCGCTCTCGTCGGCCTCGTCGTAGCGCCGGCGCTGCGGCTCGATCCGCACCTGGCAGCGCAGGGCGATCGCGTGGATCGTCTCCCCGCTGGACTCCTCGATGCGCAGGCGGGCGGTCAGCTGCGGGGCGACGGCGTAGGGCTCCGCGAACATGTCGAGGACGGTGAAGGTGTAGTAACCCATCAGGCCACCCCGGAGTCGGTCCAGGGTGGCGCCGGCCGGCTGCGGGTCGCCACCACGGCGAAGAAGTCGTCGATCGCGGTCCGTGCCTCCTGGCCACCGTCGAAGCCACGCCACAGGGTGCGCAGCCGCCCGACCAGCTCGTAGCAGGCGTCGATCGGGACGACGTGGGCGCTGAACCCGTCGTGCTCCCGGTCCGGCCCACGCACCAGCAGCGCCTCCACGTCGGCCCGGAGGTGGCCGAGCTGCGGGTTGACCGCCACGATGCGTGCCCAGGCGTCCAGCGGCAGCTCCGACTCGGTGGCGCCGGCCGGCCCTGGATAGAACGCGACCACGCGGTCCTGCACGGAGTTCCGGAACAGGAAGGCCAGCCCGACAGGGATCTGGAGGTCGTCCCAGTCGTTCGCCCCGAAGGAGAAGTCGGGGAACGAGAGGTAGCGGTCGGGGACGGCGCGGTAGCGCAGCTCGGCCTGCTCGGCGGTGAACAGCAGGTAGCACCCGCGGCAGGTGCACATCAGGGCCCGGCTCTCCAGGTTCACCACGTGCTGGTGCTCGCCGGCGATCGGCGCCGCGCACATCTCGCACCGTTCCCCGACCGCCGGCTCGGGGCGGGTGCTGGTGATGCGTCGCAGCGAGGCGAGCGGGACCCGGCCGGTCATGGCGTGCTCATGCCGAGACCGCGATCGCGACGGAGACGGTCCCGCCCTCGCTCAGCAGCGGGACGGGGGTCAGGTGGAAGGCCTCGTCGTCGAGGCAGGCACCGGCCCGGCGTACGTCGTAGTGCGCCTGGCACCCCGGACAGCGCAGCACCGCCTCGCCGACCGCCGCGCCCAGCCGGCGGGACAGGGCGGCCCCCCGGAGCGACGCCTCGCAGCGGGGACACCGGTCCTGGTAGGCGAAGAGCTCCGAGCCGAGCCGGCAGACCAGCAGGCGGGCGGACCCGGCCTCGACGATCGTGACCGCACCCGGCGCCAGGTCCGACAACCCGGGCACCGACTCCCACGACGCGGCCTCGGACTGCTCAGCGAGGCGCGAGCGCAGGGAGGAGACCGCGATCAGCGTCTCGCCGCCGGGGGCGGAGACCTCCTCCACCTCGATCGCGGTGATCTCGGGGGCGGCCGCCTCGATCGCTCCCTCGACCGCCAGCTTCAGGGTGACCGCGGACGACGGGCAGCCGTCACAGCTGCCGAGCAGGCGCAGCCGGACCGTGCCCTCGTCGGTGACCCCGATCAGCTCGACGTCCCCGCCGTGCGACCCGAGGTAGGGCCGGACGCCGTCCAGGGCGCGCTCGACCCGTTCGTCCACGTCGTAGGGGTGCAGCCCGTGCACCAGCAGGAGGCTCGAGACCAGGTCGTCGCCGGCCAGTGCGGCCAGCACCTCGTCGTCGAGACGACCCGCCTCGTGCACGAGGTCGAGGATGCGCTCGAGGCCCGCGCCGTAGAGGTCGGCGACCAGGCGGACCAGCTCCTCCGCCCGCTCGCGCGCCACCACGCCGCCGGCGGCGCTCGCCTCGAGCAGGGCGTCGATGCGCTCGCCGGTGGCCCGCAGGTCCTCGGACGACTCGAGACCACCCATCCGACTATCCGGTGACGGACTGGGTCGGCGAGTGCATCAGCTCGAGCTTCTGCCCCTCGCCGAGGTACATGTGCACGCCGCACGGCAGGCACGGGTCGAAGCTGCGCACCGTGCGCATGATGTCGATGCCCTTGAAGTGCTCGCGGTCGTTCTCCTCGAAGATCGGCTGCCCCTGGACCGCGTCCTCGTAGGGACCTGGCGTGCCGTAGGAGTCACGAGGGTTCGCGTTCCACGGCGTCGGCGGGTAGGGGTGGTAGTTCGCGATCTTGCCGTCGCGGATCACCATGTGGTGGCTGAGCACGCCGCGGACCGCCTCGGTGAAGCCGCAGCCGATGCCCTCCTCGGGCACCTCGAACTTCTCCCAGGTCTTGGTCCGCCCGGCGCGGATCTCGACGAGCGCCTTCTCCGCGAAGTGCAGCGCGCAGGCCGCGGCGTACGCCTGGAAGTAGGTGCGGGCCCGGTTGCGCTCGATCGTGTTGCTCCACTGGGGAACCTTCCACTCGAGCTCGACCGGTCCCTTGAGCGCCGTCTTGGGCAGGTTGATCTTCACGCTGGTGCCGGTGGCCTTCACGTAGCCGATGTCGACGAGACCGGCCAGCGCGGTCGACCACAGCCGGGCGAGCGGCCCGCCGCCGGTGTCGAGGGCGAGGTAGTCCTTGCCGTCGAACCAGCGCGGCGACATCACCCAGCTGTACTTGTCGTCGAGGTCGCGCTTCTGCGGCTTCGGGTTGGTGTGCTGGTTCCACGGGTGCCGCCGGTCGACCGGGTTGCCGAGCGGGTCGTGCGTCACGAACATCTCCTGGTGCTCCCAGTCGTCGTAGTACGACGAGCCGAGCAGGATCCGGATGCCGAGGTTGATCTCCACCAGGTCGGTGGTGACGAGCTTGCCGTCGACGACGACGCCGGGGGTGACGTACATCTTCCGGCCCCAGTTGGTCATGTCCCGGTACTCGAAGTTGCAGTGCTCGGGGTCCTGGAACGAGCCCCAGCAGCCGAGCAGGATCCGGCGGTTGCCGACCTTCTCGTAGCCGGGCAGCGCCTGGTAGAAGAAGTCGAAGAGGTCGTCGTGCATGGGCACGACCTTCTTCATGAACTCGACGTAGCGCATCAGCCGGGTGATGTAGTCGGTCAACAGCTGGATCGTGGCCACGGTGCCGACGCCGCCCGGGTAGAGCGTCGAGGGGTGGACGTGGCGTCCCTCCATCAGGCAGAACATCTCGCGGGTCCAGCGGCTGACCTGCAGCGCCTCGCGGTAGAACTCGCCGGTGAACGGGTTCAGCGACCGCATGATGTCGCCGATGGTCCGGTAGCCGTGGGCGTCGGCGTGCGGCGCCTCGGTCGTGTTGGCCAGCTCGAGCACACCGGGGTTGGTCTCGGCGACCATCCGCTCGCAGTAGTCCACCCCGACCAGGTTCTCCTGGAAGATGTTGTGGTCGAACATGTACTCCGCGGCCTCGCCGAGGTTGACGATCCACTCACCGAGGTTCGGCGGCTTCACGCCGTACGCCATGTTCTGCGCGTAGCAGGAACACGTCGCGTGGTTGTCCCCGCAGATGCCGCAGATGCGGCTGGTGATGAAGTGCGCGTCGCGCGGGTCCTTGCCCTTCATGAAGATCGAGTAGCCGCGGAAGATCGAGCTGGTGCTCTTGCACTCGGCGACGACCTTCTGGCTGAAGTCGATCTTGGTGTAGATGCCGAGGCTGCCGACGATGCGGGTGATCGGGTCCCACGCCATCTCGACCAGGCCGGTGGCGTCTTCCTTCATGCTGCTGGGTGCTGGAATGGTCGAGGTCATCCCCCACGCCTCTCGATCTTGTGCGGTTCGGGTTGTGCGGTTCGGGTGGAACTACCAGGTGCGGGTGGCTCCGGTCGTCAGCTGCCGGCCGGGCTTGCGCCACTTGGGTTCCTTGTCCAGGGTGTGCGTCGTGACCTGCCGCAGGCGGCGGATGGTGTTGCCGTAGAGGCCGATCGCCGTGGTGGAGAACTTGCCCCCGGGTGGCTCGTCCATGAACGGCATGAACTTGTCGGGGAAGCCCGGCATCGTGCAGCCGATGCAGATCCCGCCGACGTTGGGGCAGCCGCCGACGCCGTTGATCCAGCCGCGCTTGGGCACGTTGCACTTCACCACCGGACCCCAGCAGCCGAGCTTCACGATGCACTTCGGGGAGCCGTACTCGGTCGCGAAGTCGCCCTGCTCGTAGTAGCCGGCCCGGTCGCAGCCCTCGTGCACGGTCTGGCCGAACAGCCAGGTCGGGCGCAGCGCGTCGTCGAGCGGGATCATCGGAGCCTGGCCGGTGGCCATGTAGAGCAGGTAGATGAGCGTCTCCGACATGTTGTCGGGCTGGACCGGGCACCCGGGGACGCAGACGATCGGGATGCCGGCCTTCGACGTCCAGTCCCAGCCGAGGTAGTCGGGCACCCCCATGGCGCCGGTCGGGTTGCCGGCCATCGCGTGGATGCCGCCGTACGTCGCGCAGGTGCCGACCGCGACGACCGCCGTCGCCTTCGGGGCCAGCCGGTCGAGCCACTCGCTGGTCGTCATCGGCTGCCCGGTCATCGGGTCGTTGCCGAAGCCGCACCAGTAGCCCTCGTCGTGGAGCTGCTCGTTGGGGATCGACCCCTCGACCACCAGCACGAAGGGCTCGAGCTCGCCGCGGTCGGCCTTGAAGAACCACTCGAGGAAGTCGTCGGCCCCGCCGTTGGGTCCGCACTCGAAGTCGATCAACGGCCAGTGCACCGCGATCTGGGGAAGCCCCGGGAGGGCGCCGAGTGCGATCTCCTCGATGCTCGGCTGCGTGGCCGCGGTGAGCGACACCGAGTCGCCGTCACAGCTCAGTCCGGCATTGATCCACAGGACGTGGATGAGGGTCTGTTCTGCTTCGACTGCCGCGGCTGTGGGCATGGTGCGCCGGCTCTCCGGGGCCCCCGCTGTCGGTCCCGCTCGGATTGTCAGGCCATCGATGTGACCTCTGTCACGATCTCAATCCATGAGAACTTCGGGGCTGCGGCTTGTCAAGGGGTCGCCGCCCACCAGGGCGTACGGCGGGGGCGTCAGCCGAGCCATCCCAGCCAGGCCTCGAGGTTCTCGCCGGTCTTCGCCGACACCGACAGGACCTCGACACCGGGGTTGATCCGCCGGGCGTCCCGGATGAGCCGCTCGGTGTCGAAGTCGACGTACGGCAGCAGGTCGGTCTTGTTGACCACGACGAGGTCTGCGGCGGCGAACATGTGGGGGTACTTCAGCGGCTTGTCGTCGCCCTCGGTCACCGAGATCACCACGACCTTGCGCTTCTCGCCGAGGTCGAACAGGGCGGGGCACACGAGGTTCCCCACGTTCTCGATGAACACGACGCTGCGGGGGTCGGGGCGCAGGTCGCCCAGCGCCCGCGCCACCATCGCCGCGTCGAGGTGACAGCCCGCTCCGGTGTTGACCTGCACGGCACGGGCGCCGGCCCGGCGGATCCGTTCGGCGTCGAACAGCGTCTCCTGGTCGCCCTCGATCACCGTGACGGGGCGACCGATCCCGGCGATCGTCCGCTCCAGCAACGTGGTCTTGCCCGCGCCGGGCGAGCTCATCAGGTTCAGCGCGGTGATGCTGCGGGCGGTCAGCCAGGCCCGGTTCTCGGCCGCGAACCGGTCGTTCTTGGCGAGGACCGCCACCTCGAGGTCGAGGGTGTGGGTGCGCGGCTGCTCGTCCTGCTGGTGCTCGTCCTGCTGATGGTGGTGCTCGTGCGGGTGGGCGTGGTCATGGGGATGGCCGTGGTCGTGCTCGTGCGCCGGCGTCCCCAGCGTCGTCAGTCGTACGTCGGACTCGCCGCATCCGCAGGTGCTGCACATCTCACGCCACCTCCACCGACATCACCGAGAGCTCTCGTCCCGCCAGCACGTGGACGTCGGCGCTCCCGCACGCACACAGCAGGATCGCGTCGTCGAGCGAGAAGTCCTGGCCGCACGTCCGGCAGTGCGCCCGGGCCCGCTGGTCCTCGATCTCGAGGGCCGCGCCCTCGAGGGCGGTCCCGGCAGTGGCGAGCTCGAAGCAGAACATCAGCGCGTCGGGCACCACCCCGGAGAGCCGCCCCACCCGCAGGCGTACGACGCTGACGCGCCCCGTGGTGCGTTCGAGAACGGTCGTCACCACGCTCTCCGCGATGGCCAGCTCGTGCATGCGTCGCCCCCCGCCTGTCCCGATCAACGTAGATCCGCCGATCGGCCATCGCAACGCCCGTTGTGGGGACCGGCTCCTGGGGACCGGCGTCCGGGACCTTCGCCACTTCCTGTCCGGATCGGCCCGGCACACGATGGCCGGACCGCGACCGTCGGGGGAGGCACCGTGCCGCAACGTCCACCGTGGCAGAGCCCACTGCCGCGAGCGATCGCGTGGCGTGCGGTGGCCCACTGCATCGTCACCAGCACCGCGATGCTCACCCGGGGCCAGATCCACTCGCCGCGCGGCAACGTCGGGCGCACCATCCGGTTCGCCGACGGGACCACCGGACGGGTGTACCGGGAGACGGCCGTCCCCTGGGCTGCGAGCGACCCCTGCTTCCTCGTCGTCTCCTTCCGGCTGCGGGCGGTCCGCGGGCGTGGCCACCAGGCGTTCCGCGCCGAGAGCATCCTCAACACCCCCCTGTTCGTGGGCTTCCCGGGCTTCGTCTCCAAGCTGTGGCTGACCCACGACGACCGCGACCTCTACCGGGGCCTGTACGAGTGGGACGGTCCGGTGCGAGCCGAGCGCTACGCCAGGTCGCTGTGGCGGGTCCTGGAGCTGGTCAGCGAGCCCGGCTCCATCGACTTCCGGGTGCTGTCGGGGCTGAGGCGCGACGACGTGCTCGCCGATCCGGCACTGCTGGAGACCTGCGCGACGAGGGAGACCAGCGCATGGTGGCGCGTGGTGGCCGCCGCGTGAGCAACCCGGACGTGCTGGTGGTCGGCGCGGGGCCGGCCGGGCTCACCACCGCCCTCCAGGCCCATGCCCACGGCGCCGCAGTGCGCGTCGTCGAACGTCGGCACGACGCGTTCCGTCCGTCGCGCGCCATGGTCATGCACCCGCGGACACTCGAGGTCCTGCGTCCACTCGGGGTGACCGAGCGCCTGCTCGGGCGGGGCGACCGGGCACCGCGGGCCGAGCTCCACCTCGGCGCCCGCCGGGTGGCGGTCCAGCTCGCCGACGTGGCCCTGCGCGACACCGCCTTCCCGCACCTCACCCTGCTGCGTCAGATGGACGTCGAGGAGGTGCTCACCGATGCCCTGCGAGAGCGGGGGGTCGAGATCGAGCGGGACGTCGATCTCGTGGACGCGTCAGCGGCGGACGGCGGGGCCCGCGCCACCCTCCGCTCCCCCGGCGGGATCGACGAGGTGACCTGCCGCTTCGTCGCCGGCTGCGACGGGCCGGACAGCACCGTACGCCGGGTCGCGGGCATCGGCTGGCGGGGCGACTCCTACCGTGAGGAGGTCGTCCTGGCGGATGCGGAGCTCGAGGGTGACCTGGCGCCGGGGGTGCTGCACGTCGTCGCCGGCCGGGAGGGCCTGGTCTTCCTGTTCGCCCTGGGTGAGGGCGCGACCTGGCGCATCCTCGCCACCCGCCCGCGGCGAGCCACGGACACGCCGTACGGCCAGCCCGGTCACGAGGTCCCGGCACCCGAGGTGCAACAGCTGCTCGACGTCGCGGGCCTGGACGCCACCGTGAGCGACCTGCGGTGGTCCGCGCAGGTCCGGCTCCAGCACCGGTTGGCGGCCACCTTCCGACGGGGTCCGCTCTTCCTCGCCGGCGACGCCGCGCACACGCACTCGCCGGCAGCGGCCCAGGGCATGAACACCGGCATCCTGGATGCGGTGAACCTGGGCTGGAAGCTGGCCTTCGCGTCGGGCGACGGTGAGCACGAGGACCTGCTGGACTCCTACGCGCAGGAGCGGCGACCGGCCGCACGCCAGGTGCTCGCCCTGACCCACGCGGTCTTCTTCGCCGAGGCCTCCACGAACCCGCTGCCGGCGTTCCTGCGCGGGACCCTGGTTCCGCTGGCAGCCCCGGTCCTCCCCCGCCTGGTCCGGCAGCGGATGCTGATGGGAGCGCTCACCCGCGTCCTGTCGCAGGGCTGGGTGCGCTACCGGAACAGCCCCGTGTCGGTCGAGGGCAGCCCGGCCGGCCGTGGACCACACCCCGGCGACCGGCTGCCGGACCAGGACCTGACGTACGGCGAGCCCAGCGCCCGGCTGCACGAGCTCACCGCCCGCCCCGGCGTGCACGTGCTGCTGGAGCGCGAGGCCTCGACCATCGACGGCTCACGCCTGGGCCCGCACGTGAACGTCCACCGGGTCAGCACCTGGCCGGGTCGCGGGCTCGTCGCCGTGCGGCCGGACGGCCACGTGGGATTCCGCTGCGGCGAGTCCGACGTGGGGCAGCTCAGGGCGTGGCTGGCTCTCGTCGGGTGCTCCACGGCGGACAGGTGACTTTGTCCCGTGGTCCACGGGCCACCTGCGTGCCAGCGTGGCCAGCACACCACCAGCGGCACCCCCAGGAGGTCAGCGACATGGAACCGACAACCGAACCGATCACCTGCCCCGACTGTCACGCCCTCGTGGCAGATCTGGACGCGCACAAGCACTGGCACACCCAGCTCGTGGCCAGTCTCGCGAACGCCGTCGAGCAGGAGATCAAGCGGACCTCGGCGACGGCGGGCTGAGCGGGCCGCCGCCGAGCCGCTACCGCAGGAGGCTGTCTCAGGAGGACGCCTTGCCGCCCTTGCGGCCGGCCTCCTTCTTCTGGGCAGTCGTCCCGCCCTGGGACGAGTCGCCACCGGACCCGCTCTTCTTGCCGCCTCGCGAGGAAGCCCCCTCCGAGTTGGCGATCCTCGCGGCCCGGGACTTCGACATCCCCTTGTCCTTGAGCGCTTCGTACTGCTTCTCGTTCTTCACGTGGGACGACTTGCTGGGCATCCTGCACCCCTCTCCTGGTCGGGAACTGGCTCAGACGTACCCGCTGCTGCCGGCGACCATTCAGCGCTCCCCACGAGGGGTGAGCGATGACAGGCGCTCGCGCACGGCGGGGAGCACATGCTTGCCGTAGAGGTTGATCATGGCCTTGTAGTGCGGCCCCATGTTGGCGACGTAGAGCTCGTCGTAGCCCGCCTCGACGTACGGCGTGAACGCCTCCACGTGCCGCTCGACGTGCGGACCGCAGACCACGGAGTCGCGGGTCATCTCCCTCGTCACCAGGCTCGAGACCTGCTCGAAGTGCTGGGGCGAGGGAAGCACCTGCGAAAGCTCCCCCGGGACGCCGCTGTTCGCCCACAGCCGGTGGGCGTGGTCGACGGCCTCGTCCTCGGTGTCGGCGTAGCTGACCTTGAAGCCGGCTTGGGCGGGTTTGTCGCGTCCCCCGGCGTCCCGGAACCGCTGCAGCAGGCTGGGATCGGACTTGGTCGAGATGTAGCCGTCCCCGATCCGTGCGGCGAGGTCGGTCGCCTGCGGCCCGAAGCCGGAGACGTAGACGGGCGGTGGGACGTCGGGCAACGTGTAGATCCTGGCCGAGTCGACGGTGTAGTGGGTTCCGCGATGGGTGACGGTCTCCCCCGTCCACAGCTTCCGGATCACCTCGACGGCTTCCTCGAGCATCTCGAGGCGGACCGGCGTTGTCGGCCAGGCCGTGCCGAGGACATGTTCGTTGAGGGCTTCGCCCGACCCGACGCCCAGCACGAACCGCCCGCCGTGCATGACCGCACTCGTCGCGGCAGCCTGCGCGATCACCACCGGGTGCGTGCGGACCGTGGGACAGGTGACGGCTGTGGTCACCGGCAGTCCGCAGACCTGCGAGAGCGCGCCGATCACCGACCAGACGAACGGGCTCTGTCCCTGCTCGTCGTTCCACGGATGGAAGTGGTCACTGATCCAGAGCGCGTCGAAACCGGCGAGCTCGGCCAGCACCGCCTGCTCCACGAGCTGTTGGGGGGTGTACTCCTCGCACGAGAGGAAGTAGCCGATCTTCACGTGTGCCTCCTCGAACAGGTGAGCCGGCTCCCGGCCGACTCACGCGACAGGTCCTCCACGAGCTTCGGGTACCCGGAACGCCGGCCGGCCACACGCCCGATCAGGGACAGGCGCGCCGAGCCTCAGGTCCCGTCGGCCCTGTCGGAAGCGTCGGCCAGGGCGGCACGCACCAGACGCGCGCGCCGACGACACCATCAGGTCAGCGGCATCGTCGCGGCGTCAACCCCGCGACATCGACGAGCCAGACCAGGGATTCGATGCCCACGACGCTGCGCACGGCGATCGCGAGCCGGCGTACGCCCGCGTCGGAGAGCTGTGCCCGGGCCGGCGCGAGCGCGTCCTCGAACCAGCCGACCGCCCGGCCCTGCCGCAGCGGCAGCTGGCTCGGGACGGTCGAGGTCTCGAGCGACAGTCGCAGCATCGTGCGCTGCTGCGGCTCGAACTCCAGCACCACCGTCTCGATGAACGCGCGTACGGCGGCGAGCAGCCGGGCCTCGGGGTCCTCACCGATGTCGGGCGGCAGCAGCGACGTGCGCTCGACCTCCGGGTGGGCGGCGGCGAGGAGCTCGCCCTGGCTCCGGAAGTAGCGGTACGCAGTCGTGCGCGAGACCGACGCCGCGGCCGCCGCTTCCTCGACGGTCGGGGCCGAGCCCGCCCGGGTGATCAGCTCGCGGGCAGCAGCGACCAGGTCGTTGCGCGTGCGCTGCTTCTGCCGGGTGCGCCCCGATTCCTCGTACGCCGTTGACATGACCGTCACGGTATCCTAGTTTCGTCATGGGACTCCAGTCCCACGAAGCCACAAGGGGTGGTCGACATGGAGACACTGGCAGCAACGGTCCGCGACAGCGGCGAAGGCGAGAAGCGATGGTTCTGCGGCGGCGGGTTGCACACCTGGCTGGCCACCTCGGAGGAGACCGGTGGCGCGTTCCTCCTCTTCGAGTTCGTGGGTGAGCAGGGGAAGGTGACACCGCTCCACATCCACCCCGCCTCGGACGAGACGTTCTACATCCTCGGCGGCGAGATCCTGCTCGACCTCGCTGGAGAGCGGCGCGAGCTGTCGACGGGCGGAGTGGTCGTGATCCCCCGCGGCGTGCCGCATGCGTTCATGGTCGTCTCACCGCAAGCCCGCGTCCTGACCCTCCAGACCCCCGGCACCGATGAGGCGTTCTACCGGATCGCCAGCGAACCCGCCCCCGAGGGCAGCGCGCCGATCCCCGTCGACTTCGCCAGGATCCACGCCGCCGCGCAGCAGACCGGTGCCATCGAGATCCTCGGACCTCCCCCGTTCTGAGCGACCCGTTTGAGCGTCCCGCTCGGAGCGCGCACGGCGGTCGGTGGCCGGGGCCTGCGGCCTCCCGGACTCGGGACCCTCGACCCGGGACGGCGGCGACCGCCCTGCGCTAGCTTCGTGGAAACCGACCGCTCTCTCGAGGAGGCAGACATGTCTCGGGTCCGCTCCGCCTTCGTGGCTGCTGTCGCAGCCGGCCTCACCGTGGTCGTCGTTCCGGCCGTCGCCGCAGACATCTCCGGCACGCCGGGCGACGACCAGCTCGTCGGCACGGCGCACGCCGACACGATGCGCGGCCTCGCCGGGGACGACCTGATCCAGGCCGGTCGCGGGGCCGACACCGTCAGCGGCGGGTACGGCGACGACCTGATCCGGCTGGGCAAGAACCCCCTGCTCGAAGGACCGCAAGGTGATGTCGCCTCGGGCGGTCCCGGCGACGATGTCATCTTCGGCGGCCCCGGCTTCGACGTCCTCTCCGGTCAGGGTGGGAACGACACCCTCCACGGCGGGCCGGGCAACAACACGCTGGAGGACCGCAGCGGCAGCGACGTGCTGGTCGGCGGACCCGTCGGCGACGCGGTCTACCTGGGGCCCGGCCGGGACCGGGTCTACCTCGGCGCCGGCAGCGACGGCCTGTACGTCGCGGTCGACGGCAAGCCGGACGTCGTGTTCTGCGGTCCCGGGTTCGACCGGGTCTGGCACGGCGGCACGCTCGACCCCCAGGACCGCTTCCACGACTGCGAGGAGTTCAGCGACCACCCGTGACGCCGCCGGGTGAGGTCGGCACCACCACGACGGGGCAGTGCGCGTGGTGGACGCAGTACAGGCTGACCGAGCCGAGCAGCATCCCGGCGGCGGTGCCGTGCCCGCGGCTGCCCACCACGAGCAGGTCAGCGCTCCGGCTCGCCTCCGCCAGGACGTCCGCGGGGTGTCCGCGCACCACCTCCGCGGTGACCGGGACCTCCGGGCCAGGCTCTCCCTGCAGGGCCTGGGCGAGGGCATCGCGAGCGCCCTCCGCCCAGTCGACGTCGCCGTAGTCGGGCACGTAGCCGAAGGGGGCGGCGATCTCCCACGCCAGGACCGCACGGACCTCTCCCCCGGTCGACCGGGCCTGGTGAATCGCCCAGCGCAGCGCGGCCACGCTGGGTTCAGACCCATCCACCCCGACCACGATCAACGGACGTGCAACCGGCTCCTGGACCGTCATCGCGCACCTGCTTCCCTCGACCCGATCGTCCGCGTGATCCTCGGTCGGCCACAGGGGCCAAGGGCACCGACGCGCGGCCGTTCGGCCCGGCGTACGAGTGTGCAGGGCGGGTTTGGGTCAGGCCGAGGCCAGCCACTTGTCCGGCCCGAAGACCTCGTAGTGGATGTCGACCTCGGGGACGTGCTGCTCGACCAGGCTGTTGCGCACGGACTCCATGAACGGCAGCGGACCGCAGAGGTAGACCTGCGCGTCGACCGGGATCTCCACCGTCCCGAGGTCGACCCGGCCGGCCCGCAGCACGTCACGGGTGGGGCGGACACCCAGGTCTTCGTACCACCGGTGGAGGGTGGCAGTCGGCAACGCCTCGATGAGCTCCTTCAGCTCCTGGCGGTGGGCGTGGCGAGCCGGCGAGCGGTCCGCGTGCAGCACCAGGACCTCGCGGGACGAACCGGTGGCCGCCAGGTAGTGGAGGATGCCGATGATCGGGGTGATGCCGATGCCGGCGGAGATCAGCACCAGCGGGCCCTCGGAGTCCGCGAGGACCAGGTCGCCGAAGGGAGCCGACACCCTGATCTCGTCGCCCTCGAACAGGTTCTGGTGCAGGAAGTTCGACACCTCCCCTGCCGGGATGATCGCGCCGTCATCGGTGCGGCTCGCCGGGACTGCCTTGACCGAGATGCCCCAGGCGCTGGGCTCCGGCGCGCGGGTGAGGCTGTACTGGCGGATCTGGCGGGCCCCGTCGGGCAGCGTCACCTGGACAGACACGTACTGGCCCGGCCGGGCCTGCGGCAGCGGGCTGCCATCGGTCGTGCCGAGCACGAAGGACACGGTGTCGGGTGACTCCTGCAGCCGACCGCGCAGGACGAGGGTGCGCCACACGTCCCCGTCCGCCACACCGGTCTCGGCGTACAGGCCCTTCTCGATGATGACCAGCGACCTGGCCATGTGCCAGTAGACCTCGTCCCACGCCGACGCGACCTCGGGCGTGACCGCGTCGCCGAGAACCTCGACGATGGCGGCGAACAGGTGCTCGTGGACGATCGGGTACTGGTCCTCGGTGATCCCGAGCGAGGCATGCTTGTGGGCGATGCGGGCCAGCACCTCGAGCGGGTCGCGCCCGTCCTCGGCCACCAGGAGCGTGGCGTACGCCGCGATCGCACCTGCGAGCGCGCTCTGCTGGTCACCCTGGGCCTGGTTGCCTCGGTTGAACAGGTCGCGTTCGAGCTCGGGGTGGGCGGCGAACATCCGCTGGTAGAACACCGGGGTGATGTCGCCGATGGCGGCTCCGATGATGGGCAGCGTGGCCTTGACGACGGTGGCGGACTTGGTGGACAGCATGGGGGCTCCGTGGGGGTTGTCGGGGGATGTCAACTGGTCGGGCGCTGGGTGGTCGGGCGCTGGGTGATGGCGAGCAGCAGCGTTGTCGGTTGATCGGTGAGGTCGGCGATCGTGAGCGGGTCGAGCGCAGCGAAGAACGCCTCCTGGGCGTCTCGGAGGGCACTGCGCAGTCGGCATCCACTGCGCAACGGGCAGGGGGTGCTGCCTTCACACTCGACGACCTCGCGGTCGCCCTCGAGCGTCCGAACGAGTCGTCCCACCGAGAGCGTGTTGCTGTCTTCGCTCAGGCGCAGCCCACCGGCACGTCCCCTGCGGGTCTCGACGACACCGAGCTTCTGGAGTGCGGCCACCACCTTGGTCGCATGGGTGTACTTCACCGCGAGCTGATCGGCCACCGCACGAGTCGTCGTGGTCTCCGCCGACTTCTCGTCAACCGCCAACCGCATCGTGATGCGGAGGGCGAGATCGGTGAACCTGGTCAGCTGCACACAGGCACCGTAGTTAATTGGCATCTGTGATGCCAATTCAGAACGCCGATTCGCCGAGCTGGAGCGGCACCTGGTGGGCGTCGTCACAGGCGCGCCGGAAGCACGTCGCCGCCTCTGCCCTGAGACTCGGCTCCGGCTGCGCGGATCCTGCCCGTCAGGCCGGCTGGATGTTCTGGTTGAACCGGAAGAGGTTGTGCGGGTCGTACTTCGCCTTGACCTGCGTCAGGCGGTCGTAGTTGCCCTTGTAGTTGGCCCGGATCCGGTCCTGGTCGTCCTCGGCCATGAAGTTGACGTAGCCGCCCTCCTCCGAGTGCGGCGCGGTGGCGTCGTAGTAGTCGCGGACCCAGGCGATGTTCGCGTCGTTCTCCGCCGGGTCGGGCCACATGCCGGCGATGACGGTGGCGAACGTGGCATCGCGGTAGGCGAAGGCCGTGGCGTCCGGGGCGACCTGGTGACAGGCGCCGTTGATCGGGTAGATGTGCACGGTGGAGTTCACCGTGGGCAGCTTCGGGCCGTGCACCAGGTGTGCCTCGATCGCCTCGTCGGTCAGCTCGCGGACGAAGTTGGCCTTCCAGTAGTGCTGCAACCCGGGCGGCACCAGTGCGTCGAAGGCGCTGTTCAGGGCGGGATAGGGCATCGGTCCGACCATCTCGGCCACCCTCGGTCCGAGGTCACGCAAGCCGGCGAAAACCTGCTCCCCCTCATCGAGGTCACCGGCCCAGCAGCCGACCATGGCGAGGAACGGCTCACCGTGCCGGTCCTCCGGGATGAACGGCAGCGGTGGCGCGATCTGAAACGCCGGGAAGACGCCGAGCTGCTCGGGCGCATCGACGATGAACTCCCGGTAGTAGCGCAGCACGTCTGCCGCCCGGTCGAGCTCGAAGAACATCGGGCCGCCGTAGATGTCCTTCACGGGGTGGAGCCGGAACTCGAAGGAGGTCACGACGCCGAAGTTGCCGCCGCCACCTCGCAGCGCCCAGAAGAGGTCCGCGTCGTCCTTCTCGCTCGCGACGTGGAAGCTGCCGTCGCCGGCAACGACGTCCGCCGAGATGAGGTTGTCGCAGGAGAGTCCCATCCCTCGTGCGAGGTGGCCGATGCCTCCGCCCAGGGTCAGCCCGCCGACGCCGGTGGTGGAGATGATGCCGCCGGTCGTCGCCAAGCCGAACGGGTACGTCGCGGCGTTGAAGTCGCCCCAGGTCGCGCCCCCCTCGGCGCGCGCGGTGCGGGTGAGCGGATTGACGCGTACGCCGCGCCGGGAGGACAGGTCGATCACGACGCCGTCGTCACACGTCCCGAAGCCCGGCACGCTGTGGGATCCTCCGCGCACCGCGACGGGGAGGTCGTGGTCACCGGCGAACCGGACGGCGGTCATGACGTCCCCGGTGTTCGCCGGCCGGACGATCACTGCGGGACGTCGGTCGATCATCGCGTTGTAGACCTTGCGGGCTTCGTCGTACGCCACGTCGCCCTGGGCAATGACCTCGCCTCGGACACCCTCACGCAGCTGCTCGATCTTGGATTGATCCATCACCCCTCCTGGCGTGCGACTCAGCAGGGTCCGCGACGGTGGCGTCGGAGGCACGGCGGCGCGACGGCGCCGAGGGGACACTTGACCTGTCAACGCTAGAACTGGGCCCTCCGACGCACCATGCCCAACCTGGGCGATCTTCGCCGCGACCAGACAGGAACAGCTCCCGGACCCACAGTCGGGATCCGGGAGCTGTCGATGTGCTGAGATCTGGGGCGCCACCTCGTGGGAGCAGCTGCGGGCGAGCTGGACGAGCTCACCGACACGTCACTGGGCTGACGGTTCATCAAGGTATGCAGCCGAACCCCCACTTCCCGTGGTGAGTTCACCGAGGGAAGTGCGTGTTGCCCTACATACCTTGATGAACCTGCGCGGCGTGAGGAGCGCTCAGGCGACCTGGAGCGACCGCTTCGACAGGCCCATCCAGAACCCGCGCCGGCCCAGATCGCCCGGCCTGCTGGCAGACCGGGCGATCCGGGATCATTCGGTCAGCGCAGCACGCCGCAGATCGCGGGGTCCGTCGCCTCCGCGGGAAGGTTCGGGTCGAGCTCGCTCTCGCCGGCGCCCTCGAAGTCGTACTCCCCGTTGCCGTTGTAGTCGACGCCGTGGATCACGATGACGCCCTTGCCGTTCTTGATGGCACGGGCCACTGCGTGGTCCGAGAAGTTGATGCGTCGGTCGTAGTGCTCCTGACCCTTGGGTGCGGTCGGGAAACGGTCCACTGCCAGAGCGCTGTCCGGGCTGGTGTCGCCCTCCTTGGTCAGCGACTTCACGATCGGACCGTAGGCCGGAGCGCCCTCGGCGACGTTGACGCGGTGATCGAGGTTGGAGTCGTCGAAGGCCGTCGGGCACTCGTGCCGGGCGTCCTTGCCGAAGTGGATGTGCTGGGCGTGCGGGAGGCCCTTGGCCAGGTCGAAGGCGTCGATGCTGACGCGGGCGTGATGGCCGTCGAAGACCACGTTCGCCCGGCCGTAACCACCGGAGTTGTTCAGCGGCAGCAACTGGGTGTCCAGACTGGTCACCCGGGCCGACGACACGGATGCGGTCGAGGCACCGTTCGCTCCGACCGTGGCAAACGCCATCGTGCCGAGCATGAGCACGCCACCGAGGCCGGCGTACAACTTGCGATTCCGCATGGGATTCCTCCGCTGGTGTAGATGTCGACTGGATCTTCCAGCCGCTGCGTGAGGTTCGTCACCGCTCCCCCATCGGATGGGAGCTCCGGGGAAGTTCTTCTTCGTCAGGCGTCGCGCGCCGTCGGGCTGCCGCGCAGGGAAGTCGCGATCAGCTCGGTTGCCGCGGCCAGGTTGTCGCCGAGGTAGGTGCCGGGAACGCCGCTGCGGGCACCCGGGAAGGCGAACGCGTTGCCGGCGTAGAACACCGGGCCACCACTCGCCGCGACGGCGCGCAGGGCCTCGACGGCGGGTCGGCGCTGCGTGGTGAGGTGCGAGACGACGACCACCGCGGCCGCATCCGTGGCGGTCTGGGCCGTGACCAGGGTCCGCTGCGGAGTCCGCGCCCCCAGGACGCGGCAACCGATCCGCCGATACGCGAGCAGGGTGGCGAGTGCCTCCAGGCCCAGGCTGTGCAGGTCCCGCGGACCGCAGGCAAGCAGGACCGGGCGCTCGTACGTCGGCGCCGGGGCCAGTGCGGTCAGGCGAGCCAGCCAGCCCCGGGCCACCTCGGTGGTGAGGTGCTCCTGGGCCACGTCGCAGCGGCCGGTCTCCCACCACGCCCCGATCTGCCGCATCGCCGGCAGGAGCAGGTCGTCGATGGTGACGCCGACCCCGACCTCGTCGTGGGCCTGGTCGAGGACGGCGCGGATGGCGGCCGGATCCATCTGCTGCGAGGCAGCGAGCAGCTGCTGGACCCGAGCGAAGACGGGCTCGGTCTCGTCGAGCAGCGACCGGACGGCCCGGGCAGCATCCGCCGCCCGCGTGCCGCGGGCCACCTCGTCGCGCATCAGGCGGAGCTGGATCAACGCCTCCTCGGAGTAGCGCCGATGTCCTCCCGGACTGCGCCCGGTCGTCGGCAGCCCGTAGCGCCGCTCCCAGGAGCGGAGGGTGGGCGCCGGGACGCCGAGCAGCTCACTCACCTGCTGGATGGCCGGACCATCCGGCGCCCGAGACGGATCACGTGCGTCTGTCGCCACACCCATCCCCCGTCGCCAGAGCAGGGCCCGGACCGGGCCCTGAGTGAACTATCCCCTGCGCCTGCCCAACTGGTGCAACTCCGGCGCCTGTTTGCATAAGTTTCGTCCTTCCGTCGGCGTCCGGCCTCCAGCACGCTTGTCGAGCGGACTCGGACCAGCCGCCCGCCTCGAAGGAGAAACCGTGCCGGCACCTGTTGGGTACCAGACTGCGACTCGCGCGCCGGACGGCTGTGCCGGTTTCATCACCGACCTGCTCGTCCGGTGTGGCCGCGGGGACGAAGCGGCCCTCGGCAGGCTCTTCGACCTGTTCTACTCGCTGGTCTCCGCGCTCCTGCGGCACGACGGAGGCGCGAGGCCCTCGGAGGAGCAGGTCGTCGAGGCCTTCGTCCGGCTCTGGCGCCAGGCGCCGGCCTTCGAGCCGGGCGCGCAGCCACCGGTCGCGTGGGTGGTGGAGCAGGTCTCAGCCACCGCGGAGCTGCACCCCTGATTGTCGCGGACGAGCGCTGAGCCGGATCCGGACCTCGATGTGGCCTCAGCGGGGGGGAAGCCAACACGAGGGACGAGGAACGCGCGCTCGAGTCGTTGACGACGAAGGGCCGTCGTGGGTGATCACCCACGACGGCCCTTCTGCGCCTCACCCGCCACGGACGATGCGCGGGGCCGCGACGGGCGGATGTACTCGTCTCTTGGTCTGCGCGAGGAGGGACTGCCATGGCACTGAACGAGTACGCACAGGGATCGACCTTTCCCGGAAGGATCGGAAGGACCACGGACGATTCGGCGCCCGCCTGGCCGAAACCCACGCGGCCGGTGCCGGGCGCACCGAACGTGCTGATGGTGGTCCTCGACGACACCGGCTTCGGACAGCTGGGTTGCTACGGCAGTCCGATCGCGACGCCGAACTTCGACGCGCTCGCCGCCGATGGACTGCGGTACAACAACATGCACACCACGGCACTGTGCTCGCCGAGTCGTTCGTGCATCCTCACCGGACGCAACCACCACAGCAACAGCATGGCCAGCGTCACCGAGTTCGCCACCGGGTTCCCCGGCTACAACGGCGTCATCCCGTTCGAGAACGGTTTCCTGTCCGAGATCCTGCTCGGGCACGGCTACAGCACCTTCATGGTCGGCAAGTGGCACCTCACGCCCAGCAACCAGGAGACTGCCGCCGGGCCCTACGACCGGTGGCCCCTGGCCCGTGGCTTCGAGCGCTTCTACGGATTCCTCGGCGGTGACACGAGCCAGTGGTATCCCGACCTGGTCTACGACAACCACCAGGTCGAGCCGCCGGCCACCCCAGCGGAGGGCTACCACCTCACCGAGGACCTGGTCGACCGATCGATCCAGTTCATCGCTGACGCCAAGCAGGTCGATCCCGACAAGCCCTTCTACCTGCACCTCTGCTTCGGGGCCACACACGCGCCGCACCACGCTCCCAAGGAGTGGGCTGACAAGTACGCGGGGAAGTTCGACGAGGGCTGGGACGCCTACCGCGAGAAGGTCTTCGCCCGGCAGAAGGAGCTCGGGATCGTCCCCGCCGACAGCGAGCTCTCCCGGCACGACCCAGACGTCCCGGACTGGGACGCCCAGCCCGATCCGGCGCGCCGGCTCTTCAGCCGCATGATGGAGGTCTTCGCCGGCTTCCTCAGCCACACCGACCACCACCTGGGCCGCCTCCTCGAGTTCCTCCGCGAGCAAGGCCAGCTCGACAACACGATCGTCATGGTGATCTCCGACAACGGCGCCAGCGCCGAGGGTGGTCCGACCGGCACCACGAACGAGGCCCAGTTCTTCAACAACGCCCAGGAGTCACTGGAGGACAGCCTCCAGGTCATCGACGAGATCGGCGGCCCGAAGCACTTCAACCACTACCCGTGGGGGTGGACCTGGGCCGGCAACACGCCGTTCCGGCGCTGGAAGCGGGAGACCTACCGCGGCGGCGCGTCCGACCCGTTCATCGTCTCGTGGCCGCGGGGCATCAAGGCCAAGGGTGAGGTGCGTGCCCAGTACGCCCACATCATCGACCTGGTCCCCACGGTGCTGGAGCTGCTGGGGATCGAGCCGCCCGCCACCATTCGCGGCGTCACACAGTCGCCGATCCAGGGCGTCAGCCTGGGGCCCACCCTCGACAACGCCGCCGCCCCGAGCGACCACCACACGCAGTACTTCGAAATGCTCGGCCACCGATCCATCTACCACGACGGGTGGCGAGCGGTCTGCCCCTGGCCAGGCCCCTCGTTCACCGAGGCCGGCGTCGGGTTCGGGCAGCCCATCTCGGCGGAGAAGCTCAGCGACCTCGACGCCCACGGGTGGGAGCTCTACCACGTGGCCGAGGACTTCGCCGAGACCCGCAACCTTGCGGGCGAGCACCCCGACAAGCTCATCGCGCTCATCGGCACGTGGTACGCCGAGGCCGGGAAGTACGGCGTCCTGCCCGTCGACGGCAGCGGCGTGGACCGTCTCCTCGTCGAGAAGCCACAGGCGGCCGTGCCACGTGACCGCTACGTCTACATGCCGAACACGCAGTCGATCCCGTTCTCCGCCGGCCCGCGCGTGCTCAACAGGCCGCACAGCATCACCGCCAGCGTCGAGCTGCCCGAGCATGGCGCCGAAGGCGTCCTGCTCAGCCAGGGCACCGCGGCCGGCGGCTACTCGCTCTACATCAAGGACCGCAGGCTGCACTACGTCCACAACTACGTCGGCCGGAGCCTGCACCACGTCTCGTCACCCGAGCCACTTCCTTCCGGTGCGCACGAGCTCCGTTTCGAGTTCGAGCCGACCGGCCCACCGGACTTGCCCAACGGGCGAGGTGCACCGGGACGGCTCCAGCTCTACGTGGACGGGGTGCTCGTCGCCGACGCGGAGACTCCGGTGACAACGCCGTTCATCCTCAACCCGGGCGCACTCACCTGTGGAGCCAATCCCGGCTCGCCGGTGACCCCGGACTACCCCTCACCGTTCCGTTTCACCGGCACGCTGCGCAGCGTCGTCGTCGACGTGTCCGGGGAGCTCATCACCGACAGCGAGAGCGAGATGCGGGTGGCCATGGCCCGGCAGTAGCCGGCTCGGCCGACGGATCCTGGCTCTTCAGGCGCCGGGTCCGTCGTCAGCAGCCGTCATGCTGCACGGCGAGCAGGTGCCGGCACAGGGCGACCAGGCGGAGCTCGGTCCAGCAGTGGGCCGCCAGGAACACGACGAGGGCGTCGACACGTACGTCGTCCCGCACCGCCGGCTCCGCCTGGGCCCAGGACCCCACGTCAGCGCCGGGCACGGCGCCCAGCAGATGAGCAATGCCGTGGCGGTCGCTGGCGGCCAGCACCCATCGGGCCAGGAGCTCGGGCGTGAAGCTGCGCCACGGGTAGGGGCTGAGCGCAGCAGTCACCGCCGCGAGCCTCGACTCGTCATGGGGGCTCGTCGCCACCTGGGTACTCCTCGCCGCCGGTCCGCCCCCGCGAGGGAGTTCCTACCCCAACGACCAGCCGTTCAATCGCCGGGGTCGCCACCCGGCGATCGAGCGTGCGACTCGGTTCACCCGGTCGCGAAGCCGAGAAGACGCCGGCGCCACGGGCCGGGTCGCGGCGCCGCTCCGGCGACCAGCCGAACTCGTCGCGTCCCGTCGAGCTGGTGGCAGAGATGCGGGCAGCGGCCGGCTGCCCCAGCTTTCCGCGAATCAGCCGCGTGCTGCGGCATACCCGAGCACCGCGGCGAGGCCCAGCGCGCTGCGCGGCGCGTACGGCGCCCGCCAGAGCCCGCCGTGCACGGCCGCGAACGCCTCGTCCTGCCACGGGTGTTCGTGACCCGGTCCTCCACCGGTGTGGAGGTCGTGGACGAGCAGCGCCGCCATCAACACGTTGCTGGTGGCTGGCTCGAACACCTCCACGCCGAAGCGGTGCGCCCCGGCGTACGCCGCGGCCAGGGCACGGTTCTTCACCACCGATCGGGTCCGGGTCGGTGGCGCGACGTTGAGGGAGACCGTGATGCCGGCGTCGCGGGCGGTCGTCGCGCGCCAGCGTTGGAGCCGCTTGGCCAGCGCGTAGTTGGGGCCCTGCTGCGGCACGAGACTGTCGCAGACACCCGGGTCGGCGCCGGGCAGGTAGGCCGGCTGCATCAGCCGCCCGGCGCTGACCGCACGCAGCGGGCGGCCCAGCATCCGGGCTCTCCGCGACCGCGACGCGTAGGCCGCGGTGGACTGCCGGACCGCGTCGGCGGGGACGGCGAACACGTCCGTCGGCGTGGCGAGGAACGACAGGGCGACGTCGGTCCGCGACGCGAGCAGCCGGGTCGTCAGCGCGTCGACGGCAACCGCAACACGCACGTTGGTGGCGCCGTCGGCGTAGACGTAGTTGCCCACGACCAGGGAGCCGTCGAGCCCGCCCAGCCACTCCCCGACCGCGGGCGCCTCGGACAACAGGTCGACCCCGGCCCCGGCCAGGTCCCCTTCCGGTCGTCCTGCCGGGACGGGCAGCACCAGCGTCCCCGCCCCGTCCCGGGCCGCCGCCAGGACCCGCGACCAGATCTGCGGGTTCGGCAGGTCCACCGCCGCGACCCGCGCCCCCCAGCGCAGCAGCGCCTGCAGGGGTCCCATCTCGGCACCGGCCCCCAGCACCGCGACGGTGAACCCGTCGGCCCGGAGCCACTCGGGGTTGGCCATCACCAAGCGCACCGCCTCTGCGGCGGAGGGCTCGACCACGCCGGCCGCCACCCACGCGTCGAGCTGGCGGTGGAGCGCGTCCCCGCGCAGCCGGGTGCCGCGGTAGGGCAGCGACAGCTCACTCTCCACATCCCTGTCGCCTCGGACCTCGGCCGAGACGAGCTCCGTCGTCGCGCGCCAGTCGGTGAGAGCCAGCTCCTCCCCGTCGGCGACCACGACCCGCATCCGGGCGTGCAGTGAGGCGAGTCCGTCGCCGGCGATGTGGCGGGCAGCCCTCGGCGGGAGTCGAGCCCCGACTCCACCGCCCGCCGGAAGTGAACCAGGTAGCCGGAGCGCCAGTTCGTCTCCTGCTCCGCCGACCGTGCACCGGCGGGGTCCCGCACACGGAGCGCGTCCGCGAGCACGGCACGACCGAGCGCAGAGGTGCTCCGCCTCCCGTCTGCGGACCGGGGAAAGACGACGCCACGCTCTTCGGTGGTCATGACTGCATCATGCAGGACGCACATCGGGTCGTGTCGAGCCGGAGCCACGCCGCAGGAAGGTGAGGTCCAGCCAGGGGTCCATCGCCCCTGGTGCGAACGCGCTGGGTGAACGAACACTCGAGGAATGGATGAGACAACGGCGACTCCACCACCGCGTCGGCGTCGCTCAGCCTGGAGATGGGTCGCCGTGGTCGTGATCGCCTTCGTCGCTGTCGGGGCCGTCGTATCCCTCATCGCCGTCAGGAAGCCGGAGCCGACCATGTCGAAGTCGTGCCAGGCCGCGCGTTCCCGGTTCGTCACCTGGTCGAACCTGACCATCCAGTCCCTCAACTCGGCCAACGACGCGATGTCGCACTGGGACAAGCTGTGGAACCGGTGGGTGGCCGGTCAGATGACCGTCCAGCAGCAGGAGGCCGCGAGGGCAGAGACGAACGCCGACACCGCCAGGTCGATTGCGGCGGACAAGAGAGCCACAGCCGCGTTCGAGTCGTTCCGCGCCGCGAGGAACAACTGCACCAAGGTCCCGAAGGCCTGCGTCCCCGAGTTCAACACCTACAAGGCCGCCATCGCACATGAAGAGGGAGAGGCGGTCGCGGTCGGGGCCGTGTACGCGACCGCAACGGCGCAACAGGACGCATGGAACGCCCAACGCACGGGAGGGTCACAGGCGGCCGTGGATGCCGCGACCGCGGCACACAACGCGGCCGAGAAGACCCTCCACGAGGAACTGGACGCACATGACCGCGTCTACGCGAGGTACCGCACCGCGCAGGACGCGTGCAACAAGGCTTAGCGCACGCAGGTATCGACCCCCGCAGAGCCGAGGACTCAGCGGCCCTCCAGCTGGCCCTTCAGTGCTGCCAGGTTCTGCTCCATCTGGGGTCGCATGTCTCGGTGGTGCGGCAGCATCAGC
Organism: uncultured Actinomycetota bacterium; assembly: GCA_963825275.1. Taxonomy (GTDB): domain Bacteria; phylum Actinomycetota; class Actinomycetes; order Propionibacteriales; family Nocardioidaceae; genus Nocardioides. Next base: position 625,957 of record CAWGSW010000008.1, on the reverse strand, counting down.
CCGTAGAGCAACCGGGCGGGCAGCAGCGGCATCAGCGTCACCTCGTAGGAGTGGACGACCTTGGTCCCGGTCGCCTCGGGCACGAGGCGATATGACCAGGTCGTCGAGTCGCGACGGCTGGGGTCGCGCTCGGGCACGGTGCGGAAGGTGAACTCGACGCCCGGGACGGCCGCGAGCACCTCGCACGTGCGGGACCAGCGCGCCAGCAGCCCGGAGCGGTTGCGCCCCCGGAATCGTGCGCCCACCGCTCCCGGGGCGGGTCCGTCGAGCCACGTCGCGGTGTGGCACTCCGGGCTCCGCTCGCCGATCCGGGTGACGTCAGCGATGACGTCGTAGATCTCCTCGGGCGCGGCGTCGATCACGACGTCGGTCGCGCCACCGGTTCGCCACTCCAGCGCCTTCACGGGGTCGCCGTGCCGTGGACGCCCTGCGCTCCAGCCACCATCATCCGTCTCCCCTGTCGTTCGCGTCGCCCACACGCTGGTCAATTCCGGGCGCGCTGTCAACGGACGCGCTGACGACCCGGCCGACTCACTCGCTGGTGTGCGGGAGGTCCGCGGTCACGAGGATGACGGCGTGGTCATGTGACCGTCCGGGTCGAGCTGGCCGAGAAGACTCGACGCGATGGCGTCGAGCTGGCCCACCTGCGCGGGACTCAGCGCATCGATGACGTGACGTCGAACGTTCGCGACATGTCCGGGAGCGGCAGCCACCACCGATGCCCAGCCGGCGTCGGTGAGCTGCGCGTTGGTCGCGCGGCCGTCCTCCGGGCACGGGAAGCGTTGCAGCAGGTCGCGGTCCTCGAGCCGGCGTACGACGTGGGACAGGCGCGGCAGCGTGGCGTTGGTGCGCTGGGCGAGCGAGGTCATCCGCAGCGTGCGCTCGGGAGCCTCGGAGAGCATCGCGAGGACGAAGTACTCGAAGTGCGTCAACCCGGCGTCGCGGCGCAGCTGGGTGTCCAGCACCCCGGGCAACAGCTCCACCACCGCGACCAGCTTGACCCAGGCCGCATGCTGCGCGTCGTCCAACCACGTCGTCTCCATGACGCCAGCCTAGCCGCTTACTTGACGAAACAACTAAAGTGCTGGATAGTTACTTGAAGAATCAACCATCTACCAAGCTCCAGGAGAATTCCATGGCACACGTATCCATCATCGGCACCGGCAACATGGGCCAGGCCATCGCCGACGTCGTCGGCAAGGGCGGGCACACGGTTCAGCAGCTCGGCCAGGCCGACGGCGCCACGTCGGTCACCGGCGACATCGTCGTCCTCGCGGTCCCCTACCCCGCCCTCAGCGACGTCATCGCCGAGCGCGGCGACAGCCTGGCGGGCAAGATCGTCGTCGACATCACCAACCCGCTCAACTTCGAGACCTTCGACTCGCTGGTCGTCCCCGCCGACAGCTCTGCAGCCGCGGAGATCGCCGCTGCCCTCCCCCAGTCGCGGGTGCTCAAGGCCTTCAACACCACCTTCGCGGGCACCCTCACCCCGGGCGTCGTGGGCTCGCTGACCACGACGGTCCTGATCGCGGGCGACGACGCGGATGCCAAGTCCGCCCTGGCCGGCGTCATCACGTCCGGTGGCCTGAACGCGATCGACGCGGGTTCGCTCAAGCGCGCTCGCGAGCTCGAGGCCCTCGGCTTCCTGCAGCTCACCCTCGCCGCCAACGAAAAGGTCTCCTGGACCGGCGGCTTCGGCGTCGTTGCCTGATCGCCCACGCCCACACAACGCCCACCCCCACAACGAGAGAGTTCGATGACCGTCAACGCCGTACGCCTCAACCATGCCGTGCTGTACGTGGCCGACCTGGAGCGCAGCATCGCCTTCTACCAGCGGGCCTTCGACATGGAGGTCATGGCGCGTGAGCCGCGAGCCAATGCGGCGTTCCTGCGCCTGCCCAGGTCCGGCAACCACCACGACCTCGGCCTGTTCGGTGTCGGCGCACAACCCCCGCGACCGCGCGGCAGTCTCGGCCTCTACCACCTGGCCTGGCAGGTCGACACGATCGAGCAGCTCGAGGAGGCGCGGCTCACCCTGGCGAACCTCGACGCCTACACCGGTGAGTCCAGCCACGGCGCGACCAAGAGCGTCTACGGCACCGACCCCGACGGCAACGAGTTCGAGGTGATGTGGATGCTGCCCCGGGCCAGCTGGGGCGACTTCGTGAACGCGGCACCGGTCGAGCCCCTGGACCTGTCCGGCGAGGTGCGCCGGTGGGCCGGCGTCCGCACCGCCGCCGAGCTGGTTCCGGTGGAGGCGTGATGACCACCGGGACCTTCACGCCTCCGGTCGTCGCGACGTACGGCGCCACCGACCCCGCGGCACCTCTCGTCATCCTCCTGCACGGGCGCGGCTCCCAGGAGCGCGACATCATCGGCCTGGCCGGACACCTGCCGACGGGGCCGGCGTACGCAGCGGTGCGCGCGCCGATCGCCGAGGGGGGCGGGTTCGCCTGGTTCGCCAACCGCGGCATCGGTCGTCCCGTCGCCGAGTCGCTCCGGGACACGATGGGCTGGTTCCGCAGCTGGCTCGACGGCGTCGCCCCCGCAGGCCGCCCGGTGCTGCTGGTCGGCTTCAGCGGAGGGGCTGCCTTCGCCGGCGGCCTGGTGCTGGACGACCCCTCGCGGTACGCCGGTGCTGCGATCCTCTACGGCACCCTGCCGTTCGATGCCGGTCTCCCCACCGACACCGGCCGGCTGGCCAACCTGCCCGTGTTCGTCGCCCAGGGCGACGGCGACCACGTGATCCCGCGAGAGCTCCTCGACCGGACCTGGAACTACCTGCTGGCCGAGTCCGGTGCGCCCACGGTGGCGCAGCGTCAACCGGGCGGCCACCAGCTGACTGCGGAGACGGTCCACGAGCTGGCCGACTGGATCGCGCACCGGCTCGACTTCGTCGGCCGCCATGCCGCGACGCCGGCCGGACCTCCCGCCGACGTCTCGTGGCCCACGCTCACGGGCGGCGTACTGCCCGAGCGACGTGGCCCGCAGCCCGAGGTGAGCTGGACGATCCCCCAGCAGCAGGAGACCCAGAACGCGCCTGTCGACCTCCAGGAGCGACTCTTCGACGAGATCCGGCACCTGCCCGGTGTGGACGTCGGTCCCTCGCACATCTCGGTGCCCGGCGCACGCGGGTTCACCCTGCCCGAGGGCGCCGGCGACGCGCAGGCGTTCCTGGTCCCCCAGTTCGCGGAGTTCGCGCACCTGCACCCGTCGTACGACGGATCCCTGCACGTGGTCCTGCCCCCGAAGCTGGCCGCCGACGTCTCGACCAAGGGCTGGGGACGACCCCACATGTGGGCCGGCACCCGCCTCTCCCCCGGGTTCATGCTCGTCCACGGGCCCCGGGACGACGACGAGCTGGCCACGGTCCGCGGCATCGTGGCCGCCAGCCACGCCTACGCCGCCGGCACGCCCTCGTAGGTCGCCTCGGAGGTGGTCGGCGTCACGATCGCGGGAGGACCGTGAGCACTCGCTCGATGTGGTCACGGAACTCCCGCATGAAGTCGGCCAGGAACACCGCCGTCGACTCGTCGGTGACCTCGCCGTCGTCGGTGAACAGGCCGGGCTTGAAGCTGATGTAGGCCTCGGGCGCGGTCATCTGACGGGCGTTGCAGAAGCTCAGCACCGCGCGCAGGCTCTGCTGTCCCACCGCGGTGCCGATCTGGCCGGGCGAGGCCCCGATCACCGCCGCCGGCATGTGGTCGAAGGAGTTCGTCCCCCACGGTCGTGAGGCCCAGTCGATGGCGTTCTTCAACGCACCCGGGATCGAGCGGTTGTACTCCGGGGTGATGAACAGGACGGCGTCCGAGCCGGCGATCGCGTCCTTCAGCGCCTGCGGCTCCGCGGGGTAGTCGCTGTCGAAGTCCGGGCTGTACAGCGGAAGGTTGCCGATGGGGAGCTCGGTGAACTCCAGGTCCTGGGGCGCCAGCCGGATCAGGGTCCGGCTCAGGATTCGGTTGATCGAGGTCGACGAGAGGCTACCGACGAAGTAGCCGACCTTGAAGGTGCCCATCACTGTCCTCCTGGGAACGGGGAGAAGGTGCGGCCCGGGTCGGGCCACGGGGAGGTTCGGCCCCCTTCTGCAGGCTTCCAGACGTCGGAAACATTCGACACCCCTGACAGGAAGCCGCCGGCAGTCGCCGCCTGGTCAGCATCGTGATCCTGACGCGGTCCCTGGGTCGTCGGGTCACGGTGTGACGATCGCGAAGTCCGGGTCCGGGGCATCCATCGCCGCCATCAACCGGGTCACCGCGCCCAGGTCGCCCTCGATCACGACGCCCAGCGCGGACAGCGACTCCGCGGTGAGGCTGCCGACGCCGAGCAACGCTGGCAGGGCTGCCCTGGACATGCGCAGCGTCAGGTCCGGAGCCTCGGCCTGAGGGGCGGTGGAGTAGGTGAGCACGCCGTTGGCCAGCCGCAGCCGGTAGCGCCCGGCGTCGCCGAGGTCGACGTCGAGCAGGATCCGTTCCCCCCAGCATCGGGGTCCGTTGACGCGGATCGCCATGGAGTCGAAGAGCTGGGTCGGATCGAGCGCGGCGAGCATGTCGGCGGAGACCGCCACGGTCGGGGTGCCGAAGCCGCCCGTGCGGAGCTCGTACGCGCCGGAGAGGTAGGCGCAGCGCCAGGTGCCGTTCTCCGACCCGTAGCCGAGCTGCTCGAAGGTGTCGGCCAGGAGTTCGCGGGCCTCGGCGTGGCCGGGTTCGGCGAACACCACGTGGGACAGCACCTCGGCCACCCAGCGGTAGTCGCCCTCGTCGTACGACGTCCTCGCCTTGTCGACGACCGCGTCCGCACCCCCCATGAACGCCAGGTAGCGGACTGCCCGCTCCACCGGCGGGTGCTGCCACAGGTTGGCCGGGTTGCCGTCGTACCAGCCCATGTAGCGCTGGTAGATCGCCTTCACGTTGTGGCTCACCGAGCCGTAGTAGCCGCGGGCGTGCCAGGCCTGCTCCAGGGCCGGCGGCATCACCATGGCCTCGGCGATCTCGCTGCCGACCAGGCCGGCGTTCATCATCCGCAGCGTCTGGTCGTGGAGGTAGGCGTAGAGGTCGCGCTGCAGGGACACGTACTCGACCACCTTCTCGGCCCCCCAGGTGGGCCAGTGGTGGGAGGCGAACGCCACGTCGGTCCGGTCGCCGAACAGGTCGAGGGCTTCGGTGAGGTAGCCGGCCCACGCATGCGGGTCGCGCACCAGCGCCCCCCGGATGGTCAGGATGTTGTGCAGCGTGTGCGTGGCATTCTCGGCCAGGCACAGCGCCCGGAAGTCCGGGAAGTAGAAGTGCATCTCCGCCGGCGCCTCGCTGCCGGGCGCCATCTGGAAGATCATGCGTACGCCGTCCACGACCTCCTCCTGCCCGGTGGTGGTGATGTCCACGGTCGGGTGGATGAGCGTCACGTTGCCGGTCGAGGTGGTCTGCCCGAGACCCGCCCCGACGGCGCCGGCCGGGCCGCGGTCGAGGGCCGCGCCGTACATGTAGCCGGCGCGTCGGGCCATCGCGGTGCCGGCGTAGACGTTCTCGGAGACCGCATGTGCCACCAGGCCCTCCGGGGCCAGCACCGGGACCCGTCCGGCGTCGACGTCCTCCTGGGTGGTCACGCCTTTCACCCCGCCGAAGTGGTCGACGTGGCTGTGGGTGTAGACCACACCGGTGACCGGGCGATCGCCCCGGTGCTTCCGGTACAGCCCCAGTGCTGCCGCGGCCGTCTCCGTCGAGATCAGCGGGTCGATCACCACCACGCCGGTCTCACCCTCGACCAGGGTCATGATCGACAGGTCGAGACCGCGGACCTGGTAGATCCCGGGAACCACCTCGAAAAGGCCTTGCCCGGCGAGCAGCCGGGACTGCCGCCACAGGCTGGGGTTCACCGTCTCGGGTGCGGGGCCCTGGAGGAAGGCGTAGGAGTCGTTGTCCCACACGACCCGGCCTTCGGCGTCCTTCACGACGCCTGGCTCGAGCGCACCGATGAACCCGCGGGTGGAGGCCTCGAAGTCGTCGGTGTCGCCGAACGGCAGGCTTCCCATGAGCCGCTGGTGTTGCTGCACGATGGTGGCGCTCGCTGGCGTGGTCATGTCCCGAGTCAACCCGGCCGCCTCTGGTCTGTGACCGGGTCCGAGGTCCCGGGGTCAGCGGTGAAGGTCCCCCGCGTGCGTCAGCGCCGGTGCCAGGGCCTGCCCCACGCGGTCCTTTCACCCACCGCAAGTACCTGCGGCAATGGTCGCCCTGCGATCGGTTGGACGACGCCGAAGACCCGAAGACGCAGATGAGGCCGCCTCCCGCCGGAGCGGAAGACGGCCTCTGAAGCGACGCTGCGTCGTCCCCGTCGCCGCCTCCCTGCTCCTGCTCAGCGCCTGCGGTGGCACGACACAGGACGGTTTTGGAGACGCTCTTGGCGTTCGCGCTGGAGTCATGTCGTGGGGTGGGTGACCTCATGGTCGAGGGGGTTGGCCATGATCCGATCTGCGATCCCGCTGCGCACAGCTTCGGCCGCTGAGCTTTCGGGCTTGCGGTGTGCCTGCTCTTCGAAGCATCGAAGAAACTCCTCACCGAGCACGAGGCGGGGAATCCGGTCGAGGACCTCGAGTCGAAGCTCGACCGGCCACTTCTCCAGACCGCGCCCGGAGATGTCGAGACCCGTCGCGATCTGGAGCAGGTGACCCTCGGCGTCCACCTTGGGATCCACGTCATCGCGCATGTGCCGGACGATGATTCCCGCCGCCCGCTCGCACCGGGCGGACGGCCACCCTGCCCCTGCACCGAAAACCCACGCCACGTGACCGCTGGCTTCTTCGAACGGGAGTGTGTGGCTGTCGAACGGACTCACCAAGCCGAGGTCATGCAGGAGCGCGGAGACGTAGAGCAGTTCGACGTCGAACGGGATGTGGTGCAGCAGGCCGTACGCGGCAGCCCACAGAAAGGAGCGAACGCTGTGGTTCATCAGGGAGGGCGAGCAGTACGCCGAGGCAACCTTCAATGCTGCCAGGGTGGCCGGGGTCTCGGGTTGCGGGATGTCATCGAACTTCATGCATGCACTCCTGCTGGTGCGCGGGTTGCGGGGGTGATGTCGAGGTCGTGGTTCATCTCAGATGAGTCCTTCACGTGCGCTTGGTCGGACGGCAGTGGCAGTGGCAGTGGAGAGGCAGAGCCTGTGACGCGCACCGTGTCGACATCGGCGTCGACATCCACGATGAGCCGGCTCGGCGAACCCATGTGCCGTCCCTGCAGGAGGGTCAACCGTGCGGGCAGGGTGACCAGGTCGAGTGAGCGCAGGTAGCCGCCGAAGGCGGCTGCCGCTGCCCCGGTGGCCGGGTCCTCGACGACACCGCCGGGCGGAAAGGCGTTGCGCACATGGAAGACGCCGTCGTCTTCGGCCCAGAACATGTGCACGGTCGTCCACTGCTCCTGCGCCATGAGTTCGGACAGCTGATGGAAGTCGTAGGCGAGCGTGGCCAGGGTCACGAGTCGCGATACGCCGAGAACCAGATGGTGGTTGCCCGCGAAGGCGACGTGTGGAGGAAAGGTCGGATCAAGGTCGTCTCGCTCCCAGCCGATTGCGGCGAGAGCCGCGCTTAGAACTGGCTGCGTCACCGGGCGCGTGCGAGTGGCAGGGGACGTGAGCGTTGCGGTGACACCGTGCTCGGTGGCAATCGTGTTCACCGTGATCGGTCCTGCCCGGGTGGTGAAGTCGAGCTCACCCGGCCCGTCTCGGTCGGCCAGGGCGACGGCGGCCGCCACGGTGGCGTGCCCACAGAAGTCGACTTCCGACTTGGGGCTGAAGTACCGCACCCGAAAAGCTGCCGGCTCGGAAGTCGGCAGCATGAAGGCGGTCTCGGAATAGCCGACGTCTTGAGCGATCGCGAGCATGTCGGCTTCGCTCAGGGACCGGGCATCTAGCACCACCCCCGCGGGGTTGCCCCCCTTGCCGGTGTCGGTGAAGGCTGCGTAGCGAAGTACTTCGCTGGGAGTGTTGTCCATGGCGATACTCCTGAGTGATTGATCTGCACGAGCGAGGAGATGGTGATCAGTGGGCCGTCGCACCCACGCGTGAGGACCGGATGGCCCGGGCCCACTCGGCTGCGGTGACGGGTCAAGAGTGAAACGCAGGACCCTCCGTCGTCCCTGGGTCTGCAGCGAGATGGGTGCTGCGAGTCAAATGCTCCCCAGTCGCTCCACCACCAGGATCCGTGCCGCGCCGCGCGGATGAGCAACGTGCTCGTCGCCGATCCCGGCCTGGCAGATGTCACCGGCGCGCATGGCCCGGGATCTCTCGACGCCGTGGTCGCGGTAATGCATGTCGACCTCTCCGTCGAGGACGACGAAGACTTCCTCGCCGTCGTTGACGTGCCAGACGTACGGCTCGTTCGTCCAGTGCAGTCGGACCGTCGCGGGCTGATCGAAGGTGACGAGGTCCAGTGCATCCCAGGCCTTTTCGCCGGTGTAGTCATGGGCGGAAACGAACAGCATGGTGGTGTCCTTCGTAGAGGTCGAGCCGAGGTGGAGTGTGCATGCGCTGCGGCGAGTGAACATGGCGGATCAGGTTGTCTGCCTCCCGGGCGCGCCTTGGAGCCGTGGGAGTCTTGCTCTGTCCGGACGATGAGGTGTTGGTCGCATCTGGAGAAGAGGTCACGCAGCGCCACGTGGGGCTTGGCAGAGGGTCTTGCTGCGGCCGCAGTTCCGCCACCAGGTGGGCACGAGCCCGCCGGCCTGCTGTCAGGCCTTTCGAGATCGATGCGAGCGGTCGCCCCACCTGACACCGGCGACCTGGAGGGAAGGGACGCAGACACTCCGATGTCGCGATCACTGATCCGGTCATGGTCCACATGGGCCCCGCACCTCCGACCTGCCTGGCCGGCATGGTCTGCTATTGGTGTTGACCGTCGCGTTGTCACCGGCGTCAAGCGGTGGCAGGCAGTTGTTCGCTGCCGAGCAGAGCTTGGTAGCGGGCACCGTACGACGCCAGCGTGTCGTCGTCGAGGGTCCGCGCGCCGTGCACGACGAACTGATCGGCGAGCACCATGCCGCACAGGTGCGCGGTGGCGTCGAGCGGCCGCATCAGCTCGCTCATCGTGAACCGGTTGTGGCCATCGGGCTGGTAGGACGCGTCCGGCGCTCCGGTGGTGGTGACCACCTGCAGCGTCTCGCCCTGCAGTGCCGTGCCGTGGCTACCGTGGGCGAAGCCGTACGTCAGCACCTGGTCCATCCACTCCTTGAGCAGCCCGGGCACCGAGTACCAATGCCACGGGAACTGCAGGACGACGCTGTCGTGCTCGACGAGGAACCGCTGCTCGACGGCCGCCTCGAAGCCGTTCTCGCCGCGCACCCGGGCGAGATCACGGACCATAACGCCGGGTAGGCCCGCGACCGCGTCGGCGAGCGCGCTGTTGACGCGGAAGTAGAGAGATTGGGGTGCGCGAGGAGGGCGAGGGTGCTGGGGTGCCGATGCATGGGCGCCTTTCCGGCCGAGGAGGTGCGGGGCTGTGGGCTAGTGCGGCGACCGGGCTCAATCCGGGATAGCCGGGGTAAGACGTGTGTGATCCGCGGTCGCGCAGGCGCGGGTGGCTCACAGCGTAAGGACCGCCCCCGGCGCCAGGACCGTGACGCGCTGGACAGCGCGCTCGAAGGCGGCCTCGATCTCGGTACGACCCTCGGTGAAGTGCGTCCAGCCGTCGGCGTGGACCACAACTACATGCCGGGCCCCAAGGATGGTCGCGGCCTCGGCGGCTTCCTCTCCGGTCAGGGTGAGCACGGCCTCGAGGGGCGGGACCACTCCGGCACCGGCGAACAGCAGGGCAACGTCGATCGGACCGCACCGCTGCGCGACGTCGCGGACCACGTCGAGGGAGGAGTTGTCGCCGCTGACGTAGACGGTCGGGAGCCCGGCGCCGGACAGGACGAAGCCGGTGACCTCCCCGGTGAACGCCGTTGCCCACTCGGGGCCGTGCTGGGCCGGCACCCAGGTCACGCGGACGAGGTTGCCGTCCGGCCCCCGCAGGTCGAGGCCCTCCCACGCCGGACGGCTGGTCGTCGTACCGGCCAGCCGCTGGACGGCGCCGGCCGTGCTCAGCACGAGCGGCACTGTGGCGAGGTAGCGGCGTCCCGCGTCGTCGAGGTTGTCGGCGTGCTCGTCGTGCGAGAGCAGGACCGCGTCCACGGTCCCGACGTCCTCGGCGCTGCGCGCCGGAGGGGCGGTCTTGACGAGCTTGAACATCTCGCCGGGGTACTCGCCGGGCTCGTCGAACGTCGGGTCGGTCAGCAGCCGGAGCCCGGCCAAGCTCAGCAGTGCAGTGGGGCCCCCCAAAGCCTCGATGGTCAGGCCGGACCGTGGTCCGGAGGGCGATTGGGTCAACGAGGATTCCGGCGTAGTGGTCATAGGTCGATCTTGGTGTCCGCAGCGATTCGCCGGAACCGGTGTGCCAGCCTCGCTACGATCGGATTCGGCCACGAGAGGAACCTTGTTGTGACGCGTGACCCTTCGGTGGTGGCGGTGCTGGTTTTCGACCGCTCGCCCCTGTTCGAGATGAGCGTCCCGCTCAGCGTGTTCACCCCGGACGTCTCGCCCGCAGCGGGGCACAGCTTCGAGCTCCAGTCGGTGGCCGCAGAGCCGGGGCCGCTGCATACCACCGGTGGTCTGGAGATTCGCGCGCCCTACGGGTTGGATGCGTTGGGGACAGCTGGCATCGTGGTCGTCCCCGCGTGGCGAGATCCGAATGAACGGCCGGGCGAGCCGGTGCTGGCGGCCCTCAGAGCCGCGCACGCCGACGGCGCCGTGATCGTCGGGCTGTGCCTCGGCGCCTTCGTGGTGGCGGCCGCGGGCCTGCTCGACGGCAGGCGCGCGGCGACGCACTGGGCCTTCACCGGTGAGCTGGCCGCAGCCTACCCGGAGGTGACGGTCGATACCGCCGCGCTGTTCGTCGACGAGGGTGACGTGCTGACCAGTGCCGGCGCCGCCGCGGGCATCGACGCGTGTCTGCACCTGGTCCGCCGCACGATCGGGGCGGGCACGGCAGCGGCGATCGCGAGACGGATGGTGGTGCCACCCCAGCGCAGCGGCACCCAGGCGCAGTACCTCGACCAACCCGTGCCCGAGCGCGTCGACGACGACATGTTCGGGGTTCTCGCCCATGCCCTCGAGCACCTCGGCTCGCCCCTCGACGTGGAGGCGATGGCGGCACGAGCCCACATGAGCAGGCGGGCCTTCGACCGCAAGTTCCGCGCGGCCGTCGGCGACTCCCCCATGCGGTGGCTCCTGCATCAGCGCGTCCTGCACGCTCAACGCCTGCTCGAGGGCACCGACCTCTCCGTCGACGCCATCGCCCGCCACGTGGGGCTCGGCGCGGGAGTCTCGCTGCGACCGCACTTCCGGCGCCAGGTGGGCACCAGCCCGCAGGCCTACCGCCAAGCCTTCCGAGCGATCGATGCCAGCGGCCGACTCACCTGAAGCCCTGCGACGCACTGGCCCCACAGATCGAGGGAAGGACGCAGACATGGAGCAGCCGTACCAGAGCCGGTGGAGCCCCCTGACGTGGGACGCCACCCACACCCTCGACGTGTCGGCCACCGACCTGCTGGTGGACGCCGCCCGCTGGTCGCCGTCCGCGGGGAACTCCCAGCCGTGGTCGTTCGTCACCGCGCTCAGGGGAGAGCCCGTGCACACCACGCTGCTGGCGCAGCTGGCACCCAGCAGCCGCAGGTGGGCCCCTGCGGCGTCGCTGCTCGTCGTCAACATCTGCCACCGCTACGTCGACGGAACGGACTGGGACTACTCCGAGTTCGCCGAGTACGACCTCGGCCAGTCGGTGGCCCACATGACCATGCAGGCGCACGCGATGGGACTCCACGCGCGACAGTTTCGTGCCTTCGACCGCTCGGCGGTGGAGTCCGCACTCGCCGTTCCCAAGCACTGGGTCGCCATGACCATGACCGCGATCGGTCGCCCCGCCCGCCACGCGCCGGTGCCGGAGCGCCCGCGCCGCCCGCTGAGTGATCTGCGGCTACCTGCTGGGGCCGATCCCAACAAAGGGTGATGGCGGCGCCGCAGGTGAGGACGGGGCGCCGGGCTCAGCTCGCGGCCATGACAGCGCACAGGAGGGCTAGAACGGCCGTGACGATCCCGGCCCCCCACCGCTCGACGGGGTGGCGGCCGCGGACGTTGCCAAACGTGTTCAACACGAGTACAGCAGTCAGGCACCACAGCAGCGTCGTCAGCACCGAGTCGGACAGGGGTCCACGACCTACGAGTGAGCCTGACGCCAGGACGACCCACATGGCACCGAAGAGCATCAGCGCGGCGACACCACTGGCACAGCGGTAGGCCACCGGCAGGGCCCCGTCGCCGGGGACCGCGCGTCCGCCGTACGCCGCCGCTCCCCAGGGTGCGCCGGCGGCGAGCCCGACCTGGAAGGCGACGGCGAGCGCCAGGAGCGCGGCGGCGACCAGGGCGACGGTTTCGATGTTCACGTCAGGCTGCTGTTGCGCAGCGGGCAGTCGCCGTCCAGCTTCCACGGGACCGTCGCCGGGCCGGTCGACGTCGTCCGGGCATGGCGGCGCATCCGCATTCGGAGCTGATCACGACGTGTGTGGGTGGAGACGGGCGGTCAGGAAGGCGATGATCTCGTCCCGGGCTGCCACGGTCGGATGCCCCTCCTCGTCCACCAGGTGGGCGGTAGTGACGCTGTGGGGAGTACCCACGACGTCACGGAAGAACGGCGGCGGGTTGCCGTTGGCCGCCTCGCCCGGAAGCACGCGACCGTCGAAGGCGTCGCCGAGCAGCGCTCGGTAGGCCGCGAACCGCTGCCCGGTGCACCATCGGTCGTTGTCGAACCGGTAGGCCAGGACCTTCAACCCGTCTCGACCGACCCGCTCCTTCACCGCCGCCGCGTCGTCGGCGCTCAGCTCCAGGCCGCCGGGGTCGTCCAGCGGTAGCGAGGGATGGTTGACGACTGGTGCGATGACGGCGGGCTCGAGTGTCATCGAGAGCGCGAAGTTTCCGGTGAAGCACAGCCCGACTGCTCCGACGCCCGGACCTCCGCACTCCTCGTGCGCTTGGCGCGCGAGGAGCCTGAGCCATGCTGTGATGGGGCTCGTGCCGCCGCCGGCGAACGCACGAAATTCGGCGCTGACGCAGGCCCGCCGCATGACCTGCTCCCCCGCCTCGGTCGTTGGGATCGCGCCGTCGACCCCGAACAGCGAGGGGAGGTAGACGGTCAGGCCGGCGTCCCGGATCCATCGCGCAAGCCGGATCAGGTCGGGGCTGATCCCCGGCATCTCGGGCAGCAGGACCACGGCGGGCCCGTTACCGCTCACGTACACCGTCTTGCTGACCCCGTCCAGGACGAGCTGCCGTCGGGTGAAGTCGGACGGGAGCGCGCCCGCCTGGTGAGGTGTCGTTGTCATGAGGTCCATCATCAGTGGCACTTCCAGACGGATACATCGGCGCGATCGCCATCTTTGAGGGTAATCTCGCCACCATGCCGGATCGAGAGAGCGGACGCTCGAGTCCACTGCGCATCGCAGTCCTGGCCTACCCGGGATGCTTCGCGTCCGAGGTCTTCGGCGTTCCCGACCTGCTCACGATGGCCACGCACGTCGCCGACGCCGACACCGACCAGGGTCCGGCGTACGACGTCGCCGTCGTCTCGCCGCGGCGCCGGGTGACAGCGGCCGGCGGGCTCGCGATCACGACCACCCCGCTCGGCGAGGCCGATGTCCTCATCGTTCCCGGCTTCGAGCTGACCCAGCGTCTCGACCTCGCCACGACGCTGTCGTCGCTGGCGATCGAGGTCGAGACGATTCGTCGGCTGCAGTCGGCGGGTGTCGCCATCGTGTCCATCTGCGTCGGCGCCTTCCTCCTAGGCGAGGCGGGGCTCCTGGACGGCCGTGACGCCACGACCTCCTGGCTGTTCGCCGGTGAGCTCGCACGGCGCCACCCGTCGACACGGGTGTGTCCCGAGCGCCTGGTGGTGACGGACCGCGGCATCACGACCACCGCGGCCTACAGCGCGATGTACGACTTCGCGCTCAGCTTGGTGCGCGATCACCACGGCCCGGACATCGCCCGGGCCACCGCCCGCATCGCCCTCGTCGACGACGCCCGCTCCACACAGACCCCCTACGTCGACGTCGGCCTCCTGCCAACCACGGGTGCCGGATTCTCCCGCAGTGTCCAACGTTGGCTCGACCAGCACCTCGGGGATCGCTACGACCTGGCCGTGGTCTCAGCAGCGTTCAACGTCAGCACCCGTACCCTGCTGCGCCGGTTCGGCGATGAGACCGGGGAGAGTCCCCTGGGCTACCTCCAAGAGTCGAGGGTCCGCCGTGCGCGCCACCTGCTCGAGTCGACCGACAGGAGCATCAGCAGCATCGCCGCACAGGTCGGCTACCACGACGCCGGCACCTTCGCCCGACTCTTCGCCCGTCACGTGGGGCGGTCCCCCCGGGACTACCGTCTGTCGTTCCAGCGCGCCACGACCTGAGCCCTCGGCGCTAGCGTTCGGCCGGACCGGGGACGGACCACAGCATCAGGACGGCTGCGACTGCCGACGTCCCGGCCAGGAGGAGGAACGCGTGAGCGTAGCTTCCGAGCAGGTCCGCGAGGGCAGCTCCGGCGAAGGGCGCCACCGCGGACGCGAGAAGGGCCGGCGCGGTGAGGACGCCGTTGAGCATGCCGTACGACGCCGAACCCCACCGGTCCGTGACCGCGGTGGCCTGAACGAGGGTGTAGATCCCGCGGGCCAGCCCGAGGAGCATCCCGACGGCGATGAGCAACCCGTCGGTCGCCGGCGCCACCGCCAGGGCAGCGGTCGCGACCGCGACCCCGGCCACGACCAGCACGGCGCGGCCGACCACCGTGGTGGAGCGGGCGAAGCGCGCGTAGCCCAGTCGACCAGCGACCTGACCGAGACCCCCGAGCCCGAGGGTCAGGGCCGCGCGGTCGCGGCTCATCCCCTGCTCCACAAGCATCGGCACCAAGTTGATGAGGACCGCGAAGATCGCGAGCGCAGTCAGGGTGTTGGCGATCATCAAGCACCGGAACGCGCGGCTGCGCGTGATCGTGGAGTGGCCATGCCGAGAGGGCCCAGGCCGGGTCACAGGCCCAGCAGGCTCAGATTCTCCTGCCGAGTGCGGTTCCCAGGGCTCGTCCAGGCCCCACCAGTGCAAGGGCACCGTGATGGCGACGAGACCGCCCATCAGGAGCACGTAAGCCAGCCGCCACCCGACCATGTCGTCGAGGAGAGAGGCCAGGGGTGCGAAGACAATGCTGGCCAGGCCGGCGACGAGCGTGAGGGTGGTCAGAGCGGCCAGGCGACGGCTGCCGCCCCAGCGGGTGAGAGCCGCGAACGCCGGCGGGTACAGCGTGCCGGCCATCGCCAGGCCCGCCAGGACCCACCCGGCGTAGAACCACGGCAGGCTCGGAGCGAAAGCGACGCCCAGCAGGCCGGGCACCGCGAGCACCGAGGCCAGCGTCATGACCGCGCGGGGGCCGTAGGCGTCGATGTGCCGCCCGACCCAGATGCCGGCGACGCCAGAGACGACCTGGGAGAGTGAGAACGCGCCGGTGACGGCGACGCCGGACCAGCCGGTGTCGGCAGTGACCGAGGACTGCAGTGCGGCGAAGGCGTAGTACAGGCAGCCCCATGACACGATCTGCACCGTGCTGAGCACGATGACCACGCGCCGCAGCCCGGCGCCGTCGAGGGCGCCGGGCTGGGTGGCTGTCCGCGTCGAGGACATGGCCGCCCTGACCTGCTCTCAGCTCCCGATCATCAGGGGCGCCCGAGGCTGATCAGCTGGGGCTCGGAGGCGGACGGGACTCCGCAGCAGCCACCGGACGCCACCACGGCGTCCGGGTCGTCGAAGGTGCCGGCACCGTGGCACACGCCGGTCTCGGGGAGCACCAGCTCGACACGGTCGGCGGAGGCGAGGTCGCCGTCGAGCGCGGCGACGACCGAGCGGACCTGCTCGAAGCCGGTCATGGCGAGGAACGACGGCGCGCGGCCGTAGGACTTCATTCCGACGACGAAGAGCCCCTGCTCGGGCTGCGCCAGCTCGCGGTGCCCGTGCGGGGCGACGTCGCCGCAGGAGTGGTGGTCCGGGTGGATCTGCTCGGCCAGGGCGCGGGCGGCCCCGAGTGCGGGGTCGAGGTCGAGGCGGACCTCGGAGAGGAACGAGAAGTCCGGCCGGAAGCCGGTGACCACGATGATCTCGTCGACGTCGGCCACCTGCTGGCCGTCGGTCGAGGTGACGGTGAGGAGGCCGTCGTTCTGGGCGTGCACGGAATGGGTGCGGAACTGGGTCACGTTTGTCACCAGGCTGCTCTCGGCCGCGTGCCGGGCGTCCTGCCCAAGCTTCCCGCGCTGGTCGAGCTGGTCGTTGTCGCCACCGCCGAAGGCGTCTCCCACGCTGGGGCGGCGCAGCAGCCATGAGACCCGAGTGTCGGGGTCGGTGGTCGCCACCCGGGCCAGGCCGATGAGCACGCCCTGAGCCGAGGCGCCCTTGCCGGCCACGGCTACGTGCTTGCCGGCGTACCGGGTGGCGACGGCGGGGTCGGTGAAGTCGGGGATGCCGTAGGTGATACGCGCGGCGTTCTCGGTCTCGCCGAGCGCGAGGTAGCCGTCGGCCCCAAGGGGGTTTGGGCGGCGCCACGTGCCGGAGGCATCCACGACGGTGCCGGCCAGGATGCGCTCGGGTCCCCTGGCGGTGCGCAGGTGGATGGCGAACGGGTCGCCCTCGCGGCCGGAGTCGACGAGGAGGTCGCGGCCGGCGCGACCGACGCCCGTCACCTCGGCTCCGTAGCGGACGGAGCCGGCTGGGGAGGCGTCGAGCGCGTCCGCCAGCGGCTGAAGGTAGGAGGTGCGCCACTCCCCGCCGGTCGGGAACCTCGCCTCGTCCGGCGCGGTCCACGTGCTGGTGGCCTCGAGCAGACGCCGGGCGGCCGGGTCGATGAGCTCGGACCAGGCGGAGAAGAGCCGGACGTGGGACCAGCCGCCCACCGCCTGGCCGGCGCGGGCTCCCGCCTCGAGGACGATGAAGTCGAGCCCGCGTTCGGCGGCGTTGGCGGCCGCTGCGAGACCGATGGGGCCGGCCCCGATGATGACCAAGGGGTGCTGCATGGCGACTCCTCACAGTTCATTCATCGACCGACGTCGATGAATGAACTGTATCGACGAGCATCGATGAAAGCAAGGTATCCTCGAGGACATGACGACGTCACCAGTCATCCCCGCCCCCCGCCGGCACCTAGCCTGACCAAGGCCGACGCCGAGAACTATGCCGAGTGGTTCAGCGTGCTCGCCGACCCCACCCGGGTGCGCCTGCTCCACGCCCTGTCCACCTCCCCCACCGGCGCGCTGCGCATCGGTGACCTTGCCACCACGCTGGGCGTCAGCCAGTCCACCTGTTCCCACCACGTCGAGGTGTTGAGGAAGGTGGGATTCGTCGTCGTTGACAAGGTCGGCACCGCCAGCATGGTCTCGGTCAACGCCGCCTGTTGCACGGGTCTGCCGCACGCGGCGGACGTCGTCATGGGCACCTTGTCCGCACGGCCTTGCTGTCCCACGGACCTGCCGTCCAACGTCATTACGCGACGCGTCGAAGACAGGGACATGGACTCCGTGCTGAACATCTACGCCGCGGGCTTGGCCACCCGCAATGCCACGTTCGAGACGATCGTTCCGGGTTCCGAGGAGATGCGCGCCAGGTGGCTCCCCGACCTTGCGTGGGTCGCCGAGATCGAGGACAGCGTCGTCGGTTGGACCGCGGTGACGCCCGTCTCGGTGCGCGCGTGCTACTCCGGGGTCGGTGAGACCTCGGTCTACGTCGCCGAGAGCGCCCAAGGGCGAGGCGTCGGGAAGACCCTTCTCCACACGCAGGTCAACGAGGCCGACGCTGCCGGGATGTGGACACTGCAGGCTTCGGTCTTTCCCGAGAACCGCGCCAGCCTGGCCCTGCACCACTCCGCCGGGTACCGCACGCTCGCGGTGCGCAGCCGCATCGCCCAGCTCGACGGTCAGTGGCGCGACACCGTGCTGCTAGAGCGTCGCAACGACCTGAACTGACCCCCTGCCGTCGGTCGATCCGCGGGGGGCTTCTTCCGCGACCTCACCGCCCGCGGCCTGCCCGGGGGTTCAACTCGTCACCGGCGATGCCCACGCCGGCCTGGGCGCCGCGATCGGCGCGACCCTGCCCGTCGCCCGGTGGCAACGGTGCCCCACTCACTACGCCGCGAACCTGATGTCGGCGACCCCCAAGCCTTCCTGGGGCTGGGTCAAGGCACTGCTCCACTCGGTTTACGACCAAGGTGAACGCCCAGCTCGACCAGATCCACGAGGCCAAAGCCGAGAAGCTCCCCAAGGTCGCTGCACACCTCGACGAGGCCCGGGCCGACATCCTCGCGTGCACCGCCTTCCCCAGGGAGATCTGGCGCCAGATCCGATCTGACAACCCCCCAGGAACGAACGGCTCAACCGCGAGATTCGCCGACGCACCGACGTGGTCGGGAGCTTTCCGGAGCGTAACGCCCTGATCCGCCTCGTCGGCGCGGTCCTGGCCGATCAGCACGACGACTGGATCGAGGGCCGCCGCCACCTCGGACTCGACGTCCTTGCCCGCTCCCGGATGGCTCCGATCACCACGCCGGACACCACCACCGGAAGCGAGGCACTGACACCCGCAGCAATCACTGCCTTGAGCCCTGCCACCGGATTACCTGGTGACGCCCTCATCCACCACCGCGGTGGACTCGACCCGGAACACCCTGCGGTACTCATGAGGGGTGATCTGGTGCGCTCGGACGAAGTGGTGACGCAACCGTTGCGCCGACCCGAATCCGCATCGGGCCGCGATCCGGTCGATGGTCTCATCGCTGGTCTCGAGCAGTTCTTGCGCCCGCCGGACCCGCTCTGCGAGGAGCCACTGCAACGGCGAAGTGCCCGTGGCGGCATAAAACTGCCGGGCGAGCGTGCGCGTGCTCATTGCCGCCCGCCTCGCCAGGTCGCCGACCGTGATCTGACGATGGGCGAGCTCGGCGCGAGCCCAGTCCAGCACGGGACCGAGGCCGACCGCACCGAGGTCGGGAAGACCGCGGTCGATGTACTGGGCTTGACCACCATCGCGGTGCGGGGGCATCACCATCCGGCGGGCCAGGATGTTGGCGATCCGGGCGCCGTGGTCGCGGCGTACGAGATGCAGGCACAGGTCCAGACCGGCGGCCGTACCCGCTGAGGTGAGGATGCTTCCCTCGTCCGTATAGAGGACGTCAGGGTCGAGCTCGATGCCGGGCCAGCGGCGGCCGAACTCGGCAGCATGCATCCAGTGCGTGGTCGCACGCCGCCCGTCCAGCAGGCCCGCAGCAGCGAGCGTGAAGGCGCCGGTACAGATCGAGGCGATCCGCGCGCCGCGCGCGCGGGCCTGCCGCAGAGCTTCGAGCAGTTCCGCCGGCGGATCGTCCTGGACGTCCTGACAAGCCGGCACGATCACGGTGTCCGCGCTGACGATGTCGTCGAGCCCGTAAGGCGTGTCGAGCCGTAGTCCTTCTGCTGTGCGCACGACGCCCGGTTGTCCGGCACACAGCCGCAGGTCGTACCACCAACGTGCCGGCAGGTCCTCTCGCTCGCGGCCGAAAACCTCGCACGGCACTGCCAGCTCAAAGACGGGCATCCGGTCGGTGACCGGGATCGCGACGCGGTGCATGGCTGAAACCTACTCCGAAGTGTCATTTCTGCCTATCACGGATCATGCTTGCCGGCATCACGATGGACTCATGAGAAGAGAACCGCAGGAGGCTCGTCCCACCCTTGCCTGGCTCGCGCTCGCCGGCGTGTACGTCGTGTGGGGCTCGACCTACCTGGCCATCAGGGTTGGGGTCGGCAACCTTCCGCCCGGGATCCTCGCCGGGTCGCGGTATCTTCTCGCCGGGCTGATGCTGTACCCCATAGCAGTCCGCTCCGGATCCGGGCAGCTCCGCCTCACCGACCGGCCGCAACGCCGGCAATGGCTGACGTGCGCCGTGGTCGGAGTCTTGCTGCTGGTGATGGGCAACGGTGGCGTGACGTTTGCCGAGCGCACCGTGCCCTCGGGCTTGACCGCCGTCCTGGTGGCGACGGTTCCCCTATGGATGGTCGTGTTCGGCGTGTTGATCGACCACAACCGGGTGACCGCGGGCGCCGGTCTGGGGCTGGGCATCGGACTTGCCGGAGTTGCCATCCTCGCCGGAGGCGGCCCGTTGCGCGGACACTGGGTCGGCGTGTGCATCGTGCTCGCCGCCTCCGCGTCCTGGGGACTCGGTTCGGTGATCGGGCAGCACCTGAGGCTCCCCCGACGGGCGCTGCTCGCGGCGGCGATGCAGATGCTGGTCGCCGGCGCCGTGCTTCTCATCGTCGCAGTCATCAGCGGCGAGTTCGGCGAGGTGCGCTGGAGCGCGGTGCCGGTCGAGTCGTGGCTGGCGTTGCTGTGGCTGATCGTGCCGGGCTCGATCGTGGCGTTCACCGCCTATGGCTACAGCCTGGCCCACCTGCCGATCACCACCGTTTCGACCTACGCCTACGTCAACCCGGTGGTCGCCGTCGCGCTCGGTACCGCCCTGCTCGGCGAGACTTTTGCCCTGCGCGAGGCACTCGGCACCGCGCTAGTGGTCCTCTCGGTTGTGCTGACCATGCATCGCGCGCTTCCCAAGGTGGAGGGCTCGGCCGAGGAGGACCAGCCGGACCAGCAGGTTGTGCGCTACACCAGACCCGCTCCTACAACCCCGGCACGGGAGGTGCTCTCAGGAAGCGGGGTAACGGGGCAGTCAAGGCATGTGGGCGATCAACCCACACCAGTTGAAGCGCCCCAGGTTTGATGCTGCTCGTGTTTGAGTCCAGGAGGATGAGCACCGGCGAACTCCTGCGCGAGCTCACCATCGACCCCAGCAAGGACCACCAACCACGCACCCCGAAATGACAAACACCCGAACCCACGTTTCCGTGGGTCCGGGTGTCCGCGATGTCCTGAGACATCACACGGTCGGGCTGACAGGATTTGAACCTGCGACCCCTTGACCCCCAGTCAAGTGCGCTACCAAGCTGCGCTACAGCCCGAATGCCCTCGTTGTGGTCTCGACAGAACTCGACCACCAAGGGCGAGTGAACACTATCGCAGGGCTGTCCGCGACACGGAATCGGGCTGGACCTCCTCGGTCAGCACCGCCTGGGCCGTCCCCCACCTTGGGTAGATGTACCCCATCTGGACAGTCTCCCGCTGGCCGGATCCCTAACTTCTCGCTGGGGGTTCGATTCAGCGAGAGAGATGGGGCGATCCCAATGATGGGGATCCACAGACTGCGTCACCGGGGCGGCGAGCAGGGAGCAGCAGCGGTCGAGTTCGCCCTGATCTCGCTGATCCTGTTCACGCTGCTGTTCGGAATCATCCAGTTCGGGATCTGGTTCTGGGCCTGGCAGGCGGGCGGCCACGCCGCCCGTGAGGCGTCGCGGGTCGCCGCGGTATTCCCCTGCGACCAAACCAAGATCAGTCTCGCCGGCAAGAAGCCGCTGGACGGTGCCCCGACGACCAGCGCTGCCACCGTCACCATTTCGCCGACGGCGTCGATCAAGGTCGGCGACGAGATCACGGTCGCGGTGCACTTCACCACCCTCGACCTCGGCTTCTTCCCGGGCTTCGACGGCGTCGTGGACAAGAGCGCCACCTCACGGGTCGAGAACGTGCCGGCGGGGGGCTGCTGACATGACGTTCCGTTCTCGTCGCCATGATGAGCGAGGGGTCACGGCTGTGCTGTTCGCACT
Source organism: uncultured Actinomycetota bacterium (assembly GCA_963825275.1). Classification (GTDB taxonomy): domain Bacteria; phylum Actinomycetota; class Actinomycetes; order Propionibacteriales; family Nocardioidaceae; genus Nocardioides. The sequence goes on along the minus strand of CAWGSW010000008.1, from coordinate 604,182 downwards.
TCTCGCCGTGGTCCTGTTCGGGGTAGGAGCGCTGGCCGTCGACATCGGTCAGGCGTACGCCAAGCGGTCGCTGCTCCAGACCGACGTCGATCTGGCCGTGATGGCTGCCGCCGCGGAGCTCACCACCGGCGGCGCCTGCAACCAGGAAGTCATCGACAAGGCCACTGACTTCCTGAACAAGGCCGACAACAAGGTGCCGGGTCAGTACCCCGTGGACCTCGGCGGATCCAGCAGCGACAACGACGGGTTCATCCAGTGCAACAACTGGAAGGTCACGCTGTGGGCGCCCAAGAGCCACGTGGACTTCACCCTGGGCAAGGTGCTGACCACCGAGCCGACGGCCTCGACGTCGCCGAGTCACGCCGCCGCCCAGATCAATGTCACCCGCCGCCAACGCGACGCTTCCGTTCTTCGCGGTCGACGGCTGTGACTCCGGCCACCAGAGCATCCGCAACGACAGCAGCGTCTCCACGACGCCGCCGGTGCCGCCACTCAGCCCAACGTCCACGACCTTCAACAACGCAACCTTCACCATCAGCCCGAGCGAAGCGCCAGCCGGCACCACGTCGATGACGATGACGCTGTCGGGCAGCCAGATGAAGGGCGTTACGTCTGTCGGCTTCACTGGGGCCGCCGGACCGCCCTACCACTACGAGGTCTCGGTTCCGGCGATCCCGAACAACGCACCGACGACGGTCACCGTGAGCGTGCCCACCGAGGTCCTGGCCGTCGAGGACGTCTGGTTCGTCCGCGTGCTCGCCGACGGCAAGTGGTCGAAAGAGCAGGAGGCCCAACGTTTCACCGTGGGCGAGGAGAAGCTCTACTGCGACGCCTCGCTGGAGGGCAACTTCGGCACCATCGACCTCCCCCGCAACGACACCAACTCGTTCGAGCTCGAATGGAACATGATCCTGGGGATCCAGCCACGGCTTGCCAATCACCCCTCCCCCAACGGCCAGTGCGACGGACAGGCCGGCAGCATCCAGTCCACGCCCGGACCCGTCGACGGCACCAACTGCGTGCAGACCGAGACCGGCCTGAAGATCTCCGCCACCAACGACGGGTTGATCCAGGGCAAGGGCGGCCTCAAAGGACGGCTGGACAAGGATTCCACCAGCAACTGCAGCAGGAGTGGCAACAGCAACCGGACTCCGACTGCCATCAAGGGCAAGTACATCAACGACGACCTGCTGAGCTGCTTCATCGTCAACAACGCCCAGATCGACGATCTGGTCAACGCCACCGACGACAGTTCTGTGGGCACCGGTGCTCTCTCTGCAGACATCTTCAAGTCGCCCAGGTTCTTCTGGATCCCCGTCTTGGACACCGACCCGTCGACCGGCACGAAGTGGTGGCCGATCGTCGGCCGCCGTCCCGGATTCATCAGCGACGAGAGCCTCAGCGCCACCAACCAGAATCACGGCCTGATCAGCGAGTTCAACGGGCTGGTCGAGGAACCCTCCGGTATCCGCGAGGTCGACGTCATCCTCATCAACGAACTGGCCCTCCCCGAGTTCGCTCCCGCCAGCGGAGGCGAGATCGACTACACCGGCTCCGGAACCAAGGTCATCGTCCTCGTCGAATGACGACCCGGACGCCATCGACGCCAGCGCACGACCACCACTCACCGACAGGACAAAGCCCATGGCACGACGATCCATCCTTCTAGGCGTTGCCTTCACCATCGCGGCGCTGGGCACTGCGCTGATGATCATGTATGTCCAGGGCATCGAGGCCAGGGCCACCGAAGGCCAGGCGCGGGTCGCGGTTCTCACCGCCAGCGACGTGATCGACGTCGGTGAGTCCGTGGCCGATGCCCAGGCCGCCGGCAAGTTCGAGAAGACCGAGGTGGTCCGCGAGGACATGGTCGAGGGGGCGCTGAGCTCCACCGCGTCCATCGACGACCAGGTGGCCCTGGGAACGATCTACCCCGGCCAGCAGGTCATCGGTCAGCAGTTCGGAGATCCGGGCTCCGAGGAGACGCTCACCATTCCCGACGACAAGCTGGCCATCAGCGTGGAGCTGACCGACCCCGCCCGGGTCGCGGGCTTCGTGAACCCCGGCTCCGAGGTCGCGATCTTCGCATCCGCTGATCCCGAGCTGTACAAGCCGGACGGCTCCACCGTGAAGCTCTCGCCGGTGACCCGGCTGCTGCTCCCGGAGGTCATGGTGATCGGCGTCGGAGACACCTCGCTGACGGCCAAGACCACCACCAACGACGACGGCGAGCAGACGACGGAGCAGATCCCGCGCACCATCCTGACGGTCGCGGTGACCCAGGAGCAGGCCGAGCGGATCATCTACGCCAGCCGCAACGGCGACCTGTCGTTCGCGCTCCGCAGCGAGAAGTCGAAGGCCGTCGACAACCCCGGCGTGACGGCCCGCGACATCATGCCCGAGACCTTCGGAGCCGTGCGATGACCACGCTCGTCGAGCAGGACCCCGTCCTCGTCGAGCTGTTCCGGGCCAGCCTGGGCGAGTCCGTCACGGTCCTGGCGTCGACCCGACCGGGTCGAGGACCACCTCCACCGCCGGCCGACGGAGTACGTCGTCGTGCTCGGCCCGTCCGTCGAGCGACGCGGAGGCCGCGGCCTTCGCCGGGCGCAACCGCATCCTGCGTCCCGCCCTGGGCGTCATCCTGGTCCGGGCCGAGGTCGACAACGCCGTGCTCGCGGATGCCCTCCGCTCCGGCATGAGTGAGGTCGTCGCGACGGGCGACGCGACCGGGCTCAGGGACGCCGTACGCCGGGCCGAGGAGCTCGCTCGCGCCATGTCCCAGAGCCTCGAGCACCCGACAGCGCCGGGGACCTCGGGCAGGCTCCTCACGGTCTTCTCGACCAAGGGTGGCGTGGGCAAGAGCCTGGTGGCCACCAACCTCGCCGTGGCGTTGGCCGACCAGGGACATCGCGTCTGCGTGGTCGACCTCGACGTCCACGGCGGCGACGTCGCGATCATGCTGCAGCTCACTCCTCAGAACACCCTCGGCGACCTGTCCCGGATCCACGGCGCGCTCGACGCGAGTGGCGTCGAGTCCCTGCTCACGGAGCACTCCGAGAGGTTGTCCGTGCTGGCCGCGCCCGTCCAGCTCGGTGCCCAGGTGCCCGCTGAGCCGATCGGCACCGTGCTCGAGATCCTCAAGGGCCTCTTCGACGTGGTGGTGGTCGACACCTCGGGAGCGTTCGACGAGTACGGGCTCCACGCCCTCGACCACACCGACCTGCTGGTCCTCGTCGGCACGCTCGACATCCCGGCGCTCAAGAGCCTCAAGCTCGCGACGGGCACGCTCGACCTGCTCAACTTCCCGCGCGAGAAGTGGCGCCTGCTGCTCAACCGGGCGGACGCGAAGGTCGGTCTGTCCAGCCAGGAGTTCGAGGAGACCCTCGGCGTGAGCGTCACCGTCAGCCTGCCGTCCAGCCGCGACGTGCTCACGGCCGTCAACCGCGGCGAGGCCATCGTGCGGGCCAACCGCGGACACCAGGTGAGCAAGACCCTCACCTCGTTCGCCGCATCGCTGGTCCAGGAGGTGGCAGCGGAACCGGAGCCGCTGGACCCGGCTTCCCGATCCCGACGAGGGGCAGGGCGCCGCAGCTCCCGCTCCAGGAAGGTGGCCTGACATGGCCCTCTCTGACCGCCTGCTGGCTGCCCAGCGCGACAGGAACCAGGCGACCGCGCCCGTTCAGGGCGCGCCGAACGGCGCCACCTCGAACGGGCAGCCCCGGCGTCTCGTTGCCATGCGCGACCCCTTCGCCCAGCTGAAGCGGCTGGTGCACACCCAGCTCGTCGGGGCACTCGGCCCCCAGCTCTACGACGTCGACATGACCCCCACCGAGCTCGAGCGCGAGGTGAGGGCCGCACTCCAGACGGCGATCGCCGCCACCGATCAGCCCATGTCGGGCTCGGACCGCACGCGCATCACCCAGGAGATCGCGGACGACATCCTCGGCTACGGACCGCTCGAGCCCTACCTGCGCGACCCGGACCTCACCGAGGTCATGGTCAACAGCGCCGACGAGATCTACGTCGAGAGCCAGGGCAAGATCGTCCGGGTCGACGCGGCCTTCGCGGACGAGGCCCACCTGCGCCGCACCATCGACAAGATCGTGGGCAAGATCGGTCGCCGCGTCGACGAGACCAGCCCGATGGTCGACGCGCGCCTTCCCGACGGCAGCCGCGTCAACGCGGTCATCCCGCCGCTGGCGCTCGACGGCTCCATGCTCACCATCCGCAAGTTCTCTGCCGACCCGTTCACTGTGGAGGACCTGATCTCGTTCGGCACGCTGACCCGTCCGGCGGCGGACCTCCTCGACGCCTGCGTACGGGGGCGCCTCAACATCCTCGTGTCCGGGGGAACCGGCGCCGGCAAGACCAGCACGCTCAACGTGCTCTCGTCGTTCATCCCCTCCGACGAACGGATCGTGACGATCGAGGACGCGGCCGAGCTGAGACTCCGCCAGGAGCACGTGCTGCGGCTCGAGTCACGCCCGTCGAACATCGAGGGCAAGGGTGCCGTGTCCATCCGTGACCTGGTCCGCAACTCCCTGCGCATGCGACCGGACCGCATCGTCGTCGGTGAGATCCGCGACGCTGCGGCGCTGGACATGCTCCAGGCGATGAACACCGGCCACGACGGCTCACTGTCCACCGTCCACGCCAACAGCCCCCGGGACGCGCTCGCTCGTGTCGAGACGATGGTGCTCATGGCCGGCATGGACCTCCCGGTCCGGGCGATCCGTGAGCAGGCGTCCAGCGCCATCGACCTGATCATCCAGCAGACCCGGCTCAAGGACGGCACCCGACGTCTCACTGCGATCACCGAGGTCGTGGGCATGGAGGGCGACATCGTCACGCTGCAGGACGTCTTCCTCTTCGACTACGCGGCCGGCTACGACGAGCACGGGAACGCCCTCGGCCAGCTCAGGGGCACCGGGCTGCGACCGCGCTTCCTGACCCGGCTCGCCGAGCAGAACGTCCACGTCGACGCCACCGTCTTCGCCAGTCCAGCAGGCGTCCGATGACCGGCCGATCCCTCCCCCGCGCCGCGGCCTCGGCGGCCGCTCTGGTCCTGGGCCTGCTGCTCGCTGCACCCGCACACGCGGCGGACGAGATCAGCATCGACCACGTCGAGGTGTCCGACGACGGCAACGTGTCGGTCCTCCTCGGCGTGGACCGCCTGCCCGACGGCACCACCCCGGACCTGGACAGCCTCACGGTCCGGGTGGACGGCGACCCGGTCGAGGCCACGGGCGAGACGCTCGAGGCCGGCGAGGTCTCGCGAACGACCGTGCTCGCCCTCGACGCCAGCAACAGCATGTCCGGAGCGCGGATCAGGCAGGCCAAGGCCGCGGCCCTGGCGTTCCTGAGGGCGGCTCCCCCGGACGTCCGGATCGGGCTGCTGACCTTCTCGCGCCGCGTCACGAACGTCATCGTCCCCACCACGGACCGTGACGAGCTCGCCTCCACGATCGACGGGATCCGTCTGACCGGCGGCACCCGTGTGTACGACGCCGTGGTGAAGGCCGTGAACCTGACCGGCGACGAGGGCGCCCGCTCGGTCCTGCTCCTCTCCGACGGCAAGGACCAGGGCGGCGGGGTCCCGCTGCGGCGCGCGCTCGACGCCGCCACCGACAGGTGACGTCGTCGTCGACGTGGTCGCCCTCGAGCAGGCCAGCGCGGACCGCGCGCTCCTGGCGCGGATCTCCGACGCCAGTGGCGGTGATGTCATCCGCGCCGCGGACTCCGCGTCCCTGAAGTCGGTGTTCACCGCCGAGGCCGACGCGCTGTCCCACCAGGTCCTGGTGCGCTTCGCGCAGCCCGAGCACGCGACGAAGGAGGTCAGCCTCGACGTCTCCCTGTCCGCGGGCGACACGACGTACGACGACTCGGCCTTCCTCTCGCTGGCCCGCGTGAGCGATGGTGGTCCGGCCCTGGTCGAGCCGTCCGAGCCCCTGGTCGGCAAGCGGGCGATGATCGCCGGTGCCGCCGCGCTCGGGCTGGGGCTTGCCGTCATCCTGGCGGTGGTCTTCCTCGGGCGCCGCGGACCGACGAAGTCGCAGCAACGGCTGGCGACGTACCTCGGCGAGGTGCAGCCGAGCGTGGGCCCGGGTGGCATCAAGGACTCGGCCCTCGCCTTCACCGCAACGATCGTCAAGGGCGACTTCGAGACCCGGCTGGCCCAGCGACTCGCCGGTGCCGGCATCTCCCTGACCGCTGCTGAGTGGGTGCTCCTGCACGCCGGTGTCACCGTCGTCTCGGGCCTGGCCGGGCTGCTGCTCGGCGGAGGCGTACTCATGGTCCTGCTGCTGCTCGCCGGTGCGCTCGTGCCGGCCTGCCTACCTCAAGGTCAAGCACTCCCGTCGTCTGGCGGCCTTCGGCGCCCAGCTTCCCGAGACCCTGACCCTGATCGCCGGCAGCCTGTCGGCGGGGTTGTCCATGCCACAGGCGGTCGACACCGTCGTGCGCGAAGGGCACGAGCCCATGGCGTCCGAGCTCCGACGCGCGCTGGTCGAGCACCGTCTCGGGATCGACATCGAGGACGCCCTCGAGGGCGTTGCCGACCGGATGGGGAGCCAGGACTTCGGCTGGGTCGTCATGGCGGTCCGGGTCCAGCGCGAGGTGGGCGGCAACCTCTCGGAGATCCTGCACACGGTCGCCGACACGATCCGCGAGCGCGAGTTCCTGAGAAGGCAGGTGAGGTCGCTCAGTGCCGAGGGCCGCCTGTCCGCCTGGATCCTCGGTTCCCTCCCCGTTGGCATGTTCCTGTACATGCTGGTGGCGAACCGCGACTTCGTCCGTCCCCTCTACACCGAGGTGCTCGGCTGGCTGATGCTCGGCACCGCGCTCCTGCTGCTCACCTCGGGCTCCTGGTTCATGTCCCGGCTCGTGAAGGTTGAGGTCTGAGATGTCTCCCACTGTCATGCTGTTCGCCGGCGGGCTGATGGTCTTCACCGCCATGACCCTGACCCTCTCCATGGTCGGTGTCGTGTCGACGGAGCGGCGAGGAGTCGCCCGTTCCCTGGCGGCCATCCAGGCGCTCGACACCGCACCCGATGTGTTGAGGGCGGAGCTCGAGCGACCGTTCGCCGAGCGGGTCCTCGCTCCGCTCGGGGAGCGGCTCGTGGGCGTCGGCCGCCGCCTCGTCCGGGCGGGGACCGCCGAACGCATCCAGCACCGGCTCGACATCGCGGGCAACCCCGCCGCCTGGGACGTGGGCCGGATCATCGGCCTCAAGGTGGCGGGGCTGGCGGTGCTCTCGGGACTTGCGTTCGTCTACACGCTCGGAAGCGGAGCATCACTGCCCAGGCTCGTCGTCTACACGGTCGCCGCCGGCGCCTTCGGCTACGTCCTCCCGAACATCCTGCTCTACAACGCCGGGACGAAGCGCGAGGCCCTGATGCAGCGGGCGCTTCCCGACGCCCTCGACCTGCTCACGATCTCCGTGGAGGCCGGGCTCGGTTTCGACGCTGCTGTCATGAAGGTGGCCAGGAACACCACCGGGCCCGCTGGCCCAGGAGTTCTCACGCCTGCTCCAGGAGATGCAGATCGGGGTCGGCCGCGCGGACGCCATGCGCGCCGTGGCCGAACGCACCACGCATCAAGGACCTCAAGTCGTTCTGCCTGGCCATGGTCCAGGCCGACCAGCTCGGCATCCCGATCGGACGGGTCCTCCGGGTCCAGAGCAAGGAGATGCGCGTCAAGCGCCGCCAGCGAGCCGAGGAGAAGGCGCAGCAGGTCCCCGTGAAGATCATGATCCCGCTGGTGCTGTTCATCCTGCCCTGCCTGTTCATCGTCATCGGCGGACCGGCAGCGCTACAGATCATGGGCTCGTTCAAGTGATCCGCTCCTGGCGGGTGACGACAGCGGTGCGGGTCTTCGCCCTGGCCTTGGCCACCGGACAGGTCCTGGGCGCGAACGCCTTGGGCTCGGTCGGCGTGGTCCTGCTGGCCCTGGTTCCGGTGGTCGCCGCCTGCTGTGTGATCGAGCTCCAGGAGGCCAGGCTGCGCGCCGCCATGGGTGCCTCACGCCGAGGGCGTCGTCGCTGCCGTGCTGATCGGTCTCGCCGGCGGGCCGGTCGAGCCGCTGCTGGTCTACCTCGCAGTGCCGCCCGTGGTCGCCGGTTTCCGGCACGGCTGGGCTGCGGCGACCAACACGGCGCTCGCGAGCGCCGTCGCCCTGCTGGCAACGGAGCTGCGGCGGGACCGTCCCTCGGTCACGACGGCATGCCCGTCGGGTCGGCACTTCCCTGGCTGGTCATCGGGCTGGGCGCCGGGCTGCTTGCCGCCTCACAGACCCGGTCGATGCGCCGGCTGGAGGCAGGCCCAGGCGCCGTACGTCGCCGCCCACCACCTGGTCGGCCAGCTGCACACCGTGGCGCACCAGCTGCCGACCGATCTCGACGTCGTCGCGCAGCGCACAGGCTCTGCAGGAATCGCTGCGCACGCAGCGCGGCGGCCGACCGCTCGGCGATCCTGGTCCGTTCGGCGCACGCGGCCTCGAGGTCCTCACCTCGCACGGCTCCGTGGGTCCGACGGACGAGGTGACGGCGCGGCGCTGTGTCTCACGCGCGCGCCCCCTGCAGCAGCACGGGGTCATCGCGCTGCCGCTGCGGGTCGGCGACCAGGTCTTCGGCGCCGTGGTTCTCGCCCGCCGTGGGACGCTCACGAAGACCGAGCTCGGCACTCTGCAGCAGCAGATCGACCGAACAGGCGATCCGTCTCGACACGGCTCTGCTCCTCGACGGTGTCCGCTCCCTGGCGACCACCGAGGAGCGCAACCGGCTCGCGCGCGACATCCATGACGGCGTCGCCCAGCAGCTCGTCTCGCTGGGCTACCTCGCTGATGACCTCGCAGCGCTCAGCGAGAATCCGGCAGCCCAACAGGGTGCCGATGACCTGCGCGCCGAGGTCACGCGACTGGTCAGTGCCCTTCGGTTCTCGGTCTTCGACCTGCGCCACGACCTCGACGATGGCAGGACCCTGTCCGGCGCCCTGTCCGACTACGTCCGTCAGCTCAGCACCCACAGCGACCTGAGAGTCCACCTGACGCTCGACGAGCGCGGGTCGCGGCTGCCGCGACGCGCCGAGGAGGAGCTGCTCCGGATCGCCCAGGAGGCGATCGGCAACGTGCACAAGCACGCCCGGGCGATCAACCTGTGGGTCAGCCTCAGCACCGACGGGACCGACGTGCGGCTCACCGTCGAGGACGACGGTGTCGGCTCCGCAGCGCCGCGTCCCGGTCACTACGGACTGCACACCATGCGCGAGCGCGCTCGACGCATCAACGCCGACCTCGAGGTCGGCGTCCGGCACGACGGCGGCACGGTCGTGACCCTCCAGTCGCGTCCGTCGTGCCACCACCCCGAAGGGAGAACGACACCATGACGACACGCGTGTTGCTCGTCGATGACCACGAGCTGATCCGCGAGGGCCTCGCCCGCGCCTTCGAGCGCGACGCTGGGATGTCCGTGGTCGGCCAGGCCGGCAGCGTGGCCGAGGCGCTGGCGGCGTGGAAGGCACTGCGACCCGACGTCGTCGTCACCGACCTCCAGCTCCCGGACGGCACCGGACTCGACATCATCCGGGCCATTCGAGGCGAGAGCGCAGACGCGGGGCTGGTCATGCTGACCATGCACGCGAGCGACGCCCAGATCCTCGATGCCATGGAGGCCGGCGCCTCGGCGTTCCTCGGCAAGGAGGCTCGCGGCGCCGAGGTGGTCGGGGCAGCGGCCCATGCGGCGAAGGCGCCGCGCAGCTTCCTGTGCACCGGCCTCGCCGGGGCTGTGATGCGCCGGTCGGTCCATCGCGGCCACCCGCCTGTCGGGGCGGGAACAGGCAGGTCCTCGACCTCCTGGCCGACGGTCTCGGCTCTGCCGAGATCGCCGGTCGGCTCTACCTGGGTGAGTCCACCGTCAAGACGCACATCTCCCGGATCTACCAGAAGCTCGGCGCCAGCAACCGTGCTCAGGCCCTGGTCACCGCCATGCGTCTGGGGCTCCTCTTCGACCGGATGTCCAGCACCCGCTGACCCTGCCGGCACCCGAGCCGCGCACCCCTGAGGGGTGCGCGGCTCGTCGCATTTCCGCCCCCGGCGTCGGGTCCTCCGAACGGCCGGCCGGGCCCTCGTCCAGGTGCTGCAGAAGTAGCCCGAAATGACTAGGGACGGCGAGACGAGGACGGGACTTCCCCGGCCTCCGCGGGAGGAAGCATGGATGTCAGACGGGTTCCGATGGGGGGCTCGGACTCAGCACCAGACCTCAGCACCATCAACACACAAGGGGAAATCCAATGATCGAGAAGTTCCAGTTCATGACCCTGATGTTCATCAGCGACCTCAAGGCCAAGCGCGACGACCGCGGCGCCACCGCGGTGGAGTACGGCCTGCATGGTCGCCCTCATTGCCGCTGTCATCATCGCCATGGTCGGCCTGCTCGGCGGGGACGTCCTGCGGGCCTTCACGCGGACCCACAACTCCATGCCTCAGTGACCCAAGGCCCCAAGGGGGAAGGCCGGTGCCGCACGAAAGTGCGGCACCGGCCTTGTTCTGTGCCCCCACCAGCAACGCCCTCAGCGCACCCGCGCGCCCTCGTCAGAGACCTTCAGCCCCGAGGTGCCCACCGCCACGAGCGCCGAGGCAGGGATGCACTTGAGGCGATCAGCCGGCGACCCTCCGCAGGACCACCCAGCTGAACGGCTGCACCGTGCCCCACGGCGTGTGGTGCTCGGTCCGCTGGGTGCGGACGACGTCGAACCCGTCGCCGAGCTCCGCCACCAGGGCGTCCACGTCGTAGCGGGCGGTGGGGAGTCCCGAGCACTGCTCGGGCCCGTCGGCCGCAAACGTCCCAACCACCAGCAGGCCACCGGGCCGCAGCGCCGCGGCCACCCGGTCGCGGTAGGCGGCGCGGTCGGCCGCCTCGGTCAGGAAGTGGAAGACCGCCCGGTCGTGCCAGACGTCGTACGCCGCGGACGGACGCCACTCCAGGACGTCGCCGCAGACCGTGGTCAGGGCATCTCCCCAGGCACTGAGCCGCTCCCGCGTGGCCTCGAGGGCCGACTCCGACAGGTCGAGCACCGTCACCGACGCGACACCGGCGGCGAGCAGGCCGTCCGCCAGCGCCGAGGCGCCGGCACCGACATCCACCACCGATCGCGGGACGCCCTCGGAGAGGACGAGGGCGAGCGAGGTCTCCGGCGTGGGCTCGAACCAGCTCACGTCGTCGTGCGCCTTGGACGCGTAGACGTGCTCCCAGTGCTCCTGGCGATCGGCTGGCATCAGCGCTTCCGCTTCTCCCGCGGACGCTGCTGCAGCACGATCGGGGTTCCGGCGAAGCCGAACTCCTCGCGCAGGCGACGCTCGATGTAGCGCTCGTAGCCCGCTTCCAGCTTGCCGCTGGTGAAGAGGATGAACATCGGCGGCGCGGTCTGCGCCTGGGTGCCGAAGAGGATCTTGGGCTGCTTGCCGCTCCGGACCGGGTGCGGGTGCTCGGCGACCAGGCGCCCGAGGAACGCGTTGAGCGTGCCGGTGGAGATCCGGGTCTCCCAGCCGGCCAGTGCCTTGTCCAGCGCCGGCACGATCCGGTCGACGTGCCAGCCGGTGCGGGCCGTCACGTTGATCCGCGGCGCCCACTGGACCTGGACCAGGTCCCGCTCGATCTCGCGCTCCAGGTAGTAGCGGCGCTCCTCGTCGACCAGGTCCCACTTGTTGAACGCGATGACCATCGCTCGGCCGGCCTCGCGGATCATCTGGATGATCCGCAGGTCCTGCTCGGAGATGGACTCCCCGCCGTCGATGACCAGGACGGCCACCTCGGCGCGATCGATCGCGGTGCTGGTGCGCAGCGAGGCGTAGTACTCGTGCCCGGAGGCCGTCTTGACCCGCTTGCGGATGCCCGCGGTGTCGATGAAGCGCCAGGTCCGGCCGCCCAGCTCGACCAGCTCGTCGACCGGGTCGACCGTGGTGCCGGCGACGTTGTCGACGACCACCCGGTCCTCCTGGGCCAGCTGGTTGAGCAGCGAGGACTTGCCGACGTTGGGCTTGCCGACGATCGCGATCCGGCGCGGTCCGCCGACCTGGTGCTCGCGCTCGGGCGGCGGCTCCGGCAGCGCGGCCAGGATCGCGTCGAGCATGTCGCCCGAGCCGCGGCCGTGCAGCGCCGAGACGGGCCACGGCTCGCCGAGCCCGAGGTTCCACAGGCCGTAGGCCTCCGCCTCGGTGCGCTGGTCGTCGACCTTGTTGGCGGCCAGCACGACCGGCTTCTTGGAGGCGCGCAGGATCTTCACGACCGCCGCGTCGGTGTCGGTGATGCCGACGGTGGCGTCGACCACGAAGAGCACCGCGTCGGCGAGGCTGATCGCGATCTCGGCCTGGGCGGCGATCCGCTCGGCGAGACCCTGGGCATCGGGGTCCCAGCCGCCGGTGTCGACCACGGTGAAGGCGCGGCCGTTCCAGTTGGCGTCGTACGACACGCGGTCCCGGGTGACACCCGGAACGTCCTCGACGACCGCCTCACGGCGGCCGATGATCCGGTTGACCAGCGTCGACTTGCCGACGTTCGGCCGACCGACGACGGCCAGGACCGGGACGGGACCCAGCACCTCCGCGCCGGAGTCGGCGTCGTGGGTGGTCACGTCGGGCTCGGGGTGCCCCTGGGTCATGATGCTCCTTGCTCGGTGACCCCGGTGGCGGGGTCGGGTTCGACTTCGGTGGCGGGCAGCGGACCGGGCAGTTGTTGCCCGGTCGACGCGCGCGCGTGGTCCAAGTGGACCAGCATGTGCCTCCAGAGCAACATCGAGGCGTGCTCGACTTGTTCCCGGGAGCGCGGCCAGGGGGTGGGCTCGAACGCGTGCGGCGCGCCGAACACGATGTCGACGACTCCCCCACGCGGCGGCAGCGAGTTGAGGTGGCCCCCCGGCTCGCGGGTGCCCAGCATGATCACGGGCACCACCGGGGCACCCGTGACGAGGGCGAAGTACGCCGCTCCCCGGTGGAAGCGGTCGAGCTCGCCGCCGTGGCGGCGACCCTCCGGGAAGATGCCGACCGCTCCCCCGTCGCGCAGCACCCGCAGGCAGCGCTTCACCGCGCCGGGGTCGGGACGGAACCGGTCCAGCGGGATCTGCCCGGACGCGTGCAGGAACCCGCCCAGCAGTCCCGCGTAGATGGTGTCCTTCGTCAGCGCGTGCACGGGGCGCGGGGCGAACATCGCCAGCAGCGGACCGTCGGCAGCACCAACATGGTTGCTCGCGAAGATGACCGGTCCGCGGGCGGGCACCAGGTCGGCGCCGTGCACCCGGACCGGCAGCCGGCGGCGGACGGCCGCGCGCGCCAGCGGCCGCAGGGAGTGCAGCAGGAAGCGCGACGGGTGGCGGACCCCGTCGCTGCGCGGCAGCTCGTGGTGACGGGACGCGGTCACGCGGGTGTCTCCACCGCCTCCACGAGCGCGACCACCAGGTCGATCACCTCGTCGAGGGTGTACGGCGTCGTGTCGAGGTGCACGGCCCCGTCGGCCATCACCAACGGCGCGGTGGCCCGGCCGGAGTCGATCTTGTCGCGGGCGAGCAGCGAGGCCTGGGTGGCCGACACGTCGGACCCACCCTCCTCGGCAGCACGACGTACGGCGCGTGCCGCGGCGTCGGCGGTCAGGTAGACCTTCACGGCGGCGTCGGGAGCGACCACCGAGCCGATGTCGCGACCCTCGACGACGATGCCGCCCGGGGCGCCGGCGATGACGTCACGCTGCAGCTGCAGCAGCCGGGCCCGCACCTCGGGGACCACGCTCACCGGCGAGACGGCGCCGGTGACGTCGTCCTGCCGGATGGCGGTGCCCACGTCGACGCCGTCCACGGTGATGGTCGGCCCCAGCGGGTCGGTGCCGGAGACGATCTCGGCCTCGTCGACCCGGGCGGCGACCGCAGCGGGATCGTGCACGTCGACGCCCTCACGCAGCATCCACCAGGTCATCGCCCGGAACATCGCACCGGTGTCGAGGTAGCGCCAGCCCAGGCGGGCGGCGACGCCGCGCGACGTGCTGGACTTGCCCGATCCCGAGGGTCCGTCGATCGCGACGACCGGGCCCGCGGTGGGGCGCTCGGATGCGGGGGCGCTGCTGGGCACGTGCCGGCCTTCTCTCTGCTGGGGAAATGCGGGTTGCACGCAGGGGACGCGCGCAATGTGCAGCCCGCAGCCTACCGGTGGGTCACCCATCCGCGAGATTCCAGGGACGCCATCAGGTGCTCGGCGCCGCCCTCCTCGACGAGCAGCTCGACGAGGCCGACCGGACGTCCCGGGTCGTGGTCGATGTGGACGTCCTCGATGTTGATCCCGCTCGCGCCCGCGTCCGCGAACAGCCGGGCCAGCTCGCCGGGGTGGTCGGGCACCGACACGAAGACCGAGCGCATCGGCCGGGCCGGTCCGCCGTGCTTGCCCGGGATGGCCTGGGTGCCCGCCACGCCGCGTGCGAGCAGCGCACCCAGGTCGGCCCGGGCGCCGTCGGACACGGCCCGGATCAGCACGTCGAGCTGGCCACGCACCTCGCCGAGCAGGGTGAGCACCGCCTCGGAGTTGCCGGTGACGATCTGCTCCCAGAGGGCGGGGTCTCCCCCGGCCACCCGGGTCACGTCGCGCACGCCCTGGCCGGACAGCGCCAGGTGCTCGGGCGGCGCATCGGCCAGTCGCCCGGCCACCAGGACGGCGAGCAGGTGCGGCAGGTGCGAGGTGCGCGCGACCGCCTTGTCGTGCTCCTCGGGGGTGAGCCGCACCGGGACGGCCCCGCAGAGCTCCACGAGGTCCTCGACGACGGCGAGCGCCTCGGGAGTCGAGGTGGTGTGCGGCGTCACGGCCCAGGGCCGGCCGTCGAACAGGGCGGCGCTGGCCGCGAGGGGCCCGGACCGCTCACTGCCGGCCATCGGGTGCCCCCCGACGTAGCGGGCCAGGCCGGCCGCGCCGGAGACCGCGCGCAGCGGCTCGGTCTTGATGCTGCCGACGTCGGTGACGACGGCGTCGCTCCCCGCGAGGGCGCGCGCGATCTCGGCGCCCAGGTGGTCGGGAGGTACGGCGACCACGACGAGCTGGGGTCGGTCGTCCTCGGTCCGGGGCCTCCCCGCCCCCAGGCCGGAGGCGGTCCGGACGTTCTCGGCCGAGGTGTCGGTGAGCAGGACCTCCAGGCCGGCCCGGCGGCAGGCGAGCCCGATCGACGTGCCGAGCAGCCCGGCTCCGACGACCTCCACCGGGCCGGTCAGGTGCCGAGCGGACGGCCCACTACTCATCGTCCGGCACCGACCGCACCCGGGTGAGGTCGCTGCGCAGGGCCGCCGCGCCGTGCAGGTAGACGTGGGTGATGTCGGCGCGCGGCAGGTCGGTCTCGATGTGCGCCATCATCCGCACGACCCGCGGCATCGACCCCGCGATCTCGAGCTCGCGGGCACAGATCAGGGGCACGTCCCCGAACCCGAGCCGTCGGGCGGCGTACGCCGGGAACTCCGAGACGAGGTCGGACGTGGCGGTGAAGATGACGGAGATGAAGTCGTCGACCGCGAGGCCGTTGGAGGCCATCACGTCGGTCACCATCTCGGCGACGCGCTCGAGCATGTGGTCGCGCACGTCCTCCTCGAGCTGGGTCGCTCCCCGGACCGCTCGCACTGCCACGTCTGCTCCTCACTCGTCCGACCACCGTCGCCACCCGCCGTGGGCACCACCACGGGACCCACCGGTCCTCGTCGCGGAGCAAGGCTAACCGCTCGGCGGGGTGTCGGACGTGGGTCCTCCGCTGCTGGGACTAGTGGCACTGGAGTTGTCGGCCGGGGAGGCGAAACGTGGTCCGTGAGGACAACGGTCCACGGCGCGTTCTCATCAGCCCTCGACGCGCAGCACACGCCGTGACCAACTGCACAAGGGAGATCCAGACATGTCCACATGGGGGTACGACAAGGGCACTCACCGGAGTCGACTACGCCGTGGTGCCGTCGCTGTGCTGGCCGCGGTCGGCATGACGCTGGCGACACTCACGGCCGTGGCACCACCCGCCCAGGCCGCCACCGGCGGCAACGCGGTGGGCTGGGGTGAGAACACCTTCGGCAAGGCGAACCCGCCGAACCCGCCCGGTTCGAACAGCTTCTACGTCGATGTCGCCGCCGGCGGTGACCACAGCCTGGGGCTGACCGACAACGGCACCGTGGTCGGCTGGGGCAGCAACGCGTCCGGCCAGACCACCGTCCCGAACCCGCCGTCCGGCACCACCTACACCGAGGTCGCCGCTGGAGCCGACCACAGCCTGGCCGTGGCCAGCAACGGCGCCGTACGCGCCTGGGGCCGCAACAACGCGGGCCAGATCAACGTGCCGAACCTTCCGGCCGGCACCAAGTTCGTCGATGTCGCCGCCGGAGGCGACCACAGCCTGGGTCTCACCGACGCCGGCACCGTGGTCGCCTGGGGGTCGAACGGTGACAACGAGACCTCCAACGCGCCGACCGGGAACAAGTTCGTCCAGGTCGCCGCGGGCGCCCACCACAGCATGGCGCTGACCGACCAGGGCACGATCGTCGCCTGGGGCCGAAACGTCGAGGGGCAGACCACCGTGCCGACCCTCCCGGCAGGCACCAGGTACGTCCAGATCGCCGCCGGGGGCAACCACAGCCTGGCGCTGACCGACGCGGGCACCGTCCGCGCCTGGGGCTCGAACGGCGACGGCGAGTCCAACGTGCCGTCCTTCCCGCAGGGCACCAAGCTCACCCAGGTCGCAGCGGGCGGAAAGCCACAGCCTCGCGCTGACCGACTCGGGCACCATCGTCGGCTGGGGTGACAACTCCAAGGGCCAGCGCAGCGTGCCGGACCTGCCGCAGGGCCGCAAGTACACCCAGGTTGCGGCGGGCGCCGCGCACAGCCTGGCACTGACCGGTGGAGTGGAGGACAAGACACCTCCCGTGGTCCAGGTCACTGTCGCGCCCGACCGGGTGCTGCAGGGGCTGACCGCGACCGCCTTGTTCACCGCGACCGATCTCGAGTCCGACATCGCCAGCACCACGTGCGACCCGAGCTTCGGCGTCGACACCAGTGCACTGGGCACCTTCACGGTCACCTGCGCCGCCACCAACGGCGAGGGCCTGACCGCGACCGCCACGGACACCTACAAGGTCATCTCCGCGAAGTTCGCCATCACCGAGCTGCACGGAGACCTGTGGAAGCTCGTGCCCAACAGGTTCGCCAAGAAGTGGAGTCCGCTGCTCCGCGAGGCCCGCAAGGACCTCCGCCTCGGGAACAGCGACGAAGCCATCGCCGACCTGGCGAGGTTCATCCGCAAGGTCAGGGCCGCGGATGACCAGGACAAGATCAGGCACTCCGCCGCCGTCCAGCTGGTGGGGCAGGCCAACCTGATCATCGACTCGATCCAGGCCACCAGCTGATCCATCGCAACATCACACCGCACCAACCACGCCCCGCGGGTGCGTGGGCCACCCAGGTCCACGCACCCGCGGGGCTGCGGCATCGGCCCCGCAGTGGGCCGGGGTCGCCTACAGCTTCGCGGCGTCGAGCAGCTCGCCGAGCTCGTCCAGGGTCAGGTCGCGCAGCTCGCCGGAACCGAGCCGGTCCAGCTGCACCGGGCCGATCGCGGTGCGGGTGAGCCGGCGTACCGGGTGCCCGAGGTGCTCGAGCAGCCGGCGCACGATCCGGTTGCGGCCTTCGTGGATGACCAGCTCGACGATCGACTTGCCGCCCCGGCCGCGACCGGAGAGGCTGACGATGCGGGCCTTCGACACGGTCACCGGGCCGTCCTCGAGGGTCACGCCCTCGAGCAGGGCCGCCAGCGTGGCCTTCGTGACCTCGCCGTCCACCTCGGCGACGTAGGTCTTGTCCACCTCGTACGACGGGTGCGCCATCCGCTGCGCGAAGTCACCGTCGTTGGTCATCAGCAACAGCCCGGACGTGTCGGTGTCGAGCCGGCCGACGTGGAAGAGCCGCTCGGGGCGGTCGGCGACGACGTCGCTGAGCGTGCGGCGGCCCTCCGGGTCGGACATCGTCGAGACGACCCCGCGTGGCTTGTTGAGCGCGAGGTAGACGTGCTCCGACACCGGCGGCAGCCGCCTGCCGTTGACCCGGATCACCGCGGTCGTCGGGTCGACCTTGGTGCCGAGCCGGGTGACGATCTCGCCATCGACCTCCACCAGGCCCTCGAGCATCAGCTCCTCGCACTTGCGCCGCGAGGCGACGTTCGACATGGCGAGGAGCTTCTGCAGGCGGATGAGTCCGTCGTCGTCGGTCGCGATCACACCTCGACCGTATCGCCGGAAGGCGCGTCACCGGAGATCGGCGCCGCCTCGACGGGCACGCTCGGGGCGGCCGCCCTCTCGAGCTCCTCCTCCATGTCCTCCATGTCGGGGAGGTACGGCGCCAGCTCGGGGAGGTCGTCGATGGACGTCACCCCGATCCGCTCGAGGAAGTAGGTGGTGGTCCGGTAGAGGTTGGCGCCGGTCTCGTGGTCCTGACCCGGCCTCCTCGACCAGGCCGCGGGTGAGCAGGGTGCGCATCACGCCGTCGACGTTGACGCCCCGGATCGCGGAGACCCGCGCGCGGGACACGGGCTGCTTGTAGGCGACCACGGCGAGGGTCTCCAGCGCCGCCTGGGTGAGCCGGGCCTGCTGGCCGTCGAGGACGAACCCCTCGACCACGGCGGCGTACTCGTCGCGGGAGTAGAACCGCCAGCCGCCGGCGACGTTGCGCAGCTCGAAGCCCCTCCCCTGGGCGGTGTACTCGTCCGCGAGTCCGGTCAACGCCTGGTTCACGTCGGTGACCGGGTAGCCCACGGCTGTGGCCAGCGTCATCGCGTCGAGCGGCTGGTCGGCGATCATCAAGACGGCCTCCAGCGAGGGTCGCAGCTCGGTGACCGGCACGGCCAGAGTGTCTCCCCCGTCCTCGGTCACGCTCTGCCCGCTCGTCGTGCTGTCCTCGCCGGTCGAGCTGTCCTCGTTCACGCGTCTGCTCCCTCTGTCCGGCCATCGCCCTCGGGCGGCCCGTCGATCGCGGGCGCAGCCTCGGGCGGCGCCCCGTCGAACTCGTCGTTGATCTCGATCTCCTCGTCGTCCCCACCGGTCCAGCGGACCGTCAGCTCGCCGAGCGGCGTCACCTGGTCGAAGGCGACCGCTCCCTCGCGGAAGAGCTCCAGCAGCGACAGGAACCTCGCCACCGTCGTCAGGGTGTCCGGCGAGTCGCCGCACAGCGCCCGGAACGTCATCGTCCCGGACCGTCGCAGCCGGTCCATCACCAGCGCGGCCTGCTCGCGCACGCTCACCTTGGCGGCGTGGATGTGCTGCAGCGACACCTCCACGACGGGCTTGGGCTCCAGCGCCCTCGCCGCGAGTGCGGCGAACTGCTCGAGCCCGATCCCGATCAGCACCTCCGGCAGCAGCGTGGCGAACCGCTCCTCGAGCCCGACGGCGCGGGCGTGGCGCCGGGACTCGGCCGAGAGCCGTTGCTCGAAGACGCCGGCGACCTGCTTGAACGCCTTGTACTGGAGCAGGCGGGCGAACAGCAGGTCGCGCGCCTCGAGCAGCGCGAGGTCCTCCTCGTCCTCGACGTCGCCCTGGGGCAGCAGGCGCGCCGCCTTCAGGTCGAGCAGCGTGGAGGCGACGAGCAGGAACGAGGTCGTCTGCTCGAGGTCCCAGGCCTTGCCGCCGACCTTGACGAACGCGATGAACTCGTCCGTCACCTGCGACAGGGTGACCTCGGTGATGTCGAGCTTGTGCTTGGAGATCAGGCTCAACAAGAGGTCGAAGGGACCCTCGAAGTTGTGCAGGTGCAGCTCGAAGCCGGGGGTGGGTGCCGGGTCCGTCGCCGCGCCGTCCACGGTGCCCGCGGGGCTGCGGGTCATTCCTGGGTCAACCGCCGTACGAGCACGCTGTCGTCACCGTTGGCCTCGAAGTCCGCCAGCACGAGCGATATCGCCTCGCGCACCAGGCGTCCGCGGTCGACCGCCAGTCCGTGGGAGCGCCGCAGCGCCAGCCGCGCGTGCTCGAGGTCGAGCAGTTCGTCGGAAGTGACATACACCGTCATTTTCTCGTCGTGGCGGACCCGTCCGCTCGTCTTCTTCGTGGCCGCGTCCGCAGATGCGTCCTCGGGCTCGTCGGGGACGACCCGGACCCGCGACTTCTCGACCGCGGCCTCACCCGTCTTGCGGAACAGGTCGTCGGCCGCGGGCAGGCTCACCCGTCGAGACACCGCGCGAGCACCTCCTTGGCCAGCTGCCGGTAGTGGTCGGCACCGCTGGAGGACGAGGCGTACGTCGTGATCGGCTCGCCGGCGACGGTCGAGTCGGAGAACTTCACGGTGCGCCGGATCACGGTGTGGAACACCTTGTCGCCCCAGGCCTGGACCAGGCGGTCCATGACCTCGCGGCTGTGCAGGGTGCGGCCGTCGAACATGGTGCCGAGCACGCCGTCGATCTCGAGCTTGGGGTTGAGGCGCTCACGCACCTTGTCGATCGTGGTCTTGAGCAGCGCCACGCCGCGCAGCGCGAAGTACTCGCACTCCAGCGGCACGATGACGCCGTCGGACGCCGTGAGCGCGTTGACGGTCAGCAGACCGAGCGAGGGCTGGCAGTCGATGAGCACGACGTCGTAGTGCTCCAGGGCCGGCGCCAGGACCCGCTGGAGCGTCTGCTCCCGCGCGACCTCGTGGACGAGCTGCACCTCGGCGGCCGACAGGTCGATGTTGGAGGGCAGCAGGTCCATGCCCGGCACGCCCGAGGGCACGATCACCTCGTCGATCGTCACGTCCCGCTGCATCAGCAGGTTGTAGATCGTGAGGTCCATCTCGTGCGGGTTGAGCCCCAGGCCGACCGACAGCGAGCCCTGCGGGTCGAAGTCGACCAGGAGGACCTTGCGGCCGTACTCCGCGAGCGCGGCACCCAGGTTGATCGTCGTCGTGGTCTTGCCGACGCCGCCCTTCTGGTTGCACATCGACATCACCCGGGCGCGGTCGCGCTTGATCACGGGCCCGGGTTCGGGCAGCTCGACCATCGGCCGGCCGGTGGGGCCGAGCTTGGGCTCGACGGCAAGCGCCGACGCCGGGGAGGGCGCCTGGGCCAGGGGCCGTTCGAAGGGGAGAGGGTCGCTCACGGAGGCCGTTTCTGTGGGGGAAGGGACGGGCGGTCGAACCAGAGGGGGCATCTCGGTGGCGCTGCTGCCGGACGAACCGGGAAATCCCGAGTAACTGCCGCCACCACTCATTGCCACTCCTCGCTTTGTCGACTCGACGACTTGTGGCCGAGCTCGCGGGCGACACTAGACCCGGCCCCCGACTGCTACAAGCCGAAGCCGGAATCCCCCAGCCTGCAAAGGAAATCTGTTGATGACCTGTGCAATCGGCCCCGGTCAAGTGCACAGGCAAGGGGTCGCCTGTGCACTTTCCTGTGGATAGAGCCCCGTGGATAGAGCCCGGCGGGCAGGCCCGGCGGAGGAACGTCAGAAGCGGTCGGCGACCAGGTCGGCGTAGTCGGGGTGCCTGTCGATCCAGTCCTTGATGAAGGGGCACTTCGGGACGACCGCGCGCGTCCCGCCGCGGACGTCGTCGAGGGCGAAGCGGGCGAGCGCCGAGCCGATCCCCTTGCCCTCGAACGCGTCGTCGACCTCGGTGTGGGTGAACACGACGGCGTCGTCGGTCAGCTCGTACTCCGCGAAGCCGGCGAGCTCGCCGTCGACGTGGGCCTCGTAGCGGCTCTTCTGGACATTGTGGGTCGTCGCGACATCAGCCATGGCGGCGAGCCTACGCACCGGTGGTCGCGCAGCGGGCTTCGGCGATCGCGCCGCAGCTCACAGCCGGTGGAACGACGTCGTCGCCAGGACCAGCTCGCCGGCCTCGTCGGAGGCATCGAGATCGGCGACCGCGTCGATCACCCAGTCGTGGTGCCCCTCGGGGTCGTCCAGCACCTGCCGCACCCGCCAGAGCCGGGCCACGGTGTCCTCGGGCGCCCCGACCGGCTCCCCGGTGGCCGGCTCGACCAGGAGCAGCTTCGGTCCCCGGGCGTTCGAGCCCGTGCCGAGGACGTCGTGCTCGGCGTAGTAGGCCTCGATGCCCGCGTCCCACGTCGAGCGGGTCATCACCACCTCACGCGCCGGCTCGGTCCGGTCGGCCGCGGCCCGTTCGAGCTTCATCAGGCCGTCCAGGTCGTCGCGTGCCACCAGCTCGACCCGGCGGAACATCGCGTTGCGCACCATCACCCGGAACGGACGCTCCTGCTTCGAGATCGGCCGTGGCGAGGTCGGCGGCCGGTGCTCGGCGAGCTCCGTCGCCACCCGGTGCACGGCCTCGGGGTCGTTGAGCGCCTCCCACTCGTCGAGCAGCGAGGAGTCGGTCTGCCGCACCGTCTCCCCCAGCCACTCCACGAGGTCCTCGAGCTCGGGAGTGCGGTGCGCCTCGGGCACGGTCTGTCGCAGGGTCCGGTAGGCGTCGGTGAGGTAGCGCAGCACCAGCCCCTCGGAGCGCGGGAGCTGGTAGCGGCTGACGAAGTCGGTGAAGCTCATCCCCTGCTCGTACATCTCGCGCACCACCGACTTCGGCGACAGCGCGTCCTCGCGCAGCCACGGGTGGCGCTCGCGATAGATCTCGTACGTCGCGCCGAGCAGCTCGGCGAGGGGCTGCGGCCAGGTGATGGCGTCGAGCAGCACCATCCGCTCGTCGTACTCGATGCCGTCGGCCTTCATCTCCGCGACCGCCTCGCCGCGGGCCGCGTGCTGCTGGGCCATCAGGATCTGCCGGGGCCCCTCGAGCACGGCCTCGATCACCGAGACGATGTCCAGCGTGTACGACGCGGACTCCGGGTCGAGCGTGTCCAGCGCGGCGAGCGCGAAGTGCGCGAGCGGCTGGTTGAGCGCGAAGTCGACCGGCAGGTCGACGGTGAGGATGTAGCGGCGCCCGAACTCGTCGACCTCGGGGAGCCGGGTCAGCACCCCGGAGTGCACGAGGCTGCGGGCCAGCCGCAGTGCTCGCCGCATGAGCCGGAGCTGGGAGCGCCGGTCCTCGTGGTTGTCCTCCAGCAGCCGGCGCAGCACCGGGAAGGCGTCCTCCTCCCGGGCGAGGACGTTGATCAACATCGCGTTGTCGACCTTCATCCGGCTGACCAGGGGCTCGGGCTCCCCCGCCATCAGCTTGTCGAAGGTCTGCTCGGTCCAGACGACCGTGCCCTCGGGAGGCTTCTTCAGCTGCGCCTTGCTCTTCCTCTTCGCCAGCTTCTCGGCGCTCATCGCGGCGTTCTTGGCCTCGGACTTCGCCCGGGCACGCTCGTTCTCGATGGTGTGCTCGGGTGCCTGGACCACGACGTAGCCGGCGGTGTCGAAACCGGCCCGCCCCGCGCGGCCGGCGATCTGCAGGAACTCCCGGGTCCGGAGCACCCGCTGCCGGTTGCCGTCGAACTTCGCCAGGCCGGTGAACAGCACCGTGCGGATCGGCACGTTGATCCCGACACCGAGCGTGTCGGTGCCGCAGATGACCTGCAGGAGCCCCACCTGGGCCAGCTGCTCGACGAGCCGGCGGTAGCGCGGCAGCATCCCGGCGTGGTGCACGCCGATCCCGCTGCGCAGCAGCCGGGAGAGAGTCTTGCCGAAGCCGGCACCGAAGCGGAAGGTCCCGATCCGCTCGGCGACCGCGTCGCGCTCCTCCCGGGACAGCTTGGGGCCGCCCGAGCTCGGCGAGAGCAGCGACGTCGCGTGCTCGATCGCCGCGGCCTGGGTGAAGTGCACGACGTAGACCGGCGCCTGGCGGGTCGCCACCAGCTCCTCGAGCGTGTCGGGGAGGTGCGTCATCGCATACGTGAAGGTCAGCGGCACCGGTCGCACGGCGTCGTCGACCACCGAGGTGGCCCGGCCGTTGCGGCGGGTCAGGTCCTCGACGAACCGGGTCACGTCGCCGAGGGTCGCCGACATCAGCAGGAGCTGCGCCTGCGGCAGCTCGATCAGCGGCACCTGCCAGGCCCAGCCGCGGTCCGGCTCGGAGTAGAAGTGGAACTCGTCCATCACCACCAGGCCGACGTCGGCCCGCGAGCCCTCGCGCAGGGCGATGTTGGCGAGCACCTCGGCGGTGCAGCAGATGATCGGGGCGTCGGCGTTGACCGAGGCGTCACCGGTGAGCATGCCGACGTTCTCGGCGCCGAAGACCTCGCACAGCGCGAAGAACTTCTCGCTCACCAGCGCCTTGATGGGCGCGGTGTAGAAGCTGACGCGGTCCGAGGCCAGCGCGGCTGCGTGCGCCGCCACGGCGACCAGCGACTTCCCGGAGCCGGTCGGCGTCGCGAGGATGACGTTGTTGCCCGCCAGCAGGTCGAAGACGGCCTCGTCCTGGTGGGGGTACAGCTCGAGCCCCTGGCCCTCCACCCAGCCGGTGAACGCGTCGTACACGTCGTCGGGCGTCGCGCCGATGCGCGGCACCCAGCTGCCCGGCTTCGTGATGGCCTGTTCGGTGGTCGACACCATCACTCCCTCGCTCGCGGATGCGCGGTCGCGAAGACCTCGCGCAGGTTCTCGACCGTGACCAGCGTGTAGACCTGCGTGGTCGTCACGGACGCGTGTCCCAGCAGCTCCTGGACGACGCGGACGTCCGCACCACCGTCGAGCAGGTGGGTGGCGAACGAGTGGCGCAGCGTGTGCGGCGAGACGTCGCGGGTGACCCCGGCCCGCTCGGCCGCCTTGACCAGCACCGCCCACGCCGACTGCCGCGACAGCCGGCCACCGCGTGCGTTGAGGAACAGCGCCCCTGCGGTGGTCGCGCCCGTCGAGGCCGCGACCAGCACCGGACGCCCCCGGACGAGGTACGCCGCGACCGCCTCCCGGGCATACGAGCCGACCGGCACCAGCCGCTCCTTGCTGCCCTTGCCGCGCAGCAGGACGGTGCCGTCGGTCGGGTCGAGGTCGTCGACGTCGAGCCCGACCGCCTCGGAGATCCGGGCGCCGGTGCCGTAGAGCACCTCGAGCAACGCCCGGTCGCGCAGCGCCAGCGTCGTGCCGGCGGCTCCCGCGGCCTCGAGGATCGCCTCGACGTCGGCCAGCGGCAGCGCCTTGGGCAGCCGTTTGGCCGGGGCCGGGGGCTTGACCCCGCCCGCCGGGTCGGCCGCGGCCAGCCCGTCACGGACCGCGAACTTGTGGAAGCCCCGCACCGCCACCAGCGTGCGGGCGGCCGAGGTCGAGCTCAACGGGGGGTGGTCGGCGTCGCCCTCGCGCAGCCGCATCAGGAAGCCGGACACGGTCGCCTCACGGACCCCGTCGAGCTCCTCGATGCCCGACTCCGCGAGGAACTGCAGGTAGCGGCGCAGGTCCCGGCGGTACGACGACAACGTGTTCGCCGCCAGCCCCCGCTCGACCGAGAGGTGGTCGAGGTAGGTGCGCACGGCGATCCCGGGACCCCGACCGGTCCCCACGCCGGTCACCTCGGTGGTCGAGCTCGTCGCGACCACTCAGCCCAGCGCTGCGTCCAGCGAGATCGCGTCGATGCCGACCGCCTCGCCGACCGGGGCGTTGGTGAGCTGCCCCGCGTAGGTGTTCAGGCCCAGGGCGAGGCTGTGGTCGTCCACGCAGGCCTGCTTCCAGCCCTTGTTGGCCACCGCCACGGCGTACGGCATGGTCGCGTTGGTGAGGGCGTACGTCGAGGTGTTGGGCACCGCGCCGGGCATGTTCGCCACGCAGTAGAAGATCGAGTTGTGCACCGGGAAGATCGGGTCGGCGTGCGTCGTGGGACGGGTGTCCTCGAAGCAGCCGCCCTGGTCGACGGCGATGTCGACGAGCACCGAGCCCGGCTTCATCTGGGCGACGAGGTCGTTGCTGACCAGCTTGGGGGCCTTGGCGCCGGGAATCAGCACCGCGCCGATGACCATGTCGGCCTCCATCACGTGCTGCTCGATCGCGAGCTTCGAGGAGGCCAGGCCGTGCACCCGGTTGTTGTAGCGCCAGAACGACATCCGCAGCTTGTCGAGGTCGGTGTCGAGGAGCGTCACGTCGGCACCCATGCCGAGCGCGATGTTGGCGGCGTTCTGGCCCGAGACACCGGCGCCGATGATGACGACCTTGGCGTTGGCCACGCCTCCGACCCCACCGAGCAGGACACCGCGGCCGCCCTGGGCCTTCAGCAGCGCGTGCGCACCCACCTGGGGCGCGAGGCAGCCGGCGACCTCGGACATCGGGTAGAGCAGCGGCAGGCCGCCCGACGGCAGCTGCACCGTCTCGTAGGCGATCGCGGTCACCTTGCGCGCCAGGAGCTCCTCGGTGAGCGGCTTGTCGGCCGCCAGGTGGAGGTAGGTGAAGAGGGTCAGGCCCTCGCGCAGCCGGTGGTACTCCTCGGCCACGGGCTCCTTGACCTTGAGCACCATGTCCGCGGTGCCCCAGACCTCGTCGGCGTCGGGGACGATCTCGGCACCGGCAGCGACGTACTCGTCGTCGCTGATGGACGAACCGACGCCGGCGTCCTTCTGGATGTACACCTGGTGACCGTGCGCGGTCAGCTCGTGCACCCCGATGGGCGTGATGGCCACGCGGTACTCGTGGTTCTTGACTTCCTTCGGAACGCCGACCTTCACCTGGACTCCCTCGATCATGGCGCCGTCACGTCGTTGTGACGACGGCGAGACTTTACTCCCCAGCGGCTCCTGGGCCTGCCAGCCCCCGGGCCTGTGCCACCAGCACGGCAAGGACGAGCGGACCGTCGGTCAGCCGACCGTCGAGCGAGGCTGCCAGCAGCTCGTCGTACGGCGCCCAGAAGGTCTCCATCTCGGCCTCCTCGTGCTCGAGCACGAAGTCACCGCGGTCCACCGTCCGCAGGTCGCGGGCGAGGTAGAAGTGCATCACCTCGGCGCTGATCCCGGGCGAGGACCAGGTCGAGGTCAGGTGCGTCCACTCCCCCGCCTCCAGGCCGGCCTCCTCGCGCAGCTCACGCCTCGCGACCTCGACGGGGTCCTCGCCGTCCACGTCACACAGGCCGGCGGGCAGCTCGACGAACCGACGCGCCGCGGGGTGGCGGTACTGCCACAGGCAGAAGACCCGCTCCTGCTCGTCGACGGCCAGGACGATCACGGCGCCGGGGTGCTCGAGGACCAGGCGCGCGAACGGCTCGTGCTCCGGATCCCCCGGCGGACGGATCCGGTCGGAGCGCAGGGCCATCACCCAGCCGTCGCGGTGCAGGTCCTCGCTGGACACGACGGGCCAGGACTCGGGCTGGTCCTCCAGCAACGGAGGCGGGTTCGTCATGTCGCTGACGCTACCGTGCAGCCAGTCGTCGATCCGTGGGGATCGATCCCGGGGAGGAGTCACGCATGACCGAGGCCACGCCGCACGCCAGGAGCCTGACCAGGCAGGAGGCCGAGGAGCGCGCTGCGCTGCTCGAGGTCGACCGCTACGACATCGACGTCGACCTTCGCGGACTGTTCGACGGCGAGGTCCTCGAGTCGACCTCCACGATCGCCTTCCGCTGCCACCAGCCCGGTGCAACGACCTTCGTCGACTGTCTTGCCGAGGTGCGCGCAGCGACGCTCAACGGCCGCGCCCTCGACCTCGGCACGGTCACGGAGGGGCGGATCCCGCTCCCCGACCTGGCCGCGGACAACGTCCTGGTCGTCTCGTCCGCCCAGGCCGACACGGGCAGCGGCGCCGGCGTCCTGCGCACGGTCGACCCCTCGGACAAGCTGGTCTACGTCTGGACCTCGTTCGAGCCCGACGACGCCCGCCGGGTGTGGGCCTGCTTCGACCAGCCCGACCTCAAGGCGCCCCACGCCTTCACCGTGCTGGCGCCCGAGAGCTGGACGGTGACCAGCAACAGCGCCCCCGAGTCGATCGAGGACCGCGAGGACGGCGGCCGGCTCTGGACGTTCCCGGACACGCCGCCGCTCTCGACGTACGTCGTGGTGGTCAACGCGGGCCCGTTCCACGAGCTGCGGGAGGTGCGCGGCGGCCACAGCCTCGGGCTCTTCTGCCGCCAGTCGCTCCGGCAGTACCTCGAGCGGGACGCGCCCGACCTGTTCCAGGTCACCGCCGCCGGGCTGGCCTTCTTCGGCGAGCGCTTCGGGCAGCCGTTCGCCCAGGAGCGCTACGACCAGGTCTTCGTCCCCGGCATGGCGGGCGCGATGGAGAACTGGGGCTGCGTCACCTGGACCGACGGCGTGCTGTTCCGCAGTGACCCGACCCACGGCCAACGCGCGCTGGTGGCCAGCGTGCTGCTGCACGAGATGGCGCACATGTGGTTCGGCGACCTGGTCACCATGCGCTGGTGGGACGACCTGTGGCTCAACGAGGCGTTCGCCTCCTGGGCCGCCACCTGGGCGAGCGTCAACGCGACCAGCTACACCGACGGCTGGGCGACGTTCCTCGCCGGCGCCAAGCTCCAGGGCTACCAGGTGGACATGGGACCCGGCACCCACCCGATCCGTGGCGAGGTGGCCGACGTCGCCCAGGCGACGGCCAACTTCGACGCGATCACCTACGTCAAGGGCGAGAGCGTCCTCAAGCAGCTGGTCGCGTACGTCGGCGAGGAGGCCTTCGTGGAGGGGCTGCGGGCCTACTTCCGGGACCACGCGTGGGGCAACACCCGGCTCGCCGACCTGATGTCGGCCGTCGGCACCGCCGCCGGTCGTGACCTGTCCGACTGGACCAGCGCCTGGTTCGACCGGGCCGGCACCGACACCCTGACCCTCACGCGCGGCGAGATCCTGGCCGTCGCTCCGGGCGGCGGGGAGGCCCGCCCGCACCGCATCGACATCGGCTCCTACACCCGCACGGGCGACCGGCTCACCGCTGTGGGCGTCACCTCGGTCGAGACCACCGGGCCGCGCACCACGGTCGAGGGGTTGCCGGAGGCCGACCTGCACCTGCTCAACGACCATGACCTCACGTTCGCTGCCGTCCGCACCGACGAGAAGTCGCTGCGCACGATGCTCGAGACGGCGGGTGGCCTGCCCGATCCGGTCTCGCGGGCCCTCGCGGTGTCGACGGCCTGGGACATGCTGCTCAAGGGCGAGCTCTCCAGCGACGAGCTGCTGACCTGCGTCCTGGGGGTGCTGGCGACCGAGCGCAGCGCCGGTGTGGTCGAGCCGTTCCTGGCGATGGCGCTGCGCACCGCCGAGCAGTGGACCCACCCGGCCGGGGTGCCGGCGCAGCTGGCCCGGCTCGCCGTCCGGGCGGCCGAGCTGGCCGAGGACCCCGAGCACCGGGTCCCCGCCCTGCGCACGCTGGCCGCCTCGGCGACCGAGCCGGCGCACTTCGAGATCCTCGAGGCCGCCGCAGCCGACGACCTGGACCTGGCCTGGCGGGTGCTGGCGCGGCGCTCCGCGCTGGACGAGTACGACGCCGCCGCTGTGGACGCCCTGCTCGAGCGCGACCCCGACCCGGACGCGTCCGTGCGTGCCCTGGGCGTCCTGGCGGCGCGTCCCGACGACGCCGCCAAGGCCGAGGTGTGGGCAGCGGTCTTCGAGAAGCGGTCCGTGCCGGCCGGTCCCCCCTTGGGGGGTCTGGCCCAGTGCTTCTGGCGGCCCGCACAGCAGGAGGTGCTGCTGCCGTGGACCCAGCGTTACCTCGACGAGGTCAGCAACCTGGGCGACGGCGGCATGATGGCGATGTCGTCGCTGATGCGCGTGATGTTCCCCACGACCGGCGACCAGGCCTTCGTGGACCGCGCCGCCGCGATCGCGGGTGCGCAGGGCGTCAACCCCTCCCTGCGCGCCACCCTGCTCACCGGCACCGACACGCTGACCCGGATGATCCGGGCCCGCGGCTGAGACCGATCAGGCGTCGTCCTCGTCGGCACGGCGCAGCCCGGACTCGTCGATCGGGAACCGGAGCTCCTTCTGGCGCTCGATGGCCGCCCCGACCAGGCCCGCGAACAGCGGGTGTGGTCGGGTCGGGCGCGAGCGCAGCTCGGGGTGCGCCTGCGTGGACACGTAGTACGGGTGCACCTCGCGGGGCAGCTCGACGAACTCGACCAGGTTGTTGTCGGGCGAGGTCCCCGAGAAGACCAGGCCGGCCTGCTCCAGCTGCTCGCGGTAGTGGTTGTTGACCTCGTAGCGGTGGCGGTGGCGCTCCTCGATCAGCGCCTCGCCGTACGCCTCGCGCACGACGGTGCCCGCCTTGAGCGCCGCGGGGTAGAGCCCCAGGCGCATCGTGCCGCCCAGGTCGCCGGCGCCCTCGACGAAGACCTTCTGCTCCTCCATGGTCGCGATGACCGGCTCGGGGCAGTCGGGGTCGAACTCGGTCGACGCCGCCTTCTCGAGGCCGGCGACGCTGCGGGAGTACTCGATCACCATGCACTGCAGGCCCAGGCACAGGCCGAGGGTGGGGATGCCGTGGGTGCGGGCGTAGGTGAGCGCGCCGAGCTTGCCCTCGATGCCGCGGATGCCGAAGCCGCCGGGCACGCAGATGGCGTCCACGTCGCCGAGCTGGCGGGCCGCGCCCGCGGGGGTCTCGCACTCGTCGGAGGCGATCCAGCGGATGTTCACCTTCGCCTCGTGGGCGAAGCCGCCCGCGCGCAGCGCCTCGCCGACCGAGAGGTAGGCGTCCGGGAGGTCGATGTACTTGCCGACCAGGGCGATCGTGACCTCCTCCTTCGGGTGGTGCACCCGGCGGAGCAGGTCGTCCCACAGCGTCCAGTCGACGTCGCGGAAGGGCAGGTCCAGGCGGCGTACGACGTAGGCGTCCAGGCCCTCGCGGTGCAGCACCTTGGGGATGTCGTAGATCGACGGCGCGTCCGCGGCGGTGACCACGGCCTCCTCGTCGACGTCGCACATCAGCGAGATCTTGCGCTTGATCGACTGCGGGAGCTCGCGGTCGGCGCGGCACACGACGGCGTCGGGCTGGATACCGACCTGGCGCAGGGCGGCCACCGAGTGCTGGGTCGGCTTGGTCTTCAGCTCGCCCGAGGGCCCGATGTAGGGCACGAGCGAGACGTGCAGGAAGAAGCAGTTGTCGCGGCCGATGTCGTGGCGGACCTGGCGCGCGGCCTCGAGGAACGGCAGCGACTCGATGTCGCCGACGGTGCCGCCGACCTCGGTGATCACCACGTCGACGTCGTCGCCGCCCATGGCGAGGACCCGTTCCTTGATCTCGTTGGTGATGTGCGGGATGACCTGGACGGTGTCGCCGAGGTAGTCGCCGCGGCGCTCCTTGGCGATCACGCTGGAGTAGACCTGCCCGGTCGTCACGTTCGCGATCTGGGAGAGGTTGGTGTCGAGGAACCGCTCGTAGTGGCCGATGTCCAGGTCGGTCTCCGCGCCGTCGTCGGTGACGAAGACCTCACCGTGCTGGAACGGGTTCATCGTCCCGGGATCGACGTTGAGGTACGGGTCCAGCTTCTGCATGGTCACCCGCAGCCCACGGGCCTTCAAAAGGCTACCCAGGCTCGAGGCCGTGAGTCCTTTTCCGAGCGAGGAGGCGACCCCGCCAGTGACGAATACGTGTCTGGTCTGCGTCGCGTTCTTCACGGGACTTCATGCTATCCCAGAGGGACCGTCCCGTCCGAACCCGACGCACCGAAGGATCCACCCTGAACTGTCAGCGAGCGCGCGACGGCCAGCACGGAGGTGACCTGGCCCAGCGGCGCCTCGACCCCGTCGACGGTCGCCACCTGGTCCGCGACCGGCTCGGCGCGCAGCTTCTTCAGGTCGCCGGAGGCGCCGGAATCGCCGTCCCCCGCGACGACCACGCCGGTCGCCTTGGCGGCGAGCCCGGCCACCAGGCCGGAGAGGATCGCGTCGTCGACGTCCTTGCCCAGCACGACGAGTACCAGGCCGGCTGGGTGGGACTCCCCCGGTGAGTTCAGGAGCTCGGCGCCGGCCAGGCTCTGCCGCACCGACGAGGAGTCCTCCTCGGAGACCGTGGTGGAGGCCATCGCCAGGCCGAGGAGCTGCCCCAGCCGGTCGTACGTCGAGGCGTCCTCGGTGACCGCGCCCGAGCCGAGCTGGGTCATCAGCTGGCTGCCCATCGTGTCGACGAGGGACTTCTCCGAGGCGTCGACCAGGGTCGGCTGCACCTCGTAGGTGCCGGCGACCGTGCCGCCCGCCGCGTCCACCTGGGCCCCCAGCGCGCTGACCACCTGTCCGTCGGCACCGGGCAGCGTCAGGATCGAGACCGAGTGGTCACGCAGGCGGCCGGCGTAGAGCGTCTGCGCGCTCGCGGTGGCGAACTTGTCACCGAAGGAGGCAGTCCGCCGGACGTCCTGGTTCTGCACGCGCTCCGTGGCGGCCGACGCCCGGTCGTCACGGCCGAGCTCGCTGAGCGGGCCGCCGCCCAGGGCCACGCCGACGGCGAGGGCCAGGAAGACGGCCACGAGGGAGACGACGTGGTGGCGGTAGGAGATCACAGGAACGGGGTCCTCACAGCTGGATGAGCGGGGTGACGAGCAGGGTGTCGACGAGGTCGGACACGGCGGCGGCGAGCGACGTCGCCCACTCGTGCCCGACCGGGGTGACGGCGACGGCCGCGGCGAGGGCGATCAGGCCGGCGAGCATCACCAGGTAGAGGTGGCGCGGCCGGACCCGGCCGGAGTACAGCTGGGGCACGGCCGTGGCGTCCACCAGGCGCGGCCCGACCTTGAGCCGGGTCAGGTAGGTGCTGGCGAGCCCCGAGCGCTGGCGGTCGAGGAACTCGTCGAGGGTCGCGTGCATGCCGACCCCGATGATGATCGCCGCGTCGCAGGCATCGGCCAGGATCAGAGCTGCGTCCTCGGAGGTGGCGGCCGACTCGAGGCGCAGGGGACGTACGCCGAGCCGCTCGAGGTGGTCGGTCGACGTGCGGTCGCCGCCGCGCTGCACGCGCACGATCACGTCCCGTGCCCCGCGGAGCGCCTTGGCCGAGGGCCGGTCGGCCTCCTCGGCGCGCGCGTCGAGCACCACGATGTCCGGGCGGTAGCCCGCCTCGACGAGCGCGTCGGCGCCTCGCTCCACCCCGATCAGCACAGGCTGCTGCTCGCGCAGGAACGGGCGGATCGCGGCCAGCTCGGCCTCGAACTCGTGGCCACGCACCACGACGACCACGGGTCGCCCGGCGATCTTCGTGGCGGGTCGGGGCACGCCGCGGCCGTGCAGGAGCAGGTCCTGCTCACGGCGCAGGAACTCGGTGCTGTTGTGCGTGAACGTCTCCAGCTGCGTGGCGAGCCCGGTCCGGGCCTCGGCCATCTCGGACCGGACCAGGTCGGCGTCGACCTCGCGCCCGGACGCCACGGCCACGTCGTCGACGTACACCGTCGCGTCGTGCAGCCGGACGGACGTGCCGTCCTTGATGGCGGCGAGGCCCGCCGGCCCGATCCCGTCGACGAGGACGATCCGGGCCTCGGCGAGCACCTCGGGGCCGAGGTTGGGGTAACGCCCCGAGATCATCGGGGAGGCGTTGACGACGGCGCTGACCCCGGCGTCGACGAGGGCCTGGGCCGTGGCCCGGTCCATGTCGAGGTGGTCGAGCACCGCGAGGTCGCCGGGCCGCAGCCTGGGGAGCAGCATGCGGGTCCGGCGTTCGACCCGGGCGGTGCCCACGAGCCCCGGCAGGGCGTCAGAAGGGCGTTGTCGGGCAGGGAATCTCATGACCGATCCATGGTGCCAGCAGGGTCGAGCCCGCTGGCGCATACCCCCGCGACGGGCGCGTCGGCCGGCAGTGCGCCGTCCGGTCGTCCGGTGCCGGCTACAGGGCTGATACCGGCTAGCCCAGGGCGCGGGCGGGCTGGGCCACGTCGAGCAGCTCGCGCGCGTGGGCGAGGGCGGTGTCGGAGTCGGTCAGGCCGGCGAGCATCCGGGAGAGCTCACGCTCGCGCTGCTCGGGGTCCAGCACGCTCAGGCCCGAGCTCGTGACCGTGCCGTCGTGGGACTTCTCCACCACGACGTGCCGGTCGGCGTACGCCGCCACCTGGGGCAGGTGGGTCACCACCAGCACCTGGGCGTTCTTCGCCAGCTGGGCGAGCCGGCGCCCGACCTCGACCGCCGCCGTGCCACCGACACCGGCGTCCACCTCGTCGAACACGAAGGTCGGCACCGGGCTGGTCCCGGCCAGGGACACCTCGACGGCCAGCATCACCCTCGACAGCTCACCGCCGGAGGCGCCCTTGTTGAGCGGCCGCGGCTCGGAGCCGGTGTTGGCCGCGAGCAGGAAGTCGACCTCGTCGACCCCGGACGCGGTGTGGCGCAGCCAGCGGTCCCCGACGCGCAGCGGGCCGTGGCTGCCCGGGGCGGGGGGCTCCACCTCGGCCTGGCGGACGTCGATGGCGAGCTCGGCGTGGGGCATGGCGAGCAGGGTGAGCTCGGCGGTGACCTCGTCGGCCAACCGGGCGGCGGAGGCACTCCGGGCCTGGGAGAGCCGGGCAGCCGCCTCTCCCAGCGCTGCCCGCAGGGACTCCTGCTCGGCGCGCAGCTCCGCGATCCGCTCATCGGTGTGGTCGAGGTCCAGCAGCCGGGTGGCGGACTGCTCGGACCAGACGAGCACCTCGTCGATGGTGTCGCCGTACTTGCGGGTGAGTGCGGTCAGCGCGGCCCGGCGCTCGGACACGCCCGCCAGCCGCGCCGGGTCGGTCTCGATCCGGGAGGCGTACGACGCCACGTCGGCCGCCAGGTCGGAGAGCAGGTAGGTGATCTCGGCCAGCCGGTCGGCCAGGTCGCCTGCCTCCGCGTCGTGCTCGCGCACGCCGTCGAGCAGCGTGCGGGCCGCCGCCGTCGTGGCGAGCGCGTCGGGGTTGTCCTGCTCGCTCGACAATGCCTCTCGTGCCTGCTCGGCAGCCGTGCGCAGGGTGTCGGCGAAGCCGAGCCGCGACTCCTCGGCCGCCAGCGCGACGTCCTCGCCGGGCTCGGGTGACACCTTCTCGATCTCGCCGAGACCGAAGCGGAGCAGGTCGGCCTCCCGGGCCCGGTCCCGGGCGGTGGCGACGACCTCGTCGAGCTCACGCTCGGTGGCGTCCAGCAGTGCGAACAGCCCGGCGTACGTCGCCACCAGCTCGGCGGTCGCCGCACCGCCGAAGCGATCCAGCGCCTCGCGCTGGGCCCGCGTCTGGAGCAGGCGGTGCTGGTCGGACTGGCCGTGCACGGCCACGAGCGGCTCGGCGAGCTCGGCCAGGGCGGACACCGGCACCGACGCCCCGCCCACGAAGGCACGCGAGCGGCCCTCGGCGGCGACGTTGCGCGCGAGCACGACCCGGCCGTCCTCGACCTCTCCCCCGGCCTCCTCGACGGCCGCGGCGAAGCCGGGCAGCCCGTCGACGCGGACGACGCCCTCGACCCGTGCGGTCCGGGCTCCGGAGCGGACCGCGCCGCTGTCGGCCCGTCCGCCCAGCAGCAGGCCCAGGGCGGTCACGATCATGGTCTTGCCGGCGCCGGTCTCACCGGTGATGACGGTCAGGCCGGGCCCGAGCTCCAGGGTCGAGGACTCGATGACGCCGAGCGACCCGATCCGGATCTCCTCAAGCATCGTGCCCCTCGGCCAGTCGGCGGCGCCGCTCGCTGGAGCCGCGCCAGCCCTCGACCGGCAGCCCGAACTTGGCCACGAGCCGGTCCGTGAACGGCGCCTGGTGCAGCCGCACCAGGCGCACCGGACGTGGGCCGCGGCGTACCTCGATCCGGGCGCCCGGCGGGAGGTCGACGGTGCGACGCCCGTCGCACCAGAGCACACCGGCACCGTCGGTGCGGGCGAGCACCTCGACGGCCAGCACCGAGGTGGGCGCGACGACCATCGGGCGCGCGAAGAGGGCGTGGGCGCTGATCGGAACCAGCAGCAGGGCCTCGACCCCCGGCCACACGATCGGGCCGCCGGCGCTGAAGTTGTAGGCGGTCGAGCCCGTCGGGGTGGCACAGACCACGCCGTCACAGCCCCACCGCGACAGCGGCCGGCCGTCGACCTCGACGACCACCTCGAGCATCCGCTCGCGGGCGGCCTTCTCGACGCTGGCCTCGTTGAGGGCGAAGGTCCGGGTGACGATCTCGCCGTCGCGGTGCACGGTCACGTCGAGGGTGAGCCGGTCCTCGGTGGTGTAGCGCCGGTGCACGATCGCGTCGATGGTCGACTCGACGTCGTCGTACTCCGCCTCCGCGAGAAAGCCGACGTGACCGAGGTTGACGCCGAGGACGGGCGTGCCGCTGGCGTGCGTGATCTCGGCGGCGCGGAGGATGGTCCCGTCACCGCCGATGACCAGGGCGAGCTCGCAGTCGAGGTCGGCCTCCGCCTCGTCCTCGGCGATCTCGAGGCCCGGGCCGAAGTCCGTGGGATCGAGGCCGAGATCCCTGGCCTCGGCCGCCAGCAGCCGGACCACGATCCCGTGACCGGTGAGCGCCTTGCAGAAGCCGCGGGCGACCTCGCGCGCCTCGTCACGACCCGTGTGCGCCAGCATCAGCACCCGGCGCACCGCCGCTCGTTCGCTGATCGTCACGGGTCCACCCTCTCACCTGCGGCCCCCAGCGGGTCGGCTGCCCGCACCACGCTGTGGATGTGCTCGGCGTCGATGGCAGGTGCGCCGTGTCGCAGCCACAGGAAGAACTCGACGTTGCCGGCCGGCCCGGGCAACGGGCTCGTCGTCACCATCTGCGCACCCCAGCCGCGCCGCGCAGCCGCGGCGGCGACCGACGCCACCGCCTCGGCCCGCAGCTCGGGGTCGCGCACCACCCCGCCCTTCCCGATGCGCTCCTTGCCGACCTCGAACTGCGGTTTGACCATCAGTGCCAGGTCGCCGTCCGGGGCGGTGACGCCGAGCAGTGCGTCCAGCACCAGCTCGAGCGAGATGAAGGAGAGGTCGCCGACCACCACGTCGACCGGGCCGCCGATCGCCTCGGGGGTCAGCTCGCGGACGTTCGTCCGGTCGTGGACGACCACCCGGTCGTCCTGCTGAAGCTTCCAGGCGAGCTGGCCGTAGCCCACGTCGACCGCCACCACCTGCCCCGCGCCGTGGCGCAGCAGCACGTCGGTGAAGCCACCGGTCGACGCGCCGGCGTCCAGGCAGCGGCGCCCCTCGACCACCAGTCCCGCGGGCTCGAAGGCAGCCAGGGCGCCGGCGAGCTTGTGGCCGCCCCGGGAGACGTAGTCCGGACGGTCGGGGTTCTCGGACACCACCAGCGCAACGTCGGTGGTGACGCCGGTGGCGGGCTTGGTCGCGACTGCGCCGGCCACCTTCACCCGGCCGTCGGCGATCAGCTCGCTGGCGTGCTCACGTGAGCGGGCGAGTCCGCGGCGGACGAGCTCGGCGTCCAGCCGGAGGCGACGAGGAGGCACGGCCGATCAGGACGGACCGGGCTGGTCGGGATGCCCGTCCAGCGCGCGGCGCAGCTGCTCGTGGGCGCTCTCGAAGACGGCGACGTGCTCCTCGACCGGGCGGTCCTCGAGCTGCTCGACCGCGGCGATCACGGCGTCCACGCCGGCCACGCCCGTGCGGACCGACTCGGTCGCGGGCTGCTGGCTGCCGGGCTCGTACGAGCCCTGGCGCTCCGGGTCCTCAGTCATGGCCCGAGGCTACCCGTCGCGGAGCCCGCCTCACGGCAGGGGCGCGGTCAGATCGCCGACGTCCGCAGCCTTGCCCGTCTCGTCGAGATGGCACCAGGCGGCCACGGCCACCACCCGCCACCAGTCCGCGGGACTGCCCTGCCCGTCCACCGTCAGCCGGCACGACTCGACCCGGGCTCGCCAGCCGCCCAGGACCTGGGCCCCGGCCTCGACGGCGGGAGCGGGGTGGACCTCCAGCAGACCGGTCAGCTCAGGGGCGAGGTACGTCGGGCGCTGTTCGGGGCGGGCGCCGACGAGCTCGGGCAGCCCGGTGACGCCGGTGAGCACCAGCAAGGAGTCGAGGCCGGCGTTGCGCGCCCCCTCGATGTCGGTGTCGAGCCGATCCCCCACCATCAGCGGACGCTCGCCTCCCACCCGGCGAACGGTCTCGTCGAGCAGCGGCCGCTGCGGCTTGCCCGCGACCACCGGGTCGATCCCGCTGAACGAACGGATCGTCTCCACCAGCACCCCATGCCCGGGCGCCAACCCGTAGCCGGTCGGGATCGTGTAGTCGGTGTTGCTCGCCACCCACGGCAGGCCGTCACGGATCAGCACCGCGGCGTGCATGATGTGGCGCCACAGGACGTCGGGGCCGTAGCCGGTCACGACCGCGCGGGCCCCCTCGTCGGACACCCCCACCGGCTCGAGACCCTCCTCGTCGAGCGCCTCCATCAGGCCGGCGGCGCCCAGCACCACGATCCGGGCGCCGGCACCGTAGCGGTCCGCGAGCACCCGCGCCGCCGCCTGTGCCGAGGTGACGACGTCGTGGCCCTGCGCCTCGACGCCCAGCTCGCGCAGGTGCGCGGCGACGTCCTCCGGTGGTCGCGCAGCGTTGTTGGTGACGAAGGCGAGCCGCATGCCCGCCTCGCGGGCATCGGCGAGGGACCCGGCCACACCAGGCACGGCGGTGCCGCCGACGTAGACCACGCCGTCGAGGTCCAGCATGCCGAGGTCATAGGCGCGACACAGCACCTCGTCGGACGAACCGAGCATGACTACCTCCTCCGGGATGGGCACCCGGGCGCCCTACGATGCTCCGATGGACTCCAGCGCTGTGGTCACTCCGCCCTACGTGGCGGGACCCCTGCGTCTGCGACCGTTCCGCGGGCTGATGCTGGCTCCCCGTCGGATCGGGGACCCTGCCTCTGCCCGTGCGTTCGCGCGACCCTACCGCGACGTCGCCGCCCGGCTGACTGCCTGGGAGCGACGTGGCCAGGTCAGGCATGACGAGGTGCCGGCCGTGTACCTGCACGAGTACACCGCTCGAGGCATCACGATCCGCGGATTCGTGGGCGCGCTCGACATCTCGCGCCTGGCCACCACCCGTCAGGACCGGGCGGTCTTCCCCCACGAGGGGATCCACCCGATGCAGGCCGACGAGCTGGCGGACCGGATGGCCGAGATGCAGATGAACCCGGCTCCGATCCTGCTGGTGCACCGCGGGTCGGCAGAGATCCGTCCGATCCTCCAGCGGATGCTGGCGCAGGCTCCGGACCATCACTTCACCGACCGCTCCGAGCAGACGCACCGGATCTGGGCGATCACCGGCCCCGAGGACCTGGCCGCCCTCGACGCGGCCCTCGCGGGCTCGAGGGCCCTGATCGCCGACGGTCACCACCGTTACGCCGCCTACCTGAGGCTGCAGCACCAGCATCCCGGCGGTGCCCACGACCTGGGCCTGGCCATGCTCGTCGACCAGGACGACACTCCCCTGTTCCTGGGCGCGATCCACCGCGTGCTGGCGGGCACCACCCTCGACGACTTCCGCTCGGCGGCCGAGACCGCGGGCGCGAACGTCCGGGAACGCAGTGAGGACGACGCGGTCGCCGCGCTCGGGCCCGCCACGCTCGTCGCCACCGACGGATCACGCTGGGCGACCCTGGACCTGCAGGTCCCGGGCGACCGGGCCGCTGTCGAGCTCCTGCACCAGGACGTGATCCCCGCCCTCCCCCGCGAACCGGAACGGGTCGGCTACCACCACTCCGTCGACGAGGCGCTCTCGCAGCTGGGGCGCACCGACGGCGTCGCGGTGCTGTTGCCGGCACCCGACTTCGACCTGGTCCTGAGAATCGTGGCCGCAGCCCGGCTGCTGCCCGAGAAGGCCACGTCATTCCAGCCCAAGCCGAGCGTCGGCGTGCTCATCCGCTCGCTGCGCGACGAATGACCCGCCCTCCCATCACCTCGACCTCCACCCGGGACGCAGCGCCGCCGGCAGAGCGGAAGAACCGCCTCCGGATCGACCCGGTCACCTCCACCACGTCGTCCACGGCCCAGCCGGCCACCGAGCGACGGACCCGACCGGACCACACGGCGCACTCGAGCGAGTCGACGCTCTGACGCGACCGGGCACGCTCGCCCGTCCGGCCCACCACGATCCGGAAGATCCAGACCGAGTCACCGCTGGGCAGCACTCGTTCCTCGGGCTGCTGGGAGATCCGCCCGACCAGGCGGACCTCATTGACCGCGCCGAGCGCGGATTCGTCCTTCATTGCCTGTGCTGACATGCACATCACCTCCGAAACCACCCTCGCGCCGGCGACCGACACTCGAGCGTCGGCTCCTGATGGGCTGTGCACAAGCGTGCGCGCGGCATTCGGTGTGGACGCGAAACGGTGCAGAACACCGCAGGGGACGGTGCTGATATCCCCTGGCCAACAGAGGGGCAAATAGCAGTGAGGCCACCCCCGAAGGGGTGGCCTCACTGAATAGTTGTCCGGCGGCGTCCTACTCTCCCACAGCCTCTCGGTTGCAGTACCATCGGCGCTGAAAGGCTTAACTTCCGGGTTCGGGATGGGACCGGGTGTTTCCCTTTCGCTATGGCCGCCGTAACTCTGGCGGAAACACACGCACCCAACACTCACCACAATCAATTGTGGGTTTGGGGGTGTTTCCAAGCTCTTTATTCAGTTGACCCAGGACCCAACAAACGGGTGTTTGTTGTCTGGGAACTGCCTAGTGGACGCGAACATACTGTTGCAGGACTGCTGTGGTGATGTGTGTGAGAGACAAGCCCTCGGCCTATTAGTACCGGTCGGCTAGGCATTACTGCTGTACACCTCCGGCCTATCAACCCAGTGTTCTGCTGGGGGCCTTACCCGGTTGTTCCGGTGGGAAACCTCATCTTGAAACGTGCTTCCCGCTTAGATGCATTCAGCGGTTATCACTTCCGAACGTAGCTAACCAGCCGTGCCCCTGGCGGGACAACTGGCACACCAGAGGTTCGTCCATCCCGGTCCTCTCGTACTAGGGACAGCCTTTCTCAAGTTTCCTGCGCGCGCGGCGGATAGGGACCGAACTGTCTCACGACGTTCTAAACCCAGCTCGCGTGCCGCTTTAATGGGCGAACAGCCCAACCCTTGGGACCTACTCCAGCCCCAGGATGCGACGAGCCGACATCGAGGTGCCAAACCATCCCGTCGATATGGACTCTTGGGGAAGATCAGCCTGTTATCCCCGGGGTACCTTTTATCCGTTGAGCGACGCCGCTTCCACCTGCTGGCGCCGGATCACTAGTTCCGACTTTCGTCCCTGCTCGACATGTCTGTCTCACAGTCAAGCTCCCTTGTGCACTTACACTCAACACCTGATTGCCAACCAGGCTGAGGGAACCTTTGAGCGCCTCCGTTACATTTTAGGAGGCAACCGCCCCAGTTAAACTACCCATCAGGCACTGTCCCTGATCCAGATAATGGACCTAAGTTAGACATCTAGTACGACCAGAGTGGTATTTCAACGTTGACTCCACAACCACTGGCGTGGCCGCTTCACAGTCTCCCACCTATCCTACACAAGCCGAACCAAACACCAATACCAAACTATAGTAAAGGTCCCGGGGTCTTTCCGTCCTGCCGCGCGTAACGAGCATCTTTACTCGTAGTGCAATTTCGCCGAGTCCACGGTTGAGACAGCGCCCAAGTCGTTACTCCATTCGTGCAGGTCGGAACTTACCCGACAAGGAATTTCGCTACCTTAGGATGGTTATAGTTACCACCGCCGTTTACTGGGGCTTAAGTTCTCAGCTTCGACTTGCGTCTAACCGGTCCCCTTAACCTTCCAGCACCGGGCAGGAGTCAGTCCGTATACATCGTCTTACAACTTCGCACGGACCTGTGTTTTTAGTAAACAGTCGCTTGGGCCTGGTCTCTGCGGCCTTTCACGCTTCCCCAGCTAGTGGGTACACGATCCAGGCCCCCCTTCTCCCGAAGTTACGGGGGCATTTTGCCGAGTTCCTTAACCATGGTTTGCTCGATCGCCTTAGTATTCTCTACCTGATCACCTGAGTCGGTTTGGGGTACGGGCGGCGCATAGCTCGCTAGAGGTTTTTCTCGACAGCATAGGATCATCCACTTCCCCCCAACGGGGTCCCCATCAAGTCTCAGGATCGACATCAAAGTCAGCGATCCGGATTTGCCTAGATCGCTCCCTACACTCTTAGCCGTACACAACCATCGGTACGGTTGGACTACCTTCCTGCGTCACCCCATCGCTTGACTACTACCAGCTCGGGTCCCACGCTCTGCTCCCGCCCCTCACCCCGAAGGGATCGGTAACGGAAGTTTCGGGTGGTTAGCATCACCGGGTTCGTCATGGGCGCTACTTTGCCGGTACGGGAATATCAACCCGTTGTCCATCGACTACGCCTGTCGGCCTCGCCTTAGGTCCCGACTTACCCAGGGCAGATTAGCTTGACCCTGGAACCCTTGATCATTCGGCGGAGGAGTTTCTCGCTCCTCATTCGCTACTCATGCCTGCATTCTCACTCGTGTGGCGTCCACGGCTGGATCACTCCGCCGCTTCACCCGCCACACGACGCTCCCCTACCCATCCACACACCTGAACCAACCTCAAGGGCGGCTTAGTTAACGCATGAATGCCATAGCTTCGGCGGATGACTTGAGCCCCGCTACATTGTCGGCGCGGAATCACTTGACCAGTGAGCTATTACGCACTCTTTCAAGGGTGGCTGCTTCCAAGCCAACCTCCTGGTTGTCACTGCGACTCCACATCCTTTTCCACTTAGTCACCGCTTAGGGGCCTTAGCTGATGGTCTGGGCTGTTTCCCTCTCGACGACGGAGCTTATCCCCCGCCGTCTCACTGCCACGCTCTCACTTACCGGCATTCGGAGTTTGGCTAACGTCAGTAACCTTGTAGGGCCCATTAGCTATCCAGTGCTCTACCTCCGGCAAGAAACACGTGACGCTGCACCTAAATGCATTTCGGGGAGAACCAGCTATCACGAAGTTTGATTGGCCTTTCACCCCTATCCACAGGTCATCCCCTCAGTTTTCAACCTAAGTGGGTTCGGTCCTCCACGTCGTCTTACCGACGCTTCAACCTGCCCATGGATAGATCACTTCGCTTCGGGTCTTGATCGTGCTACTCAAACGCCCTATTCGGACTCGCTTTCGCTACGGCTTCCCCACACGGGTTAACCTCGCAACACAACGCAAACTCGCAGGCTCATTCTTCAAAAGGCACGCCGTCACAACCCATCCACGAATGAATGAACCGCTCCGACGGATTGTAGGCACATGGTTTCAGGTACTATTTCACTCCCCGCCAGGGGTACTTTTCACCTTTCCCTCACGGTACTTGTCCGCTATCGGTCATCGAGGAGTATTTAGGCTTAACGGGTGGTCCCGCCAGATTCACACGGAATTTCAGGGGTTCCGTGTTACTTGGGATATCACTCCAGAGCTACTGCCTTACACTTACGGGGCTATCACCCTCTACGGCGCCACTTTCCAATGGACTTCAACTTCAACAGTAGTTTCTTACTCTGTACCCATCCGGCAGAATGAGTTGAATGATCCCACAACCCCCCATACGCAACGCCTGCCGGCTATCACACGCATAGGGTTTAGCCTGATCCGATTTCGCTCGCCACTACTCTCGGAATCACTTTTGTTTTCTCTTCCTGTGGGTACTGAGATGTTTCACTTCCCCACGTTCCCTCCACACACCCTATATATTCAGGCGCGGGTAACTGGACATGACTCCAGCTGGGTTTCCCCATTCGGACACCCCCGGATCACAGCTTGGTTGCCAACTCCCCAGGGCTTATCGCAGGCTCCTACGTCCTTCATCGGCTCTCGATGCCAAGGCATCCACCATGTGCCCTTCGTAGCTTGTCTCACAAACACAACACAACAACAATTGCTACAAAGATGCTCGCGTCCACTATGCAGATCTCAAACAACAAACCCACCAACCACCCACCCGCACCACGAGGCACGAGCAGACCGAAGGAGGCCCAACGTCGACACCATCCGGTGTCAGCGTCATCAGGAAAACAGACAACCCCACACCACACACCTCCCAGCTCAAGAGCTGGCCAGGTGCCTCGTATGGGGCCGGCCTGATTCCTCAGGGCCCAACAGTGTGCCAAGACCAAGACTCCCCACCAGCACCCACCCGGTTCCACGCCCACCCCCAAGAGGGACGGACAGTACTGAGGTGAACACCGGCAACAAGCCAGTCGTTCATCGACGATTCCACTAGTGAGCAGCACCATCGCACCCACCAAGCTGGTGGATGACTCATGGCCACTAACTCCTTAGAAAGGAGGTGATCCAGCCGCACCTTCCGGTACGGCTACCTTGTTACGACTTCGTCCCAATCGCCAGCCCCACCTTCGACGGCTCCCTCCCACAAGGGGTTAGGCCACCGGCTTCGGGTGTTGCCGACTTTCGTGACGTGACGGGCGGTGTGTACAAGGCCCGGGAACGTATTCACCGCAGCGTTGCTGATCTGCGATTACTAGCGACTCCGACTTCATGGGGTCGAGTTGCAGACCCCAATCCGAACTGAGACCGGCTTTTTGGGATTCGCTCCGCCTTACAGCATCGCAGCCCTTTGTACCGGCCATTGTAGCATGCGTGAAGCCCTGGACATAAGGGGCATGATGACTTGACGTCATCCCCACCTTCCTCCGAGTTGACCCCGGCAGTCTCCTATGAGTCCCCATCACCTAAAAGGCATGCTGGCAACATAGAACGAGGGTTGCGCTCGTTGCGGGACTTAACCCAACATCTCACGACACGAGCTGACGACAGCCATGCACCACCTGTATACCGACTAAAAGGGGCCATATCTCTATGGCTTTCCGGCATATGTCAAACCCAGGTAAGGTTCTTCGCGTTGCATCGAATTAATCCGCATGCTCCGCCGCTTGTGCGGGCCCCCGTC
Organism: uncultured Actinomycetota bacterium; assembly: GCA_963825275.1. Taxonomy (GTDB): domain Bacteria; phylum Actinomycetota; class Actinomycetes; order Propionibacteriales; family Nocardioidaceae; genus Nocardioides. The sequence continues at coordinate 559,554 of CAWGSW010000008.1, read as the reverse complement.
AATTCCTTTGAGTTTTAGCCTTGCGGCCGTACTCCCCAGGCGGGGCGCTTAATGCGTTAGCTGCGGCACGGAATCCGTGGAATGGACCCCACACCTAGCGCCCAACGTTTACGGTGTGGACTACCAGGGTATCTAATCCTGTTCGCTCCCCACACTTTCGCTCCTCAGCGTCAGGTAATGCCCAGAGAACCGCCTTCGCCACCGGTGTTCCTCCTGATATCTGCGCATTTCACCGCTACACCAGGAATTCCGTTCTCCCCTGCATACCTCTAGTCTGCCCGTATCGAAAGCAAGCTCAGAGTTAAGCCCTGAGTTTTCACTCCCGACGCGACAAACCGCCTACGAGCCCTTTACGCCCAATAATTCCGGACAACGCTCGCACCCTACGTATTACCGCGGCTGCTGGCACGTAGTTGGCCGGTGCTTCTTCTGTAGGTACCGTCACTTGCGCTTCGTCCCTACTGAAAGAGGTTTACAACCCGAAGGCCGTCATCCCTCACGCGGCGTTGCTGGATCAGGCTTTCGCCCATTGTCCAATATTCCCCACTGCTGCCTCCCGTAGGAGTCTGGGCCGTGTCTCAGTCCCAGTGTGGCCGGTCACCCTCTCAGGCCGGCTACCCGTCGAAGCCTTGGTAGGCCATTACCCCACCAACAAGCTGATAGGCCGCGAGCACATCCCCCACCGAAAAAACTTTCCACACAGAGCTCATGCGAACCTGTGTCGTATCCGGTATTAGCCACCGTTTCCGGAGGTTATCCCAAAGTGGAGGGCAGATTACTCACGTGTTACTCACCCGTTCGCCGCTCGAGTACCACCGAAGTGGCCTTTCCGCTCGACTTGCATGTGTTAAGCACGCCGCCAGCGTTCGTCCTGAGCCAGGATCAAACTCTCCGTTGAAAAACAACACCACAACCACCCACAAGGAGCAGTCATGGAAAAAAGAGCCGAATTCCCGGCAAGAAACAAACATCTGACATAATTGCCAGAATCATTGTCTTACCAAAGAAACCATCAACCAAACACCCATCAACCCACCGAAGTGAGCCGACAAAGCCATGGAAGACGGGGCATAACAAACTAATTCGTCGACTATGACACACTGTTGAGTTCTCAAGAATCAGACGCGCACCGTCCTCTCACCTTTCGGCTGAGCTCCCGGGGCAACCTGCAAAAACTTACCGGTTCCGATCCTCCGAGTCAACTCGGTTCAGATCCTCGCCGGCGCCGGGCATGCGACTGCCCTCCATGTTTGACCTTGCGGCCGGAGGGAGCCGCTCAGCGCGACAAGAAGAACGTTAGCAGCGGGTCGGGACAGAGCTCAAGTCGGGGGGCTCCCCAGTCCTGTTCCACGCTCAGCGGGGCTTCGCGGGACGGTAGCTGGACACGGACCGCTCCCCCGTCAGCCAGAACCGCCAAGGCCGTTCGGGTGCCCCTCGCAGCCCCACCCTGGGACCGGTCGAGACGCCCACGGCGGCTGCGGCGGGCGCGGTCAGGGTGACGGGGCCCGCGGCCAGGTCCACTCCCCCGTGCTCGAGCCCGATGGCGAGCGCACGGCACAGCCGCGCCGGCCCACGCGCGAGGTCACGGTCGGTGGACCCGGGGCGTCGCTCGCGGGCCAGGTCGGCGCCCTCGATCACCTCACCGGCGCGCAGCAGCACCGCGCTGGCCGTCCCCTCGGGGCCGCACACCGCGTTCGCGCAGACGTGCATGCCGTAGGTGAAGTACGTGTAGAGATGCCCGGCGGGTCCGAACATGACCTCGTTGCGCGCGGTGCGCGCGCGGTAGGCGTGCGAGCCCGGGTCGTCGGGACCGGCGTAGGCCTCCACCTCGGTGAGGCGCACGGCGACGTCCCCGTGGCGCAGGACGGCCCCGAGCAGCAGGGGTGCGACCTCGAGGACGGGCCCGGCGAGGAGGTCGCGGAGGTCAGCCGAGGCGACCACGGTGCGCGGTGACGACGTGGTCGAGCTCGGCCAGCTGCTCCCGGACCCGCTCGGGGGCGGTGCCGCCGCGACCGTTGCGGGAGGCCACGGAGCCCTCGGCCGTGAGGACGTCGCGGACCCCCGGGGTCAGGTGGGGCGAGATCTCGGCGAACTGCTCGTCGGTGAGGTCGGCGAGCTCGATGTCGAGCTCCTCGCAGCGACGTACACACGCACCGGCCACCTCGTGGGCGACCCGGAACGGGACCCCCTCGCGGACCAGCCACTCGGCGACGTCAGTGGCCAGCGAGAAGCCCTGGGGGGCGAGCTCGGCCATCCGGGCGGTGTTGAAGGCCAGCGTCGCCACCATCCCCGAGAACGCGGGCAGCAGCACCTCCAGGGTGTCCACGGAGTCGAAGACCGGCTCCTTGTCCTCCTGAAGGTCGCGGTTGTAGGCGAGCGGCAGCGCCTTCAGCGTCGCCAGCAGGCCGCTCAGGTTGCCGATCAGGCGCCCGGACTTGCCCCGGGCCAGCTCCGCGATGTCGGGGTTCTTCTTCTGCGGCATGATGCTCGACCCCGTCGACCACGAGTCGTGCAGCCGGACGAAGTCGAACTCGCGCGTCGACCAGAGGATGACCTCCTCGGCCAGCCGGCTCACGTCCACCCCGATCATCGCGGTCACGAACGCGAACTCCGCCACGAAGTCGCGCGCCGCCGTGCCGTCGATGGAGTTGGCGCTGGAGCCGGTGAACCCGAGCTCGGCGGCCACGGCCTCCGGGTCGAGGCCGAGGCTCTGGCCGGCCAGCGCACCGGAGCCGTACGGCGACTCGGCGGCCACGCGGGCGTCCCAGTCCCGCAGCCGGTCCACGTCCCGCAGCAACGGCCACGCGTGGGCCAGCAGGTGGTGCGAGAGCAGCACAGGCTGGGCGTGCTGCAGGTGCGTGCGCCCGGGCATGATGCTCGGCCCGTCACCGGCGAGGTGCTCCCGCGCCTGGACCGCCAGGGCGTCGACGAGGTCGAGCACCAGACCGGTGATCACGCGCGCATGGTCGCGCAGGAACGCCTTGAACAGTGTCGCCACCTGGTCGTTGCGGCTCCGCCCCGCCCGCAGCCGGCCGCCCACCTCGGTGCCGACCTCCTCCAGCAGCAGCCGTTCGAGCGCGCCGTGCACGTCCTCGTCGGCGGGGTCCGGCAGCAGCGTGCCGGCGGTGTACCGCTCCCCCAGTGCTGTCAGCCCCCGGTGCAGCTCGGCCAGGTCGGCATCACTCAGCAGCCCGGCGGCGTGCAGCACGTTGGCGTGCGCGTGGGAGCCCGCCAGGTCGTACGGCGTGAGCCGCCAGTCGAAGTGCGTGGACCGTGACAGGGCGTCCAGCTCGGGGCTCGGGCCGCCGGCGAAGCGTCCGCCCCACAGCTTGCCCTCGTTGGTGGTCCCCATCAGTCGGTGCCGAACTCCATGGCGGCATTGTCCAGTGCCGTGTCGCCGGCGTCACCCTCGGCGGCCGGGTTCTGGGCGATGCGGTCCGCACCACCGGCCTCGAGCTCACCGATGAGGTGTGTCTGCTGCGCGAGTCCCACGACGGTGTAGGCGGCGTACGCCTCCAGCTTGCCCCGGGAGTCGGCGATGTCGAGGTTGCGCATGGTGAGCTGCCCGATCCGGTCGGTGGGACCGAAGGCCGCGTTGTCGGTGCGCTCCATCGAGAGCTTGTCGGGGTGGTAGGAGAAGTGCTCGCCGGCGGTGCTCAGGATCGTGTAGTCCTCGCCGCGGCGCAGCCGGATCGTGACCTCGCCGGTGACGAGGGAGGCAACCCAGCGCTGGATCGACTCGCGCAGCATCAGCGCCTGCGGGTCCAGCCAGCGGCCCTGGTAGAGCAGCACGCCCAGGCGCCGGCCCTCGGCGTGGTAGTTGGCGATGGTGTCCTCGTTGTGGACCGCGTTGAGCAACCGCTCGTAGGCGATCCAGAGCAGCGCCATGCCCGGCGCCTCGTAGATGCCCCGGGACTTCGCCTCGATGATCCGGTTCTCGATCTGGTCCGACATGCCCAGGCCGTGGCGACCACCGATGTCGTTGGCCTCGTGCACCAGGGCGACCGGGTCGTCGTAGAGCTTGCCGTTCACGGCGACGGGACGACCGTGCTCGAAGCGGATCGTGACGTCCTCGGTGAGGATCTCGACCGCCGGGTCCCAGAACTTCACACCCATGATCGGCTCGACCGACTCCAGCGAGACGTCGAGGTGCTCGAGGGTCTTCGCCTCGTGGGTGGCGCCCCAGATGTTGGCGTCGGTGGAGTAGGCCTTCTCGACGCTGTCGCGGTAGGGCAGCCCGTGCTCGGTGAGCCACTGGCTCATCTCGGTGCGCCCGCCGAGCTCGGTGACGAAGTCGGCATCGAGCCACGGCTTGTAGATCCGCAGGCTCGGGTTCGCGAGCAGGCCGTAGCGGTAGAACCGCTCGATGTCGTTGCCCTTGAACGTCGACCCGTCGCCCCAGATGTCGACCTTGTCCTCGTGCATCGCCCGCACGAGCATCGTGCCGGTCACGGCTCGGCCGAGCGGGGTGGTGTTGAAGTAGGCGCGGCCGCCCGAGCGGATGTGGAAGGCGCCGCAGGCCAGGGCTGCGAGCCCCTCCTCGACCAGCTCGCGCCGGCAGTCGACCGCGCGCGCGAGCTCAGCGCCGTACTGCATGGCCCGCTCCGGCACCCCGGAGATGTCGGGCTCGTCGTACTGGCCGATGTCAGCGGTGTAGGTGCACGGCACGGCGCCCTTGGCGCGCATCCAGGCGACCGCGACCGAGGTGTCGAGGCCTCCGGAGAAGGCGATGCCGACGCGTTCGCCGAGGGGCAGGGAGGTCAGGACCTTGCTCACGTGTGTTCCTTCGTGGTGCAGCTGGGGATGGTCTCGGTGACCGGCGGGAACCGGCTCGACCGAGCAGGAGGTCTGGGGTCAGGGCGCGGGCGGGACGTGGGCGTCGGCCAGCGCCAGGAATCGTCGGGCCAGGGCTTCGCCGCCGGCCGGGTCCCGGCCGATGAGGAGCACCGTGTCGTCGCCGGCGATGGTGCCGAGCAGGTCGGGGAACTCGGCCTTGTCGAACGCCGAGGCGAGGTACTGCGCGGCCCCGGGCGGGGTGCGCAGGACGACGAGGTTGGCGCTGGCCTCCGCGCTCACCAGGAGCTCGGCGCACATGCGGGAGAGCCGGTGGGAGGCCGCCGCGGTCGCACCGGGTGCGGCCGGGCGACGGTCGCCGCCCTCGGCCGGTACGGCGTACACCAGGCCCCCGGAGGGCGCCCGCACCTTGATCGCGTCGAGCTCGACCAGGTCGCGCGACAAGGTGGCCTGGGTGACGCGGACACCACCCTCGGCGAGGAGGTCCGCGAGCTCGCCCTGGGACCGCACCTCGCGGTGGGTGACGATCTCGACGATCCGCTGGTGCCGGGCGCTCTTGGTGCCCGGGCGCAGGGAGACCTCGCTCATGACGACTCCTCCAGCAGCCAGGTGAGGACCGCCTTCTGGGCGTGGCGCCGGTTCTCGGCCTCGTCCCAGACGACGCTCCGGGGGCCGTCGAGCACCTCGGCGTCGATCTCCTTGCCGCGGTAGGCCGGCAGGCAGTGCATCGCGATCGCGTCCGGCTTGGCCTCGGCGAAGAGCTTCGCGGTCACGGAGTAGGGGCCGAACACCTCGGCGCGAGCCGCGGACTCCTCCTCCTTGCCCATCGAGATCCAGGTGTCGGTGACGACGACGTCGGCGCCGGCCACGGCCAGGCACGGGTCGGGCTGGAGCGTCGCGGAACCCCCGGTGGTGGCCGCGATCGCGGTCGCGGTGTCGACCACCGGGGCGGGGGGCTCGTAGCCCACCGGCGAGCTGATCCGCACGTGCATGCCGGCGGTCGCGCCGGCCAGCAGCCAGGAGTTGCCCATGTTGCAGGCGCCGTCGCCGAGGAACGCCACGGTCAGGCCGGCGAGGTCGCCCTTGTGCTCACGGACGGTGAGCAGGTCGGCGAGCAGCTGGCACGGGTGGAAGTCGTCGGTCAGCGCGTTGACGACCGGAACGCCGGCAGCGGCCGCCATCGCCTCGAGCCGGGCCTGCTCGAAGGTCCGCCACACCACGACCGAGGCCTGGCGCCCCAGCACCCGTGCGACGTCCTCGACGGACTCCCGGACCCCGATCGCGGCCAGGTGGCCGTCGATGAGCATCGGGTGTCCGCCGAGCTCGGCGATGCCGGCCGCGAAGGACGACTGCGTGCGCAGGGTCGGCTTGTCGAAGATCATCGCCACGGTCAGGGGACCGGCCAGCGGCTTCACGTCGTACGGCGTGGCCTTGAGCGTCGCGGCCAGGTCCAGCACCGTGGCCTGCTCGGCTGGGCTCAGGTCGTCGTCGCGGAGGAGGTGGCGCGTCATGGGACCTCTCCCATCGCCTCGTCCAGGATCGCCGGCCAGGCCGCGAGGAAGGCGTCCACGTCGGACTGGGTCAGCACCAGCGGGGGTGCGAGGCGGATCCGGGCAGGGGTGGGGTTGTTGATGATGAACCCGTGGCGCAGTGCGACCGCGGTCACGTCGGCCGAGGTCTCCGTGGCGAGGTCGAGCCCGATGAGGAGGCCCTCCCCGCGGACCTCGGTGACCCGCGGGTCGGCCGCGAGGCCGTCGCGCAGCTTCTGCCCGACCACGTTGACGTGCTCGAGGAGGTCCTCGGACTCGATGGTGCTGGATCACCGCCAGCGCGGCAGCACAGGCGACGGGGTTGCCGCCGAAGGTCGTGCCGTGGTTGCCGGGCTCGAACAGGGTCGCCGCGTCACCGAGACCGATGCAGGCGCCGATCGGGAAGCCCCCGCCGAGCCCCTTGGCGACCGTGACGATGTCCGGGCGGACCGACGACTTCTGGTGGGCGAACCAGCGGCCGGTACGGCCGACACCGGTCTGCACCTCGTCGAGCCACAGCAGGGCGCCGTGCTGGGTGGCGATGTCACGCGCGGCCTGGAGGTAGCCGTCCGGCGGGATCACGACGCCGGCCTCGCCCTGGACGGGTTCGAGCAGGACCGCCGCGGTCTCGTCGGTGACCGCCGCGGCCAGCGCGTCGGCGTCGCCGTACGGCACGAAGGTGACGTCGCCGGGCAGCGGCTCGAACGGGGTCCGGTAGGCCTCCTTGGACGTGAGCGCGAGGGCGCCCATGGTCCGGCCGTGGAAGCCGCCCTGCGCCGCCACCACGTGGGTGCGGCCCGTGCGACGGGTCAGCTTGAAGCCGGCCTCGTTGGCCTCGGCGCCGGAGTTGGTGAAGAAGACGCGGCCGATGGTCTCGACCGACGATGCCGGCGCTACCGACGAGGGAGCCAGCAACGACAGCAGCTTCTCGGCGAGCTCGACCTGCGGCTCGCTGGCGAAGAAGTTGGAGATGTGGCCGAGCGTGCCGAGCTGGGTCGTGATCGCCTCGACCAGGGCCGGGTGGGCGTGGCCGAGGGAGTTCACCGCGATGCCGCCGAGCAGGTCGACGTACTCGGTGCCGTTCTCGTCCCAGACGTGGGCACCCTCGCCCCGCGTCAGCACCAGCTTCGGCGGGCCGAAGGTGTTCATCAGGGCGTCGGTGTAGCGCTGGGTCCAGGCCTGGTTGGCGTCTGTCATCTCCGCGCCTTCCTGATCTTCGTCGTGACACCCGGGAGGACCTGGGTGCCCACGCCCTCGTCGGTGAACAGCTCGAGGAGCACGGCGTGCTTCTCACGGCCGTCGACGACGGTGGCGCGCGGGACCCCGTCCTGGACCGCCTTGAGGCAGGCGCCCATCTTGGGCACCATCCCGCTGGCCAGCGTGGGCATCAGCTCGGCCAGGGACTCCGGGCTGATCTCGTAGATGACGTCGTCGCTGTCCGGCCAGTCGCGGAAGAGACCCTCGACGTCGGTGAGGATCAGCAGCTTCTCCGCCCCCAGCGCCGCGGCGAGCGCAGCCGCGGCCGTGTCGGCGTTGACGTTGTGGACCTGCCCGTTGACGTCGGGGGCGACGCTGGACACGACCGGGATCCGGCCGGCGTCGATGAGGTCCTGCACCGCCTCGGGGCGGACGTGGGCGACCTCGCCCACCAGGCCGAGGTCGACCTCCTCGCCGTCGACGATCGTGTTGGTCTGGGTCGCCGTGAACAGGCCGGCGTCCTCACCGGACAGGCCGACGGCGAGCGGGCCGTGCTCGTTGATCAGGCCGACCAGCTCGCGCTGGACCTGGCCGACGAGCACCATCCGCACGACGTCCATCGCCTCGGGAGTGGTGACCCGGAGGCCGCCACGGAACTCCGACTCGATGCCGAGCTTGTCGAGCATCGTGGAGATCTGCGGGCCGCCGCCGTGGACGACCACCGGCTTGAAGCCCGCGAAGCGCAGGAAGGCGATGTCCTCGGCGAACGCACGCTTGAGGACGTCGTCGGTCATGGCGTTGCCGCCGTACTTCACCACCACGACCTTGCCGTGGTAGCGCTTCAGCCACGGCAGGGCGGCCGCGAGCGTGGCGGCCTTGGCGGGGTCGGCGGGCGCGATCTCGGAAGGGTTCATGAGGAGTACGCGCTGTTCTCGTGGACGTAGGCATGGGTGAGGTCGTTGGTCCAGACGGTCGCCCGCTCGGAGCCGGCCTTGAGGTCGATGGTGACGCTGACCTCGCGTGGCTTCAGGTCGACCGTCTCGGGGTCGGCGTGCGGGGTCGACTTCCGGCAGACCCACACGCCGTTCATGGCGACGTCGAGATCCGCGGGGTCGAAGGCGGCACGCGTGGTGCCGATGCTGGCCAGGACCCGGCCCCAGTTGGGGTCGTTGCCGAAGACCGCAGCCTTGAAGAGGTTGCTGCGAGCCACGCTGCGGCCCACCTCGACCGCCTCGTCCTCGGTGGCGGCGTTCAGCACCGTGATGGCGATCTCGTGGTCGGCGCCCTCGGCGTCGCGGAGCAGCTGCATCGCGAGGTCCGTGCAGGCCTGGGTGAGCGCCTCGGTGAAGTCGGGCAGCGAGGGCGTGATGCCGCTGGCGCCGCTGGCCATCACCGTGACCGTGTCGTTGGTCGACATGCAGCCGTCGGAGTCGAGCCGGTCGAAGCTGACCCGGGTGGCGGCGCGCAGCGCCGTGTCGAGGTCGGCCGCCGGCACCACGGCGTCGGTGGTGAGGACCACCAGCATCGTGGCCAGCTGGGGCGCCAGCATGCCGGCGCCCTTGGCCATGCCGCCGATCGACCAGCCGGCACCTTCGACGACGACCTGCTTGCTCACCGAGTCGGTGGTCATGATCGCCTCGGCCGCGTCGGTGCCGGAGTCGTCGGCGAGGGCGGCGTACGCCGCGTCGACACCGGCGAGCAGGTTCTCCCGCGGGTTGGCGAGACCGATCAGCCCGGTGGAGCAGACGACGACGTCGATGGCTCCGATCCCGAGGTGGCCGGCCACCTGCTCGGCGACGGCGTGGGTCGTCTGGAACCCCTCGGCACCGGTGTAGCAGTTGGCGCCACCGGAGTTGAGGACGACCGCCCGGACGGTGCCGTCCTTGACGACCTCCTGGCTCCACAGGATCGGGTTGGCCTTGCAGCGGTTGGCGGTGAAGACGCTCGCGGAGTCGAAGGTCGGGCCGTCGTTGACGACCAGCGCCAGGTCCTTGGCGCCGGTCGACTTCAGGCCCGCGGCGACGCCGGCGGCGCGGAAGCCCTGGGGGGTGGTGATGCTCATCGCTTGCTCTTCCTGGGCGGCTTGACGGGGACGGCTGCGGCAACGGTGTGGCCACGTCGTCGCCAGGCCTCGGCCGCCTTGTCTGCGTCGGAGACGGGCACCAGGATCCAGTTGGTGTCGTAGGTGGAGATCGTGAAGATGCTGATCTCCTCCTCGGCCAGCGGCGCGAGCAGCGCGCTGAGCACCCCGGCCTGCTCGTTCGGCGGCGCGTCCTGCACGGCGAACGCGGTCAGCCCCCGCTGGGCGATGACCTTGGTCGGCACGCTGCGACCGGCGCACACGACCGAGGTCTCGGTGGCGGTGGCCGTGATCGAGAACAGCGACGACGACTCGGTCCAGCTCGGGATCTCGGCGCCCGGCGGCAGCTTGACGACGGCCAGCTTCTCGGGGAACTGCTGGAGCGTGTACGCCGGTCCGGGCTCGGGGAGCCCGAGGATCTCCCCGCTGCCGGTCTGCTCGGTCTGCTCGGCCTGGTCGGCCTGGTCTGCGTCGGTCACGGTGCCACTCCTACGGTGGTGAGGCCGAGGGTCTCGTCGAGCCCCAGGGCGAGGTTCATGCACTGGACCGCGGCGCCCGCGGTCCCCTTGGCGAGGTTGTCGACGGCGCCCACCGCCACCAGGCGGTGCGCGGCCTCGTCGACGGTCACCTGCAGGTGCACGGCGTTGGAGCCGGTCACCGACTTGGTCTGGGGCCACTGGCCCTGCGGGAGGACGTGGACGAACGGCTCGTCGGCGTAGGCCTTCACGTAGGCGTCGTACGCCTGGTCCCCGGTGAGGTCACCACGCAGCGGGGCCGAGCAGGTCGCGAGGATGCCGCGCGGCATCGGCACGAGCAGCGGGGTGAAGCTGACCGAGACGGTGCCGTCGACGAGGCCGGAGAGGTTCTGCACGATCTCGGGGGTGTGCCGGTGGGTGCCACCGACGCCGTAGGCGCTGGCGTTGCCCATGATCTCGCTGCCGAGCAGGTGCGCCTTGGCGGCCTTGCCCGCGCCGCTGGTGCCGGATGCGGCCACCACGACGACGTCGGGCTCGACCAGTCCGGCGGCGATCGCCGGCGCCATCGTCAACGTCGAGACCGTGGGGTAGCAGCCGGGCACGGCCACCCGGCTGGCGCCGGTCAGCAGCGCGCGCTGGCCGGGCAGCTCGGGGAGACCGTAGGGCCAGGTCCCGGCGTGGGTCCCGCCGTAGAACTGCTCCCAGGCCGCGGGGTCGACCAGGCGGAAGTCGGCGCCACAGTCGATGACCACGACCCCGTCGCCGAGCTGGGCGGCGATCTCGCCGGACTGCCCGTGCGGGAGCGCCAGGAAGACGACGTCGTGACCCGAGAGGGTGCCGAGGTCGGTGGGCTCGAGGACGCGGTCGGCGAGCGGCACCAGGTGGGGCTGGAGGCTGCCCAGGGGCTGGCCGGCGTTCGAGGCTCCGGTCAGGGCACCGATCTCCACGCCGGGGTGGGCCAGGAGATGGCGGAGGAGCTCACCTCCGGCATACCCGCTGGCGCCGGCGACTGCGATCCGTTTCCTCGTCATCTGCATGACTATACGGGGATCCGCATGTTCATGTGCAACGGGGGTCGGATCCCGCACGACGGGGATGCGATGCGTCCCCGCTCCGGACTAGGTTGCCAGACATGGCCAGACTCGACTTCCCGGACTACCTCCGACACATCCGCGACGAGTCCAAGCGCTTTCGCGACGTGCTGGCCGAGTGCGACCCCGGCGCCGTCGTCCCCAGCTGTCCCGACTGGGACGCGGGCGACCTGCTCTGGCACCTCGCCGGGGTGCAGTGGTTCTGGGCCAGGACCGTGCGCACCCGCCCCGCGCCGCCCGACCAGACGGCCGAGGGGCTCGCGCGCCCGGCGACGTACGACGGCGTGCTCGCTGCCTTCGACGAGTACTCCGCGCTGCTCGTCGGCGAGCTGGAGGCGGCCGACCCAGCCGACGCGGCCTGGACCTGGTCGACCGAGCAGACGGTCGGATTCACCTTCCGGCGCCAGGCGCACGAGGCGCTGATCCACCGGCTGGACGCCGAGCTGACCGCAGGTCAGGTGACGGCGCTCGATCCCGCGCTGGCAGCCGACGGCGTCGAGGAGTGCCTCGACGTGATGTTCGGCGGCTGCCCGCCCTGGGGGCTGTTCTCGCCGCTCCCCCACTACGTCCGCGTCGACATCACCGACCGCGGCGCGTCGGTCTGGGTGCAGATCGGCCGGTTCGCCGGCACCAACCCCGACGACGACGTGCACTACGACGACGACGACATCAGCGTCGTCGCCGACCCGGGCACCGAGGCGGACGCCGTGGTCAGCGGACCCGCCGGAGCGCTCGACGCCTGGCTGTGGCGTCGCGGTGACGACAGCCAGATCCGGGTGAGCGGGGACCGCGCCGTCTACGACCACTTCCGGCTGGCGGTCAACCACCCGATCACCTAGGCCCCACCTAGGCCCCCACCTGGGCCCCGAGAGCCGGGGCACCATCGGCCGGCCAGCGTCAGCCCGGACTTCCGGGGAGCGCCGTCAGGCCCGGTGCACCGCTCCCGTGCGTTCGACGGCGAGGGCCACCGCTGCATCGCGGGCGGCACTCGTCTCCTGCTCGGTCAGGGTCCGGTCCGGAGCACGGAACCGGAGCGCGAAGGCCAGCGACTTCTTGCCCGCGCCCGCCTGGTCCCCGGTGTAGACGTCGAAGAGCCGGATCGACTCCAGGAGGTCACCGGCGCCCTCACGCAGCGCCGCCTCGACCTCCGCCGACGTCACGGAGGCGTCCACCACGAGGGCCACGTCCTCCTTGGCGACCGGGTAGCTGGAGAACTCCGGACCGGGGACGACGTCTCGGGCGTGGCGCATCAGGAGGTCGAGGTCGATCTCGACGGCCGCGCTGCGGGCCGGGAGGCCGAAGGACTGGCAGACCCGCGGGTGCAGCTCGCCGGCGTGCCCGAGCTCCTGGTCACCGACGAGCAGCCGGGCACAGCGTCCGGGGTGCCACGGCATCCGGGAGGTCGCCTCGACGCGCACCTCGACACCGAGCTCGGCGCCCAGCCGGCGGACGATGCCGACCGCGTCGGCCCAGTCCGCCTGGCGCCCGCTCCCCCACCAGCCCGAGCGCTCCCGCTCACCGGCGAGGACGACCGCGAGGTGCAGCGGCTGGTCCGGGATCGCCGCGAAGAGCTTGGCCAGCTCGTCGTCGCTGGGGCGCCAGTCGACGCCGTAGATCGGCGCCGGTCCCCGGTCCACCGGGAAGGCGACCGTTCCGGTCTCGAAGAGCGCGAGCCCGGCGGCACCGCGGCCGAGGTTGCGCGCGGCTGCCTTGAACAGCCCGGGCAGCAGCGTGGTGGTGTAGGCCGGCTCCTCGGTCGAGAGCGGGTTGGCCAGCGTGACGGTGTCGCGAAGGATGTCGTCGGCCGGCAGCCCGAGGGCGTCGAGGGCAGCCTCGCCGATGAAGGGGAAGCTGACCACCTCGACGCAGCCGGCACCGGCCAGTGTGCGGCCGACCCGACGGCGCAACCGCTGCTCGCGGGTGAGGCCGCGGCCCGAGGGGGCGGTCGGCAGCACGGAGGGAACCTGGTCGTAGCCGACGATCCGGGCGACCTCCTCGACCAGGTCGAAGGGGTCGGTGAGGTCCGGGCGCCACGACGGCGGAGTGGCCTGGAGACCTGCCCCGTCCACGTCCACGTGACAGCCCACCGCTCGCAGGTTGGTGAGGGTGGTCTCGGAGTCGATGTCGATCCCCGTGACCCGGGCGGGCAGGTCGCAGGCCATCGGGATCGGCTTGCGGTCCGGCGCCCGGCCGACGTGGGTCACACCCGGCTCGATGCTGCCGCCGCCGTGCGCCGCGAGCAGCTCGGCCACCCGGTCCGCGGCGTACGCCGGGAGCTGCGGGTCCGCGCCGCGCTCGAAGCGCTTGGACGCCTCGGACGGCAGCTTGTGCCGCTTCTGGGTGCGGAAGATCGAGACGGGGTCGAAGTGCGCGGCCTCGATCACGACGTGCGTCGTGCTCGCGGACAGCTCCGTGGTCTCGCCGCCCATGACGCCGGCCAGGCCGATCGGCCCGGAGTCGTCGGTGATGAGGAGGTCCTGCGGGGACAGGGTGCGGTCCACGCCGTCGAGGGTGCGCAGCCGCTCGCCGTCGGTCGCCCGGCGGACCCGGATCGCGCCCGCGAGCTTGTCGCCGTCGTAGCCGTGGATCGGCTGGCCGAGCTCGAGCATCACGTAGTTGGTGACGTCGACGGCCAGCGAGATCGGCCGCATGCCTGCGAGCAGGATCCGGCGGGCCAGCCAGCCGGGCGTCGGCGCGGTCGGGTCGAAACCGGTGACGGTGCGGGTCACGAAGACCGGGCAGCCCTCGGGGTCGTCCACGACCACGGGGTAGCCGGCGTCGTTCGGCTGCGGAACCGTGCGGTCGGCCGGGTCGCGGTACGGCGCGTCGTAGGCCAGCGCGGCCTCGCGAGCGACCCCCCGCAGGGACAGCGCGTAGGCCCGGTCGGGGTTGATCTCGAACTCGATCACCTCGTCGCGCAGGTGCAGCACGCTGAAGGCGTCGGCACCCGGCTCTCCCGCGTCGGCGGGGAGCACGATGATGCCGTCGGAGTCCGTGCCGAGGCCGAGCTCGGTGGAGGAGCAGATCATCCCGGCCGAGAGGTGGCCGTAGGTCTTGCGCTCGGAGATCTCGAAGCCGCCCGGCAGCACCCCGCCCGGCAGGACCACGACCACGAGGTCGCCCGGCTCGAAGTTGTGCGCCCCGCAGACGATGCCCTGCGGCTCGCCGGTGCCGTTGGCGTCACCGACGTCCACGGTGCACCAGTTGATGGTCTTGCCGTTCTTCTGCGGCTCGGGCTCCATCGTGAGCACCCGGCCGATCACCAGCGGACCGGTGATGTCCTCACCGGGCTTCTCGATCGCCTCGAGCTTGAGCCCGAGCGCGGTCAGCTCGGCAGCGAGCTCCTCGACCGAGAGGTCGGCCGGCAGGTCGACGTACTCGCGGATCCACGACACTGGCGCGCGCATCAGATCTCCGTCCCGAAAGCGGTGGTGAACCGGACGTCGCCCTCGAAGAACCCGCGAAGGTCCTCGATGCCGTGCCGGAACATGAGGGTGCGGTCGATGCCCATCCCGAAGGCGAAGCCCGTGTAGCGCTCGGCATCGACGCCGCAGGCGGTGAGGACGCGCGGGTTGACGACACCGCAGCCGCCCCACTCGATCCAGCCCTCGCCGCGACACGTGCGGCAGGAGTCGACCGCCGGCGTCTCGCCGCGGCACACGAAGCAGATCAGGTCGACCTCGGCGCTCGGCTCGGTGAAGGGGAAGTACGACGGGCGGAACCGCGTCGTGATCCCCTCGCCGAACATGGCCCCGGCGAAGTGGTCCAGGGTGCCCTTGAGGTGGGCCATCGTGATGCCCTCGTCGACCACCAGTCCCTCGACCTGGTGGAACATCGGGCTGTGCGTGGCGTCGTACTCGTCGGTGCGGAACACCCGGCCCGGGGCGACGACGTAGAGCGGGGGCTTGCGGGTCAGCATCGTGCGGGCCTGCACGGGCGAGGTGTGGGTGCGCAGCACGACCCCGTTGTCGGACGGCTCGGCCCAGAACGTGTCCTGCATGGTGCGCGCCGGGTGGTCGGGCCCCAGGTTGAGGGCGTCGAAGTTGAGCCACTCGGCCTCGATGACCGGGCCCTCGACGACCTCCCAGCCCATGGCGACGAAGACGTCGGCGATCCGTTCGGACCCGGTCGTGAGGGGGTGCCGAGCACCGCGCGCGTCACGATCGGTGGGCAAGGTGACGTCGACGGTCTCCTCGACGAGCATCCGCTCCTCGTTCTCGGCCTCGAGCACCCGCTGACGCTCGGCCAGCGCCTTGCTGACCGCGCCCCGGGCCTGGCCGACGCGCTGGCCGGCCTCCTTGCGTGCCTGCGGCGGCAGCGCGCCGATCTCCCGGTTGGCCAGGGCGAGCGGGGAACGGTCACCCGCGTGCTCGAGCCGCGCCTGCTTCAGGCTCTCGAGGTCGGTCGCTGCCGCGATCGCGGTGAGCGCCGCGTCGCGTGCCAGGTCGATCTCTTCGGCCTTCAACGGCGTGACCTCCACAGGGTCGTAGTCAGTGTTCGGTCCCGACATGGCTGCCTTTCGGGCGGGGAGGGAGCGGGTCAAGTCTAGGAACTGCCCGGTGCCGGCGGCGACCGGGTTGTTCGACGGTGGGTTCGTCAGTCCGTCCGGGGCCCGTGCTGCGGCCAGGCGATCACGATGCGCGCGCCGCCCCCGGGTGCGTCGTCGATGGTCAGGGTGCCGCCATGTGCACGGATCAGACCGTTGACGAGATACATCCCGAGACCCGAGCCCCCGCGCTCGCCGTGCTTCCAGAACTTGGTGAACACCCGCTTGCGGATCTCGGGCGCGATGCCGCTCCCCTCGTCGTCCACGGTCACCAGGACCCCCGCGAAGTCGGCGTCCGCGGGCAGCGCGGTGAGCGTCACCAGGACCTTCCCCTCGCCGTGGCGTACGGCGTTCTCGATCAGGTTGGTGATCACCTGGCTGAACTTGTCCGGGTCGGCGTGGATCTCGGGGAGGTCATCGGCCGCGTCGAGCTCGACGGGCCGCGAGGTGCCGGCCTGGACGGAGTCGACCACGCGCCTGACGAGCACCGCCGCGTCCGAGGGCCTGGGGTAGAGCGCCAGCCGGCCCGTGTCGATGCGGGCGACGTCGAGCAGCTCGGCGATGAGCCGGCTCAGCCGCTCGGAGTCGGCGTGGACCGTGGTGAGCATCAGCTTCTTCTGCTCGTCGTTGAGCTTGTCCCAGCGGTTGAGCAGGGCCTGCACGAAGCCCTTCACCCCCGTGAGCGGCGAGCGCAGCTCGTGTGCCACGGTCGCGACCAGGTCGGAGCGTTCGCGGTCCAGGCGTGCCCGCCCGCGGCCGGAGCGGATGCTGACCGCGACCTGGTCGACGGGCTGGTCCAGGGCAGGACGGTGGATCCGGGCGACGACGAGCACCTCGTTGCCGTCGGGGAGCAGCCACGACTGCTCGGGGACCCCGGTGCGGGTGGTGAGCCCGTCGTAGGGGCAGTTGAAGGAGAACCAGTCGCGTCCCTCCTGGTCCTGCAGGGCGAGGACGTCGCGCAGGGCCGTCCCGACCGCGTCCCGGGGATCGATGCCGAAGAGCTCGCCGGCGACCCGGTTCACGTGCGTGACGATGCCGTCGGCGCCCGCGATCACCGCACCGTCGGGCAGGGCGTCGAGCGTCCCCCCAGAATCGTCACCCACGACGCCCACCCTAGTGCCGAGGGCTGTCGGGACCGTCCGGCCCACCCGCCCAGCCCACCCGCGGGACCGCGGCCCTCAGGTCCGCTGGGCGCGGGCGGAGGCGTAGAGGCAGAGCGCGGCCGCGGTGGAGAGGTTGAGGCTCTCGGCACGGCCGTGGATGGGGATGCGCACCCGGTGGTCGGCGAGCGAGGCGAGCTCCTCGGGCAGGCCCCAGGCCTCGTTGCCGAAGAGCCACGCCGTGGGGCGGGCCAGCAGGTCGCCCGCCCGGTCGAGGTCCACCTCGCCGGCTCCGTCGGCGGCCAGGACCACGAGGCCGGCGTCCTGGGCGGCACGTACGGCGCCCGCCGCGTCCGGCTCGATCGCGAGCGGCAGGTGGAACAGGCTCCCCACCGAGGCCCGCACCGTCTTCGGGTTGTAGGCGTCGACGGAGTGGCCGGCCAGGACGACCGCGGAGGCTCCGGCCGCGTCGGCGCAGCGGATCACCGTGCCGGCGTTGCCCGGGTCCCTGACGTCAGCGCAGATCGCGAGGAAACGGGTCTCGACAGGCTCGACCGACGAAGCCCGGTCGACCGCCGCGAGCCGGTCCAGGAGATGGGCCAGCGGCCGGTCCAGGAAGCGGCAGACGGCGACGACCCCGGCCGGGGTGACGCTGTCACTGAGCGAGGCCAGGGCCTTGTCGTCGACCAGGGTCCACCGGGACGCGGCCGCCACGAGGGCGGCGTACTGCTGGGTGGCGGCGGGGGTCGCGAAGACCTCGAGCACGCACCCCTCGACCTCGAGGGCTCCCTCGACGGCCTTGGGGCCGTCGGCGAGGAAGAGCCGCTTCTCGGCCCGAAATGAGCGACGGGCGAGCTTCCTCGCGTTCTTGACCCGGTCATTGCCCGCCGTGAGGGGGGCGCCGCCGGTGGGCGGCACAGGGTCTGCGGGGAAGCTCGCCACGTCAGGTACTCGACAGGCTCGATCGGCAATGTCGCCGTCCGAGGCTGCGATCAGGCAGTCGCCTCGACCTTGGGCGCGTTGACGTCCTCGGGGAGGGCGGCCTTGGCGGTCTCGACGAGGGAGTTGAACGCCGCGACGTCGTTGACAGCCAGCTCGGCCAGGATCTTGCGGTCGACCTCGACACCGGCGAGGTTCAGGCCCTGGATGAAGCGGTTGTAGGTCATTCCCTGGGCGCGGGCCGCAGCGTTGATGCGCTGGATCCACAGCTTGCGGAAGTTGCCCTTGTTCTTGCGACGGTCGTTGTAGCTGTAGACCAGGGAGTGGGTGACCTGCTCCTTGGCCTTGCGGTACAGGCGCGAGCGCTGGCCGCGGTAACCGCTGGCGCGCTCGAGGATGACCCGACGCTTCTTCTGGGCGTTCACTGCCCGCTTGACGCGTGCCATGAGTGTTGCTCCTTCAAATCTTGGTGCGTGGTCGAAGAGAGAGCCGACCACCGGCGGGGTGGGGCTCGGTCAGAGACCGAGAAGCTTCTTGGCGCGCGGGACGTCGGCCTTGGCGACCTCGACGGTGCCCGTCAGGCGGCGCGTGACCTTGGAGGGCTTCTTCTCCAGGTTGTGGCGCTTGCCTGCCTTCTCGCGAAGGATCTTGCCCGTGCCGGTCACGCGGAAGCGCTTGCTGGCACCGGAGTGCGGCTTGTTCTTCGGCATCTTCTCTTCCTCTGTTTGTTGCTGAGTGGTCTCGACAGGGCTCGGCCACCGCTGGGTGGTGGTCGGGACCACGCTGGGGTGGGTCAGGCGTCGATCTCGGGATCGAGGTTCTCGGAGCGTCCCCGCTCCTTCTTCTGCGCGACGGGACCAGCCGCGTGCGCTGCATCGCGCTCGGCGCGCTCGTCGGCCTCGTGCGCGGCGCGCTCGGCGGCCTTGGAGTCCTTCTCGGCCTTCATGTCGACCTTGGCGTCGGCCTTCTTCTTGTGCGGGCCGAGCACCATGATCATGTTGCGACCGTCCTGCTTGGGCGAGGACTCGACGAAGCCCAGCTCCGTCACGTCCTCGGCCAGGCGCTGCAGCAGCCGGTAGCCCAGCTCGGGGCGGTGCTGCTCGCGACCCCGGAACATGATCGTGATCTTGACCTTGTCCCCGGCACGCAGGAACCGCACGACGTGACCCTTCTTGGTCTCGTAGTCGTGGGCGTCGATCTTGGGACGAAGCTTCATCTCCTTGATGATCACGTTCGTCTGGTTCCGCCGGGCCTCACGGGCCTTCTGGGCGTTCTCGTACTTGAACTTGCCGTAGTCCATGAGCTTGCAGACCGGCGGGCGCGCCATCGGAGCGATCTCGACCAGATCGAGGTCTGCTTCCTGCGCAAGGCGCAGCGCGTCGGCGGTGGGAACGATGCCGACGGTCTCGCCACTGGGGCCAACGAGCCGGACCTCGGAAACCCGGATCCGGTCGTTGATTCGAAGCTCGGTGCTGATGTGTCCTCCTGATGAAAACGTGTCCGGAGATCGTCGCCGGCCGGAGATGTACCCCGGAAATCAACAACGGCTTCCGCTTGTCACAAGCGGAAGCCAGTCATGACACGTCTCCCGTCAGGGAAAATGCATCTCCGAAACCTTCGGCTCCGCGGTTGAAACCACGTCGCCCAAACCTTCGGGACCGGACCCGACGACCTGAATCGGTCGGTGCGGGTGGGAGACAGATCGAGCACAGCCTCCGCTTGTCGGACCAATCCTGCCATGCGGGCACAGCGGGACTGATCGGTCAACACGGGATGTTAGCGGATCATTCCGGCCCGGGGCGAATCCAGGCGGCCCGCTCCCCCACGCGCGCGAGAGTCCACCCCGAGGCCACCCCCTGCAGGTCCTCACCCTCCACGACGAAGGTGACCGGGCCGGCCACGTCGACGACCAGGGCCGCCGCACCGTCCTGCACCGCTGCCTGTGCCGCCAGCTCCGTGGCCACCGGCACCGGGCGCGCCTCGGGGTTCCAGCGGACCATCGAGTCGGTCCCGGTGAACGCCAGCAGGGCGAGCCGTCCGTCCGCCCCCTGCAGCAGCACCGCGGCCATGTCGCTGCTCTTGTCGTGGGCGAGCCCGGCGTCGTCGTACTCGACCTCGCCGAGCACGGCCACCACCGGCACGAGCAACCGCGCGGCCTGCAGCGCCGCCAGGGTCTCGGCGTAGCAGCCCGGGTCCGCGGCGTACGACGCGAGCGCGGCGGTCACCTCCGGGGCCGCCTCTCCGCTGTCGCCACTGAAGCCGGTGTCGAGCAGCTGCCGGTCGGGTCGGATGTCCACACGGCGATTCTCCCCGATCGGAATCCGCAACCCGGCAGCGGACCACGGCGCGTGAGCCACGCCGCACGATCCGGGACCAGCGTGTCGTTTGCTTTAAGTTGATTAAATCAGTAGACATTGTCCTCATGACGACGACAACCCTGGCGGCCCCCACCGCCCCGACCCGGCGCACGCGGCGCCCTCGACGCCGCGCCGCCCGCTTCCGATTCCTGCGCCGGTGGATATCCCCCGTGGTGCTCATCGGGCTGTGGCAGCTGCTCAGCAGCGTCGGCGTGATCAGCGAGCGAACCATCGCCTCTCCCCAGCAGATCGCCGTGACCGCCGCCGATCTGCTGCGCGACGGGACCCTCGGCGCCGCGACCCTGGTCTCGGTCCAACGGGTCGGCTTCGGCTTCGCCATCGGGGCGTGCGTCGGCCTGGTCCTGGCGATCGTGGCCGGACTGAGTGGGCTCGGCGAGGACACCATCGACCCGCCGATGCAGATGCTGCGCACGCTGCCCCACTTCGGACTGATCCCGCTCTTCATCATCTGGATGGGGATCGGCGAGGCCCCGAAGCTCGCCCTGATAGCGCTGGGTGTCGCCTTCCCGCTCTACCTGAACACCCTGTCGGGCATCCACGGCATCGACCGCAAGATCGTGGAGGCCTCGCGTGCCATGGGGCTGACCTGGACCCAGCGGATCCGACACGTCGTGGTCCCCGGAGCGCTCCCCCAGACCCTCGTCGGGCTGCGTCAGAGCCTCGGCATCGCCTGGCTCTCGCTCATCGTCGCGGAAACCATCAGCGCCCACTCCGGGCTGGGCTACATGATCAACCACGCCCGCGACTTCCTGCAGACCGACGTGATCGTCGTCGGTCTGGCCGTCTACAGCCTGCTCGGTCTCGCGACCGACTCGGTTGTCCGATTCCTCGAAGGCAGGGCCCTCGCATGGCGTTCCTGAAGACCCGCACCACCGCACCCACGGCCGAGTTCGCCGCCCGGGTCGTCGGCCACAGCCGCTCCTTCGGCAACACCCACGTGCTGCGCTCGGTGGACCTTGACATCCGCCCCGGAGAGTTCGTCGCCCTGCTGGGCCGCAGTGGCTGCGGCAAGTCGACCCTGCTCCGGAGCCTGGCCCGGCTCGACGCCGTACCTGCCGGTGAGGTGGAGCTGAGCGGGCGTTCTTCGGTCGCCTTCCAGGAGCCCCGGCTGCTGCCCTGGCGACGGGTGCTCGACAACGTCGCCCTCGCCCTCCTCAACACCGCCGAGCGCGGTTCCCGCGGCGAGCTCGCCTGCTCGACCCTCGCCGAGGTGGGTCTCACCGACAAGCTGGACAGCTGGCCCGGCGAGCTGTCCGGCGGCCAGGCGCAGCGCGTCTCGCTGGCCCGGGCCCTGGTGAGCAACCCGTCACTGCTGCTGCTCGACGAACCGTTCAGCGCCCTCGACGCGCTGACCCGCATCGAGATGCACCAGCTCGTCATCGAGCTCTGGCGCCGCCACTCCATGGCGGTCCTGCTCGTCACCCACGACGTCGACGAGGCACTCGCGCTGGCCGACCGCCTCGTCGTGCTCGACGAGGGCCGGCTCGCGCACAGCTGGCAGGTCACGCTGCCGCGCTCGGAACGGGCGCCCTCCCAGGCCGAGATCGCCGGCACCCGCGCCGAGGTCCTCGACGCCCTGGGCGTCAAGCCCACCCCGCCCAACCCACATCGCACGCACATCCGAACCGGCAAGGGAGCAGCATGAAGACCCACACGACCCCGACTCGACGACCTCGTCCCCGCCGCCTGGCCGCTCTGGCCGGGCTGCTGGCCGGCGCGCTCACGCTGTCGTCATGCGGCGGCAGCGCCACCGGCAACGAGGGGGCCGTCGACGAGGACGGCTCGGTCGACCTCGAGCAGGTCACCCTGATCGTGGGCGACCAGAAGGGCGGCTCGAAGGCGCTGCTCTCGGCCGCCGGTCTGCTCGAGGACACCCCGTACGACATCCAGTGGCAGGAGTTCACCTCCGGGCCCCCGCTGCTCGAGGCGCTGAACGCCGGCTCGATCCACGTCGGAGGCGTGGGCAACACGCCGCCGCTCTTCGCGGCGGCCGCCAAGGGCACCTTCCAGGCAGTGCAAGCCGCGACGTACGGCGGCACCGGCGACGCGATCGTCGTTCCGAAGGGCTCCCCGATCACGGAGCTGGCCGACCTGAAGGGCAAGAAGGTGGGCGTCGCCGAGGGCAGCTCGGCCAACTTCAACCTGCTCGCCCAGCTGAACGAGGCCGGCCTCTCCTACGACGACGTACAGGTCCAGAACCTCCAGCCGGCGGACGCGCTCGCTGCCTTCTCCTCGGGCCACCTCGACGCGTGGGCGATCTGGGAACCCTTCACCTCCCAGGCGGAGAAGGAGGCCGACGCCCGCGTGATCACCACGGGTGAGGGCCTGGTCAACGGCTACGTCTTCCAGATCGCCTCCCAGGCCGCACTCGACGACGCGGCCACGACCGCCGCCCTGCAGGACTACGTCTCGCGGATCGCGCAGGCACAGGTCTGGTCGACCACGCACAAGGAGGAGTGGGCGCGGGTCTGGTCCGACGAGACCGGCCTGGACTACGAGATCACGCTGGCCGCCACCAGGAAGCGCAAGGTCGAGCTCGTCCCCATCACCCAGGACGTCATCGACTCCGAGCAGGCCATGGCGGACACGTTCTCCGACAACGGGCTCCTGCCGGAGCGGATCGACGTGTCCCCCTTCTTCAGCGACGACTTCAACGACGACACGACGGGACAGTGAGATGACGATCAAGCTGCACTGGTTCCTGCCCACCTCCGGCGACAGCCGCTCCCTGGTCGGCGCTGGCCAGGGGGTGCCCCACGACGTTCGCTCCGGGCTGGCCGAGACGATGACGACGGGTTTCCGCGAGCCGACGATCGACTACCTCGCCGACGTCGCACGGACGGCCGAGAAGCTCGGCTTCGAGGGCGTGCTCACCCCCACGGGCACGTTCTGTGAGGACGCCTGGCTGACGACCGCGGCCCTGGTCCGCGAGACCAGCCGGTTGAAGTTCCTCGTCGCGTTCCGGCCCGGGGTGATCAACCCGGTGCTGGCCGCGCAGATGGCGGCGACGTACCAGCGGATCTCCGGCGGCCGCCTGATGCTCAACGTGGTCACGGGCGGCGAGCCCGTCGAGCAGCACCGCTTCGGCGACACCGCCTCCAAGGCCGAGCGGTACGCCCGGACCGGCGAGTTCCTCTCGGTGGTCCGCGGAGCGTGGCACGAAGCGCCGTTCGACTTCTCCGGCGACCACTTCCAGGTCGAGGGGGCGATGGTCAGCGGCGGTGTCCATCCGAAACCGGACATCTACTTCGGCGGTTCCTCGGGCCCGGCCGGGCCCGTCGCGGCCCGCCACGCCGACGTCTACCTCACCTGGGGTGAGCCTCCCGAGCTGGTCCGGGAGAAGGTCGCCTGGATGCGGGGGCTCGCCGAGGCGCAGGGGCGGACGCTCCGCTTCGGCCTGCGGATCCACACGCTCTCCCGCGACACCAGCGAGGAGGCCTGGCGCCACGCCCAGTGGCTCCTCGACGGGCTGGACCCGGCGACGATCGCGCGGGCCCAGGCCACGTTGCGGGCCAGCGAGTCGACCGGGCAGCAGCGGATGACGTCGCTGCACGACGGGCGCACGTCGTACGCGTCGGCGCACGACCTCGAGGTCTCCCCCGGCCTGTGGTCCGGGGTGGGGTTGGTGCGAGGTGGCGCCGGCACAGCGCTGGTGGGCAGCCACCAGGAGGTGGCCGACCGGCTCGAGGAGTACCACCGCCTCGGCATCGACGAGTTCATCCTCTCGGGCTACCCCCACGTCGAGGAGGCCTGGTCGTTCGCGGAAGGTGTGATGCCCCGGCTGCGGGCGATGGGCCTCCACGACACGCTCACGCGGTCGACCGCGCTGGCGGCGTCGGCCTGAGCGCCCGGCCACGCTCCCCTGCGTGTGCAACGCTGGGGGTGTGGAAGACGTGACCTGGGCGGCCCTCACGCTGACCCTCACCCTGCTCGGGGCGATCTGGACCTGGGTCGCCTTCCAGCGGCGCGGGGTGGCCTCGGGGCTGCGGGCCGCGGCCTTCACCCTCCTGCCGGCCGCGGCCTACCTGACCAAGACCCTGCAGATGTTCACCCGCATCGCGGAGGCCGTGACCGACTGGGCCGCCAGCCTGGTCTTCAACCCGTTCGTGTGGGCCGGCGTGGTGCTGGCGGGGATCTCCGCGCTGCTGTTCACCGCGTCTGCGTTCCTGCGCGCGCGGGAGCTGGGCGGATCCGGGACCCGCTCGGTCGAGGGGTCCGGCAAGGGCGGCGGCAAGGCGCTGCCCCGGTCCTCGGGCCGGACCTCTGCCGCGGGGCCCGCGGGCACCGAGCCCGACGACGACACGGCCGACATCGAGGCGCTGCTCCGCAAGCACGGCATCACCTGATGCCGCACTCCTTCGTCGACCGCAACCGCCTGTGGTCGCGTCTCAACGACGCCGTGGCGGCCCACGGCGAGCCGCTCGCGACTCCCCTCATGGTGGTCGACCTCGACGCCTTCGACGCCAACGCCGCCGACCTGGTACGCCGGGCCGCGGGCAAGCCGGTCCGGGTCGCGTCCAAGTCACTGCGGGTGCCCGCACTGATCCGGCGGGCGCTGGCGCACGAGGGGTTCCACGGCGTCCTGGCCTACACCCTGCGTGAGGCGCTGTGGCTGCACGAGCACGAGGTCACCGACGACATCGTGGTCGCCTACCCGACGGTCGACCGGGGGGCGCTGCGCGAGCTCGTCGCCTCCCCGTCGGCGGCCGCCCACATCACCGTGATGGTCGACGACGTCGCGCACCTCGACGTCGTCGACTCGGTGCGGGCCTCCCGGGCCGTCCCGATCCGGGTCGCGATCGACGTGGACGCCGGACTGCGCGTCGGCGGCCAGCACGTGGGGCCCAAGCGCTCGCCGTTGTACGACGCCGGCTCCGTGGTCGCCCTCGCCCGCACCGTCGAGGGCCGCGACGGCTTCCGGCTGGTCGGCGCGATGACCTACGAGGGCCAAGTGGCCGGGGTCCCGGACGACGTCCCGACCCAGCGGGCCCGCTCCCTCGTCGTACGGCGCTTGAAGTCGCTGTCGATGAGCCAGCTGGAGGTACGTCGCCGCGAGATCGCCGACGCGCTCGCGGCCGTCACCCCGCTCGAGTTCTGGAACGCCGGGGGGTCCGGCTCCGTGGAGTCCTCGGCCCAGGACCCCACCGTCACCGAGGTGGCTGCCGGGTCGGGCCTGCTGGTCCCGGCGCTGTTCGACCACTACCAGGCCTTCGACCCGCGACCCGCGTCGTTCTACGCCCTGCCCGTCGTCCGCCGGCCCTCGCCCCAGACCGCCACCGTGCACGGTGGCGGGTTCGTCGGCTCCGGGGCCTCCGGCGACGACCGGCTCCCGACCCCGTGGGCGCCCGCGGGCCTCCACCTGACCGGGCTGGAGGGCGCCGGGGAGGTCCAGACCCCGCTGACCGGGCACCCCGCGGCACTGCTGCGGATCGGCGACCTCGTGTGGTTCCGCCACGCCAAGTCGGGCGAGCCCTTCGAGCACACCGACACCGTCCACCTGCTGGCCGGGAGCTCGTTCGTGGAGTCGGTCCCGACGTACCGCGGCCACGGTCTGGTGTTCTGAAGCGATGGAGACCGCCGCGCTGCTGCTCGAGCTCGCGCACTCGCGCCCGCCCACCCTGGGCGCGGGGCGGCTGGTCTGCGTGGACGGACCCGCCGGCTCGGGCAAGAGCACCCTGGCCGCGGAGCTGGCCGCGCTGGCGCCCGAGGCGCGTGTGATCCACATGGACGACCTGTACGACGGCTGGGACGGCCTGCCCCACCTCGCCGACCAGCTGGACCCGATCCTGCGACCGCTGGCGCGGGGCGAGGCGGGCAGCTACCGGCGCTACGACTGGCACGCGGGCAGTTACGCCGAGACCGTCACGGTCCCACCGGACCCGCTGCTGGTGCTCGAAGGCGTCGGCGCGGGCTCCCTGGCCCACGCGCCCCTCATCACGGTGCTCGCGTGGGTCTGGGCACCGGCGGACCTGAGGATGCGTCGCGGGCTGGAGCGGGACGGGATCGCGCAGCGGGAGCACTGGCGTCGATGGATGGTCGACGAGCAGGCGCTGTTCGTCCGGGACCGGGTCGCGGAGCGAGCCGACGTCGTCATCGACGGGACGGGGCTCACTCCCCCGACGGTGCGCGTCCCGGCTCCCTGAGCCCGGCCCGGGCGGGAAGGTCGGCCTCGCTGAGACCGCGGAGGATCACCGGCACGTCCGAACCCTAGGCTGGTGAGCATGCTTGCTCCCAGTGGTGACCAGTTCGAGATCTCCGGCGGCGGCTACCGGGCGGTGGTGACCGAGTGCGGCGCAGCCCTGCGCCTGCTGGAGCACTCCGGTCGGCCGCTGCTCGACGGGTTCGCCGAGGACGCGATGTCGTGGGGCGGACGCGGCCAGCTGCTGATGCCCTGGCCCAACCGGATCCGTGACGGTGCCTACACGTTCGGCGGTCGCGACCTGCGCCTCGCCCTGAGCGAGCCCGCCCGGCACAACGCCTCGCACGGGCTGGTCCGCTGGGCGGCCTGGAGCCTGGAGGAGCACACCGACAACTCGGTGTCGCTGGTCTACCGGCTGATGGCGCAGTCCGGCTACCCGTGGACCCTCGACCTGCACGTGCTCTACGACCTGTCCGCGGATGGGTTGACCGTCACCCAGACCGCCACCAACATGGCGCCCTCCCCGGCGCCCTACGCCAGCGGCGCGCACCCCTACCTGGTGGTCGGGGCCGGGGTCGACAACCTGGAGCTCACCCTGCCGGCCTCGACCCGGGCCCTGGTCGACGACCGGCTCCTGCCCGTGGGGCGCGAGGACGTCGAGGGCACGCCGTACGACTTCCGGGTGGCGCGGCCCCTGCGCAGCACGGTCCTCGACCACGGTTTCACCGATCTCGACCGTGACGCGGACGGGGTGGCCACCGCCGTCCTGCGTGACCCGGCGTCCGGGCACGGCGTGGCGCTGTGGGTGGACGCGGCCCACCGGTGGCTGCAGGTCTACAGCGCCGACGATGCCCCGGCCGCGGCTCGGCGGTCGCTGGCCGTGGAGCCGATGACGGCCCCGGCCGACGCGTTCCGGTCCGGTGAGGACCTGGTCACCCTGGCCCCGGCCGGCGAGCCGGGCGACGAGCACTCCGCCTCGTGGGGCATCCGCGCCCTGGACTGACGAGCTTCCCGGGAGCGGGCTCAGCGCTCGGCGAGCGCCCGGAGCTGGCGTACGGCGAGCCTGGCTCGCTGGCCGTCGGATCCCTGGATGCCGAGGGCCGAGACCGTCGTGCCGTCGGAGAGGTCGAGCGTTGCCCAGGGCGCGCCCGGTGGCAGGTGCACCGCGACGATCTCCGCCCAGTCGTACTCGCGGCGCCGGTAGCCGTTGACCACGACCAGCCGGTCGACGGTGGCCACGACCTTGGAGCGCACCAGCGCGTTCGCGGCGGCGAAGGCGAGCAGCCCGAAGAAGACCAGGGTGCCGCGCTGGAACACGGTGAACTTGGCGCGGGTCTCGTCGTCGAAGCCGAACCATGCCGCCGCGCAGACGACCAGCAGCAACGCACCCGCCACGATCATGGCGATCCGGACACCGAGCGGCCTCCACGTGTGCGGCAGCGTCGGGGTCGCCTCAGAGCCGGCAGGCATGGATGTCGGTGAGCAGAATTCCGCGAGCGCCGATGTCGAAGAGCTCGTCCATGAGGCGTTGGGCTCCCTCGCGGGGAACCATCGCCCGGACGGCGACCCAGCCCTCGCGATGCAACGGCGAGACGGTCGGGCTCTCGATGCCGGGGGTGAGCGCGATCGCCGCGTCCACGTCCGAGGAGCGGATGTCGTAGTCCATCATCACGTAGCTGCGGGCGACCAGGACGCCCTCGAGGCGCCGGCGGAAGATCTCGAAGCCGGACGGCACCGCACCGGACCTCGTGACCAGGACGGCCTCGGACTCCAGGATCGTCTCGCCGAAGATCTCGAGTCCCGCCTGGCGCAGCGTGCTGCCGGTCTCGACCACGTCCGCGATGACGTCGGCGACACCGAGCTGGATGCTGGTCTCGACGGCACCGTCGAGCCGCGTGACCCCTGCCTCGATGCCCCGCTCCTCCAGGAACGCGCGCACCACCCCGACGTACGACGTGGCGATCCGGGTGCCCGCGAGCTGGCTGAGGTCGGTGAACTTGCCGGCCGGCCCGGCGAAGTGGAACCGGCTGCGTCCGAACCCGAGGTCCAGCACCTCGTCGGCCTTCGCACCCGAGTCGCGCAACAGGTCACGGCCGGTGATGCCCACGTCGAGGGTGCCCTCGCCGACGTACAGCGCGATGTCGCGGGGACGGAGGTAGAAGAACTCGACGCCGTTCTCGACGTCGATGAGCGTGAGTTCCTTGGAGTCGTGCCGCTGGCGATAGCCGGACTCGCGCAGGATCTCCGACGCCGACTGGGACAGCGCGCCCTTGTTGGGGACCGCCACCCGGAGCAGCTTCTCGGGGGGCAGCGTCTCGGGGGGCAGAGTCTCGGGGGGCAGCTTCTCGTTCTCGGCCATGGGGTTCCTCAGAGGTGGGCGTAGACGTCGTCGAGGGTGATGCCGCTGGCGATCATGAGGCACTGGGCGTGGTAGAGCAGCTGGCTGATCTCCTCGGCCGCCCGCTCCCTGCCCTCGTGCTCGGCCGCCATCCAGGACTCGGCGGCCTCCTCGACCAGCTTCTTGCCGATCGCATGGACCCCGGCGTCGAGCTGCCGAACGGTGCCGGAACCCTCGGGTCGGGTCGCTGCCTTCTCCGTGAGCTCGGCCCAGAGCTCTTCGAACGTCTTCACGGTCGCCCAGCCTACTTCTGCGCCGACCCGGGGTGGAGCCCGGTTCGACCCTCGGGCAGGGCGGGTGACTCAGGTCTCGTGGCTGCGCTCGATGGTCCGGATGGTCCGGGCGGTGACGAAGGCGGCCGACGCGGCCTCGTAGCCCTTGTCCTCGTGCGACCCGGCGAGGCCGGCGCGGTCCAGCGCCTGCTCGTCGGTGTCGCAGGTGAGCACCCCGAAGCCGACCGCCGTCCGGTGGTCGAGCGCGACCCGGGTGAGCCCGTCGGTGGCCGCGTTGCAGACGAAGTCGAAGTGCGGGGTGCCGCCACGGATCACGACGCCGAGGGCGACCACGGCGTCGTACCCCCGCGCAGCCAGGGCGCCGGCGACGACGGGCAGCTCGAAGGCGCCCGGGACGCGGACGACCGAGGGCGCCTCCACTCCGTAGTCGCGGCAGGCGCGCAGTGCGCCCTCCAGCAGGCCGTCCATCACCTGCGTGTGCCAGCTTGCCGCGACGACGGCGACCCGCAGGTCGTGGCAGTCGACGGGCTGCTGGACGGGGGCTCCGGCGCCACTCATCGGTCGGCTCCGTTCGCGGTGAGGTCGACGGAGAGGTGCGGCATGTCGTGTCCCATCCGGTCGCGCTTGGTGAGCAGGTAGGCGAGGTTGTGGTCGTTGGGGTGCGGGGTCAGCGGGACCCGCTCGGGCACCCGGATCCCGAAGTCCTCCAGGCTGCTGGTCTTGTCGGGGTTGTTGGTCAGCAGTCGGACGCTGGCGATGCCGAGGTCACGCAGGATCTGCGTGGCGGTGCCGTAGTGGCGGGCGTCGGCGGGCAGGCCGAGGTCGAGGTTGGCGTCGACCGTGTCGCGACCGCCGTCCTGCAGCGCATAGGCCTGCAGCTTGGCGACCAGCCCGATCCCGCGCCCCTCGTGGCCGCGCAGGTAGACCACGACCCCGCGGCCCTCGGCGACGATCCGCTCGAGCGCCTCGTCGAGCTGCGGGCCGCAGTCGCAGCGGTGGCTGCCGAAGACGTCCCCGGTCAGGCACTCGGAGTGGACGCGGGTCAGGACCGGCTCGTCGCCGGACACGTCGCCGTAGACAAGGGCGATGTGCTCGGAGTCGTCGACGGTGATCCGGTAGCCGAACGCCGTGAAGTCGCCGTGCCGCGTCGGCAGCCGGGTCTCGGCCACCCGCTGCACCAGCACCTCGTGGCGCCGGCGGTAGCGGACGAGGTCCTCGATCGAGATCATCGCGAGGCCGTGCTCGTCGGCGAACGCGCGCAGCTCGGGCGCCCGCTTCATCGTGCCGTCGTCGTTGACCACCTCGACCAGGACGCCGGCGGGCGTGAGGCCGGCCAGCGTGGCCAGGTCGACGGCCGCTTCGGTGTGGCCGCGGCGTACCAGCACCCCGCCCTCGCGGTAGCGCAGCGGGAAGACGTGACCAGGCCGGGTGATCTCCCACGGCTCGGTGGCCGAGTCCGCCAGCACGCGCGCGGTGTGCGCCCGGTCCGCGGCACTGATCCCCGTCGAGACGCCGTCGCGCGCGTCGACCGAGATCGTGTACGCCGTGCGCAGCTTGTCCTTGTTGTGCGGCGTCATCAGCGGGATCTCGAGGCGGTCGAGCATGTCGGCCGGCATCGGCACGCAGATCACGCCGCTGGAGTGGCGGATCGTGAACGCCATCAGCGCCGGCGTCGCCTTGGAGGCCGCGAAGATGATGTCGCCCTCGTTCTCACGGTCCTCGTCGTCGACGACGACCACGGCCTTGCCGGCCGCGATGTCGGCGATCGCGCGCTCGACGGTGTCGAGCCGGACGCGCTCGTGCTCGCTCATGCGGGTGCTCCTTCGGTGGAGCTGGCGTCAGCGGGGAGCTGGACCAGCGTTCGGGGGTTGGTGAGGGGCAGCCAGTCGCGCATCAGAGGTCCTCCCCCTGGGAACGGGCGGCGAGCCGGTCGAGGTAGCCGTGGGCGAGCAGCCGCTCGACGTGCTTGGCGATGACGTCGGCCTCGAGGTTCACCCGGTCGCCCGGCGCTCGGAAGCCGAGCGTGGTGCGGGCGAGCGTCTCGGGGATCAGGCTCACGGTGAAGCTGTCCGAGCCGGCCTCGACGACGGTCAGGCTCACCCCGTCGACGGTGATCGATCCCTTGTCGACGAGGTACCTGGCCAGCTCGCCGGGCATGGCGATCTCCACGACCTCCCAGTGCTCACTGGGGGTGCGGCTGCGGACCACCCCGACCCCGTCGACGTGACCCTGGACGATGTGGCCGCCGAGGCGCTTGTCCGCGGTGACGGCGCGCTCGAGGTTGACCCGGTCGCCGGGGACGACACCGGCCAGGGACGTCTTGTCGAGCGTCTCCTGCATCACGTCCGCGGTCCACAGGTCGGTGGGACCACCCGCCGTGGTCGACCCCGTGGAGGCCACGGTGAGACAGCAGCCGTTGACGGCGATCGAGTCCCCGAGGCCCGCGTCGCTGAGCACCGTCGTGGCACGGATGGTGAGGCGCAGGGCGTCGCCCTGGTCCTCGATCGACTCGACGGTGCCGAGCTCCTCGACGATTCCGGTGAACATCAGGCTCCTTCGTTCGAGGGGGCGACCGACGAGCCGGTCATGGTGATGCGGACGTTGGGCTGCTCGCCGTCGACACCCGGCAGCACGGTCACGTCGGTGACCCGGGGACGGAACGCGGCGGCGATCGTGGTGATTCCGAGGTCCCCGACAGCGGCGCGGCCTGCGCCCAGCAGCATCGGGGCGACGTACGTGACGATCTCGTCGACGAGACCGGCCTCCAGGAAGGCCGCGGCCAGGGTCGGCCCACCCTCGAGGAAGACGTGCTGCCGGTCCTGGGCGAACAGCTCGGCGAGAGCGGCGTGCGGGTCGCGGGTGCGCAGGTGCAGGGTCTCGGCGCGGTCGTTGAAGATCCGGCGGCCGGGATCGAGGTCGCGCTCCCCCATCACCGCCCGGAGCGGCTGGCGAGCGGCGGGCCGGTCCTGGTCGTCACGCACGGTGAGCTCGGGGTCGTCGACGGCCACGGTGTTGGTGCCGACCAGCATGGTGTCGCAGCGGGCACGCAGCCGGTGGGTGTCGCGGCGGGCCGCGGTGCTGGAGACCCAGCGGCTGGTGCCGTCGGCGGCGGCGCTGCGGCCGTCGAGCGTGGTCGCGAACTTCCAGGTGACGAACGGCCGACCGTGCTCGACGGCGAAGGTCCAGACCTCGTTGACGGCCCGGGCAGCGTCCGCGAGCAGGCCGCTCGCGACGTCGATGCCCGCGGCACGGAGGGTCTCGCCTCCCCCGGCAGCGACCGGGTTGGGGTCGCTCTGGGCGAACACGACGCGGCGTACGCCGGCCGCGACCAGCGCCTGGGCGCAGGGCCCGGTGCGTCCGGTGTGGTTGCAGGGCTCGAGGGTGACCACCGCCGTGGTGCCACGCGCCGCCTCGCCGGCCCGGGCGAGCGCGTCCGCCTCCGCGTGACCGGTGCCGGCCCCGCGGTGGAAGCCCTCGGCCACGGTCCTGCCCTCGTCGTCGAGCAGGACGCAGCCGACGCGGGGGTTGGGGCCGAGGGGGACGCCGGGCGTGGCGGCGAGCTCGAGGGCGCGCTGCATCGCACGCTGCTCCGCTGCGGTGAACGTCATCGCCCGCCCTCTGGTCCGGTCGCGGGCTCCGGGGCGTGACGGCGGCGAACGACTCGCCACCCCCGGGGGTGGCGAACGGTCTGCCTTGCGTGCGCTTCCCATCCGGACTTTGACCGTCGGTCCAGGAGTTTCACCTGATCAACCGCTCACTGGCTGTGAGCGGGTCGCGGACTTTCACCGCCGGCTCGGAATTGCACCGACCCCAGAGCACGCGAGTTCTTCAACTCGTCGGGGTCAGTTTGCCACAGGCTCCGAGGGGCCGGTCGTGACCTCTCGCACACGCGACGGCGTCAGCGAGATCCCCCGGGGCTGACCGACTCGGCCCGGGCGCGGAGCTCCCCGATCATCCGGTCCGGGTCGGCCGCCGAGTAGACCGCCGAACCTGCCACGAAGACGTCCGCGCCGGCCTCGGCGCAGCGCTCGATGGTCTCGAGCGAGACCCCACCGTCGACCTGCAACCAGGTCTGGACGCCGTGCTTGTCCATCATGGCCCGGGCGCGCCGGATCTTCGGCAGGCAGAGGTCGAGGAACTTCTGGCCCCCGAAGCCGGGCTCCACGGTCATGATGAGCAGCATGTCGAGCTCGGCGAGCAGGTCCTCGTAGGGCTCGATCGGCGTCGCCGGCTTGAGCGCCATGCTTGCCCGGGCGCCGTGCGACCTGATCTCGCGGGCGAGGCGTACCGGAGCCTTGGCGGCCTCGACGTGGAACGTGACAGAGCCGCAGCCGGCCTCGATGTACTCCAGCGCGTTGCGGTCCGGGTCCTCGATCATCAGGTGCGCGTCCAGCGGGGTCTCGGTGCTGCGCGCGATCGCCTCGACCATCGTGGGCCCGAAGGTGAGGTTCGGGACGAAGTGGTTGTCCATCACGTCCACGTGCACCCAGTCGGCGCTGCCGATCCGGGCGACCTCCGCCCCGAGGGCGGCGAAGTCGGCGTTCAGGATGCTCGGTGTGATCTGGATACCCACGAGCGTTGATCCTAGGGGGTCACCGCCGCCGGGGACGGCGGGGCAGAGGGTGGGTGAGGACACATCTCGCCCGGTCGTCGGGATACGTCGCCCGGTTACCCGCTGTGCCAGACTGCGCCGGACATGAACGCTCGTCTTGCCCGCGGCACGCCCTGGTGGATCGCCCTCTTCTGGGTCCCCGCCCTGCTCGCCCGACCGCGCGTCGTCCGCGGGTGTCTCGCCGCAGCCGCCGCAGCCGTGACCTCCTTCTTCCGCGACCCGGACCGGACCGCTCGCGGTGAGGGCCTGCTGGCCGCCGCCGACGGGCTGGTCCGCGAGGTCGAGCAGCGCGAGGACGGCCGCTGGTTCGTCTCGACCTACCTCGCGCTGCGCAACGTGCACGTCGGTCGGATGCCCTGTGACGGCACGGTCGTCTCCCAGGAGCACTTCGACGGCGAGCACCGGATGGCCTTCTCGTCGGCCGCCCACGTCAACGAGCGCCTCGAGTGGGTCATCGACACGGCCCACGGTCGGCTGGAGATGGTGCAGTACTCCGGCGCCGCGGCCCGCCGGATCGTCCCGTACGTCGGTCCCGGCGCCCGGGTCCAGCGCGGCGAGCGGATCGGCCTGATCCGGTTCGGCTCGCGTGTCGACCTCGTGCTGCCCCCCGGCGTCCGTCCCACGGTCAGCGTCGGCGACCGTCCCCGCGGCGCGCAGGACGTGATCGGTGTCCCCGCCGGCCTGGCGTCGGTCAAGGGCGTCGCGTGAGGTTCCTCGGCATCCAGCGTCCCGGTGCCGCCGACGTGATGACCCTGGGCAACGTCTGCTGCGGCGCCGCCGCGATCCTCGTCGTGGTCATCTTCGCCGGCCGGGGCGAGAGCGACCTGGCCCACACCGGGCTGCGGCTGGTCGCCCTGCTGCTCCTCGCCGGCACGATCTTCGACTCCCTGGACGGCGCCTTCGCGCGGCGCAGTGGCGGCACCAGTCTGGGCGCCATGCTCGACTCGCTGGCCGACGCCGTGACCTTCGGCGTCGCCCCGGCCGTGCTCCTCGTCGAGCTGGGCCTGCGTGATGCGACCCGGCCGGAGCAGGTGCTCCTCGTGCTGGGCTTCCTGGTCTACGTCTCGGGCGCCGTGCTGCGCCTGGCCGACTTCTCCTCGGTGCGCCACGCCGAGACCCGGTTCACCGGCCTGCCCTCGCCGCTGGCTGCCATGTTGCTGCTCTCACTCGCCTTCCTGACCGGTGCACCCATCGTGATCGCGCTGGGGCTCGCCGGAGGCGGGCTGATGATGGTGAGCCGTCTGGCCTACCCGCTGCAGCGTGGGCCGGTGGTCGCGGCGGCCGGGTTCGGCTGGGTCTTCTGCATCGCCGGCACGCTGGGCCTCTACGACGTGCGGATCCCCGCTGCGGTGGGCCTGTTCGCGATCGTGGGGATGCCCATGGTGGCCTCCCTGGTCCTGCACCACCGAGAGCCCCGCTCCGCCGCCCTCTGACGGGGTCGGAAGCCGGTCAGGTGGTGGTCGAGCAGCGAGCGCCAGCGAGCGTCGTCGAGACCCGGCGAGGCTGAGCGTGCGGGGGTCTCGATGACGCTCAGGCGCCAGGGCGCCTTCGCTGCTCGACCACCGGGCTGAGCGCGCCTCCCCCGGGTGGCCTTCAGTCGTCGGGGTCCGCAGGCGGCTCTGCTCCCGCCCGCTCGTCGCGGTCCGCCCACTCCAGCAGCGGTGCGATGTCGAAGGCGAGACGCGTCGATGTCGGCGTGCAGGTCACCCAGCTCGGCGAACCGCTCCGGGACCGTGAAGATCGTGAAGTCGCGCGGGTCCACGCCGTCGACCTCGTCCCACCGGATCGGCGTGGAGACGCGGGCGTCAGGGACGCCGCGGACGGAGTACGCCGAGGCGATGGTGTGGTCGCGTGCGTTCTGGTTGTAATCCACGAAGAGCGCGTGGGGGTCGCGGTCCTTGCGCCACCAGGTCGTGGTCACGTCCTCGGGAGCACGCCGTTCGACCTCGCGCGCGAACGCCAGCGCGGCCCGTCGTACGTCCTTGAAGCCGTGCTCGGGCGGGATGCGGACGTAGACGTGGAGGCCACCGCCGCCGCTGGTCTTGGGGAACCCGGTGGCGCCGAGCTCGTCCAGCACCTCGTGGGCGACGAGCGCGACCCGCTGCACCGTGGCGAAGTCGCACAGCGGGCCCGGGTCGAGGTCGATGCGCCACTCGTCGGGCTTCTCGGTGTCGTCGCGCCGACTGTTCCAGGGATGGAACTCCACGGTCGACATCTGCACCGCCCAGATCACGCTGGCGAGCTCGGTGACGCACAGCTCGTCGGCGGTGCGGTCCCAGCGTGGGAAGTGCACCCGGACCGTCTCGAGCCAGGGCGGGGCACCGGCCGGAATCCGCTTCTGGTGCACCTTGGCGCCGGCGAGACCCTTCGGGAACCGGTGCAGCATGCAGGGACGTTCGAAGAGGGCGTTGACGATGCCGGGCCCCACGGCGAGGTAGTACTCGACCAGGTCGAGCTTGGTCGCACCGCTCGCCGGGAAGTAGACCCGGTCCGGGTTGCTGACGCGCACCACCCGGTCGTCGACCTCGATCTCGACGGAGGGCGTCTTCGCAGCGGGCACGAGGCAGACGTTACGTCCTCGGCCGGGCCGCCGAGCGGACCTGGCGCATGGGGGGGCGAATCCGGCGGCGCCTCAGGTCTTGCGGAGCAGCGCCATGAACATCGCATCGGTGCCGTGGCGGTGGGGCCACAGCTGGACGGTGCCGGCAAGGGGTCCCGCACAGTTGGGAATGCCCGGGAGCAGCGTGGTCGCGTCCTCGAGCGCAACGTCGTGACGGGTCTTCAGCACCGAGGTGACCACGCCCTCGGTCTCGGCGATGACCGGCGAGCAGGTGGCGTAGAGCACCACGCCGCCCGGCCTCGTCAGGTCGAGGGCCGAGCCGACCAGGGCCCGCTGCAGCAGCACCAGCTCCAGCAGGTCGTCGGGCTTGCGACGCCACCGCGCCTCGGGGCGCCGGCGCAGCGCACCCAGGCCGGTGCACGGCGCGTCCACGAGCACCCGGTCGAACACACCGTGGCGCCACGGCGGGGCGTTCCCGTCCGCGGTCACGATGCCCAGCACCCCGTCGGCGCCGTCGAGGGAGCGCGCCACCAGGCGTGCCCGGTGGGGCTGGCGTTCGTTGGCGACCAGGCGCGCGCCGCGACGCGACGCGAGGGCAGCCAGCAGCGCCGCCTTGCCGCCGGGACCGGCGCACAGGTCGAGCCAGGTCTCGTCGGCGCCGTCGACCGGCGCTGCGGCCAGGGCCATCGCCACGAGCTGTGAGCCCTCGTCCTGGACTCCGGCACGCCCCTCGAGCACGGCGGGGACCGATCCCGGGTCGCCGCCCTCCAGGATCGTGCCGTACGGCGACCACGGCGTCGGCTCACCCGGGAGCTCCTCGCGGGTGGACCGGCCGGGCCGGGCGACGAGCGTGACTCGGGGTGCCTCGTTGTCGGCGGCGAGCAGGTCGTGCAGCTCGTGCCAGCCGACGGCGTTGCGCAGCTCCTCCACGATCCACTGGGGGTGGCTGTAGGCGATCGAGGCGAACCGGACCGGCGCGACCCGCGGGTCGGGCGCGACCCGGCCGATCCACTCGGACAGCTCCTGCTCGGCGACCTTGCGGAGCACGGCGTTGGAGAAGCCGGCGGCACCCGAGTTCACCTTCGCGCGGACCAGGTCCACGGTGGTGCTGATCGCGGCGTGCGACGGCACCCGCATGGAGAGCAGCTGGTGGGTGCCCAGGCGCAGGGCGTCGAGGACCTTGGCCTCCACCTTGCTCAGGGGACGGTCCACGCACGCGGCGAGGATGGCGTCGTACGTGCCCTGGCGCCGGATGGTGCCGGAGGCGAGCTCGGTCACGAACGCAGCGTCACGGCCGCTGAGGCCGTGGTGGCGCAGCACCGCCGGCAGCACGAGGTTGGTGTAGGCCTGGTCCACCCGGACGGCCTTGAGCACGTCGAGGGCCGCCGCGCGGGCGGGGTCGAACGTGGGGCGCGCCGGTGCCGGCCGTCTGGCGGGTCGTGGGCCCTGCTGGCGGGCCTCAGTCATCCGCGAGGAACTCCTTCGCCAGGGCCCGGGGGGCCTTCGTCGCCCACGCGTCGGTGATGATCTCGGCGAGCTCGTCGCGGTCGATCTCGCCGAGCCGCGACTGCTGGACGAGCACCGCGTTGAAGTTCCTGAAGTGGTCGATCGTGAAGAACGGCAGCCGCTCGTCGTCGACGAGGGCCTGCTTCTCGGCTGCTGTCGGCGTGGTGATGACCAACAGGTCGTCGTACATCTCCCCCGTCCCGGGGTCCACCGCGGTCTGGTGGGGCATCCGGTAGAGCAGGAACCCCTTGCCGCGGACCTTGTACGTCGGGAGGTCACCCCACGACGTGCCGAGCTCGACCTCCGGCAGACTCCGGCAGATCACGTCGATGTCGTCGGCACAGGCCGGGCGGCTCATGGTGTCGACCGTAACCCGCCGGCGCTCAGCCGTCACCGAGACACGCTCCCGACTCGAGCCGGGCACCGCGGGCCCAGTCGGCGGCGGGCATCAGCTTCTTGCCGAACGGCTTGACCTCGCCCAGCTCGACGGGCACCGTGCCGGTGCCGACGAGCACCTGGTTCTTGCTGATCCCGAGCACTCCGGCCGCGAGCACCCTCCCGGCGAGGCTGTCGGGCTGGGTCTCGAGGATCGTGACCGGACCGACCTTGATCCGCTCGCCGGCATGGGTGGACCAGGCGCCCGGGCTCGGCGTGCAGGCCCGGATGCGGCGGTCGACCCCGGCAGCAGGCTCGCTCCAGTCGATGCGGGCGTCCTCGACGTGGATCTTGGGCGCGTGGCTGACGCCTTCGGCCGGTTGCGCGCGGGCCTCGAGCGAGCCGTCCTCGATGCCGTCGAGGGTCACCACGAGCAGGCCCGAGCCGCCGTCGGCGAGCCGGGCGAGCAGGTCGCCGGCCGTGTCGGTGGGACGGATCCGTTCGGTCATCACGCCGAACGTGGGGCCGGCGTCGAGCTCCCTGACGATGCGGAACGTGGTGGCTCCGGTGACCTCGTCGCCGGCCCAGATGGCGTGCTGCACCGGGGCGGCACCCCGCCAGGCCGGCAGGCAGGAGAAGTGCAGGTTGACCCAGCCGTGCACCGGGATGTCGAGGGCCGACTGCGGCAGCATCGCGCCGTACGCCACCACCGGGCAGGCGTCGGGCGCCAGCGCACGCAACGCCTCCTGGAACTCCGGGTCGCGCGGGTGCTCGGGCTTGAGGACGGGCACGCCGAGCGTCTCGGCGCGCTGCGCCACGGGGCTGGCGAACAGCTTGCGGCCCCGGCCGGCGGGCCGGTCGGGCCGGGTGACGACACCGACCAGCTCGTGCCGGGACTCGGCAATGGCGTCGAGGGCAGGCACGGCCACCTCGGGGGTGCCGGCGAAGACGACCCGCATCAGATGCCGAGGCCGTTGGTCGCGTGCGGGGAGAGCTTGACCGTGGGCCGTTCGAGGCCGAACCACTCCGAGTCGCGGATCGCCTTCATGGCGGCCTTGCGGGTCTCGGCGTCGAGGCGGTCGATGAAGAGGATGCCGTCGAGGTGGTCGGTCTCGTGCTGGATCGCCCGGGCCAGGAACTGCGAACCCTCGATGGTGACGGGGTCGCCGTACATGTTGAAGCCGTGCGCGACGACCGACAGCGCACGCCGGCAGTCGAACGACAGCTCCGGGATCGACAGGCAGCCCTCGGGTCCGTCCTGGGTCTCCTCGGAGAGCTCCAGCCGCGGGTTGACCAGGTGACCGAGCTCGCCCTCGACGTTCCAGGTGAACGCCCGCAGGCCGACGCCGAGCTGGGGCGCGGCGAGGCCGGCTCCCGGGGCGTCGAGCATGGTGTCGGTGAGGTCCTCGATCAGCTTGCGGAGCTCCTTGTCGAAGTCCACGACCTCGATCGCAGGCTTGCGCAGGACCGGGTCGCCGAACAGGCGGATGGGCTGGATGGCCACGGAACTCCTCGCAGGGTGGGATGCAGGGGCCAGTCTAGGGAAGCCCGGTGAGCACCGGCTGCCCCCGGTCAGCCGATCGAGGGCGGGTCCACCTGGATGCGCACGGCGTCGAGCTTGCGGGCCGAGCGCAGCCGCTGCAGGTCACCCAGGGCGTGGGACAGCGCCGCCCCGTGCTGCCGCGGGACCCGCACGACCACCCGGGACTCCCCCGCCTCCGTCTCCACCGGGCCGAGCACCTCCGCGGCCGCAGGGGCGCTCAGGAGGGTGATCGCATCGTCGAGGGCTCCGGGCTCCCCGGTGATGGTGGCCAGCCGGGAGGCGGGCGGCAGGTGCGCCTCGAGGCGCTCCCGGGTCTCGCGCTCGGCGAAGCCCGACATGTCCCACCGCACGAGCGCCTGGAGGGCCGGGTGGCTCGGATCACCGACCGCGACGACCGCGCCGCCCGGGCGGACCAGGGCTGCGGCATTGGCCCACCGCCGCAGCGCCTCCTCGGCGGTGCGCAGGTCGGTGCGGCCCAGCAGCAGCCAGGTGTCGAGCAGGACCACGGCGGCGTACCCGCCCTCCGCCACCGGCTCGGCGCCCGGGGTGGCGACGACGATCGCGGCCTCGGCGCCCACGTCGGCCAGCACCCGGTCGCCGCTGGACGTGCGCACGCGGGTGCTCGGGAAGCTGCGACCGAGCTCCTCGGCGGTCCGGGCATCCCCCAGGACGGGGGCGCGCAGGCCGCGGTGTCCGCAGTCGGGGCAGGACCAGGCCTCGGCGGCGGTGCCGCACCAGCGGCAGGCCGGCGAGGTGGTCGGCGAGGTCAGGGCGAGCGGTCCGGTGCAGGCCCCGCACCGGGCGGGCGCGCGGCAGCGCTCACAGGCCAGCGCCGCGGCGTACCCGGTCCGCGGGGTCTGCACGAGCACCGGTCCGCGGGTGACCGCCTCGCGGATGGCGTCGTGGACCTGTCGCGGGATGCGGGCCGCACGGGCATGGACGTCGCGCTCGACGTCGCGGTCGGCGGCGCCGGCGATCGTCACCGTCACCCGCTCGCGGACCACGGCCCGCGGTGGCGAGACCTCCCGGGCCCAGCCGGTGCGGAGGAGGTACTCGGCCTCCACCGTGCGCGCGAAGCCGCCGAGCAGCACCGCGGTGCCCTCCCGCTCGGCGCGCAGGAGCAGGGTCTCGCGGGTGTGGGGGTACGGCGCGCGGGGCTCGGCGTAGAGGTCGTCCCCGTCGTCCCAGATCGCGACCAGGCCCAGCTCGTGCACCGGCGCGAAG
The DNA here is from genome assembly GCA_963825275.1 of uncultured Actinomycetota bacterium. GTDB lineage: Bacteria > Actinomycetota > Actinomycetes > Propionibacteriales > Nocardioidaceae > Nocardioides. Next base: position 518,834 of record CAWGSW010000008.1, on the reverse strand, counting down.
GCCGCGGCACGGGTGCCGACGACGATCCTGCGGGCGCCGCGGCTCACGGCCAGGAAGTCGGCATACCGGCGGGCGGGGCCGGCATCGGCGGTCAGGGTGGCGTGGTGTCCCTCGCCGAGCACCGTGGTCAGGGCCCGGTCGAGCCGGGCGACGTCCTTGCCGTCCGGCACGCAGAGCAGCACCCCGCGTCCGGCGGCGTACGTCGTGGCGGCGGCGTGGGCGAGCAGGTGCGCCCAGTCGGTGGCGGGGGCGGCGGCCCAGACCGCGCGGGGGGTCTCGCCCTCGGCGAGGTGACGGAGGAAGAGCTCGGCCGGCTCGTGGCCGCGCCAGGCCTGCGTCGCTGCGGCGAGGTCGAGGGGCGGCGCTGCGGGGGCGGGCGGCGAGGGCTCCTTCTCCGTGGTGGCGTGACGGGCCGGGACCGCCAGGCGCAGGACGTCGGAGCGGGTCCCGGCGTAGCGCTCGGCGACGTCGGCGGTGAGGGCCGCGACCTCGGGGCTGAGCACCGGCTCCGGGCTGACGACCCGGCGCAGCGGGGCGAGCCGGCCATGGTGGTCGGAGGTCGCGGCACGCTCGACGAGATAGCCGTCGACGTCCTGGCCGGCGAAGCGCACCTTGACCCGGCACCCCGGGACAGCGGACTCGGCCATCGTCACCGGCACGGCGTAGTCGAAGGGCCGGTCGAGGTGCGCCAGCGGCACGTCGACCAGGACGCGCGCGACCGGGTCGACCGTCGCGATCTCGGCCTCCGCGGCCTTCTTCGCACGGGTGGCTCGCGACTTGGCCTGCGAGGCCTTGAGCGTGGCCCGGACCATGCCGGGCAGCAGCTCGGGCTGGTCCTCGTGGCCGGTCATGGGCGCATGTCTATCAGCGGGCGCCGACGAGCGGCTCCCTGGCTACTTCTCAGGGAGTCCCTGACGTTCTCGGCCGAAGCTTCGGCCGAGAACGTCAGGAATCCCCGGTGAACCGGGGATTCCTGACGGGGTGCCTCAGACGCCGGCCGCAGCCTTGAGGGCCTCGGCGCGGTCGGTGCGCTCCCAGGTGAACTCGGGAAGTTCGCGGCCGAAGTGGCCGTACGCCGCGGTCTTGGCGTAGATCGGCCGCAGCAGGTCGAGGTCGCGGATGATCGCGGCCGGGCGGAGGTCGAAGACCTCGAGCACGGCCTTCTGGATCTCCTCGTCGGACACGGTGCCGGTGCCGAAGGTCTCGACGAAGACACCGACGGGGCTGGCCTTGCCGATGGCGTAGGCGACCTGCGCCTCGCAGCGACGGGCGAGCCCGGCCGCGACGACGTTCTTGGCGACCCAGCGCATGGCGTAGGCGGCCGAGCGGTCGACCTTCGACGGGTCCTTGCCGGAGAAGGCGCCGCCACCGTGGCGGGACATGCCACCGTAGGTGTCGACGATGATCTTGCGACCGGTCAGGCCCGCGTCGCCCATGGGGCCGCCGACGACGAACTTGCCGGTGGGGTTCACCAGCAGGCGGTAGCCCTCGGAGGGGATGTCGAACGTCTCGAGGATCGGGTCGACGACGTGCTTCTTGATGTCGGGCAGCAGCATCGTCTCGAGGTCGATGCCGGGCGCGTGCTGGGTGGACAGCACCACGGTGTCGACCCGCACCGGCCGGTTCTCGGCGTCGTACTCGATGGTGACCTGGGTCTTGCCGTCGGGACGGAGGTACTCCATCGTCCCGTCCTTGCGGACCGCCGACAGCCGCTCCGAGAGGCGCTGGGCGATGCTGATCGGCAGCGGCATCAGCTCGGGGGTGTCGTCACAGGCGTAGCCGAACATCAGGCCCTGGTCGCCGGCGCCCTGCTGGTCGAGCTCGTCGTCGGAGGACTCCACGCGGGACTCGTGACCGGAGTCGACGCCCTGCGCGATGTCGAGCGACTGCCCGCCGATCGCGACCTGGACCCCACAGCTGTGGCCGTCGAAGCCCTTCTCGGAGCTGTCATAGCCGATCTCGAGGATCTTGGCGCGGACCAGCTCCGCCACCGGCGCGTACGCCTTGGTGGTGACCTCGCCGGCCACGACGACGAGGCCGGTGGTCAGCATCGTCTCGACGGCGACCCGGCTCTTGGGGTCGTGCTCGAGCAGATAGTCGAGGACGGTGTCGCTGATCTGGTCAGCGATCTTGTCCGGGTGACCTTCGGTCACCGACTCCGACGTGAAAAGACGTCCAGCCACAGGTGCACTCACTCCCGATCGATGGTGATGCCACACACGATATCCGGCGTCCCGAATGACGGGACGCTGATCTCAATCTTGCAGCCTCGAGGCCACTTCGTCCCAAATGACGTGGGCCAGCGCGGACTTGGAGCCTCGGGGCACCTCGACGGCTGCCCCGTCCGAGCCCAGGATCACGGCCTCGTTGTCGGGGCTGCCGAAGACCGCTCCTCCGCTGACGTCGTTGACGACGAGCAGGTCGCAGCGCTTGCGGGCCAGCTTGGCGCGGGCGAGGTCGAGCACCGATCCGGTCTCGTCGCCGGTCTCGGCGGCGAATCCCACGATCACCGATCCCGGACGGGCGCGGTCGGTGCTGATCTCGCGGAGGATGTCGGGGTTCTGGGCCAGCTCGATGGCCGGGGCGGACCCGTCGCTGGCCTTCTTGATCTTGCTGCCGCTGACCTCGGTGGGGCGGAAGTCAGCCGGGGCGGCGGCCATCACGACGACATCGGCGGACGCGGCGGCGGCCACGACCTCCTCGCGCAGGTCGGCGGTGGTCACGACGCGCACGACCTTGACCCCGGCCGGGTCGGGCAGGGTGACGTTGGCGCTGACCAGGGTGACCTCGGCGCCCCGCGCGGCGGCGGCTCGAGCCAGGGCGTAGCCCTGCAGCCCCGAGGACCGGTTGCCGAGGAACCGGACCGGGTCGAGGTACTCGCGGGTCCCCCCGGCGGACACGACGACGTGACGACCGGCCAGGTCGAAGGCCGCGGCACCGCGGGCCAGCACCTCCAGGCAGACGTCGAAGATCTCGAGCGGCTCGGGCAGCCGGCCCTTGCCGGTGTCGGCCCCGGTGAGCCGGCCCTCGGCCGGCTCGATGACCAGGGCGCCCCGGGCGCGCAGGGTGGCGACGTTCGCCCGTGTGGCCGGGTGTTCCCACATCTCGGTGTGCATCGCCGGGGCGAACACCACGGGGCACCGGGCCGTGAGCAGGGTGTTGGTGAGCAGGTCGTCGGCCAGCCCGTGGGCGGCCTTGGCGAGCAGGTCGGCGGTGGCCGGCGCGACGACGACCAGGTCGGCCGACTGGCCGATCCGGACGTGCGGCACCTCGTGGACACCGGTCCAGACATCCGTGGCGACCGGCTTGCCGGACAGGGCGGCCCAGGTGGGCGCGCCGACGAACTCCAGGGCTGCCGCCGTCGGCACGACGGTCACGTCGTGGCCAGACTCGGTGAACCGCCGCAGCAGCTCGCAGGACTTGTACGCCGCGATGCCGCCGGAGACGCCGAGGACGACCCGCGGTGAAGCGGGCCCGGAAACAGCAGAGTGCCGCTCCCCCCGAGGGGACACGGCACTCGTGCTGTCGCTGGTCATCGGACCGGCGGGGTCAGTCTTTGGTGGTGAACGACGCGTCGATGGCGGCAGCCTTGGCGGCGGCCTCCTCGGCGGCGAGCTCCGCCGGGTCGACGTCCTCGCAGGTCAGCAGGTCCTCGTTGATCTCGCGCAGGGCGATCGAGAGGGGCTTCTCCTGGACGTGCGTGTCGACCAGCGGGCCGACGTACTCGAGGAGGCCCTCACCGAGCTGGGAGTAGTAGGCGTTGATCTGGCGAGCCCGCTTGGCGCTGTAGAGGACCAGCTTGTACTTGCTGTCGGTCTTGGTGAGCAGGTCGTCGATCGAGGGGTTGGTGACACCCTCGGCGGCGATGTTGGGCGAAGACACGCGTGAGCCTCACAAGTTGTCGATAGGGGGGTGCTCATGGTCGAGCACCATCAAGGCTACCAACTCGTCGGCCGCAGCGTGAACTTCGTGGTTGACGATGGTGACGTCGAACTCCCGCTCGGCCGCCATCTCCTCGCGCGCGGTCTCCAGTCGGCGGGTCCGTTCCTCCTCGGTCTCGGTCCCCCGCCCGACCAGCCGGCGCACCAGCTCGTCCCAGGAAGGAGGCTTGAGGAAGACGAACAGCGCCTCCGGCATCGTCTGTCGGACCTGGCGCGCGCCCTGCAGGTCGATCTCGAGCATCGCGGGCCGTCCGGCGGCCAACGCCTCGTCCACGGGCCCTCGCGGAGTGCCGTAGCGGGCTGACTTGTGCACGACCGCCCACTCCAGCAGCTGGTCCTCGGCGATCATCCGGTCGAACTCCTCGTCGGAGACGAACCAGTAGTGGACGCCATTCTGCTCACCCGGGCGCGGGCGGCGGGTCGTGGCCGAGACCGAGATCCAGACCTCGGGGTGCGTGGCACGGACCTGCGCAGCGACCGTGCCCTTGCCGACCGCGGTCGGGCCGGCGAGCACGACCAGGCGCGACCTGCGTGCGCTGCGACCCGGGACCGGGGCGTCAGTCACGCCCGGCGAACTCGCGCTCGAGCGCTGCGACCTGCTTGGTGCCGAGGCCGCGGACCCGGCGGCTCTCGGCGATGCCGAGCCGCTCCATCACCTGACGGGCGCGGACCTTGCCGAGACCCGGGAGCGACTGGAGCAGGTCGACGACCCGCATCTTGCCGATGACCTCGTTGTGCGCGCCCTCGTGGAGCACGTCGACGATGGAGGCGCCGGAGTTCTTGAGGCGGTTCTTCACCTCGGCCCGTTCCCGACGGGAGGCGGCGGCCTTGTCGAGGGCCGCCTGGCGCTGTTCGGGGGTGAGCGGGGGCAAAGCCACGTGCGGAGGTCCTTAGGTCGACGGTGATGAGCGCACCGGTCTGCCGGTGAAGTGGTCAATCTAGTCAGAACCCGGACCGTGCAGCAATCGGCCCGGCACTCGCGGGCTCCGGCCGGCCGGGCTAAAGGCTCAGGGGTGTCTTGCAGACGTCGCGCGCCTGCTGGTCCAACGCCGCGAGCGCGCCCAGGGTCATGCCGCTGCCGAGCTCGCGGGCAGCCGCGTCGATCCGCGACTTCTCCTCGTCGCTGAGCCCCTGCGGCGGACTCTTCCGGTCGTACGTCGCGGGGTCGACGTCGGCGGCGCGCAGGGCCTCGTCCAGGGTCTCGATCCGGCCCACCACCTGCTGCCACTCGTCGGTGATGTCGCTGGGGGCCACCTCCTGGAGGTCCTTGAAGATGTCCAGCGCCCTGATCAGGGAGTCCTGTCCCCCGCCGGTGACGATCTCGGTGAGCGCCTCCTGGTGCTCCTTGACCGCCGCGCAGTAGTCCTCCTGCCGGCTGCCGCCGCAGCCCGCCACGAGCGGCAGCAGGGTGAGCACCACGACGGCTGCGGCCCGTCTCGTCCGCCCGGTCCTCATCAGCTCAGCCCTCATCAACGCAGCCCGGCGAGCTCGTCGTTGACCCGCCGTGCCGCGTCCGCCAGGGCCTGCACGTCGGGCCCGGCCCGCAGCAGCTCACGCGACGAGCTCGGCAGCACCGCGCCGGTCGCCGAGCCGAAGATCCGCCGGATGTCGGCGACGGTGCCGCCCTGGGCGCCGTACCCGGGGGCGAGCAGGGGGCCGTTGATGTCGAGCAGCTCGGGCGTGTCGCCGATCGTCGCGCCGACGACAGCGCCGAAGGAGCCGAGCGGCTCGGCGCCCTCGTTGAGGGACCGCAGGTGGCCGAGCATGCGGCCCGCGACGGTGCCGCCGTCGGCGACCCGGGCGTGCTGGACCTCCGGGCCCTCCTTGTTGGAGGTGAGCGCGAGCACGAAGACACCGGCGTGGTGCCGCCTGGCGGTGTCGATGATCGGGTCGAGGGACCCGAAGCCGAGGTAGGGGCTGACCGTGATCGCGTCCGAGGCCAGCGGCGAGGACGGTTCGAGGTAGGCGTCAGCGTACGCCTGCGAGGTGGAGCCGATGTCGCCGCGCTTCACGTCGAGCAGGACCAGGGCGCCGGCGGCGCGGGACTCGGCGATCACCCGCTCGAGGACCGCGATGCCGCGGCTGCCGAAGCGCTCGTAGAACGCCGACTGGGGCTTGACCACGGACACGTGGGGCGCCAGGCCCTCGACCGCGGTGAGCGCGAAGCGCTCCAGACCGGCCACGTCGTCGGTGAGGCCCCACTCGTGCAGGAGCGCCGCGTGCGGGTCGATGCCCGCACACAGCGGCCCGCGGGCGGCCCTGGCAGCGTGGAGTCGGGCCCCGAACGGCAGGTCGCTGGTCATGGCGCTCCTCGGAGGTCGGCCACGACGCGCGCGGCGGTGGTGGGGTCGTGCAGCAGGGCGGTGCCGATCTGGACCGCGGTCGCGCCGGCAGCCAGGAAGCTGCGGACGTCCTCGGCCCCGGCGATGCCGCCCGCGCCGACGATCTGGGCGTCGGGCAGCTGGTCGTGCACCTCGACGACGCACCGCAGCGCCAGCGGCCGGATCGCGGGCCCGCTGAGCCCGGCCGGCCGGCCGTCGGGCATCGCCGCCGGCAGCGCATTGCCGATCACGACCGCGGCGGCCCCGGCCTCGAGGACGTTGCGGGCCGACTCGACGACGCGGATCACGTCGGGGCGCAGCTTGGCCAGGACCGGCATCCCGCGGGGCAGGTCGCGGTGCACGGCCGAGACGACGCTGGCGGCGTGGAAGGGCTCGCGGACGTCGAAGACACCGGTGCCGGGTGCGTCGGGCGTGGAGAGATTGACCTCGATGGCCGAGACCCCCGGCGAGCGCCCCAGGCGGCGGGCCAGCTCGGCGTACTCCCCCAGCGAGCTGCCCGCGATCGACACGATCACGCGGGTCCCCTGCTGGGCCAGCCAGGGCAGCTCGGTGGCGAGGAACTGGTCGAGCCCGGGGTTCTGCAGGCCGACGGCGTTGAGCAGCCCGGACGGGGTCTCCAGGATCCGTGGCGTCCGGCCACCGGGACGGGCGTTGAGGGTGATCGACCGGGTGACGAAGCCACCGAGGTCGCCCAGTGGTCCGTACGCCGTCAGCTCGCGGCCGGTGCCGCCGCAGCCCGAGGCGACGAGGACCGGGTTGGCCAGGACGAGGCCGGCCAGCTCGACGCCGGTGCTGGTCGAGGTCATGCCGGCCCCCGGTCGAGGAGGTCGTCCCAGCGGACCCGGTCGCCACGGAAGACGGGCCCGTCGACGCAGGCGCGGACGAGCCGGGCGACGCCGTCCTCGCCGACGACCGGGACCGGGCAGCCCTGGCACAGCCCGGTGCCGCAGGTGAGGGGCTGCTCGAGGGCGGTCTGGCTCCAGGCCCCGTGCCGCTCGGCGGCCGCGGCCACGGCGTGCAGGGTGGGCACGGGCCCGGCGGCGTAGACGACCTCGGCCCCCGAACGTGTGAGCACCTCGTCGATGACGTCCGCGACCCCGCCGCGCTGGCCGACCGAGCCGTCCCCGGTGACCACCGTGACCGACCGGGCCGAGCGCCGCGCCTCCAGCGCCGAGAGCAGGTGCGCCTCGTCGGCACCGGCGACCAGCAGCGTGACCGCGCAGCCGCGCTCGCGGAGCCGCTCGGCGAGCGGGAACAGCGGGGCGGCGGCGTACCCGTCCCCGACGAGCAGGCAGCCGACCGGCTCCTGGGGCAGTGCGAAGGGTCGGCCCAGTGGCCCGGTGATCTCGATCCTGGCGCCGGGTGCGAGCGCGGCCAGCCACCCGGTGCCGACGCCGACCGGCTCGACGACGAGCTCGATGGCCGCGCCGTAGCCGCCCACGGGCTTGACCCGGTGGATCCAGAACGAGCGCCGGGCGAGCCGCGACTCCGCCACCGCGCCGCCGATCGACAGCGCGACGAACGTGCCGGGACGGAACCGCTCGGGGATGCCCGGGGCCACCAGGGTCAGGTGGCGGTAGGCGCCGACCTTCTTGCTGGCCAGGAGCTCCCCGGTGACGTGGAGGGGGCTCCGGGTCGGTGTGGCCGTGGCACCGGCGGCCGGGTTGGCTGCGGTCACGACCGGGCCAGTCCGCGCACGATCCTGGTCGGCCACAGCGGGCCCTCGTAGATGAACGCCGTGTAGCCCTGCAGCAGGGTCGCGCCCGCGTCGAGCCGGGCGCGGGCCTCCTCCACGGTGGAGATGCCACCGACCCCGATCAGTGTGAGGTCCTCACCGACGCGGCTGCGCAGCAGCCGGATGACCTCGAGGGAGCGTTCGGTGAGCGGCGCCCCCGAGAGCCCGCCGGCGCCGATGGCCTCGACCCGCTCGGGGCTGGTCCGCAGGCCGTCACGCGAGATCGTGGTGTTCGTGGCGATGATGCCGTCCAGCCCGATGGCCGTGGCCAGGTCGGCGACGGCCAGCACGTCCTCGTCACTGAGGTCCGGGGCGATCTTGACCAGCAGCGGGACGCGGGACGCGGTGACCTCGTCGGCGGTGCGGCGTACGTGCTCGAGCAGCGGCTGGAGCTTCTCCACGGCCTGGAGGTTGCGCAGGCCCGGGGTGTTGGGCGAGCTGACGTTGACGACGAGGTAGTGGGCGTACGGCGCCAGCAGCCGCGCGCTCTTCTCGTAGTCGGCCAGCACCGCCGCCTGGTCGTCCTCGGGCACCACCTTGGTCTTGCCGATGTTCACCCCCAGCACCGCCGAGGCGGCGTGAAGTTCCCCCGGATCGGCGCCGAGGCGGCGTGAAGTTCCCCCGGATCCGTGCCGAGGCGGCGTGAAGTTCCGGACCTGACGTTCCGCGAGACGTCGCGCGACCACCTCGGCCCCGTCGTTGTTGAAGCCCATCCGGTTGACCACGGCCCGGTCCTCGGGCAGCCGGAAGAGCCGGGGCTTCGGATTGCCGGGCTGGGCCTCGCCGGTGACCGTCCCGATCTCGACGTGGCCGAACCCGAGCGCGGCGAGCGCGTCGATGCCGACGGCGTTCTTGTCGAAGCCCGCCGCCAGTCCCAGCACGTTGGGGAAGGTCAGACCCATGGCCGTGACGGGGAACTTCACGCCGCCTCGGCCGGGAATTCGGGCAACTTCACGCCGACTCGCGGAGATGAGGGGTCCGGCAGCACGAATGGCGCGGAAAGCGGCGTGGTGCGCCCGCTCCGGGTCGGTCCGGGTCAGGACGTGGTCGAACAGCAGGGAGTACGGCGACGTCACGCGTTCGCCTGTCGCCGCAGCGCCCAGTCCTGGAGGCTGCGCACCCCGATGTCACCGCGCTCGAGCGCCTCGATCCCCTGGACCGCGGCACCCAGACCCTGCACCGTGGTGATGCAGGGGATGTTGGCCATGATCGCGGCCGTGCGGATCTCGTAGCCGTCCAGGCGCGCCGAGCCGCCACCAGACGCCCCGTTCGGCGTGTTGATGACGAGCTGGATGTCGCCGGCGAGGATCAGCTGCACCGTGGTCGGCTCACCGTTCGGCCCGGTCCCCTCGTAGTGCTTGCGCACGACGGTCGCCCGGACGCCGTTGCGGCGCAGCACCTCGGCCGTGCCCTGCGTCGCGAGGATCTCGAAGCCATGGTCGGCCAGCACCTTGATCGGGAAGATCATGTGCCGCTTGTCGCGGTTGGCCATGCTGACGAACACCTTGCCGCTGGTCGGCAGCGAGCCGAACGCCGCGGTCTGGGCCTTCGCGAACGCGGTCCCGAAGTCGGCGTCGAGGCCCATCACCTCGCCGGTCGACTTCATCTCCGGGCCGAGCACGGTGTCGACGTTGCGCCCGTCGGGTGTCTTGAACCGGTTGAAGGGCATCACCGCCTCCTTGACCGCGATCGGCTGGTCGCCCGGAAGCGTCCCACCGTCGCCCTCGGCCGGCAGCACACCGGCGGTGCGGAGCTCGGCGATCGACTCCCCCAGCATCACCCGGGCCGCCGCCTTGGCCAGCGGCGTCGCCGTCGCCTTGGAGACGAACGGCACCGTGCGGCTGGCCCGTGGGTTGGCCTCGAGGACGTAGAGCACGTCGGAGCCGAGCGCGAACTGGATGTTGATCAGGCCGCGCACGCCCACGCCGCGGGCGATCGCCTCGGTGGCCTCGCGGATCCGCAGGATCTCGGAGGCACCGAGCGTGATCGGCGGCAGCGCGCACGAGGAGTCGCCGGAGTGGATCCCGGCCTCCTCGATGTGCTCCATCACGCCACCCAGGAACAGGTCGGTGCCGTCGTAGATCGCGTCCACGTCGATCTCGACCGCGTCGTCGATGAACCGGTCGACGAGCACCGGGTGCTCGGGGCTGATCTCGGTGGCCCGCTGGATGTAGCCCTCGAGCGCGACGTCGTCGTACACGATCTCCATGCCGCGCCCGCCCAGGACGTACGACGGACGCACCAGCACCGGGTAGGCGATCTCGGCGGCGATCCGCTTGGCGTCCGCGAAGCTGGTCGCCATGCCGTGCTTGGGCGCAGGCAGGCCGGCCTCGGCCAGGACCCTCCCGAAGGCGCCGCGCTCCTCGGCCAGGTGGATCGCGTCGGGCGACGTGCCGACGATCCGGACCCCGGCGTTCTCGAGGCCCTTGGCGAGGCCGAGCGGGGTCTGGCCGCCGAGCTGGCAGATGACGCCGGCGATCGGCCCGGCCTGCTCCTCGGCATGGACGATCTCGAGCACGTCCTCGAGCGTGAGCGGCTCGAAGTAGAGCCGGTCGGAGGTGTCGTAGTCGGTCGAGACGGTCTCCGGGTTGCAGTTGACCATGATCGTCTCGTAGCCGGCCTCGCTCAGCGCCATCGAGGCGTGCACGCACGAGTAGTCGAACTCGATCCCCTGGCCGATCCGGTTCGGTCCGGAGCCGAGGATGATCACGGCTTCCTTCTCCCGGGGCCGGACCTCGGTCTCCTCGTCGTACGACGAGTAGTGGTACGGCGTGGTCGCGGCGAACTCGGCGGCGCAGGTGTCGACGGTCTTGTAGACGGGGCGGATGTCCAGCGCGTGCCGGACACCGCGGACCACGTCGGCGGTCATCCCGCGGATCTTGCCGATCTGGTGGTCGGAGAACCCGTGCCGCTTGGCCCGGCGCAGCAGCCCGGGGGTCAGCTCGGGGGCCGCCGTCAGCTCGGCCGCGATCTCGTTGATCAGCATCAGCTGGTCGACGAACCACGGGTCGATCCCGGTGCTCTCGAAGATCTCCTCGGGAGTGGCCCCGGCCCGGATCGCGTCCATCACCTTCTTGAGCCGGCCGTCGTGCGGGACGCGGATCTCGTCGAGCAGCGCGCCCTTGTCGAGCTCGACCCACTCCTGGTGCCAGTCGAAGACGGCGGACCCATACCCCGATGACGGAGCCTCGAGCGAGCGCAGCGCCTTCTGCAGGGCCTCGGTGAAGTTGCGGCCGATCGCCATCGCCTCGCCCACCGACTTCATGTGCGTGGTGAGGGTCGGGTCGGCACCCGGGAACTTCTCGAACGCGAACCGCGGGACCTTGACCACCACGTAGTCCAGCGTCGGCTCGAAGCTGGCCGGGGTGCTGAAACCGTCCTCGCGGGTGGTGATGTCGTTGGGGATCTCGTCGAGGGTGTAGCCGATCGCGACCTTGGCGGCGATCTTGGCGATCGGGAAGCCGGTGGCCTTGGACGCCAGCGCGCTCGAGCGGGACACCCGCGGGTTCATCTCGATGACGATCAGCCGGCCGTCGGCGGGGTTGACGGCGTACTGGATGTTGCAGCCGCCGGTGTCGACGCCGACCGAGCGGATGATGCCGATGGCGAGGTCGCGCATGGCCTGGTACTCGCGGTCGGTCAGCGTCATCGCCGGAGCGACCGTGATCGAGTCGCCGGTGTGCACGCCCATCGGGTCGAGGTTCTCGATGGAGCAGACGATCACCACGTTGTCCGCGGTGTCGCGCATGACCTCGAGCTCGTACTCCTTCCAGCCGATGATCGACTCCTCGAGGAGCACCTCGGTGGTCGGGCTGGCGGCCAGCCCCGCGCCGGCGATACGGCGCAGGTCGTTCTCGTCGTAGGCCATGCCGGAGCCGGTGCCGCCCATCGTGAACGAGGGCCGCACCACCATCGGGTAGCCGAGCTCGTCGGCCGCGCCGAGGCAGTCCTCCATCGTGTGGCAGATGACCGACTTGGAGCACTCGCCGCCGAGCTCCTCGACGATCTTCTTGAACACCTGGCGGTTCTCTCCGCGCTCGATCGCCTCGATGGACGCGCCGATCAGCTCGACGCCGTACTTCTCCAGCACGCCGGCCTTGTCGAGGGCCATCGCCGCGTTGAGGGCCGTCTGCCCGCCGAGGGTCGCCAGCAGGGCGTCGGGGCGCTCCTTGGCGATGACCTTCTCGACGTACTCCGCCGTGATCGGCTCGACGTACGTCGCGTCGGCGAACTCGGGGTCGGTCATGATCGTGGCCGGGTTGGAGTTGACCAGGATCACCCGGATCCCCTCGGCCATGAGCACGCGGCACGCCTGGGTGCCGGAGTAGTCGAACTCGCACGCCTGGCCGATGATGATCGGCCCGGAGCCGATCACCATGACCGACTTGATGTCGTCGCGCCTGGGCATCAGTTGCTCCCGTCGTTCGGTGCGGGGGTCTCGGCGACGCCCGCGCTTCGCTCGGACATCAGGTCGCAGAACCGGTCGAAGAGGTACGCCGCATCGTGCGGGCCGGCGGCCGCCTCCGGGTGGTACTGCACCGAGAAGCTCTGCAGCGTGCCGCCCTCGTCGCGGAGCTCGAGACCCTCCACCACGTCGTCGTTGAGGCACACGTGCGAGACCGTCGCGACGCCGTACGGCGTCCGGACACCCTCGGCCAGCGGCACGCCCTCGGGCCACTGCACGGCGAAGCCGTGGTTGTGCGAGGTGACCTCGACCTTGCCGGTGGTGCGGTCCATGACGGGCTGGTTGATCCCGCGGTGGCCGTACTTGAGCTTGTAGGTGCCGAAGCCGAGGGCCCGGCCGAAGAGCTGGTTGCCGAAGCAGATGCCGAAGTAGGGCAGCCCGTGCTCGAGCGCCCCCTGAAGCAGGGCCACCTGGTCGGTCGTCGCGGCCGGGTCACCCGGGCCGTTGGAGAAGAAGAGCCCGTCGGGCGACACCGCGAGCACGTCCTCGAGCGAGGAGGTCGCGGGCAGCACGTGCACCTCGATCCCCCGCTCGGCCATCATCGCCGGGGTCATGCCCTTGATGCCCAGGTCGATGGCCGCCACCACGAAGGGCTTCTCCCGCCCTGCGGTCTGCTGGGCGGGCACGACGTAGGCCTCGGTGGTGGAGACCTCGCCGGCCAGCTCGGCACCGGCCATCTGTGCCGACGAGCGGACCCGGGCCAGCAGGGCCTCGGGGTCGGTCTCGGTCGAGGAGATACCCACCCGCATGGCGCCGCGCTCGCGCAGGTGGCGGGTCAGGGCCCGGGTGTCGACACCGGAGATGCCGACGACGTCCTGCTCGCGCAGCTCGTCATCGAGGCTGCGGCGCGAGCGCCAGTTGGAGGGGACCCGGGCAGGGTCGCGCACCACGTAGCCCGCGACCCAGATCTTCCGGGACTCGGGATCCTCGTCGTTCACGCCGGTGTTGCCGATGTGCGGGGCGGTCATCACCACGACCTGGCGGTGGTACGACGGGTCGGTGAGCGTCTCCTGGTAGCCGGTCATGCCGGTGTTGAAGACGGCCTCGCCGAAGGTCTCACCTGCGGCGCCGTAGGCCTCGCCGCGGAACGTCCGGCCGTCCTCGAGAACCAGGATCGCCGGGGGCCGACCCGCTGCTGAGGAGAGGGCGGGGTGGGCGGGGGCATGCAATGGCACGCCGTACCTCCTTCTGCGCCTCACAGGACGCGTCGTTAAAGGATGCCGAGCGGCCCCGACCTTATCAGCGCACCCGCTGCCACCCACGCGCCGTCCCGGGAGTGGGACCGTCCGGGCCGGGTTCCCCGCCGCGTCGCAGCCGCGCCTTGACAGGTGCGCCCTAGAATCGCGGCGTGTTCCCCGGGATGCTCCTGGTGGAGCGGGACAGCGAGCTGGCGGCGTTGACGGATGCCGTCCGCCTTGCCGCGACCGGATCCGGGTCGGTGGTGCTGGTCTCGGGTGAGGCCGGCATCGGCAAGTCGAGCCTGGTGGCCGAGCTGCGCCGGGCGCTGCCGCCCGACGGCCGGCTGCTGATGGGCCACTGCGACGACCTCGCCACCCCCCGCCTGCTGGGGCCGATCCGCGACCTGGCCGGCAGCGTGGGCGCCGAGCTCTCGCGGGCACTGCGCGGCGGTGACCGCGACCAGCTCCTCACCGCCCTGCGCAACGAGCTCGCCTGGCCCGGTCACGCGACCGTGCTGGCCATCGAGGACGTGCACTGGGCCGACGACGCGACCCTCGATGCGCTGCGTTTCCTGGCCCGCCGGATGGCGGACCTGCCCGCGGTCCTGCTGCTGACGTATCGCGAGGACGAGGTCGACGCCACCCACCCCCTGCGTGCCCTGCTGGCCGTCGTCGCCGGCATCCCCGACGTACGACGCATGCCGCTGCGTCCGCTGTCCCCCGCGGCGGTGCGCGAGCTCGCCCAACCGACCCGGGCCGACCCGGAGGCGGTCTTCGCGCTCACCGGTGGGAACCCGTTCTTCGTGCACGAGGTCCTGGCCAGCGACCTCGTGGGCCACGTGCCCTCGAGCGTGGTCGACCTGGTCCTGGCCCGGTTGCGACGGCTCGACGAACCGGCCCGGGAGGCAGTCGAGCAGCTGAGCGTCATCACCTCCACGATCGACCGGGCGCTGGTGGACCGGCTCGTCCCGGGTGGGTTCGGGTCGCTCGCACGGGCCGAGGGGCTGGGCCTGCTGGAGGTGACCCCGCACCGGGTGTCGTTCCGGCACGAGCTGACCCGCCGCGCGGTCGTCGACGCCCTCCCGGCCGTGCGGCGTACCCACCTCAACGCCGCCGCCCTCGCCGCCCTGGAGTCCGATCCTGCCGCCGACCTCGCCCAGCTCGTGCACCACGCGACCGAGGCCGGGGACGTGGCCGCGATCGTGCGGCACGGACCCGCGGCCGCGCGGCTCGCCTCGGCGGGCGGCGCACACCGGGAGGCCGCGGCGCACCTCCGGCTCCTGCTGACCCACCGGGCAGCCTTCTCGCCCGCGGAGGTGGCCGACCTGCTCGAGGCGTCGGCCGTGGAGTGCTACACCGTGGGCGACCAGGGGCGCAGCGCCCTCACCGACCAGACCGAGGCGGTGGCCCTGCGTCGTTCGCTGGGTGACCCGGTGAAGCTCGGCGCCGGCCTGCGCTGGTTGTCCCGGATCAGCTGGTGGTGCGGCGACCGGGCCGGCGCGGACTCCTCCGGGGATGAGGCGGTCGCGGTGCTGGAGCGGGCCGGCGACCCGCGCGAGCTCGCCCTCGCACTGAGCAACACCTCGCAGCTGGCGATGCTCGCCGAGCGGATCCCGGAGGCCGTGACCGCCGCCGAGGGTGCCATCGCGCTGGCCCGGGAGGTCGGCGACCCGTCCGTGGTCTCCCACGCACTGAACAACCTCGGCACCGCACTGTGGAAGGCCGACCCCGTCGAGGGGCGAACGATGCTGGAGCGGTCACTGCAGGTCGCCCTCGACGAGGGCCTGAGCGAGCACGCGACCCGGGCCTACTGCAACCTGGTCTGGCAGCTGCTCTGGGATCTCGACATCCGCGGTGCGGCCGACCATGTCGGCCCCGGTATCGCGCACGCCGAGCAGGCCGAGCACGTCGTGTTCTGGAAGTACCTCCACGTCGAGAAGGGCATGATCGCGCTCGCCGAGGCGCGCTGGGAGGACGCGGCCGACGCTGCCCGACGTGGCCTGGACGCCACCAGGCCGATTCGGTGCGCCGCCCTCCAGGTGCTCGGCCGCGTCTCCCTGCGGACCGGGCGACCGGCCGACGACGAGATCGACGAGGCGTGGTCACTGGCGCGCGAGCTCCGCGAGCTGCAGCGCACCGGGCCCGCGGCGGGCCTGGTCTGCGAGGCAGCCTGGCTGCGCGGAGACCTGGCCACCATCCGGTCCGTCGCGGAGCAGATGTACGCCGAGGCCGAACGGCTGGGTTCGCGCGTCTTTCGCGCCGAGCACGGCTACTGGTTGACCGTGGCGGGCGGGTGCGCAGACCTCGCCGATGTGGACCATCCGTACGCCGCGCTCGCGCGCGGCGACTGGGCCGGCGCGGCGCAGGCGTGGGCCGAGGCCGGCTATCCCTATGAGCAGGCGATGGCCCTCGCGCACGCAGACCGCCCAGAGGTGCTGCTCGACGCCCTCGCCCGGCTCGATGCGCTGGGCGCCGAGCCGCTGGCCCGCAAGGTCAGGCAGCGCCTGCGCGACCTCGGCGTGACCGGCGTACCGCGCGGTCCCCAGACGACCACTCGAAGCAACCCGGCCGGGCTCACTGCCCGCCAGCTCGATGTGCTCGGACTTCTGTCTCAAGGGCTGCCCAACGCGGCGATCGCCGACGAGCTCGTGCTGTCGGTGCGCACTGTCGACCACCACGTCGCCGCCGTGCTCCAGAAGCTGGGTGCCCGCTCCCGCGACGAGGCGGTGGCCCATGCCGCCGAGCGGGGATGGACGTCGCGTTGACCGCACGGAGGTGAGCGATGCCGTTCCGGCCTCCCCAGCTCGGGAAGTCCGCGCTGGACCGACCCGCTGCCGACGAGGAGCGGGCCGGATGAAGGTGACGCGGGCGAGCGGCTGATCGTCCCGCGGCTCATTCGCGGCGTGGTCGGTGTCTGATCCAGCCGGGTGGTGGGTGTGCGCGGCGGGGTGGTGGGAGGAACTCGGGGTGTCCGTCGTCGGGGTTGATCCGGACTTGCCAGGGGGTGTGGTGGATGGTGCGGTGGTGGTGCCCGCACAGCAGGACCAGGTTGGCGAGCTTGGTGGTGCCGCCGTGGGCCCAGTGCACGATGTGGTGGGCGTGGCACATCACCGGCGGGCGGGTGCAGCCGGGGAACGCGCAGTGCTGGTCGCGGCAGACCAGGGCCCGCCACATGGGTTGGGTGACCAGGCGGTGGGTGCGGCCGACGTCGAGGACCTCCCCACGGCCACCGAGCGCGACCGGGATGATGTCGGCATCGCACGCGAGCCGCCGGATGGTCGCGGGGGTGAGGTCGAGGCCGTCCTCGGTCAGGGAGGCGGCGGTGCCGAGGGTGGCCCAGTCGATCTGGCCGCGCAGGACCTCGAGGCTGGTGGTGACGGTGACCCGGGGCCGGGCGCCGTGGGAGTCCGGCACCACCTCGGCGGCCAGGGCGTGTCCGGCGGCCTGGTGACCAGGGCGTCCCAGAGCCGGGCGCCGTGGTCGCGGGGGTCCACCGCCTCCTGGCAGGTCTCCGGGTCGGTACCCGGATCCATGGCCGGGGCGGGTGGGGGCGGTGAGCGGGAGCAGCGCGGCCTTGAGGACCGCGGCGTCCTCGAGGGTGCCGCGGCCCTTGAGCCGGACCCCGCCGGCGCCGTCCTCGGTGATCGCGAGGAACCGGCCCAGGTGCGCGGAGCGGTCCTGGCGGTCGAGGTCCTTCTCGGCGTCGCGTTCGGCCCGGTCCGGGTCGACCACGCTGGCCAGGTGGCGGGCGGTCCGGGCCAGCTCGGTCGCGGTCAGCAGCCCGGCCTGCTCGAGCAGGAACACCTCCGCCCGCCGCCGCAGGGCCGCGTCGTGGGGGAGCTGGTCGATCGCGTCCACGATCACCGCCACCTGCTCCGGGGAGACCGTCCCCTCCCGCAACGCGGCATGCGTCGCCGGGAGGTCGGCGACCAGGGGACCGGCCTGGCGGACCGCCCGGGACCCCTCGGCCCGCTGCAGCCCGGCCAGGTGGGTGAACCAGTCCGCCGTCGAGCCCCACGCCAAGTGGGTCCTGGGGATCTTCCGGACCGTGATCTCGGCCAGCACCGACGCCTCCAGCGCGGCCAGGTGCGAGCGGAGCGTCTCGAGCTCCTCGATCGTGCCGACCAGCTCGGCCGGGCTCCGCGCCGCCCAGAGCACCTCGTCCAGGGACCCCAGCTGCGCGTCCGCGTCCGCAACCACCCCGGCCGGGGTGAGGGTCGCGATCGTGGGGTGCTCCATGTCCCGACTCAACCAGAGGCCACCGACAGTCGCGGCCCGCTGACCTGCCGATATCTCACGGAATGAGACATATTCGAAAGTGTGTTCCCACTCAAGTACTCCGACCGGAACTTCACGCCGACTCGGCGCCCTCCACGGGGAACTTCACGCCGACTCGGCACCCCCAGCGGGGAACTTCACGCCGACTCGGCACCCCCAGCGGGGAACTTCACGCCGACTCGGCACCGACACCTGGGCAACGGTCCACCCCGATCTGGGCAATGCCTGCGGTTCCCCACGCCGGTCGGGCGACGTAGAACGGAGAGCGAAAGGCCGCAAGGCACCACTCACCAAGGACACCCCATGACCCAGACCAGCCAGACCAGCCAGACCAGCCAGACCAGCCAGACCAGCCAGAACACCACCGACCTCGAGGCCGACCGCGCGCTGAAGGCCAAGCACCGCGCGATGTGGGCGCTCGGCGACTACCCGGCCGTGGCCACCGAGGTCATCCCCGCCCTGGGGCCCGTCCTCGTCGACGCAGCCGGCGTGAAGCAGGGCGACCGCGTGCTGGACGTCGCGGCGGGGTCGGGCAACGTCGCCGTCCCGGCCGCACAGGCAGGCGCGGACGTGATCGCCTCCGACCTCACCCCCGAGCTCTTCGACGTCGGCCGCCGGCACGCCGCCGAGCGCGGGGTCGAGGTCGAGTGGCGCGAGGCGGACGCCGAGGCACTGCCGTTCGCGGACAACACCTTCGACCGCGTGCTGTCCTGCGTGGGGATCATGTTCGCCCCCCACCACCAGGCGAGCGCCGACGAGCTGGTGCGCGTCTGCCGTGCCGGCGGCACCATCGGCCTGATCAGCTGGACACCGGAGGGGTTCATCGGTCAGATGTTCGCGACGATGAAGCCGTACGTCGCTCCCCCGCCGGCCGGCGCGCAGCCGCCGCCGCTGTGGGGCCGCGAGGACCACGTCCGCGAGCTGCTGGGCGACCGCGTCGAGGACGTCCGCGCCGAGCGCCGGGCGCTTCCGGTCGACCGCTTCTCGACACCGGAGGAGTTCCGCGACTTCTTCAAGGCGACCTACGGGCCCACGATCGCGGCGTACAAGGGCATCGCCGACCAGCCCGAGCGCGTGGCAGCCCTCGACCAGGAGCTCGCCGACCTCGCCTCCCGCTACCTCACCCGAACGGGCGAGGGCGCGGCCATGGACTGGGAGTACCTGCTGTTCACCGCGCGCAAGCGCAGCTGAACACCCGCGGCCGCCGCGGCAGAGCCCTGCGGGGTCAGGCCAGCTTGCCGTCGAGCACGGTGGCCTTGCCCCGCAGGAACGTCGCCACGACCCGGCCCGGCAGCTCGCGACCGGCGTACGGCGTGTTCCGCGACAGCGAAGCCGACTCGGAGGCCTCGATCGTGCGCCGGACGCTGGGGTCGTAGAGCACGACGTTGGCGGGCTCCCCCACCTCGATCGGCCGGCCATGGTCGGCGACCCGGCCGATCCGCGCCGGGGCGTAGGACATCCGCTCCGCGACCCCGGCCCAGTCCAGCAGCCCGGCGTCGACCATGGTCTCCTGCACGATCGACAGCGCGGTCTCGAGGCCGAGCATGCCGAACGCGGCGGCCGCCCACTCGCAGTCCTTGTCCTCGTGCGGGTGCGGCGCGTGGTCGGTCGCGACGATGTCGATCGTCCCGTCGGCCAGCCCGGCGCGCAGGGCCGCGACGTCGGCCGAGGAGCGCAGCGGTGGGTTGACCTTGTAGATCGGGTCGTACGTCGCGGCCAGCTCGTCGGTCAGCAGCAGGTGGTGCGGGCAGGCCTCGGCAGTGACGTTCCAGCCGTTCGCCTTGGCCGAGCGCACGATCTCGACGGAGCCGGCGGTGGACACGTGGCACACGTGAAGCCGGGACCCGACGTGTGCGGTGAGCAGGCAGTCACGGGCGATGATCGCCTCCTCGGCGACCGCCGGCCACCCGGCGAGCCCGAGCCGCCCGGAGAGCGGGCCCTCGTTCATCTGGGCGCCCTCGGTGAGCCGTGGCTCCTGGGCGTGCTGGGCGATCACGCCGTCGAACGCCTTGACGTACTCCAGGGCCCGGCGCATCAGGACCGCGTCGCTGACACACTTGCCGTCGTCGGAGAAGACCCGGACGCGAGCCGCGGAGTCGGCCATCGCGCCGAGCTCGGCAAGCCGCTCGCCGGCCAGGCCGACCGTGACCGCGCCGATCGGGTAGACGTCGCAGTAGCCGGCCTCGCGGCCCAGCCGCCAGACCTGCTCGACGACCCCGGCGGTGTCGGCCACCGGCTCGGTGTTGGCCATCGCGTGCACGGCGGTGAACCCGCCGAGGGCCGCCGCCTGCGTGCCGGACTCGACGGTCTCGGCGTCCTCGCGGCCGGGCTCACGCAGGTGGGTGTGCAGGTCGACCAGGCCGGGCAGGGCGACCAGGCCGGTGGCGTCGATCTCCTCGACGCCCTCGCCGGCCGAGCCGGACAGCGACCCGATCTCCTTCACGACCCCGCCCTCGAGCAGCAGGTCGGTCGGCTCGCCCCCGATGATCGAGACGTTCTTGATGAGGTACGTGGTCACTCGGAGAGCCCTTCGGTCGAGACTGCGGGTTGGCTGCCACCCAGCAGCAGGTAGAGCACGGCCATCCGGACGGCGACGCCGTTGGTGACCTGCTCGACGATCACGGAGCGGTCGGAGTCGGCGACGTCGGCGGTGATCTCCATGCCGCGCACCATCGGGCCGGGGTGCATCACGATCGTGTGGTCCTGGAGCATCCGCATCCGCTTGCCGTCGAGCCCGTAGCGACGGGAGTACTCGCGCGCGGTCGGGAAGAAAGACGCGTTCATCCGCTCGCGCTGGACCCGCAGCATCATCACCGCGTCGGCCTTCGGCAGCACCGCGTCGAGGTCGTACGACGTCTCCACCGGCCAGCTCTCGACCCCGACCGGGAACAGCGTCGGCGGGGCGACCAGGGTGACCTCGGCGCCGAGCGTGCGCAGCAGCAGGGCGTTGGAGCGGGCGACCCGGCTGTGCAGGACGTCGCCGACGATCGCGATCCGGCGGCCGTCCAGCGCACCGAGGTGGCGCCACATCGTGAACGCGTCGAGCAGCGCCTGGGTGGGGTGCTCGTGGGTGCCGTCGCCGGCGTTGACGACGCTCGAGCGCACCCAGCCGGAGTGGGCCAGGCGGTGCGGGGCACCGCTGGCCGAGTGGCGTACGACGACCGCGTCGGCCCCCATCGCCTCGAGGGTCAGCGCCGTGTCCTTGAGGCTCTCGCCCTTGGACAGCGACGAACCCTTGGCCGAGAAGTTGATGACGTCCGCGGAGAGCCGCTTGGCCGCGGCCTCGAACGAGATCCGGGTGCGGGTGGAGTCCTCGAAGAAGAGGTTGACCACGGTGCGGCCGCGCAGCGCGGGCAGCTTCTTGATCGGCCGGTCGGCCAGGGAGCGCAGCTCCTCGGCGGTCCGGAGGACCAGCTCGGCATCGTCGCGGGTCAGGTCGGCCGCGCTGAGCAGGTGGCGGTTCATCGGCCGGCCCCCTCGTCGGTGCCGTCATGGGAACTGGCCCCGGGTGCGGTGCCGTGGATGGTGACCGCGTCGGCGTCGTCGATCCCGGCGAGCGTGACCCGGACCCGCTCGACCAACGAGGTGGGGAGGTTCTTGCCGACGAAGTCGGCACGGATCGGGAGCTCGCGGTGGCCGCGGTCGACCAGGACGGCCAGGCGCACGGCCTTGGGGCGACCCAGGTCGTTGAGCGCGTCGAGGGCGGCCCGGATGGTGCGCCCCGAGAAGAGCACGTCGTCGACCAGCACGACCGTCTTGCCGTCGATGCCCCCGGCCGGGATCTGCGTGGGCAGCAGCGCGCGGGCCGGCTTGAGGCGCAGGTCGTCGCGGTACATCGTCACGTCGAGCGAGCCGACCGGCACGTCGTACCCCTCGACGGAGGCGATCCGCTCGGCGATCCGCTCCGCGAGCGGGACGCCCCGGCTCGGGATGCCGAGCAGGACGAGGTCGCCGGCGCCCTTGTTGCGCTCGAGGATCTCGTGGGAGATGCGGGTGAGTGCCCGGGTGATGTCGCGGGCGTCGAGAACCACTCTGCCGTCCAGCGGCGAAGTCCCGGTCTCAGGAGCAGGCTGTGCACACACGGTGCGCGGACCTCCTTCTCCGCCTCACAGGACGGCTCGTTAAAGGATGTCGATCGGGCGTGATGCTATCAGCCCACGTCGATGAGAACCTTCCCGACCGCTCCGCCCTCGACGGCGTCGTGCGCGGCCGCGGTCTCCTCGAGGGGGAAGTGGTGGAGCGGGACGCCTGCGTCCTCGCCGACCCGGAACGCACCAGCGCCCACGGCCGCGCTGATGTCCTCGGCCGCCGCACGGAGCCGGTCCGCACCGAGGGTGTAGAGCAGCAGGAACTGGTAGCGCAGGTTGCGGGTGAACGTCGCGCGGACGTCCAGGGTCAGCCGGTCACCACCGTTGTTGGCGTAGATGGAGACCGTGCCGCCGTTCCGCACGACCTGCAGGTCGAGAGCGTTGTTCTGCGCCGGCGCCACCTCGACGGCGAGGTCGACCCCGGCGGGTGCGATCTCGAGGATGGCGGCCGCCGCGTCGGAGGTCCGGTAGTTGACGACGTGGTGGGCGCCGGCCGAGGTGGCGAGCCGGGCCTTCTCGTCGCTGCTGATCGTCGTGATCACCGTCGCACCCGCCCAGGCGGCGAGCTGGATGGCGGCGTTGCCCACGGCGCCGGCACCGCCGGCGACCAGGACGACCCGGCCGTCGAGCGCACCCGGCGCCAACCGGGTCGGTCCGTCCTCCGCGACGGTCAGGGCGCGGTGCGCGGTGACAGCCGGTACGCCGAGGCTGGCCCCGAGATCGAAGCTCGCCGAGTCGGGCAGCGCGACCACGCGATCGGCGGGGACGACCGTGTAGTCGGCGGCGGTGCCGGTCGGACGGGCGTGCTGCGCGAGCATCAGCCAGACGCGGTCACCGACCGCGAGCCCGTCGACCCCGTCACCCACGGCGTCGACCACGCCGGCGCCGTCCTGGTTGGGCACCACCTCGTCGAAGGCAGGCTCGGTCCCGGCGCGGGACTTCCAGTCCGTCGGGTTCACGCCCGAGCGCACCACCCGCACCCGCACCTCGCCGGCGCCCGGTGCCGGGAGCTCGCGCTCGACCACCCGCAGCACCGAGGACGGTCCGGTCTCGCTGTACACCACTGCCCGCATGCGTTCGCCTCTTCCTTGTCCGGGATTTCCTTCGTCACCGACGGCGTCCCTGGCTCCTGGCCGCCTGACTAGTGTGGTGCAACCGTCGACCAGGAGGATCCATGCCCGAGCTGCCGTTTCCCGATCGAGTGCGCGACCTGCTGGCCAGGCCCAACCCGGCCGTGGTCAGCACCCTGCGCTCCGACGGCCAGCCGGTCTCGGTCGCGACGTGGTACCTGCTCGACGGCGACCGCGTGCTGCTCAACATGGACGCCACCCGGACCCGGGTCCGCCACCTGCAGCGGGACCCCCGGGTGACGCTGACGGTGCTCGACGAGGGCAGCTGGTACACCCACGTCTCGCTGATCGGGCGGGTCGTGGAGATGAGCGACGACGACGGCCTGGTCGACATCGACCGGCTGAGCACGCACTACAACGACCGGCCCTACCCCGACCGGGAGAGCCCGCGGATCAGCGGCTGGATGGCCGTGGACCGCTGGCACGGCTGGGGAGCCACGAAGGCCTGACGGGTCCGCCGGCTCACTCCGGGATCGGTGGGCCGACCACCTCGAGGCCGTAGCGCGGCCCCACCTCGACCCACTTCGGGATCTCCACCTCGGGCGGGAGTCCGTCCGCGCCGGGCAGCCGCAGCTCGGTCGCCGGCAGCCCCACCTCGTCGTACAGGTCGAGCAGGCCGCCCGGCGCCGTCAGCGCGAGGAAGCGCGCCGGGGAGTCCCCGCGGATCCGGAAGGCGTGCGGGATCCCGAGCGGCAGGTACATGAAGCACCCGGCGTACAGCTCGAAGTCCTGGTCGTCGGCGCGGTAGTCCATGCGGCCCTCGAGCAGGTAGAAGGCCTCGGCCTCGCGCGTGTGCCGGTGCAGCGGCGTGGCCACCCCCGGCGGCTGCGTCACCAGGGCGACCCCGAGGCCGCCGCCGCTCTCCGGCGTCTCCAGCAGGTGCTCGAAGAGCGACATCATCGCCCAGGTGCCGCGGCCGGTGCCCGGCTCGCGCATCACGACCCGGGCGGCCTGCTGCTCGCTGTTGTCCATGACGGGCCTCCACCTTGATCCATATTGATCCGAAGCGGATTCGGATCAATATGGCTAAGGTAGGACGCGTGACTTCCCCGGTCAAGACCCGTCGCTACGACTCCTCCGCCCGGCGCGCCGCCGCCGAGCAGACCCGCCGCTCGGTGCTCGACGCCGCGCACCACCTCTTCACCACCGAGGGGTACGCCGGCACCTCCGTCGCGGCGATCGCGCGCCGGGCCGGCGTCTCGGTGGACACCGTCTACGCCAGTGTCGGTCGCAAGCCGGCCCTGCTCGTGGCCGTGCACGACATGGAGCTCGCCGGGGGCGCGGAGCCGGTCGTGGCGGAGGACCGGGACTACGTGCGCGCGATCCGCGAGGCGCCGGGTGCCCGCGCGAAGATCGAGGTGTACGCCGCCGCCCTCGGCCGGATGCTCCCCCGCACCGTCCCGCTGCTCCAGGCGCTGCGGACCGCGGGCGCCACCGAGCCCGAGTGCCGGCGGGTCTTCGAGTCGGTCTCGGAGCGCCGGGCCGCCAACATGCGCCTGTTCGCGGCGGACCTCCGGGCCACGGGCGAGCTCAGGGCCGAGCTCACCGACGACCAGGTGGCCGACCTGGTCTGGTCGATGAACAGCCCCGACTACTTCGACCTCATGCGGCAGCGGGGCTACTCCCCCGACGAGTTCGCCGCGCTGCTGGTCGACGTCTGGACCCGGACCCTGCTGGCCCGACCTGACGACCCCACCTGACGCAGAGCCTGAGGCGGCAAGGTCAGAGCGCGGAGGCCATCCCCGCACACGCCCGGAGCCACGACATCCGGGTGCCCTGCGACAGCTGGGCGTAGGGCACGGCCGAGCCGGCCACGAGCACCGGGTCGTAGGGCACGCGGTAGACCGCGCGCGTGCGCTGCTCGTAGACCTGGACCAGGTCGTGGGCCAGCTTGCTGTCCACCTGCGCCGAGGGGTCGGAGAGCACGGTGACCGTCTTGCGCTTGAGGTTCTGGTAGCCCGCGTCCTGCAGGGCGTCGAGCATCCACAGCCCGCTGTAGCCGGTGTCCTCGCGCACCGTGCTGGTGACCACCAGCAGGTCCGCGGCGTCCGCCGCCGCGAGCCAGTTCTCGGCCCTCAGGTTGTTGCCGGTGTCGATGAGGATCACGCGGTAGAACCGCTCGAGGAGCTTGTGCACCGCGTTGAAGTCGCCGGCGTGGATCATGCCGGTGACGTCCGGCCGCTCGTCCGAGGCCAGCACGTCGAAGTGGGCGTCGCCCTGCGAGCGCACGAACGCGCCCAGGTCGCCGATCCGCGACTGGTAGACGTCGCTGAACCGCTCCAGATCCTCGAGCAGCTCCCGCGTGGTGTTGCGGTGGGCGCTGCGCGTGCCCCGGATGCCGAGGGTGCCGCGGGTCTCGTTGTTGTCCCACGCGACCACCCCGCCGCCGCGCACCGTGCCGAAGGTGTAGCCGGCCGCGAGGACGCCGGTCGTCTTGGCCGCACCGCCCTTGGGGTTGATGAAAGCGATCGTGCGCGGGCCCTCGAAGTCCTTCTGGATCATCGAACGGTCCTGCTCGTAGGCAAGCTCCGCGGGGCCCATCCGGGGCTGGATCAGGCCGCCGCTCCAGCGGCGCACGCCGCCACGCCAGCCCCACGAGGCGGGACCGTTCTCCTTGGACTCGTCGCGGCGGTCGAGGAAGTCCGTCGCGCTCATGAACCGCCGCACCTCCCCCGCCTGCTCGTCCTCGGCGACGGCCGGCTCGATCGCGGCCACAGCGGTCTGGTGCTGGATCGGCTGCTGCTGGTCCGGTTGCTGGACCGGCTGCGGGGAGGCCCGCCGTGCCGGCGGAACCGGTTGCTGAGGGGCGACCGGCTGGACCGGGTGGGTGCCGCCCGGCTGGGTGTGCTGCTGGGGGTGGGGCTGGGCCTGCGGAGGGTACGGCGGCTGCTGGCCCCGGGGCGGGTACGGCGGCGGCTGCTGGCCCTGCGGCGGCTGCCAGGACGGCGCGGCCTGGGCAGCAGGCGGGGCCTGTGGCGGCTGCGGCTGCGGGACCGCGAACCCGGGCATCGGGTCGGTGAGCGGGTCCCCCTGCACCGTGCGGAGCGGCGTACCCATCGCCGGCGTGGCGAGTCGGGCCTGCTGGGCCACGGCGTAGGCGTTGAGCTCCTCGGGGGTGTAGAGCCGATCGCTGGTGTCAGACACGTCGTGGCCGGGGTCGTGGTGGCCCAGGTGGTTCGACGGGTCCTGCGGCGTCTGGGTCATTCGGGGGTTCCTCCGAGAGTGGCGTTGGGGGTGCGTCCTCGTGCGCGGGAGCTGTGCCAGCGGTGTCCTACCCACGTCCGAGGTGTTTCAGTCACGTCGGACGTCCCTTCGGCGGACAGAGTCAGCAGCCGGGCCACCGGACTGGGCGATCAGCCCCCGAGATCGGCGAGGGCGACCTCGATGGCGCGGTGGAAGGTCGGATACGCGAAGTGCATCCCCCGCAGTGTGGCCAGGGGAACCTCGGCGTGCACCGCCACGGCGAGCAGGCCCAGCACCTCGCCCCCGAACGGCCCGACCGCGGTCGCGCCGACCAGGATCCCGCGGTCCGCGTCGGCCACCAGCTTGATCACCCCGTCGTTGCCGGCCTGGTGGATCCAGCCGCGACTCGACTCGGGGACGTCGGCCCGTCCGGTGCGGACGGCGACCCCGGCCTCGCGTGCCTGCCGTTCGGTCATCCCGACCGAGCCGACCTCCGGATCGGTGAACGTCACCCGGCTGACCGCGCGGTAGTCGGCCCACGGCCCTTCCTCGCCGAGGATGTCGCGCACGGCGACGGCGCCCTGGTACATCGACACATGGGTGAACGCCCCCTTGCCGGTGATGTCACCCACCGCCCAGAGCCGCTCCCCGGCGCGCATCCGCTCGTCGGTCTCGACGATCCGGGCGCCGGGATCGAGGCCGAGGGTCTCGAGCCCGACGTCGAACAGGTTGGTCCGGCGCCCGGCAGCGACCAGCAGCTGGTCGGCCTCGATCGTCTCGCCGCCGAGATCGGCGTGGCCGAGATCGACGTGGAAGGTGCCGTCGTGGCTCACCCGCTCGATGCGCACGCCGGTGCGGATGTCGACGCCGTCCTCGCTCAGGACGCGGTGGATCACCTCGCTGGCCTCCGGCTCCTCGGGACCGAGGATCCGCTCCAGCCCCTCGAGCAGCGTGACCCGGACCCCGAACCGGGCGAAGACCTGGGTGAGCTCGGCGCCGATCGCCCCGCCCCCGATCACCACCAGGCTCTCGGGCAGCTCGGTGAGCCGAACGACCTCACGGTTGGTCCAGTACGGCGTCGCCTCGAGGCCCTCGATGGGCAGCTTGGCCGGTTCGGTGCCGGCGTTGAGGATCACGCCGCGCGCCGCGACGTACTCCGTGCCGTCCACCAGGACCCGCCCGGGTCCAGCGAGCCGGGCGTGGCCGCGCACGATCCTGACCCCGGCCTCCTCGAGGCGGGTCACATGGGACTCGTCGTCCCAGTGGTTGGTGGCCTGCTTGTCGATGCGGGTGGCGACCAGCCCCCAGTCGGGACGTACGGCGACCTCCCCGGCGAGCGTCGGGGCACGCCGGGCCTCGGCGAGCACGTCGGAGGCCCGGATCATCATCTTGGACGGGATGCAGCCGTAGAACGGGCACTCCCCGCCCACCAGGTCACGTTCCACCCCGACGACGTCGAGCCCGGCCTCGGCCAGCTTCTGGGCGGCGTACTCGCCTCCGGGTCCGAGTCCGATGACCACCACGTCGCATTCCATGGGGCCAATCTGTCAAACAGCGGCCGTCAGCGCGACAGGTGGCGCGCCCGGGCGAAGCAGAACAGGCCGTAGCAGGCGATCCCCACGGCGATCGCGAGGAGGAGGTACTGGCCGAAGGGCTGCTGGAGCACCTTGTGCAGCGCCTGGTCGAGACCGCCGGACTTCTTCGCCGAGTGGGTGACCGCGGCGTAGCAGAACAGGCCGCCGACGATCCCGATCGCGGTGCCCTTGGCGATGTAACCCGCCTTGCCGAACAGGATGTAGGCCTTGCCGGCGTCGCCGCTCTTGCCCTCGGCGGTGAGGTGCTCGCGGAACTTCTCGGTCCACGCACGCCTGATCTGGTTGAGGCCGTAGCCGATGATCGCGAGCCCGACGATCCCCACGATCCAGCGCCCCGCCGGCAGGTCCATCAGCTTGGCGGTCGTGGAGTCGGAGCCCTTCGAGGAGGAGCCCGATCCCATGGCGACCTTGAGGGCACTGAGCCCGATCGTGCCGTAGATGACCGCCTTGCCCAGCGATCCGATCCGCTTGCGCAGCAGCTCACCGCCGTCGGCGTCGGAGTGACCCGCGGCCGCCTCGATCAGCCGCCACACGACGAGCAGGAACATCCCGATCGCGATCAGCCAGATCAGCACCTCGCCGAACGGCTGCTTGGCGAGCTGCTGCAGCGCGCCGCTGCTCGACGCGGAGCCGGAGCTGTCGCCGAACGCCAGCTGGACGGCCAACCAGGCGATCATCAGGTGGACGAGGCCGTAGGCGACGAGGCCCAACCGCACGGCGTGATCGAGCCAGTCACTCGCGTCTGCCTGCTGCCCGAGGTTGTCCGCCTTGAGGCTCATCTCTCCCATGGCGAGCACTCTAGGGTGTGTCCGCGCGTTCTCCGCCGTGGCGTGACAAAGACACTCGGACTCGTGCCAGCGAGCGGTCTCACTGGGTGTGTCCCATTTCTCGGACCCGCTCCGGCCTTGTGAAGTCCATACGCACTCTCATGCCGATGTGAGGTCGTGGCCTTGGGCCATTTTCAACAGGTCGGCGCGGTGGCATCGACCGGCGCCCCGCTCGCTACGTCCCCGTTCAGGTCGCTGACCTGCGGGCCGGGCTGGCCGACTCGAGGAGCGCCTCACCGCACTTCTGGTGGACTCGCAGGTGCTCGAGCACAGCCTCCGCCTCGACTCCGCTCGTCGGGCTGCTGCGCCGCGGCGTGGCCGCCGTCGCCTAGTCGTCCCAGACGACCTCGAGGTCGTCGGTGACCTCCAGCTCGTCGTGCTCGCACACGGGCCGGTCGGCGAAGTCGTGCTCGACCAGCACCGCGCCGTCAGCGTCGCGCACCTCGAAGGACCCGTCGCCGGCCACCAGGCATTGCCGTTTCCGGTCCGTGAACTGTGTGTCGAAGCGGAAGTACGGGTCCAGATCCCCGTCCATCCAGGGACGACCGGCGCCGTCGAGCACGTAGATCCGCAGGCCATCCCTTCCTGTCTTGTTGGTGATCCATGCCGTGCCGTCGGCGCTCGCCTCGACCCCGGTGCACGCGGTCAGGCACAAGGCCAGCGCGAGCACGTGGACGAGGCGGCGGAGAGCGGTCACTGATCCATCCTCCCACTGAGCTTGCGTACTACGTGGCACCTCTGGTGATCACGGCCGCCGCATTGGCCGTCGTCGTGCTGCTGTTCCTCCGACGTGCGCGAGCCTGGTTCCGCTCAAGCCGCCCTTAGCATCAACGTCCGCATCTGCCGCGTTGAGGGCGGACGCCCGACCATGCCGCTGACAGTGCGCACGAAGGCAAGCCACTAGCATGCGTTTGTGAGGGTGCCGTCGACCAGTCAAGTGGTCATGTCCTGGCTGAGATCTCGCATGGTCGAAATGAAGAAGCGCCCACTTCTCGCTGTCATCGTGGCGAGCCTCGTCGTGGTCTGGGCACTGAGGATTCCGGCGCAGGACGGGTCGAGGTGGGACTCGGTCCTCGCGGGTGCGGCATGGATCTTGCTTGTTGGCACGGCCGTGGTCGCCCTCGTAAGTGGCCGGCGCGACGAACTGCCCCAGCACGAGGACTAGGACAGAGCGATACGTCCGGACAAGTAGCCGCATTGCGTGCGCTCAGGCCCGCGCAGGAGTTCAGTGTGCGCTGTTGCCCCAACCCATCGACCAGGTGCCACGACGGGATGCTTCTGCGTCGCCCTGCTCCTCATCACGGATGCACGTCTCTGCGAACGTGAGATCGGCCAGCGGCACGCTACGCACGACCTCGGCGTCCAGCCCCGCCCCAGGCAGGCCAGCTGCGAGCAAGAGGTTGCCGTCGCGCATCCCGTGGACGTGAGTGTCGGGCACGAACTCCTTCGTGCCGTCGAGGAACGCGAGCAGAACTGTCAGCATGTGCACAGTCTGCGCGACGCCCGACCGACGCTCGCACATGCCGCGTTGTGCGCGGTCGTGCCGATGAGCGAGCGATGCCGGGAGTAGGTCGCCTGCGCGCTGCCAGCCTGAGCGCCGCGTCCCGCACGGCTACGGCCCCGCTAATGTTCGCGCATGCCGTACGCCGCGTTCCTGCTCGTGGCCATCGTCGTGTCGGCGTTCATCGGTGTCCGGAACCGGGTCTTCCGAAGGCCCGTCACGACGCTCGATGAGCGACGCAAGGACTGGATCACCAAGTCGATTCTTCTCGTCGCCGGGGCCGGAATCTGTGCCCAAGCGCAGGCTCAGTGGGGCTGGGTCGGCGTCGTCGCCTACCTCGCATTGACGGTCGTGGTGATCTGGTTCTCGCCGCACTGGTCCTGGGGACGGCAAAGGAAGGATCCGCCCGGACGTTCCGGGGCTTAGCCCCGCCGGTGGGTAGATGGGCTCACTTGCGGACAGCAAGGAGGTGCAGCCGGAACAAGCAGCCGCGATCCGTGCGCACTCACGCCGCGGCCTGGAGTCCGCGCCGGGGAGCCTGAGCACGTGACAGGTGGCGCAGGGTGGTGGCGATGCAGGCGACCTGGAGCCAGCCGGTCGCGGAGGTGGTGGTGTTCTCGAACGACTTCGCCAGTCGCCGGGACCGGCCGAGGCGTCCGTGGGCGACCTCGACGCGCCAGGCGTGCCGGATGGGGCGGAACACCGGCTGCTTGTCGTCCCACCCGACACGGCGCACCTCGAGGGCGTGGCGGCGGCCCAGAGTGTGGGCGGCGGCCGCGGTGACGCCACGATCGACCAGGACCAGGTCCAGCCGGCCGGCGGCGCCTTGCTCGGTGAGGTGCTCCAACATCAGTTCGGTCGTCCCGTTCTCGTGGGTAGAGGCCGGCACGACGAGCGCGCCGACCGGCAGCCCGGTCACGTCGACCGCCACGATGCGCTTGGCGCCCTTGGTGCGGCCGTAGGGGCCGCCGCGGTCGTGGAAGGTGAACCCGCCGTTGGACGCTCCGCGCGCCAGGTGAGTGTCGATGACCACCATCGACGGCGTCGCCTCGGTGCGGCCGTCCGCCTCTCGGGCTGCCGCGTGCAGCACGGTCAGCGCCCGCGCCCAGGTGCCGTTACGCGACCAGCGGCGGAACTGCGACCACACCCGCGTCCAAGGCCCGAACGACTCAGGCAGGAACCGCCACTGGCAGCCGGTGTGGGAGACGTACAGCATTGCGTCCACCACCCGCCGGAGGTCCGGCGCGTGCTTGGGCCCGCGCTTGCCCTGCGTGTTGAACACCGGTTCCAGCAGCGCCCACTGCTCGTCTGTCAGGTCACTTGTGTAGGCCATGCCGCCTCCCGTCGAGGCCGGCCACCGCAGTCCCAACCAAGGACACACCCAGTCAGAGAGCGGTCTTGTGGCGCGCGATGTTGCCGAGGACGCCGTTGACGAACGCCGGCGACTCGTCGGTCGACAGGTCACGCACCAGCGACATCGCCTCGCTGACCGCGACTGCGTCGGGGACGTCCTCGACGTACAGCAGCTCGTAGACACCGAGGCGCAGCACGTTGCGGTCCACCGCCGGCATCCGGTCGAGGGTCCAGGCCTCGGAGTACTCCGAGAGCAGCCCGTCGATCCG
This sequence comes from uncultured Actinomycetota bacterium, assembly GCA_963825275.1. Classification (GTDB taxonomy): domain Bacteria; phylum Actinomycetota; class Actinomycetes; order Propionibacteriales; family Nocardioidaceae; genus Nocardioides. Next base: position 486,949 of record CAWGSW010000008.1, on the reverse strand, counting down.
GGTCTGGTTCTCCACGACGCCCCGCACCAGCACGGAGGTGTACTCGTTGGTCGGGCCCTCGCCCTCGGCCACGGCGCGCTCCAGCGCCACGACCGGGTTCTCGGAGCGCAGCTCGGAGGCGAAGAGCACGTCGAGCGCGCGTTTGCGGGCCTTGGTACGAGCAGACATCAGGACTTGACGCGACCCATGTAGGAGGAGTCGCGGGTGTCGACCTTGACCTTCTCGTTCTGGTTGATGAACAGCGGCACCTGGATCTCGTGACCGGTCTCCAGGGTGGCCGGCTTGGTGCGGCCGGTGGCGCTGTCACCGGCGAGGCCGGGCTCGGTGAAGGTGACGAGCAGCTCGACCGAGGCCGGGAGCTCGATGAACAGGACGCGGCCCTCGTTGGTGGCGACGATGACCTCCTGGTTCTCGAGCAGGAAGTTCGCGGCGTCGCCCATGAGCTCGGGTGCGACCTCGAGCTGCTCGTAGCTCTGGACGTCCATGAAGACGTAGGAGTTGCCGTCGTTGTAGAGGTACTGCATGGTGCGGCGGTCGACCGTCGCGGTCTCGACCTTGGTGCCGGCGTTGAAGGTGCGGTCGACCGTCTTGTTCGACTCGACGTTCTTCAGCTTGGTGCGCACGAACGCGGGGCCCTTGCCCGGCTTGACGTGCTGGAACTCCACGACGGCCCAGAGCTGACCGTCGATGTTGAGAACCATGCCGTTCTTGAGGTCGTTGGTCGATGCCATGCGCGCGTGTCAGCCTTTGTGTCGAGAGGGTCCGGGGCCGCCGCCCGGACCGAGTCCTCGGTCGAGCGGGCAACAGCCGCCGAGTCTATCGGGCGGGTCAGCCAAACTCCCAGACGACCTGCACGGTCACCCGCAGCTGGTCGCGACCGGAGCGCACCGGGAGCGCCGGGAGCGCCGCGGTGTCCATCGCCCCGCGGACGGACCGCAGCTCGCGGTAGCTCCGGGCCGAGCCCTGGGGCGAGGCGCTGACCTCGCGCAGGGTGACGACGTCGCCCAGCTCCTGCCCGGTCGCCTCGGCGTACTCACGGGCCTTGGCGGTGGCCGTGGCCACGGCAGCGGCCCGGGCCCTGCGCATGCCGGCCTCCGGATCGCCGACCTCGAGCTGGATGTCGCCCACGCGTACGGCGTTGCCACCCGCGGCCACCGCGGCGCTCACCGCGGCGCCTCCCCCGGTCAGCTCCCTCACCAGCACCGAGGCGCGCTGGGAGACCCGGTAGCCGCGGATCGTGGGCGGGGACCAGGCGTGGTAGTCGTACACCGGGTCCATCGACAGGCCGGTCGTCTGCACGTCCTTGCGGGCGACCCCGTGCCGGGCCAGCGAGCCCAGCACCCGCTCCATGGTCGCGTTGGCGTCCCCCAGTGCGGTGTCCAGGTCCGCCCGGGTGAGCGCCACGCTCACCGAGAACCCGAGCTGGTCGGGGACCACCGTCGCCTCGCCGGTGCCGCCCATGGTCAGCGTCCTCCGCTCCTGCGCCGCAGGCTGCTGGACCGAGGCGTTCGCGGGGACACTCCCCCCGCCCGCGCCGCCCAGCAGGTAGGCCGCCACCAGCCCGACCAGGACCGCCCCCGTGGCCACGATGCTCCGCACGCTCACCGTCACGCTGCCGTTCATCCTCGATGTCCCTTCGCTCGTCCGTCCGTGCTGGGACGAGCGGGTGGGCCGCGAGGTTCCGTCGTACGTCGTCAGCGGGTGGCGGCGATCAGGGCGAGTGCCCGGCGGTAGCCCTCGACCCCCAGGCCAGCGATCACCTCGAGGGCGTGCGGCGTCACCACGGAGGTGTGCCGGAACTCCTCGGGGCGCTGCAGGGGCTCGGAGAGGTGCACCTCGACCAGCGGGGCGACCAGCTGGGCGCAGGCGTCGTAGAGCGCGTAGGAGTAGTGGGTCCACGCGGCGGCGTTCAGCACGACGGGGGTCGCGTCGTCGGCAGCGGCGTTGAGCCAGTCCAGCATCTCGCCCTCGTGGTTGGTCTGGCGGACCTCCACGTCGAGACCGAGGTCGCGGCCCCACTGGACGCAGGCGTGGGCCAGCTCGGCGTGCGTGGTGGTGCCGTAGATCTCCGGCTGCCGTCGTCCGAGCCGGCCGAGGTTGGGTCCGTTGAGGACGAGGACCTTCATCGCCGGCCGCCGGCGAGGACGGCGTGGGCGCTGCGCAGGTCGGCCTCGGCGGGGCCGGCCAGCACCGTCGGCACGGCCAGGTCGGCCAGCACGACGAAGCGCAGCTGGGAGCCGCGGGCCTTCTTGTCCACCTTCATGGCGGCGTGCAGCTCGTCGAACGAGGCGCCGTCGTAGGTCGTGGGCAGGCCCACCCGCGCGAAGACGCTGTGGTGCCGCTCGACGATCTCGGGGGCGAGGCCGACCGTGCGGCCGGCCAGCTCGGCCACGAAGACGCAGCCCATCGCCACGGCCTCGCCGTGCCGGACGCCGTAGTTCTCGGCGCGTTCGATGGCGTGGGCCATCGTGTGGCCGTAGTTGAGGGCCTCACGGCCGGGGTGTCCGGCGGTCCCGCCGGTCTCCTTGAGGTCGGCGACGACCACGTCGATCTTGACCCGGATCGCCCGCTCCACCAGCTCGCGCAGCACCGGCGAGTCCCCGGTGAGGGTCGCCGGGTCGGTGGCCTCGACCAGGTCGAGGATGGCCGGGTCGGCGATGAAGCCGCACTTGAGGACCTCGCCCAGGCCGGCGACCAGCTCGGGACTGCGGCAGGGTCAGCAGGGTCGCCAGGTCGCAGAGCACGCCCGCCGGCTCGTGGAAGGAGCCCACCAGGTTCTTGCCGCTGCGCGTGTTGACTCCGGTCTTGCCGCCGACGGCCGCATCCACCATCGCGAGCAGGGTGGTGGGCACGTGCACGACCCGGACGCCGCGCAGCCAGGTGGCCGCGACGAAGCCGCCGAGGTCGGTGGTCGCACCCCCGCCGAAGGTGACGATCGCGTCGGAACGGGTGAACCCGGCCTCACCGAGCGCGTCCCAGCAGGACACGGCGACGGCCGCGCCCTTGGCCTGCTCGCCGTCGGGGATGGGCAGCACCAGCACGTCGTACGACGCAGCAAGGGAGTCGAGCACGGGCCGGACCAGGTCGCCCAGGGCGTCGGAGAACACCACCGCCACCCGCTGGACGCCGACGCCGAGCATGGCCGGGAGCCGCTCGGAGAGGTCGGTGCCGACCACGACGTCGTACGGCGACGCGCCGGTCACCGAGAGCACGGTGTCGCTCATGCCAGGGCCTCCCCGATCTCCCGCGCCACGTCCTCTGCGGAACGCCCGTCGGTGTCGATGACGAGCGTGGCGACGGACTCGTAGACCGGCGCACGCTCGTCGAGCATGGCCTTGATCCGGGACCGCACGTTGCCGAGCAGCAGCGGGCGTCCGCTGCCGAGACCGACCCGCTTCACGGCGTCGCTCAGGCCCACGCGCAGGTAGACGACCCGGTGCCCGGCCAGGAGCTTGCGCGTCTCGGGGTCCAGGACGGCACCACCACCCAGCGCGAGGACGCCGTCGTGCGAGGCGAGCGCGTCAGCCACCGCCGCGCGCTCGAGGGCCCGGAAGTGCGCCTCGCCGGAGTCGAGGAAGATGTCGGAGATCGTCCGGCCCTCGGCCGCCTCGATGTCGGCGTCGACGTCGCGGACCGGCACTCCCCACAGCTCGCCGAGCAGACCGCCCACCGTGCTCTTGCCGGATCCCGGCGGGCCGACCAGGACCACGTGGGGTCGGTTGCTCACCGGTACCTCAGCGTGTCCAGGTAGCTCTCCGCGTTGCGCCGGGTCTCGCGCACCGAGTCGCCGCCGAACTTCTCCAGCACCGCCTCGGCGATGACGAGCGCGACCATCGCCTCGGCCACGATGCCGGCGGCCGGCACGGCGCAGACGTCGGAGCGCTGGTGGTGGGCGACGGCCTCCTGGCCGGTGCTCACGTCGACGGTGCGCAGGGCCCTCGGCACGGTGGCGATCGGCTTCATCGCGGCGCGCACCCGCAGGATCTCGCCGGTGCTCATCCCGCCCTCGGTGCCGCCGGAGCGGCCGCTGACCCGGCGGATGCCCTCGTCGGTGGGGACCATCTCGTCGTGGGCGAGCGATCCCGGCGTCGCGGCCAGGGCGAAGCCGTCGCCGACCTCCACGCCCTTGATCGCCTGGATGCCCATGAGGGCACCGGCGAGGCGGGAGTCGAGCCGGCGGTCCCAGTGGACGTGCGAGCCCAGGCCCGGCGGCAGGCCGTGCACGACGACCTCGACGACGCCGCCCAGGGTGTCGCCGTCCTTGTGGGCCTGGTCGATGGCGGCCACCATCGCGGCGCTCGTGTCCGGGTCCAGGCAGCGCACGGGGTCCTCGTCGAGGCGGGCGACGTGGTCGGGGTCGGGCCACAGGCCGTCGGGGGCGCGGACGCCGCCGAGCTCGATCACGTGGGAGACGATCCGGGCACCGACGGCCTGCTCGACGAAGTTGCTGGCCACCCGGCCCAGCGCCACGCGGGCAGCGGTCTCGCGGGCCGACGCGCGCTCGAGGATCGGGCGGGCCTCGTCGAAGTCGTACTTCTGCATGCCGGCCAGGTCGGCGTGTCCCGGCCGGGGCCGGGTCAGCGGGGCGTTGCGGGCCATGGCGTCGAGCTCGACCTGGTCCACGGGGTCGGCCGACATGACCTTCTCCCACTTGGGCCACTCGGTGTTGCCGACCTCGATCGCGACCGGGCCCCCCATCGTCTCGCCGTGCCGGACGCCGCCGACGATGGTGACCTCGTCCTGCTCGAACTTCATCCGGGCGCCCCGGCCGTAGCCGAGGCGGCGCCGGGCGAGGGAGTCCGAGATGTCGGCGGTCGTCACCCGGACATGGGCCGGGAGCCCCTCGAGGATCGCGACCAGGGAGGGGCCGTGGGACTCGCCCGCGGTGAGCCAACGCAGCATGGGTTCAGTCTTTCATTGTTGGTGGCGAGGCACGGGCGGGTCACCCGGTCACGAGATGGGCCCACACGCCGGGACCCACCGCGATGCCGAGCAGGGCGCCGACCAGCATGAACGGGCCGAAGGGGAAGGCCCGGCGCTCGACGATGCGCAGCAGCGAGAGCAGTCCGCCGCCGACACCGCCCAGCAGGAACCCGGCGTAGACCCCCACGAGCAGCGGTCCCCAGCCGAGGTAGCCCAGCGCGATGCCGAGGAGTCCGGAGAGGCGGACGTCGCCGTAGCCGAGGCCGCGCGGGTGGACGAACCAGAGCACGAAGAACAGTCCCCCGGCGATCGCCCAGCCGTAGCCCGCGCGAACCAGGTCCTCGGTGTCGCCGGTGATCGCGAAGCAGGCGAGCACCAGCGCGAGCAGCACGCCGTACGACGGCGCGATCACGCGGGTGGGCAGCAGCCGGGTCCGCCAGTCGACGAGGGCCAGCGCGACCGAGACCGGCACGAGCGGGAGCAGGAACAGCAACGACCAGTCCCAGCCGACCGCGAGCCCGACCACCGCTCCGGTGACGGCCGACGCGAGCGCGGTCCGCCAGGCGAGCCCCGGCAGGGCCGCGATCGCGGAGTAGGGCTCCTTGGGGTCGACGTCCGGCTCGTCGCGCTGCACCGGCTGGTCATGCGTTGTGGTCACGGGTACGGGCTCGGGCGCGGGCTCCTGCTCCGGCTCCGGGATCCGGGCCACCAGCGCCGGCACGAACGCGCCGCCCAGCGCGCCCAGCACGGCGGCGGCGAGCGCCGCGTAGCCGACCGCCTCCACGGGGCCGCTCACCCGGCGGCCCGGCGCTCGGCGAGTGCTGCCTCGCCGGCGGCCCGCATGACGTCCAGCGGGCAGGGCAGCCCTGTGAACAGCTCGAACTGGAGTGCGGCCTGGTGCACGAGCAGGTCCAGCCCCCCGACCAGCACCCGATCGGCTGCGGAGGCGGCCAGCGGTGTCGGCCACGGGTCATAGAGGACCTCGAAGACGACCGGCACGTCGGCGCAGCGCGCCACCAGCCCGGCGTCCTGGGCCGCGGCCGGGATCGTGGAGACGACGACCTCGCCACGCACGGCGTCCGTCGCGAGCGAGCCCACCTCGACGTGGGGGGCCGCCGGGTGACGCGCGATCGCGGCCAGTGCCTCCGCGGCACGCTCGGGCGAGCGCACCAGCAGCGTGACGTCCCTGGCACCGAGCTCCACCAGGGCCAGACCCGTCGAGGCGGCCGTGGCGCCCCCGCCGAGGACGGTGCCGGCGTTGACCGGACCGTCGTACCTCTCCCGGACGGCGGCCGCCGCCCCGGGCAGATCGGTGTTGTCGGCCAGAAGCACCGCTCCCGCCTCGAGGACGAGGGTGTTGGCCGCGCCGGCCAGCGCGGCGCGCGCCGAGACCTCCGCAGCCAGACCGAGCGCGGTGCGCTTGTGCGGCATCGTCAGCGACAGCCCGCGCCACGAGGCGTCGAGACCGGCCACGAACCCCGGCAACCCGTCCGCGGCGACCCGGTGCGCGTCGTAGCTCCAGTCCAGCCCCAGAGCGGCGTAGCCGGCCCGGTGCAGGACCGGCGAGAGCGAGTGAGCGATCGGGTCGCCGAGGACACCGCAGCGTCGTGCGGCCGGCGCCGAGGAGTCGCGGGGCATCACGAGACCATCAGCACGCGTCGGACGTCTCGCAGTACTTCTGGAACTCGCGCTTGTAGCTGAGGAACTCGTCGTAGGTCTCGGCAAACCTGGTCTCGCCGTTGCTCAGGTCGACCGTGACGTAGTAGTACCAGTCGCCGTCGGCGGGGTGGGTCGCTGCCGCGATGGCGGCGTCGCCGGGGGCCTCGATCGGCGTCGGCGGCAGGCCGGCGCGCGTGTAGGTGTTGTACGGCGTGTCCTGCTGGAGCTCGTCGGTGGTGAGCCCGACCCCGAGGTCGCGGTGCAGCCCGAAGTTGACCGAGGCGTCGATCTGGAGCAGCCCGTTGGTCTCGTCGCCCTCGAGCCGGTTGTAGATGACCCGGGCGACCTTCCCGCGGTCCTGGGCCCGGCTCGCCTCGGCCTCCACGAGGCTGGCGACGATCATCAGCTCGGCCGGGCTGTAGCCGAGGTCCTCGGCGGCCCCTTCGAGGTCGGCGTCCGCGGCGGCCTGCTCCCAGCGCTCGACCATCGTGCGCAGGATCGTCTGGGGCGTCTCGGTGGGCCCGAAGTCGTAGGTGGACGGGAAGAGGTAGCCCTCGGCGTTGCCCTCGGCGTAGTCGGGCAGCCCGATCGCGTCGGGGTCGTCGAGCACCTTCTGGAACTGGGCCCGGCTGAAGTCGGTCTTGTCGGCGAGGAGGTCGAGCGTGTCGGTGACCCGCAGCCCCTCCGGGATGGTCACGGTGTTCTTGAGGATGTTGTCGGGGCTGACGAGGATCTCCAGCGCGTCGGAGGCCTTCATCTCCTTCTTCAGCGCGTAGTAGCCGACCTGGATGCCCGTGGACTCCTGGTTCGCGGCGGCCGCGTCGGTGAAGGACTCCACGGAGGCGACGACGCCGAGCTTCTTGAGGCCGCGGCCCATGGCCGCGAGGCTGTCGCCGTCGTGCACCTGGAAGGTCACCTTGCCGTGGCCGGGACCGGCGAAGTCCTCGGCCGAGGCGAACTGGTCCTTGAGGGCGTCCACCCCCTTGGTCACCGCGAAGTAGAACCCACCGAGGACGACGGCGAGCGCGACGAGGACCGCCAGGCAGCCCTTCGCGCCGCGTCGCTTGCGCCGCCGGCCACCCGGGGGCAGGTCGGCGTGCTCGTTGTCCAGAACCTGGTCACTCATGCGTCTCCTCGACGATCTCACCGGGCGCGGCCCCCGTCGCGCGTTCGGTGTCCAGTGCGTGCTGCAGGATCACTACGGCGGCAGCCTGGTCGACCACGGCCCGCCGCTTGCCGCCCTTGCGGCCACGGTCGCGCAGCATAGCCTCCGCCGACACGGTGGTCAGCCGCTCGTCGCAGAGCCGCACCGGCACGGGTGCCACCCGGCGCGCCAGCTCGACCGCGAACGTGCGCGTCTTGACCGCGGCGGGACCCTCGCGCCCGGACAGCGAACGAGGCAGGCCGACCACGATCTCGACCGCCTCCTCCTCCGCCAGGATCGCGGCGATCCGGGCAAGGTCACCGCGGCCGCGCTTCACCGTCTCGACGGGGGTGGCGAGGAAGCCGGAGGGGTCGCTGCGCGCGACGCCGATCCGGGCATCCCCTGGGTCTATCCCGAGACGTACGCCGTGCCGCAACGCCTCAGGCCTGACCGGCGGCGCGGGCGACCTCGGTCAGGACCGCGGCGAGCGCCTCGTCGATCCGCGAGGTGTCCGTGCCGCCACCCTGGGCCACGTCGTCCTTGCCGCCGCCCTTGCCACCGACGAGCGGTCCGACGACGCGCACCAGCGCGTTGGCGCTGATCCCGCGCGTGCGCGCCTCGTCGTTGACCGCGGCGACCACCGAGACCTTGCCGTCGGCACTGCCGATGATGACCACCGCGCCCGGCTGGCCGGCGGGCAGCCGGCCCCGCACGTCGAGTGCCAGCGAACGCACGTCGCCACCGCTGGCGCCCTCGGCGCGCTGTGCGACGACCTGGACGCCGCCGACGTCGACCGCACCGGCGGCCAGCTGGCCGCCGGCAGCCAGCAGCTGCCCGACGCGGACCTTCTCGATCTCCTTCTCGGCCGCGCGCAGCCGCTCCACGATGTCGTGGACGCGTTCGGGCAGCTGCTCGGGACGCACCTTGAGCGCCTCGGACAGCTGCGCGACGAGCACGTGCTCGCGCGCCAGGAACCGGTAGGCGTCCCCGCCCACCAGCGCCTCGACCCGGCGTACGCCGGAGCCGATGGACGCCTCGCCGAGCAGCTTGATGACGCCGAGCTTGCCCGAGCTCCCGGCGTGGGTGCCGCCGCACAGCTCGCGGGCCCAGTCGCCGACGGAGACGACGCGCACCCGGTCGCCGTACTTCTCGCCGAAGAGCGCCATGGCGCCGGACTTGACCGCGTCCGCCTGGCTCATCACCTCGGCGTGGACCGCGAGGTCCTGCAGCACGACGTCGTTCACCCGCGCCTCGACGTCGGCCATGACCGACGCGGGCACCGCCCCGGTGGCGGAGAAGTCGAAGCGGAAGCGGCCGGGGGCGTTCTCCGAGCCGGCCTGCGTGGCGGTCTCGCCGAGCGCCTCGCGGAACGCCTTGTGCACCATGTGGGTCGCGGTGTGCGCGCGCGAGATGGCCCGGCGGCGCTCCACGTCGACCTTCGCCTGCGCGCCGAGACCGGACGTGACCTCGCCGGAGAGCACCAGCGCCTTGTGCACGATCAGACCGGTGACCGGGGACTGCACGTCGCGGACCTGCAGCAGCGCGCCGTTCTCGAGCTCGATGATGCCCTGGTCGGCGAGCTGGCCACCGCCCTCGGCGTAGAACGGGGTCCGGTCGAGCACGAGCTCGATCTCGTCTCCCTCTCGGGCCGAGGGCACCACGCCGCCGGCCGCGACGATGCCGCGGACGGCGCCCTCGCTGACGGTGTCGGCGTAGCCGGTGAACTCCACCGGCCGACCCAGCGAGTCCGCCACCTCGCGGTAGGCACCGGCGTCGCGGTGCTGGCCCTTCTTCGCCTTCGCGTCGGCCTTGGCCCGCTCGCGCTGCTCGGTCATCAGCCGGCGGAAGCCGTCCCGGTCCACCGAGAGGCCCTGCTCGGCCGCCATCTCGAGCGTGAGGTCGATCGGGAAGCCGTAGGTGTCGTGCAGCGCGAACGCCTTGTCGCCCGAGAGCTGCGAGCCGCCGGCCTGCTTGAGCTGGGTGGTGGCCAGGTCGAAGATCGAGGTGCCGGCGCGCAGCGTCTGGCGGAACGCGTCCTCCTCGGCGAACGCCACGGTGGAGATCCGCTCCCAGTCGCGGTGCAGCTCGGAGTAGGTCTCCCCCATCTTGTCCCGGCTGACGGGCAGCAGCTCGGGCAGCGAGCGGTCCTCGTAGCCCAGCAGGCGCATCGAGCGCACCGCCCGCCGCAGCAGCCGGCGCAGGACGTAGCCGCGCGCCTCGTTGCCCGGGGTGACGCCGTCGCCGATCAGCATCATCGCGCTGCGGATGTGGTCAGCCACCACACGGAAGCGGACGTCGTCCTCGGGGTCGGCGCCGTAGCGACGCCCGGTCAGCTCCTGCGCCTTCTCGATGACGGGGAACATGACGTCGATCTCATACATGTTCTCCTTGCCCTGGAGCATGAAGGCGACCCGCTCCAGGCCCATGCCCGTGTCGATGTTCTGCTTCGGCAGGGGCCCGCGGATGTCGAAGTCCTCCTTGCTCCGGACCGCGCTGAGCTCCTCCTGCATGAACACCAGGTTCCAGAACTCGAGGTAGCGGTCCTCGGCGTTGAAGTCGAGGTCGGCGCCGTACGCCGGGCCGCGGTCGATGAGGATCTCCGAGCACGGGCCACCGGGACCGGGCACGCCCATCGACCAGTAGTTCTCCTTCTTGCCCAGCCGCACGATCCGGTCGTCGGGCAGCCCGGAGATCTTCTTCCAGAGCTCGACCGCCTCGGGGTCGCCGTCGTACACGCTGGGGTAGAGCTTGCCCTCGGGCAGGCCGAAGCCGCCGTCCGCGACCGGGCGCGTCACCAGCTCCCAGGCCAGCTCGATCGCGCCTTCCTTGAAGTAGTCGCCGAAGGAGAAGTTGCCGCACATCTCGAAGAACGTGCCGTGGCGCGTGGTCCGGCCGACGTCCTCGATGTCGGGGGTGCGGACGCACTTCTGGACGCTGGTCGCGCGGCGGTACGGCGGTGTCTCCTCGCCCAGGAAGTAGGGCTTGAACGGCACCATGCCGGCGTTGACGAACAGCAGGTTCGGGTCGTCGAGCAGCAGCGATGCGGACGGCACCGCCTGGTGGCCGTTGCGCTCGAAATGAGCGACGAACCTCCGGCGAATCTCCGCGGTGTCCATCAGGTGCTGCCTTCCTTGTCATCGTTCTCGTCGTTGGTCGGTGCCCCGGCGCGATGCCGGCCCGTCTCCAGCTGGGGTGTCCCATGAGGCACGAGGCCGTACCGCTCGCGCAACTCGGTTTCCTTCTCGGCGCTGCCCTGCGCCACCTCGTCGCGGAACATGCGCGCGCCGAGGGCCAGGCCGCTCCACCGGTCCCGCAGCCCGTCCACGGTCAGGGCTTCCGCAGCGCGGCGGCCTCGCACCATGGCGTAGACCCCGGCCCCGGCCCCGGTGACGAACCAGAGGCCGCGCCTCACGCCGCGTCCCCGTCGTCTGCGAGCCGGGCGCGCTGGCGGGCCTCCCAGTCGCGTCGGGCCTCCTTGAGCTCGGAGCGCCGCTGCTTGCGCGCGCGCCGGACCTCGCGGCGTACCTCGAAACGGATCCGGTTGCGCGACTCCGGAGCCAGCGCGATCCGCAGGCCGTGGGCGAGCGAGGCCGCCTTCACGACGGTCTCGCGGAGCACCAGGTCGGCGAAGAGCGTGGGCTCGACCCGGCCGTGGCCGTCGTCGTCGACCGCAGCGGCCGCGGAGTGCCGAGGGAGCCGGGGTACGTCGCCCAGGTGCGTGATGACGAAGTCCGGCTGGTCGGCGTCACGTCCGCCCGTGCGGTGGGCCGGGACGGCGAGACGCCGCTCGATCTCCTCCATCTGGGCGCGCAGCGCAGCGGCCTCGGCATGCGCGGTCTGCAGCTCGCGCTCGGTCCGGTTGCGCACGCGCAGCAGCGCGACGCCGAGGACCAGGGCGAGCAGCACCAGCGCGCCGAGAACGGCGGGCACGATCCACTCCTGCATCACAGTGCCCGACCCTATCGCGAGGCCCGCGGGCCCCGAGACCCCCGGATCAGGCGCCGTACCCGCTCCCAGCGCTCCTTGATCGCGGCCTCCGCACCGAGCGCGGTGGGCCGGTAGTACTCCGCGTCGACGACGACGTCGGGGGCGTACTGCTGCTCGGCGATCCCGAAGGGCTCGTCGTGGCTGTACTTGTACGACGAGCCGTGGCCGAGCTTCTTCGCGCCGGAGTAGTGGGCGTCCCGGAGGTGGGGCGGCACCGGGCCGATCTTGCCGGCGCGTACGTCGGCGCTGGCCGCGTCGATCGCCATGATCACGGCGTTCGACTTCGGCGCGACCGTCAACGCGATCGTGGCCTGGGCCAGGTTGAGCCTGGCTTCGGGCATCCCGATCAGCTGGACCGCCTGCGCGGCGGCGACCGCGGTGGTCAGGGCGGTCGGATCGGCGAGGCCGATGTCCTCGCTGGCGAGGATCACCAACCGCCGGGCGATGAAGCGCGGGTCCTCCCCCGCCTCCATCATCCGCGCGAGGTAGTGCAGCGCGGCGTCCACGTCGGATCCCCGCACGGACTTGATGAAGGCGCTGGTGACGTCGTAGTGCTGGTCGCCCTGCCGGTCGTAGCGCACCGCCGCCTGGTCGACCGCGGTCTCGGCAGTGCTCAGGTCGACGAGATCGAGACCACGGGAGGTCGCCGCACCGGCCGCGGCCTCGAGATAGGTCAGGGAGCGACGGGCGTCCCCGCCGGCGAGCCGGACCAGGTGGTCGAGGGCGTCGTCGTCGACCGCGATCCTCCCGCCGAGCCCCCGCTCGTCGGTCATCGCCTGGGCCAGCACCGCGCGGATGTCGTCGTCGTCCAGGGACTCCAGTCGCAGCAGCAGGCTGCGGGACAGCAGCGGTGAGATCACGGAGAAGAACGGGTTCTCGGTGGTGGCCGCCACCAGGGTCACCCAGCGGTTCTCGACCCCGGGCAGCAGCGCATCCTGCTGGGCCTTGCTGAACCGGTGCACCTCATCCACGAAGAGGACCGTCTCGCGGCCCCCGGCCACGAGCTCGGCCCGGGCCGCGTCGATGGCGGCCCGCACCTCCTTGACCCCGGCGGAGACCGCCGAGACCTCCACGAAGCGTCGGTCGGTCTGCTGGCTCACGATCGAGGCGATCGTGGTCTTCCCCGTGCCGGGCGGACCCCACAGCAGCAGCGACATCGACTGGTCGCCCTCGATCAGCCGGCGCAGCGGCGCCCCGGGGGCGCGCAGCTGCGCCTGGCCGACGAGCTCGTCGAGGGTGCGCGGACGCATCCGCACCGCCAGCGGTGCCGAGGCGTGCGTGTTGCCCGCCAGGGAACCACTGGGCCTGGCCACGGCATTCGGCGCGTCGAAGAGTCCCTCCACACCGGTCACCGTAGGCGGTCGCCCGAGGAGACGATCAGCCGACCGGTCAGGCGCCCGTCATCGTCTTGGTCTTGATGTCGAACCACTGGTCGGCGTACGTCGGGCCGGTGTTGACCGGGACCGGGGTCTGACCCGGCTCCGGGCTCCCCTGGCGGTCGACGCCCAGCAGCGCGGTCGTGACCGGCGTCTGGGGGTGCTGGCCGAGCTCGCCCGGGAAGTGGCAGGCCACCTTGTGACGCGGACCGATCTGGAGCAACGGGGGCTCGACCTTGGCGCAGATCTCCTGGGCGAGCGAGCAGCGCGTCCGGAACCGGCAGCCCGACGGCGGGTTGATCGGGCTGGGCACGTCGCCCTCGAGCCGGATGCGCTCGCGCCGGCCACCGATGGCGGCCTGCTTCACGTCGGGGACTGCGGAGAGCAGCGCCTGCGTGTAGGGGTGGTGGGCCCGGCCGTAGATCGTCTCGCGGTCGGCGATCTCGACGATCTTGCCGAGGTACATCACCGCGATCTCGGGGCAGAAGTGCCGCACCACCGCGAGGTCGTGGGCGATGAAGAGGAACGCGACGTTGAACTCGCGCTGGATGTCCTGGAGCAGGTTGATCACCTGCGCCTGGATCGACACGTCGAGCGCCGAGACCGGCTCGTCAGCGACGAGCAGCTTGGGGTTCAGCGTGAGCGCGCGGGCGATGCCGATGCGCTGGCGCTGACCACCGGAGAACTCGTTGGGGTAGCGGTTGTAGTGCTCGGGGTTGAGCCCGACGACCTCGAGGATCTCCTGCACCTTGGGGAGGATCTGGTTCTTCGGCACGACGTTGTGCACCGACAACGGCGCACCGACGATCGCACCGACGGTGTGGCGCGGGTTCAGCGAGGTGTAGGGGTCCTGGAAGATCATCTGCACGTTGCGGCGCAGCGGCTTGAGCTGCTTGTTGGACATGGACGCGATGTCCACGCCCTCCTCGCCGAACCGCATCTGCCCGGCCGTCGGCGTGTAGAGCCGGGTGATCAGCCGCCCGGTCGTGGACTTGCCACAGCCGGACTCCCCCACCAGGCCCAGCGAGCCGCCGGACGGGACCGCGAACGAGATGCCGTCGACCGCCTGGACGTGGCCGATGGTGCGCCGGATCACGCCGGACGACTTCACCGGGAAGTACATCTTGAGGTTCTCGACCTCGAGGACGGGCTTCGCGTGGGGGTCGAGCAGTGTCGGGGTGTGGCCCTGCTGGGCCATCTCGGCGAACGACAGGTGGGGCTTGGCACCGGAGGCGCGCTCGGCGTGGGTGCTGCTCTCGGGAGCCGCAGCGCTCGTGTCGGGCTTCAGGTCGGTCATCAGATCTTCTCCTCGACCAGGTCGGGCGCGATCTCGGGGAGCACCTCGGCCTGGTAGATGGCATCGGGGTTGGCCAGGTGGCAGCGCTTCACGTGCCCCTCACCGCGCACGCCCGGCAGCAGCTCTGGCCGCTCGGTCGTGCAGAGGTCGCCGGGCACCTTGTCCCGGTGCACGCAGCGGGGGTGGAAGGCACAGCCGGAGGGCGGGCTGAGCAGGCTCGGCGGGTTGCCCGGGATCGGGATCAGGCGCGCGTTGGTGTCGGCCTTGACGTCCGGCACGCTCGAGAGCAGACCCCAGGTGTAGGGCATCTCGGGGTGGGTCAGGATCTCCTTGCACGGGCCGTACTCGACCGCGCGGCCGGCGTACATCACGAGCACGTCATCGGCCATCTCCGCAATGACGCCGAGGTCGTGGGTGATGATGATGACCGCGGAGTTGAACTCCCGCTGGAGGTCCTGGAGCAGGTCCAGGATCTGCGCCTGGACGGTCACGTCGAGCGCGGTGGTCGGCTCGTCGGCGATGAGCAGGGACGGGTCGTTGATCAGGCCCATGGCGATCATGGCGCGTTGCCGCATGCCGCCCGAGAACTGGTGCGGGAAGTCGTCCACGCGCCGGTCCGGCTGCGGGATCCCCACCCGGTCGAGCATCTCGATGGCCTTGCGACGAGCGTCCCGCTTGGAGGCACTGGGGTGGTGGACCTGGTAGGCCTCGGCGAGCTGGCCCCCGATCTTGTAGAACGGGTGCAGCGCGGCGAGCGCGTCCTGGAAGATCATCGCCACCTGGTTGCCCCGGAGCTTGCGCATCCGCTGCTCGGAGAGTCCGACCACCTCGGTGCCGCCGACCCGGATCGATCCGGTGATGCGGCTGGACTTGGCGTCGTGCAGTCCGAGGACGGCCATGCTCGAGACCGACTTGCCGGATCCCGACTCGCCCACGATGCCCAGCGTCTGGCCGAGCTCGACGGAGTAGCTGAGGTCCGAGACCGCGGTCAGCGGGCCGTCCTCGGTGGGGAACGTCACCGACAGGTCCTCGACCACGAGGAACGGCTCAGCGGAATCGGCCCCGGACGGGCGGCTCACGGTGCTGGTCTGCGCGGTCACGAAAGCCTCACCCTCGGGTCCAGAATGCTGTAGACGATGTCAACCAGGATGTTGCTGATGATCAGGACGACCGCGCTGAACAGGGCGGTCGCCGAGACCACGGGCAGGTCACGGGCGAACACCGCCTGAAGGCTCCAGAAGCCGATGCCCTGGATCTCGAAGATCCGCTCGGTGAAGATCGTGCCGGCCAGCAGCGTGCCGAAGTCGATGCCGAAGATGGTCACGATCGGCACCAGCGCGGCCCGCAGACCGTGTCGGTAGACCACCGTGCGCTGCGGCAGGCCCTTGGCCTTCGCGGTGCGGATGTAGTCCTCGCTCAGGGCCTCCACCATCGCGCCGCGCGCATAACGGGTGTACTGCGTGCACCCGAAGATGCCCAGCGCGACCCAGGCCAGGAACATGCCCGAGAACCACTTCGCTGGATTCTCGGAGATCGGGAAGTACCCGGTCTGGCTGAACAGGGGTATCTCGAAGATCACCGTGAGGTAGAGCCACGTGAGCAGGGCGAAGAGGTAGTACGGGATCGAGCTCAGGAACAGGAAGCTGGAGACCAGCGCCTTGTCCGAGAGCGATCCGCGTCTTCGGGCCGCGGCGACGCCGATGGGCACGCCGAAGGCCAGGTAGAGGAAGGCGCCGCCGATGGCGACGGAGAAGGTGGCAGGCAGCCGCTCCTTCATCTCCTCCCAGACCGGCACCTTGGTGCGGTAGGAGTAGCCGAGGCACGGAGCGGGGCACTTGTACACCGTCGGGAAGATGGTGATGTCCCGGCCGACGAAGACGCCCTTGGCGAACTTGCCGTACTCCTCGTAGACGGGGTTGTCGTAGCCCAGCGACTTCTCGTAGCGCGCCAGCCGCTCGGGGCTGCAGCGGTTGTTGGTCTCACGGTCGCAGATGGGCTGCGCGGGGCTCGAGGGGCCGTACCAGAACAGCAGGAAGATCGCCATCGAGACGAGGGCGACCACCACAGCACCGGCAAGCACTCGCTTGACGACATAGGCAAACATCGGGGGACTCTCTCCGGGTAGTCAAACAAACCGCGGGCTGGCAGGTGGGGGCCCCCAGAACTGGGAACCCCCACCCGACAGTTTGTATCTAGATCAACTCAGGGAGTCGATCACTGCATGACGAACAGGTCCTTGTAGTTGGGGGCGCCGAGAGCACCGTCACCAACTCCGTTGCCGATCTTGGACCCGAACACGAACAGGTCGTTGCGGAAAGCGGTCGGGATGATCGGGAAGTACTCCGTGGAGATCTTCTCGTCCAGAGCGCCCCAGGCGTCAGCCTGGTCCTCGAGCGGCATGCCCGTGATGCTGTTCATCTCCTCGTCGATGGCCGGCTCGGAGAACTGCGCGGTGTTGTACGCAGCACCCGTCTTGGTCAGCGGCGGGACCATCGTCAGACCCGACGGCCAGTCCGAGCACCAGTTGACGCCACGCATGTTGAGCGTCTTGTTGATCTTGTCGTCAGGGTTCAGCCAGATGTTGTACGGCGAGTCCTGGACCGGGATGCCCTTGACCGTGATGCCGGCCTCCTCGAAGCCCTTCACGAGGACCTTCTGGCCGGCGACGGCCAGCGGGTCGGGCTCGTAGTACACCATGGTGATCTTGAACTCGCCGGGCTCGTAGCCCGCCTCCTTCAGGAGCTCCTTCGACTTCTCCGGGTTGTAGGTGAACTGCTCACCGTCAACGAAGTAGTCGTGCTTGCCCGCCATGCCGGGAGGCATGATCGAGTTCGCGGGAACGCGGGTCACACCGGGGACCTCACCAGTCGCCAGCCACATGTCGTTGTAGGGGTACGCGTACGCGATCGCCTTACGGACGTTGATGTCGGTGATCTTGGTGTAGTCGGGTGCGATGAAGCTGGTGCACTGCGACGACTGCTGGACCAGGCGGTCACCGAGCTCGGTGTTCGCGCGGTCGTAGTTGTTCGAGCCCAGAGCGTTCGACAGCGAGGTCTGCGACTCGGTGTTGTCGCTCAGCATGATCTGGTCAACCTTGGACTGGTCCTGGTTGAACTTGAAGACCCACTTGTCGGCGTACTGGTGACGCGCCGCGTCAGAGTTCGGGTCCCACTGGTCGTTCTTGACCAGCACCAGCTCCTCGTTCGGGCGGAAGGACTCCACCTTGTAGGGGCCGTTGGACATGATGTGCTGACCGTAGTCCGGCGGGTTGCTGGCCTTGCCGAGCGGCGCCGGGCCCATGGCCATGAACGCGCCCCAGTAGTCCATGTCCGGGAACGGCTTGGCCATCTTGATGGTGACGTCCTGGCCGTCGACGGACACGCCGTCCCACTTCTTGGCCTTGTCGGAGTAGGGGCCCTTGTACTTGCCAGCCTGCGAGAAGTAGGTCTGGGAGTACTCGGTGCCCGGACCGGCCGGGAAGGTGTCGGAGTCCATCGAGCGGGTGATGCCCCACGCGATCTCGTCGGCGGTGACGGGCGAGCCGTCCTCCCACTTGGCGTCGTCACGAATGGTGAAGGTCCACTCGGTGAAGTCGTCGTTGGGCGTGCCGAGGTCGGTCGCCAGGTCCGGGACGAGCGTCATCTCGCCGGTCTTCGCGTCACGCGAGTACTGCGTGAGCGAACGGCTCGTGAGCGCCTGCTGGATGGAGTTGCCGGTCACCGACCAGCCGTCGGTCGGGTCCATCGAGTCGGGGCCCGGGTCGCCGGGCAGGTAGACCGTGATGGTCCCCCCCGACTCCGCACCATCGACGTCGGCCGCGGGGCCCTGACGCTCGGCGTCCTTGCCAGCGGCTGCCTGAGGGTTGTAGCTCCGGCTGTCCTTGGGGTCTTCACTGCTGCTCGAGCCGCCACACGCGGCAAGAGTGAACAGCGCGGCACCGGCGACGACCGCCAGTGGCTTGCTCCGTCTCATGTTGAGCCTTTCTTTCTGAGTTCGCGCCCCCGAGGAGAATCGGGGGCGACGTCTGTGTCCGTCAGCGACGGGTCTTGGGATCGAGCGCGTCGCGGACGGCGTCTCCCAGAAGGTTGAGAGCCAGCACGAGGGCAACGATGCCGATCATGGGCTCCCAGAGGTAGAGCGGGTAGGTCTCGAAGAACGGCGACGCCTTGTTGATCGTCTGGCCCCACGAGATGCCCGAGGTGACTCCGATACCGAGGTAGGCCAGGCCGGCCTCGGCGGCCACGAACGCCGGCAGCATCAAGGAGATGCTGATGACGATCGGCGCCGCCAGGTTGGGCAGCAGCTCCTTGATCAGGATGCGGTGGGTGGGCATGCCGATCACGCGGGCGGCCATGACGAACTCGCGCTCCCGCAGGGAGAGGACCTCACCGCGGATCAGGCGGGCCACGCCCATCCAGCCGAACATGGCCAGCACCAGGATCAGGGCCCAGAACTGGACCCGGGGGTAGTTGTCGCTGGCGGCGAAGCGCTGGTTGATGATCGGCGCGATGACCAGGGCGGCCAGCAGGAACGGGACCGTCAGGAACAGGTCGACGAGGAACGACACGCTCTTGTCCACGAGACCGCCGAGGAAGCCGCCGAGCAGACCCAGCACGATGCCGAAGACTGAGGCGAAGAGGGTGGCCGTCGCCGAGATCTCCAGCGAGGTGCGCGCGCCGTACAGCCAGAAGGCCAGGTTGTCGGTGGCGGACTGCGGCGCGATGCCGAACGGGTGCTCCGGGTCGAAGCCGTGGTTCGGCGGGCCCTTCAGGGGCAAGCCACCGCCCAGGGTGTCGAGGTACTGGCTCGGCAGCACGGTCTCGGTCGAGACCCCGAAGATGTCGCAGATCGTGCCTGCGAAGACGCCGACGAGGATGAAGATCAGGATGACGAAGGCACAGATCATCGCGATCTTGTCGCGGGCCAGGCGGCCCATCGCGATACGCATCGGCGACTTGCCGGCGATCGCCTTGGCGGTCTTGGTGGTGGGATCCACTGGAGGGGGTTCCTCGCTCAGGTGCCCCATCGTTTCGGGCCCGGCCGTCTGTGCCGACATGCTCTCCCCATCATTCCGAGACCGGGGCTGTCCCGGTCTGCGCGGTGCGCGCCGTCGGTGACTCTATGTGACACAGACCGCACGGACGATCACCTCCGCGTAACGATCTGGTCTCGGCCACCAGCGGGCAATTTTCGGTCGTTCAGCTCTGGGAAGGGACATCCTTCGCCGGTTGGGCGTCCACCCCGGCCTCCTTGCGCTGCTGCGGTGTGATCGCCGCAGGTGCGGCCGTCAGCGGGTCGTAACCGCCGCCGGACTTGGGGAACGCGATGACCTCGCGGATCGAGTCGGCTCCCGAGAGGAGCGCGACGATCCGGTCCCAGCCGAACGCGATGCCGCCGTGCGGCGGTGCGCCGAACTTGAACGCCTCGAGCAGGAAGCCGAACTTCTCGTCGGCCTCGGCCTCGTCGATGCCCATGATCGCGAAGACGCGCTTCTGCACGTCCTCGCGGTGGATACGGATGGAGCCTCCACCGATCTCGTTGCCGTTGCAGACGATGTCGTAGGCCCAGGCCAGGGCGTTGCCCGGGTCGGAGTCGAAGTTGTCGAGGTCCTTGGGCGAGGTGAACGCGTGGTGCACGGCCGTCCAGGCGCTGTAGCCCAGGGCCACGTCCCCCGACGCCGTGGCGTCGGCGGTGGGCTCGAACAGGGGCGCGTCGACGACCCAGAGGAAGCTCCACGCACTCTCGTCGATCAGCCCGCAGCGTCGACCGATCTCCAGGCGCGCGGCGCCGAGCAGCGCCCGGCTCGACTTGACCGGGCCGGCTGCGAAGAAGATGCAGTCGCCGGGCTTCGCGCCGACGTGGGTGGCCAGGCCGGCCTTCTCCTCGTCGGTGATGTTCTTGGCGACCGGTCCCCCGAGCTCGCCGTCCTCCTGGACCAGCACGTAGGCCAGGCCCTTGGCACCACGCTGCTTGGCCCACTCCTGCCAGGCGTCGAGCTGCTTGCGCGGCTGGCTCGCGCCGCCGGGCATCACGACGGCCCCGACGTAGTCGGCCTGGAACACCCGGAACGGCGTGTCCTTGAAGTAGTCCGTGCACTCGACGAGCTCCTGGCCCATCCGCAGGTCGGGCTTGTCGGTGCCGTAGCGGGCCATCGACTCCGCGTAGGTCATCCGCGGCAGCGGGGTGGGGACGTCGTACCCGACGAGCTTCCACAGCGCCGACAGGATCTCCTCGGAGACAGCCAGGACGTCGTCCTGCTCCACGAAGCTCATCTCGATGTCGAGCTGGGTGAACTCCGGCTGGCGATCCGCCCGGAAGTCCTCGTCGCGGTAGCAGCGGGCGATCTGGTAGTAGCGCTCCATGCCCGCGACCATCAGCAGCTGCTTGAACAGCTGGGGGCTCTGCGGCAGGGCGTACCAGCTGCCGGGCCGGAGCCGGGCCGGCACCAGGAAGTCGCGCGCACCCTCGGGTGTGGAACGGGTCAGCGTCGGCGTCTCGATCTCCACGAAGTCGTGCCCGTCGAGCACGTCGCGCGCGGCCTTGTTGACCTTGCTGCGCAGGCGCAGTGCGGCGTTGGGGCCCGTGCGTCGCAGGTCGAGGTAGCGGTGCTTGAGGCGGGCCTCCTCCCCCACGTCGATGTGGTCGTCGATCGGGAACGGGAGCGGTGCTGCGGCACTGAGGACCACCACGTCCTCCGCGATCACCTCGACCTCACCGGACGGCAGGTTCGGGTTGGCGTTGCCCGCGGGACGCAGCGACACCCGGCCGGTCACCTTGATGCAGAACTCGCTGCGGAGGCTGTGGGCGACGGCCTCGTCGCGGACGACGACCTGGACCACACCGCTGGCCTCGCGCAGGTCAAGGAAGGCGACGCCGCCGTGATCACGCCGTCTCGCCACCCACCCCGCAAGGGTCACGGTCTGGTCGGCGTGCGCGGCGCGAAGGGCGCCGGCGTCATGGGTGCGGATCACTGCTTGTTCTCCTCGTTGCTGGTGGAGCTGGAATCGTTGGTGTCGTTGGTCGAGCTCGTCGAGACCACCTGCGGTCGCAGGTCCTCGGCGGGTGGCGTCCAGGTCGCCGGATCGGCGGAGACCTGGTCGCCGGAGCGGATGTCCTTGACCTCGTGGCCGCCCTCGGCGTTGGTGAACCAGACATAGGGGATGCCACGACGCTCGGCGTAGCGGATCTGCTTGCCGAACTTCTGGGCACTCGCGGCGACCTCGCAGGGCACCCCGTTGGCGCGCAGCGCGGTGGCGATCGCGTCGCTGGCGGAACGGGACTCCTCGTCGACGAGGGCCACCAGCACGACGCTCGGCACCTTGCGGTCCGTCGTCAGCAGGCCGCGGCTCATCAAGGGCAGCAGGGAGCGCGAGATGCCGAACGAGATGCCGACGCCGGGGTAGGTGTTCTTGCCGTCGGACGCGAGGGCGTCGTAGCGGCCGCCGCCGCCCACTGACTTCAGGAACTCGAAGCCCACCATGTAGATCTCGAAGACGGTGCCGGTGTAGTAGTCCAGGCCCCGGGCGAGGCTCAGGCTCGCCTCCACCTCGAAGCGGTCGCTGCGCACCGACGCGCAGCCGTCGATCACCGCTGCCAGCTCGGCGAGGCCGGTCTCGAGCAGCTCGTGCTCGACCCCGAGCGCGCGGACCTGCTCGACGAACGAGGTGTCGTTGGCGCTGATCGCGGCGAGCTCCAGGCACTGGTCCGCCTGCTCCTTGCTCAGGCCCGCGTCGTCGAGCAGGAGTGCGTGGACCTTGTCGGCCGGCAGCTTGTCGAGCTTGTCGATGATCGTGATCACGGCGGCCGGGTCCTCGGCGCCGATGCCGCGGTAGAACCCCTCGATCAGCTTGCGGTTGTTGACGCGCAGCCGGAGCGGGGGCAACGGCAGCCCGGACAGCGCCTCGGCCATCACCCGGGCGACCTCGACGTCGAAGTGGAAGGGCAGGTCGTCCTTCATCACGACGTCGATGTCGGCCTGCGTGAACTCGCGGTAGCGCCCCTCCTGGGGCCGCTCACCGCGCCAGGCCTTCTGGATCTGGTAGCGGCGGAACGGGAACTCGAGCTTGCCGGCGTTCTCGAGCACGTAGCGCGCGAACGGCACGGTCAGGTCGAAGTGCAGCCCCATGCCGGTGTCGCTGCCCTCGGACTCGGCCTGCAGCCGCCGCAGGACGTAGACCTCCTTGGAGGTCTCCCCCTTGCGGAGCAGCTGCTCCATCGGCTCGACCGCGCGGGTCTCGATGCCGGCGAAGCCGTGCAGCTCGAAGGTACGGCGCAGGGTGTCGATCACCTGCTGCTCGACGAAGCGTTGTTCGGGCAGGAGCTCAGGGAACCCGCTCAGCGGGGTGGGCTTGCTCATGGTGTTCAGAGACCTCGGGTGACTCGACCTGCGGAACCATCGGCGATCAGGTCCTGCAGGAACGGGTTGGTCGCGCGCTCGCGACCGATGGACGTCTGCTCGCCGTGGCCGGGGAGCACCACGATGTTGTCGGCGAGCGGCAGCACCTTGTGGGTGAGGCTGCGCAGCATCGTGGCGTGGTCGCCTCCAGGGAGGTCGGTGCGACCGATGGAACCGGCGAAGAGCAGGTCACCGGAGAACATCACCTCGGAGATGTCCTCGTCGGTGATCGAGTCCGTCGAGGTCCACGGCGTCCGGAAGGTGACCGACCCCTCGGTATGGCCCGGGGTGTGGTCGATGACGAACCGGAGCCCGGCCAGCTCCAGCTCCTGGAGATCGGCGAGCTCCTGGACGTCGTCCGGCTCGGCCCACTGGTAGTCACCGCCGAGCAGCATCTGGGTCGTCTCACGGGACATGCCGGCCATCGGGTCGGAGAGCAGGTGGCGATCACGCGGGTGGATCCACGCGGTGGCGTCGTACGTCCCGGCGACGGGCGCGACACACCACATGTGGTCGACGTGCCCGTGGGTCACGAGCACGGCGACGGGCTTGAGCCGGTGTTCACGGACGACCTGGGCGACCCCCTCGGCGGCGTCCTTGCCGGGGTCGATGACGACGCACTCGCTGCCCGGGCCAGTGGCGGCGACATAACAGTTCGTGCCCCACGGACCCGCAGGAAAACCGGCGATCAACACCCCCGCACAGTACCTACCCCGGTCGGCCGGCGTCGCATCGGTTGGCGTCGAAGGCCGGGCCCCCCGGGGCTCGCCCAGCGCGGGCGCCCTCGAAGGCTCGCGGGCGATGGATAACATGGACCCTTGCGGTCCGCACGCCAAGCGAAGAGGGAACACCTGTGACGAGTCATCAGTGGGGTCGAGTCGACGACGACGGGACCGTCTACGTGAAGACCGCCGAGGGCGAGCGCTCCGTGGGGCAGTACCCCGAGGGCAGCCCGGAGGAAGCACTGAACTTCTTCACCGAGCGGTACGCCGCCCTCGCCTTCGAGGTCGAGCTGCTCGAGAAGCGGATCAAGTCCGGCGTGCTCTCGCCGGAAGAGGCAGCCGACTCGGTGAAGACGGTCGCCGCCCAGGTGGCCGGCGCCAACGCCGTGGGTGACCTCGATGCCCTGGCGGCGCGGCTCGACGACCTCGCCCCGGTCATCGAGAGCCAGCGCGAGGCGCGCAAGGTGGAGAAGGCGCAGCGGGCAGCGGAGTCGCGTACTGCCAAGGAGCGGATCGTCGGTGAGGCCGAGAAGCTGGCCACGGGCAGCGACTGGCGCAATGGAGCCAACCGGCTGCGCGAGCTGCTCGACGAGTGGAAGGCACTCCCCCGGATCGACCGGTCCTCGGACGACGCCCTGTGGCGACGCTTCTCGACCGCCCGCACCTCCTACACCCGCCGGCGCAAGTCGCACTTCGCCGAGCAGCACGAGAAGCGCGATGCCGCCCGTGCCATCAAGGAGCGGCTCACCACCGAGGCGGAGAGCCTGGCCGACTCCACCGACTGGGGCCCCACCGCCGGCCGCTACCGGGACCTGATGAAGGAGTGGAAGGCCGCCGGACCCGCTCCGCGCGACGTCGACGACGCGCTCTGGAAGCGGTTCCGCGGCGCCCAGGACGCGTTCTTCGGTGCCCGCGACGCGGCGGCTGCCGAGCAGGACCAGGAGTTCGCGGCCAATGCCGAGGTCAAGGAGCAGCTGCTCCTCGAGGCCGAGGCGCTCGTGCCGGTCACCGACCTCGAGCAGGCGAAGCGGGCCTTCCGCGACCTCGCCGAGCGCTGGGACGCTGCCGGCAAGGTGCCGCGGGACCGGATGAAGGAGCTCGAGGGCCGCATCCGCAAGGTGGAGCAGGCGATCCGTGGGGTCGAGGACGAGCAGTGGCGCCGGTCGGACCCGGAGAAGTCCGCGCGCGCCGAGGACATGGTCACCAAGCTCGAGACTGCGATCGCCCAGGTCGAGGCCGACCTCGAGAAGGCCAAGGCTGCGGGGAACGACAAGAAGGTCAAGGAGCTCGAGGCCAACCTGGAGTCCCGCCGCTCGTTCCTGGAAATGGCGAAGAAGGCCTCGGACGAGTTCTCGGGCTGACCGACTGGAGCCGAGTCGGCGTGAAGTGCCCACGAACCATCAGCGCCGGGGAACTTCACGCCGACTCGGCGGTTGTCGCAGAGAACTTCACGCCGACTCGGCGCTCCAGCAGGGGAACTTCACGCCGCCTCGGCGGGATTACTGGGTGACGCGGTAGGCGTCGAAGACGCCCGGGACCGAGCGGACGGCACGGAGCACGTTGTCGAGGTGCTTGGCCTCGGCCATCTCGAAGGTGAACCGGCTCTTGGCGACGCGGTCACGGGTGGTCGAGAGGTTGGCGCTGAGGATGTTCACGTGGGCGTCTGAGAGCACCATCGTGATGTCCGAGAGCAGCCGCGCCCGGTCCAGCGCCTCGACCTGGATGTTCACCAGGAAGGTCGACTGTCCGGTCGGCGCCCACTCGACCTCGAGCAGCCGCTCTGGCTGGGCCTCCAGGCTCGCCGCGTTGGTGCAGTCCTGGCGGTGCACCGAGACGCCGCCGCCCTTGGTGACGAACCCGATGATGGTGTCCGGAGGCACCGGGGTGCAGCACTTGGCCAGCTTCACCCAGACGTCCGGGGCGCCCTTCACGATCACCCCGGAGTCGCCGGCGGCGGGGGCCTTCGACCGGCCTCGCCGGCCGGTGATGGTGACGCCCTCGGCGAGGTCCTCCGCAGCACCTTCGCTGCCGCCGTGCAGGTCGATCACGCGGCGTACGACGGCCTGGGCGCTGAGGTTGCCCTCCCCCACTGCGGCGTAGAGCCCCGACACGTCACCCAGCTTGAAGTGCACCGCCGCGAGCATCAGCGACTCGTGCGACATCAAGCGCTTGAGGGGCAGCCCCTCCTTGCGCATCAGCCGGCCGATCTGCTCCTTGCCCTGCTCGATGGCCTCCTCGCGCCGCTCCTTGGTGAACCACTGGCGGATCTTGGAGCGGGCTCGCGGTGACTTGACGAAGGTCAGCCAGTCACGCGACGGGGCAGCGGTCGGTGCCTTGGAGGTGAAGACCTCCACGACGTCGCCGTTGTCGAGGGTGGACTCGAGCGGGACCAGGCGCCCGTTCACGCGGGCCCCGATCGTGTGGTGACCCACCTCGGTGTGCACGGCGTAGGCGAAGTCGACCGGGGTGGCGTCGGTCGGCAGCGCGATCACGTCACCGCGCGGGGTGAAGACGTAGACCTCGGCGCGGTTGATCTCGAAGCGCAGCGACTCGAGGAACTCGCCCGGGTCCGCGACCTCGTTCTGCCAGTCGAGCAGCTGGCGCACCCAGGTCATGTCGTCGAGGTCACCGCGGGTCTCGGTGTCGACCCCCTCGCGGCCGTTCTCCTTGTACTTCCAGTGCGCGGCGACGCCGTACTCCGCCCGGCGGTGCATGCCGTAGGTGCGGATCTGCAGCTCGACCGGCTTGCCCTGCGGACCGATCACGGTGGTGTGCAGCGACTGGTACATGTTGAACTTCGGCATCGCGACGTAGTCCTTGAAGCGCCCCAGCACCGGGTTCCAGCGCGAGTGCAGCACGCCGAGGACGGAGTAGCAGTCGCGGTCCTCCTCGACGAGGACCCGGATGCCGACCAGGTCGTAGATGTCGGAGAACTCCCGGCCGCCGACGATCATCTTCTGGTAGATCGAGTAGTAGTGCTTGGGGCGCCCGGTGACCGAGGCCTTCACCTTGGCCTCGCGCAGGTCGTTCTCGACCTGGGTGATCACCTCGGCGAGGAACTGGTCGCGCGACGGCGCCCGCTCGGCGACCATCCGCACGATCTCGTCGTAGATCTTGGGGTGCAAGGTGGCGAACGCGAGGTCCTCGAGCTCCCACTTGATGGTGTTCATGCCCAGCCGGTGGGCGAGCGGGGCGTAGATGTCGAGCGTCTCGCGGGCGACCCGCTCCTGGGTCTCCTGCTTGACGTAGCGCAGCGTGCGCATGTTGTGGAGCCGGTCGGCGAGCTTGATGACGAGCACCCGGATGTCGCGCGACATCGCGACGATCATCTTGCGGATCGTCTCGGCCTGCGCCGTCTCGCCGTACTTGACCTTGTCGAGCTTGGTGACGCCGTCGACCAGCTGGGCCACCTCGTCGCCGAACTCCTGGCGCACCTGGTCGAGGGTGTACGGCGTGTCCTCGACCGTGTCGTGGAGCAGGGACGCGACCAGGGTCGGCTCGGTCATGCCGATGCCGGCCAGGATGGTCGTCACCGCGAGCGGGTGGGTGATGTAGGGGTCACCGCTCTTGCGCATCTGCGTGCCGTGGAGCTTCTCGGCCGTCAGGTAGGCGCGCTCCAGCAGGGCCAGATCGGCCTTCGGGTGGTTGGCTCGCACCGCCCGGAAGAGCGGTTCGAGCACCGGGTTGCCGGGTTGGGCGCGCGTGCCCATCCGGGCCAGGCGGGCCCGCATGCTCCGGGTCGAGGTGGCGGCTTCGGGCACACGTTCCCGCGCAGGCGGGGCGGTGCTCTCGTCGCTCACTCGACCAGTCTAGGGGCTGCGCGGAGTGGGTCAGACCGTCATCAGGCTGGCGACGTGGAGGTCGCCGACGGCGGCCCTTCCGGCAAGGAAACCGAGCTCCATCAGGACCGCGACACCGTGGCAGACACCACCGCACTGCTCGACGAGCTGCTGGGTGGCCTTGGCGGTGCCACCGGTGGCGAGCACGTCATCCACGAGCAGCACCCGGTCGCCGGGAGCGATCCCGTCGGTGTGCAGCTCGAGGGTCGCCCGGCCGTACTCGAGCGCGTACGAGACCGCGTGGGTGGCCCGCGGCAGCTTGCCGGCCTTGCGCACCGGGACGAAGCCGGTCCCGAGCGCCAGGGCCACCGGCGCCGCCAGGATGAACCCGCGCGCCTCCATGCCGATGACCTTGTCCACCACGACGTTGCCGTGCGCATCGCGCCCGGCCGCGGCCAGGGCGCTGATGACCGCGGCGAAACCGGTGTGGTCGGCCAGCAGCGGCGTGATGTCCTTGAAGACGATGCCGGGCTCGGGGAAGTCCGCGACGTCGACGACCAACCGGTCCAGGGCGTCGCGGCCGGCGGCCTCGACGTCCGTGAGCGATCGGCCTTCGGTCACTTCTTGCCCCGCTTGGACCGCGTCTGGCGCGACGGCTGCTGACGCCCGGCGGCACCGCTGGGACCCACCGGTCCCCGGGCGGGCGGCGCGACCCGGCCACGGCCCGATGCCTCCGGGTTGCGACGAGCGGCCGGAGTGCTCGACACCGGCGCGTCCTCGTCGTCGTCGCCGAGCTCGGGGTCGAGCCCACCCGGAGCGGGAGCGATCGGCATGTCCTCGGTGAACGCGGGCACCGAGGCGTACGGGTCGACGTGACGACGACGTGCGGCGTCGCGCTTCTCCGCGAGCTTGACCTCGTTCTCGCTCGACTTGAGCTGCACGAGCAGCGGGGTCGCGATGAAGATCGAGGAGTACGCACCGGCCGCCATGCCGACGAACAGCGCGAGCGCGAGGTCCTTGAGCGACCCGCTGCCGAGCTGGACGGCACCGACGTAGAGGATCGCGCCGACCGGGATCAGCGCCACGATCGAGGTGTTGAGCGAGCGGACCAGGGTCTGGTTGACCGCGAGGTTGGCCTGCGCGGCGTAGGTCGACTTCTTCTCGCGGAGGTTCTTGGTGTTCTCGCGCACCTTGTCGAACACCACCACGGTGTCGTAGAGCGAGAAGCCCAGGATCGTGAGCAGACCGGTGACCGTGGCCGGACTGACCTCGAACCCCGACAGCGAGTAGATGCCGATGGTGATCACGACGTCGTGGACGAGGGCCACCATCGCGGCCGCGGACATCTTCCACTCGCGGAAGTAGGCCCAGATGAAGAGGACGACCAGGACGAGGAAGACCGCGAGGCCGGTCAGTGACCGCTGGGCCACCTCCTGACCCCAGCTGGCGCCGATCTCGGTCTGGGAGATGCCCTGCTGCGGGTCCACCCCGGTCACGTCCACGATCGCGGAGACGACCTGGGCGCTCTCGGCCTCGGTGAGCGGCTCGGTCTGGACCAGGATCGCGTCGCTGCCCGAGGTGGTCACGATCGGCGAGGAGGCGTCCGGGATGCCGGTGCCGGCCACGGCCTGGCGCAGCTCGTCAGCCGTGTCCTGCGACGCGGTCACCGCGACGCTGTACTGCGCACCGCCGGTGAACTCGATGCCGTAGTTGAGGCCCTGGAAGTAGAGGCCGCCGACCGCCAGCATCATGATGACGCCGGAGATGGCGTACCAGAGCTTGCTGCGTCCGACGAAGTCGATCGAGCGGCGACCGTTGTAGAGGTCGTTGCCGAGTCGTGAGAACTTGCCCATCAGGCCCTCCCTCCCGCGGGAAGTCGATCGATGCCGAGCGCCTCGGGGTCGAGCCCGGAGAGCTTGTGGCCCTGGTTGAAGAAACGGAACCTCGCCAGCCACGACACCATCGGGTGCGTGAACCAGAAGAAGATCGCGAGGTCGATGACGGTCGAGAGGCCGAGCGCGAACGCGAAGCCCTTCACGACGCCGGCCGCGAAGATGTAGAGCACGACCGCGGCGAGCAGCGAGACGGTGTCGGCGGCCAGGCAGGTGTTTCGGGCCCGCTTCCAGCCGGTCTCGACGGCGACGCGCATCGACTTGCCGTCGCGCATCTCGTCACGGATGCGTTCGAAGTAGACGATGAAGGAGTCCGCGGTGATACCCACCGCCACGATCAGTCCCGCGATGCCCGGCAGCGACAGGGTGAAGCCCGCCGCGCTGCTGAGGAGCAGCACCATGGCGTACGTCGTCCCACCCGCGACGAGCAGGGACGCGATGACCACCAGGCCGAGGCCGCGGTAGTAGATCAGGCAGTAGAGCATCACGAGCAGCAGACCGGCGATACCGGCGGTGATGCCGGCCGAGAGCTGGTCACCCGCGAGGGAGGGACCGACCGTCTCGACCGGCGGGTCCTTCTCGAAGGCGATCGGCAGGGCGCCGAACTTCAGGCTGGTCGCCAGGCTCTGCGCCGAGGCCTCCGTGAAGTTGCCCTCGATCTGGGCCTGGCCGTTGGTGATCAGGCCGTTCATCGTCGGCGCCGAGAGGACCTGGCCGTCGAGGACGACGGCGAACTGGTTCTGGGTGCCGTAGAGGGCCTGCGAGATCTGGGTGAACTGGTCGGTGCCGCTGCCGTTGAAGGCGAGCGAGACGACCCAGTTGACCTGCTGCGAGGGGATCTGGGCGCTCGCACTCTTGAGGTCGGTGCCCTCGATCATCGCCGCGGAGAGGAGGTACTTGACGCCCGCCTCGTCCTCCGTGCCGCAGGTGACCAGCGGCTTGTCGGGGTTGTCGTCGACGATCGGCGCGGAGCCGTCGGTCGGGCACTCGAACTTGGTGAACGCCTCGACCGATGCCGGGTCGGGGTTGTTCATCCACTTCAGCGGCTGGTCGACCAGGTCGCCGCCGTCCGGAGCGGTGGTCGGCGACCCGGAGGGCGAGGCGGACTCGGAAGGACTGGGCGTGGGCGACGCCTTCTTGTCCTTCTTCTTGTTCTTGTCGGCCATGAGCAACGGAGCACGCTTCTTGGGGCTCGAGCTCGGCGCGACGCTGCCACTCGGCTCGCTGGGCACCGTCACGCCGTCACCCGGCGTGGAGCCCGGGGCGGTGACCGGAGCGTTGCCGCACGAGGTGTCGCGCGAGGAGCACGCGACCAGGCGGAACCGGAGCTGGGCCTGGCGCTTGACCGTGTCGACGAGGTCGCGTCGGCTCTTGCCGGGGATCTCCACGACCACGAACCGGTTGCCCTGGGTGGTCACCTCGGCCTCGGTGACACCCGAGCCGTTGACGCGCTGGTCGATGATGCCGCGGGCCTCGTCGAGGCTCTCGGCCGACGGGTTGCCCTTGGCGATCAGCGTGATCCGGGTGCCGCCCTGGAGGTCCAGGCCGAGCTCGGGCTTCCAGGTGCCGCCGATCGCGACGAGCCCGAAGGAGATCGCCAGGCCGAGGAAGAACACCACCAGGGTGCGACCCGGGCGGGCGGTCTTGCGTGCCATGTCAGTTCTCCTCCGGCTCGTCCGAGGCGAGCCCTGGCTGTGCGATCGAGCCGACGGCGCCGCGCGCGACCTTGACCGTCACCCCGTCGGCGATCTCGACGTGGATGTGGTCACCCTCGGTGTCTCGCAGGATGCCGAAGATGCCCGAGGTGAGCATCACCTCGTCACCAGACTTCAACGAAGACTGCATGCGGGCGAGTTCCTTCTGCCGCCTCGAAGCGGGTCGGATGATGAGGAACCAGAACAGCAACGCGATGCCCAGCAGCGGCAACAAGGAGACGAGCTCCGGCACGACACAACCTCTCGAGCGGGAAGGGTGGGGTGGGTGATCGGCACGCAAGCCGACCGACGGGAAAGTGTAACCGTGACTGTGACGGGGACCGCACTCAGTCCTCGAACAACACGCCGTCCGCTTCGATGACCCCGCCCGGCGGCGCCGGTGGCGTGAGCCCGAGGTGCTGCCACGCGGCCGGCGTGGCCACCCGGCCACGCGGCGTGCGGGCCAGGAACCCGTTGCGCACCAGGAACGGCTCGGCCACCTCCTCGACCGTCTCGCGCTCCTCCCCCACGGCCACGGCCAGGGTCGAGACCCCGACCGGCCCACCGGCGAAGCGGCGGCACAGGGCATCGAGGACGGCCCGGTCGAGGCGGTCGAGTCCGAGCTCGTCGACCTCGTAGAGCTCCAGGGCGGACTTCGAGACGTCCAGCGTCACGATCCCGTCGGCGCGCACCTGGGCGTAGTCGCGCACGCGGCGCAGGAGCCGGTTGGCGATGCGGGGGGTGCCCCGGGAGCGTGAGGCGATCTCCGCCGCGCCGTCACCGGTCAGCCCGACCCCGAGCAGGCCCGCGGAACGGTGCACGATGCGGTCCAGCTCGTGGGGCTCGTAGAACTCGAGGTGCCCGGTGAACCCGAACCGGTCGCGCAGCGGGCCGGGCAGCAGGCCGGCCCGGGTGGTGGCCCCGACCAGCGTGAACGGCGGGATCTCCAGCGGGATCGCGGTCGCGCCCGGCCCCTTGCCGATGACCACGTCGACGCGGAAGTCCTCCATCGCCATGTAGAGCATCTCCTCGGCGGGCCGGGACATGCGGTGGATCTCGTCGACGAAGAGGACGTCCCCCTCGTTCATCCCCGACAGGATCGCGGCGAGGTCGCCGGCGTGGGTGATGGCCGGACCGCTGGTCAGCCGCAGCGGCGCGGTCATCTCGGCGGCGATGATCATCGCCAGGGTGGTCTTGCCGAGTCCGGGCGGCCCGGACAGCAGGACATGGTCGGCGGTCCGGCCGCGCTGGCGGGCGGCCTCGAGGACGAGGCCGAGCTGGGCCCGGACCCGCGTCTGACCCACCACCTCGTCGAGGGTGCGCGGCCGCAGGGCGGCCTCCACGACGCGCTCGTCGCCCTCCGCCTCGGCGGCGGTCAGCGACCCGAGGTAGGCCTCCTCGGCCGCGTCGAGGTGGTCCTCGTCATGTCGGTCCAGCGACATGCTCAGGCCCTGCTCAGGGTGCGGAGCGCGGCACGCAGCAACGAGCCCACGTCGGGAGCGTCACCGGCATCGGGGGCAACGGCCTCGACGGCCTGCTCGGCGTCCCGCGTCGACCAGCCGAGACCCACCAGGCCCTGGTGGACCTGGTCGCGCCACGGGGCGGGCCCGCTGGGTGCGGCAGCCCGACGCCCGCCCACCGGGGCCCCGATCCGGTCCTTGAGCTCCAGGATGATTCGCTGGGCGCCCTTCTGGCCGACCCCGGTCACCCGGGTGAGCGCCTTGACGTCGTCGCCGGCCACGGCGCGGCGCAGGTCGTCGGGTGAGAGCACGGCGAGCATGGCCTGCGCCAGCTTGGGTCCGACGCCCGAGGCGGTCTGCACGAGCTCGAACATCGACTTCTCGTCGTCGTCGAGGAAGCCGAAGATGGTGAGGGAGTCCTCGCGGACCACCATGCTCGTGGGCAGCATCGCCTGGCGGCCGGTGCGCAGCGTCGCCAGGGTGCCCGGCGTACACATGATCTCGAGGCCCACTCCCCCGACCTCGAGCACGGCGCTGGACAGGGTCACGGCGGCCACCTGGCCCCGGACGAACGCGATCATCTGCTCCTCATTCCGTGTCGGGCGGCGGGCCGTGCGGGCCCGGCAGCGGCGACGGCCGCGTCGATCCGGGCCTGGGCGCCGCCCCGCCAGATGTGGGTGATCGCCAGCGCGAGGGCGTCGGCGGCGTCGGCCGGCTTGGGCGGCGCGTCCAGCCGCAGGATCCGGGTGACCATCGCCCCCACCTGGGCCTTGTCCGCCCGGCCGCTGCCGGTGACGGCGGCCTTGACCTCGCTCGGCGTGTGCAGGGCGACGGGCAGGCCGCGGCGGGCGGCGCAGACCATGGCGATGCCGCTGGCCTGGGCGGTGCCCATGACGGTGCTGACGTCCGAGCGGGCGAAGACCCGCTCGATGGCGACCGCGTCGGGGGCGTACTCGTCGAGCCAGGCGTCGATGCCTTTCTCGATCGTGACCAGGCGCAGCGGCACGGGCACGTCCGAGGAGGTGCGGAGCACGCCGACGTCGACCAGGGTGAGCGGTCGCCCGACCTGGCCCTCGACCACGCCCACACCGCAGCGGGTCAGGCCGGGATCGATCCCGAGCACACGCATCCTGAGCCTTTCGTCCGAACATCTGTTCGGAGAACACGCTAACCGCGCGGCCCGTCGTACGACGGACGACACGCGGGCAGCCCGCCCGCTCAGGCCTCGAGCTGCTCCATGACCTCGTCGGGGACGTCGTAGTTGGCGAAGACGTTCTGCACGTCGTCGAGGTCCTCGAGCGCGTCGATCAGCCGGAACAGCTTGCCCGCGGCGTCGGCGTCGAGCTCGACCTGCATGTCGGGGACGAACGAGGCCTCGGCGGAGTCGTAGTCCACGCCGGCGGCCTGGAGGGCCGTGCGGACGGCCACCAGGTCGGTGGCCTCGGACACGACCTCGAAGGAGTCGCCCAGGTCGTTGACGGCGTCGGCGCCGGCCTCGAGCGTCGCCTCGAGGACGTCGTCCTCGGTGACGGTCTTGCCGTCCTGCGTGGTCGGGACGAGCACGACGCCCTTGCGGTTGAACAGGAACGAGACCGAGCCCGGGTCGGCCAGCGAACCGCCGTTGCGGGTCATGGCGGTGCGGACCTCCATGGCGGCGCGGTTCTTGTTGTCGGTGAGGCACTCGATGAGCATCGCCACGCCCGCGGGGCCGTAGCCCTCGTACATGATCGTGGTGTAGTCCGCGCCGCCCGCCTCGGCGCCGGAGCCGCGCTTGACCGCGCGGTCGATGTTGTCGTTGGGGACCGACGACTTCTTGGCCTTCTGGACCGCGTCGTAGAGCGTCGGGTTGCCCGAGAGGTCACCACCGCCCATCCGGGCGGCGACCTCGATGTTCTTGATCAGCTTGGCGAACATCTTGCCGCGCTTGGCGTCGACGACCGCCTTCTTGTGCTTGGTGGTCGCCCATTTGGAGTGGCCGGACATGCGCTCCCCTACTTGCTCTGGTGCCCTACGACTGCTTGACGAGTTCCACGAAGTAGCGGTGAATGCGATCGTCCGCGTCAACTTCGGGATGGAACGAGGTGGCCATCAGGTGACCTTCGCGAACCGCGACGATCCTACCCACTGCCTCGCCGGCCGGGACCGTGGCAAGGACCTCGACCCCCGGACCGAGCTGCTCCACCCAGGGCGCCCGGATGAACACGGCGTGCACCGGAGCCTCGAACCCGTCGAACTCGAGCTCGCCCTCGAAGGAGTGGACCTGGCGGCCGAACGCGTTGCGCCGGACCGTGATGTCGAGCCCGCCCAGCGTCTCCTGGCCGGCGGCGCCGTCCTCGATCCGCTCGGCGAGCAGGATCATCCCGGCGCAGGTGCCGAAGGTGGGCATCCCGTCCTTGATCCGCTGCTGGAGCGGCTCGAACAGGTCGAACGTGCGGGCCAGCTTGGCCATCGTGGTCGACTCGCCACCCGGCAGGATCAGTCCGTGGCAGGCCTCGAGCTCGCGGGGGCGGCGTACGGCGACGGCCTCGACGCCGAGGTCGGTGAGCATCCGCAGGTGCTCGCGCACGTCGCCTTGCAGGGCGAAGACGCCGATGGTGGGGGAAGGCACGGAGCTGAGCCTAGGAGCACGTCCTCAGGCGGCAGTACAGACCCCACTGGCATAAGCGAAGTGCACTGACTCGCCGGAAGTCCACGGCTGGCCCGAGAAGGACCTCGTCGCCACGACCCAGGCGGTGCCGCTGCTGTTGTTGAGGGTCTTGCTGGTCGCAGTGGTGGCCGGGTCGGCCGTCGCGCCGCCGACGCCGTAGTGCAACACGTATTGAGCCCCGGCGACCGTTCCCCAGGACAGCAGCGTCTTGTTCTGGCCGCTCAGCGCACAGGAGAACGAGGGCGTGGGGAGGTTGGCGGTCAGGGTCGTCGCCGAGACGCCTGACGAATCGGTGAAGGCCGCCAGCGTGGGGGTGACCCGAAGCGGCACGAGCAGCTCGGAGGCGACGGCCCCCAGCAGGACCAGGGCCAGCCCGGTCGCGGCCAGGGGGTGAGACGACGGCTCCGGCGATCGCTTCAGGAGCACCGACAGCAGGAACGCGGCGTAGAGGCCGAGCAGGAAGAGGCCGATGGGTCCGGACATCCAGCCGACCGCGTAGCCGACACCGGGCACGTCGAAGAGCACCCGGTCGGCGTGGGTCACCCGGTACGGAGTGGAGTCGGTGGCCTGATTGGCGTCACCGCGGAGCCGGAGGATCGCCGTATCGCCCTCGTGGGTCACCCCGACGATCCGGTGGGTGACCCGGGAGCCGGTGCTGGTGGGGACCGAGACGATCTGGCCCTTCTCCAGGGACGACGCATCCACCCGCTGCGAGATCGCCAGGGCGCCGGTCGTGATCGTGGGCGACATCGACCCCGACTGGAACACAAGCGGGCGCAGACCGAGCACGGCAGACGCGATGGTCAGGAGGATGCAGACGACCCCGAGCACGGCTCCGCCTGTGAGCAACCCCTGACGGGTCCACCACGCCACACGCTGGAGCCGGAGGTTCACGTCAGGTCCGAGGTCCCGAGGAAGGTGAACGACGCGGACGAGATCTTGCCCTGCTGGGTGCCTGCAGCCGCGGCCGAGAAGGTCACCTCGAAGCAGAGCGACTCCGTGACACCCACCGCCAGAGACCGCTTGCTGGCGGTGGGGATGATCTCGGTCGCCGTCGACGCGGTCAACGCGGAGCTGTAGATCTGGGTGCCTCCCGTGCAGGTCACGCCAGCCGTGGTGCCGTTCAGCACGATGCGCAGCGTGAGGTCGGGGGCCAGCGAGCCGGCGCCGGTGCCGGTGAGACCACCCGTCAGGGAGTACTTCATCGGCACGTTTCCGGCGTTCTTGACGGGGAGGATCTCGGCCGAGGTCGACCCGGGGACCATCGTGGCCATCGGGAGGGTGGTGGTGGAGTACGCCGTGTCTCCCGCGTTGAGCGAGATGTTCAGCGTGCCGGCCGTGAAGTTGGTTCCGGAGACGGTCGCGCTGTCGGTCCAGAAGGCGAAGGTTCCGGTCGCGCCGACCGCGAGCACGACACCGAGGCTGAGCGCGGCACGCGTGCGTGCCGAGGCCAGGAGGCGAACAGCGCCTGCGTGCTTCCAGCTCATGAGCGGATCATCCCTTCTCGGACAGGCGGACCCGCGTCACGAACCGCAGGTGACCGTCCATCGTTTGATTTCCGGCCTTCGTGAAGAAGCGAACCCGGACGGTCACCGGGGCGATCTTGCCCTTGCCCATCGTCAGGTGAGCCACTCTCTGTCGACCGGGGCGGCGGATCTGGTGCCAGTGACCGTTCCTGGTGCGGACAGCCATCCGGAACCCACTGTGCCCCAGCAGGCCCTCCCCGTTGGTGACCCGCACGGTGACCCGGAGCCGAGCGGCCTCACCGCTCTGGTTGCGCACGTAGAACGTTCGCGACTTCTGGGTGCCCGGGACCCACACGAACTTCTTCCCGAACAGGGGGGCGTCCAGGTGGGGCGTCCAGTGCTGGCCGTCCCGGCTCAGCATCAGCCGGGACCAGCTCTGCGTGGCAGAGGCGGACTGCGGGACGGCAAGGGCCAGCGCCGTGAGCGCCAGGACCAGGAGGCCGAACAGCCGCGTCTTCACGCGGCCACTTCGATCGAAGTCGCAGCCTGTCGACGATCCCGCACGGCCCCGCGGAACATGGCGC
This sequence comes from uncultured Actinomycetota bacterium, assembly GCA_963825275.1. GTDB lineage: Bacteria > Actinomycetota > Actinomycetes > Propionibacteriales > Nocardioidaceae > Nocardioides. The sequence goes on along the minus strand of CAWGSW010000008.1, from coordinate 449,924 downwards.
CGGCGTACCCGATCAGGCCGAGCACCACCAGCACCATGAGCATCCCTCGTTGTTGATCCGTGACGAACGACGTGACGTAGCCGAGGTACGGGATCGAGTACCACCGGGTCCCCTTGATCTGCACCGGCAGGACCCAGTTCTCGTCGGCGACGTCGTTCGCGTCACCCTGGGTGCGCCAGCGCGGCTGGCCGGTCCCGTCGTACCCGACCGTGAGAACCCGGTGCGTGACCACGGTGGGGTCGTTGGACTTGAGCTGGTAGGTAACGACGTCGCCCGCACGCGATGTCGGCCACCGGCACCGGCTTGACCACCACGAGGGTGCCCGGCGGCATCGTGGGCGCCATCGACCCGGTCTCGATCACGTACGGCGTCGCCCCCGCCAGTCGCGGCACGATCAGCGCGACCAGCAGGGTCGCACCCACCGAGAGCATGACGAACCAGGACCCAACGAGCCCGACCCAGCGGAGCCATTCCGGCGCCGCTCTCTTCGTGTCCTTCGACATCAGCTCGCCCTTCTCAGCGATCAAGAGCGGGGCGAGCTACGAACCGTCGTGGGTCTGAGTGGCGAGGAGGGTCATGGCCTCGAGTACCGCCGCGGTGTTCTGAGTTGTGGTGGACGTGACGGTGCTGGGGAGCGCAACCGTGACGGTCGCCCGAATCGCATAGGTCCCGGCGGCGCTGATCGGCGCGTATGCGGCGCCGTCCACCGTGAACGTCGCTGACTTGGTCAGCTCAGTGTCCAGTGTGTTCCCCGAGTCGTCCGTGATCGTTGCATTTCCGAGCGCAAGAGTCGCTCCGATGTGGCTACCGTCGAGCACCAGGGTCATGTCGCAGACCTTGCTGATGCTGTCCCCGGGGACCACCTGGGACGTACCCATCGTGAATACCGCGTTCGACGTGTCGTACTGCCAGTCGTGCACGCCCGGACCAGTCGTGCAGTTCGGGGCGCTCAACGTGAGCTTGCCCGAGTTGATGCTCCCGCCGGACACGTCCTGCGTGCCGGTCCAGAATGCCAGCGAGCCGGCGCCGCCCAGCAGGAGACTGCCGGCGGCAGCGGCGGCGAGTGCGCCCTTGGTTGCCTTCTTCATGATGGTCTCCTCGGTCCCGAGGGCCGGTCAGGGCGGCCCCACGGGAGGAGACTGTCGGAGAAATGAGCCCAGGCCCCGGAAAGTTACCGAGTCGTGGATCGCACGTGGCAAGACTCTTACTTTCGGGGCCTGGGTAACAGGAGTAACAGGAGCTACCAGCCGCGCTCGGAGAGCCGGTGCGGCTGCGGGATCTCCTCGACGTTGATGCCGACCATCGCCTCGCCGAGGCCACGCGAGACCTTCGCGACCACGTCCGGGTCGTCGAAGAACGTGGTCGCCTTGACGATCGCCTCGGCGCGCTGGGCCGGGTTGCCGGCCTTGAAGATGCCCGAGCCGACGAAGACGCCCTCGGCACCGAGCTGCATCATCATCGCGGCGTCGGCCGGGGTGGCGATGCCACCCGCGACGAACAGCACCACGGGGAGCTTGCCGTTCGCGGCGACCTCCTTGACCAGGTCGTACGGCGCCTGCAGCTCCTTGGCGGCGACGAACAGCTCGTCCTCCTCCAGGGCGCCCAGGCGGCGGATCTCGCGGCGGATCGTGCGCATGTGGGTGACCGCGTTGGAGACGTCACCGGTGCCGGCCTCGCCCTTGGAGCGGATCATCGCCGCGCCCTCGGTGATCCGGCGCAGCGCCTCGCCCAGGTTGGTCGCGCCGCACACGAACGGAACCGTGAAGGCCCACTTGTCGATGTGGTTCGCGTAGTCGGCCGGGGTGAGGACCTCGGACTCGTCGATGTAGTCGACACCCAGGCTCTGCAGGACCTGCGCCTCGGCGAAGTGGCCGATCCGGGCCTTGGCCATGACCGGGATCGACACCTCGGCGATGATCGAGTCGATCATGTCGGGGTCGCTCATCCGGCTCACGCCACCCTGGGCGCGGATGTCGGCGGGAACCCGCTCGAGGGCCATCACCGCGACGGCTCCGGCGTCCTCGGCGATCCGGGCCTGCTCGGGGGTGACCACGTCCATGATCACGCCGCCCTTGAGCATCTCTGCCATGCCGCGCTTCACGCGCTGGGTGCCGGTGCTGTCGCTGGGGGTGCCGCCTGCGGGGGAAGTCTCAACCATGGCCCAATCCTACGGCGGTCACGCCTGCGGACGTACTTCGGGAGCCGTCGCGGACCGGCTCAGGAGCGAAGCTCGGCGAGCGCCTGCTGGCGGACCACCCAGATCCGCTGCACCACCGTGACGGTGCTGGCGATCGCCAGCGCCCAGAGGGCGACGTACAGCAGGACCGGCAGGTCGAAGATCGCCGAGAGACCGGTCGCCACGAGGATCGCGACCAGCCGGTCGGCGCGCTCGGCGATGCCGACCTTGGCCTGGAAGCCGAGGCCCTCGGCGCGGGCCCGGGCGTACGACGTCACGCCGCCCATCACCAGGCAGGCCAGCGCGAGCACGAGGTAGAGCCGGTCGTCGCCGGGGCCGGCGAAGTAGAGCGCGATGCCGGCGAAGATCGCGCCGTCCCCGATGCGGTCCAGCGTGGAGTCCAGGAAGGCGCCGAACTTGCTGGACGTGCCCGTCATCCGGGCCATCGTGCCGTCGAGCAGGTCGCTGAAGACGAACGCGGAGATCACCAGGACGCCGGTCAGCAGCTTGCCCTGGGGGAAGAAGGCGAGCGCGCCGGCGCACACCCCGATGGTGCCCACGAGGGTCACGGCGTCGGCACTGACGCCCAGCCTGATGAGCAGGCGGGCGATGGGAGTGAGGACCTTCGTCCAGAAGGCGCGGAAACGATCAAGCATGGCGGGAGCAGGCTACCCGGGCCCCGACGTCACACGGCCTGCGGGACTGCCTGTGGGTGCTCGAGGATCGGCGCGAAGGCCAGCTCCGCGGCTCCCAGCAGCGGCGAGTCCGTGCCGAGCAGGGCGGAACGAATCCTGACCTCGTCCCGCGGGGTGACCAGCGTGCTGCGTTCGAGAGCCGCGTTGACGCGGTCCTCGGCCGCCTCCCAGACCTGGGCCAGACAGCCGCCGAGGACCAGGATCTCGGGGTTGAAGATGTTGATGACCGCACGGATCCCGACGGCGGTCCACTCGGCCACCTCGTCGACGGCATCGGCAGCGCGCCGGTCGCCCTCCACCGCGGCGGCGATCACCTCGGCGACGGCCCGCGGGCCGCCGCCGGGAAGCCGCCCCGCCTGGCGGAGCAGCTCGTTCTCGCCGGCCTTCATCTCCCAGCAGCCGATCGAGCCGCACCGGCAGACCGGTCCCTGGCTGTCGACCTGGAGGTGTCCGATCTCGCCGGCGTACCCGCTGGCACCCGTGAGCGGGACGCCGCCGACAAGGAAGCCGCCACCGATGCCCACGCTCCCGTTGAGATAGGCGACGTCGGAGTGGCCGACCGCCGCGCCACGGACGTGCTCGGCGAGGACGCCGAGGTTGGAGTCGTTGCCCGTCACGACCGGGCGACCGAGGCGTTTCTTGAGCACGTCGGTGAACGGCTCCCCCACCCAGCCGAGGTTGGGCGCGAACCGCACCATCCCGTCACCCGAGCGGACCGCGCCGGGCACCGCCACCCCGAGGCCGAAGCAGCGCACGCCGGGGTGTCCGGCCAACAGCTCGTCGACCATCTGCGCGATCGACTCCACCACGTGGGCGACGTCGTGCTCCCCGCGCTGGTGCCCGCGCTCCCGTCGGTCGAGGACCTCCCCACCGAGCCCGACGAGCGCGACCGCGATCCGGTCGACGCCGAGGTCGACGGCGACCACGACGTTGTCCTTGCGGGGTACGACGAGGTGCGAGGGCCGCCCCGATCGTCCGGCCAGGGACGAGGTCTGCTCGGAGACGAGCCCCAGGGTCTGGAGCTCGCCGGTGAGGTCCCCGATGGTGCTGCGGTTGAGACCGAGCTGGCGGGTGAGCACCGCCCGGGTGGTGGGCCCGTGCGTGTGGATCGTCTGCAGGATCGCGCGCAGGTTGGCGCGTCGCAGCTCCTCGGATCCGACGCCGGTGGGTGGCGGCACGGGTCAAGCCCGTCCGGTGGCCGTGGCCCGTCGTCGGCTGATCGCGTCGACACTGGCTGCGAGCAGGAGCACGCCACCGGTCACCATGTAGACGGTGCCGGGCGGCTGGTTCAGCAGCAGCATGCCGTTGTCGATGACGGCGATCACCAGGCCGCCGATGACGGCGTCGGACACCCGGCCCTTGCCACCGAAGAGGCTGGTGCCGCCGATGACGGCCGCGCCCACGGCGTACAGCAGGGTCTGCGACCCGCCGGTGGAGGGCGAGACCGAGTTGTCGCGGCTGGCGATGAGGAGTCCGGCGATGGCCGCGATCGTGGAGCAGATCACGAAGCCGCTGAGCCTGATCCGGGCCACGTTGATGCCGGAGCGGCGCGCCGCCTCGGCGTTGCCGCCGACGGCGTAGACGTGGCGTCCCCACGACGTCTTGTTGAGCATGAAGGTCAGCACGATGAGCAGGGCGACGATGACGCAGAGCACGATCGGCACGCCCTTGAGCGAGATCAGGGCCGGGTTGCGGCTGCGCTCGATCGAGAGGTAGGCCACGACGGCCACCACGATGGCCGCGAGGCTCGCGGTCTTCATCGCCCAGAGCAGCATCGGCTGGCTGCTGAGCCCTCCGGCCCGCCGCCTGCGGTTGGTGTTGTAGGTGACCAGGGCGTAGCCGACGAGCCCGACCACGGCGAGCGTCCAGCCGAGCCAGACGGGCAGGGTGTCGTTGTTGATCGCCAGGATCACGTCGTTGCGGTAGCCGATCGTGCCGCCCTCGCCGATGAGGGCGAGCATCACGCCCTGCAGTCCGAGGAAGGCTGCCAGCGTGACCACGAAGGATGGGATCCCCAGCCTGGCCACGAGCAGGCCGATGCAGGTGCCGATCACCGCGCCGGTCAGCAGGCAGGCGATGAGCGAGGGCAGCCAGCCCATGTCGTGCCGGGTCATCACGATGCCCATGACCGCCGCCGCGGTGCCGCCGGTGTAGCCGGCGGAGAGGTCGATCTCGCCGAGCAGCAGCACGAACACCAGGCCCATCGCGAGCACGGTGATCGCGGCCGACTGGTTGATCAGGTTGGCGAAGTTGAAGGCGTTGGTGAACTTGCCGGGCCGCAGGATCGAGAAGACCGTCACCAGGACCAGCAGCCCGAGGATCGCCGGCAGCGAGCCCACGTCCCCGCCCCGGACCTTGGTGAAGTAGTCACGGGCGATGTCGCGCAGGGTCGGCTCTCGAGGACTCTCGGGAGCGGAGGGCGCCGTGGAGGGGGTGGTCATGGTCGTCATCGGGTCTCTCCGCTGCTCGGCGCGGGCGTGGGGTCGTTCGGCACCTGGCCGAGCGTGCCGGAGCGACCGGCGGTGATGAGCTCGACCACCTGGCCGTGGGTCACGTCGGCCGTGCGGACCTGGGCCACCATCGCGCCGAGGTAGAGCACGGCGATCTCGTCGGCGACCTGGAAGACGTCGTTGAGGTTGTGACTGATCAGCACGACGCCGAGACCGCGGTCGGCGAGCCGGCGGACCAGGAGCAGCACCTGCTCGGTCTGGGCCACACCGAGGGCGGCGGTCGGCTCGTCGAGGATCACGACCTTGGAGTTCCAGAGCACGGCACGGGCGATCGCCACCGTCTGTCGCTGCCCACCCGAGAGGGAGGCGACCAACGTGCGCACCGAGCTCAGCGTCCGCACCGAGAGGCCGTCGAGCGTCTCGCGGGCGCGACGCTCCATCGTGTCCTCGTCGAGCATGCCGGCCCGGCCGAGCTCACGGCCGAGGAACATGTTGTGGACGACGTCGAGGTTGTCGCACAGCGCGAGGTCCTGGTAGACGATCTCGATCCCGAGCGCGTTGGCGTCCCGGGGCCCGTGGACGTGGACCTTGGAGCCTTCGAAGGCGTAGTGGCCGTCGTCGAAGGCGTGGATGCCGGCGATGCCCTTGATCAGGGTGCTCTTGCCGGCGCCGTTGTCACCGACGAGCGCGGTGACCTCACCGGGGCGGACGTCGAGGTCGACGCCGCGCAGCACATGCACGGCACCGAAGCTCTTCTGGACGCCGCGCAGGCTCAACAGGGGTTCCGCCGACGCGGACGCGGCGGTCTTCTCGGGTGCTTCGACGGACACGGGACTCTCCTGGTCGCTGGGGGGATGACCTGCAGGGGGCCCGTCCCGCCGGGACGGGCCCCCGTTGCCGAGGACTTACTCCACGCCGTACTTCTTGCAGTCGGCAGCATATTCCTTGGTGCAGATGTCGGAAGCCTTCGCGAAGCCGTCATCGACCACCTTCTGGACGCTGTCCGCGGTGATGGACTCCGGGGTCGCGAGCGCCGACTTGACCTCGTCACCGGTCTCCGAGTCGGTGACCGAACCCGTGGCCAGTCCGTCGGCCTTGCTCGTGTCGCCCTGGATCAGGGCGATGGCGAGGTCGGAGGCCGCCTTGGCCTCGATGTTGGTGTTCTTGTAGACGGTCATGCACTGGTTGCCCGCGAGGATCTCCTGCAGGCCCGCGATCGACGCGTCCTGACCGGTGACCGGAACCTTGCCGGCGAGGCCGTTGGCCTTGAGCCGGGCGATGATGCCACCGGCCATCGTGTCGTTGGCGGACACGACTCCGTCGACCTTGCCGTCGTTCTGGGTGTACAGCTGCTCGAAGGCCGTGCCGGCCTTCGTGGCGTCCCAGAAGCCGCTCTGGTCGCCGACCAGCTTGTAGTCGCCCGAGTCGATCTTCGGCTGGAGCGCCCCCGCGTAGCCCTCCTTGAACAGCGCCGCGTTGTTGTCGGTCGGGTCACCGTTGATGTAGACGATGTTGGCCTTGGTCGTGCCCATCTCGTCGAGGCACTTCGAGAGCCCCTCACCCATGAGCGCGCCGACCTTCACGTTGTCGAAGGAGACGTAGTACGACGCGCCGCCCCCCAGCGTGAGGCGGTCGTAGTCGATGCTCTGGACACCGGCGTCGGCTGCCTTCTTGAGGCACGCCGACCCCGAGTCGGAGTCGAGGTTGACGATCATGAGGACCTTGACGCCCTCGTTGATCATGCTGTCGCAGATCTTGCCGAACTTCGTCTTGTCACCCTGCGCGTTCTGGATGTCCGACTCAATGCCGGCATCGTCGAACGCCTGCTGCAGGCTGGGCCGGTCGTTGGCCTCCCAGCGCGGCGAGGTCACGGCGTCCGGAAGGATCACCCCGACCTCGGCGTTGCCGCCGCCGCCCCCGCCGTCGCCCGAGTCGTCGTCGCCACCACAGGCCGCCAGCGAGCCGAACGCCAAGGTGGCGATCGCTGTGAGGCAGGCCATCCGTACAACCTTGTTCCTGACCATGTGCTCGACCTCCATGGGATCGGCTCTTGTGATGTGACGCTCATCACGGTGTATGTTGTGACGCACAACATACTCACCCCCACAGCCGCTCGGCAAGAGCCTTTGGTCACGTTTTGTTGCATGACGGAACGAAGTGCTCCCGGCGGCGGAAGACGAGGACGCCATGCCCGACGCGACCAGCTTCACCCCCACCCGCGACGACCAGTTCTCCTTCGGCCTGTGGACCGTGGGCTGGCAGGGCGTCGACGTGTTCGGCAGCGCGATCCGTCCCGAGCTGGACCCGGCCCAGGCCATCCACCGCCTGAGTGACCTCGGCGCCTACGGCATCACCTTCCACGACAACGACGTCTTCCCCTTCGATGCCGACGCGGCCACCAAGCAGGCCCGCCTCGCGCCGCTGCGCAAGGCGCTCGCCGAGACCGGTCTGGTCGTGCCGATGGTCACCACGAACCTCTTCTCCCACCCGGTCTTCCGCGACGGGGGCTTCACCAACAACGATCGCGACGTACGTCGGTTCGCGGTGCGCAAGGCGCTGGAGAACATCGACCTCGCGGCCGAGCTGGGCGCCCGGATCTTCGTCGCCTGGGGTGGTCGCGAGGGCGCCGAGTCCGGCGCGGCCAAGGACGTCAAGAGCGCGCTGGACCGCTACAAGGAGGCCTTCGACGTCCTCGGGTCCTACGTCCTCGAGCAGGGCTACGACATGCGCTTCGCGATCGAGCCCAAGCCCAACGAGCCGCGCGGCGACATCCTGCTCCCCACCGTCGGCCACGCGCTCGCGTTCATCAACGGGCTCGAGCACCCCGAGCTCGTCGGGGTGAACCCCGAGGTCGGGCACGAGGAGATGGCCTCGCTCAACTACGCGCACGGCCTCGCGCAGGCGCTCTGGCACGGCAAGCTCTTCCACATCGACCTCAACGGCCAGACCGGCCCCCGGTACGACCAGGACCTCCGGTTCGGTGCCGGCAACGCCCGGGGTGCGTTCTGGACCGTCGACATCGTCGAGAACGGCGGCTACGTCGGCCCCCGGCACTTCGACTACAAGCCGCCGCGGACCGAGGACATGGACGGCGTCTGGGTCTCCGCCGAGGCGTGCATGCGCAACTACCTGATCCTGCGCGAGAAGGTCCGCGCCTTCCGCGCCGACCCGGACGTGCAGCAGGCGCTCGCCGCTGCCCGCGTCGACCAGCTCGCGGTGCCCACCCTGGCTGCCGGCGAGAGCCTGCAGGACCTGCGTGACGAGGCCTTCGACCCCGAGGAGGCCGGCCGTCGCGGCATGGGGTTCGAGCTCCTGGACCAGCTCGCCCTCGAGCACCTCTACGGCGTCCGGGGCTGACGTGGCCCTGGTGGCCGGGGTCGACTCGTCGACCCAGTCCTGCAAGGTGGTCGTCGTCGACGAGCACACCGGCCGCACCGTGCGGGAGGGGCGCGCCCCGCACCCGGACGGGACCGAGGTCGACCCCGCCGCCTGGTGGACCGCCCTGGACCGGGCGGTCGAGGCCGCCGGCGGCCTCGACGACGTCGCCGCCCTCGCGGTCGGGGGCCAGCAGCACGGCATGGTCTGCCTGGACCGGGCCGGCGAGGTGGTCCGGCCGGCCCTGCTCTGGAACGACACCCGCTCCGCCGAGGCGGCCCGCACCCTGGTGGCGGAGCTGGGGGGCCCGGGCGCCTGGGCAGACGCGGTGGGATCGGTCCCGGTCGCCTCGTTCACGATCACCAAGCTCCGGTGGCTGGCCGACCACGAGCCCGACGCGGCACGACGTACGGCGGCCGTGTGCCTGCCGCACGACTGGCTGACGTGGCGGCTGCGGGGCGCCACGGGGCTCGGGGATCTCACCACCGACCGCGGCGACGCGAGCGGAACGGGCTACTGGTCCCCGCGGACCGAGGCCTACCGGACCGACCTGCTCCGGCTCGCGCTGGGCAGCGACCCGGTGCTGCCGCGGATCCTCGGGCCGGCCGACTCCCCCGGCCACACCCGGCAGGGCGCCCTGCTCGGCGCCGGCACCGGCGACAACGCCGCCGCCGCCCTCGGTCTGGCAGCCCGGCCGGGCGACGTCGTCGTCTCGATCGGGACCTCGGGCGTCGTCTCGGCCGTCTCGACGGTCCCGGCCGCCGACGCCAGCGGCGTCGTGGCCGGGTTCGCGGACGCCAGCGGCCACTTCCTGCCGCTGGTCTGCACCCTGAACGCCGCCCGGGTGCTCGACGGCACCGCCCGGCTGCTCGGAGTCGACCACGCACGGCTCGCGGAGCTCGCGCTGTCGGCGCCGCCGGGCGCCGCCGGGGCGGTCCTGGTGCCCTACCTGGAGGGCGAGCGCACCCCGGACCGGCCGCACGCGACCGGCTCGCTGCACGGCCTCACCCTCGACTCGCTGGACCCGGCCTGTGTCGCCCGGGCCGCCGTCGAGGGCCTGCTCTGCGGGCTCGCCGACGGGATCGACGCGCTGGTCGCCCAGGGAGCCCGCGTCGAGCGGGTCCTGCTCGTGGGCGGCGCGGCCGCCTCCCCCGCCGTACGCCGGATCGCGCCCACGGTCTTCGGTCGCCCGGTGCACGTGCCACCCCCCGGCGAGTACGTCGCCCGCGGCGCCGCGCGGCAGGCGGCGTGGGTCCACGCCGGGTCCGTGGCGCCCCCGGACTGGGAGCTGGCCGGCGCCACCGTCGAGGAGGACGACGAGGTGCCGTCAGTGCGCGAGCGCTACCGCGAGGCCCGGGAGTCGGTCCTCGACCGGCTGCCGGACTGAGCCGGCGTCGGGCGCCGTCGACAAGGCGTACTGTCACAGCACGGAGCCAGTCAGGCTTCCGACCAGGGAGCCAGCATGAGCGACAAGTCGCCGCGGCAAGGGATGACCAAGAAGACCGTCAAGTCCATCAAGGAGAAGCGCGCCGACAAGCGCGCCAAGGGCAGCGAGGACACGTTCTCCGAGAAGCTCGTGACCAAGAAGAAGTGACACTGCTGCGGCTGGGGGTCATCGGTTCCTCCGCGAAGGAGAACGAGCGTCGGCTCCCCCTGCACCCCGAGCACCTTCCCCACCTGGACGCTGACCTGCGGGAACGGATCACCCTCGAGCACGGGTACGGCGAGCGTTTCGGCGCGTCCGACGCCGACCTCGCGGGCTTCGTGGCCGGGTTCGCGTCGCGCGAGGAGATCCTCGCGGGCTCCGACGTGGTGCTCCTGCCGAAGCCGCAGCACTCCGACGTGGCCGCCCTCGGCCCGGGACAGGTGCTCTGGGGCTGGCCACACTGCGTGCAGGACCCGGAGCTGACGCAGCTGGCCATCGACCGGCAGCTGACCCTGATCGCGTTCGAGGCCATGAACCACTGGACCCGGGACGGGGCCGTCGGTCTCCACGTGTTCCACAAGAACAACGAGCTCGCCGGCTACTGCTCGGTGATCCAGGCGATGGAGCTGGCGGGCACGACGGGCGACTACGGCCGACGCCTGAGTGCCGTCGTGATCGGCTTCGGCGCCACCGCCCGCGGGGCCGTGACCGCGCTCAACGCGCATGGCGTGCACGAGGTCGCCGTGCTCACGACGCGCGGCGTCGCTGCCGTGGGCTCGCCGATCCACTCGGTCCGGATCAGGCAGTTCGACCACGACCCGGACTCGCCGCACCTCAGCCACGTCATCACCGAACGCGGCCGGGTGCCGCTCGCGCCCTACCTCGCCGAGAACGACATCGTGGTCAACTGCACGTTGCAGGACACGGCGGCGCCGCTGACCTACCTGCAGACCGAGGACCTGGACGCGTTCCGTCCCGGGAGCATGATCGTCGACGTGTCGTGTGACCTCGGCATGGGCTTCAGCTGGGCCCGCCCGACGACGTTCGACGAGCCGACGTTCGAGGTGGGCAACCACGTCCTCTACTACGCGGTCGACCACAGCCCGTCGTACCTCTGGAACTCGGCGACCTGGGAGAACAGCAACGCGCTGATCCCCTTCCTCCGGCCGGTTCTCGAGGGAGGTACGTCGTGGGACGACGACGAGACCCTGAGCCGGGCGATCGAGATCCGCGACGGTCACATCGTCAACCCGGCCATCCTCGCCTTCCAGGGACGGGCGCCGGCCCATCCCCACCAGATCTCGTAGGTGGTGGGCGCGCCCTTCAGACCAGCTCGGGCAGCCTCAGGTGGGCCAGGGCGAGGTCGAACTCCACGACGTCGAGCACGTCGACCCCGGCCTCCCTGACCCCGGCGTCCCGGATCGTCCACGCCCGGTCCCGGGTGGATTCCATCGTGGCACGCGAGTCGTAGGTGGTGGTGCTGCAGGCCCGCCCGGTCGTGCGGTTCACCAGCAGGCTGGCGCTGCAGAACCCGTCGAGGGTCTCCATCTCGGGCAGCATCGCGGTCCGGTAGAGCCCGATGCCCCGGTCGAAGTCACCGTGGTTGAGCCGCATCCAGGTGACCCGGCAGCACGATTCCGCGGCCGCCCGGTGGTCACGGTGCATGACCGCGACCTCCCACTCCTCGATCCGTGGGGCGCCCCCCATGATCTCGCCGGCGCGCATGCGCAGCGGGACCAGGTGCAGGTCGCTGGCGCGCATGGCGTCCTCGGAGTGCCACGAGCTGGTGACGATGCACTGGCCGGTCTCCCGGTCGACCAGCATCGACAAGCCGAGGCAGCCCTCCAGCTCCGTGATCATCGGCTGGACCTCGTCACGGACGTAGGCGACGCCCTCGTCCATGGCGTCGGGGTTTCCGAGGATCGTGATCGAGCGTGCGTACATGGCCCGCCCCTTCTCGTTCGGGGCAGCGCCCCAGCGGCGCCGCCGGTCGGGAACCACGTTCCTCCCGGACGGCCCCGCGCGCAATGGCCTACCAGGCGTCGGCGAGCAGGGTCCGGGTCTGGTCGAGCAGCTCGGGCATCGTCCGGGTGTGGCCGATGACCGGCATGAAGTTCTGGTCGCCCGGCCAGCGGGGCACGACGTGCTGGTGGAGGTGGGCGGCGATGCCGGCGCCGGCGGTGTGGCCCTGGTTCATGCCGATGTTGAAGCCGGTCGCGCCGGAGACCTCCCGGATCACGCGCATGGCCTGCTTCGTGAGGTCCGCGATCTCCGCCGCCTCCTCGGCCGTGGTCTCCGGGTACTCCGCGACGTGGCGGTAGGGGCAGACCATCAGGTGCCCGGGCGCATAGGGGTAGAGGTTGAGCACGGCGTACGCCAGCTCGCCGCGGCGTACGACGAGCCCCTCCGCGTCCGGCAGCCTCGGGATCCGGCAGAACGGGCACTCCCCCGACGTCGCGTCGGCCGGCTTGTTCTCCCCGCGGATGTAGGCCATCCGGTAGGGGGTCCACAGGCGGTCGAGGTGGTCGGACGCCCCGATGCCGTCCTGCTTCAGTACGTCGCTCATGGCTGTGAATCCTAGGCTCACTAGTCTCGGCGCCATGGATGCCCCGATCCTCCGCCCGGCGACGCCGGCAGACGCAGCCGCCGTGGCCGACCTCTGGCACCGCGGCTGGCACGACGCCCACGCCGGCCACGTCCCCGACGGCCTGACGGCGGCCCGCACCCTGGCGGCGTTCGAGGAGCGCGCCGCCCGGCGCACCGGCGACACGACGGTCGCGGTGGTCGACGGGCAGGTGGCCGGCTTCGTGATGGTCGTCGGCGACGAGGTCGAGCAGGTGTACGTCGCCGCAGCCCACCGTGGGACGGGCCTGGCCGGGCCGCTGCTCGACGAGGCCGAGCGTCAGGTGGCGGCGGGTGGCCACGACACGGCCTGGCTGGCGGTCGTGGTGGGCAACGCCCGGGCCCGCCGGTTCTACGAGGGCCGCGGCTGGACCGACGAGGGCGACCTGCCCTACGAGGTGAGCGCGGGCGGCACGACGTACGTCTCGCCGTGCCGCCGCTACGTCAAGCGGGTCCGCTGACCCTTGCCCGCCTGGAGCCTGGATAGTCCGTGACGTTAAGCAGGTCGACACGCGATGCCGACCTGCCGAACGTCACGGACTATCCCAACCGCAGCGTCGCGACCTTGCGGGGCCGCTACACCTGCTCGCGCGACTCCACGGCGGCCAGCACCCGCTGGATCGCCTCCTCGAGCGGGACGCCGTTGTCCTGGCGACCGTCGCGGTAGCGGAAGGAGACGGCGCCGGCCGCGATGTCGTCGTCGCCGGCGATCATCATGAACGGCACCTTCTGCAGCTGCGCGTTGCGGATCTTCTTCTGCATCCGGTCGCCGGAGTCGTCGACCTCGACCCGCAGCCCACGCTTCGTCATCTGCTTCGCCACGTCGTACAGGTAGTCGTTGTGGCGCTCGGCGATCGGGATCGCCTGGACCTGCACGGGCGCGAGCCAGGGCGGGAACGCTCCGGCGTAGTGCTCGACGAGGACGCCGATGAACCGCTCGATGGAGCCGAACTTGGCCGAGTGGATCATGACCGGCTGCTGACGGGAACCGTCGTTGGCCTGGTACTCGAGCTCGAAGCCCTGCGGCTGGTTGAAGTCGTACTGGATCGTCGACATCTGCCAGGTCCGGCCGATCGCGTCCCGGCACTGCACCGAGATCTTCGGGCCGTAGAACGCGGCCCCGCCCGGGTCGGGCACGAGCTCGAGACCGGAGTCGGTGGCGACCTTCTCGAGGATCGCGGTCGCGGTCGCCCAGTCCTCGTGGGAGCCGACGAACTTCGAGGAGTCCTCGTCGCGGGTCGACAGCTCGAGGTAGAAGTCCTCGAGGCCGAAGTCCTTGAGCAGCCCGAGCACGAAGTCGAGCAGGTGCTTGATCTCGGCGGGTGCCTGCTCGGGGGTGACGTAGGAGTGCGAGTCGTCCTGGGTCATCCCCCGGACCCGGGTGAGCCCGTGCACGACGCCCGACTTCTCGTTGCGGTAGACCGAGCCGAACTCGAAGAGGCGCAGCGGCAGCTCACGGTAGGAACGCCCACGCGACCTGAAGATCAGGTTGTGCATGGGGCAGTTCATGGCCTTGAGGTAGTAGTTGCTGCCCTCCATGTCCATGGGCGGGAACATGCCGTCGGCGTAGTACGGCAGGTGCCCGGAGGTGTGGAAGAGCCCCTCCTTGGAGATGTGCGGGGTGCCGACGTACTGGAACCCCTCCTCGATGTGCCGGCGGCGGACGTAGTCCTCCATCTCGCGCTTGACCACGCCACCCTTGGGGTGGAACACGACCAGGCCCGAGCCGAGCTCGTCGGGGAAGGAGTAGAGGTCCAGCTCGCGGCCGAGCTTGCGGTGGTCGCGACGCTCGGCCTCCTCGATGCGGTGCAGGTGCTCCTCGAGCGCCTCCTTGGACTCCCAGGCGGTGCCGTAGACGCGCTGCAGCTGCTTGTTCTTCTCGTCGCCGCGCCAGTACGCCGCGGCGGAGCGCATCAGCTTGAACGCCGGGATCCGCTTGGTGGTGGGCAGGTGGGGGCCGCGGCACAGATCCTTCCAGGCGACCTCGCCCTTGCGGTTGAGGTTGTCGTAGATGGTCAGCTCGCCGGCGCCCACCTCGACGTTCGCACCTTCGGCGGCACCCTCGGCGTGACCGGAGCCCTTGAGGCCGATCAGCTCGATCTTGTAGGGCTCCTCGGCGAGCTCGGAGATCGCGTCGTGGTCGGAGACCGCGCGGCGGGAGAACTTCTGGCCCTCCTTGACGATCTTGCGCATCCGGGACTCGATCTTCTCGAGGTCCTCGGGCACGAACGGGGTCTCGACGTCGAAGTCGTAGTAGAAGCCGTTCTCGATCGGCGGGCCGATGCCGAGCTTCGCGTCCGGGAAGAGCTCCTGGACCGCCTGCGCGAGCACGTGGGCGGTGGAGTGGCGCAGGATGTCGCGCCCGTCCTTGGTGTCGATCGCGACTCCCTCGACCTCGTCACCGTCGCCGAGCTCGTGGGCGAGGTCCCGCAGCTGGCCACCGACGCGGGCGGCGATGACCGCCGGGTCCTCCGCGAAGAGCTCCCAGGCCTTGGTGCCCGTCGTGACCGTCCGGTCCTCACGCGCGTCGGCGTGGACGAGGACGACCTTGATGTCGGACACAGGAGTGCTCCTTGCAAGCGGGGATCGATCGGACCGGTCGATCGTATCCGCCGCGCCGCCGGTCCCGCGCCCGGGTTTCGGCCAGGTGCGGCCTCAGCCCCCTGTATCCGTTCTCGTACCCCATTCAGGGGACGTTGGCCACGGGTCTGGCCCGTTTTGGGGACAGCCTCGCCAGGCACCGCCGAAGGTGGCGACGCCTCCATGTCGTGCCATGTCGTGCCATGTCGTGTCCGTCGTGGAGGTGTCGCCGGGTCAACGAGCCCGCCGTCCCCGCAGCGGAGACGACGGGCTCGACCCGCCGCCCTCACCCCGCCAGGTCGCGGTAGCGCTGCGCCTTCCCCAGCAGCTCCCGGACCAGCGCCGCGTCACCCGTGCGCTCCTTCATGTCCGCGGTCCCCCAGCCGGTCGTGTACGGCGTGCCGTAGGCGGCCGTGTCGCGCTGGAAGCGCCAGCCCTCGGCCAGCGGACCGGCATCGACCACGTCGTACCCGAGGTCGTCGAGCAGGTCGGTGACCGCCTTCTTGGCGTCCTCGTCGTCGCCGGCGATCGCCAGGGCGCTGCGGTCCTCGCTGCCGGCGGGGCGGGCGAGCGACGCCAGGTGCTCGAAGTGGATGTTGTTGAACGCCTTGACGACGTGCGACTCGGGCAGGTGCGCCTGGAGGAGCTCGGAGACGGTCGTCGACTCGTCGTCGAGCTCGGCGATCTGTCCGTCGCGCTGCGGGTAGTAGTTGTTGGTGTCGATGACCACCTTGCCCCGCAGCGGCTCGACCGGCACCTGCCGGTAGCTCTTGAGGGGGACGGTCACGACGACGATGTCGCCGGCTGCGCCAGCCTCGGCGGGCGTGGCGGCCCGGGCGTGCTCCCCCAGCTCGTCGACCAGCTCCTGGAGCGTCTCCGGGCCCCTGCTGTTGCTGAGGACGACGTCGTGGCCGGCAGCGACTGCCAGGCGCGCGACGGTGCTGCCGATGTGGCCACTGCCGATGAGTCCGATGGTTGTCATGGGGGCAGAACGGCCCGCCACGACGGATCATTCCGGGCCGCGCTGGTGACCCCGACGTCACCCGAGATTCAGCTCGAGCTCCCCCGACTTCATCTCCTCGAGGGTGTAGTCCACAGGTGCGTGCCGGCCCACCGCCACGGAGAAGAACTGGCCCTCGTCGGGGACCCCGGGGACCGAGAACGCGAAGCTGCAGTAGAGGTAGCCGAACCCACTGCCGATCTCGCCCCGGGCCACGACCGGGTCGGCCTTGACGGCACCCGTCGCGACGACCGTCCCGACGGAGTCCCGGACCGTGATCTTTGCGCCCGACACGTCGACCCCTGGCTCCGGCGCGCACCGGTCCCCGACGTACGGCTCCATGCGCTCCGGGTGCAGGACGAATCCGGCCTGCTCCGAGGCGCCGATCACGCGGTCGCTCATCTGCACGTTCATCACGCCGGTGAACGTGAACGGATCCGGTCGTTGTGCCGGCTGTGAGGCGGCGACACCCGAGCACGCGGTCAGCGAGGCCAGACCGGCGACGGCCAGGGCCAGGGTGATGATCGGTCTCGACATGGAGCCCCCCTTCACGGGGGAGTCTGTTGAGGGCCCGCCCGGGCCGCTGCGGACCGGCGGCCGCGTCCCCGAAATGGGGTACGGCCGGTCCAGAGATCCATCACAAAGGGTGGCCCGGCGTGGGCCAGATATGGCCCTTGTGGGTGTAGTTCAGATGCGACCGGAAGGTCTAGCGTGGGCCCGTCAAACGCTGCGACCCAGCGGCGATCCTTTGGCATTCTCGCTGAGAGCACACTCCATGAGCGCTCACTCCGCCCACCCCGACGACGACTTCTACGCAGAGGAGTTCGTGCGGACCTTCCAGCGCAGCCCCACCGAGATGGAGCTTCGCCGGTTCCGGCGCTCCTACAACGGCCTGCTCATGCGTCTCCCGGCCAGGGCACGCCTGCGCGCCGCACGCGTGGTCACCCGCGCGTAGGTGGAGTCACCATGCGCCCGGCCGTCAGGGCATCTGGAAGCGGCGGCGAGAAGGCAAGAGGCCGGCTCCATCTCTGGAGACCGGCCTCTGACCTGCGCATGTGTCGGTGGGCGATACTGGGTTCGAACCAGTGACCTCTTCGGTGTGAACGAAGCGCGCTACCACTGCGCCAATCGCCCGACAGGTGCACCCGGAAATGATCCCGTGGTGCGGTCGCAGACTTTAGCGCATGGTCCGGGCCGATTCACATCCCGGGGACTTCTGGTCACGTCACGAGCCCGCGGTCGGCCCGTCTCCCCCATGCACCCGGCCGACCGCGGCCGGCCCGGACGAGGAACGACGTGACCCAGCAGCCGACGTGGCCGACCCTCTCGCAGGAGCTCGCGCTCCAGTGCCTCGACCCGTGGGGGCGAGACCTCGAGCTCGTGGCCGCCTTCGGCTACGAACCCAGCGACCCGTACGCCGTGTGGATCACGTTCCCCTCCCCCGCCGGTGACGTGCGCTGGGCGATGAGCCGGTCGGTGCTGCTGCTGGGCCTGACCGACCCGGCCGGACAGGGTGACCTCACCGTCTGGCCGAGCATCGACGAGCGGGGTCGGGCGGTGGTGGTCCTGCAGTTCCACTCCCCCGAGGGCAGCCTGATGGCGCGGGCCGACACCCACGAGGTCCACCGCTTCCTCAGCCACACCCTCGCGGCGGTCCCGGCCGGCACCGAGAGCGACCACCTCGACCTCGACGCCCTGGTCGACGCGTTGCTCGGCCGCGAGTAGGTCAGAGACCCAGCAGCTCGGGCTCCCGGCGCTGCCACAGCGCGCTCACCTCGCGCGTGACCGGGCCAGGGGCGGGCAGCTCGCGGCTGTCCCAGTGGCTGACGCCCTGCACGTCGCGGGTGGTCGACACCAGGAACACCTCGCTGGCCTGCTCGACGACCTCGATCGGCTCGTCGACCTCGGTGCCGCCGTACCACTCGAGGACGAGGCCGCGGGTCACACCAGCCAGGCAGCCGCTGGCCAGCGTGGGCGTGCGCAGCTCGCCGTCGACCACGTAGAAGACG
This sequence comes from uncultured Actinomycetota bacterium, assembly GCA_963825275.1. Classification (GTDB taxonomy): domain Bacteria; phylum Actinomycetota; class Actinomycetes; order Propionibacteriales; family Nocardioidaceae; genus Nocardioides. The sequence goes on along the minus strand of CAWGSW010000008.1, from coordinate 431,591 downwards.
TTGGACCCGGTGCCCTCGCACAGGTGCCCGGCCAGGTTCGCGAAGATCGCCTCAGTGGCCCCCTGGCGGGCGGCGAGCGCGAGCGCGACCACGTTCTCGGCGTACGACGTGGTCTTGAGTCCGGCGAGGGCTCCTCGCTCGTTGCGGGGGTAGGGCACGGTCGCCACCCGCGTTGTCGCCGGCCAGGCGCGCATCGCGTCGGCGACCACGATCAGCGTCGGCGGGGCGTCGCCGCGACCGGAGCCCAAAGGGGCCGGACCGCCCGTGTACGTGACCCGGATCCGGCCCAGCGGAAGTTCCTGGCCCGCCAGGACGGCCGCCACGCCACGTCGTACGGCGGCATCGTCGACCTCCGGGAGCCCCAGCCCCCGGGCGGAGCGGGCCAGCCGCTCGAGGTGGCGGGTCAGGGCGAACGGAAGGCCGTCCACGACCTTGATCGCCTCGAAGACCCCGTCCCCCACGGTCAGCCCGTGGTCGGTCACGCCGACCGCCGGAGCGGTCGGGTCAGAGAGCAGTTCACCGTTGATCCACGCGCGCATGCCGCCACTCTAGGAGTGACGGATGGGGCGAGGCAGGCACGCAACACACGGCCCGGAGCCGGATTTTGCACCCCCGAGGGCATCGGCTACTGTTCTCACGCACGCCGACGCCGGGTCTGACCCGGTCGGAAAGCATGCGGACATAGCTCAGTTGGTAGAGCGCAACCTTGCCAAGGTTGAGGTCGCGAGTTCGAGTCTCGTTGTCCGCTCGGAGAAGGTCTCAACCTCCACGGTGGAGTGGCCGAGAGGCGAGGCAACGGACTGCAAATCCGTCTACACGGGTTCAAATCCCGTCTCCACCTCGATCGCCTGTGATGTTCGTGGGCGAAACGGGCGATTGGCGCAGTGGTAGCGCGCTTCCTTGACACGGAAGAGGTCACTGGTTCAAACCCAGTATCGCCCACAGAAGTATGTAGCCCCTGACCTGCGGAAACGCGGCTCAGGGGCTTTTGGTTTTCCTAGGGCGTGTACTCCTTGCGCTATCCGTCTCAGGTGGTCTCGGTGCTGTTGCCTCCCCGCTAACCGTTACCTCTCGGCAACCTAATCACCTCCGCGATGGACGCTGCGCATCTAGCGTTTCCTCTTTACGGGAGGAGACCCTGAGGTGGAACAGGCGCCTGAGCGCACCAAGCGCCAGCAGCGGGCAATGGAAGAGGCCCTAGCCCTTGAGGACATTCGGCTCGCGCGAGAGGCGAAGGCTGCCCAAGTAAGTCCCCCGGCCGGCTGGTATGCGCACCCCACGATGGCCGACACTCGGCGTTACTGGGATGGCGAGCAGTGGACTGACCACATCGCGCCAATCGAGCGAACGCCAGCAGGCCAACGCCCGACTGCGCCCAGCCCCGCCATGGCCGGGTCCAGTTCCGCCAAGGATGAGACCAGCTTTGCCTGGACGATCGCCTTCATCCCCGCGATCTGGCTGCCTGTGACCTACTTCGCCCCCGGGACGGCGCAATCCGCCTTCGCCGTCGTCGGGATCTACGTCGCCACCCTCACACTGGTGTTCTTCGATGAGAAGCGACTCAACGAGCGAGGGGTGCACGTCACCTCGTCTTGGGCTTTGATCCTCGTACCCGCGTACCTGGTCTCTCGGACTAAGAGGGCCGGATCGACCCCCGCCATGCCTATTGCATGGTTCGTGACCGCCGGTATCAGCATCTTGGCGATGTTCACCTTCGCGGCGTCTTACGAGTTCGACGGCGACGTAGAGGGCAGCGCTATCGAGCGGCAGATGGACAGGAGGGGGTTCGCAGGAGTCCACGTCGATTGTCCCAGCAAGACGGGGCACGACGGCGACACGATTCTGTGCACGGTCAAGGATCGGCAGGGAAACCGCGGGGTACTGACAGTGACGCTCGACAGTGACACGGGCTACGTCTGGCAGATGGGATAGCGCAGCGCCGCGATCGCCGCGCCGAGTCCCGGGCCCGCTGACGGTCGGGCCCGGGGGCTCCGTTACCCGGGAACAAGGAGCGGCCAGTCCTGGCCGCTCCTGTCCTGTTTCTAAACTGGACCTGACCCGACACGCAGAACGAGCACGCCCAGTCCTAGAAGAACCGGCGCAGATGCTCCCGGAGCGCTGCGTCGCAGACGTAGACGTACGTGCCGAGAACCCCACGGGTCAGCAGGACGGCGTAGATGTTGCGCACGAACTGCAGGATGTCGTCGTCGGTGTAGGTGATCCCGAGCAGCCGGTTGTTCGTCGTGCCACGTGGGTCGTGGTAGTTCCGGCGGTCGAAGACGACGCGACCAGTCGCGACGTCGTACCTCAGGTCCTTGCCGATGATGACGCCGGCGTAGTTGAGGTCGTAGCCCTGAATCGTGTGGATCGAGCCGACCTCATTGACCGAGTTGGCTGTGTTGACCCAGTCGACGTCGCCGAGTTCCACTGCAGTCGAAGGCCGTCGAGCTCGATGTCGATCGCATCGCGATCGTGCTTGCTGGCCCACTTCCAGGCGTAGCCGGCCAGCAGTCGGGCCAGCCCTGCCTCGTCTTCCCTCTCCATCAGGGCTGCGCGCATCTGGCCGAGGTCGTCGTAGAACCGCAGGTCGTAGTCGGGGAACTCCTCGCGGGTCGTGACGCTGCCGTTCAGGACGCCTCGGACGTAGCCGACGTAGTCCTGACCAGCCCGGACTCGCATCTGCGAGGTCAGCCGGTAGTGACGCTGCGTGCTCCGCGCTGTGTCCACCAGCGCCTCGACCGCCGACGTCGGGACGTCGGCCGGTCGCACGGACTGCGCGCCATCGACGAGGTAGAGCTGGTGCCTGCTCTGGATGTCGATCCAGTCGAGCTGCGTGATCGACGGGTCGTCCTCGCCGAACAGCCGCATGTTGATGTCCTTGTACATCCTGTTGAGAGGCCCGGCCGCCTGGGCTGCTCGCTGGTTGAGGCGGTGGGCCTCGTCAACGATGAGCAGGTCGAACCGCTCGTTGCTGTTCCCGACCTGGAAGGGAGTCAGCACCTGCTCTTGTGCAGCCCCGGGGTCTGTCTGAAGACGTTCTTGATCGACTTGCGCAGCGACTGCTGCGGCACCACCAGTCCGACCTTGAAGTTCGACAGGAGCTCCGGATACCCGGGCACGAAGAACTCCGACAGAAGCGAGTCGCCGTCGGCCGGCTCCCTCACGTCGGCGTGCTTGATGTCGCTCAGCAGCTTCATGAGAAAGATCGCGACGACCGTCTTGCCGGTGCCCGGGTCGCCCTGGATCACGATGCGACTCGAGGTGTCCTCGGCCAGGTCCTCGAACAGGCCACTCAGGATGTCGTCGACTGCGATGGCCTGGTCCTGTGTCAGTGCCTTGAACGGCGAGAGCTTGAACAGGTCGGTGTTCTCGATCTCCCTGATCGGTCTGGTGAAGACACCACGCTCGAGGAGCTCGTCGAAGACTGCCCGAAGGTCGCCTGTAGCGCTCGCGCCCGTAGTAGTCGGCGTTCGTGATGCCCTCGTTGCGGTTCAGCACCTGGAACCGACCGTCGCCGGCGAAGAGTCGGATCAGAAACGACTCGAGGTCCAGGCACACCGACTTGTTGAAGGTCTCGTCGATCACGACCCGCGCGAACTGCAGGTGTCGCTTGTCCTCTGCGTCGAGGTGCTGCCGGAACCGCGCCACGACGTTGAGCGACTCGCCGACGTAGACCGTGCCGCTCCCATCGAGGGCGTAGACGACGGGCCAGTTCGAGAAGCGCGGGTCCTGCTGGAGCAGGCTGCGAACATCGTGGGCTGCGAACTGGAACTGCTCGATCCGAAAGCTCGTCATACTTCGCGCTCCTCCCCCGCGACCTCTCCGCCGGGTACTTGGCTCGGGTGACCTCGAGCTTGTCGAGCACGATCTGATCGGGGTCGACCCCGAGCCGAGCGGCCAGAAGGCGCGCGTACGTGAGCACGTCGGCGAGCTCTTCCACGACCCTCTCGTGAGGTGCCTCGTCGTTCCACTGGAAGCACTCGAGAAGCTCACCGGCTTCGATCGCGATGCTCTTCGCAAGATTCACCGGAGTGTGGAACTGCTCCCAGTCGCGCTCCGCCACGAGGGCACGCAATGCCTCGTCCACCGACAGGTCCTTGGTCACCCGGCTCACCATCTCTCTTCAAGTCCTCGAGGACGTTATGCCAGAGACCAGCGGGCGCAGAGGCGAATCGCCGATTGGCGACCCCTCCGGGAACCAGCCTGTGGTCACGAGCACCGTGCCACTCGACGACCGCCGTCTCTACGGTGGCCCAGCGGTTGCATGTTCCTCTGCGTCAGCAACTGGTTCGGAACGTGGCCATCGTCTCGACTTGTTTGCTGTTCCGTCGATACCCATACCGAACGCGTGCGGTGCGTCTGCGAGGGCCTGGGCGGCGAGTCCAAGGGAGGATCGTCCTCCGCAAGGAGACCAGCGGCCGCCACCAGGGTGCGGGCGCCGATTCTGCGACAACGGGCCGCGGCACACCGCCCAGATTGACGCTCTCGGAGTTGGGCGCGGGGCGTTCGAGCCGGACTCCGACTTCCGGCAAGGTCTTGCGCAGGGTGTAGCGCGCAACGAGCACCTTGGTGTGGCCTTGACAGAAGCCGCAAATCTGCTGGGGTGGTCTTGTGAAGGTGGTAGGCAACATCTTGTGGCTGGTGCTCGCCGGATTCTGGCTCGCTATCGGCTACGTCATAGCCGGCTTGCTCGCATTCGTACTCATCGTCACGATCCCATTCGGCATCGCGTCCTTCCGCTTGGCGAGTTTCGTCCTCTGGCCATTCGGTCGGACGACGACTTGGCGACGCGACGCGGGCATTTGGTCAGTGATCGGCAATGTCGTGTGGATCATCTTTTTCGGTTGGGAACTGGCCCTGATGCACCTGCTCGCAGGCGCGCTTCTGATGATCACCATCATCGGGATCCCGTTCGGCGTCGCCTGCTGGAAGATGATCCCTTTGTCGCTGGTGCCCCTCGGACGCGAGATCGTGCCGATCTCCAGCGTGGCCAACGACCCGTACGGCATACCTGCTTGAACGAGCAGGACTTGCAGTCCAGCGTGCCGCGCTGACCGAGGTGGCCACCTACCGTCATGCTCGTCTATCTGACCGTGCAGTCGTCAACGGCGGGTGGAACTGGCTGAGCGGTTGCGTCAGGTAGCGCGCGTGGTGAGGCAGATGGTCCGGGCCGGGTTGCGCCACCCTCCGGATGGCCGTGCGCGCGGCCCGGCGTGCGCAGTCGGGCGTGCGTCAAACCGCCGCGATCTGGCCTTCTCGACCTTCCGCATATGCCGAGATCCGCGTGGCTAGCAGCGCCAGAGGTTGGGCGAAGCAGTGCGCTTGCTGGGAGTGTCCTATTCGCGCATCAGCATCGCCTGGGCCTCGCGCTCCAGGTCGATGTAGGGCTCGCCTGTGACGTCGACGGCGACTCGCCGGATCGTGCCGCCGGTGAAGCGATAGGGACGCTCCCCGGGGTAGTCCTGGGTCACGGGGTCGCCGACGTCGCGACCGACGGCCAGGCCCTCGCCGGCGATCATGTAGCCGCCGGGCTGTAGCTTGATCCGCCCCTCGCCGACCATTGTGTCGCCGTGGAAGAGCGACAGGATGCCGGTGGCTACCGGCGGTGGATCCTCGCCGTCCTTTACGAACGAAGCCGACAGGATGACGTCCTCGCCGGTCGGCAGGTCCTCGGTCGCGACGACCGTCTGCTCGACGATGCCCACGAAGCTGTTCACGTAGTGAAGCCGGTTGTCCTTGACGTAGAGGGAGTGGCCACCGAAGCGCGACCCCTGCGCGAAGAGCACGCCCTGGGCGCCGGGCTCGGGGATGTCGACGAGTGCGCCAATGACGAAGGACCGGCCGCGCACGACCACGGCCTGGGCCTCGGGCACCTCGGCGTGGTTGGGAAAGTAGACGTAGCGGGTGCGCGGCTCCGACAGCTGGGGTCGCTTCGAGGTGAAGATCTCCAGCGCGGAACGGTCGTCGAGTGGAAACCCGCCATTGGCGCCGGCCTCGGCATACCAGAGGTTGACCAGCTCGCGCACCTTCTCGGGGTGCTCGCCGGCGAGGTTGTGCAGGTCGCGCCGGTCACGTAGACCGTGGTAGGCCCACTCGTCGTAGATTTGGAAGGTGCCCGGCCTCGTCGGGTGCGTAGTGATGGCCTTCCAGCCGTCGTGCCAGATGCCGCGTGAGCCGAGCATCGAGAAGAACTGGGTGTGCCGCTGGCCGGGCGCGGCCCCATCGTCGAAGCTGTAGCGCATGCTCACGCCGTCGAAACGGCTCTGCGTGTGGCCCTTGATGGTGTCGGGAGCCTCGACCCCCAGGGCATCGAGGATGGTGGGCACCAGATCGATCGCGTGGTGGTACTGCTCGCGGATCTCGCCCTTGGCGCTCATCCCAGCGGGCCACGAGATGATGCAGGGGTCGGAGGTGCCGCCGTTGAACTCGTAGCGCTTCCACATCTTGAACGGGGTGTTGAACGCCATCGCCCACCCGTTGGGGTAGTGGTTGTAGGTCTTCGGGCTACCCAGGTCGTCGAGCATCGCGAGGTTCGCGGTGATGTCATCGGGGATGCCGTTCATGAACAACATCTCGTTGACCGACCCGTCCGGCCCGCCTTCGCCGCTGGCCCCGTTGTCCGAGACGACGATCACGAGGGTGTTCCCCAGTTGGCCGGTCTCCTCGAGATCGTCCAGCCGCCGGGCCGATCTGCGCGTCGGCGTGCGACAAGAACCCGGCGTAGACCTCGGCCATCCGGGCGAAGAGCCGCTGCTCGTCGGACGACAGCGTGTCCCACGCCCGGGTGGTGTCCAGCGCCGGGAACGGCTGACCCTCGGGGCCGGTGCGGGTCTGCGGCGTACCGATGGGGTTCAGGGGGGGAAGCTCGATCTACGGCGGGACGATCCCCATCTCGATCTGACGCGCCAGGGTCGCCTCGCGCATCGCCTCGTACCCCATGTCGAACTGGCCCTGGTACCGGTCGATCCACTCCCGGGGCGCGTGGTGCGGTGCGTGGCAGGCGCCGGGCGCGTAGTACAGGAAGAACGGCTTGTCGGGCGCGACCGCCTTGGCGTCCATGATGAACTCGATCGCCTTGTCGGTGATGTCCTCGCCGAAGTGGTAGCCCTCCTCGGGGGTCCTCGGCTGGTCGACGGGGTGGTTGTCGTAGGTGAGCTCCGGGTACCACTGGCTGGTCTCTGCGCCGAGGAAGCCGTACCACCGCTCGAAACCTCGCCCGGTGGGCCAGTTCCGACGCGTCAATGCCAGGTTCATCTCCACGGTGGGGCACAGGTGCCACTTGCCGACCATGTACGTGTTCCACCCCAGCTCCCCCAAAATCTCCGGCAGCATGCCGTTCTCGGGCGGGATCGTTCCGGAGGCGTTGGCGAACCCGCTCGCGGCCTCGGTGATGCAGGCCATGCTGTTGCGAGTGTGGTTACGCCCGGTGAGCAGGCACGAACGCGTCGGCGAGCACAGGGCCGTGGTGTGCCACTGGGTGTAGCGGACGCCGTCGCCGGCGATCTTGTCGATGATCGGCGTGTCGATCGGCCCCCCGTAACAACTCATTGCCGAGAAACCGACGTCGTCGAGCACCACGTAGACGACGTTAGGGGCGCCGTTGGGTGCTTGCGGCGGTGCGAAGGGTTGCCAGTCCTCGACCGAGTCCCGGATGTCGGTGTTGACCTGGCCCTTGAACGGCACACCCATGGCTCCTCGATCCTGTTCGTCACGACGACGACCCCGGTGCAGCACTGGTCAGCCGCGGCTGCCTCCGATACAAGCGCGATCGCAGCGACGTTGCCTCACCCGCGGCGGATGAGGCATCCCCGGGCGACGTGCAGCGCGGTCGCTCCTCATCGGGGCAATCCAGCGCCCACCGCCAATCGATACCTGCCGGGCGCGCGCGTGCTGTCAACGCCACCACCTGGGCTCGATGGTTGAGGGACTGAGCATCTCCCTTCAACGTGAAGCCCTTCGCGCGCAACGGCCGTAGGAGAAGTCAACAAGTAGCCGCATTCCGGGCGCGATCAAGGTGCGTCATTCCGCCGCGACAAGGCGCGTCTGGATGCTGCGTTGAGGACCTGCCGGCGGACGGTGGAAACGAGGTCCGGCATGGGGCTTGGGGTAATGCTTACGTTGATGAGGAGGTCATCGACAGTGCATCGTCCAACGGCGATGATTGCAGGTGAGTCGTCCGCACAGTCCGGAGGTCGTCATGGAGGTTGTCGGCCTGTGGCGCTATCCAGTCAAGTCGTTGCAGGGCGAGCCGATTGACGCCGCCAAGGTGGAAGCCGACGGCGTTGCGGGTGACAGACGATGGGGCATCCGCGATCAGCGCACGCGACGGATCCTGACGGCACGTCGTTGCCCCGAGCTCCTCGGCGCCTCCGCGACGTACGGCGGTGACGAGCCAGTCATCACCCTCCCGGACGGCAACACCGTCGCCGGCCAGGGTGAGCACACCGACCGCCAGTTGTCCGAATGGCTGGCTAGTCCGGTGTCGCTCGTCCCGTCTTCAGGCGAAGCGGGCAGGGCCGAGTTCTTCGCCGATGCGACCGACGACACCAGCGAGGCCATCGAGTTCACGATGCCGGACGGCCGGTACGTCGACGCGGCGCCGATCCTGATCCTGACCACAGCTTCGCTGCGCACCGCCGCTGGTCACTACCCGAACGGCACCTGGGACGTACGCCGCTTCCGGCCCAACGTCCTGATCGACCTCGAAGGCGACGGGTGGGTCGAGGACTCGTGGGTCGGGCGCCAGATCCAGATCGGAGCAGTCACACTGATCCCCACCCAGCCGTGTATCCGCTGCACGATGGTCACCCGGTCACAGCCCGGGCTCGACGCCGACATCGACGTGTTCCGCACCCTCGCTCGACACCACGGCGGTCTCTTCGGTGTGTGGTCCGACGTGGTCATTCCGGGGAGCCTGTCCCTCGGTGATCGAGGAGCCGATCTCGCATCAACGCCCTAGCGGAGTAGTCGTCATGTCCTGGTTCTCTGGCCCGTCTGACCTGCGTCATACCGCCGCCTATGACGCGTCAAGCTCAGACAGGCGCCGGGTTCGCGGCCATGCGCCTGTGTGGGTCTTCGCCCATCGCTGACGCTCCCTGTCAGGGCTGGGGCTTGCCCTGCTTCTCGCGCTCCGCCAAGGTGACTTCATGGTCGGCTGCGACAAGCTGGTGGTGACTCATCTCGGGGCCCTTCGCCGGAAGTACGGCGCGGCGGGCGCGGCCACGGTGCGGGCCGCGCTCGACGCCCTGAGCGCGGCTGACCACGAACGTGGCCTGACGAGCCACCTCGTGCTGATCGACAACGCCAGCACGGCCAGGTCGCTGAAGCTGCCGAAGGTCGCCGACGGCGACTGGGCCGCGGCGGTGCGTCTCGTCGACCGGGCGGCGACGAAGTACGCACCGTCGTACATCGTGCTGGTGGGCGCCACCGACGTCGTTCCCCAGGGTCGGTTGAGCAATCCGCTCGACGGCATCAGTGGGGACATCGACCCGTACCTGCCCAGCGACCTGCCCTATGCGTGTGACCTTCCCGATGCCTGGTCCGGCTCGAGTGCGACCTTGCTCAACCCGTCGGGCCTGCTGTCGGTGACGCGCGTCGTCGGGCGGATTCCCGACCTGGTCGGAGCCACCGATCCGGACTTCCTGGTGCAGCTGCTGCACACGGCGACGTCGTACACGCAGTACACCGCGACGACCTACCAGAAGGTCTTCTCACTCACCGCGGCCGCCTGGAAGGGCTCGACGACGATGAGTGTCGACCTCCTCCCCGGCCCGGCGCCGATCACCAGCCTGAGCCCGCCGCAGACCTCCGGGTGGACCAAGGCGGAGCTCAAGCCACGCACCCACTTCGTCAACTGCCACGGCGGCGACACCATCCCGGACTGGTTCGGGCAGCTCGACTCGAACGCGCCCGTCGACACCGTGGCGCTCTCCCCCGAAGACATCAACGGGCGCATCACGGCCGGCACGGTGGTCGCGGCGGAGTGTTGCTACGGCGCCATGCACATGGACCCGGCGGACCTGGGCGGCCGGCTGCCGATGATGTGGGCCTACCTCGGCAGTGGGGCGTACGCCGGCGTCGGGTCATCCACGACGGCCTACGGACCGGCGGACGGCAACGGGCAGGCCGACCTGATCTGTCGCTACGTGCTGGAAGGGATCATGACCGGCGCCTCGAGCGGCCGCGCCCTGCTCGACGCCCGGCAACGCTACATCCGCGAGCTCGGCGCACTCGGCCCCGAGGACCTCAAGACCCTCGGCCAGTTCGACCTGCTCGGCGATCCGAGCCTCCAACCTGTCAACGTGCCCGGCCGACCCAAGCAGGTCGTCCCCAAGGGCGGCGGACCGGCGGTGGGCCTGGTCCAGCGCCGCGCCGTGCTGCGGGCCACGGGCCGCGCCCTCGGGGCCACCGTGCCGCGGTCGTCCGCGTCACCATCGCGACGCATCGAGGTGACCGCCCAGGAGCTCGCCCTCGAAGCCGGCCTCAGCGCGGACAGCGTCACCGGAACCGCGTCGACCTTCAGCGAGGAGCGTGGCGTCCCGCGAGCGGGCTATCGCTTCCACGTCGCCCCGGTCCGATCGGCCGGCCGAGACGGCCTGGTCATCTCGCGGGAGGCCTACGGGCAGCGGCAGACCAGCACCATCTGGCGCAAGGGGTGAGCACGCCGGCTGCAGAGCTGGTGGGCATCGTCGCCGTCGAGGTCACCGGCAGGGGCTCGAAGTCGGAGATGCTGAGCGTGGTGCTCCATCCCGAACCCGGTGTCGACGCGCCTCCCGTCCTGCTGCGCCGGCGCGAGGCCACGGCACTGAGCGCCGAGCCCGAGCTCGCGGCCTACGACGGCCAGCGGGTCCGGGTGACCGGCGTACCAGGCTGGAGCACGTTCGTCGTCGACACCATCGAACGCCTGGACGACGACGAACCTGACGACGACGAACCTAGGGACCCGGCACCGGTCGAGGACTGACCTGGACGATCCGGGCGGCGGCGTAGGGCCAGCCCCGGACCAGGTGCGCGACCGTCGGCAGCGCCGGCAGCGCCGGAAACCCGGTCGGCGGGACGGCCAGTCGGTCGGCGTCGGACCACGCGACCGCCAGGAAGAGCACGAAGTGCGCCGGGTCCACGAGCGACAGGTCGACGTCGAACGACACGGCCCGCGGGATGCGGGCATCGAGCGCCACGCCCAACGAACGCACCGCGGCTCCCACGGCCGGCCCGGCGACCTGCCAGCCGCCGGGAACCGCCTGCACGTTGCCGGTCGCCGCACACTGGGTCAGGAACGGCGTGACGTCGGCGATGCCGAGGGCCTGCAACGTCGGCATCGCCGGCGCCGAACGCCACAGCAGCACGACGTGGCTCTGCGCCGGCGTCAGGGGCCGGGTGTCCCGGTGGTGGAGCAGCACGTCGACGGTGTTGCGCTCCCGGTGCACCTGCCAGACCCCGCCCACCGATGACACCGGCTGCACGCACTCGACGAGGTCGACCTCCGTGGCAGCGACGTTCATGTCGGCCCCGCTCTGCCAGGGGGCGCGATAGACCGCGAGCGGGTCGGCGACGTTGTTCGACGGCGCTCCCGTCGCGGCACTGATCCGGGTGGCGACGACCGCGTCCCACAGGGCCTTGTCGATGATCGGCTGGGCCGACATCCCGAGCTCGACGCGTCGGCGCAGCACCAGCTGCTGGAAGGACGGCGACCAGATCCCGGTCGCCAGCACGGACGGGAAGATCCACCGGAAGGCGGTCTGGAACGTCCACAGCTGGTACGTCGGCGGGTTGGCCGCCGTCATCGCCATCGTGCCCGCGCCCAGCTGCCACTGCGGCACGATCTGGGCCGCCGACTCCGGGCGCACGGTGATGTCCGGGCTCTCGAAGGCGGTGAAGGCGACCCCCGGCGGCGGGCGTCGTACGTCGGCCATGGGCGTCGGCAACCGGCGCCGGTCGTCCTGGGGATGGACCCGCAGATAGGTGCGGCACGGCTCGTTCGCCACCGCCAGGTCGACCTCCCACACTCCCCTGGCCTGGATCGAGGCCCGGAGCAGTCGCGGCGCGGGACTGGCCGGGTCGAAGTGGATCGTGAGGTCCTGGACGGCGGCCTGCGGCAACCCGTTCACGAACGGCGTGGGAGCCCAGGTCACGGTCGCCGTACCCGCCGTGCGCACGCCGTGCCAGACCCCGGTGACCGTCCCGACGTACACCTGCAGGGGGTCGGAGGGGTCCACCACCACGGCGTACGCGGGATCGAGCGGCCCGACGACCACGGGAGGCCCTGCCTGGTTGAGCACCGTGCGGAGGCTGGTCCTGTTGAGCACCCCGGGAGCGGCGCCCGGCTGCGTGTAGAGGAAGCAGGTGTCCATGGCCGCGTTGTTCGCGTCACCGGTCGCGGTCAGGTAGAAGTCGTTGGTCCCGGCCACCGGGAAGATGTCGGTCAGGACTGTCGAGACCGGACCCGGCGCGGTCGCCAGGATCGTTGCCCCATTGAGGAGAACCGCGGCCTGCCAGGTCCCCGGAGCGGTCTCCGTCCAGCTCATCACCCCGCGCTGGAAGAGCACCAGCAGCTGGGTGGGGCTCACCCAACGCAGCGTGGTGACCTGGCCCAGCGGCCCCGTGCTGGCGTTCGCCGCCATGTTGGGCAGGCCGAGCGCACCGGCCGGCACGCCGAACCGACGCCGGTTCGCCGGGTCGTTGCCGTGGGGTCGTGCGTCCAGCGGTGCACCGTTGGGAAAGCGGAGGACCCGCCAGGTGTTCGGGTTCGCGACACCGAGGTCGTCGGTGATCCAGATCCGGTTGGTGCCGATCGCCAGGCGCGTGGTGCCCGCGGCTGTCGTCGTCACCGCGGCGCCCGAGTAGAACGACGAGACGTTCTGGCTGAACTCCCGGTCATCGTCGTTGGAGCCGCCGCCGGCGAACCGCGCGGTCGGGCTGACGAAGCCGGCGCCGGGGTTGGCCGACCAGGACGAGGTGATGTACTGCCCGACGATCCGGTGCGGTTGCACCGGATCGAAGACGATCCCGCCGCCGTCGCCCTCGAAGATCTCCTCCCAGACCGTGTCCCCCGCGCGGACCTGGCTGCCGTTGTCCTGCAGCCCGGCCGCGACGAAGTGGCTCGAGGTCGGGTGGCCCGCGCTGAAGCCTGCCTCGAGGGTGCCGAGACCGGTCGAGCGTGGTGCGAACGTGTGCGTGCGGCCCGCCTGGGTGGAGACGTAGACGCCGCCGTCGCAACCGACCCAGAGCTGACGCGTCGCCGGGGTGTCCCCCACCAGGCGTACGACGTGCACGTCGGCGTGCACGCCCTGACCGATGAACGACGCGACGGGCGCCCCGTCACCGGCTCCGGCCCCGGCGCCCGGGTTGCCGTGTCGGGAGATGCCGGGCGCGGGCGCCAGCGTGTCGTTGGCCTGCACGTCGTAGCACCACAGGCTGGCGTCGAAGGTGTTGGGGACCGCCTCGAAGTACGAGCCGGCGAGGTAGACCCGATGGACGGCCGGGTTCGCCCCGACCGTGACCACGTCCACGTCGATCGCCTGGTCGTAGTCGCGCTGACCGGGCCACAACCTCGACTGAACTCCGCGCACGCGGATCGCCGCCGTCGGCGCTGCCCCCGCAGCCGGGGTGATGTCGGGGACCCGGAACAGAGCCGTGTCGTCGTCGATGCTCGCCGGCAGCCCGGGCGTTCGACGCAGGCCGGTCAGCACGTAGAGCGTGTTCGTCCCGGGTGCCCGGGCGATGGAGCTGTGCCCCTGGACGGTCTGGCCGTTGACCGGCCAGTTCAGGCCGGTCACCCAGCTGAACGTCGTACCGCCGTCGTCGCTGAACGCCAGCCCACGCCGGCTGATCGTCACCAGGATCCGGCCGTTGGCCCCGCCGGCGACCCAGAGGGCGTCGGTGACCGGCGGCGTGGTCCCGGCTGCGAACACGGGCGGCGCGGGATGGGTGAAGGTGGGCGCGACGGCCATCAGCGTGTCGATGCCGGGCAGCTTCGCCCAGCTGAACGAGGCCGGCGGGCCGGCGACCCGGGTGCCGAGGAAGAGCCCGGCACTGGTGGCGGCGAGGACCTTGTCGGTGGTCGCACCCGCCGTCGACTCGGCCGTCGCCGCCGGGCTCCGGACCAGCTTGAACACCCCGAGTCCGCCGAGGACCCCGAGGCCCGACTCGACCTCCCACGGGTTGTCGCCGATCGGACGTCCGCCCGGCCCCTTGGCCACCAGCACCCCGAGTCCGCCCCAGCTGCCGGTGAAGACGCCGGTGCGGGGCACGGTCTCCCCCGTCCCGACCAGCACGAAGTCCTGGGTGACGTCGGCGCCGAAGGTGACCAGCAGGCTCCCGCACGACTGGGCGTTGTTGGGCCCGCCCGGTCCGACCGGCCGCTCGGCCCAACCGCCGACCGGTGCCCAGGTCGAGCCACCGTCGCCGGTGTACCAGACGCCGCCGCGGGCGCTGGCGGCGTACGCACGCCGGCCTTCGTGATGGACGGCGAGGTCCCGGATGCGGCCGGTCACGCGCGGGCGCCCCGATCCCTGTCCCTGGCGCACGACGGACGGCCCGATCGGCACCCAGCGGCTGGCATCGCTGGTCGGGAACCCCTTCGGTTGCGGGCCCCTGCCCTTCCGCTTGGGCCGTGGCTCGGCCAGCTTGGCGGAGACGGACTCGTCGAGCTCGTGCTGGTCGAAGTCGCCCATCCGGTCCAGGACGAACCTCTGCCGCGCCATGGCGCGGTCCCGCCTGGCCGCTCGGGCAGCACTGCGAGCGTCGGTCATCCGGCACCTCCCGAAGCTGTCGGGTCGTCCTCGCCGGGCGTCACCCGGATCCAGCCCTCCTGCACCTCGTGCGGCTGCACGGGCAGGTACGCCGTCTGCGTCGCCGCGACGATCGCGTCGTCCTTCCAGGTGAGCTCGCCCGTACGCCGCGTGAACGTCTGCTTGTCGCCCAGGAGGTTCACCAGCGGCAGCCTGATCTCGGCCGGATCGACGAGCAGCGGGCCGACGCGCACCGAGGGCATCAGCCGCTTCATCCCCCGCGAGAACCAGCTGTCCGCCAGGCCGAGCTCCTTGCGCGGCAACACCCCCGAGGTCAGGTGCACCTTGCCCATCGGCAGCATCAGCAGGGTGAGCATCGTGGTCTGCCGCGGCCGGAGGCGCAGCACGCCATCGGTCACCAGATAGGGATGCTGCAGGGTGGTCGTGGCGGGTGCGGTCGTCGAACCGAGCAGCCCGAGCTGACCGATGCTCCGCCCGGTGAGCTTCGCGTTGGCCTCCAGCACCTTGTCGACCAGGTGCAGGTGCTCGTAGTCGTCGTCGACGAAGTAGCCGAGCACGGAGTCGTCGCTGCGGGTCAGGGTGCCGATGCGCACCTCGACCAGCTCGTCGGCCAGCGCATCGAACTTCGCCCTGCGCTCCCCCACCCCTCCCGCCGCGGTCACGGTCACCTCGGCGAGGTCGTCGGGGATGTCGAGACGCAGCGACGCGCGGACGACGGCGATCGGCCGGCCGACGAGCGCCGCGACGGTGCCGGCTCCGAGGGCGGCGAAGGTGTCCACCGTCCACAGCGTCGTGTCGACCGCACGCAGCAGGTTCACCAGCGCGCTGTCGGCGGGCCGCTGCTCGGGTGGCAGCGATCGCGCGGCCGCGTCGGCCCGGACCAGGCCGGCAGCGATCTCGGCCACCAGCCGGTCCTGTGCCTCGATGCCGACCAGCGGTCCCGCGTCGGCCCGCACCGCCCGGCCGGGCGCCGGCTCCCAGGTCACGGCGCTGGAGATCGCGTCGTGGCCGATCTCCCCGAGCGGCGTGCCCTGGACGGTGAAGGCCTCCAGCGACTCGTCGATGTGGTCCGGCAGCAGGAACCCGGCCACCGGGTTGGGCGCGGCCTCGGGCTCGAGCTGGTCGACGAAGGCCTCACGCAGTGCGTCGGTCGGCGTGCCCGGCGGCTGATCCGCGTCGACCAGCCGGAGCAGCCACCGGGCCGAACCCTGGAACCTCGGTCGCATCCGGATGGTGCGGGCCGACCCCTCGACCTCGAGCTCGATGGTGCTCACCGCGCCGTCCAGCACGGTGTCGGTCGGGGTCAGCGTGCGGCCGAAGGCGTCGACGATCCGGAGCGCATCGAGGCGGAGCGTCCCGCCGAACAGCACGGTGGGCGTGCCGGAGGCCGTGGGCAGGGCCTGTCCGTCGCGGACGACCTGGCCGACGTAGTCGATGCCGAGGAGCTGTTCGCGGATGCCGTCGAGGGAGGCCGAGACCAGGTCGAGCGGACGGTTGAGGTTGTCGAGCTCGCGGATGACGGATCCGGTGCCGAACGGGTCGGTGCCGTTGGTGACGGCGCGACGGTTCTCGGAGTCCAGCCAGCTGGCGACCGCGGCCCGCAGCGTCTCCCCCACCCCCTGCCCGAGGGCGCTCCGACCATGCAGGGTGGTGGTCACTGCGTTGCCCGCCGGTGGCTCGGTGCCGGCCTCGACGTCGTAGCCGTCCAGGTGCCACCCGTGCAGCGAGTCGCGGCCGGTCAGGGTCACCTCCCACTCGAGCCAGAGCGGCACCCAGGGCTGCCGCCAGGTGGTCAGGGCGACCGGGCTCGGCGGTGTCCCGTGCATGGCGGAGTGCCTGGCCAGCTCGGCGGCGATCATCAGGTGCTCGGGCTGCTCCTCGAACTTCAGGTGGGCCCAGGAGCCCCCCGCCGCCTTGGGCACGGCGAAGTCGAGTCGCGTGCTGCCGTCGTAGCGGCCCTCGACGCCGTACAGCCGGACGAGCTCGCCGGAGATCCGGTTGGTGTACACCTCGAGCAGGGTGCTGTCGGGCGCGCCCGCGGCCGCCAGCCAGTCCCCGGCGTACGGGTTGAGCAGGATCGCCTCCCGGACCACGGTGAGCACCTCACCGGGAATCGCACCCGACCCCAGCGTCGGCAGCACCACCGAGCCCTCGACCAAGCCGTCCCACCGGGGTACGGCCGAGCGGGGATAGCGGCACAGCAACATCCCGGACGAGTCGAACAGGCCGTCCCCGTGGTGCCGGTGGCTCGGATGAGCCCCGCGTACGGCGACCAGCGGTGGCTGCGGCCGGAAGAAGCGTGGAGCGGGTCGGCGTACCGACCGGGACTCCTCGGACGGGCGCGGCGCCGGACGCGCCGCCTCCTCGGTCCGCTGTCGGGCACTCCTGCCCTTCCTGGTGGCGTGCTCGGTCAGGTCGAAGGTCTGCTTCCACGAGAGCCCGCGAATCTCCTCCGGCTCGGAGGTCGCGCCGCGGCCCTTGCGGCCCACAGCAGTCGGCCCCATCGCCAACGAGTCCTCGACGCGCAGCCGATCGGCACGGGCATCGGGAAGGGGCGTGCCGGGGAACGACCAGAAGCCGTTCTCGTGCTCGCGCTGCGCGATCTCGTCGAGACCGTCGCTCGCCCCCAACCGGTTGACCGCGCCCATGCTGAAGGCGGCCAACATGTCTTCGGCCAGCGCCCGGGCATCGGTGCCGAGTCCCAGCCCGGAGGCACCGAAGGCGGCCACCACGTCGTCGACATCGGTCCCGATCGCGATGCTCAGCGCCTCGGGCAGCGGCCGGTCGTCCGCACCCGGAAGAGCGCTGCCGATCGGAACACCGAGCACACTGCCGTGCACCAGCGTGTGGTACCTCGGCGATCGGTCGCCGACCAGCACCCGGGTGGCCTTCTCGACCGGGTAGCTGGCCTCCATCGCGACACCCGTCAACCGCCCGCCGGCCTTGCTCCCGTCGTCGTCGTAGACCTGCGGCGCCGGCTCCTCGACGGGCCGCCTGAGACCCAGGCTCATCGCCCGCTGCTCGCTCTTCCTGTCCGGCTCGGCGACGTCGTCGTCGTTGGCGTCGTGGTTGACGTGCCAGCCGAAGGACCGCAGGGCAGCGTCGAGCCCGGCCGGCCCCCGCGCCGCGGTCAGCGGGTCGTTGGCCGCATCGGTCCACCAGCCGGCCACGGTGTAGACGGCCTGGTCCCCCGCGAACCCGGTGGGGGCGGACGTCTCCCGGATCCGGTCCAGGTCGCCCAAGGGGTCGTGGAAGCCGAACCGGTTCGCGGAGGCGGCGTACGACGCGGTCCACATCAGCCCGTTCGACGTGGCGTTGAGGGGGACGAAGGCGTCGGCCGGGAGGGTGCCGGCCGGGCCGCTGAATCCGGCCAGGTCGGTGACCACCCCGGTCCGGGCATCGACGACCCAGCCGCTGGCGACGGCCTGCCGGGAGCCCAGCGGCTGCAGGGTGCGTACGACGACCCACGCGTCCGGCAGCGGCGGTGAGACGACCTTCCCGGTGACCGGGTCGTGGTGTGCCGCCATCAACGCGTCGGGCATCGCCCAGTGCAGGTGCACCCCGGGCGCCTTGGCGACACCCTCGGCGAACGGCAGGGGGTCCTCGTCGCCGCCCACCAGGTCGACGGTGAGCTCGTTGACGTCGGCCCGCGCCACGAACGCCTGCACGTCGACGGGCACCAGGATCCGGGTGCGGCGCGACAGTCCCGGGTCCCACGTGCCGATGGTCGACAGGTCGGTGTCGACCCGACCCAGGAAGCTCAACCGGGGCGAGGCGACCGCGATCGCCGCGAGGTTGGCGTCGAGCTTGAACTCGCCACTCATGTCAGGTCCTTGGTGAACACCTTGCTGAGCGCGGCGTACGTGACCGTCGCCTTGAACACCGAGGCCACCTGGAACTCCTCGGGGTCGCCCCACACCTGGCGCCACGGCAGCTGCACGAGCTGCAGGGCGTACTCGGCACTGTCGAGGCCGTCCACGGCGCCGCTCCCGACCCGGTTCTTGAGGGACCTCTCGAGCTGCTTGATGTCGACCACGCCACTGGCTCCGGAGCGGAACGGGACGTCGATCGGGTCGCCCGGCAGGTAGGTGAAGTCGCTGACCCTGCGTGGCTTCATCTGGGCAGTGATCGTGCTGCCGCTCTGCCTGGACTTGAAACCGAACTGCACGCCCTGCCGCGGCTCCTCGATGTGCACGACCTCGGGGATGCCGTCGAAGAGGCACAGCAGCACGGCCGGCGCGAGTCGCTCCAGGCGCAACAGCCTCAGTCGGCGCGGGTCGTCGTCGTCGTACTTCGCATCGTCGGCCTCGTCGGGGTCGACGTTGAAGGCCCGCACGTGCATCGCCGGCCAGCCGGAGACCGCCTTCGAGCGCAGGATGAACCCGCTGATCGGGCCACCGTCGCCACTGAGCCGCGGGGCGTCGGTGCCCCGGCGCTTCTGCCGTTCCTCGCGGTCGAGCTCGTCACGGATGGCGGGGTACTGCGCGGTCAGGTGGGTGCGGTCGTCGCTGTTGACGGTGCCCACCGACAGCGCCCCCATGACCAGCGCATCGGTCCACCGCCGGTCGAGGTAGAACCACCGGATCGACTCCTCCGGGAGCAGGGCCGAGTCCGCGACCAGGTAGGAGAACGGCACCGCCTCGAGCAGTCGCAGCGAGACCAGCCAGCGACGCAGCTCGGCCGGCATCGCGCCCGCGTCGTCGGCGCTGTCCAGCTGCGGGACGACATCGGGTGCGGTCGCGAGGGAGACGCTCATCGCCTCGAGGTGCATGGCCAGGTCCTGTTTGATCATCGCCCCGCCTCCTCTTCGTCGTCGGGATCCACGGGCCGTGCGTGCATGAGCAGATCGAGCGGATCGGCACCGTGGGGCAGGCTGCCAAGGTCGACCTCGAGATCGAGGCGGCGACGCAGGACGCCGAGGTCAGGGGTCGCCGCCGAATCCAGGTGCGTCTGCAGGTCGGTGGGCAACCGCACCGCCGCGCCCAGGTCGAGCGTGCCCTCCCGGAGCTGCGGCGCCAGCGCCTGGACGGCGGCACGGGAGAACCGCGTGGCCAGCAGGGGGGCCAGCGCCTCTCGCTGCTGGATGAACGACAGCTCCGTGGCCGGACCGACCCGGAGCCTGGTGTCCTGCAGGCGGCCGAGCACCGAGTCGGGGGTGCCCTTGAGCAGCGCAGGGTTCAGGCCGAGCCCGAGGGCGAGCACCTGGTTGACCGTGCGGTCCTCGACGACGGCCCGCCCGGCGGTGGCGAGGGGTGAGGGGTTGCCGATCACCTGCGAGGGTTCGTCGACCAGCTTCGAGGCCAGGAAGCTGCCGATCCTGCCGCCGATCGCACGGTCCACCTCGAGGTCGATGCCGGCCAGCAGGCCGATGAGCTCGGAGCTTGCGTACGCGCTGAGGAGGCTGGCCGCCTGGTAACCCCGCTGTCGCCAGCGCACGAGCGCGGAGATGACCGACGGCCGCGAGAGGGCCAGCAGTCGACCGATCTCGAAGGCGGAGGCCAGCGAGATGTCCTCCCGGCCATCGGGCACGACGGTGCGCACCTGGTCCGCGGCGTGGGCCAGCGCGAGCCGCCCTTCGGGTGGGTCCTCGGTGGGGTGCGGGACGAAGGGTCCGCGGTACCACGACCGCACCTCGTCTCCCCCTCGCAGCCGGTGCGCCAGACCGGTGTGCCCGGTCTCCACGACCTCCAGCGGCGGGCGACCCGACTTCGCCGGGGACTTGCCCTCGGTGCCGAGGAGACCCGAGTCGAGGCTCTCCATGACCGACTGGAAGGTCTCGTCGCCGGTCGAGGTGAAGCTCCAGTGCAGCAGCACCGGGAACCTCAGCTCCGGGTCGACGGCGACGAAAGCTGCCGCTCACGAAGCCGCTGGTGGTGGCGAGCTGGAACGGCGCCGCCATCCGCGTGTAGATGTTGGCGACCTCGGTCTGCTCGCTCACGCTCGCCCAGCCGGAGGCTCCGGCGTACGGCGCGGCACCACCGGTGTCGACCACCGGCTGGCTGATCGCGGTCCGCGTGGCGGCGGCCGCCTTGGCCCCCTTGGGCAAGGTGGCGCTGACGTGCGGGACGGTCGACAGGTTCATCGTCGCGTGGTCCACCTCGGCGAGGCTGTAGGTCAGGTGCGTGAGCAGCTCGGGCATCAGGGTCATCTCGACGTGCGGCGGCGCCTTGTCGAGCAGCGCGTCCCACTGGCCGCAGAGGTTGACCAGGCAGGCGAGGTACTTGACCGGCGCCTCCTTGCCGTCCGGGCCCTTGGCCGGCAGCGGCAGGCGGTTGCTGATCACCACGGCCAGGAAGCCGTCGTCGTCGCCCATCATCAGCTCGGTGTCGTTGATGTCGACCTCCCGCGCGTGCGCGAGCAGCCGGACCTCCTCCCGGGTCGGGAAGATGCGGTGCACGGCCGACTGGCGGACCGCCAGGGTGTTGCCCTGCTCGACGTCGGCCGGCGGGTCGAGGTGCACGCCCGAGGTCACGCAGTCGGCCACCTTCTGGTTGAGCTTCAGCTCGGCCTCGCCCTCCGCGATCAGCACCAGGGCAAGCCACGGTTCGTCCGGATGGGCGTCGTCGACGGTCCGCTCCCAGGGCAGCGTGCGCCGCCGGATCACGACCTGCGGGAGCCGCGAGCCGAAGGCTCCCTCGCGCGCCGCGGGCGGGAAGGTCGACAGCACCTGGTCGGGAGGCAGGACGTACTGGGGCGACCGCACCCGCACGTGCGTCTGCAGCTCCTCGACGGCGAGGTCGTCACTGTCCAGCGCCCCATGGCTGTTGCTGGCAGCCATCTGCTGACGCGCCGTGAAGCGATACGTCCCCGCCTTCAGCGGCGGGTCGATCTTCGCGTAGAGCTGGAACTTGCCCTCACCGACGGCCACGAGCGCTCCCCTTCTTCGGCGTACGACGCTTCGGCTGGGCCGCGCTCCAGGCCGGGCTGCAGCCCCGGCCGGCAACCGCCCCGAGGCGGGCGGTCGCACCGAACAGGCCGTCCCTGATCAACACCTGCGACAGCTCCTCGGACGACAGGTTCGAGCCGAGCACTCCGGTCAGGCACCAGCCGCCGCCCGAGGCGACACTGACCGCGACCGCATTGGCCTGCGGGTCGGCGACGACGTCGTAGATCGCGACCACCTGGGCGCCGTTCATCACCAGGTGCGCCTCGGTCGGCTTGCCGTCGGCCCCGAGGGCGCGCGCGGCGCCGAGCAGCTCCAGGCCCATGTCGTCGACCCGGTCGGGGGCCTCCGACTCGACCACCACGGCGACCGTGCGAACGCTGGTGGCGAACCTGGTGAGGATGCGGGCGGCGTCGCTGACCAGGTCTCCGGCCGTCGCCCATCCCGCCGCGGTCACGGTGAGGCCGGTGTCGACGACGATCGTGCACCCGGCCGAGGTGGCGACCAGTCCGCTGAGCGCGGCGACCCGGGACCGGCTGTGCCAGCCCGAGCAACCGTCGACCCCCTCCACGATCCCGTCGGCCTGGACCGAGACGAGGGCGGACCCCGCCGGAATCTCGACGGCACCCGTGCGAACGCCGTCGAGCAGGACCGCGCCGTCACCGCGCACGATCGTGAGCCGCGCCGTACCGCCCAGGTCGAGCACGGGCCGGGAGTCACCGACGTCGGTCGCGTGGTCCGGCGCGTGCAGCACCACCACGTCGCCGGAGGCCAGGGACGGCGTCCCGTCGGCGGCCTTCGCGACCAGTCCCGAGGTCCTGATCGCCTTGGCCCCCTTGGGGGCGAACCCGCCCAGACCGGTGATGCCGGCGACCCGGGAGCCGGCCGCCTGGTTGCCGATCGCGTAGCTGGCGCTGGCACCGGGCACCGCCGTGAACGGCAGCGTCGCCGGGGTGAAGGTCCGACCGGTCCGGGTGCCCGGCGGCAGCGCGACGTCGAGCGTGATCGGCAGCGAGCGCCCGAGCCTGGTGTGCACCGAGTCCAGCGTCGGCGCGGAGCGACGCTTCACTGCGGAGTCCGCCACCGTCGTCCCCTCCTTGCGGAAGGCGACACCGCTCCCGGCCGCGAAGTAGCCGAGCACCCGCGGGTCCTGCACCGCTGGGGCGGGCCTGGCCGGCGGTGGAGCCACCGGGCCGGATGCGGCCGTGTCGCCGTTGTCGACGGCCAGGCCGTCGGTGAGGGCACCGAACAGCGGAGGAGCCGCCACCCCTCCGCGGTACGACGCGCCTGCCGTCCGCGAGCGGAGTCCGTTGGCCTGGAGGCCCGCCGCCTTCTTCGTCCGGACGGTGTCGAAGAGCAGGGTCGCGGCGACGTCGAGCGCTTCGGCCGGCGTGCCGGGACTCGGCAGCGCGACGCCCGAGGCGACACCCGAGAGCGCGACCCGCTGGGAGTTCTGCGCCTGCAGCGGGAGCAACCGGCGACCCGCCTCGACCTTGTAGTAGTCGATCTCGGGGCCGGTGGTCATCTTCGAGGCTTCGGCCGCCAGGGTCACCTGGTTGCCGGCGAAGAGCACGTCACCGGCCGGGAGTCGGGTCGGTACCTGGTCGGGCGGCACCAGGTCCGGCGGACCCCAGACGCCGACCGGGAACGCACCGGTGCCAACCTTGTGGTTGAGCTGACGCAGGTCCTCGGTGTCATCGACCCAGGTCCGGGTGTCCGCCTTCCAGCGCTCCAGCGTGATCTTCTGCACCGAGCTCAGACCCGCCGAACGCATCGGGTTCAGCCCGAGGGCGGCCCCGGCACCGTCGGAGCGGAGCACCTGCACGGTCACGTCGTCGTCCAGGCCGACGTCGTACGCCGTCGTGGGCACGGTGCTGACGAAGGTCAGCTCGAACTCCGCGAAGACCTCGAAGGGGTGGTCCCAGCTGCCGTCGGGCGGTGGCGCGGACCGGTTGCCGCCGGTCGCCGCCGGCAACGAGCCGCGACCGGTGATACCGGACAGGGCCCGAGCGGTCCCGCCCCCGGCGTCCTCGAGGTACTTCGTCACGAAGTCCGCCCACGGCAGCACCTGGCCTTCGCGGCGGGCGTTGGCGCCGAAGGGGACGGTGACCGAGCACGGTCCGACCTCGACGCTCGCCTCACCGGAGAAGTCCGGCCCCCACACGTGGACGGCAGCACCCGTCGTGATCGAGATGCTGATCGTGCCGAAGAGCCAGGTGTCGATCGTGATGCCGGCAGAGATCTGGGCATGGACGCTGACGTCGTACCAGAAGGGGTCGAAGTAGATCAGTCCGTCGGCCCCGAAACGGGCCCGCAGCCAGGCCCAGCCGAAGTCGGCGACGGCCTCGACGTCGAGACCGGCCATCAGGGCTTCCGAGGTGAGCGCGAAGTACGAGCCGCCCTTGATGACGATCTCGTCGGAGACCTGCCAGACCAGCCCGACGCGAGGCACGTCCGGGTAGCCCTCGACGTGGAAGTCCGGGTGGTAGCCGCCGATGGTCAGCACGAACTGGCCGGACAGCGGACCCTTCCACCAGGTCGCGAAGGCGAAGCCACCCGTGAGCCGCACGTCGCGGTAGAGCAGCCACGAGTTGTCGGTGAGGGCGGCACGGATCAGGAAGACACCCTCGCGCGTCGGAGAAGCGCGCCAGCAGGCCGAGCTCGATGGAGACCAGTGGAGCGGCCGGACTCGGCAACGCCATCCGGGCCAGGCCGAGGAGATTGATCTCGAGACCGTTGCCGAACGACACCGCCACGACGGCGATGCCGTCGACCAGGGAGAAGCAGGTGAAGCTGATGCCCGCGGCGAACCAGAAGCTGCCGCGCTCGGGGCCGAAGAACTCGTTGAGCCGCCGCAGCTCGGTCATCGGGTCGGGCACCGAGGCGTACGGGTCGAGCGCCATGATGAACGGGTACGACGGGAACTCGCGCGGGTCCTCGGGAATCACCAGCCGACGGTTGATGCCCAGACCACCACCGAGACCGGTGACGAAGAACGCCGGCGGACCACCGATCGGTCCGTTGACCGCGCCGAAGACGAAGAACGACGGGTCTCCGTGGACGTTGGCGTAGCCGCCGAAGACGGTCAGCCCGTAGATCCCGAACCGGCCGAGCAGCATGCCGACGTAGGACGTCACCTGGTCGTCGCCGGTGCCGTCGACGGTCTTCAGGAGACCACCGGCCAGGACGATGCCCGACAGGTCCGCCGAGATGGCCAACCCCATCAGGTCGACCTCCCACTGGCGGATGTCCAGGAGGTCGCCACCACGCCAGGCGATGGTCAGCTGGTCGACGGCGGCGGTCAGCCCGAAGATCTCGACGCGACCGTCGAAGAGCAGGGCGATCCGCGAGACCCGGCCGTTGGTCTCGGCCGAGTCGAAGCCGAGACGTTCGATGTAGAGCGGCCCGAGCTGGCGTTGGACGACGATCCACCACGGACCGGGCGGACGACCCGCACGGATGCTGACCTTGAAGTCCGGCTCCCCCGGATGCCGTTGCACGGCGAGGGCCGGCGAGAACACCGGGCGTTGCGCAGGGCTCGAACGGCCGGCGTCGTTCATGATGCCGTTGGCCACCGCGTTCGACCCCCCGCCGCCCGCCGGGGCGATGGCCAGACCGATGAGCTCGACCTGGGCGCCGCCACCCGTCCCGGCGACCGTTGCCTCGGCGTACACCCGGACAGCGACGCCCTCCAGGGCGAGGGGGCCGACCGAGAGCAGCGGGCCGGAGGTCTTGGTGAACCGGACACCGAGCCCGGCCACGCTGATCCCGGGCTGCAGGTCGAAGGCGTACGCCGAGCCCGAGCGGACGCCGTGCACGACGTACACCGTGATCCCTGGCGTCACCAGTGGCTCGAGCCAGGTCGCGTCGACCTCGAGCTCGACCTTCACATCACCGTCGGCCAGCGTGAACCGGGTGCTCGGGGTCTTCAACGACAGGGAGATGCCCAGCGACCGGTCGTCACCGGATCCGGGGGTGCTGGCCAACGCGATGGTGACCTTGTCGTCGATGGTCAGCTTCAGCGGATCGCTGTCGGTGGCCACGTTCCAGAGCAGCCGTTCGAGGCGGTGCAGGAGTCGCTCGGGCAGCAGCAGGTCGGCGCCGATCGCGGGATCGATGTCCGGCGTCGTGGCCGTCTCGGTGAAGACCACGCCGCGCAGCATCCGCACCACCCGGGCATCGAGCAGGGTGCTCGGCAGGGCTGCTGCCAGCACCCCGCCGGCCAGCGACACCCCCACGGAGAGCAGCCGGACCGGGGCGTCGGGCTCGCTCACCCGGGTCACCACGCCCTGGCCGTCGCGGTCGACGGCAGCCAGCACGGGCGCCGTGGTGTCGAGCCCCCAGCGCAGCTCGACCGCCTGGCCGGCGGCATCGTCGAGGGCCAGCCCCAGGCTGAGCAGGCGGTCGGTCGGGACGGCGCTGCCCGCGCGGACGCTGAGCATCGGGCGCAGCGCCAGTGGTCCCGCATGCACGGGGATCGGGCCGATGCGGGCGCCGATGGCGATACCCGACGAGGAGAGTCGCAGCGAGTCGAGCCGGACCGTCCCCACATCGGGGATCGGCCACTGGGCCGAGAGGTCCACGGCCGGAACCGAGCCGGCGGAATCGAGCGTGACGGCGAAGGTCGGTCCGGGCGACGTACCGAAGCCGAAGGTCGTGCTGCCCGCTTCGCGGCGTACGGCGATGTGGGTGCCGGACCCGTTGAGCGCCCGTGCGAGTGCCGTCGCGGCTTCGCCGATCAGCGCCGGGAGGTGACCGAGCAGCGCCGCGGACGGGTCCGTCGCGAAGAGCGCGATCCGGGCGACGGTGAACTGACCGGTCTCCCGCAGGGCCAGGGCATCACCGAGCTCGCCCACCAGGACGCCGATGTCCCTGGCCACCCCGGCCGGGCCGCTCGCCAGCGCGGCGACCCGGTTGAGCAGCTCCGGCACCAGGCTCGTCGCGGCGGTCTCGAAGGCCTGCCCCAGGCCGGGCCCGTCGGGGTAGAGCGGCAACGGCGCCTGCGGCACGGGGCGCAGCATGCTGACCCGGAGGCCCGGATCCAGCCTGACCTCGAGGCCGGTGCCGTCGGCCCGCACCCCTATGTCGATCACCGGCGCCGGCACCGCCCCCGGGCGCAGGACGACCCCGGCCTCGAACGTCGTCTCGATCTGGACTCCATCGAGTGTCTCGTCGAGCTCGACATGCAGGGCACAGGTCAGGGCGTCCCCGGTCACCGCGTAGCGCAGCTCGACGCCGGCGGTGATGGGCCAGGTCCCGTCGGCAGGAGGCGTTGCGGTGACGAGGTGCGCGAGCGACTCGAGGACGTCGTACCCGGCGGCCGCGAGGTCGGCGCTGCCCGATCGCGCCGCCCCCATCACGTAGGACGCAGGGTTCTGCACGAACGCCAACGGGAGCACGACGGCCGATCCGCCCTCGGCGTAGTGCTTGATCAGGCCGCAGCCCGAGAGCCCCGCCTCCAGCGCCGCCAGGCCGGCTCCGGTCGAGTTGGTGAGCAGCGCGCTGATGACGCCCTGCAGGGCGAGCGCCGGCACAGCGGTCACCACCAGGTCGGTGAGCGGCTCGGCCTGGAAGGTGGGCCACAGGCCCGCCGTACGCACGGTCCCGCCCGCCGCGGACCATTCGACTGCCGCCGTCACCGAAGGGCCGGCACTCGCGGTGAGGCGGACCCCGCCGAGGTGTGCGTCGATCGTGCCGAGCGAGATCTCGGCGTGCGAGCTGGGTCCGGTGGAGACCTCGAGGCTGATCGGGAGCAGTCCCTCGACGTCGGTGGTGAGGACCCCGGTGACGCCGCCGGTCGCCAGGTCGAGTCCGACGGTCGCCGGGCCGAACGCCCACGAGATCGTCGCCCCGGCGCCGACCGCGCCGGGCACCAGCTGACGCAGGGCCTCGGCGATCTCGGCCGGCGCTGCGGCGACGAGGGCACGCGTGGTGGTGGCCGGATCGTGGAGCAACCGGTCGAGGGCGTCGATGTCGAGGCCGCCCGCAGGGGCGATCAGCCCGAGGTGGGTGAGCAGGGTGGCCAGGTGCGGCGACGCCGTACGAAGGCGGCCGACGAGGTCTCCGAGCAGCACCCTGACCTCGGGTACGGCGACGGTGGCGCTGACCCCGTCGGCCCCGGCCCGGACGACCCAGGTCTCCCGGTCGATGCCCAGCCCGCGTGCTTCGTGCAGGATCAGCTCGCTGCTGCCGGGGGTGCCGTCGAACGGCACCTCGACGCGGGCAGACACCCAGCGCAGGTCGCCGCTCGTGCCCGTCGAGCCCGGACCGCCGACCAGCCAGCCGTCGTGGACACCCAGATGCACCTCGACCACGAGGCCCCGGGCCAGGCTCGCTTCGAGCCCACCGGCGGTGCTGGTCAGCCGGCAGGTCTCGAACGCCGCCCCGACACCGACGAGGAGACCGCCCAGGTCCAGGTCGAGAACGGGGACGTCGACGGCCACGTGCAACGCCGTCACCGGCCCGGGCTCGGCAGAGGTGAGGGGTTCGGCGCGTGCCTCGAGCGCGTCGGCTGCGAACGCGCCGAGTCCGCGCAGCAGTGAGTCGTTGTCCAGGCTGCCGAACACGGCGTGCACGTCGAGCGACGGGCGTCGGGTCTCGGTGTCGGCACGGGGCAGCTGGGCATCCGTGCGCAGCGCCGCCAGGCAGCGGCGGACCAGCAACCGGGTGCGCTGCAGCGGGGTGCACTGGCCGCCGAGCAGCGGGTCCGGCCACGGGGGTATCTCCGGACGTTGGAGCCGGCCGAGCAGCTGGAGCGCGTCTCCCCCGAGCCCGGCCGTGAAGGCCAGGAACGACGTGTCCGCCCACGGGGTGCCGACGGTGACCACGTCGGTCACCTGGGCCAGGGTCGCCGCGGCGCGGATCGTGGCCGCACCGGCATCGGCGTACCCCACGAGGACGACGTCGCCGCCATGGTCGGACAGCAGCGCGACGAGGCGGGCCGCCTGCTCGCCGACGCCGCCACGGTCGGGCCGCGCGAGGGCGGCTGCCGTCGGCGTCGGGATCCGCACGAACCAGGGTCCGGGGCCGGCCGGCAGGTGCGGCACCGGGTCGTTGCCGCTCAGGTCGTACGTCGAGGCAGCCGGCCGGTCTGCGAGCACCTCGGCCTCGGTGCTGACATGGACCACGGGTGAGGCCGTGGCCAGGATCCGGGGCACCAGGGACCCGCTGCGGCCGAGGGCGGCGAGCTCGGCACCGCTGAGCCCCACCAGCTCGAGGGTGTTGACGTCGGACGGCATCGACGGCTTGCCGACCAGTCCGTCGGTCCCCCGCCATCGGTCGACCAGCGACTGGAGGCCCGAGCCGAGCGAGTCGCGGCCGACCATCAGGTCAGCGACGTCGGGCAGCTGCTGACCACCAGCACGCAGCACTGCGGCGACCGTCTCGGGATCGGGCGGCGTCGAGCCGAGGACCGCCCCGGTGGCCACGAACGCGCCCCCCGGCTTGATCGCGCAACCGGGGTCGAGCCAGACCCGCAGTCCCGGGGCCCGGGGCTCGCCCGCGATCGGACAGCGGTAGGGGTCACGCGCGTTGCCACTCCCCAGGGCGGCCGAGAGCGAGAACCCGCTGAGCAGCTGCGCCACGGGACCGAGCGCGGCGCGCACCCGGTCGCAGTCCAGGACCAGGTCGGCGAGCCACACCTCGATCGCGTCCAGCGGGGTGCCGTCGAGCAGGGACGCGAGTGCCAGGTGCGGACCGGTGCCGCTCCAGCCGAGGAGCTTGAGCGCCACATCGACCTCGGGCACCCCGAGGTGGGAGACCAGCAGCGCCAGGGCCGCCTCGATGCCTTCCCAGTCGGGGGTCTCGAAGACCAGTCGCCCCTGCGCGTTGATGCTCGGCAGCGGCAGGCTGATGGCCGAGCCGTCGACGACCAGGGCGAGGTCATCGGAGTTCAGCTGCAGGCCCAGACCGGACCCGGAGAGCCACACCGCCTCGATCTCGAGGTCGTTGCCCACCGCGTTGAAGGGTCCCGCCTCGAACGTCACCGGCCGGCCGTCGGCCCGCGCCAGTCGCGCCGACAACGCGGCGCCGGTGGCGAAGGAGACGCCCGGGCCGGCAAAGTCGACCGTCGCCAGACCGAAGCTGAGGCTGGTGGTCAGCGCCAGGTCGGTGAAGATCGTCCGCTCGATCGCTGCCACGACGTCGAGCTGCAACACCTCACCGGCGCGCCACGCCTCGATCCTGGCGATGTCGGCCAGCTCGACCCGCCACGGGACACCCCGGGTGCCGGCACCCGGGGCGACGGCGACCGCCGTACCCCGCACCAGGGCGGAGAGCCGACCGAGCAGGTCGCCCATCGCCGAGGTGTCGGCCAGCACCGCCTGCCAGTGGTCACGGACGGTGGCGATCGGGTCAGCGACCAGGTCCGGCACCGAGACCGCCGGCACCGCACCGGTCGCGGTGATGCCGAGGAGCCGCGCGACCAGGTCTCCGGCATCGCCCAGTGCTGTCAACGCCGAGGTGAGGGCGCCGGTCACCAGGTCTGCCCCGGCGGCCAGCGCGGCATCGGGGGTCGAGAGGTCGACCAGCGGCCGCGAAGCGCCGGCGACGACGACGTGGTGGGCGGTCAGCACGAACGTGGGCCGGTGCTGGGTGTCCAGGCCGACCCCGACGTGCAGGCTGCCCAGCCCCAGCTGCGGCAGGTTGCTCACCAGCGCGCTGCCCCCGGCGTCGACACCGAAGACGCCTTCGATCCGCACATCGGGTACGGCGAGGCACGCGCCGGTCGCGGTGTCGGCACGCAGCAGATCGACCGCCGCGCGTGCCTTGACGCCGGTCCGCGAGGCCAGCGAGACCTCGGCCCACGGGATCAGGACCGGATGCCCACCCGCGCCCTGCTCCACGCGCATGCCGATGCCGGCCTCGACCCGACCCACGCCACCGACGTCGACGATCGGGATCACCACGCGGTCGCGGGTGCTGTTGAGCTCGCCGCCGATCAGGAGGGCGAGCTGTCCCAGCCACGCTGCTCGCGCATCGCCGTCGGCGAGCACCGACTCCAGCCATTCCACCAGGGCCGCCATCCCCCGGACGGGGAGCTCGGCGAGGGGGAAGGGGGCCAGACCAGTGACGTTGCGCAGGCCGAGCATTCCGGCCAAGGCTGCGAAGGGACGGAGCGCCGGCTGGGTCAGCTGCGATCCCAGCGCGTCGGCCTGGGCCCTGATCAGCCCGGCGGCCAGGTCCAGGATCCTCGGGCCGATGTCGTCCGGGTGGGCGACGTCCAGGGTGAACGTCTGCGGTTGGGAAGCACCGGGCAGCTGCAGGTCGCGCAGGGTGATCGCGAAGCCGACGTCCCCGTCGTACGTCGGGATCTCGACGGCCAGCGCGACCCCACCCAGGGCGGCCGCCTCGGCCGCGGGCGTGGTGTCGTCCAGGGTGGCGTCCACGGCGATCTCGATCTCTCCACCGGGCCGGCCGAGCGCCAGCCAGATGGGGTCGAGGCCGTCCGGGACGAGCGGGTTGTTGCGCTCCGGGAACCTGAAGACGGGCACGTGGAGCCGTGTCGAGACCGTGGGCGCGGCGCCCTGGGTCGTGTGCTCGACCCCGAACCCCAGCCGCACCTCGTGGTCGACGACCGCCAGCACGGCGTACACCGTGACCGTCGGGTCGTCGCTCTGGAAGAGCGGCACCCAGGTGGCACCCGATCGGGTCCGCGCCTCGGGCGGCCCGAGGATCTGGTCGACGAACCGGGTCAGGGCGGCCCGTTGATCCGGATCCTCGAGGATGTGCTTGAGCCCGTTGGGCGTCGGCCCCGACCCACCGCTGACCGGGTCGGAGAACCACGAGGCGTTGGGCTGGCCGTCAGGGGTCAGCAGTCCCAGCGCGATGCCGAGGTCTCCGAACGAGCCGAGGGAACCCTGGTCGATGCTCATCTCTCACCCGTTCCGGACCATCGGGAGTACCAGGAGGGAGCCACGAGCGGAGGCGATGGCGGCCGGTACGAGGGGGCGGCCCTCGCCGTCCTTCCCGGCCGCGGCGCTCAGGTGGGTGGCCAGGGTCAGCAGGCACTCCCAGGCGAACGCGGTGAGGGCCTCGGACCAGGCATCGACCACGACGGCCGGTCCCGAGGGCCGCTCGAAGGTGGCCATGAACAGGCCGCGGGTCTCCTTCTCGGTGCCGGTGGCGAACGGGATGCTGACGCTCGGAGTGCCCTCCACCTGGTCGCAGGCCACGACCGCGTCCACCTGGACGATCCCGAGGTTGCAGGTCAGCTTCGTGCGATCGGTGTGGAGGAGCAGCTCGCTCGCCCCGGCCGACCAGACCACCTCGGGGGAGGTTCGCGTCGGCAGGTCGGCGACCAGTCGCGCCACCTCCGGGAGCATGGCGTTCGCTGCCTTGGCCGGTACGGCGATCCAGCCCTTCGCCGTGCCCGTGCGCAGTCTCACGGCGCGCGGGAACCAGGTGGCTTCACCCACGTCGACACCGAGCAACGGGGATGCCATGTCAGACCTGGGTGCGGTTCACCAGGCGCGCCAGCAGGGCGAAGAAGGGTTCTCGCACGCGGAGCCAGACTTCGACGAGCCCGAGAACGA
The DNA here is from genome assembly GCA_963825275.1 of uncultured Actinomycetota bacterium. Lineage (GTDB taxonomy): Bacteria > Actinomycetota > Actinomycetes > Propionibacteriales > Nocardioidaceae > Nocardioides. The sequence goes on along the minus strand of CAWGSW010000008.1, from coordinate 399,426 downwards.
GCACGATCAGGATCAGTGGTTGTTCCTCGAAGAGCACCCGGACCTCCACGGCTCGGGAATCGTCCCGCTGCTGGGATCGACTCACCGGTTGTTCACTGTCCTCGCGTTCGAACGCGAGCCGGTATAGCCCGATCGGGTCATCTGGCGGTCGCTGTCGGGAGCGGCGGCATGGTCAGCGGCCGACGAGCTCCCCGGTCTCCGGGACGACGCCCTGCCGGGCACGGTCCCGCGCACCGTTTCCGGCATCCTCCGTGTCCCGGTCCTCGGGGGATCCCTCGACGGCCAACCGGGGCAGGACCCGGTCGAGCCAGGCGGGGAGCCACCAGTTCGCGTTGCCCAGGAGCGACATCGCGGCCGGCACCAGCACCATCCGGACGACCGTGGCGTCGATCAGGATCGCGACGGCGAGACCGAGGCCGAGCATCTTCAAGGACGGGATCGGGCTGGACACGAAGCTGAGGAAGACCACGACCATGATGAGTGCCGCGGAGGTGACCACCCGGCCGGTCCCGGCGAGCCCGCGGGCGACCGACTCGGTGTTGTCGCCGGTGCGGGCGTACTCCTCGCGGATCCGCGACAGCAGGAACACCTCGTAGTCCATGGAGAGCCCGAACAGGATCGGGAACATGATCACGATGATGAGCGAGGTGATCGGGGTGGGTCCCTCCAGCCCGAGGAGGCTGCTCCCCCAGCCCCACTGGAACACCGCGACCAGGACGCCGTACGCGCCGCCGATGGAGAGCAGGTTCATCAGGGCGGCCTTCAGCGGGACCGCGATCGACCGGAAGACCAGCATCAGCAGGAGGAACGACACTCCGATCACGGCGCCGATGAACAGCGGCAGCGTCTTCGTGAGCTGGGTGTTCAGGTCGTCGGTGACCGCCGTGATGCCGGAGACGTAGACGTTGTCCGGGATGGCGTCGCGGACCCGGTCGATCGCGGTGGAGGTCTCGGGGTCGGCCGGCCCGGTCGTCGGGATGGCGGTGAAGACCACGGTGTCACCGTCGGCCGACGTCTGCGGTTCGCTGACCGAGGCGATGCCCGGGATCGAGGCGATGTCCCGGGTCATGGCGGGCACGTCGGCGGCGGCGACGCCCGGGGCGCCGAGGTCGACGACGACCAGGAGCGGTCCGTTGATCCCCGTGCCGAAGCCCTCGGCGAGCAGGTCGTACGCCTGCCGGTGCGTGGTCTCGGCGGGTGCGTCTCCGGCAGCGGGGAACGCGGTCTGCATCCACAGGGCCGGGGCCGCGACCACGAGCAGGGCCGCGACCGAGCCGAGCAGGTAGGGCCACGGGCGGGCGGACACCCGGTGACCGAAGCGCCACCACACGGTGTCCTCGGTCGCCTTGACCGGACGGTGGCGGCGCACCAGGCGGCCGGTGTCGATGCGGTCGCCGAGGAGGCTGAGCAGGGCGGGCAGCAGGGTGACGGCCGCGGCGACCGCGGCGAACACCATGAGAGCGGTGGACAGGCCGATCGAGGTCAGCACCCCCACGCCGGTGATGGCGAGCGCCGAAGTGGCGACCACGACCGTGCCGCCGGCGAAGACCACGGCAGCACCGGACGTCGCCATGGCGTTGCCCAGGGCGCGGCGGTTGTCCTGGCCGGCGTTGCGGTTCTCCCGGTAGCGGGCCAGGACGAAGAGCGCGTAGTCGACGCCGACGCCGAGGCCGACCAGACCGGCGACGGGGATGGCGGAGACCGACACGTCCATCGACCCGGCCAGCACGGTGATGCCGCCGATGCCGGCGCCGACCGCGACGATCGACAGGCCGATCGGGATGATGGCCGACACCAGGGTGCCGAACACGACGAGCAGGACCAGCAGCGCGACCAGGAGCCCGATGCCCACGTGGCCGGAGCTGTCGTCCTCGGCGTTGAGGAACACGGCGTCGCCGCCGAGCTCGACGCGTACGCCGGACACGTCGGTGCCCGAGACGGCGTCGGAGAGCACGGTGAACGCCGGCTTCCCGAGGTCCCGCTCGGGAGCGTCGAGGGTCAGCTCGGCGAACGCGATGCGGCCGTCCGCGGAGATCGTGCCCGCCCGGAACGGGTCGGCCACCGACTCGACGTGGTCGAGGGTGGCGACGTCACGCAGCACGGTCGCCACCTGGTCGCGGTGACCGTCGAGCCTCGCTTCGTCCTGGGACTCGAGGACGACCAGGACCTTGCCCTTGGCGGCCTCGGGGAAGTTCTCGTTGAGCAGCTCCAGGGCGCGGGCGCTCTGGCTTCCGGGCGCCGCGAAGTCGTCGGCGAACGTGCCGCCGCCGCTGGCGCCGACGAAGAACACGCCGGCGAGGACGAGAACCCAGCTCGCGATGGTGCGCCACGGGTGCTTCGCGCTGGCCAGGGCGACGGCGCGGGTGAATCGGTCCATGATCGTGCCTTTCGGGGATGGAGGGGTGCTCCTCATGGAGGCGAAGCTAGGGAGGGATGTGGTGAGTGGTCGTCACCACAGGTGGTGAGTGGGGTGGTGATCTGCGGTCCACTTCCGACAACAGCTGTTGCTGTTTCCGGGAACCGCGCGATCCAATGAGCCCATGGCAGCGCGCCGAACCACACCGACCAGTGCGGTCCCGGACGACCCGAGCCCCATCACGGCGGCCCTCGACCTCGTCGGGTCACGGCTACGACGGGTGCGCGAGCAGCGCGGCATCACCCTCACCGAGGTGGCGCAGCTGACCGGCATCTCCAAGAGCACGCTGTCGCGGCTCGAGAACGGACAACGCCGCCCCAGCCTGGAGCTGCTGCTGCCACTGGCCCAGACCTACCGCGTGCCGATCGACGACCTCGTCGGCGCCCCCGACGTGGGCGACCCCCGCATCCGACTCAAGCCACGGCGGGTCAACGGACGCACCGTGCTTCCCCTGACCCGGCCCGGCGGCATCCAGGCCTGGAAGATCGTCATCCCGAGGACCCAGTCCGAGCCGAACCCGCGCACCCACGACGGGTTCGAGTGGCTCTACGTGCTGTCCGGCCGAATGCGGCTCGTGCTCGGCGACCAGGACCTGGTCCTGGGCATCGGCGAAGCGGCCGAGTTCGACACCCAGGTGCCGCACTGGTTCGGCAGCACCGGGGACGGACCCGCCGAGGTGCTCAGCATCTTCGGCCGCCCCGGAGAACGCATGCACCTGCACGCGCAGCACGACACCTCCGAGCCGGCGCACTGAGATGGTCGACCCCCTGGTGGAGACCAAGCTCCTCCTGCCCAGGCTGCGCCGCGAGGTCGTGGCGCGCCCCCGCCTGGCCGACCTGCTGCGGCGTGCCGCGGACGCCCCGGTCACGCTGGTCTCGGCGCCGGCCGGCTTCGGGAAGACGACGCTGCTCGGCACCTGGTTGACCACCGGCCCGGCCGATCCAGCAGACGACCCGGAAGCCGAGCATCCCGTCGCGTGGGTCTCCCTCGACGAGCGTGACCGTCAGGCCACGTCGTTCTGGACCTACCTCCTCCTCGCCCTCGACCGCGCCGTCCCGGGCTCCGGCGCCGCAGCGCTCACCCTCCTGCAGTCCGGGCAGGCACCCATCGAGACCGTGCTCGCCGGCGTGGTGAACGAGCTGAGCGTGCACTCCGGTGAGGTCACGGTGGTCCTCGACGACTACCACCTCGCCGACGGCGCCGAGGTCGCCACGGGGATGACGTTCCTCGTCGACCACCTGCCGCCGCAGCTACGGCTGGTCATCAGCACCCGCGCCGACCCCGCGCTGCCGCTCTCGCGGCTGCGGGCTCGAGGGGAGCTCGTCGAGATCCGCGCCGCCGACCTGCGCTTCACCGTTGACGAGGTGGCGACGTACCTCAACGACCTCAACGGCTTCGATCTCGCGGCCACCGACATCGCGGTGCTCGAGGCTCGCACCGAGGGCTGGGTCGCCGCGCTCCAGCTGGCCGCGCTCTCGCTGCGCGATCGCGACGACCCCTCCCGGTTCATCGCCGGGTTCGCCGGCGACGACCGGTTCGTCGTCGACTACCTCGCCGACGAGGTCCTGGGGCGGCAGCCCGACGACGTACGCCGCTTCCTGCTCGACACCTCCGTCCTCGACCGGCTGACCGGGGCGCTGTGCGACGCGGTCAGCGCCCTGCCCGAGAGCAGGAGCGGCAAGGCGATGCTCGAAGCGCTGGACCGGCAGAACCTGTTCCTCGTCTCTCTCGACGACCACCGGCGCTGGTACCGCTACCACCACCTCTTCGCCGACGTGCTCCACGCGCACCTGCTCGAGGAACGACCCGGTGACGTCCAGGGGCTGCATCGGCGGGCCGCCGGCTGGTACGCCGAGGCGGGACGGACCGAGGCTGCGGTCCGGCATGCGCTCGCCGCCGGGGACGTCGATCGGGCCGCTGACCTCGTGGAGCTGGCGATCCCGGCGCTGCGTCGCGAGAGGTCCGAGGACGTCATCCGCCACTGGGTCGACGAGCTTCCGGCGTACGTCGTGCGCGACCGCCCGGTGCTCGCGATCGGGCTCATCGGCGGGCTGATGGCCAGCAACGACTTCGCTGGCGTCGACCAGCGGCTGCGTGACGTCGAACGGCTGCTGGCCAGACCTGTCGCCGACCTGGTGGTCGTCGACCACGACGAGCTGACCCGCGTGCCCGCGGCCGTCGAGATGTACTGGTCGGCACTCGCGCTCATCGGCGGCGACCTTGCCGGCACCATCGCCCGCGCGCAGCAGGCCATCGCGCTGGCCGGGGGTGACGACCTGGTCACCGCGGCCGCGGCGGCGCTGTCCGGGCTGGCGTCCTGGACCAGCGGGGACCTCGCTGCCGCCCACCGCAGCTATGTCATCGCCATGCAGGGTCTCGCCCGGGCGGGACATGTCGCGGACGTGCTGGGCTGTGCGATCGCGATGGCCGACATGGAGCTGAGGCTGGGCCGGCTGCGCGACGCCGAACGCACGCTTCAGCATGCCCACGGGCTTGCCCAGGGCCCGGACGGGGCGACCGTCCTGCGGGGCACCTCCGACATGCTCGTCGGCCTGAGTCGCCTCGCGTGGTACCGCAACGACCTGCCCGGCGCGGTGGAGTACCTGCGCCGGGCCGACGAGCTCGGAGAGGCTGCCAGCCTGGCGCAGAATCCCTACCGGTGGCGGGTCGGGATGGCCCGCCTCCGAGCCGCCGAGGGCGACACGTCGACCGCCCTGGAGCTGCTCGACGAGGCCGAGCGGGTCTACGTCGGCGACTACTCGCCGAACGTGCAACCCATTCACGCCACCCGGGCTCGCGTGCTTGCCGCTCGAGGTGACGTGGCCGGCGCACGCGCCTGGGCACGCGAACACCGGGTGGCGTCGGACGACGAGCTGACGTACCTGCGCGAGTACGAGCACGTCACCCTCGCCAAGGTCCTGCTCGCCGAGCACGCCGCCTTCGGGTCCCGGGAGACGCTGCAGGAAGCCTCGGGCCTCCTCGACCGTCTGTTGACGGCCGCCGGCGACGGCGGACGGGCGGGCACGGTGATCGAGCTGGAGGTTCTTCGGGCCGTCGCCCACCAGGCCGCCGGCGAGCCGGACGTGGCGCTCGACGCGCTGGAACACGCTGTCGACCTCGCCGAGGCGGACGGCTGGATCCGCGTCTTCGTCGATGCCGGACCTGCCGTGACCGAGCCGCTCCGCGAGCTCGCGAAGCGGCGGCCGCACTCCGGCTACGTGCGGGAGCTGCTCGCAGCAGCTTCCGCGCGCCGCAGTCGGTGCCGCAGTCGGTGCCGCCGTCGGTGCCGCCGGCGTCCCGGCGGGTGAGGTCACTTCAGGAGCGCCAGTGGCCGATCGGGGGCCTCGGGCGGAACTGGTCGAACCGTTGAGCGACCGCGAGCTCGACGTGCTGCGCCTCCTCGGCTCAGACCTCGACGGCCCCGCCATCGCGCGCGAGCTCGTCGTCTCGCTGAACACGGTCCGCACGCACACCAAGCACATCTACACCAAGCTCGGCGTCAACAACCGGCGCGCCGCCATCAGCAGGGCGCACCAGCTCGGTCTGCTCTCTCGCGTCGGCCGCCGCTGAACATCCGATCGCTCCGGGCCGCGAGCGCGAAGATCACCATGCCGCTCACCAGATGATGTGACGACCCCTCACCGCATCCGCTCCTAGCGTGCACCTCGTGAACACCCAACCCGCCAGCCAGCACGAGCCAGGCCAGCACGAGCCGGGCCAGCACGAGCCGGGCTGGTACGAGATCCAGCTCCAGGGGCGCCTCGATGCGCGGTGGTCGACCTGGTTCGACGGGATGACCCTCACCACGGGCACCGACATCAACGGCGCCGGCGGCATCACCATCCTCCGGGGCCGCGTCGTGGACCAGGCTGCGTTGCACGGCCTCCTGGCCAGGCTCCGGGACGTCGGGCTGCCCCTCATCTCGGTCGCGCGTCTCGAACCCGGGCCCGCGGAAGGACACGACACCGCAGCCGGGCAGGACGGCCGATGAGCCGCCTGCCCGCGCCCGCAGCGGACCTGCAGGCGGCACCGGACAGCAGGCCGCGGGCGAAGCCCGGATGGTCGGCGCCCGTGGCACTCATCGCCCTGAGCGCCATCCCGCTCACCGCCGGGACCTTCCGGCTGCTCCAGCTCGCGGGCGGGCCCGAGGTGCTGCCGGCCGATGATCGCTTCGCCGGGTTCCCGGCACCCCTGGTCGTTCACATCCTGGGCGCCGCCCTCTACGCCGCCGTGGGCGCCTTCCAGTTCCTGCCGGGCTTCCGCCGCCACCACCTGACCTGGCATCGGCGGACCGGCCGCGTCCTGGCCGTCGCCGGCCTGCTCGTCGCCGGGTCCGCGCTCTGGATGACCGTGCAGTACGCGCCGAAGCCCGGCACCGGAAACCTGCTGTACGCACTACGTCTGGTGTTCGCCTCCGCGATGGCCACGTGCCTCGTCCTCGGTGTCAACGCCGCCCGGGCTCGACGCATCCCCGCCCACCGCGCCTGGATGATCCGCGCCTACGCCATCGGGCTCGCCGCCGGCACCCAAGCCTTCACCGAAGGCATCGGCGGCGCGTTGTTCGGCAACGGCGAACTCCGCGACGACCTCGCCAAGGGCGCCGGCTGGGTCCTCAACCTCGCCATCGCCGAGTGGGCCATCCGTCGTACCCACCGATGATGCCGGCGTGTCGCGCGGCTGCTCACAGCGTCGGCGCACTACTGTCGTCCCGACAGACGTTCAGGGCGGGGGCGCGAACGAGCATGGCGACAAGGCCGGAGATCGCAGTCCGACCGGAGCCGAGACGGCACGGCCGGAACACGCTGACGCCGCAGCCCTTCCAGCTGCGTGCCGCTTCCCGCTACTTCGCTCCTGCGACGCTCACGCCGGGTGGAGGTGCTCCACGGCCTGGCCCAGTCCCCGCCGCGCGGCAGCAGAGGTACGGCGCGGCCAGCGCCCCCTCGAGCCCTGCCGCGGCGAGGTGTCGACGTGGTTCACGTCGAGCGCCTGCGCAATGGCAGCCCCCAGCTCGGCTGCGACTTCACGAGTCCTGTAGCAACCCGGCAACTGGTCTCCCCCGACCACCCGGTTGCGCCAGTTCCCGTCTGCATTGAATGTTTCGATGTCCCCAGTTAGCACGTGGTCACGCTTCCCCCGTCAGTGCAATAAGCGGCCGCCTTCTGACCACTCCACACCATTACAGGGCACAGACGGCGGCTGGAGGGGCGAAAGTCCCAACTCAACTACCGAACGGGTCAGCCAGCGATAGCCCGTTTTGGGCGCGAGGCCCGCTCCCGCCACGCCAACCGGGCCGGGGGGCTGACCCGGACCCTGGTAGTCCGTGACGATCGGCAGGTCGACACGCCGTCCTGACCTGCTCAACGTCACGGACTACACCGGTGGGCCGGGAAATGAGCGAACCGCCGGGGTCTCGGGTCCCCGGCGGTTCGAGTAGAACGTTAGCGCGCCCATGGTTGCGTCGCGACGGTAATTGCTCAAGATTTCCGCAAGTTCTCGATCGCGAACGATGCGCTACGACGGGACGGCCGCGCCGGCCCCCGCCCCGGCGGAGGGCTCGATACTGCGCATCGGCTCGGGCTCGAAGCCGTGCCGCATGCCCCAGCTCACGGCCTGGGTGCGGCGGGTCGCTCCGATCTTGCGGTACGCCGAGCGGATGTAGGTCTTCACCGAGTTGATGCTGATGAAGGCGCGCTCGGCGATCTCCTTGTTGCTCAGCCCCTGGGTGATGAAGGCGAGCACCTCCGCCTCGCGCGGGGTGAGCCCCTCGGCCTGTCCCGGCCAGTCACCGACGGCCGTCAGCTCGTCGGCGCCGCCCGCGGCACGGGCCCTGATCACGGTCTCACCGTCACGGACAGCCTCGAGCGCGGTCACGATCTCCTCGGCCGTCAGCGCCTTGGAGAGATAGCCGGCCGCACCGAGAGCGATCGCCCGGTCGACCTGGTGACGCGGAAGATCCCAGGAGAAGACGACCACCTTGGTCGTCGTACCGCCGACCAGCTCTGCCACCCGGTCCTCCGCGGCGCGGACCTGGCCGAACGTGTCGACCAGGACGAGGTCGACGTCGCTCAGGACAGGGGTCCGGGCGTTGAGCTCGACGACCTGCACGCGGTTGCGGTGCCCGGCCAGCATGGCGGCGAGCCCGGCCACGACGATCTCGTAGTCGTTCACGATCGCGAGGCGAACGGGTCCCCCAGGGCACACACACATGGGCGGAATCCTAAGGAGCACACGGCCACAGAACCGGCGCATTCCAGCGCGCCACGCGCGGTTTCTTCCTGCACAATGCGAGTTGGACCGGTGGTGTCTGCAGTCACCCTCGGTCCAACACCAAGATGCTAGGCGGCACGCGTCGCGCCGTCTCGACTTCGGGGAAATCGGGCCCGGAGAACTGGGCTCAGCGTGGCGTGAGCAGATCGGCGGGCAGCCACTCCTCGACCAGCGCCCACTCCCCCGGCCGCAGCGCGGCGGCGTACACCACGCGGCCCTCCCAGGCGGTGGGCGTACGACGCCACTCGACCAGCAGCCCGGGCCGCTTGACGCCCTGGTGATCCGCCGCGTCGCCGACCCAGCAGTGCCGGACCGGACACTCGACCGGGAGCGGACCGGGTGGCGGACGGCCACCGGGGCGCGACCGCTCACCGAGCGGGATCCCGCTGCCTCGCTTGTTCATGCCGCCGGCCATGTGCCCATGGTCGCACTGATTCGAACATCTGATCGAACCCGTGGGGAACGAGTTGATCTCGCCGTCCCCGAAGCCCCCGTGGTCCGGGGACGGCGAGCGCCTCCATGGAGGCCATACAAGCCTGCTTGGCCCGAGAGTCCCGGACCACACCCCGAAGGGTGACTAACGAGCCGGCCGGCTACGCGGACTGCTGGACCGCCGCCTCGGCCGCGGGGGCCGGAATCGCCGTCGGCTCGCGGCCCGGCAAGGTGAACTCGAAGACCGTCCCCTGGCCCTGCGGGTTGTCGAAGGCGGAGATCGCCCCGCCGTGGCGGTGCACGATCCGCCGACAGATGGAGAGGCCCAGGCCGCTGCCTTCGTACTCGCGGTGGTGGGCCCGGTGGAACTCCTCGAAGATCTTCTCGTGCTCGCCGGCCGGGAGCCCGACCCCGTTGTCGGCCACGCGCACGGTGAGGCCGCCCTCCTCGGACCCGCACCCGGTCACCTCGACCCGCGGCTGCCGGCCGGGCGCGACGTACTTGAGGGCGTTGCCGACCAGGTTGTCCAGCACCTGCCGGATGAGCACGGCGTCGGCCCGGGCGTGCGGCATCGGCCCGCAGGAGACCCGGTCGTGGGCGTTGCGGGCGGTCACCACCTCGGCGACCAGGGCACCCACGTCGACCGGTGACAGGTTGAGGTCGCGTGCGTTGCTGGTCGCGTGGGCCAGCAGGTCGCCGATCAGCTCGCGCATCCGACTCGACGAGGAGCGCACGCGGGAGACGTACTCGCGCGCCAGCTCCGGGGTGAGGCTCCCGCCGTCGAGCTCGTCGGCCATCATCTCGGTCCAGCCGTCGATGGCGGCGAGCGGGTTGCGCAGGTCGTGGGCGACGACGCCCGCGAAGGCCGCCAGCTCCTCGCGGTGGGCATGCTCCGAGGTCATGTCGCGACACAGCAGCAGCGCACGGGCGCGGTCGCGGACGGTGTCCCGCGGCAGCGGGACCGCGGAGACTGCGAGCACCCGGCCGGGCGCGTCGTCGCCCACCAGCAGCTCCATGTTGCGCACGGTCTCGCCGCGCAGGGCCCGCACGGCCGGGCGCTCGTCCTCGCGCAGGACCGTGCCGTCGAGGTGCCGACTCACCAGCCCGTCCAGCGACGATCGCACCAGCCCGCTCGCGGACGTGCCGAGCACCTCGGCCGCCGCGCGGTTGCGGATCAGGAACTCCCCGGCGTCGTCGACGACCAGGATCCCCTCGGTCATCGAGCCGATGATCGCGTCGCGCAGGCTGCCCTCGTAGACCGCCTGCGCCTCGGTACGACGCAGCTCGGCGGCCAGCGCCTGCCGTTCGTCGCGCCCGGTCGAGAGGGCCAGCGCCGTCACGACGATCGTCATGACGTAGAGCTGCGCGAGCAGGGCGCCCACCTCGGCGTTGTCCACCCGGGCGAACGGACCGATGCCGAACAGCGTCAGGATGATCGTCGAGGCCCCGATCAGGGTGGCGTAGCCCGCACTCATCAGCGTTGCGAACCGGAGACTGAGCCAGGCGGTGGTCGCCAGCAACGGGAAGGCGAGCGGCAGGTCGTCGAAGACGAAGGCCAGGACGTACATCGTCAGGGTGAAGACGACGGCCGCGACGAGCTCGAGCCGGCCGGCCGGACCGACCTCGGTCAACGGCGGGCGCGGCCGGGGACTCGTGAGCCGCTGTCCCAGCAGGAGGCCGACGGTCGTCACGGTCAGGACGCTGCACAGGTTGCGCCCGAACCACAGCAGCCCGCCGATCGCGTCGGCCTCCCCCCTGACGGCGGCGAACGCGAGCGTTCCCATCAGCGCACCGGCGGCCGTGGCGAGAGCCGTCGCCGTCAGGTAGCGACCCAGTAGCCGCGGGGAGTCCAGCGGCCGCTGGCCTCCGCAACCCCACAGCTGCGGACACCAGCGTCTCAGCAACGTCACCGCGACCAGCGTCTGGAGCACGTTGGTCGCGACCAGCACGAGGCTGGCATCCAGCGGCGCGCCGGTGACCCAGTTGACGCCGAGCGTGCAGGCAGCCAGCAGGACGGTGTCCACGCTCAGGATCCGGGCTCCCCGGACCAGGAACCAGAGCACGGCGACGCCGCCGGCGGGCCAGATCAGCGCGAAGGTCGTGCCGTCGATGGTGGTCGACCGGCCGACGAACCCCAGCGAGACGTAGAGCAGTGCGTAGCCCAGGGCTGCCTTGAACCCGCTCTGCGCTCGGGGCCGCTTCTTGATCCCGGGCATCAACTCCCCTTACTGGGCCCCCACCCACTCAACCGCCGAGGCTAGTGCCCGGGGGTCCCCCGCGTGGGGAGAATGCGATCAGTTCTCGTCCGTGGCGAAATCCTCGCCGTGCGTGCCGGGGCGCGGCGCCCACGGCAGCTCACGCGCGGGGCGTACGACGATCAGCCGGTCGCCGCGGGCCAGCTGGGTGACGACCGGGTCGAAGTAGCGATAGACCTTCTCGTCGCGCACGACCGCGATCACCTGGTCGGGCAGCATCTGCGGCTGCCGGCCCACCTCGGAGACGAGGAGGTCGCGCTCGGCGACCTCCAGCCCCTCGCCGTACGTCAGCAGGTCCTCCATCACCGAGCCCAGCGTCGGCGACAGCGAGGAGAGCCCGAGCAGCCGGCCCACGGCGTCGGAGGAGGTGATGACGGAGTTGGCGCCGGACTGCTTCATCAGCGGGGCGTTCTCCTGCTCGCGCACCGCGGCGACGATCCAGGCCTCGGGGTTGAGCTGACGAACGGTCAGCGTGGCCAGCACGTTGGAGTCGTCGCGGTTGGTCGTGATGATGACGTGGCTGGCCTCGGCGACCCCGGCCCGGCGCAGCACCTCGCGCCGGGTGGCGTCCCCGGACACGACCGCCAGGCCGTCGGCGTGCGCGTCCTGCATGGCCGCCGCGCTGGGGTCGACGACGACGATGGCCTCACGGTTCTGGCCGTTGTTGACCAGGGTCTCGACCGCGCTGCGGCCCTTGGTGCCGTAGCCGACGATGACGACGTGCTGTCCCATGTTCTTCCTCCACCGGGCGACCCGGAACATCTCGCGGCCCTGGGAGGCGAGCACCTCCAGGGTGGTACCGATCAACAGGACCAGGAACGCGATGCGGAGCGGCGTGACGACGAACGCGTTGATCAGCCGGGCTCGTTCCGTGTACGGCGCGATGTCGCCGTACCCGGTCGTGCTCAGCGTGACGGTGGTGTAGTAGATCGAGTCGATCCAGTTGACCGTAGTGAGTCGGGTCGTTGGCGTCGACGTAGCCCTTGCGGTCGAAATAGACCAGCAGTGCCGTGCCGACGAGGATCGCGATCGCCGCCAGCAGGCGGCGGCCCAGCTCCCACCAGGGAGAGCGCACGTTCTCGGGGAGGGAGATCATTCCTCGGCGACCCGTGGGGAGTTCGCTCGGGAGTTCAGGCACGGACGTGAATCTAGTCGACCGCGGGCCGGGAGTCGGGCATCGCCCGGCTCAGGCGCGGTCCCTCGTCATCCGGTAGCGCAGCCGGTGCACGAGCTCGAGCCGCGCCCGGGTGGTCGCCTTCTGCGGGAAGATCGTGTCGAAGGCCGCGTTGACCGCGGCTCCGATGAGGACCGCGATCGCCACGAGGTACAGCCAGATGAGGACCGCGATGGGCGCGGCCAGCGGCCCGTAGATGGACTTCGAGTCGGCCGCCGTGGCGGTGAGCACCCAGCGCAGGAGGTAGGAGCCCAGCACCCAGGCGATCAGCGAGAACGTCGCACCGGGCAGGTTGAAGCTCCAGTTGGTCCGCACCGGGACCGACACGTGGTAGAGCGTGGCGAGGAAGCAGATGCAGATCACGACGACCGTGGGCCAGTAGAAGCCCATCACGAAGTTCGAACCGTGGTGGCAGCCAGTCACCCACGAGCGCCGGACCTGCCACCAGCAGCGGGATCGAGATCACGCCGCTGACCATGGCCAGGACGTAGAGCAGGAAGGACAGCGCCCGGGTCTTGATGATGCCCCGGTGCCCACCGAGCCCGTGCATGATCGTGATGGTGTCGACGAAGACGTTGAGCGCCCGCGAGCCGGACCAGAGCGCCAGCACGAAGCCCAGCGAGATGACGTCGAAGCGGCCGCCCTTCAGGACGTCGTCGATGGTCGGGATGATGACCTTGTTGACCGCGCCCTCGGTGAGCGCCCGCTGGGAGAGGTCGATGACGGCCGAGCGGACGTCGGCCACCTGCGCGGGGGTGAACCGGTCGGAGACGTAGCCGATCGCACCGGCCATCGCGAAGATCAGCGGCGGCACGGACAGCACCGCGAAGAAGGCGGCCTCGGCCGCCAGGCCGGTGACGCGGTAGCGCAGGCACGAGCTCACCGTCGTGACGATCAGTCGCCACAGGACGTCCCAGAACTGCCGCAGCCGCCCGGCCGGCCCCGCGGAGACCGCCTGCGGCGGGGTCTCCGAGTTGGGCATGGGCCTACGGTATCCACATGCGCAGCGACATCCGGGTATCCACGAACCAGGCCCCGCCGCTGGCGGGTCACAACGTCGTCACCAGCGACCTCGCGCTGGTCGAGGCCGTTCTCCGCCACGCCTCCCCCGAGGTCGTCGAGGACCTCACGCCGCTCGGTGCCGAGGCCGGCACCGCGGAGGCTCGCGAGCACGGCATCCTCGCCAACGAGAACCACCCGCACCTCACGCCGTACGACCGCTACGGGAACCGGATCGACGAGGTCGCGTTCCACCCGTCGTGGCACTGGCTGATGGAGCGCGCGGTCGGCCACGGGCTCGCGGCCGCGCCCTGGGAGTCGGAGTCGCCCGCGGCCCACGTGCGCCGGGCCGCCGGCTTCATGGCCTGGTCGCACACCGAGCCCGGACACGGCTGCCCGATCTCGATGACCTACGCCGCCGTCCCCGCGCTGCGTGCCGACGACGCCGTCGCCAAGGAGTGGACCCCGTTGCTGGCGTCCACGACGTACGACCCCGGGCTGCGGCCGGCCTCGCAGAAGCGCGGCGCCCTCGCGGGCATGGGGATGACCGAGAAGCAGGGCGGGTCCGACGTCCGCGCCAACGTGACCGAGGCCCGGCCGACGTCGCAGGACGGCGAGTACACCCTGCACGGGCACAAGTGGTTCACGTCGGCGCCGATGAACGACATGTTCCTGGTGCTGGCCCAGGCGGCCGACGGCGTCACCTGCTTCGTGGTCCCGCGGGTGCTGCCCGACGGCACCCGCAACCAGCTGGACGTCGTACGCCTCAAGGACAAGCTCGGCAACCGCTCCAACGCGTCGTCGGAGCTGGAGTTCGACGGCACCGTGGCCCGGCGGCTGGGTGACGAGGGGCGTGGTGTCCGGACCATCATCGAGATGGTCGCCGCGACCCGGCTCGACTGCGTGCTCGGCTCCACCTCCTTGATGCGCCGGGCCCTGAACGAGGCGTCCTGGCACGCCGCGCACCGCTCGGCCTTCGGGTCGCTGCTGGCCGACAAGCCGCTGATGCAGAACGTCCTCGCCGACCTCGCCGTCGAGTCCGAGGCCGCCACCGCCCTGGCGATGCGACTGGCTTCGGCCGTCGACAACCTGCACGACCCGCACGAGGCGGCGCTGCGGCGGATCGCCCTGCCGCTGGCGAAGTTCTGGGTGTGCAAGCGGACGCCGTTCATGGTCGCCGAGGCGTTGGAGTGCCTGGGCGGCAACGGCTACGTCGAGGAGTCGGTCATGCCGCTGCTCTACCGCGAGGCGCCGCTCAACTCCGTGTGGGAGGGCTCCGGCAACGTCAACGCGCTCGACGTGCTGCGCGCGCTGTCCCGCGAGCCCGAGGCCCTCGCGGCCTGGATCACCGAGGTCGGTCTGGCCCGCGGCGCCGACACCCGGCTCGACCGCGCGGTGGACGACGTGCTCGCCCTGCTCGGCGACGAGGCCACCCTCGAGGTGTCCGCCCGGCGGCTGGCCGGCCGGATGGCCGCCTGCCTCCAGGGCTCGCTGCTGGTGCGCTTCGCTCCCCCGGAGGTCGCCGACGCGTTCTGCGCCTCACGCCTCGGCACGTCGTACGACGGCACCTTCGGCACCCTCGGCGGGGGCGACCTGAAGGCGATCGTGGAGCGGGCCACCCCCACGCTCTGAGCGGACATGACACTGACCCGCCCGAAGACATCTCGGGCGGGTCAGTGTCGTTCGCGGGTCAGGCCAGGACCGGTGACGGCTTCCTGGCAGCCACGGGGTGGTGGTCGTGGTGCGGAGCGACCTCGTGGTCGTGGTCGTCGACCATCGTGGTCTCGTCGAACGGGTCGCGCCCGGCGAGCACCCGGTCGAGCTGGGGACGGTCCAGGCCGCCCGTCCAGTGCGCGATCAGCACGGTCGCGACCGAGTTGCCGGCGAAGTTCGTCAACGCCCGCGCCTCCGACATGAACCGGTCGATGCCGACGATCAGGCCGACGCCGTCGAGGAGTTCCGGGCGGTGCGAGCTGAGCCCGCCGGCCAGGGTGGCCATGCCGGCGCCGGTGACACCGGCGGCGCCCTTGGAGGCGACCATCATGAAGAGCAGCAGGGAGACCTGCTCGCCGATGCTCAGCGGGTCGCCGAGCGCCGAGGCGATGAAGAGCGACGCCATGGTCAGGTAGATCGCGGTGCCGTCGAGGTTGAACGAGTAGCCGGTGGGCACCACGATGCCCACGGTCGGCTTGTCGACGCCGGCGTGCTCCATCTTGGCGATCAGGCGGGGCAGCGCCGACTCGGACGACGAGGTCGACAGGATCAGCAGGAACTCGCGGGCGAGGTACTTGAAGAGGCTGAAGACGTTGACGCCGGTGACGACCTTGAGGAGCGTGCCGAGCACCAGGAACACGAACAGGGCGCAGGTGACGTAGAAGCCGATCATCAGCACCGCGAGGCTCTTGAGCGCGTCGACGCCGGTCTCGCCGACGACCGCGGCCATGGCACCGAAGGCGCCGACGGGGGCTGCCCACATGATCATCGCGAGCACCCGGAAGACCAGGCGCTGCACGTGGCCGACGCCGCGCAGGATCGGCTCGCCGGTACGGCCCATCGCGAGGACGGCGAAGCCGACCAGCAGCGCGACCAGCAGCGTCTCGAGGACCTCGCCCGAGGTCAGGGCGGAGAAGAGCGAGGTCGGGAGGATCCCGAGCAGGAAGTCCGTGGTCGTGCCCGCACCCTCGGCCTGCGCGGCACCCGCGCTGGCCACCTCGTCGGTCAGGTGCAGCCCGGAGCCCGGGTGCAGGATGTTGCCGACGACCAGGCCGATCCCCAGGGCGACGGTCGACATCGTGAGGAAGTAGCCCAGCGCCAGGCCGCCGACCTTGCCGACCCGGGCGGCGCTCGCGACCGATCCGACGCCGATCACGATCGTGCAGAAGATCACCGGCTGGATCATCATCTTGATCAGCGCGACGAACGCGGTGCCGAGCGGCTTGAGCTGGACGGCGAAGTCAGGGGCGACCAGGCCGACCAGGATGCCGAGCAGGACGGCCGCGATCACGGCGATGTACAGGTAGTGGGTCCGGTTGCGCGGGGGTGCGGTTCCCGTGGAACCGGTGGTGGGGGTGGTGACGCTCATCGTTCCTCCAGACTCGAGCCGGGCGCTCCGCCGGCGTGTTGTCATGGTGGTGTCGGCTGTGACGCCCGTCACCGTTCTGTTCGTTGAGTTCACGTCTGGACGGGTGCGGCACAATGCCCCTCATGCGTGGCGGCGGCAGCACCCGGGAGCCCTCGGTCGCGCGCCAGATCCTCGTGCTCCAGGTGCTGGTCGTCCTGGTCCTCGTCGTCGCCTCCGTCTCGCTGGCCCTGTACGACGCCCGCCGGGACGCCCGCGCGGCCGCGACCGATCGCGCGGTGGCGGTGGCCGAGGCGATCGCCGACTCCCCCACCGTCGTCGGAGCGGTGGACGACGTCGACCCCTCGGCGATCCTGCAGCCGTTCGCGGAGTCGGTACGCCGCGACACCGGCGTGGACTTCGTGGTGGTGATGAACCTCGACCGGACCCGCTACACCCACCCCGATCCCACCCAGATCGGGAAGCCGTTCGTCGGCGACCTCGGCACCGCACCCTCCGGCACCGACTTCACACAGGAGTACACCGGCACCCTCGGGCCCTCGATGCGGGCGGTCGTGCCGGTGCTCGACCACGGGCAGGTGGTGGCGCTGGTCTCGGTCGGGATCACCGTGACCAAGATCGACCGGCAGCTGCGCCAGGACCTGTGGCTGGTGCTGCTCGCCGCGATCGCCGTCCTGGCCGCCGGCCTCACCGGTGCGTGGCTGGTGAGCCGACGGCTGCAGCGGCAGACGCACGGGATGGGCGAGCGCGAGATCACCCGGATGTACGAGTACTACAGCGCCGTCCTGCACGCCGTGCGCGAAGGACTGCTGCTCCTCGACGACCGGGGCCGGGTCCAGCTGGTCAACGACGAGGCCCGCCGCCTGCTCCACCTCCCGGACGACGTCCAGGGCCGCCCGGTCCACGACCTGGGGCTGCCGCCGGGACTGGTCGCGGCCGCACTCGGCCGGACCCGCAACTCCGACGACATCTACGTCGCGGGCGACCACGTCCTCGTCGTCAGCTCCGCGCCCGCACAGTGGCAGGGCCGCGAGGTCGGCTCCGTGGTGACCCTGCGCGACCACACCGAGCTGCGGTCGGTCACCGGAGAGCTCGACGTGGTGCGCGGCCTCACCGACTCGTTGCGCTCCCAGAACCACGAGGCAGCCAACCGGCTGCACACGGTGGTCTCCCTGATCGAGATGGGTCGCCCCGAGGACGCCGTCGCCTTCGCGACCGAGGAGCTCCAGCTCGCCCAGCTGCTCACCGACCGGGTCGTCGGCGCGGTCGGCGACCCCGTGGTCGCGGCGCTGCTGCTCGGCAAGACGGCCGAGGCCTCCGAGCGCGGCATCGAGCTGACCATTGAGGGCGACCTGCCGACCGACGGCACCGAGGTGACGTCCCGGGACCTGGTGACCGTGGTCGGCAACCTGGTGGACAACGCCCTCGACGCCGTGGCCGGCCAGCCCGTGCGCCGGGTGTCGGTGCGTCTCGAGACCGGCGCCGACCTGGTCCGCGTCGTCGTGGCGGACAGCGGCCCCGGCCTCTCCGACGCCGACGCGGCGCACGTGCTCGACCGGGGCTGGACCACCAAGGCGTCGGCGGATGCCGTCGGCGGCCGCGGTGTCGGGCTGGCCCTGGTCGGCCAGGTCGCCCGCAGGTACGCCGGCGACGTCCGCATCGACGCCTCCGAGCTGGGCGGGGCGCGGTTCACCGTCACCTTCCGCCCCGCCCGCGTGGGCGCCGGGACGGAGTCGACATGAGGGGGACGTCATGACGGTCCGGGTCCTGGTCGTCGAGGACGAGGCGCTCGCGGCGGAGGCGCACGCGGCGTACACCCGCCGGGTGGAGGGGTTCGAGGTCGCCGGCGTCGCGCGCTCGGCCGCCGAGGCGGCCCGGTTCCTGACGGCGGACCGGCACGTCGACCTGATCCTGCTCGACATGCACCTGCCGGACGGGCACGGGCTCGGCCTGCTGCAGAAGCTGCGGGCCGCCGGCCACCTGTGCGACGTGATCGCGGTGACCTCCGCCCGGGACGCCGACGTGGTGCGGCACGCGGTCAGCCAGGGCGTGGTGCTCTACCTGCTCAAGCCGTTCACGTTCGCGACGTTCCGCACCAAGCTCGAGCAGTACGCGTCCTACCGCGCGCAGCTCGCCGCCGCGCCCGACCAGGTGGTCCAGGACGAGGTGGACCGACTGTTCGGGAGCCTGCGGGTGGGATCGGGGACCGCGCTGCCCAAGGGGATGAGCACCGAGACGCTGCGTCAGGTCACCGCGGCGGTCCGCGACGCGGACCGGCCGCTGTCCGCCACCGAGGTCGCCGACGCCGTGGGCGCCTCGCGGGTCACCGCCCGCCGCTACCTCGAGCACCTCGCGGACACCGGGCAGGCGGACCGGCAGCCCCGCTACGGCGGCAGCGGCCGCCCCGAGGTGGAGTACCGCTGGCGCTGAGCCGCTCCTGCGCGCCCGCGGTCAGGAGAGCTCGAGCCCCGGGTAGAGCGGGTGCTTGTCGAGCATCTCGGCCGAGGCGCTCTTGACCTTGTCGGCCACCCCGTCGGCCAGGGTGTACGACGCCTTCGAGGCGCCGCCGGCCTTCGTGGTGCCGGGCTGGGTGTTGGAGAGCACCTCCACGATCAGCTGCGCCACGGTGTCGAACTCGTCATGGCCGAAGCCGCGGGTGGTCAGCGCCGGGGTGCCGAGGCGCACGCCGGAGGTGTACCACGCACCGTTGGGGTCGGCGGGCACCGAGTTGCGGTTGGTGACCACGCCGGCGTCGAGCAGCGCCGACTCCGCCTGGCGACCCGTGAGGCCGAACGAGGAGACGTCGAGCAGCACGATGTGGTTGTCGGTGCCCCCCGTGACGAGGTTGGCGCCGCGGGTCAGGAAGCCCTCCGCGAGCGACTTGGCGTTGTCCGCGATGTTCTGCGCGTAGGTCTGGAACGACGGCTGGCGCGCCTCGGCGAGAGCCACGGCCTTGGCGGCCATCACGTGGGAGAGCGGGCCGCCGAGCACCATCGGGCAGCCGCGGTCCACGGACGCGGCGTACTCCTCCTGGGCCAGCACCAGACCGCCGCGCGGACCGCGCAACGACTTGTGCGTCGTCGTGGTGGTGATGTGGGCGAACGGCACCGGGTCCTCGTCGCCGGTGAAGACCTTGCCGGCGACCAGTCCGGCGAAGTGGGCCATGTCGACCATGAGCGTCGCGCCGACCTCGTCGGCGATCTCGCGCATCTTGGCGAAGTTCACGCGGCGGGGGTAGGCGGAGTAGCCGGCGACCAGGACGAGCGGCTTGAACTCGCGCGCCTTGGCGGCGACCTTGTCGTAGTCGAGGAGTCCGGTCTCCGGGTCGGTGCCGTACTGCTGCTGGTGGAACATCTTGCCGCTGATGTTGGGGCGGAAGCCGTGCGTCAGGTGGCCGCCGGCGTCGAGCGACATCCCGAGCAGGCGCTGGTTGCCGAGCTCGTGACGCACCTTCTCCCAGTCCTCGTCGGTGAGCTCGTTGACTCCTCTGACGCCGAGCTTCTCCAGCAAGGGCGTTTCGACGCGGTGCGCGAGGATCGACCAGTAGGCGACCAGGTTGGCGTCGATGCCCGAGTGCGGCTGGGCATAGGCGTACGGCGCGCCGAACAGCTCGCGGGCGTGCTCGGCCGCGAGGGCCTCCACGGTGTCGACGTTCTGGCAGCCGGCGTAGAAGCGGTGCCCGACGGTCCCCTCGGCGTACTTGTCGCTGAACCAGGTGCCCATCGTGAGCAGCACTGCGGGCGAGGCGTAGTTCTCGCTCGCGATCAGTTTGAGTGAGGCTCGTTGGTCCGCCAGCTCCTGACGGGTCGCCTCCGCGATGCGGGGTTCGACCGAGGCGATGACCTCGAGGGCCTGGCTGTACGCGCTGCTGATCAGGGCATCCGTCATGGGGACAGCCTAGTGATGGCTCCCGGCCGCGGCCGAGGGGCCGACGCCGGTGGATTTCGTGTGACGTGGACCGCACTCGAGGCCGCTCCGGGCGGGGACCTGAGCGCAATATCTCGTCATGTGGACTTCGATCTCACGTCATGAGATTTCAGCTTGTGGCGGGGGTGTCCGCTCCGTGAGACTCACCCCCATGTTCACCGTTGCGCACCCCCTGTTCCTCGTGGCTCGACGCCACGTGGACCTCGGTCGCACGCGCAGCATGATGTGTTGGCCTTCCTGACCGTCGTCGCACTCCGCGAGTACGACGACCCGCCCGCCAGACTCTTTCGTCCCGGGCGCACGGTCGTGAAGGCCAACCCGACGACGAGGTCGGGCCCCTGACGAGTCGCGCGTCTCACAACCGCCAAGGAACCCGTTCCCATGAACGACCAGGCCCCCGCACCCCGTCCCTCCCGCCCGCGTCCCAAGCGCGGTGAGGGCCAGTGGGCTCTCGGCTACCGCGAGCCGCTGAACGCCAACGAGCAGTTCAAGAAGGACGACGACGCGCTCAACGTCCGCGCCCGCATCGAGAACATCTACTCCAAGCGTGGCTTCGCCTCGATCGACCCCAACGACCTGCGCGGCCGGATGCGCTGGTGGGGTCTCTACACCCAGCGCGCCGAGGGCTTCGACGGCGGCAAGACCGCGACCGTCGACCCCGCCGCCCTCGACGCCGAGTTCTTCATGCTCCGGGTCCGCAGCGACGGCAAGATCCTCGGTCCCGCCCAGCTGCGCGCCCTCGGCGAGGTCTCCACGACGTACGCCCGGGACACCGCGGACATCACCGACCGCAACAACATCCAGTACCACTGGATCCGGATCGAGGACGTCCCGGCGATCTGGCAGCGGCTCGAGGGCGTCGGCCTGGACAGCCAGGAGGCGTGCGGAGACTCGCCCCGGCCGTTCCTCGGCTCCCCCGTCGCCGGCATCGCCCGCGACGAGATCATCGACGGCTCGGCCGCGCTGGACGAGATCAAGCGACGGTTCATCGGCAACCCGGACTTCTCCAACCTGCCCCGCAAGTTCAAGACCGCGCTGACCGGCCACCCCAGCCACGACGTCGCGCCCGAGGTCAACGACGTGTCCTTCGTCGGCACGGTGCACCCCGAGCTCGGCCCCGGCTTCGACCTCTGGGTCGGCGGCGGTCTGTCGACCAACCCGATGCTCGCCCAGAAGCTCGGCGTCTGGATCCCGATCGACGAGGTGGCCGATGCCTGGGAGGGCGTCGCCTCGATCTTCCGCGACTACGGCTACCGCCGCCTCCGCTCGCGCGCCCGCCTGAAGTTCCTGGTCGCCGACTGGGGCCTCGAGAGGTTCCGGGAGGTCCTCGAGACCGAGTACCTCCACCGGGCACTCGTCGACAACCCCTCGCCGGCCTCGCCGGAGCGCCAGGGCGACCACATCGGCGTCCACGCCCAGAAGGACGGCAACTTCTACGTCGGCGCCGCGCCCGTGGTCGGCCGGATCGACGGCACCACGCTGACCGGTCTGGGCGATCTCGTCGAGCGGTACGGCGCGCAGGGGGTCCGGCTCACGGCGTACCAGAAGCTGGTGGTGATCGGCGTGCCCGCCGCGGACGTCGACGCGTTCGTCGCCGACCTCGAGGGCATCGGGCTGACCGCGCGACCCTCCAACTGGCGCCGCAACACGATGGCCTGCACGGGCATCGAGTTCTGCAAGCTGGCGATCGTCGACACCAAGAACCGGGCCGCGGCGCTGGTGAGCGAGCTGGAGCGGCGCTTCCCCGAGCTGGACACACCGATCACCGTGAACGTCAACGGCTGCCCCAACGCCTGCGCCCGCACCCAGGTCGCCGACATCGGCCTCAAGGGCCAGCTCGTGATGTCCGACGGCCGGCAGGTCGAGGGGTTCCAGGTCCACCTCGGTGGCGCGCTGGGGCTCACCTCGACCTTCGGCCGCAAGCTGCGCGCCCACAAGGTGACCAGCGAGGGCCTCGACGACTACATCACCAACGTGGTGCAGGCGTTCCTGGTCGACCGCCTCGACGGCGAGTCGTTCGCGACCTGGGTCGCCCGCGCCGACGAGGTGCACCTGCGCGGCGAGAAGGCACTGGAGGCGGTCTGAGATGAGCGAGCGTGCCGTGCCCTACCACTGCCCCTACTGCGGCGACGAGGACCTGCGTCCCCACGAGGCCGTCTCCGAGGCGGGCGAGGTCACCTCCCCGCACGGAACCTGGGAGTGCCGGTCGTGCCTGCGCGCCTTCTCGCTCAAGATGCTCGGCCTCGTCCGACCCTCGGGAGCGACCCCATGAGCACCGCCACCACGAAGAAGGCTCGCGCCTTCCGCGGCACCCACACCGAGGGCCGCACGCCCGAGGAGCTGCGCGAGCTCGTCTCGCACGTCGGCGCCGAGCTGGAGCTGGCGCCCGCCGAGCACATCGTCGAGTGGGCCGTGGCGACGTTCGGGGACCGGTTCTGCATCACCTCCTCGATGGGGGACGCGGTGCTCGCGCACCTGGCCGCCAAGGTCGCGCCCGGCGTCGACGTGGTCTTCCTCGACACCGGCTACCACTTCGTGGAGACGATCGGGACCCGCGACGCCGTCGAGGCCACCGTCGACGTCACCCTGGTCACCATCGCGCCCGAGCTGAGCGTCGCCGAGCAGGACGCGGCGTACGGCAAGGACCTCTACAAGACCGACCCCGACCTGTGCTGCCAGATGCGCAAGGTCAAGCCGCTGGCCGACTCGCTCGAGCAGTACGACGCCTGGGCGACCGGGCTGCGTCGCGCCGAGACCCACAACCGGGTGATCGCGCCCGTCATCGGCTGGGACGCCAAGAAGGGCAAGGTCAAGGTGTCGCCGCTGGCGCGGTGGTCCGACGAGCAGGTGGAGCGCTACATCGCCGACAACGGCGTCCTGGTGAACCCGCTCGTCTACGACGGCTACCCCTCCATCGGCTGCTGGCCGTGCACCCGACGCGTCGCTCCCGGCGAGGACCCGCGCAGCGGGCGCTGGGCCGGCACCAACAAGACCGAGTGCGGGATCCACTCATGAGGATGCCGATGAGGATCGCCCACTGCTCGTCCGAGTTCCCCCTGATCGACAACGTCGTCGGTCGTCGCACCAGCAACAACCCTGTTGCCCCCGCAATGAACAAGAGGAGGCCGCGCTGATGGCTGCTCCCGCCCTGGTCGCTCTGGCTCACGGAAGCCGTGACCCCCGATCCGCCGCGACGATCACCGCCCTGGTCAACGAGGTCCGCGCGATGCGCCCCGACCTGCGCATCGAGCAGGCGTTCCTCGAGCTGTCGAAACCGTCGTTCGCGACGGTCGTCGACCGGCTCGTCAAGGCCGGCTTCGAGGAGATCGTCGTCGTCCCCCTGCTGCTGACCGAGGCCTACCACGCGAAGGTCGACGTCCCCAGCGTCATCGCGGCGGCGTCGGCGCGTCACGAGGGGCTCAAGATCCGCGCCACCTCGATCCTGGGTCTCGAGACCTGCTTCCTCGAGGTGCTCGACGTCCGCATGCGCGAGGCGCTGAAGGCCTCCCGGGTCCGCGAGCTCGACGCCCTGGTCCTGGCCGCGGCCGGCTCCAGCGACCCGCTCGCCAACCAGGCCGTGGCCCGGCTGGCCCGGGTCTGGGGCCAGCGGCACAAGCTGCCGGTGACCGCGGCCTTCGCCTCGGCCTCTCCCCCGGCGACGGGCGAGGCGGTCCGGGCGTTCCGCGCCGAGGGGCGCCGCCACATCGCGGTGGCCTCGCTGTTCCTGGCGCCGGGGTTCCTCCCGGACCGGGCAGCCGAGCTGGCGATCGAGGCCGGTGCGATCGCGGTGTCCGAGCCGCTCGGCGCGCACCCGGAACTGGCCCGGACGGTGCTCGCCCGCTACGCCGTCGGTGCGGTGGAGCTCGTCCCCGTCTGAGCCGAAGCGGCGTGAAGTTCCCCGCTGAGGCCGCCGAGGCGGCGTGAAGTGCCCGAGTACTCGGGCACTTCACGCCGCCTCGGCGCCATTTCAGGGAAACTTCACGCCGCCTCGGCGCTAACCCACGAGCTTGGTGAGGAGGTGGTCGAGCTGGCGGGCGGGGTCGGTGGTGATCCCGCCGTGCACCGGCCCCGGCTGGAGCACCGTGCTCCTGGGTGCCTTCAGGAAGCCGAACCGCTGGCCCATCGGCCTGGTGGCGGCCGCTCCCCCGCGCGTGTCGCCGGCGCAGACACCCTCCACGAAGGCGAGGGCCTCGCACACGTGGTCGAGGTCGATGCCCGGGTCGAGGGCCGCCAGCCGCTCACGGTCGACCAGCCAGGCGACGTCCAGGTAGTCGGACGTCTGGCAGTAGATCACCACGCCGACGTTGAGGAACTCCTCGCGATCCACGCGCGGGACGCAGCGCAGCACGACGTACTGGTAGGCCATCCGGGTCGTCGTCTCGGTCATGCCGGCACGACCTGCGGGAGCCACTGGCGGGTCTCGAGGCGGGCGGTCAGGAACGCGACGTACGCCGCCCGGACCGCGTCCGGTGTCTCCGCACCGGGGACGGGTTCGAGCCAGGCATCGGGCACCTCGGCCAGTACCTCGGCGAACACCTCCGGCCCGAGCAGCCGGCGGACCTCCTCATCGGCCTGGGGCAGTCCACCGGCGTCGGCGAGCAGCACGTGGTCGTCCGGGTCCCAGGGCTGGGCGGCGAACCTGGCCGGGTCGGTGACGCCACCGGACCACGCGTGATGGAAGTAGAGCGCGGCGCCGTGGTCGATCACCCAGAGCTCGCCGTGCCAGAACAGCAGGTTGGGGTTGCGCCACGACCGGTCCACGTTGGCGCAGAACGCATCGAGCCAGAGCACCTTCGCGGCCAGCCCCGCACTGGTCGGCCCTGAACCTGTCGGCAGAGCCCCGTCGAAGCCGAAGGCCCCGGGCAGGAAGTCGACGCCGAGGTTGAGTCCCGTGCTGGCGTTGAGCAGGTCCTGGACCTCCTCGTCGGCCTCGTAGCGGGCGATCTGCGGGTCGAGGTCGAGCGCCACCAGGTCGGGCGTGTGCAGTCCGATCCGGCGGGCGAGCTCGCCGACGACGACCTCGGCGACGAGGACCCGAACTCCCTGCCCTGCGCCGCGGAACTTGCAGACGTAGGTGCCGAGGTCGTCGGCCTCGACGATCCCGGGCAGGCTGCCACCCTCGCGCAGGGGCGTGACGTAGCGCGTGACGCCGACGGTTGGGATCACGAGATCGGCGACTCGTGGGTGAGCCGCTTGCGCTCGACGTCGGGGTCGAAGTCGGCCCCGGGCCACTGCGGGTCCTTGCTCTCGAGCGTGTCGTGGAGCAGCCGGCCGATCGCGAGGTTGCGCACCCACTTCTTGTCGCTGGGGATCACGAACCAGGGCGCATGCTCGGTGTTGGTGCGCTCCAGGGCGATCTCGTAGGCCTCCCGGTAGCGCGGCCACTGGGCCCGCTCGTCGACGTCGTCCGGGTTGTACTTCCAGTACTTCGACGGATCGTCGAGCCGGGCGAGCAGCCGCTCCTTCTGCGTCTCGGCCGAGATGTGCAGCATGCACTTCAGGACGGTGGTGCCGCTGTCGACGAGCTCGCGCTCGAAGTCGTTGATCGCGGTGTAGCGGCGGTCGATCTCCTCGGGCTCGGCGAAGCCCCGGACCCGGGCGATCAGGACGTCCTCGTAGTGGGACCGGTCGAAGACGCCGATGTAGCCCGCCTCGGGCAGCGCCTTGCGGATCCGCCACAGGAAGTCGTGCTCGCGCTCCTCGTCGGTCGGCGCCTTGAACGAGGTGATGCGCACCCCCTGCGGGTCCACCAGGCCGACGGTGTGGCGCAGGACGCCGCCCTTGCCGGAGGTGTCCATGCCCTGGAGGACGAGCAGGACGCGGCGCTGCTCACCCGACCTGCCCTCGGCGAACAGCCGCTCCTGCAGGTCGCTGAGCTCGTCACCGAGCGCGAACAGCGTCGCCTTCCCCTTCTTCTTGCCCCCGTCGAAGCCCAGGGCGGTGTCGGTCTTGATCGACGTCAGGTCGACGGGGCCGGCGGGGAGCCGGAGCGCATGCTTCGTCATGGGCCCCATCATGGCGCACCCTCCGGGGTACGCCGGTCGCGACGAGCCCGGCCCCGCGACGCGCTCAGCCCAGCACCCGGCCCACGTCGAGCGTGCAGCCGATGACGGTGTCGGTGGAGCCGTCCTGCTGCGGCTCGTCGAACCACAGGCCCTGGGTGAACCCGGCCTTCGCGAGGATCCGCAGCGACGAGGCGTTGCGATGGTCCGGCGCCGCGAAGTAGGCGGCGGCCTCCGGGAACCGGTGCCGGGCGCGCAGCATCCAGGCCCACAGCACGCGCACCCCCAGCCCGCGTCCGGTCCAGACGGCCTCCCCGATCGCGTAGTCGATCCCGATGGCGTCCGGGTCGGGTCCGAGCAGGGCGTAGTCGGGGTAGTCGCCGATCCGGTAGTCCTGCACGAAGCCGACCGAACGGCCGTTGACCTCCACGACCCACAAGCGGGTCGGGCTGCAGCCGTCGACCCGGGGGCCGTACGTCGCCTCGACGAGGTCGCGGGTCGGCTCACCGTCGCTCGACCACCAACGGTGGACGTGCTCACTCTGGCGCCAGCGCGTGACGTCGCCCAGGTCGCCCCGCGTCATCGCGCGCACCGCGACCACGGTGTCGTGGTCGATGACGAAGCGCTTGACCTCCGCCGAGAGGTCGAGCGGGACCGGCTCCGCGTGGATGCTGGAGGCGATCCGGCGGGCGGCGTCCGCCCAGGACTCACCGTCCTGCACGACCCCGTCGAGCTCGCGGCCCCGGTCGAGCACACTGAGCCGGGGGCGGTTGTCGGGAAGGGCGTCATCCACCCCAGCGAGGCTAGTGGCGCGGGCAGCTCTCGGGAAGGATCACCGCGACGTCAGGTGGTCGTCGCCGCCCTCGTCGCGACCGGTGCGGTTCAGCTCGTCGCGGACCACCGTGAAGGCGAGGCCGGAGGAGTAGCCCTTGCGGGCCAGCATCCCGACCAGCCGCCGCGTCGCCGTGGTGTCGTCCACCCGGGACAGCGAACGCAACTTCTTGCGCACCAGGGTGCGTGCGGCTGACTCCTCGTCGGCCGGGTCGATCTCGTCGAGCGCCTCCCGGGCGATCTCGTCGTCGATCCCCTTGCGTCGCAGCTCCTGGGCCAGCGCCCGTCGGGCCAGCCCCTTGCCGGGCTGACGGCTCGCGATCCAGGACCGGGCGAACGCGTCGTCGTTGACCAGACCCACCTCCTCGAACCGGTCGAGGAGGCGGGTCGCCACATCGGTGGGGACGTTCTTGGCCGCCAGCTTGTCGCTGAGCTCCTTGCGGCTGCGCGCCTGACCGGTCAGCTGGTCGAGCAGGATCTTGCGGGCCACCGACTCGGGGTCGGCCTCCGGGCCGTCGGCGACGGGGTCCGGCACCGCCTCGGCGGGCACCGTCACCGGATCCGGACCAGCGGACGACGCGCCACGCATCCACGCGGCGACGCCGTCCGCGACGTCGCCGCGCCAGGGGTCGCTCACCTGCTCAGAAGGCATCCACGCCCAGCGGGTCGGCCGGCTGGTCGACCTGCGGGCCGACCCCGAGCTTCTCGAGGATCTTCTTCTCGAGCTCGTTGGCGAGGTCGGGGTTGTCCTTGAGGAACTTGCGGGCGTTCTCCTTGCCCTGGCCGAGCTGGTCGCCCTCGTAGGTGTACCAGGCGCCGGCCTTGCGGACGAGGCCCGCCTCGACGCCCACGTCGATCAGGCCGCCCTCGCGACTGATGCCCTTGCCGTACATGATGTCGAACTCCGCCTGCTTGAACGGCGGGGCGACCTTGTTCTTGACGACCTTGATGCGAGTCCGGTTGCCGACCATGTCCTGGCCGTCCTTGAGCGTCTCGATGCGGCGCACGTCGAGGCGCACCGATGCGTAGAACTTCAGCGCCTTGCCGCCGGTCGTCGTCTCCGGCGAGCCGAACATGACGCCGATCTTCTCGCGCAGCTGGTTGATGAAGATCATCGTCGTGCCGGAGTTGTTGAGGGCACCGGTCATCTTGCGCAGCGCCTGGCTCATCAGGCGGGCCTGGAGACCGACGTGACTGTCGCCCATCTCGCCCTCGATCTCGGCGCGGGGCACCAGGGCCGCCACGGAGTCGATGACGATCAGGTCGAGGGCGCCGGAGCGGACCAGCATGTCGGCGATCTCGAGGGCCTGCTCTCCGGAGTCCGGCTGGGAGACCAGCAGCGCGTCGGTGTCGACACCGAGGGCCTTGGCGTAGTCGGGGTCGAGCGCGTGCTCGGCGTCGATGAACGCGACGATGCCGCCGGCTGCCTGGGCGTTGGCCACGGCGTGCAGGGCGACGGTCGTCTTTCCGGAGGACTCCGGGCCGTAGATCTCCACCACGCGTCCGCGCGGGAGCCCGCCGATTCCCAGCGCCACGTCCAGCGCGATCGCTCCGGTGGGGATGATGCCCAGGGCGGCGCGGGTCTCTTCACCCAGCCGCATGATCGAGCCCTTGCCGAACTGCTTCTCGATGCCGGCGAGGGCGGCGTCGAGGGCCTTCTCGCGGTCTGCACCAGCCATGTTGTTTCCGTCCTATCCGGGCCCTGCATGGCCCGCGTCGAGGTCTTGCTGATCGATGTGTTGTCGTCGTGTCTCGACGCTAGACCGGACCGCCGACAGAACCGGTTCGGCACCGGTTCGTTGGGGACGACATCGACCTGCGCGTCTCCTGTGGACACAATCTAGCCCGAACACGTGTTCGACTCACGCATCCGGGTGCGGCGTGTCGGCCCGGCCCGAGGTCAGCCCCCGAGGAGGCCGGCGGAGCCGGTGAGCAGGACCGTCACCCGGTCGCGCCCGGAACGTCGTACGTGAGCTCGATCCCGTCGGCCCAGCTCGAGCAGGTGCAGCCCTCGGGGTCCGGGAGCCCGGCGACGGTGTCGGCGAGCAGCCCCTTGAGCCGCTCCAGGTTCTGCCGGAACAGCGCGAACACCTCCTCCTGCCCGACGCCGGACCCCGCCTCGAACCCGGCGTCCATGTCGGTGACGAGCGCGATCGCGGCGTAGCACTGGCGCATCTCGCGGGCGAGGGCCGCCTCGGGGGCGCCGGTCATGTTGATCAGGTCCCAGCCCTGGGCGGCGTAGTGCCGGGACTCGGCCCGCGTGGAGAAGCGCGGTCCCTCGATGACGACCATCGCTCCCCCGCTCCTCACCGCGGGGTCGGCCGCGGTGACGGCGCCCGCGACGCCGGCGCAGTAGGGGTCCGCGAACGGCAGGTGCACCGCCCCGGTCTCGACGTACGACGACGTCCGGCCGCTGGTCCGGTCGACGAGCTGGTCGGGGACCACGATGTCGCCCGGGGCGACGGTGTCGCGCAGCCCGCCCACGGCACACGGCGCCAGCACCTGGCGGACCCCCAGCGAGCGCAGCGCCCACAGGTTGGCCCGGTAGTTGATCCGATGCGGGGGGAAGTCGTGGTGCTGCCCGTGCCGGGGCAGGAACGCCACCCGTCGTCCGGCGACCGTGCCCACCGCGATCGCGGCCGACGGGGCGCCGTACGGCGTGTCGACCGGGTGCTCCTCGGGGTCGTCGAGGAAGGAGTAGAAGCCGGTGCCGCCGATGACGGCCACCTCCGCCACGGGGTCGCCGGTGAGGGCGTCGCTGCTCATGCGGTCACTCTGCCAGTCACCGTGGCCCAGTCACGACGGGCCTGCCGCCTCAGCCTCGACAGGGACCGACCGGGCAGCAGTGCCGAGAGCCGCCAGCGCCACGACCAGCGCCAGGCTGCCCGAGGCGACCGCGAGCGTGGCGTAGCCCCAGGTGCCGACCACGACGCCGGCCAGGCCGCCGGCCGCGGCCGCCGTGAGACCCATGACCAGGTCGGCCGCTCCCTGGACGTCGGTGCGGGCGTCGAGCGGCGCGTGGTCGGCGATGAGCGTCGAGGCGGCCACCGTGGCGAAGGACCAGCCCAGGCCGAGCAGGAACAGGCCGGCGAAGATCTGCCACGAGCTGCCCTCGGGCGAGCTGCTGCACAGCGCCAGCGACACCAGGAACAGCACGGCACCCACACCCAGCGTCGCCGGGCGGCCAGTGCGATCGGCCAGCAGCCCGACCAGCGGGGAGAACGCGAACATGCCCAGCACGTGCACGCTGATCACGATGCCGATGATCCGCAGCTCGGCGCCGCCGTGCTCCATGTGGAGCGGCGTCATCACCATCACCGAGACCATGACGGCGTGGGCCGCCGCCAGGCCCACGACGGCGTGGGCGAGCACCGGCCGCTCCCGGACAGCCCCCAGGGCCCGTCCCCAGGAGGTGCCCGCGGGGCGCTCGGTCGACATCCCCGCCGCCTGGCGGGCGACGAGCAACGGGTCGGGGCGCAGGAAGAGCCCGATCACCAGGGCGCCGGCGAGCATGCCGAGGGCGCCCACCGCGAACGGGCCCGTGAGTGCAGGGATACCGAGCCCACGGGCGAGCGCACCCGCGGGGCCGGTCAGGTTGGGACCGGCGACCGCACCGATCGTGGTGGCCCACACCACCGTGGAGAGGGACCGCCCCCGGGTCGAGGCGGGAGCCAGGTCGGTGGCGGCGTAGCGGGCGCCGCTGTTGGCCGCCGTCGTCGACCCGAGCAGGACCGCGCCGAGCAGCAGCAGCGGCATCGACCCGACCACGCCGGCCACCACGGCGAGCACCGCACCGCACGCGCCCAGGAGGTAGCCCGTCATCAGGCCGATCCGGCGACCCCGTCGTGACATCAGCCGGGCGAGCAGGAACGAGGCGACCGCGGCCCCCAGCACCTGGAACGTCTGGGCCAGCCCGGCCTGGTTGTCCGAGCCGGAGATGTCGCGCGCGAGCAGCGACGCGGTCGCGATGCCGATGGTGCTGCCCATGGCCGCGATGGCCTGCGCCGCCACCAGCGTCCCGATGGTGCGCCGCTGGAGCGCGACGAGGCCGTGGCCCGAGGAGTGTCCCGAGGAGCGGCCCGGGGTGAGGTCGGTGGTCACCGGCCCTCAGCGCTCCGACGGCGGCAGCTCGAGGGCGCGCCACACGGCCTCCCACACCTGCTTGGGAGCGACACCTGCGTCCAGGGCCTCCTCGGCGGTGCGTCCACCGAGCTCGGCCATCACGAACTGGCTCGCCCAGGCCCGGGCGTACGCCTGGCCCAGGGCCGCCTCCAGGCGGGCCCAGAACTCCGTGTGCCTCATGGTGTCTCCCCCGGTGCGCCGGGCGCGTTGTCGTGGAGGCGGGCCAGCACCCAGGTCCAGTCCAAGGTGTCGGGCTCGATCGTCATGGCGTCATCCTGTCAGCGGCCCCTGACACCTGACGCGGGTGATCCTGCCAACGTCGGGGAGGATGGCGCCATGCTGATCCGCCCCGCCACCCGGCAGGACCTCCCGGCGATCACGTCGATCTACGACGCCGAGGTGCTGGGCGGCATCTCCACCTTCGCCACCACGGCGCCCGGGCCGGAGCACTGGCAGAGCCTGCTGGCCAGCTCCGCCCCCGGGGACCACCTGCTGGTCGCCGAGGAGGACGGGGTGGTGCTGGGCTACGCCTGCTCGACGGCGTACCGGCCCCGCGAGGCCTACGCCCACACCCGCGAGACTTCGGTCTACCTGGCGGCCGAGGCGCGGGGACGTGGCCTCGGCCGCGGGTTGTACGACGGCCTCCTCGCCGCCCTGCGTCGCGACGGGGTCCGCCTGGCGGTCGCCGTGATCGCCCAGCCCAACGAGGCCAGCGGGGCCCTGCACCGGGCCTGTGGCTTCGAGTCCGTCGGCGTGCTGCACGAGGTGGGCCACAAGTTCGGTCGCTGGATCGACACCGAGCTCTTCGAGCTGCGGTTGGGCTGAACGGCTCAGGTGAGCAGCAGCTTGTCGAGCCGGCGGCGCACGATCATCAGCCCGATCAGCCCCATGGCGATGAGGTAGACCACCGAGAACGCCGAGCCCCACGACAGGACCCCGGTGCTCAGCTCGCGGCAGAGCACCACGCCGCGGTAGAGCGGGGTGAGCTCGACGACCCAGCGGATCGAGGTCGGGAACGCCGTGACCGGGAAGAACGTCGCGGAGAACAGGAACATCGGCAACGTCGCCAGGGTGACGAACTCGAAGTCCTGCCAGCTGCGCATGAAGGTGGTCAGCGCCATGCAGATGCCGCCGAAGGCGAGCCCGATCAGCAGCGCGGCCGGCACGACGAGGACCGCCCACCACGAGCTGACCAGGTCCATCGCCACCATCACCAGCAGGAAGGCCGTGGAGTAGATCCCGCCCCGCAGCAGCGACCAGCTCAGCTCGCCGCGGGCGATGTCCATGGTGGTCAGCGGCGTGGCCAGCATCTGGTCGAAGAGCTTGTTGTACTTGAGCTTGAAGAAGAAGTTGAACGTCGAGTCGAGCAGCGAGCCGTTCATCGCCGAGGCGGCGAGCATCCCCGGCGCCACGAACTCGGCGTACGGGATGGAGTGGCCGTTGAACTCGAAGCCGGTGACCAGCTGACCGACGCCGACGCCGATCGAGAAGAGGTAGAACACCGGCTCCAGGAAGCCGCTGACGAAGATGTACCAGCCGCGGCGGTAGGCCAGGTAGTTGCGGTAGAGCAGGAGCGCCGTGGCCTCGCCTGCCGAGACCGGCGAGGCGGCCGCGCGGCCGACCGACGTCGTGAGCATCGCCATCAGGACACCATCCTCCGGGTGAGCCGCCGGACCGCCCAGAACCAGCCGGCCAGCGCCAGCACGGCGAGGTAGGCCACGTGGATCGCGGCCATCGACCAGTCCACCTCACCCAGGGTCAGCATCCGGGTCAGGTCGACGCCGTGCCACAGCGGCGTGAGCCTGGCCAGCCACTCCATCCACGGGTCGAGGTTGGAGATCGGGAAGAAGGCCCCCGAGAACAGGAACAGCGGGATCATCCCGAGCCGGAAGACCAGCGAGAACGCGCTCTCGTCCTTGAGGCCCGCGGAGAAGCCGTAGATCGGGGTGGCGAAGGCGAGCCCGATCAGCAGCTGCACGAAGAACGCGGCGATCACGCCGGGGAGCGACGAGAAGACCCCGAACGGCGCCATCACCGCGAGGAAGACCGCGCAGGTGGTGGCCACCCGGAAGGTCACGAACCCGAGGGTGGACAGGATCACGTCGGGGACGCCGAGCGGCGTGGCGGTCATCCCGAAGTAGGTCTTGTGCCACTTGATCATGCCCATGACGGGATAGGTGACCTCGCCGAACACCGTGGTCATCGCCTGGGCGGCGAGCATGCCGGGAGCCACGAACGCGAGGTAGGAGGAGGCGCCTTCCAGCTGGGCGGGATCGCCCTTGATGAAGCCGCCCAGCAGCACGCCCATCGCGAGGACGTAGAGCAGCGGGGTCACGAAGGACGAGATCACGCTGCCCTTCCACGTCCGCCGGTAGGCGATCGCCCAGTAGTCGAAGAGCCGGGCCGCGCCGGCGAACACGTGGGCGGGTGGCGTGGACCGGGTCGGGTCCTGGTCGAGCGTGTCGGCGCCCATCAGTCCACCAGCGTCCGGCCGGTCAGGCGCAGGAACACGTCCTCGAGGGTGGAGCGGCGGACCAGGGTCACGGCGGGCTCGAGGCCACGCTCGTGGACCTTGGCGATGACCTCCTCGCCATCGTGGCTGTAGACCAGGAGCCGGTCCGGGAGCACCTCGACCCGGTCGCCGAGGTCGGAGATCTTCTCGGCCAGCACGTCGTGCTCGCCGACCCCGAAGCGCAGCTCGGCCACCTCACGGGTGGAGTGCGCCCGGATCAGCTCGAGCGGCGACCCCTCGGCCACGATGACGCCCTTGTCCATGACCACGAGCCGGTCGCAGAGCTGCTCGGCCTCGTCCATGTAGTGGGTGGTGAGCACGAGGGTCACGCCCTGCTGCTTGAGGCGGAACAGGCGGTCCCAGACGACGTGGCGGGCCTGCGGGTCGAGCCCCGTGGTCGGCTCGTCGAGGAGCAGCACGTCGGGACGGTTGATCAGCGAGCGGGCGATGGTCAGCCGGCGCTTCATGCCGCCCGAGAGGTCCTCGACCATCGCGTTGGCCTTCTCGGTGAGCTGGACGAACTCGAGGAGCTCGTCGACCCGGGAGCGCACCTCCTTGCGCGGCAGCCCGAAGTAGCGGCCGTAGACGTAGAGGTTGTCGCGGACGGTCAGCTCGGTGTCGAGGGTGTCCTCCTGGGGGCAGACCCCGATCCGGGCCCGGATCGCCGGGCCGTCGGTGGCCGGGTCCATCCCGAGGATGCGCAGCTCGCCACCGCTGACCGGCGACACCGCCGCCACCATCCGCATCGTCGAGGACTTGCCGGCGCCGTTGGGGCCGAGGAAGCCGAAGGCCTCACCGCGGGTCACCTCGACGTCGATGCCCTTGACCGCCTCGAAGCTGCCGAAGGACTTGCGAAGGCCACGCGCCGAGATCATTGAGTCCGTCACAACGAACGACCCTAGATCAACCCACGGACACTCCTCACCGATTTTTCCGGCGCGGTGCGGCGAACCGACGTACGGCGCGGGCTCAGCCGAGCGCGGCGTCGCCGGCAAGGAACTCGATGAGCTCCTCGATGTCATCGACGGTGGGCTGCGGGAGCGCCTGCTGGCCGTGCGCGAAGCCGATGCCGGCGTAGACCAGCAGCCCCGCCCGGAGCCGGGCGCCGGCAGCGGGAATCCCCAGCTCCAGAAGGGCATCCTGCACGAGCTCGAAGACGAACTGGTCGGCCTCGAGGATCACGGCCGCCACCCGCTCCTCGCCGTGCGCCCACTCGCGCAGGGCACGCTCGACGCTGTAGGAGCGCTGGTCGACGAGGCGCAGCGCCATCGCCCGGATGCGCTCGAGGGGCGGCAGGTCGTCGAGTGCCTGGAGGGCGCTGAGCGCCTCGCGGGTCTCGCGGGTCCACCGCTCGGTGATCGCGGCCATCAGCGCCGCGAGGTCGGCGAAGTGCCAGTAGAAGCTGCCCTTGGTCACCCCGAGGTCGGCGCAGAGCCGGCTGATCTTGATCGCCCCGACGCCCTCGTCCATGAGCAGGGCCAGCGCGCGCTCGGTCCAGTCGTCGATGCTCAGCCGCCCGGACGCGCCCCGCGCCTCCCTGACCTGTCCCGCCATGCCCACCATCCTCGCATCCCCTCCATCCCTTGCCGCTCTCCCAAACCATACCGTATGGTACGGACGCAGCCGTCGAAGAGGAGAACCCCGGTGACCACGCAGCAGGAGTCCATCCGCGCCTGGCGGACGCCCCAGGCGTTCCGCTACTGGGAGGCCCGCGAGGAGCCGGTCTGGCAGCGTCGCGAACGCGTCGTACGCCGACTCTTCGGCCACGACCTCTTCCCCACCGACGAGCAGGCCCGGATGCTCTGCGACGACCTGTACGGCGGCGACCCGGTCGCCGAGCGGTTCGTGGCCGAGGTGTTCTTCGGCGAGGCCGGCCACAAGCGGGGGCGCGAGATGCTGACCCTGGCCCTGGCCGAGGGGATCGACGCGGTCCCGGACGCGCCGGAGTCGATGAAGGAGCTGTTCGCCGACTTCGACACCGTCCCCGACTGGGTGGACCGCGAGGCGGTCGAGCTGGGCGCCGAGATCTGGCGGCGCTGGGGCACGATGCTCTTCAACGTGGCCGGGGTGATCACCCTGGAGATCTACACCGAGAGCGGCGTCGCCACTCCCCTGTCGCTGGCCGGCGGGTATGCCGGCGACAACGCCCTGCGCCGCTTCCTGGAGTCGGCGAAGTTCTGGATCGACACCTCCGAGGAGGGCGGCCTGTTCCGTCCGGGCTCGGAGGGCCGCACCACCGCGATGCTGGTGCGGGTCATGCACGTCGCGGTGCGCAAGCGCGTCGGCGAGCACGAGGAATGGGACGCCGAGCGGTGGGGCCTCCCGATCAGCCAGACCTACATGATGCTCACCCAGATCGGCGGCAGCGTCGCCCCGGCGCTGGCCCTGTGGGTGCTCGGCTACCAGACCACGCCGCGCGAGATGCGCGCCCTGCTCCACTTCAACCGCTACATGGGCCACCTGCTCGGGGTGAACCCCCAGTGGATGCCCGAGACGGTGCGCGAGTGCCTCCAGGTGCTGGCCCTGTCCACCGCCGCCCGCTCCTACGACTCCGGCCGGCACGGCACCGAGCTGATCGAGTCGTTCCCGGCCGCCTTCGCGCCGCGCCCGGGCCAGCGGCCGCTCGCCCGGCTGCGCGCGGCGTACAACCATCGGATCATCGCCGCCTACTGCGCGGTGTGGATGGCCCCCGGCACGCGGGCGATGTACGACCTGCCCCGGGCGTTCCCGTGGGTGCTGATCCTGGTGGCCCGGTGGCCGCTCGTCACCGTCACCGA
Source organism: uncultured Actinomycetota bacterium (assembly GCA_963825275.1). GTDB lineage: Bacteria > Actinomycetota > Actinomycetes > Propionibacteriales > Nocardioidaceae > Nocardioides. Next base: position 362,633 of record CAWGSW010000008.1, on the reverse strand, counting down.
GCTGCTGCGCCGCCTGCCGGTCCTGCGCGGGCTGCACAACCGGCTGATGGTGTGGCACCGCCGCAGCTGGTGGACGGCCCAGATGGAGGGCCGCGAGGCGGCGTTCGACGCCAGCTCCGGACTCCGCCGCTGACTCACGCGCGCCCCGACCCGCACCGACCCCGATCCGCACCAGACGAGAGAGACCTGCCATGACCCCCCGCATCGTCGAGGCGTGGAACGGGCCCGGAGCCCGCGACGCCGAGCTGACCACCGTCCAGCCGACCGACCACGGCCTGCACGCGACCCCGCACCGGCGCGCCTTCGAGCACTGGTACTTCGACGCCCGGCTCGACTCCGGCCACACGGTCGTCGCCTTCCTCACCAAGCGGCGCCCCGAGGAGCGGGTCGGCTGCGAGCCCTCGGTCGAGCTGATCATCTACTCCCCCGACGGCACCAAGCGCCGGGTGAACCGGTCCTACCCCGCCTCGGAGGCGAGCTTCGCCACCGCCGACGTCGACACGCGGATCGGTCCCAACCGCGCCTGGGTCGACCGCTCGGGCCCGCTCCCGGTCCAGCACGCCCACCTCGCGGAGGAGGACGTGGTGTTCGACCTGCAGTTCCACAACGAGCTGCCCAGCTGGATGCCCGGGCGTGGCGAGACCCACTACGGCGAGGTCGACCACTTCGGCTGGGTGGTCGCCGCCCCGCGGGCCCGGGTGAGCGGCACGGTGCGGATCGGCGACCTCGTCCTCGACGCCTGCCGGGATCGGGTACGCCGACCACAACTGGGGCGTCGGCGACATGAAGCGGATCATCGACCGCTGGCACTGGGGCCGGCTCTACGTCGAGGACTACTCCCTGCTGTTCGCCAACGTGATGACCCAGAAGCGCTTCCGCCACCACCGCTCCCAGCCACTGATGCTCGCCCGCGAGGGCGAGATCGTGCTCAGCACCGGCGAGGTCGAGCTCACCGAGGGCCCGATGGTCTTCCACGAGGTCGCCAACCGCAAGCACCCCACCTGGCTGCGCCTGCAGGTGCCGGGCCGGGTGGACCTGCGGCTCGAGGTGGAGCGCGTGATCGACGCCCAGGACCTCCTCGACGAGGTCCCGATCGCTCGCAGCCGCCTCGTGAAGCCGATCGTGCACCGGCTCGTGGGCCGGCCGGGCTACCTCCGCTTCGACTCCCGCTTCGAGCTCACCGTCGTCGAGGACGGCGTCGAGGTACGCCGCAGCGGCTCCACGCTGCACGAGATGGTGGCGCTGAGCTGACCCTGACCCTGGTCCTGGTAGTCCGTGACGATCGGCAGGTCGACACGCCGTCTGGACCTGCTCAACGTCACGGACTACCCCGGTGGGCCGGGGTGACTCGCGGCGATGAGTCTTGCCTCGCGGGGCAGTCTCATGTTGCGGTGGCTTGACTCGCGCCGGCCGACGGCGAGGGCACGACCGATGGAGGGCACCCCCGCATGAGACGACTGATCGTGAGCACCTTCCTGACGCTCGACGGGGTCATGCAGGCCCCGGGCGGACCCGGCGAGGACGAGGACAGCGGGTTCGCGCACGGCGGCTGGTCGGTGAACTACTGGGACGACCAGATGGGTCAGGTCATGGGCGAGGCCATGGGCGAGCCGTTCTCCCTCGTGCTCGGGCGCAAGACCTACGACATCTTCGCGGCGCACTGGCCCCACGCCACGGAGGAGGAGGGCGCAGCCCCGCTGAACGCGGCCACCAAGTACGTCGCGTCCCGCAGCCGGCCCACCCTGGACTGGGACAACTCGCTGCTGATCGAGGGCGACGCGGCTGAGGGCATCGCGGCGCTCAAGCAGGAGGACGGGCCGGAGCTGCAGGTGCATGGCAGTGGAGACCTGGTGCAGACGCTGCTGCGTCACGACCTCGTCGACGAGTACCGCCTGTGGGTCTTCCCCGTGGTCGTCGGGTCGGGCAAGCGCCTGTTCGCTGAAGGCACCGTTCCGTCCGCGCTGAGGCTCGTCGACAGCAAGGTCTCCAGCACGGGGGTGGTGATCGGCACCTACGAGCCGGCCGGCGCGATCGTCACCGGGTCCTTCGCCCTGGAGTGACCCTCCCCGGCAACGCACGCTCACGGGGTAGCGTGCTCCGTTCCGACGCAGGCTCGGGCGCAGGTCGTGAGGAGTGGTGCTGGTGGCGGTGGAACCTCGGACTCACGCCTGGCACATCGACGAGCGCGAGTACCAGCGCCACGAGCAGCGGCGCGGCCGGCGGCACGCGTTCGAGCGCGTGGAGCCGTCTCGAACCGCCCTGGTGGTCATCGACATGGTGCCGTTCTTCGTGGCGGAGATGGCGTACTGCCGCGGCATCGTGCCCAACATCAGTCGACTGGCCTCGTCCCTTCGCGAGGCCGGCGGCACGGTCGCTTGGGTCCTTCCCGGCCCCGGCGAGCTGACGGCGGTCGACGTGGAGTTCCTGGGGCCGGACGTGGCCGAGGCGTATGGCCGGTCCGGGGGCGAGGGACCGCTGCGCGAGCGGCTCTGGCACGAGTTCGACGTGGGGGACGCCGATCTGCTGGTGGAGAAGTCGGCCGCGAGCGCCTTCTTCCCCGGCCGGTCACCGCTCCCGGCGCTGCTGGACGAACGAGGCATCGACACCGTCCTCATCGCCGGGACGGTCACCAACGTGTGCTGCGAGTCCTCCGCTCGCGATGCGAGCACCCTGGGCTACCGCGTGATCCTGGTTGCCGACGCCAACGCGGCCGGCCGCGACGAGGACCACAACGCGACACTGCACACGATCTACCGGTCGTTCGGCGACGTCCGTTCGACGACGGACGTGATCGACCTCATCGAGGCAGCTGCCCCCTAGCGTGGGAAGGCTTCAGAGGTCCCCGGCTGCCAGCACGACGGGCTGTCGACGACCGTCGTGAAGTTCCACGCCAGCGCACGATCCGGCCCGCTCGCCGTGGCCGAGGTGCTCACGAGCCGAAGGTCGTCGGGCGCCACCACGTTCCAGAACTCCCCGCCCCACTGGTCATGCCGTTCGCGCACGAGGACGATCTGCTCCCTGTGGACGGCGATGACCCCCGCGAACCGTCGTACGTGCATGTGTCGCACCGTACGGGCTCGCGCGGGCACGTAGCGTGCCCCGGGTGACCATGGCTCCTGTACCCGCGGACACCTGGGTGGCCTCACCTGCACGTGAGTCCGGCACCGGGGTGCTGGTGCTGGCCGGCTCGAGTGGGCGCCTCGAGCGCGACCGCGCCGAGCTGTTCGCCCGACACGGCGCCCAGGCCATGGCGATCCGCTGGTTCGGCGGCGTCGGGCAGCGACCCCACCCGCACGAGGTTCCCCTCGAGACCTTCTTCGACGCGCTCGACCGGCTGACGCCGCATTGCGACTTCCTGGCGGTGGTGGGCTCGTCCTTCGGAGCCGAGGCAGCCCTGCTCACCGCCGTTCACGACGACCGCGTGCAGGCTGTCGTCGGCCTGGCTCCCACCCCTGTGGTCTGGGCTGGGTACGCCGACGAGCAGATGTCATCCCACTGGACGCTGGGTGGCGAACCTGTGCCGTTCGTGCCCATGGTGGACGGCTGGCGGCCCGCCCAGCATCCGCCCGCGTTTCGCGGGCTCTACGAAGCCAGCCTGGCTGCCGACCCGGTGCGTACCGCCGCAGCCACCATCCCGGTCGAGCGGATCGTCGGCCAGGTGGTCCTGGTGGGTGGCGAGGACGACCAGGTCTGGCCGGGGGCTGACTTCGCCCGCGCGATCGCCGACCGGCGGGCAAGTCACGGGTTGGCATCAACGGTCGTCACCCATCCGGCAGCCGGACACCGAGTGGTCTTCCCCGACGAGTTGCCGGTCGCAGCAGGACGCACCATGACGCGCGGAGGAACCGCCGAGGCTGACGCGGCCCTCGGCGCGATGGCCTGGCCCCACGTGGCACGGGCACTGCGACTCGACTGACAGCCGACGGGCTCGCGGCGAGACCGGCTCAGCGGACGGTCTGGGGTCCCCGCGGGACCGAGGAAGCGCGTCGTGGAAACCCTGGGCCAGGCCGGGTCAGGTGAGTGAAGATGCCTTGGCGCTCGGCCTATGTCCGCCTGGTGAAGGCGACCTTGCCGCCGGGCAGGTGGGTGGTCTCGTAGGCGGGGTCGTGGGCCCGGGTGTGGTGGTGGGGGCACAGCAGCCGGCCGTCCTCGACGGTGGTGTGCCCGCCCTGGGACCAGGCGATGTTGTGGTGGGCGTGGCACAGGCCGGGCGGCCAGTCGCAGCCCTGGGCGGTGCAGCCGCCGTCGCGCAGGCCCATCGCGATGCGTTGGGCCTTGGTGTGGAACCGGGTCTGGCGGCCGAGGTCGAGGACCTGGGACTGCCCGCCCAGCACGACCGGGATGAGCCCGGCCTCGCAGGCCAGCCGGCGGGCCTGGGCGGCGCTGATCACCGCCCCGGTGTCGAGGTGGGCGGCCTTCAGGCCGCCGGTGAGGGTCTCGAACGCGATGGTGACCACCACGGTCGCGGAGACCCCACCGGCCTGGGGCAGGGCGTCGGCGGGGTACCGCTCGATCCACTCCCCGAACGCCTGACCCATCCGCTGCGGCCACGACCGGCGTTCCCCGGGCGCGTCGGCGAGGGCTCGCCGGTCGCGGCCCGGTGCTTGGGTGCGGCGATCGCCATCAGCTGCTTGCGGAGCATCTCGCCCTGCGCACTCGGCAGCGTGAACCGGCCGTGGCTGGCACCGTGGCCGTCGTCGGAGATCGTGAACCGGCACCGCTGCGCAGCCTTGGCCTCCTCGGCGTCGAGGACGCGTTGCTCGTGGGCCTCGGCGATCTCGGGGGCGAGGACCTCCAGGACCCGCCGCCCGAGGATCTTCAGGGCACTCGCGTCGTGCTCGCGGGCCAGCCCGATCAGGTGGGCCTCGGCCCGGATCACCAGCTCGGGGTCGACCAGGTCACGAGGCAGCGCCTCGACCGCCTCGATGATCACCTCGGCCTGCTCCAGGCGGATCTCCCCGGCACCCAGCGCGTCCCCGACCCGTTCGTGGGCGCCGTCCAGCGCCCGGGCCAGCTGCATCAGCCGGTGCGCGGCCCGCCCGGTCTGCCGGGTCGTGTGCGCCCACCACGACGCGGTGCTGCTCGCCCCGACGTGGGCCCCGACCTCGACCCGGTCCGCGCCCGCCGCCACCCGCAGCTCCAGCTCGGCGACCCGGGACCGCAGCCGGGTCAGCCCGCTCAGCGACTCCCGGAACTCCGCGGGGCTCATCGACCACACCGAGGACTCCGCGACCGCGTCCAGCTCGCGGTGCAGGCGCTCGACCACATCGGCGACGGGGTGTCGCCGTACGCCGTGCCAGGCCGCGGTGGTCATGGATCAAGGCTCCCCACGACCACCGACATTCCGACGCGGACATCCCACCATGTGAGACGCTATTCGACAGTTTCTTCGACCGACTCGAGCGCCTCCTCAGCGGACGGTCTGGGCCCCCCGCGGGACCGAGGAGCTGGCCTCGTGACAGCCGATGTCGGCGGGGAGCCGGCTGTGCCGGGGGTCCTTCGGGGACCGCCACTGCGAGACCGGCAGGTAGCCCCGGCGGCACGGGCCCGGCCCGTTCGCCGACACGAAGGTGAAGTGCGCCAGACCGTCCCGGCCCGGGGTGATCGCGCTGGCCAGGGCATAGGGGATCGCGACCAGCCCCTCCTCGAGGCCGTCGCGGTGGGCGGTGGTGATCGCGGAGATCACGATCAGGCGCGACAACAGGTCGGGCATCACCGTGCGGAGGCCCTCCCCGAGGAACCGCAGCTGCCGGGCGGCCGTGGTGGCGTCGAGCAGCACCCGCCGCAGCTCCGGGTCGCGGACCGCGACCACGCGGGTCACCCCGTCGAGGTCGCGCAGGTAGGCGTCGATGGTGCCCGACTGCCGGTCCTGGGTGAGCAGCACGGTGTGCCCGGCGCGCAGCAGGATCCGGGTGGCCGGCAGGGCCCGCCGCGCCACGTCGAGCACGGTGCGGCTGTTGCCGAGGAGCCGGCCGAGGTCTGCTCCGCCGCCGGACAGGGCCCTGCCCGACTCGTCGACGACGATCCGCAGGTCGCCCTTGTCGACCGAGCGCAGCAGCCGGTCGGTGTTGAGGATCAGCTCCTGCTCGTCCAGCGGGGTGGAGGTGTCGTCGACGTCGATGACCGATCCGGCTGCGAGGTAGGGACCGCTGTCGGTGCGCGGCACGAGGTCGAGGTACTGCTCCCCCACCGCGGACCGGTTGTGGACCTCCGCGGCGAGGTCGGCCGGGATCCGCGCGTCGTCGTCGATCGCGAGCCGCGCATCCACCCCGTCGGTACGGAAGTCGAGCGCGACCACCCGGCCGACGGTGAACCCGCGGTAGGTGACCTCGCCGCGCTCGAAGAGTCCACCGCTGTCGGCCAGGTGCACGGTGACGTCGTACGTCGAGGGGAAGAGCCGCTCGGTCAGGCCCGCGTACCGCGCCCCCGCGTTGACGATGGCGAGACCGCCGATGACCAGGAACACCAGCAGGCGGATGCGGGACGCGCGGGTCATCGGGGAGCCCGCAGCGGCCGGGGCGGCAGGTCCTGGAGCTGTTCGCCGTCCCCCGTGGCGTTGCCGAGGATGACCAGCGGCGAGAGGTCCATGAGCACGTCGAGGTTGACGTAGTCACCCTTCACCGCGTTCAGGACCTCGTCCGGGAACGGGAAGCTCAGGACGGTCTCGATGACCCGCGGCAGGTCGCGCCCCGAACGGTTCAGCTGGGCCAGCACCGGCTGCAGCGCCCGCAGGTCGGCCTCGAGGTCGGCGGCCGAGGTGCGGACGACCGAGCTGGCGACCTGCGAGAAGCGGTCCAGCGAGCCGAGCATGCCGACCAGGGCCCGGCGCTGCTGGGCGAGACGGCGTACGGCGGGGGCGATGTCGTCGATCGCGCGCTCGACCACGCGGCGGTTGCGGGCCACCTGACCGGTGAGGCGGTCGACGTTCTCGAGTGCGGAGACGATCGTGGAGCGGTTGTCGTCGAGCAGGGTGACGAAGCGGTCGAGCTCACGGAGGAAGCCACGCGTGGTCCCGGGGTCGCCGAGGGCGTCGTCGAGCTCGGTGGTGATCGTGTGGAGCTGGCCGAGGCCGCCGCCGTTGAGCAGCAGGGACAGCGCGCCGAGCACCTCCTCCACCTCGCGTCCGCGACCGGTGTCGGCCAGCGCGATCCGGTCGCCCCCGGCGAGCCGTCCGGTGCCGCCGTCGGCCGGGACCTCCAGGTCGACGTACTTCTCCCCCAGCAGGCTGGTCTGCGCGACGCGGGCCCGGACGTCGCCCGGGAGCCGGACGTCACCGCGCAGCCGCAGCGTGACGGCCGCGTGCCACCCGTCGCGGCCGACCGACTCCACCCGCCCGACGGTGACGCCGTCGAGCTTCACGGTGGAGTGCTCGGCCAGGCTGAGGACGTCGGAGAACTCGGCCGTCACGGCGTAGGACTCGTCGCCCACGTCGGGGCTGCCGGGCAGCGGGAGGTCCTGCATCCCCCGGAACTCGCACCCGGAGACGCAGCCGGAGACCAGGAGCAGCCCCACCAGCAGCACGACGACTCGACGCAGGCTCATCGCGTGCCTCTCCGGCCGAGCGGCGGGAGCCCCGGGACCCCCGGCAGGGGTACGTCGGGCAGCTGCTGCACGACGTTCTGCAGGGCTCCGCAGAGCGGCGCCAGCGCTTCGCCCTGGGACTTGGTGAGCTCCTGGCAGACGACCTTGTCGATGGCCCGCAGGATCTCGGTGAAGTTGGCGCGGGTGCGGACCGCCTGGGCCTCGGGGTCGTAGGTCTCGACCAGGTTGGTGAACGCCAGCGGCACGATGTCGAGCACCTCGTCGAGGGCCCGCCGCTCGGCGACCAGCGCCGAGGCCACCGAGGAGACCCGGCCCAGATCAGTGACCAGGGCGCCGCGGTTCTCCCGCACGAACTGTTCGACCGTGCCGAGCGTGCGGGCCAGCGAGGCGAGCATCGCGGAGAGCTGCCCGGAGTCCGCGGCCAGCAGCCGCGAGACCGAGGCCAGGTGCTGGTTGAAGGACCGGACGTCCTGGTCGTACGCCGCCAGGGTGCCGGCGACCCGGCTCAGGTGGCGGACCGTCCCGGAGGTGTCCTGGGCTCCCTCGGCCAGCACGTCGCTGAGGTCGGCGGCATCGCCCAGGGTCCGCCGCGCGTCCTTGCCGGTGCCCCGGAGGACCGTGGCCATGGTGTGCAGGGCCGCGGCCAGCGCCCCGTGGCGGTTGGCGCCGCGGGGGCCCAGCGCCGCCATCACGTCGTTGGTCACCGACAGCGACCGGTCCAGCTCGACCGGCACCTGGGTGCGGTCGAGCCCGATCACCGCCCCCGAGGCCAGCACCGGGCCGTCGAGGTAGCCGGGCGTGATCTGCACGAACCGGTCGGCGATCACCGACGGCGCGATGATCACCGCCGCGGCGTCGGCCGGCAGCGAGTACTCCGCGTCGTACTCCATGTCGACGCGCACCGACGTCCCGCCTGGCACGATCGCCGTGACCTCCCCGACGCGCATGCCCATGACCCGGACCTCGGAGCCCTCGAACAGGCCGACGGTGCGCTCGAAGACCGCGCTCACGGTGCGGATGTCGGGCCCGGTGACGAGATGGACCAGTCCGCCGACGGCGAGCGCCAGCACGACGACGGGGACGAGGAGTCGGCTCGCAGACCTCACTGGGGATCCTCCAGCTCGAGGGAGTTGGGGGCGTTGGCGATGTAGGAGTCGAACCACGGGCCACCGCCCACGGTGTTGACGAAGACCCGGGCGAACGTCGTGACCTCGCGCATCGTGGCGCGCAGCCGGGCCTGGCGCGCCTCGAGCTGCGCGGAGACCTTGCCCAGGGCCCGCAGGGCGGGCCCGATCTGGTCCTCGTTGTCGTGCACGAGGCCGCGCAGCTGCTCGGAGAGCTCGCGGGTGTGGACGATCAGCCCGTGCACCGCGGCCCGGCGCCGGTCGACCTCGGCGAGCAGCAGCGAGGCGTCGCGGGCCAGGGCGGCCAGGTCCTGCCGGCTGCCGTCGAGGGTGCCGGTCAGCTGCTCGGAGTGGTCCAGCAGCCGGGCCACCTGCTGGTCGCGCGAGGCCACCGCACGCGACAGGGTCGAGAGCCCGCGCAGGGTCGCGCGGACGTCGTCGCCGGAGCCGTGCAGGGCCGAGGTGATCGCGCGCAGGGACTGCTCGAGCTGGCCGGTGTCGATCGGGTCCAGGGTGTCGGTGAGGTCACCGAAGGCCGCCGTCACGTCGTACGCCGGGCGGGTGCTGGTGACCGGGATCGGGTCCGCCACCTCTCCCCCGCCGGACGGCTCCACGTCGAGGTACTTGCTGCCCAGCAGGTTGCCCACCCGGATCCGCAGCCGCGTGTCGGCACCCAGGCGGATGTCGTCGTCGACGGTGAAGCGCACGGTGATGTAGCCGCGCCCCATCGCCAGGCCCTCCACCCGGCCGACCCGGACCCCGGCCACCTCGACCCGGTCACCGACCTCGAGGCCGGTGGTGTCGGTGAACCGCGCCTCCAGCTCGCGACCCCCCGCGCCGATCAGGGGCAGGCGGCCGGCGTTCATGGCCAGGGTGACGAGGAGCAGGGTCACGACGATCCCGACCAGACCCGCCCGGGCCGTGCTGCGCTGCCTCACGAGGTGCACCTCTTCGAGAGGTCCACGAGGTGCAGCTTCTCGATCAGCCGCGCAGCCGCCGGGTCGAGCCCGGGGATGCCCGCGCCGGTGCTGAGCCGGACCCCGCAGACGTAGTAGTTGAACCACGAGCCGTAGGCAGCGGTGGCCTGGAGCTTGCGCAGCTTGATGGGCAGGTGGTGCAGCGCGTGCTTGATCTCGGCCCGTGCTGCCGGCGTGGACAGGATCGACGCGAGCCGGCGTACCCCGGCGATGTCCGCCTTCGTGGTGGGCCGGATCCGGCGCAGCAGCTCGGCGGTCAGCCCGGTCATGGTGTCGATGTGGCCGATGGCGCGGGTGACGTCGCGCCGGTCGGCCGCCAGCCCGGAGGTGAACACCCGCAACCCGTGGACGAGCTCGCGCAGCTGGGTCTGGTGGCCGGCGATCGCCCCGACGGAGGTGTCGAGGTTGTCGATCACGTTGGTGATCAGCCGGTCGCGCCGGGCCAGCCCGGTGGTGAGCGAGGCGGTGCGGGCCAGGAGGTGGCGAACCGTCCCGCCGTCGCCCTGGAGGGTGCGCACGATGTCGAGGGTCAGGTTGTTGACGTCCTCGGGCGAGAGCGCGACCAGCAGCGGCTTGAAGCCGTCCAGCAGGTCGTCGAGGTCGAGCGCCGGGCTCGTGCGGTCCACCCCGATCACCTCGCCGCCGGGCTGGGCGGGTGCCGGGGAGCCCGGGTCGACGAGGGCGACGTACCGGTTGCCGGCCAGGTCGAGGTAGCGGATCTCGACCCGGGTGCGCTCGGTGAGCGGCAGGTCCGACTCGACGCTGAACGCGACACGGGCGCGGGCGTCGTCGGTGACCGAGACGTCGTCCACCTGCCCGACGCGTACGCCGGCCACCCGGACGTCGTCGCCCGGCACGAGCCGGCTGGCGGAGGTGAACTCGGCGACGAACCGGGCCTCGTTGCCACCGGTGCCGAGGGGCCGGATCGTGGCGGCGATGGTCACGATGATCAGCAGGGCCACGAGGGCGAAGGCCACCATCTTCAGGCTGGGCGCGAGCGCGGGGGTCTTGCTCACGGCGTCACCCCGCGCAGGAACGGCAGCGCCGGGTCGCCGTCGTCGACGCCGTCGTCGAGGTCGATGCCCGGGTAGGGAATCGGCGGGCCGGGGAGCCCCCGGCAGGCCGGGCCGGCCCCGAGGTCGCCGAGCCGCAGCCGGTCGTTGTCGTCGTAGCCCGGCTTCTGGGCGCCCAGCGTGAAGTAGCCCTGGAAGGAGTGGTCGCGGATCTGTGCGGCCGAGGAGCTCTCGACGTCGAGGAAGCCCTGGACCAGGCACGGGAACTCCGGGGAGTACTCCGCGAGCAGCTCGGTCGTGGGCCGGGCCAGGCGCAGGCTCTCGGCGATCCCGCGACGGTTGGCGCGCAGCAGGACGTCGCCGGTGTCGCTCGCGCGGGTGACCGACCCGAACAGCGCCGAGAGCACGTCGGGCTCCGAGAGCGTCCGCGACGTCGTGCCGAGGTGCCGGGCGACGGCCAGGAGGCGGGGCACCCGGTCGGCGTACTGCCCCGAGACCCGGTCGAAGAGCCGGAGGTCCGCGACGAGCAGCGGCCCCTCGCGGTTCAGCGCGTCCAGGTAGGTCTGCGCGTCGACCATCGTCGCCCGCGCCTCGGCACCGCGGCCGTCGAGCCCCTGCGACAGGGCGGTGAGCGTGCCGGCCAGCTGCTGCGGGCGTACCGCGGTCAGCACCGGGTCGAGGTCGTCGAGGACGTCGGTCAGCTCCACCGCCTCGGCCGAGGCGTCCTCGACGAGCCGGTCCCCGTCGCGCAGGCCGTTCCCGCGGACCGGTGAGGAGGAGCGCAGCTCGACGTACTTCTGGCCGAACAGCGTGGTCGGCAGGATCCGGACGACGGTGTCCTGCGGGATCCGCCGCGCCGCGTCGTGGTCGAGCTGCAGGCTGACCAGCGCCCCCTGCCCGCCGGTCCGGTCGCCGGACTCGACCTTCGACACCCGACCCACGATGGCGCCGTTCATCCGGACGTCGCCTCCGACGTTCAGTTGCTGGCCCGCGTCGCGGGCACGCACGCTCACGGTCACGTGGTCGTCGAAGGCGTGCTGGTAGAACGCGATCGAGAGCCCGACCAGCCCGACCAGCACCGCGGCGTAGACGAGCCCGAGCAGCCGCAGGCGCACGGCCTCGCCGCGCGACGCCGCCGGCCCGGCGCTCATCCGGTGATCCTGACCGTGGTGTTGGAGCCCCAGATGGCGAAGCTGATGAAGAAGTCGCTGACCACCAGGGTCAGGATCGAGGCGCGCACCGCGTGGCCGACCGCGACGCCGACGCCCTCCGGCCCGCCCTCGGCGAAGTAGCCGTAGTAGCAGTGGATCAGGATGATCACCACCGCGAAGACCACCACCTTGAGGAACGACCAGAGGACGTCCTGCGGCGCGAGGTACTGCACGAAGTAGTGGTCGTAGGTGCCGTGCGACTGCCCGAAGTAGCCCGTGGTCACGAACCGCGTCGCGAGGTACGACGCGAAGAGACCGATCGCGTAGAGCGGCACGACGGCGATCACCGCGGCGAGCATCCGGGTGGTCACCAGGAACGGGATCGACGGCACCGCCATCACCTCGAGCGCGTCGACCTCCTCACTGATCCGCATCGCGCCGAGCTGTGCGGTGAAGCCGCAGCCGATGGTCGCGGCGAGGGCGACCCCCGCGATCAGCGGTGCCGCCTCGCGGGTGTTGAAGTAGGCCGACAGGAACGCCGAGAAGTTGGCCGCGCCGATCTGGTCGAGGGTCGAGTGCGACTGCAGGCCCACCTCGGCCCCGACGGCGTAGGACAGGGCGACCATGACGCCGACGGTGCCGCCCACCACGGCCATGCCTCCGCTGCCCAGCGCCACGTCGGCCAGGACGCGCGCCGTCTCGCGGCGGTAGCGCATCACGACCCGCGGCGACCAGCGCACGGACTGGCCGTAGAAGCGGAGCTGGTGGCCCATCAGCTCCAGGGAACGCAGCACGGCGCCGACCATCAGCGGTCCCCCATCAGGCGCCCTGCGGGACGAGCTGGAAGTACGCCACGCTCATCAGGTAGTTGGCAGTGAAGACCAGCAGGAAGCTGAGCACCACGGACTCGTTGACGGCCTGACCGACGCCGGCGGGACCACCCCGTGCGTGCAGCCCCTTGTAGGAGCCGACCACGGCCGCGATCGCCCCGAACACCAGCCCCTTGGCGAGGCTGGCATAGACGTCCGGCGAGGTCGCGAGCGCGCGGAACGACTCGACGTACACCCCGGACGTGCCGTGCTGCAGGACGACGTTGAAGAAGTAGCCGCCGGCGATGCCGACCCCCATCACGACGCCGGTCAGCAGCACCGAGACCACCATCGCGGCCAGGACACGGGGTACGACGAGCCGCGGGACCGGGTCGATGCCCAGCGCCTGCAGGGCGTCGATCTCCTCGCGGATGGTGCGCGACCCGAGGTCCGCGCAGATCGAGGAGCCACCGGCGCCGGCGAGCAGCAGCGCGGTCGCGAGCGGCGCGCCCTCGCGCAGGATCGAGACGACCGAAGCGGCGCCGGCGAAGCTCTGCGCGCCGAGCTGCTGGGTGAGGCTGCCGACCTGCAGGGCGACGACCGCACCGAGCGGGATCGAGACCAGCGCAGTCGGGATGATCACCACCCGGGCCAGGGCCCACCCCTGCTCGACGGCCTCAGCGGTCTCGAACGGCCGCTTCCCGAAGCCACGAACCACGTCGGCGACGAACCAGAAGAAGCGGCCGAGCCGGTCGAGCCCGGCCGACAGGCGGGTGGCGAGGACCGTCATCGCTCTCCTCGGGGCGGTGGCAACTGGGCAGCGGCGGGTGACCGCCAACCCACCCAACGACCGACCGTACCTTTGGGTACGGCTCGTTTCCGGGCGACCACCCCTCGGTCCGGAACCGGCTGTCGGTGCCGTGAGCAAGGATGGACGACGTGTCCGACGCGCTCGCCCGGTTCAGCGAACCCACCCGCACCTGGTTCGGTGCTGCCTTCGCCGAGCCCACCCCCGCGCAGGTCGGCGCCTGGGAGGCGATCGGGGCGGGCCGGCACGCCCTGGTCGTGGCCCCGACCGGCTCGGGCAAGACCCTCTCCGCGTTCCTGTGGTCGATCGACCGGCTGCTCACCACCCCGCGCCCGGAGGACAAGGCGCACCGGTGCCGGGTCCTCTACGTCTCCCCGCTCAAGGCCCTCGCGGTCGACGTCGAGCGCAACCTGCGCGCCCCGCTGACCGGGATCCGGCACACCGCCGACCGGCTCGGCACCCCCCTGCCCGAGGTCACCGTCGGCGTCCGCTCCGGCGACACCCCGGCCGCCGAGCGCCGCAAGCTCGCGACCGCCCCGCCGGACATCATGATCACCACCCCCGAGTCGCTCTTCCTGATGCTCACCTCGCAGGCCCGCGAGTCGCTGCGGGGCGTCGAGACGGTCATCGTCGACGAGGTGCACGCCGTCGCCGGCACCAAGCGCGGCGCCCACCTCGCGCTCACCCTGGAGCGCCTCGACTCCCTGCTCGCCCGCCCGGCGCAGCGGATCGGCCTCTCGGCCACGGTCCGCCCCCTCGACGAGGTCGCCCGCTTCCTCGGCGGCAGCGCCCCCGTCGAGATCGTCGCCCCACCCTCGGCCAAGGAGTGGGACCTGCGCGTCGTCGTCCCGGTCGAGGACATGACCGCCCCCGACGAGTACGACGAGGAGTCCGGCGACCCCCAGCGCTCCACCTCGATCTGGCCCCACGTCGAGGAGCACGTCGTCGACCTGATCGAGGCCCACCGCTCCACGATCGTCTTCGCCAACTCCCGCCGCCTCGCCGAGCGGCTCACCGCCCGGCTCAACGAGATCGCCGCCGACCGCGCCGAGGCCGCGGCCGATCCCGGCGGGGACGAGGGCTCCGACCCGGACTCGGCGCGGCCGAGGACGGGATCGCCCGCGCAGATCATGGCGCAGTCGGGGGCCTCGACCGGTGCGGCCACCCTCATCGCCAAGGCCCACCACGGCTCGGTCTCCAAGGAGCAGCGCGCCCTGATCGAGGACGACCTCAAGCGCGGCCGGCTGCCCGCGGTGGTGGCGACCAGCAGCCTCGAGCTCGGCATCGACATGGGCGCGGTGGACCTGGTGATCCAGATCGAGTCCCCGCCCAGCGTCGCCAGCGCCCTGCAGCGGGTGGGCCGCGCCGGCCACCAGGTCGGCGAGGTCTCCCGCGGGGTGCTGTTCCCCAAGCACCGCGGCGACCTCGCGCAGACCGCCGTAGCGGTCGAGCGGATGCGCACCGGGGCGATCGAGTCGCTGCGGGTGCCCACCAACCCGCTCGACGTCCTGGCCCAGCAGGTGGTCGCGATCACCGCGCTCGACGCGGTCCAGGCCGACGAGCTCTTCGCCCTGGTGCGCCGCAGCGCGCCGTTCACCCAGCTGCCGCGGTCGGCGTACGACGCCACCCTGGACCTGCTCAGTGGCCGCTACCCCTCCGACGAGTTCGCCGAGCTGCGCCCGCGGATCGTCTGGGACCGCGTCACCGGCACCCTCACCGGTCGCCCGGGCGCCCAGCGGCTGGCCGTCACCAGCGGCGGCACGATCCCCGACCGCGGCCTGTTCGGCGTCTTCCTGGTCGGGGGCGAGGGACCCGGCCGGCGGGTCGGCGAGCTCGACGAGGAGATGGTCTACGAGTCCCGGGTCGGCGACATCTTCGCGCTCGGTGCGACCAGCTGGCGGATCGAGGAGATCACCCACGACCGGGTGCTGGTCACCCCCGCGCCCGGCATCCCCGGACGGCTGCCGTTCTGGAAGGGCGACGCCCTGGGCCGACCGGCCGAGCTCGGGGCCGCGATCGGCGCCTTCACCCGTGAGCTGGGCGCGCTCCCGGCGAAGCAGGCCGAGAAGCGCGCCCGCGAGAACGGCCTCGACGAGTGGGCTGCCGGCAACCTCGTGGCCTACCTCCACGAGCAGCTCGAGGCCACCAACGCCCTGCCCACCGACCGGACCCTGCTCGTCGAACGCTTCCGCGACGAGCTCGGCGACTGGCGGCTGGTCGTCCACTCCCCCTACGGCACCCCCGTGCACGCGCCCTGGGCGCTGGCCATCAACGCCCGGCTGCGGGAGCGGTACGGCGTCGACGGGCAGGCGGTCGCCTCCGACGACGGCATCGTCATCCGGATCCCCGACACCGACGCCGAGGCGCCGGGCGGCGAGGTGATCGTCTTCGAGGCCGACGAGATCGACGACCTGGTCACCCAGGAGGTCGGCGGCTCGGCCCTGTTCGCCGCACGGTTCCGCGAGTGCGCCGCCCGCGCGCTGCTCCTGCCGCGCCGCGACCCCGGCCGGCGCTCGCCGCTGTGGCAGCAGCGCCAGCGCTCGGCCGCCCTGCTGGAGGTCGCCTCGAAGTACCCCTCCTTCCCCATCGTGCTCGAGGCCGTGCGCGAGTGCCTCCAGGACGTCTACGACCTGCCCTCGCTGGTCGGGCTGATGCGGCGCGTCGAGCGTCGCGAGGTGCAGGTGGTCGACGTGTCGACCCAGGCCCCGTCGCCGTTCGCGCGCAGCCTGCTCTTCGGCTACGTCGCCCAGTTCGTCTACGAGGGCGACTCCCCCATCGCCGAGCGCCGCGCCGCCGCCCTCTCCCTCGACCAGGGGCTGCTCGCCGAGCTGCTCGGGCGGGCCGAGCTGCGCGAGCTGCTCGACCCCGAGGTGCTCGCCGAGGTCGAGGCCGAGCTCCAGCGGCTGGCGCCCGACCGTCGCGCCCGCGACGCCGAGGGGGTCGCCGACCTGCTCCGGATGCTCGGGCCCCTGACCACGGCCGAGGTGGCCGCGCGCTCGGTCACCACCGAGGTCGAGGACTGGCTGCAGCAGCTCACCGCCGTACGCCGCGTGGTCGAGGTGCGGATGGGCGGCGAGGAGCGCTGGACGGCCGTCGAGGACATCGGCCGGCTCCGCGACGGTCTCGGCGTCCCCGTGCCGCCCGGCACGCCGGACGCCTTCACCGACCCGGTCGAGGACCCGCTCGCCGACCTGGTCTCCCGGTTCGCCCGCACCCACGGCCCGTTCACCACCGACCAGGTGGCCGACCGGCTCGGGCTCGGTGCGGCCGTCGTCCGGCACACGCTGCAGCGGCTCGCGGCCCAGGGCCGGGTCCTCGACGGCGAGTTCCGCCCGATGGGCTCCGGCTCGGAGTGGTGCGACGCCGAGGTGCTCCGCAAGCTGCGGCGCCGCTCCCTGGCCCGGCTGCGCAAGGAGGTCGAGCCGGTCGCGCCGGAGTCGCTCGGCCGCTTCCTGACCGCCTGGCAGCACATCACGGTCTCGACAGCCTCGACCCGCTCGGCCGGCTCCTCGGGCGAGGGACGACGCGGCGGCCTGCGCGGCCTCGACGGCGTGCTGTCGGCGATCGACCAGCTGGCCGGCTGCCCGGTCCCGGCCTCGGCGCTCGAGCCGCTGGTGCTGGGCGCGCGGGTGCGCGACTACGAGCCCTCCTACCTCGACGAGCTCACCGCCTCGGGCGAGGTGATCTGGGCCGGCCACGCCGCCCTGCCCGGGGCCGACGGCTGGGTCTCCCTCCACCTTGCCGACCAGGCTCCGCTGACGCTGCCGGACCCCCAGCCCTTCGAGCATGCCGAGCTGGACCAGGCGGTGCTCGACGCGCTCGCCCCCGGCGGTGCGTGGTTCTTCCGCCAGCTCTCCGAGGCCGTGGGGTCGACCAACGACACCGCGCTCTCCGCGGCGCTCTGGGGGCTGGTGTGGGCCGGTCGGATCAGCAACGACACCCTCGCTCCCTTGCGCGCCCTCACCCGCGCCGGCACCCCGAGCCACCGCAGCCGTCGCCCCCCGCCCCGGCTGCGGATGTCCTCGACCACCGGCGGCCGCGCCCGGATGCCGGCCCGGACCGGACCCCCCGAGACCGCCGGGCGGTGGGCGCTCCTGCCGGAGGTCGACACGGACCCGACCCGCCGGGCACACGCCACCGCCGAACGCCTGCTGGACCGCCACGGCGTGGTGATCCGCGGTGCCGTGATGAGCGAGCGCGTCCCCGGCGGCTTCGCGGGCGTCTACAAGGTGCTCTCCGCCTTCGAGGACTCCGGCCGGTGCCGCCGCGGCTACTTCGTCGACGGCCTGGGCGCCGCCCAGTTCGGCACTGCCGGCGCCATCGACCGGCTGCGCACCTTCGCCGAGCTGCCCCCCGACGCCAAGCCGACCGCGGTCGCGCTCGCGGCCACGGACCCGGCCAACCCCTACGGCGCCGCCCTGCCGTGGCCGGAGCGCGGCGCGCCCGGAACCCCCACCGAGGCCGCGGCCGGGCACCGTCCCGGGCGCAAGGCCGGAGCCCTGGTCGTGCTGGTCGACGGCGCGCTCACGCTCTACGTCGAGCGCGGCGGCCGGACCCTGCTCACGTGGAGCGACGACGTCGACCTGCTCACCCCGGCCGCCGAGTCGCTCGCCGAGGCGGCCCGACGGGGATCGCTCGGCCGGCTCACCGTCGAGAAGGCCGACGGCGAGCAGCTCCTCGGCGGCGGCTCCACCCCGCTGCGCCAGGCCCTCCAGTCGGCCGGGTTCGTCTCGACGCCGAAGGGGCTGCGGTTCCGTGCCTGAGGGCGACACCGTCTACCGCGCCGCCCGGCTGCTGGACCGTGCACTGTCGGGGCACCCGCTCGTCCGCAGCGACTTCCGGGTGCCGCAGCTGGCCACCGTCGACCTCGCCGGTGCCACCGTCCGCGAGACCCTCTCCCGTGGCAAGCACCTGCTGACCCGGATCGACGGCACCGGGTCCGACGAGGGGTCCTGGACCCTGCACACGCATCTCAAGATGGAGGGCACCTGGCGGGTGCACGAGCCGGGCCGGCGCTGGCAGCGCCCGGTCCACCAGGCGCGCGTCGTCCTGGAGACCGACACGAAGGTGGCGGTCGGCTTCTCCCTCGGGGTCGTCGAGCTGCTCCCCCGCGACCGGGAGGGCGACGCGGTCGGCCACCTCGGTCCCGACCTGCTGGGCCCGGACTGGGACGAGGACGAGGCACTGCGCCGCCTGCTCGAGGACCCGGCCCGGCCCATCGGCGAGGCGCTGCTCGACCAGACCCGCCTGGCGGGGATCGGCAACATGTACAAGGCCGAGCTCTGCTTCGTCGCTGGGCTGCACCCGCTCGTCCCCGTCACCGAGGTCCCGCAGCTGCCGCGGCTCGTACGCCGAGCGAAGCAGATGCTGGAGCTCAACAAGGAGCGGGCGATCCAGTCGACGACCGGCGACCTCCGCGAGCGGGAACGGATGTGGGTCTATCGCCGCGACAAGTCCCCGTGCCGACGCTGCGGCACGCCGATCCGGGTGGAGATGCTGGGCGAGCCCGGCCGCGAGCGGGCGTCGTACTGGTGTCCGGCGTGCCAGCCCCGGGGCTGACAGAAGACCACCGGCTGGCGCTCAGCTGAGGGCGTCGCTCGCCCGGACCGGGTCGGCTCCGGAGACCGAGCGGCGGTCCTGGTCATGCTGGCCGTGCCAGTCCAGGCACAACACCGTGGCGTCATCACTCAGCTCATGACCAGCGGCTTCGAGGGCGCTGTCAGCCAGAGCACGGACGGCTTCTCGGGGGTGGAGCGATCTGGTCTCCTCGATCGCCTCGGTCAGGTTCACGGCGGCGACATTGCGCTCGAGCATGCCGTCCGTCACGAGCACGATCCGGTCCCCGGGGGACAGGGTGAGTCGGGTGCCCCGGTACGTGCTGTCGGGGAACAGTCCCAACGGAAGGTCCACCGGTAGGTTCACGGGGGCCACCCGGGACCCACACGCCAGGTAGGGAGCGACGTGCCCGGCGTTGACGAGCTCCAAGGAGCCGGTACGCAGGTCCAGCCGACCGAGCAACCCGGTGACGAAGTCGTCTGCCCGGGCGACCGCGGCGCGTTCAGCCAGAGCAGTGTTGGTGGACACCGCCTGCTCGAGCAGGGACGCGCCCTGCCGGCGGGTACCGCGCAGGCTTCCCATGCACACGGCGGCTGTCAGTGCAGCCTCGACACCGTGCCCCATCGCGTCCGTCACCGACAGATGCAGCAGGTCGCGTGCCAAGGTGTAGTCGAACGTGTCTCCGCCGATGGTCGCAGCCGGCTCCAGCCAGCACGAGAGTGTGAAAGCCCCAGCCTCACAGGTCCTTGACCCGGGCAGCAGTCGCTGCTGGATCTCCGCTGACAGGCTGAACTCGCGGCTGCGCTGCCCCCACTCGAAGAGGTCGGTGTGCCGGCGGTTCGCGATCACGACAAAGGCCAGGAGATGTGCGAACCGTCCGATCTCGGCCACCGTCCCGGGCCCGGGTTCCTCGGGCAGGAGCAGCTCGAGCAGACCGATGGATTCGCCGCGCTCGGTCACGGGGGCAAGCACCTTCCACCGGCCGTAGCCGTCGTTCTCCTTCCGCCTTTCCCGGACTGCGAGCACCTGCACGGTCTGGGTCCGCACCGCCCGCTCTGCGGGTCCACCGTCGAACGGCATGACCGTCGCGGACTCCTCGGCGTCCCGCCGCTCCCCACGTCCGAGCGACTCATCCTCGGCGCTGTCAGCCCCAGCACGCAGCGGGACGTGCGCGAGTCGAACCAGGGCTCGTCCAGAAAGGTCGGCGATGAGGAAGGACACCGATGTGGCGCCCAGCGCCAGCCCAAGCTCCCGAGTGACCGATGTGACCGCTTCCACGGGGGACGAGGCCTCGGCGGCGTCCAGCGCCGGTCCGAGACTGGGCAGACGTTCGCGATGCGCCATCGCGCGAGCATAGGGGACGTTGCGGCTCGTCCTCGGTGGCCGGAACGGTCCCGTTGGAGGTCAGGTCTCCTCGGGGTCGTGTTCCACGTCGCCCTCAGTCAGGGCGGTTCGATCGTGGTGGGACGACGTGCGGTCCTCCTTTGCGTGTCCGCGATCAAGCGCCGCGTCCCGCCGCTCCGGCCAGCGCTGGCCGTACTCGGCTTCCGAGGCCAGCATCTCGGCGAGGTCCAGGTCGTGCCCGCGTTTGTTGGCCGCCACGTCGCGGGCATCGGAAACGGCGTCACGCTCGTCGGCGGCAGCCAAGAGTTCCGGGGCGGCCGCCAGTCGTTCCGCGAGGGCGGCCTCCCGTGCCGCCACCGCGGCTTCGCGTCGTGCGACGTCAGCCTCGCGTCGCACGAGGTCAGCCTCGCGTCGTACGACGTGCGCCTCGCGCTCTCCCTCGCCGGAACCCACGAGATCGAGTCAAGCACAGACACCTCATCCGAGGTATGGGCCACAGCCCTGCTGGTCGGCTCGCCTGACCGGCCCCGCGAGTCCTCCAGCCGTTCGCTGAGCTCGGAGGAACGGACTACTTGGGTGCGAGTGATCGGGCATACGTGAGGCCATGCTCCACCCACCGCGCGAGCTGCTCGTCCGTCTCGAGCACCTCGACATCCACGTGCAGCCAGCCGTCCATCTCTCGGCCGCGCATCTCGAAGCGGCGCACGTGCTGCTGATCGACCAGGGACTCGGCCTGGGCCGGGTCGATGCGCAGCAGCAGGCCGCCCTGGCCACTGGCGCTGACCGCCATGTTCCCGCTGACCAGGAAGGCGAGCCCGCCGAACATGCGCTTCTCACTCAGGCCGGGTTCGCCCAGCACGACTTCCCGGATCCGGTTCGCCAGCTCGTCGTCGTAGGTCATGACTGCATGATGGCGCAGGTGCGCCGGTCAGCGGCCCGACGAAGGGGGCGGGAGGCGACCGGGCTGGGGTACGACGCAGCTCGCCGTCACGGGAGCACCCTCGCAGCAGGGGCGGATGTGCCCGCACCGGTCGCATCGTGAGTGGGACGTCTCCCAGCGCATCCGGGCGCCGCAGTTGTCGCAGTCCATGTCGTCCATGGGCTCGAAGCCTGCCACGGCTCCACCCTGCACCCGCGGTGCGGCGCGCCGACCCCCGGGAGCTGTAGGCCCTTCACCGACGCAGCGTCAGAGGGTGATCCCGTAGCGGCGCACCCTGCCGTCCTCGGTCTCGTGAACAGCTTCGAGCTGGCCTCCGAGGCCCTCGATCGTCTTCACCGACGCGACGTTGTCGTCCCTGCACACCAGCAGCACCCGGCCCAGCGCGAGTGCTCGCGCCTCGTCCAGCATGCGTCCCAGGGCCCAGGTCGCGAGTCCCCTTCGACGCGCAGACGGCCGGATGCCGTAGCCGATGTGCCCGAGGTGCAGCAGCTCCTCGGTGAGCTCGTGCCGCAGGGCGATCCCGCCGAGTACGTCGCCGTCCTCGACGATCCACCGAAAGCTGCACGGGACCCGACCCGCTGCCGTCGCCTTCGCCGGGTCCGACTGGTCGAGCAGCCGCCTCACCCAGACGGCGAAGCCGGCTGGAGACGCGACGTCGTCGGACGGCTTCAGACCGAAACCGTCCTCGTGGACACCCGGACCCCAGTCCTCGTGGGCGTCGAGCCACTCGGCGTGCAGTCGCACCTCGGGAACGATGAGCGCAGGCATGGAGAGAAGGTAACGACCCGGACCCGATGCAGGGCGATGGCCGCGAGCACCGCGAGCACGCCGCGGCGACCGCTCCGGCCGCCGGGACCCGTCCGTGGGTCCGGCGGCTGGAGAGCGCGTGGCTGACATCGCCGATCCCATTGACCCGCCCCGTCTGGCGCCGGACCGTGGCCGCGGAGGGGTCACGTGCCTGGTCAGCGGGGCAGCCGGTCGCCCCGTCGGTCGATGAGTACGTCGGGGGCGGTCAGCCTCCACGCCTCGAAGGTGAGCTCGGCCAGCTCGTCACGCTCGACCCCTTCCAACCGGACCACGACCCAGCCGAATCCGCGCGCGGTGAACTGGACCTCGAACGTCTCCGGGCGCTCGGCCACCAGCGCGAGCTGCTCGGCGATGGTCTGCTTGAGACCGACCGTGCGCGTGGGCTCCCAGAGATAGCCGAACGTCTGGTTGCTGACCGCGATCCGCCAATAGCGGCCGTTGTCCACACGGGTGACCTCCGGGAGCTGGTCGGCCAGCTCGAAGAGGTCGGTGATGCAGCATCCGGTCACCGGGTCATTCTGGCAGCGGGCGCCGGCCCACCTGGTGCCCCCCGTCGGTCAGACGTGACCACTGAGCTGGGCCAGCCGGACCGCAAGTGCGTCGACCATCGCGCTGGCCCGCTTGGCCGAGATGGCTGACGTGCGGTCGCCACCCTGACTGGACACCGGGAGCACGTCGACCGAGAGTCTCGCGCCGCCTGCGAGCGCCCGCAGCTCGTCGAGCTTGTCGCCGAACGGTGACCCACTCCCCGGTGAGTAGTAGTGCACGACGTCGTCCAGCTCATCGGCGTAGAGGTCGGTCTTGGTCACGGCGATGACGAGCCACACCGGCTTGTCGCGGCGCACGGCCATCGAGGCGATCCGGTGCGACGTGATCGCCCAGTCCTCGAGTTCTGCGGCGAGCAGCTCCTCGCGGGTGGCGTCCGCCGTGCCGGTGGTGCCCGCCGTACGCCGCGGCGTGGCGTGGCCGTTGGCGACGACATGGATCACTCCGTCGACCGGCTCGTCGTGGAAGACCTCGTCGAGAGCACCGAGCCGCGTCGCCGCGTTGTCGCCCGGCACCACCAGGAACCTGAAGCCCTGCAACCGGGGAGAGCGGCGGGTACGGCGTTCCATCACCGCCGAACCGACCTCGGCCACGCCGTCGCCAGGGCTACGCCGCGCAAGCCGGTCGGCGAGCTGCGTCTTGCCCACCCCGGTCATCCCGGTCACGGCCACCGTGGGGAAGCGCCGCCGGAACAGTCCGCTCATCCGCTCAGGCGCCGACGCCAGGCCGGTCAGCACCCCGCCGGCGATGGTCGCGCCGAGCGCGGCACGACCTGAGTGAGGCAGGATCGTCCGGAATCGCGTTGCTGTGCGGGACAAGGGGTCTCCTCGGACTGTCCATCAAAGGGGATCTGGAACTTCCGAGCCTACGTGTCGACCGACGGCTCGGGTTCCGTGGATCGACCCTACGACGACCGCTGGAAATGCCCCCACCGAACGAGCATCATGGACTCATGATCCGCGCGACGGCCCGGTCTGCTGCGAGCCCCGACCGGCTGTGGTCGCTCGCCAGCGACGTCGAGCGCTGGGGCGACCGGCTGCCGACCGTCAACTCGGTGCGGCCGCTGGGCACCGGCCCGACCGGGGTCGGGTCGAAGTTCGAGGTCCGCCAGCCCGGGCTGCCCAAGGCGGTGTGGGAGGTGACCGACTGGCCGCAAGGGCGGTCCTTCACCTGGGTGTCCACCAGTCCGGGGGTACGCAGCACGGCCGTGCACACCGTGCACGACGATGGCGGCGGATCGACGCTGGACCTGTCGCTGGAGTGGTCCGGACCGCTGGCGAGGGTCCTCGAGCTGCTCATCGGGCGCAAGGCCCGGGGCATGGTCGAGACCGAGGCCGAGACCTTCGCGCGCCTCGCCGAACAGGGCTGACCGGTGCTCGGTCCGGCCTCGCGGGCGGAGGGGTGGAAGGTGGAAAGCATGCGCAAGGTCGTGGCGTACACGTTGGTGTCGGTCGATGGAGTGGCAGAGCACCCGGACGAGTTCCTGTTCCACTTCGACGAGGTGATGGAGGCTCACCTCGGCGAAGTGATCGGGACGCAGGACGCCGTCCTGCTCGGCCGCAAGATGTACGACGAGTGGTCGAACTACTGGCCGAAGTCCGAGGACCAGCCGTTCGCCGACTTCATCAACAACGTGCGCAAGTACGTCGCGACCGCGACACCCTTGACGCGGGAGTGGACGAACGCGGAGTCCATCCAGGGTCCGGTCGACGACTTCGTCCGCGAGCTGAAGGCTCGTGACGGTGGCGACATCGGGATCCACGGCAGCATCTCACTCACCCAGTCGCTGCTGGCCGCAGGACTCGTCGACGAGGTGCGGCTGCTCGTCGCGCCGCGCGTGGCCGGGAGCGGTCGACGCCTGTTCGAGGACGACGTGGCCTACTCTCTCGAGCTGGTTCAGAGCTCCAGCAGCCCGTCCGGCTCGCTGCTGGTCCACTACAACGTGGTCACCTGCTGACGTTGCGGTGGCGCCCACGAGGCGTGAGGGCTGTCGACGGCGGCCAAGCGGCCCCGCGGGAGTAGGCTCCTCTGGCCGAACACGACAGGGGTGCGACATGACAGCGAGCCGATCTGCTCGTGAGAAGAAGGCCGCCTCCGAGGCCGGCCCGCTGGCGCGGGTGAAGATCGATCTCGATGGGCAGCAGCAGTTCGTCTACAAGATCAGCTGCACCGCGTGCGTCGTCAGGGGCCGCCTCAACTGGTCTGCCTACCGCCCCGGCGGCGACAACGGTTTCATGGCGGCGATGGACCGCTGGACCTTCCACCTGACCGAGAAGCACCCCGACGCCGACGCGCCGTGCCTGGCCTACCTGTCGGCTGCCCAGGAGCGCCTGCACGAGCGGCGCGAGCAGCAGGAAGCCGACCCGTCGGCCACCTCGGCCGACAGCGACGCCTGACGAACCGGCCCGCTCAGCCTGGCTCGGCCCATCCGGGAGCCGGTTTCGCTGTCAACGAACACGGGGCCTCGGCTGGAACATTGCCCCGCCGTCGGAAGTTGAGTCGACAACACTCAAGCTTTTCCGAAAGCGAGGACACCCGTGTCCCACACCAGTCTTCCCGTGCTGTTCGTCTCCGACCTCGTCGTGCTCCCGGGCATGGTGGTGTCGCTCGAGCTCGACGAGACCTCCCAGGCCGCGGTCGACGCGGCCCGCGCCAGCAGCGACGGCCGCATCCTGGTCGCCCCCCGACTCGAGGACCGCTACGCGTCGCACGGCGTGATCGCCAGCGTCGAGCGCGTCGGCCGGTTCAGCAGCGGCGGCCCCGCCGCGGTGCTCAAGGCCGAGCAGCGCGGCCGCATCGGCAGCGGCGTCACCGGACCCGGTGCCGCCCTCTGGGTCGAGGTCGAGCCCGTCGAGGACCACGTCACCGACCGCGCCCGCGAGCTCGCGGAGGAGTACAAGCGGCTCGTCGTCGCCGTGCTCCAGCGCCGCGAGGCCTGGCAGGTCATCGACTCGGTCCACCAGATGACCGACCCCAGCGCGATCGCGGACGCCGCCGGCTACGCGCCGTACCTCTCCGCGGACCGCAAGCGCGAGCTCCTCGAGAACCCCGACGTCGAGTCGCGCCTCGAGACCCTGATCGGCTGGACCCGCGACCACCTCGCCGAGGCCGAGCTCACCGACAAGATCGGCGAGGACGTCCGCGAGGGCATGGAGAAGAGCCAGCGCGAGTTCCTGCTCCGCCAGCAGCTCGCCGCGATCCGCAAGGAGCTCGGCGACAGCGAGCCCGAGGGCACCGACGACTACCGCGCCCGGGTCGAGGCCGCCGACGTGCCGGACCCCGTGCGCGCGGCACTGCTCCGCGAGGTCGACAAGCTCGAACGCTCCAGCGACCAGAGCCCCGAGACCGCGTGGATCCGGACCTGGCTCGACACCGTGCTCGAGCTGCCGTGGCGCGTCACCACGCAGGACGCCACCGACGTGGTCGCGGCGCGCGCCGTGCTCGACGCCGACCACCACGGCCTCGACGAGGTCAAGGAGCGGATCGTGGAGTACCTCGCCGTGCGCGCCCGCCGCGCCGAGCGCGGCCTCCAGGTCGTCGGCGGGCGGGGCTCCGGTGCGGTGATCCTGCTGGCCGGGCCTCCCGGAGTCGGCAAGACCTCGCTCGGCGAGTCCGTCGCCCACGCGCTCGGCCGGAAGTTCGTCCGCGTCGCCCTCGGCGGCGTGCGCGACGAGGCCGAGATCCGCGGCCACCGCAGGACGTACGTCGGGGCGCTGCCGGGTCGCATCGTCCGGGCGATCAAGGAGGCCGGTTCGATGAACCCGGTCGTCCTGCTCGACGAGGTCGACAAGGTCGGCGCCGACTACCGAGGCGACCCGGCCGCGGCCCTGCTCGAGGTGCTCGACCCGGCGCAGAACCACACGTTCCGCGACCACTACCTCGAGCTCGACCTGGACCTCTCCGACGTGCTGTTCATCGCCACCGCCAACGTGGTCGAGCAGATCCCGCAGGCGCTGCTGGACCGGATGGAGCTGGTCACCCTCGACGGCTACACCGCGGACGACAAGGTCGCCATCGCTCGCGACTTCCTGCTCCCCCGACAGCTCGAGCGTGCCGCGCTGACCGCCGACGAGGTGACCGTCTCCGATGCGGCGCTGCGCGAGATCGCGGCCGACTACACCCGCGAGGCGGGTGTGCGGCAGATGGAGCGGCTCCTCGCGAAGGCGCTGCGCAAGGCGACGACCCGGCTCGCGAGCGGTGCCTCGCGCGTCGACATCGACGTGGCCGACCTCAAGGACCTCGTCGGCCGGCCGCGGTTCACCCCCGACGTGCACGAGCGCACCTCGGTGCCCGGCGTCGCGACGGGTCTCGCCGTGACCGGGCTCGGCGGTGACGTGCTCTTCATCGAGGCGTCCGCGCACGACGGCCCAGCCGGGCTCACCCTCACCGGCCAGCTCGGCGACGTGATGAAGGAGTCGGCGCAGATCGCCCTCACCTTCGTCCGCTCGCACGCGGCAGAGCTCGGCGTCGATCCCGCGGTGCTCGACCGCGCGATCCACGTGCACGTCCCGGCGGGCGCCGTACCCAAGGACGGGCCGTCGGCGGGCGTCACCATGGTGACCGCGCTGACCTCGCTCGCGACCGGGCGACCGGTGCGCTCCGAGGTCGGCATGACCGGCGAGGTCACCCTCAACGGACGGGTGCTCCCGATCGGTGGCGTCAAGCAGAAGCTGCTCGCCGCCCAGCGCGCGGGCCTGACCGAGGTGTTCCTGCCGCAGCGCAACGAGCCGGACCTCGACGACGTCCCCGCCGACGTGCGCGAGGCCGTCACCGTCCACCTGGTCGGCGACGTGCTCGACGTGGTCCGCGGCGCGCTGTCCCAGGAGGGTACGGCGGCGGCCGCCGCCTGATCGGGCGGCTGCCGCGTCACTCCCCTGGGTCGTCGGGCCGCAGCCACTCGGCCGGTGCGAACTCGCGGCCGAAGTCCGGACAGGCTTCGTTCTCGCACCTGCCCTGCGTCTCGAAGGTGATACCGGCGTTACCGGTGGCGATGAGGAACTCCGCGTTCTGTCGCGTCATGTGCCCGCCGTGTCGCAGTGGCTGCCCGCACGTGGGGCAGTGCGGATCCAGGACATCCGGCTCCTCGCTCACGCCTCCACGTTAGTCCGGCGGAGACAGGCGTGACCATGACGATCTGGCAACGAGGCCACAGGAAGGGCGCGTGTAGGAAAGGATGGCTACGTGCCGACCGCCTGTTCCGTGCCGCAGCCCAGCCCCAGCGCACCGTCGCTTGCGTGGGGCACCGCGTGAGGATCCGATGGCGTCGAGGGGTGGCGGGCGTGCTGGCGGCAGGAGCGACGCTGGCGATGGTCGGCGGCGCGTCGGCACTCGCGAGCGCCGACGGGCATGACGTCCGCTCGAACGAGGTCTCGCTCCCGGAGCTGCACCTGCCCGCGGTCGTGAACGCGCCGGGGACCTGGTCCAGCGAGGAAGGGGTCCGGGGGCCGGTGGCGGCCCTGGGGCTCGCGACCCGGACCCGGACCGACGGGGTCTTCGACGACAAGCAGTCCCTCTCCCTCTTCGCTGTCTCCGCGGTCGACGGCAGCGCTTCCTGGATCCACCTCCCCGACTTCCCCCTCGAACGGTGGGGCTTCGTGGGCGGGTTCGACGTCTCGCCCGACGGACAGTGGATCGGTTGGGTCAGGCCGTCCCGGCCGTCTCGTGCCGGGCAGGTGCGGGTAGCGGGCTGGTCGGTCATGAACACGACCACGGGCCAGGTCCGCCGACTCCAGGACCCGGACTTCCCCTGGGTCCGGGGGACCACGGCGGAGCTGGAGTTCTCCGGTGACTCCCGCTATCTCCTGACCAGCTACGAGACCCCGGACCACCCGAGCGTCTCGCGGTCCCACGGCCACCAGCTCGTCGCCTGGGACGTCGAGGACGGCGCTCCCTCAGTCATCGAGGGCCCCGGGCACTACTGGCTGCCCAACCTGGGATCGGCGCCCACGGATGTGGTCTGGGCTCGGGGGCGCGAGGTGTTCCGTGCGGACCCCGTCACCGGCGACCGGACCTCTGTGACGGTCCCGCAGTACGTCATCACGGCGTCCTGGGGTCCCGACGACACCAGCTTCGCCTACATCGGGCGTCCGTCCATCGGGTCGCGTGGACCGTGGCGCCTGTACGCCGGCCGCACCATCGCGCAGGCCCGCGGCCGGGAAGTGGACCTGCCCTCCGAGGTCCAGGCGTCCGAGGTGCTGGGGTGGCGGGACGCGACCCACGTCGTCGTCGGGCACTACCGGCGCACCGTGCATGTCGTCGACGTCGTGACCGGTGACGTGGAGGAGGTCGACATGGCCGGATACGGGGATCAGGTGAACGCGCCGCACCTGGCCGGCGCCCTGTGGCAGCAGCCGCTCGTCACTCCGGTGGAGCCGGAGGGGACGACGGATCCGCGGCGTCCGTGGCGGTGGGCTGGAGCTGCGGCGCTCGTGGCGGCCGGGGGCGCTCTCCTGATGCGCCGCAGACATGCTGGGCGTGGCCCGGCCGAACCTACGGCCGGCTGAGGACTCCCAGCCCCTCGATCCGCACCGGGCGGCGATCCAGGGTCCTGATCATCACGACGCCACTGCGGGGTCGGCCGAACGACGCCACCGGGAGGAGCGCCCGGGCGTGAGACCGCCGCGCGTCCAGCGAGACCGTCCCGACCCGCTCCCCCGCGAGGAAGACCGCGACCCGGCCGAGACCCGGCCCGGTGCCGGCCACGAGCGCGATGCCGGTGATCCGGCCGGCGCGCCGGGCGAGCACGGCGCCCGCCGACGAGGCGCTCAGGTAGCGGCCGCGGTACGCCGCACGGTCACGGTGCGAGGTCCAGGTGCCGTGCGCATGCAGCCGGCGGACCCCGAAGGGCGTCGCGAAGAGCCGGCGGGCGGGCGTCGGGTCGAGGTTGCCGCTCGCGTCCCGGGCCGCGACCCGGAACACGTGGGTGCCCGCCGAGAGCCTCCGCAGCCGCTTCCTGCCGTCGCTGCAGCCCACCGCGGCACCGTCGAGCGAGCAGGCGTAGGTCGAGCCGCCCTCGGTCGAGGCGAACCGCACGACGATGTTCCGGGCGAGCACGAACGCCCCGGCGGCCGGGCCCGCGGTGATCGAGGTGTGCGGCGCCGTCGTGTCACCGGACTGGGTCGAGCTGACGGTCACGGTCGCGTCGTCGGCCGGGTCGTCGCGGGCGTAGTCCCCGGCCACGACCGTCCCGACGGCGTACGTCGTGGAGTCGCCGAGGCCGGCCAGCTCGGCGGTGCAGGTGGCGCTGCCGGTGTCCGGACCGCCGGTGACCGGGGCGGTGCACAGGGCCTCGCCGGTGGCACGGTCCACGAAGGTCACCGTTGCCCGCGAGATGTCGCCGGCGTGGCCGTCGGTGGCGTCGGTCACGGTCGCCTCCAGGACGACGCCGGCCGGGGAACCCCGCGGGGCGGTCGCCTCGGTGGGCCCGGAGTAGGCAGCCGCGGCGTCCTCGGGCGTCACCGCCACGGCGAAGGTGTCCGTCGTGGTCCGGCTGTCCACGCCGGGCTCGGTGACAGTCAGGGTCGCGGTGTGCGCACCGGGCGCCTCGGTGACGTCGCCCTCGACGAGGAAGACGGCCTGGCCCGGCCGGACGCCGTCCGGCGAGGTCGACTGGGGGGTCAGGCTCAGGCCGTCCACCCCGGACACCGTCACCGCGAGCTGGTCGCCGTCCACGCTGTCCGACTCGGCCGTCACCACGACCGGCGCGGCGAACGGGTCGCTGTACTGCACCTGCTGGTCGGCGACCGTGCTCAGGCCGAGCGGTGAGGTGATCGTGAAGTCCGCGTCGCCGATGTCGAAGAAGTAGTTGTCGACCGCCTCGATCCTGATCCGGGCGCTGTCGGTGCCCACGATCGGCAGCGTCACGACCTCGGTGCCGTCGTTCGGCGTCGAGTCCGCGAGCACGTGCGGGAAGGTGTGCCCACCGTCCGTGGACAGGGTGATCCGCACGTTCGGTGCCAGGCCGGCGGCGTCGGTGCCGTTGACCGCCCAGGTGACGGTCTCGGGGTCGCCCCCCACCGCCGGCTGACCGGCCGTGGCCCGCGAGGTGACGAGGAACGGCCCGGCGCCGCTGTCCAGCGTGAGGACGACGTCGTCGTACGACGTGCCGCCGCCGGTCGCGAACCCGTCGCGGGCCGTCAACCGGAAGCTCAGCTCGCCACCCAGGATCGGGTCGGCGTAGTCGGCCGTGGGCAGGAACTCCGAGAAGCAGTCGACGACGTCCGCCGGCACGTCCGTGGCGGTGTCGGCGGGGGCTGCGGGGCAGGCACCCGTCGCGGCGTTGGTGTGGCCGGCCAGGATCTGCGCCAGGTCCGGGAAGGTCCGGCTCGCACTGCCGTCGGCCAGGTTCTCCCCGGGCGACGGGGACTCCAGGGAGCCCGCGAAGGAGACCTGCGCGGCGGTGCCGAACACCCGGAACAGCGGGCCGTCGGCCTTGGTGTTGCTGACCAGCGCGGTGCCCCCGGTGGGTGACCCGTTCCCGGTGTCGTCCTGCTCCCAGAGGTAGCTCAGCGCCTGGTCGTCGGCGTCCGTGGCCGAGCCGGTCAGGGTGAACGGTGTCCGGATCGGGAGGGTCCTGTCGGCGGGCGCGGTCACGGCCGGGGCGTGGTTGCCGGTGCCGGCCGCCGCACCCTGGTTGGTGCCCGGCCCGCCGTCGTAGGTCGTGCCGACGAAGCCGGTCACGCCGGCCCCGCCGACCACACCGAACCGGTCGAGGTCCGTCCCGGACCCGACGGTCGAGAAGTCCAGCGTGAAGCCGGCGGTTCCCGGCGATGCGGCCCCGTCGTAGCCGCTGACCTCGGGCACCACCCCGGTGAGCTGCTGCACGGCGAGCGCGATACCGGCCACGTGGTAGGTGCCGCCAGCGCCGCGGGTGATCGTGACCGGCGAGGCCCCGGGATAGGTGAGCTGGAACGCCTCGCCCGACGCGTCGTAGCCCGCGAGGTTCACCACCTGCTGCTCGTCGCCCGTCCGCGGGCTCGCGGTCACGGTGTCGGTGATCTCCTCGATGCTGCGCTGGGAGAAGTAGGGGTCGGTGTGCGGCTGCAGGTCGTCCTGCCCGCAGATGCCGGCGTAGGCCATCACCGAGGAGCCCGAGCCCGGCTCGACCGACGTGCCGCCGTTGCGGTTGGTGAGCGAGCAGTTGACCTGGCTGCCGTTGAACGTGTGGTTGCCGCCGAACTGGTGGCCCATCTCGTGGGCGACGTAGTCGATCGCGTAGAAGTCGCCCTGCGGGAACGGCAGCCCCGTGCAGCCGTCCGCCTTGTAGGGACCGCCCACCACGCCGAGCCCGGCGATCCCGCCGCCGTTGATGCCGAGGCCGATGTGCCCGATGTCGTAGGCGTCCGCCCCGATGATCTGACCGAGGACGAACTCGTTGCGGCCGAGCAGTGCGCCGCTGCAGCCGCCCGTCACGGGGTCCAGGTCCGCCGGGTCGTAGCAGCCGTGGGCGCCACAGGGACCGTTCGCCCCGGTCGCCCTGGCCGTCGTGTCGAGGTTGAGCTCGTCGGTCCCGTCGACCAGGACCAGGTCGACCGCGAGGTCGTCGTTGTAGATCTGGTTGACCCGGTTGACCAGCGTCGCCTTCTCGGCCAGCACGTTCGCCGTGCCGAAGTAGGCGGCGTACGACGGGTCGGTGACGAACGCGAGCCGGAAGGTGCGGCGCAGCACCTCGGCTCCGGGCGCCACCGTCGGCGACGTCGGCCCAGCGGCGATGGCCCGGGCGGTGTCCTTCAGGTCCCGCTCGACGAAGAGGCCGTCGGGCTGGGCGACGGTCGAGCCGTAGTAGCTCAGGTGCGTCGTCGTGCCGCGCCTGTTGTACGCCGGGTCGACGTACCACGCGCGCCCCCCGCCGGGGCTGCGCACGGAGGCGTGGAAGCCCATCGGCGTCAGGTCGAGCCGGATGGTCCGGGTGGGGTCGTCGAGGCCGCGCCCGGCGTAGGTGTGGATGTCGGGGTGCAGGGCGCGCAGTCCCCGCTGCATCACGGAGTCCTCCTGGACTCCGAAGCGCTGCAGCCGACCGGCCGGGTCGGGAACCGTGAGGACCAGGGGCGCCGCGCCGCGGGCGACCGCGGACCTCGTCGGCGCCTGGGCCAGCATCGCGGCCACCAGCGCCAGGTCGAGGCGGTACGCCGTGTAGTCGCGGGGCGTGACGCGGGCCCGCTCACCCTTCGCGAACGAGAAGCCACCCAGCCGGGTGAACGGGGAGCCGGGCTCGACCGCGGCACCGGCCGGCGTGGTGACGACCGCGGGCAGGAGTGCCGTCGCGAGCGCCAGGACGACGAGGACACCGAGTCGGCGGAGCGGACGAACGGCCATCGAGCCACCCAGGAAGCAGCGCCCAGGGGCGCGTCCAGTCGCGACGGCGAACGCCGTCGTCACCCCCGACGACGCCCAGTGAACCGCGTTGGGCGCCGGTTGTCCGGCAGAACCGCACGTTCCGGGCCCGCAAGTTTCGGACCCGGACAGGCTCAGACCCGGGCCGGGTCAGGCGGCGGAGGCCACCACGACGCCGCCGCGCGTGCGGGAGCTCACGATGATCGGCGTCGCGGCGAGGGCGGCCGCGGCCTCCTCGAGCGCCACGGCGTCGGAGACGTCACGCAGCACGTCGGAGAGCGGCACGTCGAGGGCCGAGCACAGCGAGGCGAGCAGCTCGGAGGAGGCTTCCTTCTGGCCACGCTCGATCTCGGAGATGTAGCCCAGACTCACGCGTGCCTCCGCGGAGACCTCGCGCAGCGTCATTCCGCGCTGCATCCGCTGGTCGCGCAGCACGTCGCCGAGAAGCCGACGGAACAGCACCATGCGCGTCTCCCTTCCAAGGTCACCCCGCTACGTGTGGCCCAACGCTACCTGAGAGGGGTTTCTTCCTTCACGAGGATCGCGGCAAGAGCCTGCATCGCCTGCTCGCAGGTCTGCTCCTGGATCGAGGTGCGGTCCCCGGACAGGGCCAGCTCGACCACCTCGAGCAGCCCGGGCCCGCAGATCCCGACGTAGACCGTGCCGGCGTCCTTGCCCTCCTGCTGGCTCGGACCGGCGACCCCGGTGGTGCTGAGGGCGTACGTCGCGCCGGTCAGGGCGCGGGCCCCGCTGGCCATCGCCCGGGCGCACTCGGCGGAAACCACGCCGTGCTCGTCGATGACCTCCGCGGGCACGTCGAGGACCGAGGACTTCAGCTCGGTCGCGTAGGTGACGACGCCGCCCAGGTAGGTCTCCGAGGCCCCCGGCACGTCGGTGAAGCGCACGGCCAACCGTCCCCCGGTCAGCGACTCGGCCGTGGCGACGGTGGACCCGCCGGCCCGCAGGAGCAGATGGACCCGCGTCGCCAACGAGATGTCGTCAGTCATGCCCGGGATGCTAGTGGCATCCCGGGCACGACCCGGCGGCTCACTCCTCGCCGTCACCCTCGATCACCACGACGTGGTAGTTCTCGTCCAGCCGCACGTCGACGGTGACACCGTCGGGCCTGGTGACCTCGACCTCGTAGGTCGCCCCGTTCTCGGAGTCGGTCTCCACACTGTTGGCGGTGCCACCGTGGGTGGCCTCGAGGGCCGCTTTCGTCGCGGCGTCGGCCTGCTCCTGGGTGTACTGGTGGCTGAGCTCACCGTCGTCGCCGTTGCCGGCGACGGCCACTCCCCCGGCCACGACGGCGGCGGCCAGGCCCAGTCCAGCCGCGGTGACCACGACACGTTTCCTCATCGGTTCGTCCTCTCGTCGGTGTTCTCACCACCCTGCCAGTGCGCGGCTGAAGCCAGCCTGAAGCCATCCATCCCACCGGCACGTTCAGCCCGCCTTCAGCGGGGCATCAGCGACCGCGTGCCACGCTGGCCCCATGCGGATCCTGGTGGTCGAGGACGACAAGCACCTCGCGGGCGCGCTGCGCAGCGGCCTCGAGGGCGAGGGCCACGCCGTGGACGTCGCCCTCGACGGCGAGGAGGGCGAGTGGCTGGCGACCGAGAACAGCTACGACTCGCTCGTGCTCGACGTGATGCTGCCCGGACTCGCCGGCGACGAGCTGTGTGCCCGCCTGCGTGAGGCGGGCGACTGGACGCCGATCCTGATGCTCACGGCGCGCTCCGGCCCCGAGCAGGAGGCACGCGCGCTCGACTCGGGGGCTGACGACTTCCTTGCCAAGCCCTTCTCCTTCGTGGTCCTGCTGGCCCGGCTGCGGGCCCTGGCCCGACGAGGTCAGCACGAGCGACCCGCCGTCCTGACGGCAGGCGACCTCGGCCTGGATCCGGCCACCCACCGGGTCTGGCGTGGGGACACCTCCGTCGAGCTGACCCCACGGCAGTTCTCGCTGCTCGAGTTCCTGCTCCGCCGCGTGGGCGACGTGGTCTCGAAGCGGACGATCATCGAGCACGTCTGGGACTTCTCCTATGACGGAGATCCCAACATCGTCGAGGTCTACGTCCGTCAGCTGCGTCTGCGGATCGACGAGCCCTTCGGTCGCGCCAGTCTCCAGACCGTGCGACTCGTCGGCTACCGGCTCGACCCGGGTGGTGGCTGACATGCGGCGTACGACGCTGCGGACCCGCGCCACGCTGCTGGCGACCACGATCACCGGGCTGACCCTGCTCGCCGGCTCCGTGCTCCTGGTCCTCACCCTCGAGGCCCGGCTCACCACCGGCGCTGACGACCTCGCCCGCTCCCGGGTGCACGACCTGCTCGAGCTGGCTGCCGGCGGCGACCTGCCGCGCAACCTCACCAACCTGAACGACGACGGGGTCGCGCAAGTCGTCGACGGGCAGGGTCGCGTGCTCGTTGAGTCCGACAACGTCCGTGGCCAGCCGCCGCTCTTCACCGTGGCGCCGGGCGGGGGGATGTCGGTGCACACCGTCGAGGGACCCGACGACTCCGAGACCGAGACCTACCGCGTCTGGTCGGACACCGGGGACACACCCGACGGCCCGGTGACGGTCTACGTCGGCTCCAGCCTCGAGTCGGCGCGGGAGGCGTCCCACACCCTGCTGCAGTCGCTCGTCCTCGGCGGACCGGTCGTGCTGCTGATGCTCGCCACAGGCACCTGGCTCGTCCTCGGCGGAGCCCTCCGTCGGGTCGACCGCATCCGCACCGAGGTGGACGAGATCACCGAGGACCGCCTGGACCGACGCGTCGAGGAGACCGACGTCGACGACGAGATCGGCCGGCTGGCCACGACGATGAACCGGATGCTCGCACGCCTCGAGACCTCGCAGGACCGGCAGCGATCCTTCGTCGCCGACGTGTCCCACGACCTCCAGAGCCCGCTCGCCGCCCAGCGGGCGCAGCTCGAGGTGGCCCTCGCCCACCCCGGATCGACCGACCTCGCAGACCTCGGTCGCGACCTGCTCGCCACCACGGGCGAGATGGAGCACCTGGTCCGCGACCTGCTCTTCCTCGCCTCGGCCGATGCCGGGACGGCCCTCGCGGAGCCGACGTCGGTCGACCTCGAGGACATCGTCCTGGAGGAGGCTGCCCGGGCCCGGCCCGGCACTCCCGTGGACATCGACACCACCGGGGTGTCGGCCGCGCCCGTCCGGGCTCGACCGGACGACGTGCGGCGGATCGTCCGCAACCTGCTCGACAACGCGGTCGCCCACGCCACGAGCTCGGTGGAGCTGCGCGCCTGCACCGAGGGGGGATCGAGCCTGCTGGAGGTCATCGACGACGGACCCGGCGTTCCCGCTGCCGATCGTGAGCGGATCTTCGACCGCTTCCACCGCGGCGACCGGGCCCGCTCGCGCGCCACCGCGGGCAGTGGCCTCGGCCTGGCGATCGGGCGCACCCTGGCCGAACGCAACGACGGCGACCTGAACCTGCACGCGTCGCGCTCGGGAGCACACTTCGTCCTTCGGCTCCCGGGGACGGGTGGCTAGCCTCTCCGCATGGCCCTTCCCATCGAGGACTACGCACTGATCGGCGACCAGCGCACCGCCGCGCTGGTCGGACGCGACGGCTCGATCGACTGGTTGTGCCTGCCCCGCTTCGACTCGCCGGCCTGCTTCGCCGCCATCCTCGGCCGGCCCGACCACGGCCACTGGCAGATCTGCCCGGACGGCGACTACGAGGTGGAGCGCCGCTACATCGGTGCCTCGGCGGTGCTCGAGACCACGTTCACGACCCCCACCGGTGTCGTGATGCTGACCGACCTGATGCCGAGGGGTGACCGCCGCGCCGACGTCGTACGCCGGGTCACGGGCGTGAGCGGCACCGTGTCGATGCGGCACGAGTGGATGGTGCGGCTCGACTACGGGCAGACGCTGCCGTGGGTACGCCGCGAGGTGATCGGGGGCGAGCACGTCATCACCGCGATCGGCGGCCCCGACAAGCTGATCCTGCGCGGCCCCCGGCTCCCGGTGGCGACCGACCACCGCCACAACGACGAGTTCGACGTGACCGAGGGTGAGGAGCTGGTCTTCTCCACCACCTGGGTGCCGTCCTACGCCCACCTCCACGACCTGGGCGACCTCACCGACCGGATCCGGACCACCGTCGAGCAGGACGAGGAGTGGGCGCTCAAGTGTCCGCAGGACCTCCCCCACGCCGGGGTCGTGCGCCGCTCGCTGCTGACGCTGCGGCTGCTGACCCACGAGGTGACGGGCGGGATCGTCGCCGCCCCGACGACGTCGCTGCCGGAGACCTTCGGCGGCGAGCGCAACTGGGACTACCGCTACTGCTGGCTGCGCGACGCTGCGCTCACCCTCAGCTCGCTGATCCGGGCCGGCTACACCACCGAGGCCCGGCTCTGGCGTGGCTGGTTGCTCCGGGCCGTCGCCGGCGACCCCGAGGACCTGCAGATCATGTACGCCGTGGACGGCGCCCGCCGGCTGCCCGAGCTGGTCCTGGACCACCTCCCGGGCTATGCCGGCTCCCGGCCGGTGCGGATCGGCAACGGCGCGGTCAGCCAGCGACAGACCGACGTGCTGGGCGAGGTGATGATCGCCCTCGAGCATGCCCGGTGGGCCGGGGTCGACCCCGACGACGACGCCTGGGCGCTGCAGCAGGTGCTGGTCGAGAACCTGGCGAAGACCTGGCAGAAGCCCGACCACGGCCTGTGGGAGATCCGCGGGCCGCAGCAGCACTTCACGCACTCGCGCGCGATGGTCTGGGCGGCCTTCGACCGTGCGGTCCGCGCCGTCGAGGAGTACGACCTCGACGGTCCGGTCGAGGAGTGGCGCAGGCTGCGCGACGAGGTCCGCGCCGAGGTCCTGTCCCAGGGGTTCGACACCGCGCGCAACACGTTCACCCAGCACTACGACACCACCGAGGTCGACGCCTCGCTGCTGGTCCTCCCCCACATCGGGTTCATCGAGGGCGACGACCCGAGGATGCTCGGCACCATCGCCGCGATCGAGCAGGACCTGATGCGCGACGGGCTGCTGCTGCGCTACCGCACCGAGACGCGCGTCGACGGTCTCGAGGGCGACGAGCACCCGTTCCTCGCCTGCTCGTTCTGGCTGGTCTCGGCGTACGCCCTCGCCGGCCGGCTCGAGGACGCGCACGCGCTCTTCGACCGCCTCGTCGGCCTGACCAACGACGTGGGCCTGCTCTCGGAGGAGTACGACGGGGCGAACCGCCGGATGGTGGGCAACTTCCCGCAGGCGTTCAGCCACCTGACGCTCGTCCAGGCGGCCTACCACCTGGCCGATGCCGGCGAGCGTTGACGCCCCGGACGCGGGACAGGGGGCCGGCCCGAAGGCCGACCCCCTGTCTCCTCACGCGGCGGATCAGCTCCGGGTGCGGTGCCCGTGCCCGTGACCGTTGCCGTGCCCGGGGCGCGGCTCGACCTTGATCTCGAGGGTCGTGCTCGAGCCCTGCGTCTCGTCGTCGCCGAGGTACGTCACCGTGACGTTCTTGCTGCCCGGCGAGTCGAAGCGACGCAGGCGGACCTGCGCCTGGCCGTTCTTCAGCTCGACGACGTAGGTCTCGCCGCCGACCTCGACCTCGACCGTCCCGGTGGGCTTCGCCTCAGCGGCGCGCACGCGGATGTGGAGCTTCACCCGGGTCTTGTCGACCCTGACCCGGCGCGGGGTCGCCTTGACCTGCAGCGTCGACTCGTCGGTGGTGGCGTCGACGGGGAACCCGGGGACGTCGATCCCGATGATCTCCGGGTCGTGGTCGGAGGCCCGGAACTGGTCGGCCCGGTAGAAGTCCGTGGCGTTGTAGTTGTGGCGGCTGTACTCGAACGCCACCGACTCGTCGGCGTTGATGTCCCAGATGTCCACCCCGGTGACGTCACCCAGGGCGGCGCCGTTGGCGAAGACGTGGTCGAGCGAGCCGGCCATGCCCGAGAAGTTGTAGGACCACTCGTGCGCGGTGTCCGACTGGAGGTTGGTGTAGCCCTTCTCCTCGAGCTTCTGGATCGGGTCCTCCATCGAGTAGGCGTTGAAGTCACCGGTCAGGAACAGCTTCGTGATGCCGCGCTCGGTCGTGAACTGGTCGGCGAAGGCCGCGAGGGCCTCGGCCTGCGCGACGCGGTCGGGGTTCGCCTTGCCCTGCCCGGTGCCGTCGTCGGTGCCCGACCCCTTGGACTTGAAGTGGTTCACGATCGCACCGAACGTGGTAGCGGCGTCGGCGCCGTGCGGCTTGAACGCCTGGGCCAACGGCTGACGGGCGTTGCCGAAGGCGGCCGACCCGGTCAGCACCTTCGAGGAGCCGACGAGGTCCACGGTCTGCGGGTCGTAGATGAAGGCCGTCCGGATCACGTCCTGCTCGGCCAGCGGCGGGAGGTCCGCCGCGGCCGGTGAGGGCGCGAAGGCCCAGCGGGTGCTGCCGGCCGCGGTGTTGAGCGCGCCGACCAGGGAGGCCAGGGCGTCGTCACGGTCGGCCTCACCGAGCGCCACGGAGTTCTCGATCTCCTCCAGCGACACGATGTCGGCGTCGAGGGTGTTGATCGCCGTCACGATCTTGTCGCGCTGACGCACCAGGTCCTCGTCCTCGGCGGCACCGCGCGGTCCGGTCGGGCCGCAGTCCTTGTCGGTGACGTGGTCGCCGACGCGGTCGTCGTAGAAGGTGCAGCTGCCGCCGGCGGCGGCGTACGCGACGCCCGTGGTGTTGAAGTAGTTCAGGACGTTGAAGGTCGCCAGCGTGAGGTCCCCGCCGACGTCCTGGGGAGCCGCGTTCGCGCTGCGGGTGTCGCTGAAGGTGGCCACGTCGGCACCGGTGTCGGTGACCTGGTGGGTGGGCTGGAACTTCCAGGTGGTGTTCCGGTAGTCGAGGATCACCGGCGCGTGGAAGGTCGCGGCCGAGGAGACCCGCACCGGGTTCGCGGGGCTGAGCCAGGGCAGTGGGATGTCCTGGCTGGCGCCGCCACCGAACGGCAGGAAGTTGATGCTGGCCCCGTCGTCGAGGGTCACCGCGCGCGCCTCGTTGGCCGCCGTGGCAGCGGCGATACCGGCCGTGTCCTGGGCGTCGGTCGTCTCGGTCGGCGCGACCAGCGGCGTGTCACCGGTCGCGAGCCCGATCTCGGCGTACTGGTTGGTGGAGTAGTTGTTGGTCACCGTGAACCGCTGGCCGGAGACGTCGAGCAGCTCGCTCTCGTGCGCCTCGCGGTCGGTGGCCGTGGTGGGGTACGTCGTGACCAGCGGCGCCACCGGGGCAGCGGCCTCGGTCAGCGTCGTGAACGTGCTGCGCGCGTCCGCCGGGTCGTAGGTCAGCTCGGTCAGGCCGCCGAACTCGGTGACGAGGCCGGTCACCTCGACGTGGTCACCGACGTGGCCGGCGACCCCGCCGCTCTTCT
The DNA here is from genome assembly GCA_963825275.1 of uncultured Actinomycetota bacterium. Classification (GTDB taxonomy): domain Bacteria; phylum Actinomycetota; class Actinomycetes; order Propionibacteriales; family Nocardioidaceae; genus Nocardioides. Next base: position 322,303 of record CAWGSW010000008.1, on the reverse strand, counting down.
GGTAGACGAACAGGCCGTCGGAGGCGCCCGGTGTCGCGTCGGTGCCAGCACCCGTGCCAGGTGTCTGGATGACGAAGCCGAAGAAGCCGCCCGCGGGGTACGCCGCGGTGACGACGCCGCGGGTGCGCACGTAGGTGCCGGCGTCGCCCGCGAAGGGGCTGGAGCCGCCCGTGCCCTGGATCTCCGCGATCGTCTTGTCGACGGTCGTCACGGGCGGCGGCGGCGGAGTGCCCCCGGTGCCCTCCGGCGTCGGGGCGGCCAGCGCGAAGTCCGCGGCGTTGCTGTCGCTGTCGGCGCCCGGCGCCGTGCGGTTCGCCGAGCTGGTCGCCGTGGCCTTGGGCCCGACTGCCTTCTCGAAGCTGGTGGCGGTGTCGAGGCCCACCATGTCCACGACACTGGGGTTGCCCACCATGTCACCGGTCGTGGTGACGGGCGTCGTGCCGTTGAGCAGGAACACCTGGCCCCCACCCGCGGCCATGCTGAACGCGGGGCTGGCCGTGCTGTCCGGGGTCGGCAGCGCAGCGCCGTTGGCGCCGGCCGCGCTCATCTGGACCAGCCAGTGCGTGTGCGCGGGGACCGAGCCGCTCAGGGCGGACGGGGCGCCGCCCGAGGAGCCGCTGGCGCTGCGGTAGTGCACCGAGAGCCCGCCGAGGCTGATCGCCGCGTCGGTGGGGTTGTAGAGCTCGACGAAGTCGGCGTTGAAGAGGGCGCCGCTGTTGCCGCCGGCGCCGTAGACCTCGCTGATGACGAGCGCGGTGCCGGCCGGGTTGGCCTGGGTGGGGGCGGTGATGAGACCGCCGGCCGCGAGCGCGAGACCCGCGACTCCGGCGACCGCCCGGCGTGAGAGTGAGATGGGTGGGAAGGGCATGTGAAGCCTCCGAGAGATCCGAGAGAGTGTGCTGGGGGGACGAGCTGGGGGGGGACGAGCCGAGGGGCCCGACCGCGTCGCGGTCGAGCCCCTCGTGTGATCAGGCGCTCTTGTCGCGCTGCACCGTGAGCTGGAGGACCTCGCGGTCCTTCGTGGTGGAGTCGTTGCCGAGGTAGCGCACCACGACCTTGTGCTCACCGGTCCGCTGGTAGGGCTCCAGCACGAACCGGACGAAGCCGTCGGTGAGCTTCAACGTGTAGCGCTCGCCACCCGTGTGGACCCGGACCTTGCCGCGGGCGGGCGCATCGGCTGCGGTGACCCTGACCCCGAGCTTCGGGTTCGTCGTGTCGACGATGACCCGCTCCGACTTCTGGGACACCGAGACGTGCGCGGGAGCCTTGGTCACCATGATCGGGACCGCGACCTCGGTGCCGGTCGTGTCCCCGGTGATGCTGAGCACCCGCGGACCGACCGAGCGGGCGGGGAGCGTCACCTCGACCGACGCCGTGCCGTTCTCGTCGGACAGGTCGTCGGTGACCGTGTTGTCCACCGGGAACGTGCCCAGCACCTGGTCACCCAGGGCGACCTCGACAGAGGCGTCCTGCTCGTCGCCCGGCGCCGTGAACGCGAGCGAGGACAGGTCGAAGGAGACCGTGCCGCGCGGGTGGTACTTCTTGGCGTCCGCGGGGAACGTCACGCCCACCGCGTGCTGGGTGGAGTCGACCGCGAGCGGCGCGTCGCTGGCGAACTGCGCCATGTAGTCGACCATGCCCTGCAGGTCGGTCTGGCCGGTGTCCTGGCGGCCGGTGCCGTCCTTGAAGGCGCCGAAGTTGTCCCCACCGGAGGCGAGGAAGGAGTTCACCGTGACGGAGTACGACGTCGCGGGCTCGATCGTGACCCCGTCGAGACGCATGTCGAGGATCGCCCTCGTGGCCGGGTCATAGGTGTAGGTGAAGCCCTTCGAGGTGCCCAGGCGCAGGAACGGCCGCGACGAGCCCGCGGGCTGCCACTGCTGCTCCAGCACGCTCTTGATCTGCGCACCGGTCAGGTCCATGTTGACCAGGGTGTTGGCGAACGGCTGGACCTCCGCGGCCTGCTGGTAGGTCAGCACCGCCGGGTAGCCCGCCGTGTTGTTGCCGATCATGTCCTTGCGGAGGCCGCCCGGGTTCATGAACGCGATCTGCGCGGAGCCCGTGGTCTCGGAGCGGGTGGCCCAGCGCTGGGCCTCGGCCACGAGGTTGCCGAGCGTGGACTCGCCACCGCGGTTCTCGGTCTTGCCGTCGGCCTTCTTGGCCCGGTTGAACGGGCCGGCGATGTCGCCGAGCGGCTTCGCGCCCTCGACCGCGGCGTCGGCGACGGCCGCGTCGACGATGCTCTTCGTCGCCGCGTCGGCCGGGTAGTTCGCGGTGTAGCTGCCGTCGGGGTTCTTGGTCGTCAGCGGCAGGATCGCGGAGGCCACCGACACCGGGTGACCGGTGGCCGGGTCGACCGAGAAGGTCAGCTGGTTCAGGTTGTAGCCGTACTGGCCGGCCGAGACGACCGGACGCTCGGTCACGGCGCGGCCGGACCACGCGGCGACCGGGAAGTCGCAGTCGTAGGCCAGGTGCGTGTGGCCGGAGACGATCGCGTCGACGTTGGCATTGACGCCGGTGACGATGCTGCCGAAGTCGGAGGTCGGGTCGTCGTCCATCGTCGCGCAGTCGGTGCTCGCGGCACCCTCGTGCACCAGCATGACCACCAGGTCGACACCCTCGGCCTTGAGCGCGTCGGCCTCGGTGTTGACGGCCGTGGTGATGTCGGTGACCGCGATGTCGGCGATGCCGGCCGGGGACACCAGCTCCGGCAGGTGCTCGGTGACGGCCCCGACGAAGCCCACCTGCACGGCGCCGAAGTCCTTGACCCAGGTCGGGTCGAGGGCCGGATTGCCCGAGTCCTTCATCTTCACGTTGGCGCCGAGGTACTTCCACGTGGCCCCGCCGTAGGGGTTGGTCGTGGAGTCGTAGGGCGCCATCACCCGGTTGACCAGGTCGTCGTACCCCTGGTCGAACTCGTGGTTGCCGACGGCCGAGACCTCGAGACCGGCCTCGTTCAGCGCGTCGATGGTCGGCTTGTCGTGATTGATGAACGACTCGAAGGTCGAGGCGCCGATCAGGTCGCCCGCCGCCGAGAACACGGTGTTGGGGTGGGCGGCCCGGATCTGGTCGACGGCACCCGCGAGGACGGCGGCACCGGCCTCGACGCCGTTGGACTTGATGCGTCCGTGGAAGTCGTTGATCCCGAGGAGGTTGACCTCGACGGGATCGGCGGCGTGGGCGGGGGTGCTGATGAGCACCAGCGAGGAGGCGACCATTCCGGCGCCTGCGGAGCTCGCCAGGGCGCGCATGCCCCAACGAACCCGAGAAGTTGAAGGCACGTGCAAACCTTTCGGCCAGGTGAGTCCAGGGATGAGCTGCGTCACCCTAACCCGGCCGAGGCCCGGAAGATCTATCTTTCGACGTGCGTCCCCGAGAAGAACGTCAGGCCTGTTGCATGGCCCGTCGCTGGCGCGCCACGTCCCGGAAGAACTCGTAGCCCGACCACATCGTCATGGCGACGGCCGCGGCGAGGCAGAGCTGGAAGCCGTAGAACAGCACCTCGCCGGGGAGGCCCCAGGCGTTGTCGTCGGCGACGAGCGGCAGGCACAGCCCACCCAGGGCGAGGGCCTGGAGGGTGGTCTTGATCTTGCCGCTCTGGGCGGCCGGGATCACGACATGCCTGAGCACCGACAGCCGGAGCAGGGTGACGCTCCACTCCCGGAGCAGGACGAGGATGGTGACCCACCACCAGATGTCGCCCACGATCGAGAGCCCGACGAACGCCATGCCCGTGATCGCCTTGTCCGCGATCGGGTCGGCGATCTTGCCGAAGTTGGTCACCAGGTTGCGGGCCCGGGCGATGTCCCCGTCGATCTTGTCGGTGATCATCGCGACCACGAACAGGCCGAACGCGACACAGCGCCACAGGATCGAGTCACCGCCGTCGACGAGCAGCGCCCAGCCGAAGAACGGCACCATGACGATCCGCAGCGTCGTCAGGGCGTTCGGGATGTTCCAGTTGCTGCCCTGCTGCTCGGTCTCGGTCATCGGGCGTCTCCGGTCGCTTGCAGCTCCAGCGGACGCGCGATCAGGTCCACCCCGTCGGTGCCGGTCACCAGGGCGCGGACCAGGTCACCGACCCTCGTGCCGTCCGGGACGGACTCCAGCGCGGTGGTGCCGTCGACCTCGGGGCCCTGGTGGGCGCCCCGGCCCTCGGCGGTGTCGCCGTCGAGCGACTCCACCAGCACCTCGACGGTCTGGCCGATCCGCTCCTCGGCGCGCTGGGCGTTGAGCTCCTCGACCAGCCCGGTGACGTGCTCGGTGCGGGCCCGGACTTCGTCCTCGTCGAGCTTGCCGTCGTACGACGCGGCCTCGGTGCCGTCCTCGTCGGAGTAGCCGAACACGCCGGTGACGTCCATCCGCGCGGCGATCAGGAAGTCACACAGGGTCTGCAGGTCGTCCTCGGTCTCGCCGGGGAACCCCACGATGACGTTGGAGCGGACTCCGGCCTCCGGGGCCAGCGAGCGCACCTGCTCGAGCAGGCCCAGGAAGCTCTCGGGGTCACCGAAGCGACGCATCCGACGCAGGACCGTGGCGCTGGCGTGCTGGAACGAGAGGTCGAAGTACGCCGCCACGCCGGGCGTGGTCGCGATCGCCTCGATCAGTCCGGGCCGGGTCTCGGCGGGCTGCAGGTAGGAGACCCGCACCCGGTCGACACCGTCGATCGCGGTCAGCTCCGGCAGCAGCGTCTCGAGCAGGCGCAGGTCGCCGAGGTCCTTGCCGTAGGACGTCGAGTTCTCGCTGACCAGGAAGAGCTCACGGGCGCCCTGGGACGCCAGCCACTGGGCCTCCTGGATCACGTCGCTGGGCCGCCGGCTGATGAACGAGCCGCGGAAGCTGGGGATCGCGCAGAACGAGCAGCGCCGGTCACAGCCGCTCGCCAGCTTGAGGGGCGCCATCGGCCCGCCGTCGAGACGGCGGCGTACGGCGCGGGGGCCGGTCGCCGGGGCGCCGACGCCGATGTCGGTGGTCGAGCCGGTGGCGGCAGGGGCGTCCACGCCGTGGCCGGGGACGCTCAGCGTCGAGGCGTCGCGCTCGGCCGGCGAGATCGGCAGCAGCCGGCGGCGGTCCTGGGGCGTGTGCGGGTGGTGCTTCTCCCCCGCCACGATCGAGCGCAGCCGCGCCGCGATGTCGGGGTAGTCGTCGAAGCCGAGCACCGCGTCGGCCTCGGGGAGCGACTCGGCCAGGTCCTTGCCGTAGCGCTCGGCCAGGCAGCCGACGGCGACGACGGACCGGGTGCGTCCGGTCTCCTTGAGGTCGGCGGCCGCCAGCAGCGTGTCCACCGAGTCCTTCTTGGCGGCCTCGACGAAGCCGCAGGTGTTGACCACCACCGTGTCGGCGTCGGCCGGGTCCTCGACGAGCACGAAGCCGCCGGCCTCGAGTCGGCCGGCCATCTCCTCGGAGTCGACCTCGTTGCGGGCGCACCCGAGGGTCACCAGGGCCACGGACAGGGGCGCCTCGGCGCGAGCGGTGGGAGTCGTCGTCATGATCGAGACGAGTATGCCCGTTTTCGCGGCCCGCCCCCGCATCGAGACGCGGGGACGGTGACCGCGATCACGCGTCCCTGACGGCCGGTCAGCGAACCGGGAAGGTGTTCTGGGCCGGCTGTCCCCCGGCGCCCAGGGCGCCGCGGTCCTCACCGTCGACCGTGACCTGCAGGGAGCCGTCGGAGGACTGCACGCGGACCGGCGGGGCGATCCCCTTCAGCGTCCTGCTCTCACCGAACGAGAGGTCGCCGGAGAAGGCCACGTTGCCGGCACCGTCGCGGACGACCACGTGGGCACCACCGCCCGAGGCGATCAGCACCACCGGGACCGGGTCACCGAGCAGCTGGAGGCTGTTGTTGGGACCGGCCGAGCCGTTCAGGTGCGGGGCCGGCGGGTTGATCTCCACGGGGCTGTCCATGATCAGGCGGGCGATCGACCAGACGAGCACGACCGTCATCACCGCGGCGATCAGCACCGACCAGTTCGGGCCGCCCCGGGTGCCGCGGATGGAGCCGTGGGCACCGGTCGCGAGCTCGGCCTCGAAGACCCGGCGCGGGCTGACGGGGGCGCTGGCATAGCGCTCGTCGTAGGTCACCAGCAGCGGCGTCACGTCGATGCCGAGCACCCGGGCCAGCGTGCGCAGGTGTCCCCGGGCATAGAAGTCGCCCCCGCACGGCACGAAGTCGTCGACCTCGATCGACTCGATGACGTGCGGGCGGATGCGGGTGCGGTCGGCGAGCTGGTCCACGGTGAGCCCCAGGCGCGTGCGCGCGGCAGCGAGCTCCGGCCCGATCACCGGGTTCTCGGCCGGCTCGGCCGCGAACTCGTCGATCACCAGCGGCTCGATGGCAGCACCCTCGCGGGCGATGGGACGGACCCGGTCACCCCAGAGCACGGTGTCCTCGACCAGGTTGACGCTCCCGGGCCGGCGCAGCTCGCGAGCCTCGGGCAGGTGACGGCGCGTCGTGTCGTCGTCCTGGTCGTGGAGGGCGGCGAGGGCAGCGGCACCGAGGGTCAGCTCGCGCCGCACCTCGGCGCGGGCCGCGACGACCGGCTCGCGCAGCGGGCTCGGCGTGGCGCTGGCGACCGCCGGCATGGAGATGGTCGGCTCACCCGCGTCGGGGGTGGCCTGCGGGGCCTCCTCCAGCACCTCGGCGGCGGTCTCGACCGCCTCGCGGCGTCGCTGCAGGCGGGCTGCCACGGCGCCGATGCCGAGCGCGAGCACGGGACGCGGGTCGTGCCAGCGGCGCGCGGGGGCCCCGTCGTGCTCGTCGAGCTCGTCGGACTCGTCGAGCTCGTCGAGCTCGTCGTCGAGGAGATCGTCGCTCGTCGGCTCGTCGAGCTCGAGGTCCTCGACCTCGTCGAGCGGCTCCTCGGCGGGCACCTCGACGGCGACCTCGACGACCAGGGACGCATCCCCGGCCAGCCGGGCCAGCGCCTCGGTCAGGTCGGTGCCGGCACCGCTCACCCGGGTCGAGAGCGCCAGCGGGACGGCGAAGGGGGCGCCGTACATCTTCTCGGCGAAGCGGGACTGGCGGCGCCCGCCGGCGTCCAGCTCGGCCAGGACCCGCTCGGGGTTGTGCGCGACCAGCACCAGCCGGCCGTCGCGCAGGGCTCCGCGGCGCGGGCGGTGCTCGACGCGGGCGAGCGCGCCCCACGGGATCCCGCGCCAGCTGCGGCCGAGACGGATCCGGACGCCCTGGGTGTCGGCGACCAGCAGCGGGGTGCGGGCGTCCACGAAGGCGAGGAGGTGGGCCACGCCCAGCGCCCCCATCACCGCGAACAGCGCCCAGTCGAGCGGGGACCCGGTGCTCGTCGCCCGGGCCAGGTAGGCGATCGCGATCCCGGAGGCGACCGCGCCGACCAGGGCGGCGAGCCCGGCATTGCGGCGCACCTCCACCGGGTCGGGCGCGAGGCCGAGCGGTTCGGCAACCGGCGTCTCGTCGTCGATCTCGTCGTGGAACTGGGCGACTCGGACCTGGTTCACATCTCCCCCTGCAGTGTTGCGATCACGCCATCGATCTCGTCGGGCTTCACGAGCACGTCACGGGCCTTGGAACCCTCGCTGGGTCCGACCACGCCGCGGCTCTCCATGATGTCCATCAGTCGTCCGGCCTTGGCGAAGCCGACGCGCAGCTTGCGCTGGAGCATCGAGGTCGAGCCGAACTGGGTCGACACCACGAGCTCCACGGCCTGGATGACCAGGTCCATGTCGTCGCCGATGTCGTCGTCGAGGTCCCGCTTCGCCGCGGCGGGCGCGGTGACGTCCTCGCGGTACGTCGGCTCGAGCTGGGACTTGCAGTGCTTGACGACCTGGGCGATCTCGGCCTCGGTGACCCAGGAGCCCTGGACACGCACGGCCTTCGAGGAGCCCATCGGCAGGAACAGGCCGTCACCCTGGCCGACCAGCTTCTCGGCGCCCGGCTGGTCCAGGATGACCCGGCTGTCGGTGACCGAGGAGGTGGCGAACGCCAGGCGGGACGGGACGTTGGCCTTGATCAGACCGGTGACGACGTCGACGCTGGGGCGCTGGGTGGCGAGCACCAGGTGGATGCCGGCGGCACGCGCGAGCTGGGTGATGCGCACGATCGCGTCCTCGACGTCGCGCGGGGCGACCATCATCAGGTCCGCGAGCTCGTCGACGATCACCAGCAGGTAGGGGTACGGCGCCAGCTCGCGCTCGCTGCCGGCGGGCACCTCGACCTTGCCGGCCCGCACCGCCTTGTTGAAGTCGTCGATGTGCCGGAAGCCGAAGTTGGCCAGGTCGTCGTAGCGCATGTCCATCTCGCGCACGACCCAGGCCAGCGCCTCGGCGGCCTTCTTGGGGTTGGTGATGATCGGCGTGATCAGGTGCGGGACGCCCTCGTAGGCGTTCAGCTCCACCCGCTTGGGGTCGACCATGATCATCCGCACCTCGTCGGGCGTGGAGCGCATCAGGATCGAGGTGATCATCGAGTTGATGAACGACGACTTTCCGGAGCCGGTGGCGCCGGCGACCAGCAGGTGCGGCATCTTCGCCAGGTTGGCGACCACGAAGCCGCCCTCGACGTCCTTGCCGAGCCCGACCACCATCGGGTGGTGGTCGGAGCGCGCGGTGTTCGACCGCAGGACGTCGCCGAGCGAGACGACCTCCTTGTCGGTGTTGGGGATCTCGATGCCGATCGCGGACTTGCCCGGGATCGGGCTGAGGATCCGCACGTCGGCCGAGGCGACGGCGTAGGCGATGTTCTTCGACAGCGCGGTGACCTTCTCCACCTTGACCGCCGGGCCGACCTCGACCTCGTAGCGGGTGACGGTCGGGCCACGGGTGTAGCCGGTGACCTGGGCGTCGATGGTGAACTCGTCCATCACCTGGGTGAGCCGCTCGACGACCGCGTCGCTCGCCTTCGAGCGGGCCTTGTGCACCGAACCCGGCTTGAGCACCTCGTTGGCGGGCAGGGAGTAGGTGACGTCGCCGGACAGCGCGAGCTGCTCCACGCGCTGGGGCAGCGGCGAGTGCGGCGGCGGCTCGAGGTCGGCCTTCTCGGCCCTGGCCGCGTCCTTGTCCTCGTCCTTGTCGGGCGCGAAGGGGTCGAAGATGTCGACGCCGGCCTCGTCGTGCTCGACCATGACGTCGGGGTCCGGCTTGCGCCGGCGCTTCTTGACCTCACGGTCCTCGAGCACCGGGGTGTCGTACGCGGGGTCGCCCTCGCGGTCGAACTCGTCGGCGACCTTGCCGCGGCCGCGGGCGTTGATCGGCTGGGTCACGTCCTCGTCGTCCTCGGGGTGGCGACCGAGCATCCGGTCGCGCGCCTCGGCCAGCCGGTCGGGGACCTGGTAGAGCGGGGTGGCGGTGATCACGAGCACGCCGAAGAACGCCATCAGGGCCAGCAGCGGCACCACGACGTACGGCGTGCGCAACAGGTCGAGCAGCAGCGACGACACCACGAACCCGATCGCGCCGCCACCGTTCTGCAGGTCACTGGCGTCGCCCAGCACCGGCTGGGGGCTGTCGTTCGCGATGTGCACGATGCCGAGGAGGCCGAAGGCGAGCGCGGCCCAGCCGACGACCTGGCGACCGGCGGGTCCGTTCTGCACCGGGTCACGCATGTTGCGCCAGCCGATGTGGACGAGCATGAGCGGCACGAACCAGCCGACCTTGCCGACCGAGCCGGCGACCACGGTGCGGGCGAACTCCATGAACCCACCGGGCAGCTGGAACCACACGGCGGCACCGACGACGACCGCGAGCCCGAAGAGGAAGAGGCCGGCACCGTCGCGACGGTGCTCGGGCTCGAGGTCACGGGCGGTGCGGCCGATGCCACGCGCACCGGCGCCCACGGCGTGGGCGATGGCGAGCCAGACCGCGGCGACGCCTCGACCGGCTGCTCCGAACGTGCGCGCGACGGGACCTGGCCCGTTGCGCACGGCCCGGGGCGCGGGACGCTTCCTGGCCGGGGCGCGCTTGGCCGGCGGGCGGCGGGAGGAGCTGCTGCTCGCGGTGCTGCGCGTGGTGGAGGGCTTCTTGCCGGTACTCCGGGATCGGGTGCTCGAGCCACTTCGACCGGTGGTGCTGGACCCGGACGAAGACGTGCTCTTGCTCCGCGACCCCGGCGGGGAAGACGTACGGGTCGCCATGCTCATCAACCTAAGCCATCGTCACACCAGTCACAGGGACCACAAGGGAGCGTGTCGCTCCCGACCGGGCGACCGGGCCCGCCGGGGCCCCACGCGGGAGCCGGTCGCCGGGGCGCCGCCGGGCGTCACGGGGGGCAGGTGGGAGGGACATGTTGCGGCGCACTCCACCCCTGAAGGTGAATCTTCCCGTTTTGCTAGACCAGCCCGGCAACAACACCTAGGGTGCGCCGAGGTGTCCCACGTCACAGTGGGCACTTCTTTCACCCACATTTCGGAGGGGAAAAACCAGGTGAGATTCGTGAAGCAAGGAGTCTGCCTTGCGCTCATGGGTGCCGGCCTCGCGGCCGTGCCCGGAGTCCAGGCAGCAGCGGTGGGCTCGGCGCCCACGGCGTCCGGCCACAGCCTCGTGCGACAGGTCGAGGACGGCGCCCAGGGCGCCGTCGCATTCAGCCGCGAGGCGGCCACGGGCAAGGTCGGCTTCGTCCGGGTTGCCAAGGGCGGCGACCTGCTGCCGACGAACAACGGGAACGCCGCGGCCAAGGCCGACGCGTTCCTGACCAAGTACGCCGGCCTGTTCGGCGCCGAGCGCAGCGAGCTCGTGAAGACCGGCTCGCAGGGCGGCAAGTACGGCACCACGGTGACCTACACCCAGCGTTACCAGGGTGTCCCGGTCTACGGCTCGGAGATCCGCGTCAACCTGGACAGCCAGGGTGACCTCACGTCGGCCAACGGCTACGCCGCGCCCGACCTCGACCTGTCGGTCACACCCGCGCTGTCGAAGGCAGCTGCCGGGCGCGCCGCGGTCGGAACGGTCCGCCAGCAGCCCCCGGGCAGCAACGGCAAGGCCAACACCACCGGCATCAAGGCCGTCAACACCCAGCTGTCGATCTACCGCATGGGCTCGACCCGCGGGGAGACCGGCGCCTCGAAGCTCGTCTGGGTGGTCGAGGTCTCGAACGACCACAACATCCGCGACATGGTGTTCCTCGACGCGCAGACCGGCAAGGTCGTCAACCGCTTCTCGATGGTCGAGGACGCGCTGACGCGCCACCTCTACGAGGCCGCCGGCACCGCCGACGCTCCCACCTTCACCAATGTGTGGAACGAGGGCGACGCGTTCCCGGGCGCGCTGAACCAGGACCAGCAGAACGAGGTCAACGGGACCGGCGACGCCTACTGGTTCTTCAAGAACACCTTCGGCCGCGACTCCTACGACGGTGCCGGTCACTCGATGACCACGGTCAACAACGACCCCCGCATCTCGTGCCCCAACGCCAACTGGAACGGCTCGACCACCAACTACTGCAGCGGCCTGGCGTCTGACGACGTCGTCGCGCACGAGTGGGGTCACGCCTACACCGAGTACACCCACGGCCTGATCTACCAGTGGCAGTCGGGCGCGCTCAACGAGTCCTACTCCGACATCTGGGGCGAGACGGTCGACCTGATCAACGGCCGCCTCGACGAGGGTGAGGGCGACATCACGACCCCGCGTCCGGTCGACGTGTGCTCCACGCACTCGCCGCTCCCGACGGTCGTCAAGATCAACAGCCCGGCCAGCATCGCCAAGACCTGCGAGGCAGGTCCGGCAGCGTTCGGTCCCACGCTCAGCTCGACCGGCATCACCGGTGACGTCGTGCAGGGCCTGACCGCCACCGGCGCCACGACGGGCTGTGACCCGATCGTCACCAACCTGACCGGCAAGGTCGGCCTGGTCGACCGCGGCACCTGCGCGTTCACGATCAAGGTCAAGAACGCCCAGAACGCCGGTGCCACCTCGGTCCTGGTGGGCGACAACGTCGAGGCGACTCCGAGCGGCATGTCCGGCTCGGACGCCACGATCACCATCCCGTCGGTGCGGATCCGGCAGAGCGACCGCAACCTGATCGTGGGCGAGCTCGCCAACGGTCCGGTCAACGTCACGATGAAGCAGGACGCCTCGAACCGGTTCGACTCCACCCGCTGGCTGATGGGTGAGAACACCACCGCCTTCGGTGGCGCCATCCGCGACATGTGGAGCCCGACCTGCTACGGCGACCCGGGCAAGGTGTCCGACTCGCAGTACTACTGCGCCACGGACGACGGCGGCGGCGTGCACAGCAACTCCGGCGTGCCGAACCACGGTTACGCCCTGCTGGTGGACGGCGGCACCTTCAACGGCGTCACGGTCAACGGGATCGGTCTGGACAAGGCGGCGAGCATCTACTTCCGCGCGATGAACAGCTACCAGACTCCGACGACCGACTTCGCCGACCACGCGGACTCGCTCGAGGCCGCCTGCTCCGACCTCATCGGTGCGCCGATCACCAAGGTGTCGACGCAGCCCGACGCTGCGCCGGTGGCGGCCGACCTGATCACCGCCGCTGACTGCGGTTCGGTGCACGCGATGACGCAGGCCGTGGAGTTCCGCACGGAGCCCACGCAGTGCAACTTCCAGCCGATGCTCGACCCGAACGCACCTGCACTGTGCGGCGCGGACTACAACCACAGCATCGTGTGGCAGGACGGTTTCGAGACGGGCCTGTCCAAGTGGACCACTGACCAGCAGGTCGTCTACACGGGTGGCCACGGCTACCCCTGGACGGCCCAGACGGTCGCGGACCACGCGGGCAACGTCGCCTTCGCTCCCGACCCGGCTGAGGGCAACTGCTCCAGCGGCACGGGCGACATCTCGAGCCGTGACTCGATCGTCAGCCCGGTCATCGAGCTGCCGGGTGCGGACGCCCTGTCCCCGCGCCTGTCGTTCGACCACTCGATGGCGAGCGAGGCCGGCTACGACGGCGGCAACGTGAAGATCAAGGTCGGCGCTGCCCCGTGGGCGGTCATCCCGTCCTCGGCGTACGTCTTCAACCCGCCGGGGACCACGATGGCCTCCTCGGCCACCAACACCAGCCCGCTCGCGGGCGAGGTCGGCTTCTCCGGCACTGACGGCGGCAAGCTCAAGAGCATCTGGGGCCAGTCCCAGATCGACCTGGGCAAGGCGGGCGTCGCCCCCGGTTCGACCTTCCAGCTGCGCTTCGACTTCGGTCGGGACGGCTGTGGTGGCGTTGACGGCTGGGCCGTGGACAACGTGGCGATCTCCGTCTGCACGGAGAAGCCGGCCCAGACGGCGGTGACGGTGGCGGCAACGCATGCCCCCGAGCCCGCCGCCATCGGCAGCGCGCACTCGATGGAGGTCGACGTCACCGGCACCGTGACCCCGACGGGCACGGTCACCGTGCGCGAGGGTGAGACAGTGCTGGGCACCGGCGACCTGACGGACGGATCCGCGTCCGTCGACCTGCCGACCACGATGTCGGTGGGGAGCCACGACCTGACGGTCGAGTACTCCGGTGACGCCAACAACCTGGCCGGTTCGACCACGGCCACGGCGACCATCGCCAAGGCCGACGCCGCCATCGCCGCCGTTCACACGCCGGAGCCGGTCAAGTTCGGCCGCGCTCACTCGGTGGAGATCAGCGTGGACGGCAACGGCACGCCCACCGGCACCGTCACGGTGTCCGAGGGCGAGAAGGTGCTCGGCACCGCCGACCTCGCGGACGGCGCGGCCAGCGTCGCCCTGCCGAGGAACATGAAGGTGGGCAGCCACTCGCTGACCATCGCCTACTCGGGTGACGAGGCCAACAAGTCCGCGTCGACGACCGCCACGGCGACCGTCGCGAAGGCTGCCTCGCACACGACCGGTTCGAGCAACAAGGACCGGGTGCAGCGCACCAAGACCATCAACACCACCGTTGACGTCACGGCGGACGGCACCACGCCGACCGGCATGGTGAAGGTCTTCTCGGGTGGCGTGCAGGTCGGCAAGGGCAGCCTGTCCGACGGGACGGTGACGATCAAGATCACCAAGGACTTCCCGGTCGGCCAGCGCACCTTCGTCGTGAAGTACCTCGGCTCGGACTCCGTGTCCGCCAGCCGCGACTCCTTCACGATGAGGATCGTCAAGTAACACCTGCATGAGCAGAGGGGCCCCGCCGGACTCGTCCGGCGGGGCCTCTCGCTGTTCCCGGCACCTGCTGGCATGCTTCGGCTGTGCCCGAGCAGCTGATCTGGGTCCTGCCCGCCGTCCTCGCCCTCCTGGACTGGTACGCCGTCGCGCGCGGCGACCGCCGCCTCGAGACGTGGGCCAAGCCCGCGACCCTGGCCGCCCTGCTCGTCGCCGCGGTCGTCCTGGGGGCCACCGAGGACGCGGCCGGTCGCTGGCTGCTGGTCGCGCTGGCCTTCGGGCTGCTCGGCGACGTGGCGCTGCTCGGCGACTCACTGGGCCGGTTCAAGGCAGGGGTGGCGGCCTTCCTGGTCGGCCACCTGGCCTACCTCCTCTGCTTCGCGACCCTGGGCCTCCCCCGCCCGGGCTGGTCCTGGGCCGTGGTCGTGGTGCTGCTGGCCACCGTCGTCGCAACCCGCGACGTGGCCCCCGCGACCCACCGCCAGGGCGGCGCCTCCCTGTCGGTGCCGGTGGTGGTCTACACCCTCGTGATCGGCGCGATGCTGGTGTGCGCGTGGTTCACCGGCGAGTGGCTGGTCGCGCTCGGTGCGACCGTGTTCGTGGTCAGTGACGCGACCCTGTCGGTCGACCGGTTCGTGCGCCCGCTCCCCCACGCCCACCTCGTCGTGATGGTGACCTACCACGTCGGTCAGGCGCTGATCGTGGCTGGAGTGCTCGCCGCGACTGGTTGAGGAGTGGGGCTTGTCGGCTACCTCCGTCGCTCGTGCGACTCCAGGGTGCGCCCCGCCGTCCCGGCAGGCGCGAGTCGCTGGCTCGCCGTGTCGCCGGAATCTCGTGCCGTTCCCCGCACCGCATCGGCGCCACGCCTCGTTTTACGCTCCCTCGCGCCTGCCGCGCCGGTGTGCCGCCCCGTGCGGACCGCCGTGCTCGGTCATCACCTGTGTGTGGGGGGATCCGATCCCCACTCGTGCCTGGTCAGGCTTCGATGACGACCGGGATGATCATCGGGCGCCGGCGGTGGGTGTTGCTGACCCAGCGCCCGACGACGCGTCGTACGGTCTGCTGGAGGGCGTAGGCGTCGGTGTTGCCCTCGGCCATGGCCAGGTTGAGCGCGTCGATGATCGGCTGCTTGATCTCGTCGAAGCTCGAGCCGTCCAGGGCGTTGCCCCGGGCGTGGATCTCGGGTCCGCCCGAGACCTTGCCGCTGACGGAGTCCATCACGACGATCACCGAGATGAACCCCTCCTCGCCGAGGATGCGGCGGTCCTTGAGGTCGGACTCGGTGACGTCGCCGACCGACGAGCCGTCGACGAAGACGTAGCCGCAGGGGACCTTGCCGGCGATGCCGGCCACGCCGTCGACCAGGTCGACCACGACGCCGTCCTCGGCGATCACGACGTTCTCCACGCCGGTGGCCCGGGCGAGGTCCGCGTTGGCCCGCATGTGGCGGATCTCGCCGTGCACCGGCAGGACGTTGCGCGGCTTGACGATGTTGTAGCAGTAGAGCAGCTCGCCGGCGCTGGCGTGGCCGCTGACGTGGACGAGCGCGTTGCCCTTGTGCACGACGTTGGCACCCCACCGGGACAGGCCGTTGATCACCCGGTAGACCGCGTTCTCGTTGCCCGGGATCAGGCTGGAGGCCAGGACGACGGTGTCGCCCTCCTCGATGTGGACGAAGTGGTGGTTGCGCTGGGCGATCCGGCTCAGGGCGCTGAGCGGCTCGCCCTGCGACCCGGTGGAGATCAGGACCTGCCGCTCGGGGGCGAGGTCGGCGAGCTCCTTGGCCTCGACGAGCACACCGGGCGGCACCTTGAGGTAGCCGAGCTCCTTGGCGATCACCATGTTGCGGACCATCGAACGTCCGACGTAGGCGACCTTGCGGTCGTACTTGACCGCCGCGTCGAGGACCTGCTGCACGCGATGCACGTGGGAGGCGAAGCAGGCGACGATGATCCGCTGCCCGCTCTCGTGGAAGACCCGCTCGAGGACCGGGGCGATCTCCTTCTCCGAGGTCGTGAACCCGGGCACCTCGGCGTTGGTCGAGTCGGTGAGGAAGAGGTCGACGCCCTCGTCACCCAGCCGCGCGAACGCACGCAGGTCGGTGATCCGGCCGTCGAGCGGCAGCTGGTCCATCTTGAAGTCGCCGGTGTGCAGGACCAGCCCGGCACCGGTGCGGATGGCCACGGCCAGGGCGTCCGGGATGGAGTGGTTGACCGCGATGAACTCGAGGTCGAAGGGGCCGAACGAGATCCGGTCACCCTCCCTGACCTTGTGGTGCACGGTCTCCTTGAGCCGGTGCTCGCGCAGCTTGCTGCCCAGCAGCGCGAGGGTGAGCTCGGAGCCGACGAGCGGGATGTCGTCGCGCTCGCGCAGGAGGTACGGCGTGGCGCCGATGTGGTCCTCGTGGCCGTGGGTCAGGACCAGGGCCTCGACCTTGTCGAGCCGGTCCCGGATCGCGTCGAAGTCGGGAAGGATGAGGTCCACGCCGGGGTGGTGGTCCTCCGGGAAGAGCACGCCGCAGTCGACGATCAGCAACCGGTCGTCGTACTCGAAGACGGTCATGTTGCGGCCGACCTCGCCGAGACCACCCAACGGAATGATCCGCAGGCCCCCCGTCGGCAGCGCGGCCGGTGCGGAGAGCTCGGGATGAGGGTGGGACATCTGGTTCCTTACCGGAGGAGGCCGGATGCGGTGAGACCCGCACGCAGGGCCGCCACCTCGTCGTCGTCCAGCGGCACCAGCGGCCCCCGGACGTTGCGGTTCTCGAGGACGCCGAGGAGCTGCAGGGCTGCCTTGGCGGTGGTCGCTCCGTAGTTGGGGACGCCCATGACGGCGTCGATCGCGGGGAGCAGCCGCGTGAAGACCGCGAGCGCACCGGCGTGGTCGCCGGCGAAGAAGGCGTCGGCCATCGCCTTCAGCTCGTCGCCGGCCACGTGGCCGAGCACCGAGACGAAGCCGCACCCGCCGTGGGCGAGCCAGGCGAGGTTGGCGACGTCGTCGCCGGAGTAGACGGCGTACCCCATCTGCGTCAGCCGGACGCCACGGGCGAAGTTGCCGACCGCGTCCTTGACGGCCACCACGGGCTCCCAGGCGATGGCGGCCTCGTAGGTCTCCATCGTGATCTGGGTGCCGGTGCGGCCGGGGACGTCGTAGAGCATGACCGGGACGTTGCTGGCCTCGACGACCTGCCGGAAGTGGTGGAGCACGCCGGCCGGACCGGGCTTGTTGTAGTAGGGCGTCACGAGCAGCAACCCGTCGGCGCCGATCTTCTCGGCCTGGCGCGCGAGCTCGACGCTGTGCGCGGTGGCGTTGGTGCCGACTCCGGCGACCACCTTGGCGCGGTCGCCGACGGCGTCCTTGACGGCCGCCAGGATCTGCCCGTCCTCGAGGGTGCTGGTGGTGGGCGACTCGCCCGTGGTGCCGGAGACGACCACGCCGTCGTGGCCGTGGTCGACCAGGTGCGTGGCGATCCGGGCGGTGCCGTCGAGGTCGACCGAACCGTCGTCGTGGAACGCGGTGGCCATCGCAGTCAGCACACGACCGAAGGGCGCGGCGGGCAGGGCTGTCATGCCGGACAGGTTATCGCCTCGGCCCGCCCCCGAGCCCGTCGAGCCCTCTGGCGGGTTCCGGGGGCCCTTCTGCCCTGCCCGAGGGCCCCGCGGGCGCCTCACCATGGGGCAGGGGCAGGCAGGGGCAGGCAGGGCAGGCAGGAGGGAGGTCGACATGTCCGTGCTCGTGGTGTTCGCCAGCAGGTACGGCGCGACCCGTGGCATCGCCGAACACATCGCCGGCGTCCTCAGCGAGTGCGGTCACGAGGTGCGTGTGGTGCGCGCGACGACGAATGCCGACCTGAGCGCCTACGACGCCTTCGTGATCGGGAGCGCCGCCTACCAGGGGTCGTGGCTCCCGGACGCCTCGGGCTTCGTACGCCGTCACACGAGCTTGCTGGTGACCCGGCCCGTGTGGCTGTTCAGCAGCGGCCCGCTGGGCACCGCGACCACCGACGACGAGGGGCGCGACCTCCGCGTCCTGACCGAACCGAGACAGTTCCGCGAGTTCGCCGAGACGATCCTCCCCCGGGGGTCACAGGTGTTCTACGGCGCCCTGAACCCCGCCGGCCTGCGCTGGCGGGATCGTCTGGTGCGCCGGCTTCCCGATGGCCGTTCGCTGCTTCCGGCGGGCGACTTCCGGGACTGGGACGCGATCGAGGCGTGGGCCCGCGACATCGCCGATGAGCTGCCGCTCCCCGACGCCGACGCCACCTGAGTCCTCGCCCACCCCCCGGTCTGGGGGCTTTCGGTCCAGCCGGCATGACACACGACCCTGCCCGCGGCCGGGCCGGCTCCACACGCTGGAGGGAGGGCGGGCTCGTTCGTGGCCCGCCGGAAGGAAGCAGGACATGAACACGTGGATCGTCGTGATCGTGCTGGCGGCCCTGGTCCTCATCGGGCTGGCCATGGCGATCAAGATCGTCACGCAGTACGAGAGGGGCGTGCTCTTCCGCCTCGGCCGGGTCATCGGGGTCCGGGAGCCCGGCCTGAACTTCATCATCCCGGTCGTGGACAAGCTCCGGAAGGTGTCGCTCCGGATCGTCACGATGCCCATCCAGTCCCAGGGGATCATCACCAGGGACAACGTGAGCATCGACGTCGCGGCCGTGGCCTACTACCGCGTCGTCGACGCGGTGAAGTCGGTCATCGCGATCGAGAACGTCGCCGCCGCCATCAACCAGATCGCGCAGACGACCCTGCGGAACGTGGTCGGCCAGCACACCCTCGACGAGATCCTGTCGGAGACCGACGCGATCAACATCAACATCCGCGAGATCCTCGACGTGACCACGGCCGAGTGGGGAGTCGTGGTCACCCTCGTGGAGCTCAAGGACATCCAGCTGCCCGACAGCATGAAGCGGGCGATGGCGCGCCAGGCCGAGGCCGAGCGGGAGAAGCGGGCGAAGATCATCGCCGCCGAGGGCGAGTCCGCGGCGGCCGCCGCCCTGGGCGACGCCTCGGACACGATGATGGCGCACCCGCTCGCCCTGCAGCTGCGCAACCTGCAGAGCCTGATCGAGATCGGCGTCGACAAGAACACCACGGTCGTGTTCCCGGCCCCGCTGATGAGCACGATCAGCGACCTGGGCCTCTTCCTGCAGCGGGAGAGCCGCGCGGCCGACACGGTGCATCCACGGCAGCCGCACGGCGAGGCAGCCGTCAGACGTGGGGCAGGACCTCGGCGGCGACGAGGGCGAGGTGGTCCAGGTCGGCCAGGTCGAGGACCTGCAGGTAGGCGCGCCCGGAGCCGAGGGCGGCGTACCTCCCCAGCTTGTCGACGACCTCCTGCGGTGACCCGGCGAGCCCGTTCTCGCGGAGCTCGTCGGGCTCGCGGCCGATGGCCCTGGCCCGCTGGCGGAACTCCTCCTCGGTGGCGCCGCAGCACAGCACCAGCGCGTTCGACCACGCCAGCGAGTCGGGGTCGCGGTCGACCGCGTCGCAGGCCGCGCGCACCCGGTCGAACTGGGCGCGCGTGGTCGCCTCGTCGACGAACGGCAGGTTGAACTCGTCGGCGTAGCGCGCCGCCAGGGCGGGGGTGCGCTTCTTGCCGAGGCCGCCGATCAGCACCGGCGGGCGCGGGATCTGCACCGGCTTCGGCAGGGCCGGCGAGTCCTGCACCGGGTAGTGGATGCCGTCGAAGCTGAACCGCTCCCCCGGCGGCGTCGCCCAGAGCCCGGTGATGACGGCGAGCTGCTCCTCGAACCGGTCGAAGCGTTCCCCGGTGCTGGGGAACGGGATGCCGTACGCCGTGTGCTCCTGCTCGTACCAGCCGGCGCCGAAGCCGAGCTCGACCCGGCCACCGCTCATCTGGTCGACGCCGGCGACCGCGATCGCCAGCGGACCGGGATGCCGGAAGGTCGCGCTCGTCATCATCGTGCCGAGGCGGATGGTGCTCGTGTCGCGGGCCAGCCCGGCCAGCGTGATCCAGGCGTCGGTCGGCCCGGGCAGCCCCTCGGTGCCCATGCCGAGGTAGTGGTCGGACCGGAAGAACGCCCCGAAGCCGAGCTCCTCGGCCCGGAGGGCGACGGCGAGCAGGTCGTCGTACGTCGCGCCCTGCTGGGGTTCGGTGAAGATGCGCAGTTCCATGTCCCTCACCCTGCCAGCCCGCCCCCACTCCCTTGTAACGCGGGGTTATTGCTACTGCCGCAGCGTCATGACGCCCCAGCAGTGGCGATAACTCCGCGTTACAGCTGGGGCGCGGGGAGTTGCGCGGGGGTGAGGGATGCAGGGTCAGGCGCGGGAGAGCCAGACCCAGTCGAAGCCGTCGTGGGGCTCGCGCCCGGTCTCGACCCAGTCGGCGGGGTCGAAGGCGGGGTAGAACGTGTCGCCCTCGGGTGCCTGGTGCACCTCGGTCAGCACCTGCTCGTCGGCGCGGGTCATCGCCTCGGCGTAGACATGCGAGCCGCCGGCGATCACCACGTCCCCGGGCAGGTCCGCGGCGAGCGCGAGGGCGGCGTCGAGGTCGTGGGCGACGAGGACGCCGTCGGCGGTCCACGATGGGTCACGGGTGAGCACGATCGTCGTGCGGCCGGGCAACGGCCTGCCGATGGAGTCGTACGTCGCCCGCCCCATCACCAGGGTGTGCCCGAGCGTGATCCGCTTGAAGTGGGCGAAGTCCTCGGGGATCCGCCACGGGATGTCGCCGTGGGCGCCGATCACCCCGTTGGCGGCGACGGCCGCGACCATGACGATCCGCTTCCTGGCGGTCGCCTCGACCGGGGCCGAGCTCATACGGCGATCGGCGCCTTGATCCCCGGGTGGGGGTCGTAGCCCTCGACCGCGAGGTGCTCGAGCTCGAACGCGTCCAGCCCGGAGACCGTGGGGTCGAGCCGCAGCGTCGGGAGCGGCCGCGGCTCGCGGGTCAGCTGGAGCCGGGCCTGGTCGAGGTGGTTGAGGTAGAGATGGGCGTCGCCGAACGTGTGCACGAAGTCGCCGACCTCGAGGCCGGTGACCTGGGCGACCATGTGGGTGAGCAGGGCGTAGGACGCGATGTTGAACGGCACGCCCAGGAACACGTCGGCCGAGCGCTGGTAGAGCTGGCAGCTGAGCCGGCCGTCGGCGACGTAGAACTGGAACATCGTGTGGCAGGGCGCGAGCGCCATCTGCGGGATGTCCGCGACGTTCCAGGCCGAGACGATGTGCCGGCGGGAGTCGGGGTTGTGCCGGATCTGCTCGACGACCTGCGCGATCTGGTCGACGTGGCGCCCGTCGGGCGTGGGCCAGCTGCGCCACTGGTAGCCGTAGACCGGTCCGAGGTCGCCGTTGGCGTCGGCCCACTCGTCCCAGATCGTGACGCCGCGGTCCTGCAGCCACTTCACGTTGGTGTCGCCTCGCAGGAACCACAGCAGCTCGGCGAAGATCGAGCGCGTGTGCACCTTCTTGGTGGTCACCAGCGGGAACCCCGCCGAGAGGTCGAAGCGCATCTGGTGGCCGAAGACGCTGCGGGTGCCGGTGCCGGTGCGATCACTCTTCTCCGCCCCGTCATCGAGGACCCGCTGGAGGAGGTCGAGATACTGCTGCACGGGCCGAGACTACCGCTCAGATCCGCACCTCTCCGGTGATGGTGGTCAGCGCGTCGCCACCCACCCAGACCGTGTCGCCCTCGAGGTCGATGTGGACGCGGCCCCGACGTCCGAGGACGGTGCCCTGCGAGGCGACGTACGACGTGGGCAGCCGGTCGCCGGCCAGCCACTGGGCGATGCCCGCGTTGAGGCTGCCGGTCACCGGGTCCTCGCCGATCCCCATCGTCGGCACGAACGCGCGCACCTCGACCGCGGCGTCGCCCTCCCCCGTCGCGTAGCTGCCGACCACGCCGATCTCCAGCGCTCCGAACTCGGCGAAGTCCGGCTGGAGGGCCAGCACCGCCGACGCGTCCGCGAGGAGTACGGCGACCCAGCCCGGACCGTTGTCGACCCACGCGGTGTCGACCATCTCGTCCGCGCCGATCCGCAGCGCCCTTGCGATCGCGGCCCGGTCGGCAGCGTCGACGGGCCCGGAGCGCACCAGCGGCGGTGCTGCGAAGGCCAGCCGTCCGTCCGGTCCGCCCCGCCGCACGCGCACCAGCCCGGCCCCGCACTCCTGGACCACCTCGCCGTCGATGGCCGGCACACCGCCTGCCTCGAGCCAGGCGTGGGCGCTGCCCAGGGTCGGGTGCCCCGCGAACGGCAGCTCGCCGGAGGGCGTCCAGATCCGGAGCCGGTAGTCGGCAGCCGCCACGGTCGGGGTCAGCAGGAACGTGGTCTCCGAGAGATTCGTCCACCGGGCGAAGCGCGCCATCTCGTCGTCGGTCAGGCCGTCGGCGGCGTGCACGACGGCCACGGGGTTGCCCAGCAGGGGCTCGGCGGAGAACACGTCGACCTGGCTGAATGCGCGCATGGGGGTCACGGTAGTGGCCTCGACAAGCCCGGTCTCCGGGCCTCAGCCTCCGATCTCAGCGGCCCAGGACCGGGGTGGGCCCGGTGCTGGGGAGCTTCGCTTTCACCTCGCACCGACCCGTGTCGAGGGAACAGGTCCGCAGCTCCAGGGCGCCCGAGAACGACGACCGGACGAAGTCGTCGGCCTGTGGCTCGTCCTGGAAGCGGGAGACCACGTAGGTGACCGTGCCCTCGGGGCCGAAGCGCGCCGCCAACGCGAGGTCCTCGTCCGTCAACCCCGTCGGGACCCCCTTGCCCGACCGGGTGTCGTAGATGTGGACGGTGCCGTAGACCGAGCGCTCGTCCGCCGTCCGGGTCAGGACGTAGTTCCCGTCCGCGGAGAGGTGGGCGCCGACCCCGGGACGCCCGAAGCTGATGCTGAAGAACGGCTGCACCATCATGAGCGCCTCCGCACTGGACTGCCGCACCCGGGTCGCCGAGGCGACGTCGAGCAGTCCGGCCCCCTCACGCACCCCGGCTTCCCCGTCCGGCAGCACCAGGGCGAAGTCGCCGTCCGGCCTCGCGTAGAAGACCTTGTCCTGGTCCAGTGCTATCGGGTCGGTTCCCGGGGGCACGGAAACCTGCGCCAGGACCTCCCGCCTGGTGACGTCGTAGACGACCAGCTCTAATGCCCCCTCGTTCGGATCGACCCACGCCACCCAGCGCTGCTCGTCGGACACGACGAGCCTCGAGCCCGGTGCCTTCGTACCCAGCCGGGTCCGGGCGCCTTCCTCGTCCACGAGGACCACGGCACCTCGCACGTCGGCGTACACGGCCCCGGCGGCGACCTCCGCCAGGTCCGTCACCGCAAGGAGCGCCAGGTCGACGTGGTCGAGGTGCAGGACGTCGTTGGCCCACCAGGCGATGTCGGCGGGGTTCTCGGCGCGGGTGACGACCGCCGGCGGCAGCTCCCCCTCGGGGTCGGGATCGGGGCGGGTGCCCCACCAGGTGGCGAGCGCGAGGACCGCGGCGGCGGTGCCGACGGAGGTCAGGACCTGGCGCTGCCGGTGGTGGCGGTGGGCTCGGGACTCGGCCACGACGGCATCGACCGAAGGCGCGGGTACGTCGATCGCCCCCGCCGCGTCGCGGAAGACCTCCTCGACATCGATCTCGTTCATCGGCTCGCCTCGCGCAGTGCGACCACGTCGATGAGGCCCATCGCCTCCGGCAGCCGGCTCCGCACCGTCTCCACGGGGAGGTCGAGCACCTCCGCGACCTGCCCCTGCGAGAGTCCCGCCGTGAAGTACAGCACCAGCAAGCCCCGCAGCTCTGCTGTCATGCGGTCGAGCTCCTGCTCGAGCGCATGACGCAGCCGCATCTGCTCGGTGAGGTCGAGCCTGGGACCCGGCCCCGCGTCGGCAGGCACCGCGGCGGCAGGTGCAGCGCCCGCGCGCTCCTTCTCCCACCGGCGCCGGATGGCCGCCCGGACGCCGAGCACGGTGCGGTAGACCTCCGTGTCGATGTCGTCGGCCCGACCGATCCTGCCCCAGGTGGCGTGGCACCGGGCGAAGGCGGTCCGGGCGACGACCTCCGCCTCGGCCTGGGAACTGCCCAGCAGCACGAGCGACCGCACGACGGCAGTCCCGCGGGCTGCGACGTACGCGGCGAAGTCGCTGTCGACGCGCATGTGCCCATCCTCGGTCGCGGAAACGCCGCGGCAACAGAGTCCTCGGACTCCTTCGATGACTACGCCTTCAGTGGCCACTTCGCGTACGACGTGGCACAGCAGGCGGTGTCCCGGCCACGGTCGGCGGGCGGGTACCCGTCAGGTGCTTCGTTGCCCTGCCCCGATCGGATGCCTGCGCGGATCCAGCGACTCGGGCAGGGTCACGCGTGCAGCGACATCGGTCCGTAGACCTGGCGGTCGTGCTCGAAGAGCGTCACCGCATCCACGCCCTCGGCCGCCAGCTCGGACCAGAACTCCCCCACCCACGACTCGGCGTCGGCCTGGCTCGCGAACCGCTGCGCGGCGTAGTCGTCAGCGACGTCGACCTCGACGCCGGCGGCGTTCTCCAGCCGCCACCACCAGGGCCGCTCGGTGGGCGCCGGCGGACGGAACGTCGGGGGCTGCTCGGGAAGGTTCACGATCACGCCTCTCGCACGGACGGGTCGACGAACGGTGGAGCGACGAGCTGGAAGATCTCGCGACGTCCGCGGACGTCGACGCCCACCTCGGCCTCGGGGTTCACGAACGCCGGGACCAGGGCGAGCCCGATCCCCTTGCGCAGCGTCGGCGAGAACGTGCCCGAGGTGATCTCGCACAGGAGCACGTCCGGGGTCAGCGAGACGCTCATGCCCGGTCGCGGGATCCCGCGGCCAGTCGCGACCAGTCCGCGCAGGATCCGCTTGGCTCCCTGCTCCCTCTCGGCCAGCAGCACGTCACGGCCCCAGAAGGCGTCCTTCTTCCAGCCGACGGCCCAGCCGAGACGGGCCTGGTTGGGCGTGACGTCGAGGGAGATGTCCTGGCCGTGCAGGGGGTAGCCCATCTCCGTGCGCAGGGTGTCGCGGGCGCCGAGGCCGCAGGCGAGCATCCCGTGCTCCGCCCCCGCCGCCATGAGCGCGTCCCACAGCGCCCCGGCGACGTCGTTGGCTGCGATCAGCTCGTAGCCACGCTCGCCGGTGTAGCCGGTGCGGCACACGACGACGCCGGTGCCCTCGCCGAGCAGCTCCGGCAGCTCGGCCTCGACGAAGGACATGTACTCGTGGCCGGCGGGCAGGCCGACCGCCTCGAGCACCTCGTCGGAATGGGGGCCCTGGACGGCGAGCACCGCGTAGTCGCGGTGGTGGTCGACGACGGTCACCCCGTCGGGCGCGGTCGCCGCGAGCCGGCGTACGACCTCCGCGGTGTTGGCCGCGTTCGGGACCAGGAGCACGTGCTCGTCGTCCTGGTAGTAGGCGATCAGGTCATCGACGATGCCACCGGTCGCGTCGTCGCAGCAGAGTGTGTACTGCGCCTTGCCGGGGTGGATCTTGGCCAGGTCGTTGCTCAGCGTCGCGTTGACGTACGCCGCGGCGCCGGGCCCGGTCACCATCGCCTTGCCGAGGTGGCTCACGTCGAAGATCCCCGCGGCCTCGCGGACCGCCGTGTGCTCCTTGACGACACCCGAGGCGTACTCCAGCGGCATCGACCAGCCGCCGAACTCGGCGAACTTGGCGCCCAGCGCCTCGTGTCGCTCGTGCAGGGGGGAGCGGAGCAGCTCGGGACGCTCGGTGGTGCTGTCGGTGGGGTCGTCGGCCATGGGCGCGAACCTACCTCAGCAGCAGGCCCGCGCCGGGAAGATGGTTATCCTGCCCCAGTGACGTCGTACACGCTGCGCAGTGCCAGCCCCGCCAAGACCCGAGCCGACGCTGTCGTCGTCGGCGTCCTGCAGACCGACAAGGGCACCGAGCTCGCCCCGGGTGGGGAGGACGTCGCCAAGGCCTACGGTCGCAAGCTGCGGCCGCTCCTCTCCTCTCTCGGCGTCACCGGCAAGGCCGGGGAGGTCGTGAAGGTCCCGACCTCGGGCACCCTCACCACTCCCCTGCTGCTGCTGGTTGGCCTGGGCAGGACGGCCGACGCCCCCGCCGTACGCCGCGGGGCGGGCGTCGCTGCCCGTGCGGTCACCAACGCCGCGTCCGTGGCACTCGCGCTGCCCGCCGACACCCCCGAGCTGGTGCGCGCGGTGACCGAGGGACACCTCCTGGGCGGCTACGCGTTCACGACGTACAAGAAGGACTCCAGGAAGGAGTCCACCGCCCCCGCCGACGTCGTGGTGCTCAGCGCCCTCGCGCGCAAGAAGGAAGCGGTCGCGGCGTTCGAGGACGCGCAGGTCCTCGCCCGCGCCGTCGCCGGCACCCGCGACTGGGTCAACACGCCGCCGGGCGACCTGACCCCGCCCGCGTTCGCGGACGCGGTCGTCGCGGCCGGCAAGGAGCTGTCCAAGGGACGCGGCGCACCCAAGGTGACGATCAAGGTGCTCGACGAGACCGAGCTCGCCGCGCTCGGCTGCGGCGGCATCCTCGGCGTCGGTGCCGGCTCATCGGCACCGCCGCGCCTGGTCGAGCTGACCTACTCCCCCAAGGGCGCCACCAAGCACCTCGCCCTCGTCGGCAAGGGGATCACGTTCGACTCCGGCGGCCTGACGATCAAGCCGGCCCAGAGCATGCACGAGATGAAGTCCGACATGGGCGGCGCCGCCGCGGTCATCCAGGCCACCTTCGCGATCGCCGCGCTCGGCCTGCCGATCAAGGTCAGCACGTTCGCGCCGATGGCCGAGAACATGGTCTCCGGCGCCGCGACGCGACCCGGCGACGTGCTCTCGCTGTACGGCGGCACGACCGTCGAGGTCCTCAACACCGACGCGGAGGGACGACTCGTCCTGGGTGACGCCCTCGGCCGCGCGGTCGAGACCAAGCCCGACGTGATCCTCGACGTCGCCACGCTGACCGGCCACATGGTCGTGGCCCTGGGCGACAAGGTCGCCGGTGTGATGGGCTCGCAGGAGATCGTCGACGCCGTCCTCGCCGCGTCCGTCTCGGCCGGGGAGGACCACTGGCCGATGCCGATCCCCGAGGAGATGACCGAGCGGATCCACAGCAGCAAGGTCGCCGACCTGGCCCAGCACGACTGGGTCCGCTGGGGCGGCGGGCTCTTCGCCGGCGCGTTCCTGCGCGAGTTCACCGGCGGGCTGCCCTGGGCCCACCTCGACATCGCGGGCCCTGCGTTCAACTCCGGTGGCGCTCGGGGTCACGTCACCTCGGGTGGCACCGGCTTCGCGGTGGCGACGCTGGTCGACTACGCGCGCAGCCTCACGGACTGAGGCGAAGGGCCCCGCGTCACCGCTGGTGACCGGGGGCGGGACGCCGCCCGCGGATCCGCTTGTCCAGGGCGTCCACGCCCAGCAGGACGAGCGGCGAGCCGAGGGCGAAGGCCCAGCCGATCGCCGGCGGGCTGGCCTGCTCGAGCAGGTCCGCCAGGGGCGGCACCAGGAGCGCCACCAGCGAGAACGCGACGCCGGCCGCGACGCCGGGGATGAGCAGACGGTTCGTGGTCCAGCCCAGCTCACCGGGCCGCCGGGTCGAGCTCCGGCAGGCGAACGCGTTGGCCGCCTGGCCGGTGACCACCGTGAGGAACGCGGCGCCCGAGGCCGCCATCAGGTCGTGGCCGCTCGGGAAGCTCTCCCCCGGCGACCACCCGACGGAGACCAGGCAGGCCATGAAGGCCGCCATGGAGAGCGCCGCCTCGAGCGGACCGAGCAGGCCGAAGGCGCGCCGCAGCACGGTGGCGTTCATCAGCCGTCCCTTGACCGGTGGTCCGTCGAGCAGGTGGCGGGCCGGCGGTTCCGCGCCGAGCGCCACCGCCGAGAGCGTGTCCGTGCCGAGGTCGAGCGCGAGGATCTGCAGGACGCCGAGGGCGAGCGGGAACTGACCGCCGGAGAGCGCCCACACCAGGAACGGCGTGAGCTCGGCGACGTTGTCGGTGAGGTGGTAGGTCAGGAACCGGCGGATGTTGACGAACGTCGCGCGCCCCTGCTCGACGCCGGCCACGATGCTGGCGAACGCGTCGTCGAGCAGCACCAGGTCCGCCGCCTCCCGGGCGACGTCGGTGCCGGAGCGCCCCATGGCGATCCCGATGTCGGCCTCGTGCAGGGCCGGGGCGTCGTTCACGCCGTCACCGGTCATGGCCACGACGTGGCCCCGCGAGCGCAGGGCCCGGGCGATCCGGAGCTTGTCCTCGGGCGACACCCGCGCCACCACGATGCCGTCGTGGTCGAGCACGGCGGCCAGGACGCGGTCCCGCTCGGGCAGGTCGGCGCCGGTCAGCACCGGGTCGTCCGGGTGACGCAGCCCGATCTCGTCGGCGATGGCGGCAGCCGTCGCCGGGTGGTCGCCGGTCACCATCGCCACCCCGATGCCCGCCCGCCGGCAGGCCGCCAGCGCCTCGGTCACGTCGTCGCGGGGTGGGTCCTCCAGCCCGACCAGGCCGAGCAGGCGCAGACCCTGCTCGGTCTCCTGAGGGGTGCGGGGCAGCCGGTCCCCGACCGGCGCCGCGGCCAGGGCGAGCACCCGCAGCCCGCGCCGGGTGAGCGACTCCACCACCGCGTGGGCGGCCCCCGCGTCGTCGCACAGCGCGAGCACCGCGTCCGGTGCGCCCTTGACCACGACCCCGTCGTCGACGACCACCGACATCCGGCGCCGCCGCGGGTCGAACGGGAAGCGGAGCGCGACCGGGTGCCGGTGCCGGTCGTCGTCGGTGTCGATGCCCAGCCGCCGGGCGAAGGCATCGAGGGCGGCCTCCATCGGGTCGCCGTGCGCGACCCAGGCGCCCTCCGCCTGCACGGCGTACCCCGTGGAGCAGCGCAGGCCGGCCAGGGCCAGCGTCGTGCAGGGCGTCGGTCGCGGCCGGCGCGGACCACGCGAAGGAGGCGTCCGGGTCGTAGCCGGCCCCGGTCACCGTCACGGTGCCGGCGGGCGTCCACGCCTCGACGACGGTCATCTGGTTGCGCGTCAGCGTGCCGGTCTTGTCGGTGCAGATGAACGTCGTCGACCCGAGCGTCTCGACGGCCTCGAGGTTGCGGACGAGGACCTGGCGCCTGGCCATCTGCTCGGACGCCCCAGGCCAGCGACAGCGTCACCGTCGGCAGCAGCGCCTCGGGCACCAGCGCCACGGTGACGCCGATCGCGAAGACGAACCCGTCCTGCAGCGGAGTTGCCGACGAGCAGCGAGACGAGGAAGAAGAGCCCGCCCGATCGCCAGGGCGATCGCGGCGACCAGGCGCACCACCGAGCGCAGCCCCCGGGTCAGCGGGGTGTCCGGCTTGCGCGCCGTGGTGCTCAGCCGGGCGATCCCGGCCAGCCGCGTCTGGGCGCCGGTGGCCACCACGAGGGCCCGGGTGTCGCCCTCGACCACGAAGGTGCCGGCGTAGAGGGTCTCGCCGTCCTCCACCGCGCCGGCCCCGCTCTCGCCGGTGAGCATCGAGGAGTCCACGAGCAGCCGGTTCGCCGCGGAGACGACCCCGTCGGCCGGGACCCGGTCACCGCCCTCGAGCAGCAGCACGTCGTCGACCACGACGTCCTCGGCCTCGATGATCCGCCGGCGGCCGTCGCGCCAGACCGAGACCTGGGTCGGGAGCATCTCGCGCAACCGGTCGGCCGCACGGTCGGCACGCTCCTGCTGCGCGAACGCGAACAGCGCGTTGAGCACGATGACGGCGAAGATCGCGATCCCGAGCTCCGGCAGCCCGCCGAGCAGCGCGAGCAGCCCGGCCGCCCAGAGCATCACCGCGAAGAAGTGGGTCAGCTCCTCGAGCAGCCGCCGCACGGTCGAGGGCCGGCCCGGGGCCGGGAGCCGGTTGGGTCCCTGCTGCCGGCGCCGGTCGGCAGCCTCCGCCGTGGTCAGCCCCTCGGTCGCCGCGACGGCAGGCATGGCCTCCCCCTCCCGTCCCGGCCCCTCCGGCCTAGCCCGTGGTGACGAGTCGCTCCATCTCGGGTCGGTAGGAACCGCGGCGCGCCGCCGAGTTCAGGTCCGCGCGATGGCGGAGCGCGGCCTGCGCGGCGGTGCGGTGGGAGTCCTCACCGCCCCAGGCGCGCAGGACCGGGGCCTGCAGCGCCCGGCCGTAGGAGAAGCTCAGCTCCCACGGCTGGGGGCCACGCCGGTTGATCGCGTCCAGGTGCGCGGTGGCGTCCTCGTCGCTCTGGCCGCCGGACAGGAAGACGATCCCGGGTACGGCGGCCGGGACAGCCTGGCGCAGCGTCTCGATCGTCGCGTCGGCGACCGCGTCGACGGCGGCCCGGTCCGCGCAGTCCGTCCCGGACAGCACCATGTTCGGCTTGAGCAGGCTGGCCTCGAGGACCACCCGGTGGCGGGCGAGCTGCGCGTAGACCTCACGGATCATCGCCACCGTGACCTCCGCGCAACGGTCGAGCCCGTGGTCACCGTCCATCAGGACCTCGGGCTCGACGATGGGGACCAGCCCGGCCTCCTGCGTGAGCGCCGCATACCGGGCCAGCGCGTGGGCGTTCGCCTCGAGACAGGTGGCGGTGGGCCGCTCTCCACCGATGCGGATGACGGCGCGCCACTTCGCGAAGCGGGCGCCCAGGGCGGCGTACTCCGCCAGCCGGTCCCGCAGCCCGTCGAGGCCTTCGGTGACCACCTCGTCGGGGAAGCCGGCCAGTGGCTTGGTGCCGGCGTCGACCTTGATGCCCGGGATCACTCCCTGGCGCTGCAGGAGCTCGGGGAACGGCGTGCCGTCGTCGGCCTGCTGGCGGATCGTCTCGTCGAACAGGATCACGCCGCTGATGGAGCTGCCGAGCCCCTCGGTCGTGAACAGCAGCTCGCGGTAGGCCCGACGACGCGGCTCGGTCGACTCCAGGCCGATCGGCCGCGAGGCGCTTGGCCATGGTCGGCGTGCTCTCGTCGGCGGCCAGGATGCCCTTGCCCGGCGCCACCAGCGCCTGGGCCGTGCTGATCATGAATGCGAGGTCCATGGTCCACCCACCTGCTTCTCTGCCCGACCCTGCGCTGCTCGACTCGTGACGAGCGTCCCCCGGCGGTGGTCCCGGGCGCCACGGGCATTGGTCCCGGATCGCGAGACGCGGGCGCCCACCCCGTCGGCGGCAGGTCGATCAGGTGGAGCGGGTCAGCGGCCCTGCTGCTTCTGGCGCCTGATGTAGTCGCGCATCCGCTGCGGGATGCCGACCACGGCGGCGTCGTACGACGGCACGTGGTGGCTGTTGCAGAAGCGGTGCGCCCAGTCCACGGACGGCACCCGGCGTCGGGTCCACTCACCGTCGTGCGCCACCAGCAGGAGGGTCACGTCGCTGACTGCGGTGCGGGGCTCGACGAACCCCTCGACCCCGCGCCGGTTGGTGACGAACTCGTGGAGGTACTCCTCGTCCGCACGGTCCGAGGCCCGCACCCGGGTCGAGCCGGTGCGCGCCGCGTCGCGAGCCGGACCACGCATGCGGGGACGCGAGCCCCGTCGGAAACGGTCGAACAAACCCATGGCACCAGTGTGCCCTGTTGCTACTCGCCAGTCGCTCAAGGCCGGTGTGGACACGAGGGGAAGAAGTGCAAGGATGGGGCCCGACATCCAGCCCGACACCTCTCGGAAGGACCAGCGTGGCCGACGCCGACTTCGACGTACTCATCCTCGGTGCGGGTTCGGGCGGCTACGCCTGTGCCCTGCGCGCCAGTCAGCTCGGCCTGACCGTCGGCCTGGTCGAGAAGGGCAACGTCGGCGGCACCTGCCTGCACGTCGGCTGCATTCCCACCAAGGCGCTGCTGCACGCGGCAGAGGTCGCCGACTCGGCCCGCGAGTCCGAGCAGTTCGGCGTCAAGGCCACGCTCGAGGGCATCGACATGGTGGGCGTCAACACCTACAAGGACGGTGTCGTCTCCCGTCTGTTCAAGGGCCTCACCGGGCTGATCAAGTCACGGGGCATCACCGTCATCGAGGGTGAGGGCCGGATGACCGGACCCCGCCAGGTGACGGTGGGCGACACGACGTACACCGGCGCCAGCCTGGTGCTCGCGTCCGGCTCCTACTCCCGGTCGCTGCCCGGCCTCGACATCGACGGCGAGCGGGTGATCACCTCCGAGCACGCCCTGCGCCTCGAGAGCGTCCCCGCCTCGGTGATCGTGCTCGGCGGCGGCGTGATCGGCTGCGAGTTCGCCAGCGTCTGGAAGAGCTTCGGCGCCGAGGTCACGATCGTCGAGGCGCTGCCCCGGCTGGTCGCGGTCGAGGACGAGGCGTCGTCCAAGGCGCTCGAGCGGGCGTTCCGCAAGCGCAAGATCAACTTCCGCACCGGCACGCGCTTCCACAGCGTCAAGGTCAGCGACACCGGCGTCGGCGTCACCGTCGAGGACGCCAAGGGTGAGCAGAGCGTGATCGAGGCCGACCTGCTGCTGGTCGCCGTGGGCCGCGGACCGGTCACCGACGGGCTCGGCTACGACGAGCAGGGAGTCGCCATGGAGCGCGGCTTCGTGCTCGCCGACGAGCGCTGCCGCACCAACCTCGAGGGCGTCTTCGCCGTCGGCGACATCGTCCCGGGACTGCAGCTCGCCCACCGCGGCTTCCAGCAGGGCATCTTCGTTGCCGAGGAGATCGCCGGGCTCGACCCGCAGCCGATCGACGAGGCCGGCATCCCGCGCGTCACCTACTCACACCCGGAGATCGCGTCCGTGGGACTCGACGAGGCGCAGGCCACGGAGACCTACGGCGCGGACGGGATCGAGACCCTCACCTACGACCTGGGCGGCAACGGCAAGAGCCAGATCCTCAAGACCCAGGGCTTCGTGAAGCTCATCCGTCAGAAGGACGGGCCGGTGATCGGCGTCCACCTGGTCGGCGACCGCGTCGGCGAGCTGATCGGCGAGGCGCAGCTGATCTACAACTGGGAGGGGCACGCCGAGGACGTCGCTCCGCTGGTCCACGCCCACCCCACCCAGAACGAAGCACTCGGCGAGGCCCACCTCGCCCTTGCCGGCAAGCCACTGCACGCCCACTCCTGATCCACCCACTACTCCCCCACACGCGACGCGAGCGAAGGAACTCCATGGCCACCGAAGTCACCCTCCCGGCACTCGGCGAGTCCGTCACCGAAGGCACCGTCACCCGCTGGCTGAAGCAGGTCGGCGACGCGATTGCGGTCGACGAGGCTCTGCTCGAGGTCTCGACCGACAAGGTCGACACCGAGATCCCCTCGCCGATCGCGGGCACGCTGCTCGAGATCAAGGCGAACGAGGACGACACCGTCGAGGTGGGCGCCGTGCTCGCCGTCATCGGCGAGGAGGGCGAGTCCTCCGGTGGCGGCGAGGCCGCGGGCGAGCCTGAGGCGGAAGCCGAGCCGGAGCCGAGCCGAGCCCGAGCCGGTCGAGGAAGCGGCTCAGGAGCCCGCCGCGGCGGCCGAGCCCGCACCCGCCGGCGAGGAGGTCGAGAAGCCTGCGGCCGAGACCAAGCCGTCGGGTGGCGGCGGCACGTCCGTGACCCTGCCCGCGCTGGGCGAGTCCGTCACCGAGGGCACCGTCACCCGGTGGCTCAAGGCCGTCGGGGACGACGTCGCCGTCGACGAGCCGCTGCTCGAGGTCTCCACCGACAAGGTCGACACCGAGATCCCCTCGCCGGTCGCCGGCAAGCTGCTGGAGATCAAGGTCGAGGAGGACGAGACCGTCGAGGTCGGCGCCGAGCTCGCCGTGATCGGTTCCGGCGAGGCTGCCCCCGCCAAGGCCGAGGAGAAGAAGCCCGAG
The DNA here is from genome assembly GCA_963825275.1 of uncultured Actinomycetota bacterium. Lineage (GTDB taxonomy): Bacteria > Actinomycetota > Actinomycetes > Propionibacteriales > Nocardioidaceae > Nocardioides. The sequence continues at coordinate 288,560 of CAWGSW010000008.1, read as the reverse complement.
CCGGAGCCGGAGCCGGAGCCCGAGCCGGAGCCGGAGCCCGCCAAGGTCGAGGAGAAGAAGCCCGAGCCCGAGGCACCGAAGGCCCCGGCAGCCGAGAAGGCACCGGCGCCGTCCGCCCAGGCCCCCGCGACCGAGGAGCCGGCGGAGGAGCCCGCGGGTCGCGGCGACGCCTCCGGCTACGTCACCCCGCTGGTGCGCAAGATGGCCACCCAGCACAACGTGGACCTCGCCGGCGTCACCGGCACCGGTGTCGGTGGCCGGATCCGCAAGCAGGACGTGCTCGACGCCGCCGCCAAGGCCAAGGAGGCGCCCGCACCGGCCGCCCCCGCCGCTGCTGCCCCGGCGGCTGCGTCCGCCGGGACCGCCGCCGCGTCCGTCTCGCCGTCCCCGCTGCGGGGCAAGACCGAGAAGCTCTCGCGGCTGCGCAAGGTCATCGCCAAGCGGATGGTCGAGTCGCTGCAGGTCAGCGCTCAGCTCACCACGGTGATCGAGGTCGACGTCACCGCGATCTCGCGGATGCGTGCCGCAGTCAAGGACGAGTTCGCCGAGCGCGAGGGCGTGAAGCTCTCGTACATGCCGTTCTTCGCCAAGGCCACGATCGACGCGCTCAAGCAGCACCCGTCGCTCAACGCCGCGATCGACACCGAGGCGGGCGAGGTGACCTACTACGACAAGGAGAACCTCGCGATCGCGGTGGACACCGAGAAGGGCCTGCTGACCCCGGTGATCAAGGAGGCCGGTGACCTCTCGATCGCCGGCCTGGCCCGCAAGATCGCGGACGTCGCCGACCGCACCCGCACCAACAAGATCACGCCGGACGAGCTGTCGGGTGGCACGTTCACGCTGACCAACACCGGCAGCCGCGGCGCGCTCTTCGACACCCCGATCCTCAACCAGCCGCAGGTCGCGATCCTCGGCACCGGGGCGATCGTGAAGCGTCCCGTCGTGATCGACGACGCCAACCTCGGCGAGACGATCGCGGTGCGCCAGATGGTCTACCTCGCGCTCACCTACGACCACCGCCTGGTCGACGGCGCCGACGCGGCCCGCTTCCTGGGCGAGGTCAAGGAGCGCCTGGAGTCGGCCCAGTTCGAGGTCTGATCCCCTCCCGCTGACCTGGCACTTCTGGTTGCGGGAAACACGCTGACCCGGCACTTCTTGTTCACAAGAAGTGCCGGGTCAGCGGCATTTCAGCAACCAGAAGTGCCAGGTCGGCCTTGGGACGGGTGACAGGGTGGCGACATGCAGATCGTCATCGCCGGGGCCTCGGGCTTCCTGGGCACCCACCTCACCGCAGAGCTGCGCGGCCGCGGACACGGCGTCACCAAGCTGGTCCGGCGACCGACCCGCAAGCCCGACGAGTCCACCTGGGACCCGTACGCCGGTACCTACGACCGCGCGGCCATCGAGGCGGCCGACGTGATCGTGAACCTGGCGGGCAGCCCGACCGTCGGCAACCCGCACTCGCAGAAGTGGGCGCGCGAGCTGCGCGAGAGCCGGGTCACCACGACCCGCCTCCTGGCCCGCGCGATCGCCGACTCCGGGTCCACCCCCGCGTTCCTCGCCGGCAACGGCATCTCCTGGTACGGCGACCACGGCAGCCAGGTCCTGACCGAGACGGCCGACAGCCGGGGCCATGCCCTGCTCACCGAGGTCTGCCGCGAGTGGGAGGCGGCGACCGAGCCCGCCCAGCAGGCCGGGGCCCGGGTCTGCGTCCTGCGCACCGCGCCGATCATGGACCGCCGCAACGCCCCGCTGAAGCAGCTCCGGCTGCTCTTCAAGGCCGGTCTCGGTGGCCGGCTCGGCGACGGCCGGCAGTACATGGCGATGATCTCGCTGCGGGACTGGCTCGGCGCGGTCGTCCACCTCGCGGAGGACGACTCCGCGAGTGGGCCGTCCAACCTGTGCTGCCCCGAGACCCCCACGAACGCCGAGTTCACCGCTGCCCTGGCGGGAGCCGTCCACCGGCCGGCCTTCGCCGTCGCGCCCGCGTTCGCGCTCAGGCTCGGTGCCGGCCAGATGGCCCCCGAGCTGCTCGGCTCGCTCAACGTGCGACCGGCGGCGCTGGAGGAGGCGGGCTACGAGTTCCGGGACCGCGACGTCACTGCCGTGCTGGCAGCCGCCCTGGCCCCTGCGGACGCACCGAGCTCGTCCGCCACTCCCCGGCCACCAGCCGCAGGCTGACGATCCGCGTCGACGCAGCATCGCGGGGCAGCACGGACCGGACCCCGCGCCCCACGGCGACCGCGGACGCGAGCCGGTCGGTGACGACGAGCACGAGGCGCCGGCCGCTCGCCACCCGCACCCGGGCAGCCAGCACCTGCATCCGCATCCCCCGCACGCGCAGTCCCCGCCCGGCCCAGGACCGCAGCATGGCGACGTCACGCCGACCCGCCCCCGACCCTTCGGTGTAGAGCCCGCGCAGGGCCGCGAGGTCACCCCGCGCCCACGCCGCGGCACGTCGTACGTCCCAGTCGCGGAGCGCCGCCAGGGCACGCCCCTGCCTCGACGGTTCCCCGGCCGGCTCCTTCGCCGACACGAGCTCCGGAGCAACCGGTGCGGCCGGTGCGGCCGGGGCAGAGGCCGGCACCGGGCTGGGCGAGCCCTCGGCCAGGAGCAGGCCCACGCCCAGGGTCGTCAGGCAGGCCAGGACGAGGACGGCGAGCAGCGCGCGCGGCAGGTTCACCTCCACCTCCTTCCCCGATCGGGCGGGTCGGCCACCGGTTGTCCACAGGGGTGCCAGACTGGCGCGGTGACTCGGGGGGACAGCCGCGTGAGCCGCCGTGCGCTCCTCGGCGGCGGTCTCGCGGTCGCAGGCGCGGTCGGCGCGGGCTACGCCGTCGAGCAGGGCGTGCTCCCCGGACGGCCCTGGCTCCAGGAGCACCTCGGCCTCAACGGCACGGCGGGCACCATCCCCGACATCGCGTCCGGCCCCGTCCTCAGCGGCTCGTTCGAGTCCGCGCACCGGCCCGGCACCACCGGCTGGTCGATCCTCCGCCCACCCCACACCTCCGGGCCGCTGCCGGTCGTGATCGCGCTGCACCCGCTGGGCTACGACCACGCGGACGTCATCGAGCGGCTCGGCCTCGACCGCTTCCTGGCCGCGGCGGTCGACGCGGGCGCCGAACCGTTCGCCATCGCCACGGTCGACGGCGGCACGACGTACTGGCACCCCCGTCCCGACGGTGAGGACGCCGGCACCATGGTCGTCGAGGAGCTCCTCCCCCTGCTCGAGCAGCACCGCCTCGAGACCTCGCGCGTCGGCCTCATCGGCTGGTCCATGGGCGGGTACGGCGTGCTGCGGCTCGCCGGCCTGCTCGGTGCCGACCGGGTCGCGGGCCTGGTGGCGGCGAGCCCGGCGATCTGGACCGACCCCGGGTCCGCCTCGGAGTCCGGCTTCGACGACGCCCAGGAGTACGAGCAGTTCACCGTGTTCGGGCACCAGGGGGACCTGGACGGGATCCCGGTCCGCATCGACTGCGGGACCGGCGACCCGTTCTACCGCGACGTGCAGGACTACGTGGCCGCCTTCGACAGGCCGGTCACGAGCACCTTCGAGCCGGGCGGCCACGACGCCGACTACTGGCGGCGGATGCTCCCCGACGAGCTGGCGTTCCTCGCCGGGAAGCTGCCGGCCCGCGGGCGGGAGTAGGGTCGGGGCCGTGAACGACCTGACCTTCCGGACCGTCGGCCTCGGCGAGGACGCGGTCGACTACCTGGCCGCGTGGGACCTCCAGCGCGACGTGCACGCGGGCGTCGTCGAGGGCTCGCAGCCCGACACCGTGCTGCTCCTCGAGCACCCGCCCGTCTTCACCGCCGGCAAGCGCACCGAGCCCCACGAGCGCCCCGCCGACCCCGGCGGCGCGGCCGTGATCGACGTCGACCGCGGCGGCAAGATCACGTTCCACGGCCCCGGCCAGCTGGTCGGCTACCCCATCGTCACGCTGCCCGACCACGTGAAGGTCGTCGACTACGTCCGCCGCGTCGAGGAGGCCCTGATCGCGGTCTGCACCGACTTCGGGGTGACGACGGCCCGTGTGCCGGGCCGCAGCGGCGTGTGGCTGCGCGCCGACGAGCGGGGTCCCGAGCGCAAGGTCGCCGCCCTCGGCATCCGGGTGAGCCGTGGCGTCACCATGCACGGGTTCGCCCTGAACTGCGATGTCGACCTCGGGTGGTACGGCCGTTTCGTGCCCTGCGGCATCGCCGATGCCGGCGTGACCTCGCTGAGCCTCGAGCTCGGTCGCGACGTCACCGTCCGGGACGTGCTGCCCAGCGTCGAGCGGCACCTGACCGACTACCTCGCGTGGGCGCCGTACACCCCCACCCCCGACTACGAGCCCCGTCCCGACCCGGGCCGCACGCCGCGCATCGAGCTGATCTCCCCCGGCCGCTGACGGCGAGTCCGCCGCGCTCCCCCGCCGGGGACTGTCAGGATCGTGCCCCGCACGAAGGGGGATCCGCACATGAGCGACCTGGTCATCGAGGCCACCGGCCTGCGCAAGGAGTTCCGCAACCGGCGCGGCGGCCGGCGCGTGGCCGTGCAGGGCCTGGACCTGGCCGTCCCCGCCGGTGGCGTGCACGGCTTCCTCGGGCCCGAACGGCTCGGGGAAGACCACGACCATCCGGATGCTGCTCGGGCTCGCCCGCGCCACCCAGGGCTCGATGCGGCTCTTCGGCCAGCCGGTGCCCTCGATGCTCCCGTCGGTCATGGACCGCGTCGGGGCGGTGGTGGAGTCACCGAAGTTCTCCCCCAACTTCACCGGCCGGCAGAACCTCACGCTGCTCGCCCGGTCGATCGGCGCGCCGCTCACCCGCGTGGACGCAGCGGTCGAGACGGTCGGCCTCACCGGTCGCGACCGCGACCGCTACAAGTCCTACTCGCTCGGCATGAAGCAGCGGCTCGCGATCGCCGCCACCCTGCTCAAGGACCCCGAGCTGCTGATCCTCGACGAGCCGACCAACGGGCTCGACCCGGCCGGCATCCGCGAGATCCGGGACACGATCCGCGACCTCGGCAGCGCCGGCGTGACCGTGCTGCTGAGCTCACACATCCTCGCCGAGGTCCAGCAGGTGTGCACCTCCGCCACGATCATCGGCAACGGCCGGCTGCTCGCGAGCGGTCGGGTCGACGACCTGATCGGCGCGCGGTACGTCGTACCGCCTCGGCGTGCAGGACCCCGCCGCGGCCGAGCGGGTGCTGGCGCACGGCGGGGTTCACCGTCACCGCCGACGGGCCCGTCCTGCGGATCGAGTCCCCGCGCCCGCCCGCCGACATCACCCGCACCCTGGCCGACGCCGGCATCTGGCTCTCGGAGCTGACCCCGGTGCGAGCCGACCTCGAGACGGTCTTCCTCGAGCTGACCGCCGGCCGACACCCTGGGCCGGGAGGGAGAGCCGATGATCGCGCTGCTCGCGCGTCGAGCTCACCCGGCTGCGCTGGCGGCGCGCCGTGTTCCTGCTCATCGCCGCGGCGTGGTCATCCCCGCCGTCATCTTCGGTGCCACGCGCCTGGAACACCCGCCCGATCTCCGACGCCGAGCGTCAGCAGGTCCAGCAGATGGTCGAGGACAGCGCGAACGACCCCTACGTCCTGCAAGGAGCTGAACGCGCTGCGTCGAGAAGCCGCGGCGCTACGGCGTGCGGGGCGGCGGCGACGTCCAGGCGGCCTGCGAGGCGAGCATCCTGCCCCAGGCGGACTGGTACTCCTCCCGCCAGCAGCTCAACGTCGACCAGGAGCGCAGGCAGGGGTCGGGGCTCGGCGTCTCGGTCGTGCTGACGATGCTGCTCCTGCTCCTCGGGACCACGTTCGTGGGCCACGACTGGAACAGCGGCTCGATGAGCAACCAGCTGCTCTTCGAGCCCCGGCGCACCCGGGTGTGGGCCGCCAAGGGCGCGATGGTCCTGGCCACCGGGCTCGTGGTCGCCGGCGCCGTGCTCGCGGCGTACTGGACGGGCCTCTGGGCGCTCGCCGAGCACCGCGGGCTCGACCTCCGCGACGGCGCGATGTCCGACGCCTACCGCCAGGTGCTCCGGGCCACGCTGCTCGCCGGGTTCGCCGCGCTCGGCGGCTACGCGTTGACGATGCTGTTCCGCAGCACGGTCGCGACCCTGGGCGTGCTGTTCGCCGTCGCCATCGCCGGGCCGCTGCTGATCACGCTGCTCGGCTTCCCGGGCAACCAGCGACTGATGCCCCAGAACAACTACGCCGCGATCATGTTCGACGGCTTCACGTTCACCGACTACGACCAGCGGGACTGCTTCAGCGACCCGCAGGGCGTGGACTCGGGCTGCCGGGTGAAGATCTCGGAGGCCGACGGTGCGGTCTACTTCGGCGGGTTGCTGCTGCTCGCCGCGGTGCCGTCGGTGCTGTCCTTCCGCCGGCGGGACGTGCCCTGACCGGCCCTAGGAGACGCTCAGCGCGACGACGTCAGGTGCGCCGCCGCCGATGCTCTTGAGGTGCAGGTCGAACGGCGTCTGCGCGACCCGGATCTTGAACCGGACGCTCTCGCCCGGGCTCAGGTGGAAGTCGCTCTCGCTGAGCGTCGCGGCATCGGCCGGCTCCACGACGATCTGGTAGGCGTCGGGCAGCCGGCCGGTGTTGCTGAGGGTCTCGGTGATCGTGTCCCCCGGCTGGGCGGTGTCGGGACCGGCGACCTCCGCGTCGAACGGGTTCGCCGTGCTGCCCTGGCTCGGGACCGGGGTCGAGCTGGAGCCGGCGGTGTCAGCATCGCCGGAGTCGTCCGAGGACGAGCAGGCGGTCATGGTCGTGCAGGCCAGCAGCAGGGCGAGCCCGGCGGCCGAGCGCACCAGGATCGAGGGCCGGGTCAAGGGAGAAGTCATGGTGGCCCGACGGTATCCCGCCCGGCGTCCGGACCTCGCACCTAGTAGCCGCCACCCCCGCCGCTGGAGCTGCTGGAGCTGCTCGACGCAGCCTGCTCGACCGGGGCGCCCTGGGCGTCGAGCACCCACCAGATCCCCTGGAGGCCCTGGCCGTTCACGTCCTTGGCCGCCGAGTCCCCGACGTAGTAGTACAGCGGGTGACCGCCGTACGTCCCCTGGGTCGACCCGTCACTGCGCTTGATCGTGCCGATCAGGCTGGCCTTCGTGCCCGATCCGGCGTCCGGCTGGCCCTTCAGGGCCGGCCACGCGGCGAGGCAGCTGCCTTCGCACACACTCGTGCCCTGCGGGTCAGGGGTGTACATGTAGAGCGTCCGGCCGCTCCCGTCGGTCACGACGTTGCCGAGCGTGGTGCTGCTCAGCTCGATCGACGAGGAGTCGGTGCCGTTCGAGGTGCCGGTCGACGTGCCGCTGGAACCGCTGCTGTTGTAGCTGCTGCCGCTGCCGCAGCCCGCCAGTCCGACCACCGCCACTGCGGTGATCGCGAAGGCGGCGAGTCCTGTGGTGCGCATGATCTCTTCCTTTGTCTCGGAGGGTTTGTCGTCACCTCTCGATACGGACGACGACCGGGGCGGGATTTCGCGATCGGGTCGGCACTTTCGAAATCCCTGGTGCCTCCGCGGACGTAGATTGCTGTGTGGAGTTCTCGCGTGCGGATCGCGCCGCTGACGCGGCCCTCGTCGCCGGGTTCACCCTGGGCGACGAGGCGGCCTCGACCGCGTTCGTCCGCCGGTTCCAGTCCCGGGTCTTCGGACTCGCGCTGGCGATCACCCGCGACCAGGGGCTGGCCGAGGACGTGAGCCAGGAGGTCTTCGTGCGGGCCTGGCGCGCCGGCGCCAGCTATGACCCGCGTCGGGCCTCGGCGCTCACCTGGCTGCTCACCATCACCCGCAACGCTGCCCTCGACGTGGTCCGGGCCGGGCGTCCGGTCCCGATGGAGGGCGACCTGCTCGAGCGGGTCATCGGCGCCACCCTCGACGACGACGGCCCCGCGCACGAGGCGGAGGTCTCCGACGAGAGCGCCCGGGCCGTCCACCGGCTCCGGTCGTTGCCCCCCGAGCAGACCCGGGCGGTCGTCCTGTCCCTGATCGGCGGCTGTACGGCGGCCGAGATCAGCGAGCGTGAGCAGATCCCGCTGGGCACCGCCAAGACGCGCATCCGCCTCGGGCTGCGTCAGCTGCGTGAGGCGATGAAGGAGGAGCGGAATGTCTGACCACACACCGCACGCACACCCCACCGAGGACGACCTGCTCGAGCTCGCCCTCGAGGGCGTCTCGGAGTCCCGGGCGCAGGTCCTGCACCACCTGCGCAGCTGCCTGCCGTGCCGGGCGTCGTACGACGAGCTCACCCGCGTGCTCGACGCCTCCCTGGCGGCCAGCCCCGCGATCGCCCCGCCGCCCGGCTTCGAGACCCGGGTGCTCGCCCGGCTCGCGCCGGACCGGGAGACGCTGCCGCCGGCTCGCCGCCGGGTGCCGCTGATGGTGGCGGCCGCAGCGGCGGTCGGGCTGCTCCTCGGCGGGGTCGCCACCAGCGTCGTCGAGCACGCCGACACTCCCCCGGCGGCGCCGTCGGCCGCCTCCCCGGCACCTCGGCTGCGGACCCCCGGCGGCGACGTGGTCGGGTCGGTGCTGCGCAGCAGCTACCGCGGTCATGACGTCCTGGTCATGAGCGTGCACGACGCTCGCCCGGGCACGGAGTACGCCTGCCGGGTGCGCCTCGCCGACGGCAGCACGGTGGACGCCGGGTCGTGGACGGTGCCCGCGTCCGGGGAGGCCGTGTGGATCACCCCCGTCACCGCCGGAGCCGGCCGCGTCGAGCTGGTCTCCACCTACGAGGGGACCCTCTGGGCGAGCGCCGATCTCGCCGGCTGACCGGCTCCCACGCCGGGTCCGAGTCGAATTGGGCGGCCCTCGCCCCGGGCGTACAGTTGGCCGATGTGACACAAGCCCCCGCCCCGAGTCCCGAAGGCCGCAAGCTCCTCCGCCTCGAGGTCCGCAACGCCGAGACCCCGATCGAGCGCAAGCCCGAGTGGATCAAGACGCGGGCGAAGATGGGCCCGGAGTACAAGCACCTCCAGAACCTGGTGAAGTCCGAGGGACTGCACACCGTGTGCCAGGAGGCGGCCTGCCCCAACATCTTCGAGTGCTGGGAGGACCGCGAGGCCACCTTCCTCATCGGCGGCGACCAGTGCACCCGACGCTGCGACTTCTGCCAGATCGACACCGGCAAGCCGCAGCCGCTGGACCGCGACGAGCCACGCCGCGTCGCCGAGTCGGTGCAGAAGATGGAGCTGCGCTACGCCACCATCACCGGCGTCGCCCGTGACGACCTCGAGGACGGCGGCGCGTGGCTGTACGCCGAGACCGTGCGCGCGATCCACGAGCTCAACCCCGACACCGGCGTCGAGAACCTGATCCCCGACTTCAACGGCAAGCCCGACCTGCTGCGCGAGGTCTTCGAGTCGCGACCCGAGGTGCTCGCCCACAACGTCGAGACCGTGCCGCGCATCTTCAAGCGGATCCGGCCCGCGTTCCGCTACGACCGCTCGCTCGACGTGATCACCCAGGCCCGCGACTTCGGCCTGGTCACCAAGTCCAACCTGATCCTCGGCATGGGCGAGACCCGCGAGGAGGTCTCGCAGGCCCTGCGCGACCTGCACGACGCCGGCTGCGAGCTGATCACGATCACCCAGTACCTCCGTCCGTCCGCTGCGGCACCACCCGGTCGAGCGCTGGGTGAAGCCGGAGGAGTTCGTCGAGCTCAAGGACGAGGCCGACCAGATCGGCTTCTCGGGGGTCATGTCCGGCCCGCTGGTGCGTTCGTCGTACCGTGCCGGTCGCCTGTACCGTCAGGCCATGGACGCCCGCCAGGGCAGCTCCGTGTGATGCACCCCGCCTGATCCATTCCAGAACAAGAAGGCAGCAGCTGCCATGCCCAAGGCCCCCCAGGTCCCCGAGCCCGACAAGATGAGCCGGCGCAAGCAGTTCGCCGAGACCTACCGGATGGCGAAGAAGACCGACCCGGCCATCGGGCTGTGGATCGGCGGCGCGTTCATCCTCGCCGCCGCGATCGGCTTCGCGGTCTTCTGGTTGCTGCCCGGTGACGGGGTCATCGGCCTGGTCATCTCGATCGTCGGCGCGCATCCTGTTCGGCGCCCTCGCCGCGATGATCATCTTCGGACGACGCGCCCAGAAGGCGGCGTACGGCCAGATGGAGGGCCAGCCCGGTGCGGCTGCCGCCGCCCTGCGGATGCTGCGTCGCGGCTGGAAGTCCGACCCGGTCATCGCGTTCACCAAGCAGCAGGACGTCGTGCACCGGGTCGTCGGCCCGCCCGGCATCGTGCTCATCGGCGAGGGCAACCCCAACCGGCTGCGCCAGCTGATGGCCGCCGAGCGCCGCAAGCACGAGCGGGTCGCCACCGACGTCCCGATCCACGAGGTGATCTGCGGCAACGACGAGGGCCAGGTCCCGCTGCCCAAGCTGGTGCGCCACGTCTCGCAAGCTGGGCCGTCAGGTCAAGCCGGCCGAGATGACCGACATCCTCAACCGGCTCGAGGCGCTCGACGCGAACCGCTCGAACATCCCGCTGCCGAAGGGTCCGGTGCCGACCAGCATGAAGGGCATGCGCCAGAACATGCGCGGCCGCTGACCCTCACGACCCGGCGGGCTGGCCCTTGGCCGTCTGCAACGTCACCGTCGCGGTGCCGGCCATGATGTCGTGCAGCCCGCGACCGTCCGGCCGGAACACCAGGGGCGGGATCACCGCCGCCACCAGGATGCTGCGCGCCAGCGAGCCGAGCAGGCCGACCGGGCGTCCGCTGCCGTCGGTCCGTACGACGCGCAGCCGGGTCACCAGCTTGCCGAACGACCCTCCCGACAGCGTCGTGAGCAGGGCGGTCTCCAGCACGAAGACGACCAGGGTCAGGATGCCGGGCAGCGCGTCGGGCGAGGTGGACTGGTCGGCGAAGAAGCGCGAAGGCCCGAGGATCACGATCACCACGAAGCTGGACGCGAACCAGTCCACGACCAGCGCGAGGATGCGGCGGGCCCAGGATGCGGTCTCCCAGGAGGGGGGCTGAGTCACGGGGTCAGGCTAGTTCGCGGGTCGGGTGCGCCCGGACGGCGCCCGGGAACGGTTCATGGACCGGCCACCTGTTACATGCCCGAAACAAACCAGATACGGTCAAGTAACTGCTCCTGCGTAGGTTGCGAGCACACCCCGGTGCAGCGCCGCCCCGGGCTCTCCACTCCCAGACTTTGTCGGCTGTCCGCTGGTCCGCAGCCAAGGAGGACGAATGTTCCAGAACAGCGAAGAGCTGCTCAAGTACATCAAGGACGAAGGCGTCGAGATGGTCGACGTCCGCTTCTGCGACCTTCCCGGCGTGATGCAGCACTTCACGGTTCCGGTGTCGTCGTTCGACCAGTCCGTCTTCGACGACGGCCTCGGCTTCGACGGCTCCTCGATCCGCGGTTTCCAGGCCATCCACGAGTCCGACATGTCGCTGTTCCCGGACCCGACCACGGCGTACATCGACCCGTTCCGCATCGCGAAGACCCTGGTCGTGAACTTCTTCATCCACGACCCGCTCACCGGTGAGGCCTACTCGCGCGACCCGCGCAACATCGCCCGCAAGGCGATGGCCTACATGGCCAGCACCGGGGATCGGCGACAAGGCGTACTTCGCCCCCGAGGCGGAGTTCTACGTCTTCGACAACGTGCGCTTCGAGACCAAGGCGAACGCCGGTTACTACGAGATCGACTCGCAGGCCGGCGCCTGGAACACCGGTGCGGCCTTCGAGAACGACAACCGCGGCTACAAGGTGAAGTACAAGGGCGGCTACTTCCCCGTCGCCCCGACCGACCACTTCGGCGAGCTCCGCGACGAGATGGTGATCGAGCTGGAGAAGTCCGGCCTCATCGTCGAGCGCGCCCACCACGAGGTCGGCACCGCCGGCCAGGCGGAGATCAACTACCGCTTCGACGAGCTGCTCAAGGCGGCCGACGACGTGATGAAGTTCAAGTACATCATCAAGAACGTCGCCTGGCGCAACGGCAAGACCGCGACCTTCATGCCGAAGCCGATCTTCGGTGACAACGGCTCGGGCATGCACGTGCACCAGTCCATCTGGAACGAGGGCGAGCCCCTGTTCTACGACGAGACCGGCTACGGCGGCCTGTCCGACATGGCGCGCTACTACATCGGCGGCATCCTCAAGCACGCCCCGTCGCTGCTGGCGTTCACCAACCCGACGGTGAACTCCTACCACCGCCTGGTGCCCGGCTTCGAGGCTCCGATCAGCCTGGTCTACAGCCAGCGCAACCGATCGGCCTGCGTGCGCATCCCGATCACGGGGTCGAACCCGAAGGCCAAGCGCATCGAGTTCCGCTGCCCCGACCCGTCGGCCAACCCGTACCTCGCCTTCTCGGCGCTGCTGCTGGCCGGCCTCGACGGCATCAAGAACAAGATCGAGCCTGCGGCCCCGATCGACAAGGACATCTACGAGCTCCCGCCGGACGAGATGGCCGACATCGACCAGGTCCCGACCTCGCTCAACGCGGTGCTCGACACCCTCGAGCAGGACCACGACTTCCTGACTGTCGGAAACGTGTTCACGCCGGACCTGATCGAGACCTGGATCGACTACAAGCGCACCCAGGAGATCCTGCCCGTGCAGATGCGCCCGCACCCGCACGAGTTCGAGCTCTACTACGACATCTGAGGGAGGAGGCCAACAGGCCTCTGACCTGCAGCTTCATCCAGCCCCTGCCAGGGTTTCCCCCGGGTTGTCCCGGTTTCCCCAGGCAGGGGCTGGTGCCATTTCGCCCGGCTGTCGGACGACCATGAAAACCGGGGCTGCGCCACCTGCGGCCGGCGGGGCCCGGACACGCCGCGCCCCTGACCTCGGCCCGGGGCGCGTCCGGCACCATGTGGGACATGCCTCTCCCCCTCGCCGCGGTGACCGCTCGATGACCGCCAGCGCCACCACCGGCACCCAGTCCGCGCTCGAGGTGCTCAGCACCGTCTTCGGCTACGACGCGTTCCGCGGCCCGCAGGCCGACATCATCGACACCCTGGTCCGCGGCGACGACGCCCTCGTGCTGATGCCGACCGGCGGCGGCAAGTCGCTGTGCTACCAGATCCCGGCCCTGCTGCGCCCCGGCACCGGCATCGTCATCTCCCCGCTGATCGCGCTCATGCAGGACCAGGTCGACGCGCTGACCCTGCTCGGCGTGCGCGCCGCGTTCCTGAACTCCACCCAGCCGCTCGAGGAGCGGCGCCGCGTCGAGGCCGCCTACCTCGCCGGCGAGCTCGACCTGCTCTACCTGGCCCCCGAACGGCTCAAGGTCGCCGACACCCTGGCCCTGCTGACCCGCGGCACCATCGCCCTGTTCGCGATCGACGAGGCGCACTGCGTCTCGCAGTGGGGCCACGACTTCCGCCCCGACTACCTCAACCTCGCCGTGCTGGCCGACCGCTGGCCCGGCGTGCCCCGAATCGCGCTGACCGCGACCGCAACCGCCGCCACCCGCGCCGAGATCGCCGAGCGGCTCGCACTCGGCCAGGCCCGCCACTTCGTGGCCAGCTTCGACCGGCCCAACATCACCTACCGGGTCGCGACCAAGGACGACCCGCGCACCCAGCTGCTCACCCTGCTGCGCAACGAGCACGCCGGCGACGCCGGCATCGTGTACTGCCTCTCCCGCAAGTCGGTCGAACAGACCGCCACCTACCTGACCAAGCAGGGCATCACCGCGCTGCCGTACCACGCCGGCCTGGACGCCGCGACCCGCGCCCGCAACCAGGCCCGGTTCCTGCGCGAGGAAGGCCTGGTCATGTGCGCCACCATCGCCTTCGGCATGGGCATCGACAAACCAGATGTCCGCTTCGTCGCGCACCTGGACCTGCCCAAGTCGGTCGAGGGCTACTACCAGGAGACCGGCCGGGCCGGCCGCGACGGCGCCCCGGCAACCGCCTGGCTGGCCTACGGCCTGGCCGACGTGGTCCTGCAGCGACGCATGATCGACTCCTCCGAGGGCAGCGCCGCCTACAAGCGCCAGCTCTCGGTCCACCTCGACGCGATGCTCGCGCTGTGCGAGACCACCCAGTGCCGGCGCGGCCAGCTGCTCGGCTACTTCGGCCAGGACCAGGACGCGGCGTGCGGAAACTGCGACAACTGCCAAACCCCGCCGGAGACCTGGGACGGCACCGTCGCCGCCCAGAAGCTGCTCTCCGCGGTGTGGCGGCTCAACCAACGCGGCCAGCGCTACGGCGCCGGTCACGTCATCGACATCCTGCTCGGCAAGGCCACCGAACGGGTCACCTCACTCGAGCACACCACGCTGAGCGTCTTCGGGGTCGGCGCCGACCTCGGCGAGCGGGAGTGGCGCGGCGTGGCCCGCCAGCTGATCGCCCAGCGGCTCCTGGCCGTCGACGACTCCGGCTACGGCACCCTGCAGCTGACCGAGACCAGCGGCGAGGTGCTGCGCGGCGGGCGGATCGTGCCGCTGCGCAAGGAGGCCGCCAAGACCGCCCGGACCCGCAAGCCCGGCCGCCGTTCCGGCGCCGCGGCCGCCGCGATCGACCTCGACCCGGCCGGGACCGCCCGGTTCGAGGCGCTGCGCACCTGGCGGGCGGCGACCGCGGCGGAGGCCAACCTGCCCGCTTACGTGATCTTCCACGACGCGACGCTGCGCGAGATCGCGGCGCTCGCCCCGACCAGCGTCGAACAGCTGCTCGGGGTCAGCGGGGTCGGGGCCGGCAAGCTCGACAAGTACGGCGCCGCAGTGCTCGAGGTGGTGCAGGGGCGTTCATCGGCCTGACCGGCGCCAAGCGGCCCTTCCGCGTCTTCGCCCTCGCCAACCCCGCGCCCGCGCTCTCCGGCAAGCGAAGTGCTGGGCCTTCCAGACCCGCCCGAACGGGCCACCACCTGCCCGTGGTCAGTCCGCGATGTCGCCCATCGCGACGTCCTGCCCGTCGGCCGTGTGGGGATTCTCGTCGATCGCCTCGACGGCAGCCGTGGGCTCGGGCTCGACACCCGGGGGGCGTCGGTCGAGGTGAACGCCGGCGATCATGCACCGCACCGACCCGCCGGCCAGCTCGATCGTGGGGATGTCGATGGCGACGATCTCGCAGGACTCCTCGATCGCCGCGACCTGGTCCGGACGCAGGCTTCGCCGCGCCCTGGCCGACATGGTCATGATGTAGCGGCGCCGGCCCTCCGGCGTACGACCGCACAGCTCCACGGCGTTGCCGGCGAACTCGCGGATCTGTTGCTCGGTCAGCTCGACGACAGTTCTCCCGTTGACCGAGAGTCGCTCGCGGACCTCGGCGCGACGCTGTTCGTCCGGGATCATCTCCAGGGCGATCATCGCGACATCGGTGCCGATGCAGGCGATGACGTTGGTGTGGTAGACCGGCACGCCCTCGGAGTCGACAGCGTCGAACGCCATCGGCTCGTAGCCGAAGTCGGTGCAGAACCGCTCGAGGACGTGGGTGTCGGCCCGGTGGCTTCGGGCCGTGTAGGCCACCCGCGACACGTGGTCGAGGACCATCGCGCCGGTGCCCTCGAGGAAGATGCCGTCGGGTTCGAGGCCGGAGTAGTCCACGATGGTCTGGACGCGGTACTGGGACTTGAGCAGCTCCAGCACGTCGGCCCGACGCTCGTGGCGACGGTTGGAGGCGTACATCGGGTAGACCGCGATGTTGCCGCCCGCATGGGTGGAGAGCCAGTTGTTCGGGAAGACGCTGTCCGGGCGGGTGTGGTCCTCGTCCTCGAAGACGTGTACCCGCACCCCGGCATCCCGCAGGGCGTCGGCCACCGCGTCCATCTCGGCCAGGGCGTGGGCCGCCGTGATGTCGTCGGACTGCCCGTCCGGCGCGTCGGCCTGGAAAGCGTTGTCGGCCGCCGTGGCCGGGTTCGGAACGAATCGTTCGGCGCGGATCAAGATGACAGCAGACGGGGCCTGAGCGCTCACGGATGGAATCTAGAGCATCGGGAGCGCGGCCCCGGGCGGCACCTGTGCACTTCTCCGCCTGCGCGGCAGGACGGTCCCACCCTGCCGCCCCTCCCCCGCGGGTCATCTGCCGCGGATGATGTGCCCTCCCCGGACCCGGCCCCACGCTGATGCCTACGCCAGGAAGCGGACCGCAGACGGCACCGGGCGCCTCGCTTCCATCCGAGAGAGGCTGGGAGATGGATCCGACGTCGCACGAGAAACGCCTGGTCGAAGGGGTCGAACGCGACCTGCACGACGAGTTCCCGCAGGTCTCCCCGGACCAGATCACGGCCCTGGTCGAGTTCATCTGGGCTCACTATGACGGCGCTCGCATCCGGGACTTCGTGCCTCAGCTGGTCCGCAAGCAGGCGCGGGAGGAGCTGCTCCACGACGTCAGCACGCAGCCGGCCCCGCAGCCGGCCCCGCAGCCCACCCCGCAGGGAACAGCGCTCGCGACGTCCAGCAGGGCGCGGCCGCGCCAGTGGGACCCCATGGCTACGGTCGCCGGCACGTAGGAAGGTGAGCTGCCGGAGCCGCCGCGGAACGGATGGCGTCGCTGGGGGTGGGAGCGGGCGGTCTCGCTCGGAGCTCAACTGCTCGACGGCAGGCCGGGCGCGTAGGGTGACCCAGCCATGCGGACTCCCGGACCCCCCTCCCGCGAGCCTCGCCTGCTGCTCGCCGTGGATGCGCCGTCGCTTCTGCACCGAAACCACCACGCCCGTGTCGAGACCGCCCTCCGCGACCGCGGGGGCCGCCCGGCGTGGGCGCTGCACGGGATGCTGCGCCAGATCCTGGAGGTGATCGACCAGTTCGCCCCGGACGCGGTGCTCTTCGGGCTCGACGACCGGACCTCGTCGGTGCGGGCGCAGGCCTACCCGGCCTACAAGGCCGGGCGCGCCGAGAAGGATCCCGCGCTCATCGACCAGCTGGAGCGAGCCGGCGCCCTGCTCGACGCCCTGGGCCTGCGCACGGTCACCCCGCACGGCCTGGAGGCCGATGACGCCAGCGCCTCCGCGGCGGCCTGGGCCGAGCGGTCCGGCTGGAACTGTGTGATCGTCACCTCCGACCGCGACTCCTTCGCCCACATCAGCGCCAGGACCCGGGTGCTGCGGCTGATCAACGGCGGGATCGCCGGCTCACCGCTCCTCAACCCCGCCCGGCTCCACGCGCTCTACGGCGTCGCGGCCGAGCACTACCTGGAGTACGCCGCCCTCCGCGGCGACGCGAGCGACAACCTGCCGGGGGTGCCGGGGATCGGCGAGAAGACCGCGCCGGTCCTGCTGTCCCAGATGGGCTCGATGCAGGCCGTCTGGGCCGACATCGACCACTGCGACGGCGCGAACCTCCTGGCGACGCTCGACTCCTTCTGCGAGGAGGAGGGCCTGCGCCGCATCGGCGCGGGCTTGCTCAAGAAACTCATCGCCCCGGGGGCCCGGGAGCGCTTCGAGTTCAACCTGTCGATCATGTCCGGTCGCACCGACCTCGACCTCGGCCTGACGCCTGACATCCCCGGCACCCCCGGACTGCTCCCGCTCGACGCCGACCGGGTCGCGCGGGTGGTCGGCTACCTCGGGGTTCCCTCGACCACGCAGCTCGCCCTACGCGTCCTGACCGAGCCGCCCGCCTCCTTCGCCTCGGCAGGCCGTCCCGGCTGACGCACCTCGGTGCCGAACGTTTCCCAGGAACAGCAACGTTCGTTGTCAGCGCCGGGACGGACGGGCAGCCTTCATGGCATGAACGAATACGACGTGGTGGTGATCGGCGGCGGAGCTGCCGGCCTGTCCGCGGCTCTGGTCCTGACCCGGGCCCAGCGCTCGGTCGCCGTGGTGGATGCGGGGGCGCCACGCAATGCGCCCGCGGCCCACATGCAGGGGTTCCTCTCGCGCGACGGCCTTCCGCCGGGTGACCTGCTGGCCCTGGGCCGGGAGGAGGTGCAGGGGTACGGCGGCGAGATCATCGACGGCACCGTCGCGGGAGTCGCGTCCGGCACCGGACCGGGGTGGCGCGTCGAGCTGACCAACGGCCGGCAGCTGACCGGGCGACGTCTGCTCATCGCCACCGGCCTGTGCGACGAGCTTCCCGACATCCCGGGGGTCCGCGAGCGCTGGGGCCGCGACCTCCTGCACTGCCCCTACTGTCACGGCTACGAGGTGCGCGACCAGCCGGTCGGGGTGCTGGGCGGGACACCCGAGGCCGTCCAGCACGCGCAGCTGGTCCGCCAGTGGGCCTCTGACGTCGTGCTCTTCACCCACACCGACACGCTCACCGCCGACCAGCGTGAGCAGCTCGTGGCACGCGCGATCGGCATCGTCGACGGGACCGTGCAGCGGCTCCTCGTCGAGGACGACCGTCTCCAGGGAGTCGAGCTGGAGGACGGCCGGACCGTCCGCCGGACGGCAGTCTTCGTCCGGCCACGCCTCGTACCCGACAACGACCTGCTCGTGGGCCTCGGCTGCGCCGTCGACGACAACGGTTGGGTGGTCGCGGACCCGACGGGCGGCACCAGCGTGCCCGGTGTCTGGGTCGCGGGGAACGCCGTCAACGCGCGCGCCCAGGTCATCACAGCCGCGGGCGAGGGATCCGCGGCCGCCATCGCCCTGAACGCCGACCTGGTCGAGGAGGACGTCCAGCACGCCCTCCGAGACTTCCGCGATGGCTCCCCGAACTGACCCGCCCCCCATCGAACCGACCCCACCACCTCAAGGAGCATGACCATGTCCCACGACCGATCCCTCCCGCAGCGCTCCCCCGTGCCGCCCCCGAGCAAGCACCAGCTGGCGATCATGATCTGGCTGTGCGTGTTCCCGACGCTGACCGTCATCAACCTCGCGCTCGGTGACCGGCTGGGCACCCTGTCGCCCATCCTCCGCACCTTCGTGCTCGCCACCGTCGCGGTCCCGATCGTCATCTACGGCCTGATGCCCCATCTGCACCGCCTGCGCGCCCGGCTGATGGCGCGCGGGGCCGCAGCCTGATGCCACGTCAGTGACGCGCGCCCCCGGTCAGGAGGGGGACGGCAGCGGTACGGCTTCCTACTCGGTCTCGACGGGGTCGAACTCGCGGTTGCGTTCGGCTGCGAAACCGTTCTGCAAGCCCCAGAGAGCAGCCTGGGGACGACGCTCGACGCCGAGCTTGCGGTAGGCGTTGCGGACGTACGTCTTGACCGAGTTGATGCTCAGGTAGGCCGCATCGGCGATCTCCTGGTTGCTGAGGCCCTTGACGATGAACGCCACCATCTCGGCCTCCCGAGGACTGAGTCCCGCGTCCCTGCCCGGCCAGTCGCCTTCCCCGAGGGCGTCCCCGTGCTCGACGTGGGGACTGGTCACGACCTCGCCGTCATGGATCGCCTCGAGGGCCTCCACGAGCTCCCCTGCCGTCAGGCCCTTGGACAGGTAGCCGGCGGCACCCTGGTGCATGGCCCGGGCGATGGACTCGGGGTGGGAGCTCCACGTGAACACCACCACCTTCGCGCCGTTCTCGCAGAGGTGGTCCGACAGGTTCACGCCGTCGCCCACGACCTGGGCGAACGCGTCGAAGAGGACGATGTCCACGGTGCTCAGCACCGACAGCCGGTTGCCGAGCTCGACGACGGCGACACGGTCGTCGTACTCAGCCAGCATGCTCGCGACCCCCGCGACCACGATCGCGTAGTCATTGACGACGGCGAGACGGATCGGCCTCGGCATGGGAACCCGGTTTCATCAGGGCCACGCATCAGACCGCGTCTGATGTCAGTGGGCTGCGGCGCCTCTGTCAGCGACCCGAGTCGATCCGAGGAACTTCCCAGCAGCCTACGCCGATTCGAGCGCCAGGGGGCTCCCCTACGACGCTTCAGCGGCCGCGCTCCAGCCCGAACGACGTCAGGAGCTCCCGGATCTCCGGCCGGGCCGCATAGGCGCCCGCTCCCAGGAACGCCTGCTGGACGATCTCGTCGACCCGGTCGCGCGCCATGAAGTCGTTGCCCATCACCTCCTGCTCGGCCCGACCGGGCCGGAAGACGATCACCTCGGTGCCGCGGTCACGCAGCGCCCTGACCTCGCGTCGAGCCAGCCGCGCGGCGTGCCCACGGGAGACGCTGTACAGGTCCGTCTGGAGATGCGACGGACCGGACATCGGCGAGACCACGATCACGAGGTCGAGGCCGCGCTCGCGCAGGATCGCGGCGTTGGTGGGGGAATGAGCGCCCCCGTCGACGTAGGCGTGGTCGCCGATCGTCACCGGCGAGAAGTACCCGGGCACCGCGCACGAGGCGGCGATCGCCAGGTGCAACGGGACCTCCGGGGTTCCTTCCCGCCCGAAGACCACGCGCTTCCCGTCGCGTCGGCGTACGGCGCAGATCCACAGGTCCTGCTCGGGCCAGGTCCGCCCTTCCACCTCACGGAGCATCCGCAGCTGCTCGGCGATGTCCACGTGTCCCGGAGCCAGCAGCGCGAGTGCTGCCACCAACGGGCGGAAGCTCCACGGACGGATGACTGCGCGCTGCACCATCTCCCTGCCGGGAAGGTCCGGCAGCCTGCGCAGCAGGGGCAGCACACGAAACGGCTCGAAGACAGGGATCTCGGTGCCCAGCATCTGGTGCAGGGCCATCCCTTCGACCGACAGCGGAGCCTGCACGGTCCAGGCGGCGAGCTCGGAAGCAGGGATCCCGGCGCGCAGCAGGGTTCCGGTGATCGACCCCGCGGACGTCCCCACGATGACGTCAGCCGTCCGCGGGTCCCAGCCGCAGTCGTGCTCCAACGCAGCGAGGACCCCTGACTCATAGGCCTGGCCCACGACGCCGCCGGCGCCGAGGACGAGCCCAACCAAGCTCATGCGCCGAGGATGACCCACGACGGCGGCCGTGGAAAGAGCCCTTTGCCTCTCGACCGGGACTCAGAGGCTGCCGGAGGCGCGCGAGTCCTTCGTGCAGGTGACCGTGGTGACGGCCGCCTGGCTGGTCCAGTTGCCGCGCACTGCCTGGATGGAGATCCCCCAAGCCGTGGAGCCACGGTCGTCCCTCATGCTGACCGACAACGTCTGGCTGTGCGAGCCGCTGGTGACCGGGTTCCCGAAGGCGACGCCGTCGCGCAGCACGACGTAGAGGTACGTCGACCCGGCGGGCTGACCCACGTCGCTGAACCCGGCGACGTTGAAGGTGACCCCCTCGTTGTGTCCGGAGTCCCCGCAGGCGTAGGTCCCCGAGACGCCGGTGGGTGTCTTCATCGAGTCCGTGGAGACGCTGAGGGCCGCCGCCTGGCGGGAGACGAACTGCGCTGCGGCCATCCCCGGCGTCACGACCAGGAACGCCACGACCAGCACGATCGACGCTGCGCGGCGGCAACGGTCGAAGTGCGTCATGGCAGGGCTCCAGAGCTGTCAGTGGTCGGACGCTGCCCAGTCTCCAGCTCGCGTCTCAAGGGGTGCCGGGGGGAACCTCAAGAAGACCGCAAGGTCTGGCATCATTCGCAGCATGTCCACCCCCGGAGAAGTCAGAACGGCCCTCGTCGTCGAGGACGACGAGGACATCCGGGAACTGATCAAGTTCACCCTGTCCACGCAGGGCTTCGAGGTGACCGCGGTCGACAGCGGCCTGGCCGGGGTCGAGGCCGTGCGGACGCTGGACCCGGACCTGATCACGCTCGACCTGGGACTGCCCGGGATCGACGGGATCGAGGCCTGCCGGCGCATCCGGGAGATCACCGACGCCTACGTCGTGATGATCACCGCTCGCGACGACGAGGTGGAGCGCCTGATCGGCCTCGAGACCGGTGCCGACGACTTCATCTCCAAGCCGTTCAGCCCGCGCGAGCTCAAGGCCCGTGTCAACGCGATGTTCCGGCGACCACGGCGTGGCCCTGCCGTCGTCTCCGTGCCAGTCGTCGCCAAGGCTCCGGAGGACGAGCACGAGGTGCTGAAGCACGGGGAGCTGTCCGTGGACGTGGACGGGCGGCGTGCCTTCCAGAGCGGCAAGGAGCTGTCGCTCACCCGGACCGAGTTCGACCTGCTCACCGAGCTGATGCGGACCCCGGCCCGGGTCTGGTCACGCGAGGCGCTGCTGCGCTCGGTCTGGGACACCGAGTGGGCAACCGACACCCACCTCGTGGAGGTCCACGTCGGCAACCTCCGTCGCAAGCTCGGCGAGGGCCCCGGCTCCACGCGGTTCATCCGGACCGTGCGCGGCGTGGGCTACCGCATGGAGCTGTCGTCCTGAGGCTCAGGCTGACTCTCGTGCGCTGAGGTACGCCGCGAGTGCCTGGTCGGCGCGAGCCGCGGCGGGCGGGAGCCGCTCGGCGGTGAGCCGCGCGGAGGCGACATCGTGCCGGCGTACGTCGCCCTCGATGACCAGGGCCAGACCGGCGAGCTCACGCGTCCCCACGGTGGTCGACGCGACCTTGAGGCTGAGCGTCGCGTCGAGCGCCTCGTCGACATCGGCGCTCAGCAGGGCGCGGACGATCCGGGCGACCCTGGTCTCCAGCATGTCCCGGTAGCACGTGGCAAAGAAAGAGACGAAGGATGCGTCCTCGACCTCGGCGACCAGGCGCAACAGCACGGCATCGTCGAACGCGGGGGTGTCGAGGTGTCCGGTTGTGTCATTCATGCGACTACCTGCTTCTCGGTGGGGTCGTCCTCGGTGCGGTCGTCCTCGTCGGGGGATCCCCAGATCAGCCGGAGGCCGAGCAGGAGCAACCCGCCGAACGCGACCCAGAGGACGCCGTGCTGGATGGCCGGGCTGCGCAGGGTGCGGATGGCGGTGCCGAGCTTCGGGACGACCGCCCTGGCCTCCCAGACGGTGTCGCCCTCGAGGGTCGCCGTCCACGGGTCGACACCTTCGTTGTTGTCGCCCTTGGTCCTGATCGCGATGGTGCCGTCGGTGTGGCGGATCACCTTGGTGACCCGGTGCGTCTCCACCCGGTGGTCCTCCACGGGGATCGCATAGGTGATCACGTCGCCGACCTGCACGTCGACGGCGGGCTTGGGCACGGTCACGACGACGTCGCCGGGCATGATGCCCGGCTCCATGCTGCCGGTGAGCATGGTGACGGTGCGGTAGCCGAAGACGTGCGGGCCGACCGCGAGCAGGAGGAAGACGAGCACCCCGAGCGCCACCAGGCCGTTCATGGCCAGGCCGCCCAGGCGGCGGCCCAGCGGGCGTCGGCCGGCGACCGGAGACTCGACCGGGGCCGCCGCGGCGGGGCCGGTGACCGTGCTGCGCTCGAGCCGGGAGCGGCCGAGGGCGGCACTCGGGGCGGTGTAGCTCATGGTCGGCTCCTGGTCGGTCGAGGTCGGGTTGGTCGGGACGACGAAGCCCGTGTGGCCGCCTGCTCGGGACAGGCGACCACACGGGGGTCAGGTCAGCGGAAGTCGGCTGCGCGCTGGGTGGCGTCGAAGGTGAAGGTGATGGCGTTCGACAGGCCCTGGAAGGTGTTGTCGGCTCCCGTGGGGAGCACCATCTGCACGCGCAGGTTGGCGGCCGAGCCGGTGTTCAGCTGCGTGGCGGCAGCCGGGAGGTCGAGGTTCGAGCCGATGACCGCGCGGGTGGCCAGCACCGAGGTCGTGGTGCCCGTGCAGGAAAGCTGGTTGGTGGTCCCGACCTTGGCCCAGGCGATCGAGCAGGCGTCGACGGTCAGCTGGAGACCGTTGGTCGCATCCGAGGACAGCACGTTCGGGGTGAGGGCGGAGGTGCTGAGCTTGACCGAGCCGAAGGTCTCGCTGTCGCCACTGCGGGTCAGGGTCACCGCACGCTGGATGGTGTCACCGGGGACCACGTTCGTCGCGGCGACGGTGGTGCCCATGGTGGCGTGCTGGGTGAGGCCGAGGACGACCTTGCCGGTCGAGACCGCCTCACTGGCCGAGGTGGTGGAGGTGAAGGAACCGAAGGTGCCGAGACCGGCGACCGAGGCAGCGCCACCGACGAGGACGACGGAAGCGAGGATCTTGGCGGCCATCTTGCTGGAGGAGGTGCGCATCGGAAGAGCCCTTCGGTGGGGACCAGCTCCTGGGTTCGGCTGGTCGTTCTGTTGATGAACAGAACTCTGTCGGCCTCTGCTCAAGGGATCCCCCGGACGAAGCCGGAGGTTTCCTCAACGCTTCCGCAAGGTTGGGTCAGGCACGCACCAGGGTGAGCGTGCGCGCCCCCGGGACGAAGCCCAGACGCCGGTAGACCCGCTGCGGAACCGGGTGGTCGTCGTCGCCCCGAGGGCAGACCAGGGCGCTGCTCGCGCCGGCCGCTCGTGCCGCGTCGAGGGCCGCGAGGCTGACGGCGCCGGCGAGACCCCGGCCGCGGTGGTCCGGGCGCACAACCGACCGGCTCGACCAGGGCGACCCCGGTCCGCGCGTCGAGCCAGACCAGGCACGAGGCGACCATCTGTCCGTCGCCGTCGACGGCCACCCAGTCGAGCCCGGGGCGGTAGGGTGCGGTGCCCATCAGGCGGCGGTAGGCGGCAGCGGACACCTTCGAGCTTCCTCCCGGAAGCGCCCAGGCAGCCCGATGGCACGCCGCCCGCTCCTCGAACTCACCCGGCTCGACGTGGCGGAAGCGGTAGCCGGCGACCGCCCCCCCCCACCTCCCCCAGCTCCGCCAGGTCGAGATGGTGGTGGGTGAACCACGGTTGGTCCTCGACCTCGAACCCGGCCGCGGCCAGGCCGTCCAGGACGTGCTGCTCGGTCTCCAGCGCCATGGTGCGCACGGTCTCCCCCGCTCCCCTGCCGAGGAACCAGGCCGCGGCGTCACCGACCACCTCGGGGTGTGCCGGGTCGGCGCAGAGCTCGAGCCAGTCGTCCGCCTCCGCCCAGGCCCAGCCGACGAGGTGAGGGCCGGAGTGGAAGAGCGCCACGGGGCCGTGGCCGAGGTCCTCGGGCAGCGCGTAGCGGGCACTCCAGGCGAGCTGCCCGGGATGGTGCCGCGACGAGGGCGTCCAGATCCGGGAGGCCAGCGCCTGCATGGCCGGCAGCGCCTCGTCGATGGTGCTCTCGCGCAGGGTCACAGGCCGGCGAGCTCGGCGTACCACTGGGCGACCCGGGCCGGGTCGTGCTTCAGGGCCGCCTCGTGCACGGTCACCTCGGTGGTCGAGATCCCCGGGACGTCGGTCGCCCGCCACGAACCGCACGGCTGCACCTTCTCGCGCTCGAGGAGGGTCACCAGCCGCGCCTTGAGGTCGTCGGGCTCGGCCTCGACGAACGCCTCGAACGAGTTGGTCCGTGGCGGATCCGGGTTGACCCGGAGCCCGACGGCCACCAGCTCGGCGGCAAACGACCGCGCCCACGCGGCGTACTCCCCCATCTGCGGCAGGTGGTGGCGCAGCCCGACCAGCGCGGACACGGCGTACGGCGACATCCGGTAGAGCTGGCCACCCATCCGCTGGCGCCATCCGCGCAGCTCGTCCATCACGTCCTGCTCACCGACGACGACCGCACCGGCCAGCCCGCCCAGCCCCTTGTAGAACGACACGTAGATGCTGTCGGCGAGGGCCGCGATCTCGGCCAGCGACCGGTCGAGGGCGGGCTGTACCTCCCACAGCCGCGCGCCGTCGACGTGCAGGGGGACGCCGAGCTCGCGCGCCGCCTCCGACAGGGCGACCAGCTCGTCCCACGCCGGGACCAGGAACCCCGCGTCGCGCAGCGGCAGCTCGACCAGGGCCGCGCCCAGCCCGGCACCCATGCTCCGCAGGTCCTCGGCGGTGGCGGTGCGGCGACCCGTCGTGAGGTGCTCGAAGCGCAGGTCGTGGAGCAGCCGTGGCCCGTCGTTCTCGTGCATCAGCAGGTGGGAGAGGTCCGGGATCGCGACTCGCCGGGACCCGCTGCGCTCGCACCACACGCGCAGCATCGACTGCTGGGCCATCGTGCCGCTGACGAAGAAGACGCCCGCCGGCTTGCCGAGGAGCTCGGCGACCTGTTCCTCCAGCATCGTGACGGCGCCCCCGTCGCCGTACATGTCCCACTTCTCGATGCCCAGCTCCTCGCAGGCCCGCGCCAGCTCGGCGAAGACGTCTGCGGGGCGGGTGCGGCGGTGCCAGACGACGATGTCGTCGCAGGCGTTGATGGCATCACGGAGGCGGTCGTCGAGGTCGGTCACCCGCACACCCTGTCCAACCGGCGACGCGGGTGCAACGCGTTTGTCCCCTGCCTGCCGGAGCGCCCGGTAGCGTCACAGTCAGGTTGTTGGCAGGTGGGCGCCCCCACGATGGGGGCATCCACCCCACTCTCGCGAGGAGCCTCGTCGTGTTCGACTTGTTCAACGGACTGCCTGTCCACCCGCTCGTCGTCCATGCGGTCGTCGTCCTGCTTCCGCTGGCGGCCGTGGGCACGGTCGCGATCGCGGTCAAGCCCGTGTGGCGCGCAAAGTACGGCATCCTCGTCGTCGCCGCGGCGGCCCTCTCGGCGATCCTGACCCCGGTGGCCACCTCCAGCGGCGAGTCCCTCGAGGGGCGTGTCGGCAGCCCGGGCGAGCACGCCGAGATGGGCGACCAGCTGATCTGGTTCGTGCTCCCCCTGCTGGCGCTCTCCCTCGCCCTGGTCTACCTGGACCGCCGCCGCAGCACCGAGGCGGCCGCCAGCACCTCCCCCACCGCGGTGCGGGTGGTGGCGGCCCTGGCCGTGGTCGCGGCCCTGGCCACCACCGTGCAGGTCTACCGCGTCGGTGACTCCGGCGCCCGCGCTGCCTGGGGCGACAAGGTCTCCTCGTCCTCCTCCGGCGGGGACACGGACGACGACTGACCGTGGCGACCGTCGGGCTGTGTGAGGACGACCCCGCCATCCGGCGCGTGGTCTCCCAGGCGCTGGCGCTCACCGGACACTCCGCCGTCATCGCCCACGACGGGGGCGAGGCGCTGCGCCTGTTCGGGGCCGAGACCGCGCTCGACGTGGTCATCCTCGACATCGGCCTGCCCGACGCCGACGGCCGCGACGTGTGCCAGGCCCTCCGGTCGGCCGGCCAGTCCGCCCCCGTGCTCTTCCTCACCGCACTGGCCGGCGTCCACGACCGGCTCGCCGGCTTCGGTGCCGGCGGCGACGACTACCTGCCCAAGCCGTTCGACGTGCTGGAGCTGATCGCCCGGGTCGAGGCGCTGGCCCGGCGGGCCCGACCGACCCCACCCCCGCCGGGCGGGGTCGAGCTCGACCCCGCCGCGCACGCGTTGAGGTACGGCGACGCGGAGGTCCTGCTCACCCCCACCGAGTTCCGGATCCTCGCCGCCATCACCTCGCGTCCGGGCGAGGTCGTGCGCCGGCGCGTCGTCGTGGCGGCGGCGTGGCCGAACGGCGCGCGGGTCAGCGAGAACACGGTCGACTCCTACATCCGGCGGGTGCGCGGCAAGCTCGACCAGCTCGGGTCGCCGGTCACCCTGCAGACGGTGCGCGGCGTGGGCTTCGTGCTCCGGTGAGGGCGCGCCGCTGGCAGGCGATGTCCTTCCGCACCCAGATCGTGGTGTCCACGACGGCCCTGACCGCCCTCGGGATGCTGCTGGTCACCCTCGGGCTCCAGCTCGTGGTCCACCGGATCGTCGAGGGGAACCTCGACCGGGTGCTCGAGGACCGTGCGGAGTCGGTCATCGCCACGGTGGGGGCCGGCTCGAGCGGAGCGACGCTCGTCGTACCCCCGGGCGTGCTCGACCCCGGGGTGGTCGTCTTCGACGACCAGGGACGCCACCTGGCGGGCAGCCCCGCACCCCGCGTCGCGCAGGAGGTCAGGCAGCTGTCCCGCACCGATCACCGGACCATCCTCGACGTCGGCGAGGACCAGCGGCTGCTCGCCGAGCCGTTCACCACGAAGGAGGGCGCCCGGGGCGTGGTCGTGGTGAGCGAGCCGCTCACCCCCTACGAGCAGACCGAGCTGTACGTCGCCCTGGCCAGCATCGTGGTCGGCCTCCTGGTCGTCGGGGCCGTCGGGGCGATCGCGCGGTGGGTCACGGCCAGGACCCTGGCCCCGGTGGCGCAGATGGCCGAGCGGGCCACGGACTGGAGCGAGCACGACCTGAGCCACCGCTTCGAGCTGGGCCCACCGGTCAACGAGCTCTCGGCCCTGGGCGCGACCCTGGACGGCCTGCTCGAACGCGTGGCGATGACGATCCGGGCCGAGCAGCGGTTGACCGCCGAGCTGGCCCACGAGCTGCGTACTCCCCTCGCCGCGATCCAGGGCACGGCCGACCTGGCCCTCCTGCGGGGCGGCCTGGGCAAGGAGGCGCGCACCGACGTGGAGCAGATCGCCGCGTCCTCGCGGGTCATGGCCGAGACCATCACCACGCTGCTCGATCTCGCTCGTGACCCGCACATCGGCAGCCAGGACTCGACCAGCCGACTGGGCGCCGTGGTCGACGGAGTGAGCGGACTCGTCCCCCGGGGGCTGGTCCTGGCCGACGAGACCGAGGCAGCCCGCGGCGTGCGGCTGGCGGCGCCCACCGACCTCGCGGTGCGCGCCCTGGCGCCGCTGGTCGAGAACGCCGTGCGGCACGCGAGCTCGCGCGTCACCCTGTCGGCGCTGGTCTCCGCGAGCTCGGTGGACCTCCGGGTCGGTGACGACGGGCCCGGGATCGACGAGTCGGTGCGCGACCGCCTGTTCACCCCCGGCGCGGCCGGCCCCCAGGGCGGGACCGGTCTCGGGCTGGGCATCGCCCGCCGGGTTGCCCGCACGGTCGGCGGGGACGTGCTGGTCGAGGAGGGCACCGGGGCAGGCGCCGCGTTCCTGCTGCGCCTGCCCCGCGTCTGATCCGACCCGTCCTGCCTCAGTTCAGGAGGCGCATCGTGGACGGCACGCCGCCGCCGCGGTGCACCTCCTCGACCAGCTCCTGCAGGGCGGTGAGGGCGACGTTCTGCGGCATCGGGCCATAGGAGACCCGGGCGACCCCGAGCTCCTCGAGCCGGGCCAGCGAGGGCATGCCGGGGATCCCGATCACGGTGAGCCGCTGCGGGCCGAAGGCCTCGACCAGCGTCGCCACCTGGGTCTCGTCGAGGCGGGCGGGCACGAACACGACGGGAGCACCGGCGTCGAGGAACGCCCGACCCCGCTCGATCGCGTCGGCCAGCACGTCGGCGCGGTCGCGGTCCCGCCCCAGGTGGAACGCGTCGGTGCGGGCGTTGAGCACGAAGTCGACGCCCTCCTGAGCGGCGACCCGCATGATCGCCTCGACGTTGGCGGCGGCCTCGGCGACCGGTCGCATCTGGTCCTCGATGTTGGCGCCGACGATGCCCACGCCGATCGCCCGGCGCACCGTCTCCGCCGGGTCGCCGTACCCGCCCTCGAGGTCGGCGGTCACCGGCAGCGACGTCGACGCCGCGATCCGGCCGACGGCCTCGAGCATCAGGTTCACCGGAATCTGCTCGCCATCGGGGTAGCCGTACGACGCCGCGATCGAGTGGCTCGCCGTGGCGAGCGCGGTCGTGCCGGGCACGTCGGCCACGACCTTCGCGCTGATCACGTCCCAGACGTTGACGAGGGTGAGCAGGGCGGGATCGCGGTGCAGCCGGAGCAGCTCTGCGGCGCGGTCACTGGTCGGCTGGTCGGCGGTCATCGCGCACCTCTGATCGGACGGTTCCGGCGGGAGTCGGGCTAGGCGCCCGACACTACAACCGCGATCCACGACCGCGGCTTGCCGTCGCGTGGTACGCAAGGACCCAGTGACCAGCGGCGGGGAGGACGTGATGGCAGCCGGAGGGGAACGACGCTGCAGGAGCGCCTGGGCGGTCCTGGCGTTCCTGCTCGCGCTGGTCGTGGCCGGCTGTACGTCGACCGACCGGGCCACCGAGCCCAGCAGCCCCTCCAGCACGCACGCGCGCACACCGACCGAAGCCCCCACCGCCATCCACCGGCCAACCCACCGGACCGCCCAGCCGGCCGCCCGAGCCCCCACCGGGGCCGGCCACCTGGCCGCTCCAGGTCAGCCCGGACAACCGGCACCTGGTCACCCGGGACGGTGACCCCTTCCTCCTGGTCGCGGACACGGCCTGGTCGCTGATGACCAGCCTGAGCGTCGAGGACGCGAAGACCTACATCGACCTGCGCAAGGCCCAGGGGTTCAACACGATCCTGACCAACGTGGTCTTCCCCGGACGGGACACGGACGGGCCCCGGGGTTCGGCGTTCGCGGGCGACGACCTGCGCGAGCCGCAGGAGCGGTGGTTCGCCGGCGTCGACGAGATCCTGGCCCACGCCGCGGCGCAGGACATGCTGATCGGCCTGGGCACGCTGTGGATCCGGGACAACGGCGGCAAGACGCGCGGCGTACTCCCCTCGGATGCGGAGCTCGCCGACTACGGCCGCTACCTCGGCAAGCGCTACGCCGACACCTCGAGCCTGTTCTTCTTCGTCGGCGGCGACGACCATCCGGTCACCAGCCTGGACCCGGCCTCGCTGATCGCGAAGAACCTCGCGGCCACGGACCCGGACGCGCTCGTCACGTTCCACTCCTGGGGCACCTCGCCCCGGGTCGCTCGGCGGCCGTGGCTGGACTTCTACGCCTACCAGTGGAACTCCAACGACCCGCCGTTCTCCTACCAGAAAGCTCGGGACACGCGCGGCTACGTCCCGGCCCGTCCGGTGCTCGACATGGAGCCGCCCTACGACCCGGAGGCGTGCTGCGGCGTGGACCGGGAGACCAGCGAGCAGGAGAACCGGCGCAGCGGCTGGTGGGCCGTCCTGTCCGGCACCCTGGGCGTGGTCTACGGCGGGCCCGAGAGCACCTGGAACGTCGGGGCCGCGACGGGCGGGCAACTCCCCCTGGCCGACATCGACCGGCCGGGAGCCCACCAGACCGCGAGCATCGGCAAGCTCCTTCGTCAGGGCCCGTGGTGGCTCCTGCAGCCTGACTGGGACGCCACCACCGTCATCGGCGACCGGGGCACCTACGGCGGCCCGGACTACGTCACGGCGGCCCGCGCCGCCGACGGCTCCTGGGTCGTCGCCTACACCCCGACCCCGCGGGACCTGACGGTCGACCTGACGCGGCTGAGCGGCCCCGGCGTCGCGCAGTGGGTCGACCCGGCGACCGGCGACCCCGTCGGCGACCCCGTGCCGGTGCCGGCCCGCGGGACTCGCACCTTCACCGACCCGCTCCCCGAGGACGCCGTGCTGGTGCTGTCGGCCGGGGAGCCCCCCAAGGGCTAGCTCCAGAAGATCCGGTCCACGACGGCGTGGGCCCGGCGGGTGATGCGGAGGTAGTCGTTGACCATGGCGTCCGAGGCGCCGGGCGGGTACTCCAGGATGCTGGCCACCGCCGCCCGCTCCGTGGTGTCGCGCGGCAGCTGGTCGGCCGGCTTGCCACGCACCAGGGTGATCGCGTTGCGGATCCGGCTGACCGTGCGCCAGCCGTGCGTGAGCACCTGCGCGTCGTCGGCCTCGATCAGGTCCGCCTCGCGTGCAGCCTCCAGCGCGGCCAGGGTCTGGGTGGTGCGCAGCCCCTCGACCCGGCCGGCGTGGCGCATCTGGAGCAGCTGCACGGTCCACTCGATGTCGGCGAGCCCGCCGCGGCCGAGCTTGAGGTGCGTCTGCGGGTCGGCGCCCCGGGGCAGCCGCTCCTGGTCCACGCGGGCCTTGATCCGGCGTACCTCCACCACGTCGTCCTCGGAGATCCCCTCGGCCGGGAACCGCAGCGGGTTGATGAGCGCCTCGAACCGCTGGCGCAGGTCGAGGTCGCCGACCACGGCATCGGCACGCAGCAGCGCCTGCGCCTCCCAGACGCTCGACCACTTCGCGTAGTACGCGGCGTACGACTCGAGCGTGCGCACCAACGCCCCCTGCTTGCCCTCGGGTCGCAGGTCGGCGTCCACGAGCAGTGCCGGGTCGGCTCCCGGCAGCGCGAGCAGGCGGCGCAGCTCGTTGGCCACCGCGGTGGCGTACGACGTCGCGACCTGCGGGTCCGCGCCGGGCACCGGCTCGTGCACGAAGAGCACGTCCGCGTCGCTGCCGTAGGACAGCTCGAACCCGCCGTAGCGACCCATC
Organism: uncultured Actinomycetota bacterium; assembly: GCA_963825275.1. Taxonomy (GTDB): domain Bacteria; phylum Actinomycetota; class Actinomycetes; order Propionibacteriales; family Nocardioidaceae; genus Nocardioides. The sequence continues at coordinate 256,758 of CAWGSW010000008.1, read as the reverse complement.
GCCACGATCGCCATCCGGGTCGGCGCCTCGTCGAGTGAGCGCTGCCGGCGCACGGCGCGGCCCGCCACCTCCAGGGTCCCCTCCAGCGTGGCGTCGGTCAGCCGGGACAGCCCGGCACCGACGTCGGCCACGTCGATGAGTCCGAGCAGGTCCCCGGCAGCGATCCTGAGCAGCTCGCGACGTCGGATCGCGCGGACCGAGCGGACGGCCTGCTCGGGGTCCTCCTGGCGCCGGCTGGACGCGAGCATCTCCTCGGTGAGCAGCTCGGCGGAGAGCGGGGTCAGGTCCTCCCCCAGCATCTTCACGCCCTGGGGCTCCCGCTCGAGCAGCCCGCTGGCGTAGCGCGAGGTGGCCAGCAGCCGGGCGAGCCGCTCGGCGACCTGGCCCTCGTCGCGCAGCGTCTTGAGATACCAGGGGGTCTCGCCCAGCGACTCGCTGATCCGGCGGAACCCGAACAGGCCGGCATCGGGGTCGGGGGCGTCGGCGAACCACTCGAGCATGGCGGGCAGCAGGGTGCGCTGGATGTTCGAGGTGCGCGAGACACCGGTGGTGAGGGCCTCGAGGTGGCGCAGCGCCGCCTTGGGGTCGAGGTAGCCGAGGGCCGCCAGCCGCTCCTCGGCCGCCTCGAGCGAGAGCCGCGCCTCGTGGCCGGGGATCTTGGCGACCGCGGCCAGCAGCGGTCGGTAGAAGAGCTTCTCGTGCAGCCGGCGCACCTCGCGGCGCTCGTGCTGCCAGGCCTTGTCGAAGGCGTTCACGGAGTCCTTGAAGAACCCCATGCTGCGACCGAGCCGCCGCAGCGACTCCTCGTCGGTCGGCACGACGTGGGTGCGCCGCAGCTGGTGCAGCTGGATGCGGTGCTCGAGGGTGCGCAGGAAGGCGTAGGCATCGTGCAGGGCCTCGCCGTCCTCGCGGCCGACGTAGCCGCCGCGGGTCAGCTCGGCGAGCGCGCTCAGCGTCGTCGGCGGGCGGATCCGCTGGTCGGCCCGGCCGTGCACGAGCTGCAACAGCTGCACCGCGAACTCCACGTCGCGCAGGCCGCCGGACCCGAGCTTGAGCTGCCGGTCGGCCTCGCGGGGCGGGATGTGGTCGATCACCCGCCGGCGCATCGCCTGGGTGTCGGCGACGAAGCCCTTGCGCTCGGCGGCGGTCCACACCATCGGCGCCACCATGGCGACGTACTCCCGGCCGAGCGCGAGGTCGCCGGCCACCGGCCGGGCCTTGAGCAGCGCCTGGAACTCCCAGGTCTTGGCCCAGCGCTCGTAGTAGCCGCGGTGGCTGGCGATCGTGCGGACCAGCGGGCCGGCCTTGCCCTCGGGCCGCAGGGCCGCGTCGACAGGCCAGATGGTGCCCTCGGCGGTGTGCTCGCCGCAGATGTTGATCAGGTGGCTGGCCAGCTGGGTGGCGACCCGGGCGGCGGCGTGCTCGTCGACGTGATCGACGTCGTCGGCCGGCTCGAAGGCGAAGATCACGTCGACGTCGGAGACGTAGTTGAGCTCGTGGCCCCCGCACTTGCCCATGGCGATCACGGCCAGCCGGGCGAGCCGGGAGTCCTCGCCGACCCGCTGCCGGGCGATGGCGAGGGCGGCCTCGAGCGTGCCCGCGGCCAGGTCGGAGAGCTCGGCAGCAGCGTCGGCCAGGGCGAGGTGGTGGGCTAGGTCGCGCGCGGCCAGGCGGAGCAGCACCCGGCGGTACTCCACGCGGAGCGCGTCGAGCGCCTCGACGTCCGGGACGGTGGCGGTCGGCGTCGGGTCGTGCGGGTCGGCACCCACCACCCGCAGCAGGTCGGCACGCACGGCGTACGCCGGGGGGCGGGTGCAGCCCAGCATCGGGTCGGTCAGCTCGCGCCAGTGCCCGGGGTGGCGGACGACGTGGTCGCCGAGCGCGGGGCTGGCACCGAAGACGCTGAGCAGCCGCATGGCCGTGCCCTCGTCGTCGGCGAGCTCCTCGAGCAGGGTCTTCGGGTCGTCGACCACCTCGATGAGCCGGGCCAGCGAGTCCAGGGCCTGGTCGGGATCAGCCGTGCGGGCGAGCAGGTCCAGCAGGGGTCCGGCGGCCTCGCCCAGGAGATCGAGGGAGGGCTGTGCCGCCTCGGCGTCCCGGAACCCCAGCCGGACCAGGTTGCCGTGGCTGGTCACGCCGTTCATGGCCGGCGACCGGCAAAGCCGGCGGCGAGCCGGGCGAAGGCGACCGCCAGCGGTCGCCAGGCCTCGTCGAGCTCGGGCCGGGCCGTGTCGATGTCGCGGAGCAGGGCGTCCTGATCGATACCCCGGGCCTCGTGCGAGCCGCGGTCGGACTCGGCCCACGGCCGCAGCACGTCGCCGTCCACCTCCGGGTGCAGCTGCACGCCCCAGACGGTTCGCGCGAACCGGACCGCCTGGATCTCGCCGTCCCCGGTGGCGGCCAGCACCGTGGCGCCGGGCGGCAGGGTCGTCACGATGTCATCGTTCCACTGGACCCCACGACGGGACGTGGCCAGCGGACCCAGCAGCTCGTCGGCGGAGGCCTCGGCTGTCCAGCCGACCTCGAGCAGGCCGAGCTGCTGACCGCGCGGGTTGCTCCCGACGGCCCCGCCGAGGGCGACCGCGACCAGCTGGTGTCCCAGGCAGATGCCGAGCGTCGGCAGCTCGTCCACGACCGCCTCGCGCACGCGCTCCTTCACCGGGCCCAGCCAGTGGTGCTCGGCGTCGTCGCCAGCCCCCATCGGCCCACCCAGCACCAGCAACGCGTCGTACGCCGCGAGCCCGGGCAGGATGTCCCCGGCGTAGGGGCGGCAGACCTCGACCAGGCAGCCGGCCTCGGCCAGCCAGTCGCCGAACAGGGCCGGTGGACACTTGTCCTCGTGCTCGACGACGAGGATGGTCGGTGCGCTCACTCCGGCAACCTATCTTCGCGTCTGGACCCGTTCACGCGTCGGCCTCGCGGCCGGGCAGCACGCCGATCAGCAGCAGCGGCACGCCGACCACCGCGACGAGGAAGCCGGCGACGGTCTGGCTGAGCAGGAGCGCGACGACGAGCGCCACGACCCCGGCGGCGGGGACCCACACCCGGGCGCTCCGCCGGTCGGAGGCCAGGGCACGCAGCGCGCCCACGGCCAGGATGCCGAGCAGCACCCCGGGAAGCACCAGCACCCGAAGCGCGGTCGCCGTCGACCCGTGGCCCGCGAGGGTCAGCCCGGCCCAGCCGAGCATGACGACCACGATCCCCACGACCACCCGCAGCAGGATCCGCAGCTGGCGGGCGCGGTCCGGCTCGTAGGCCGCGCGGGTCATACGACCGGCAGCATCCGGTCCCGCTCGAACGCGGAGACCTGGCCGCGGTACTCCTCCCACTCCGAGCGCTTGTTGCGCAGGAAGTAGTCGAAGACGTGCTCGCCCAGCGTCTCGGCGAGCAGCTCGGAGTTCTCCGCGATCCCGATCGCGTCGTGCAGGCTGCGGGGCAGTGGCTCGATGCCGAGGCTCTTGCGCTCGCGCTCGGTGAGCGACCAGACGTCGTCCTCGGCCTCGCGCGGCAGGTCGTAGTCCTCCTCGATGCCCTTCATGCCCGCGGCGAGCACGACGGCGTACGCGAGGTAGGGGTTGCAGGCGGCGTCCAGGGTGCGCAGCTCGATGCGGGTCGACTGGCCCTTGTTGGGCTTGTACATCGGCACCCGGATCATCGCCGAGCGGTTGTTGTGGCCCCAGCAGATGTACGACGGGGCCTCACCGCCGCCGATCAGCCGCTTGTAGCTGTTGACCCACTGGTTGGTCACCGCGGTGATCTCGGGCGCGTGGCGCAGGATGCCGGCGATGAACTGGCGCCCGGTCTTCGAGAGCTGGTACTCCGCGCCCGCCTCGAAGAAGGCGTTGCGGTCGCCCTCGAACAGCGAGACGTGGGTGTGCATCCCCGATCCCGGGTGGGTGGTGAAGGGCTTGGGCATGAAGGTCGCCCAGATGCCCTGGCTCAGCGCCACCTCACGGATGACGGTGCGGAAGGTCATGATGTTGTCGGCGGTGCTGAGTGCGTCGGCGTAGCGCAGGTCGATCTCCTGCTGGCCCGGGCCGCCCTCGTGGTGGCTGAACTCCACCGAGATGCCCATCGACTCGAGCATCGTGATCGCCTCGCGCCGGAAGTCGGCGCCCATCGACTGCGCGGTGTGGTCGAAGTAGCCGCTGCGGTCGACCGGGACCGGTTCCTTGCCCGCCTCCGGGGTGTCCTTGAAGAGGTAGAACTCGATCTCGGGGTGGGTGTAGAAGGTGAAGCCCTTCTCGGCCGCCTTGCTGAGCGTGCGCTTGAGGACGTAGCGCGGGTCGGCGTACGACGCGGAGCCGTCGGGCATCACGATGTCGCAGAACATCCGCGCGGTCGACGGACCCTCGCCACGCCACGGCAGGATCTGGAACGTCGACGGGTCGGGCTTGGCGAGCATGTCGGCCTCGTAGACCCGGGCGAAGCCCTCGATCGCCGAGCCGTCGAATCCGATGCCTTCGGTGAAGGCGCCTTCCAGCTCCGCCGGCGCGACCGCCACGGACTTGAGAAAGCCCAGGACGTCGGTGAACCAGAGCCGGACGAACCGGACGTCACGCTCCTCGAGAGCGCGGAGAACGAAGTCTTCCTGCTTGCCCATGGCTGCAGCCTAGGGCGTGCGGTCGGGTGGCGTACGACGGTGGGTCAGGGCTGGTCACCGAGCACGAGATCCTGGCCGCGCCAGCTGACCGGTGCGGTGCAGGTGCAGCAGTGGTCGAGGGCGCGGTCGAGGTCCTGGCCGAGGGTCAGGGTGGTGGCGGTGAGGTCGTCGATGGGGTGGGTGCCGGTGTCGTCGACGAGGCGGTGCAGTCCGTGGGGGGTGGACCAGAGGTAGTCGCCGTGCTCGGTCTGGGTGAGGTGGTAGCCGAGGTGGGTCTTGGCTCGGTGTCCGGTGCGTCCCAGCGGTGCGGCGTTGTGGGTGCCGGTCTGGCCGGGTGGTCCGTGGGGGTCGAAGGGGACGGGGTGGTCGATGTCGACCTTGCGGCTCATCCGGGTGGCGTGGGGGAACGCTTCGGCGGGGACGCGGAGGTGGAGGCGTTCCTTGATGGCTCTCGGGGAACTCGTAGGAGTTGACCGAGACCCGGTCGATGGAGGTCGATGACCGGTTTGAGGGTCACGTGGGTGTGGGCGAGCAGGGTCGTGACCTGGGTCAGGAGGAGCGGACCCATGGCCCTCGACGCGGGCCACGCCGCCGGTGGTGGCCTCGACGGCGCCCTGGTGGAGGTGGACGTAGAGCACCGTCTTCGGGCGCAGCCGCTTCAGGTCGACCCGCTGGAGGAGGTCCAGGGCCCGGTCGGTGAGCGTGAGTGCCCGCGACGGCTCGACCGGCTCCTCGGCGGGCTCCGCGTCGGGCTCCTCGTCCGGGCAGCGTCGTCGGCCGGGTCGGCGGGCTCCTCGGCGGGGGTGGTGTCGGCGGGGGTGGTGTCGGCGGTCTCGAGGAGGAGGGTGAGGAGCTCGGCGGGGCGGGCGAGCCACCCGAACGCGAGCGCCCGGGCCTCGTCGCGGCTGATCTCGGTGGGGGTCTCGGGGCGCAGGTCGGGGCGGGTGGTGAGGATCTCGGCGACCCGGGCCACCATCGCGTCGATCCACACGGCGTCGCCGGCGGTGATCCGGGCGATCACGAGACGCAGGCCGTGCTCGTCGGTCTGGGACAGGGACACGAACCGGCGCCGGGCCTCGGCCGCGAGCTTCGCGGCGTGTCCGGCGGGGTCGACCTCGATCACCTTGGCCGCGGCCAGCTCCAGGACCCGCGAGGGCGCTTGGCCGGCGATGGCCTCGGCGATCGCGGCGTCCACGATCGCAGCCGGAGCAGGGTCAAGGTGGCGGGTCAGGACCGCGACGCGGCGGGCCAGCCACGCCTCGGCCTCCAGCGCTTCGACCACCGCCCAGGTCCTCGGCAGGCGGTGGCGCAGGTCGAGCACGTCGGCCATCACCGAACGCATGGTCAGGGTGTGCACCCGCCGGGCGATCGCGAGCTCGGGCAGGCAGAGCTCCTGGACCAGCGGGGTGCCCTCACCGCCGACCTGGACCAGCCGGTCCTCCCCGCACCAGCGCCGCCGCCCACCCGGTCCGCGGCGGGGGTCCGAGGCGTGCAGGTCGGCCCAGTGCGCGACCGCCTGCAGGTCCTCGAGCTCGACCGCACGGCGTTGGCGCAGCAGCTCCTCGGCCCGGGCCAGGGTCCCGGCCGGGTCGAGCTCGTCGAGCTGTCGCGAAGCCATACCTCATCATACTCGAACACATGTTCGAGAGAAAGGGTGCAGGCGGATCTGTGCAGGCGGATCTGTGCAGTGGCATCGTCGGTACCGCACCCAAGCGACCTGACCGACGACCGTTGGGAGCTGCTGGAACCGGTCTGGATCCGCTCCCGAGTCACCTCGGCAACCCCCAAGTGACTCATTGCCACCGCCCCGGCGACCGGAGCAGACTCGATGTCCTCGGGGGCGTCGGCATTCCGGCCGAGGCCTTCTTGGCATCCCCGAAGGAGACTCGCCATGCCGAAGTTGGTCGCCACTCACGCGGTGGTGGAAATCGAACGATGGCTCCAGGGCAAGGACGAGCGGGCGGCCGTCATCGGCAAGTACGCCACGAACGTGACGGATCACGTCGCCGCAGATGGGAGCAACAACGTCGCCATCACCGCCGACATCCACGACATGGCGGGTTTGCAGGCGTTGATGGAGTCACCCTCGCCCGAAGACGCGGCCGCAGAGGAGCGCCACGGCGTCATCCAACCCATCACGGTCTACATCGAGAAGTAGTCCGGCGCAGACACCTCTCAGAAGCACCCACCATCCAGGCTCAGCCGATGCGCTCCGCCAGCGAGACGATGATCCCTTCCGGCCCCCGGACGTAGGCCATCCGCCAAGCGCCTTCGTACTCGCCGATGCCACCGACCAGTCCGTAGCCCTCGGTGGCTGCCCAATCCACAGCCGCCTGCAGGTCATCGACCTCGAAGGCCACGTTGCGCAATCCCAGCTCGTTGGCCATGGCAGCCGGTGAGCCCGGCACGGAGTCGGGCCGCACGAACCTCGCGAGCTCCAGGCGGGTGCCATCGTCGGGCGGCTTCAGCATGACGATCTCGGTGCGGGAGTCGGGAATGCCGCAGACCGTGTCCAGGAACTCGCCCTCGACGAACGTCCTGCCCTCGACCTCCAGGCCCAGCGCCACGAAGAAGGCGGTCACGCCGTCGAGATCTGCGACCGTGAGGCCGACGTGGTCGAAGCGTCGCACATGAGACATGGGGCCCGTCCTCCCGTCGTCGTAGCGATCGTGCATCCGTCTCCAGGCTGTGCCCGTTGGGGTCGTTCCAGTAGAGGCCAGGAACGGGCCGAACGACGCCGGCTCGGGCAGGCCGAGGATGTCGACGAGGTGCCGGGCGGTCTCCTGCCTGTCGTGGGCGTGCACGATCGTGTGGTTGAGCTGGCCTGCCATGCACTCCTCGCTCAGTCGAGCCGCACGCGCCCCAACCCGGGTTCCAGGATGGTTCCGTCCGTGGCGGGTTCCGGGTCCGGGATGCCTGCCCGCGGCACGGCCGGGTCGGCGGCGTGCGCCGCCGCCTCGAAGTAGCGCAGCAGCTCCACGGGGAACGGCAGCACCAGGGTCGAGTTCCGCTCGGCCGCGACCTCGACCATCGTCTGCATCAGCCGCAGCTGGAGGGCACCCGGTGTCCCGGTCATCGCCGCGGCCGCCTCGGACAGCTTCTTGGACGCCTGGAACTCGCCGTCGGCGGTGATGACCCGGGACCGGCGCTCCCGCTCGGCCTCCGCCTGGCGCGACATCGACCGCTTCATCGCCTCGGGCAGCGCGACGTCCTTGATCTCCACGCGGTCGATCTCGATGCCCCACGGCGCGGCCGGACTGTCGAGCATCACCTCGAGGCCTTGGTTGAGGCGCTCGCGGTTGGACAGCAGGTCGTCGAGCTCGCTCTTGCCGATGATCGACCGCAGGGAGGTCTGGGCCACCTGCGAGATGGCGTACTGGTAGTCCTGCACCTCGACGACCGCCCGCATCGGGTCGTGGACCCGGAAGTAGACGACCGCATCCACGCGCACGGTCACGTTGTCCCGGGTGATGCCGTCCTGCGCCGGGACCGGCATGGTCACGACCTGCATGTTGACGCGCCTCATCCGGTCCACGAACGGGATCAGCATGGTCGGGCCGGGCCGCCGCACCTCCCGCTGGGCACGGCCCAACCGGAACACGACGCCGCGCTCGATCTGCTTGACCACGCGGAAGCTCATCGCGAGGATCGCGACGACGAGCGCGACCAGGGCCAGCATCACGATGAGCAGGACGCCCATGACGACCTCCGGGGACAGGTAGTGCCTCACCCTCGAGCGTACGTCGGCTGAGTCGCTCACCCCACGGCCCCGGCGCGTCAGCCCTCGGGGACGTTCGCCTCGAGCTCGGCCAACCACGCGCGTGGCGCTGGCGTCCGACGGCATCCGCCAGTCACCGCGCGGCGACATGGTGCCGCCCGCGCTGACCTTGGGCCCGTTGGGCAGGGCGGAACGCTTGAACTGGCTGGCGAAGAAGCGCTTGCAGAACACGCCGAGCCAGCGCCGGACCGTGGCCAGGTCGTACGCCGCGCGCCGGTCGTCGGGGAAGCCGGGCGGCCACTCCCCCGCCTCGGCGTCGCGCCAGGCGTGCCAGGCGAGGAAGGCGATCTTGCTGGGCCGGTGGCCGCGCCGGAGCACGTGGAAGAGCGTGAAGTCCTGCAGTGAGTAGGGCCCGACCGAGTCCTCGGTCGCCTGCGGCTTCTCGCCCTCCTGGTGCGGGATCAGCTCGGGGGTGATCTCCTGGGCCAGGATCTCGCGCAGGACCTCGTTGGTGTCGGCCTCGAACTGGCCGCTGTCGCTCACCCAGCGGATCAGGTGCTGGATCAGGGTCTTCGGGACACCCGCGTTGACGTTGTAGTGCGACATCTGGTCGCCGACGCCGTAGGTGCACCAGCCCAGCGCCAGCTCGGACAGGTCGCCGGTGCCGAGGACGATGCCGCCGCGGTGGTTGGCGAGCCGGAAGAGGTAGTCGGTGCGCAGCCCGGCCTGGACGTTCTCGAACGTCACGTCGTAGACCGGGTCGGCCGTCGGCGAACGGGTGGTCGAGGTCGGCGAGCATCTGGCCGGCCGCCGGCCGTGATGTCGAGCTCCTCGAACGTCACGCCGAGCGACTTGGCCAGCCGGGTGGCGTAGGACTTCGTGACGCTCGCCGGTCGCGTAGCCCGGCATCGTGAACGCGTGGATGTCGCTGCGCGGCGCGGCCCAGCCGGTCCATCGCCTTCGCGGCGACGATCACGCGCGTGGGTCGAGTCCAGCCCGCCGCTGATCCCCACCACGACCTTGGGCTGGCCGATCGCGTGCAGCCGCTGCTCGAGCCCGGAGACCTGGATGTTGTAGGCCTCGTAGCAGTCGAGCGCCAGCCGCTCGGCGTCGTCGGGCACGAACGGGAACCGGTCGACCTTGCGGCGCAGGCCGATGTCGCCCGTCGGCGCGCCGAGCTCGAAGCGCGACGGTGCCGGAACGCGCCGACGCGTCCGTCGTGCGTACGCCGGTTGTCGTCGAACGTCCCCTGGCGCAGCCGCTCCTGGCGCACCCGGTCGAGGTCGACGTCGACCACCGACCGGCGCGGACCCTCGGGGAACCGCTCGCTCTCGGCGAGCAGGTCGCCGCACTCGTAGACCATCGTCTGGCCGTCCCAGCTGAGGTCGGTCGTCGACTCCCCCTGGCCGGCGGCGGCGAAGAGGTACGCCGCGCTGCAGCGCGCGCTCGCGCTGCGGACCAGCAGCCGCCGGTCCTCCGCGCGGGCGACCGTGATCGGGCTGCCGGACAGGTTGGCCAGCACCGTGGCGCCGGCGAGCGCGGCCTCGGCGCTGGGCGGGATCGGCACCCACATGTCCTCGCAGACCTCGACGTGCAGCGCCAGGCCCGGCAGGTCGGTGGCGGTGAAGATCAGGTCCGGCCCGAACGGCACCTCGCGCCCCGCGAGGCGGATCGTCGAACCCCGCCGGTCGTCGCCGGGCGCGAACCAGCGGCGCTCGTAGAACTCCCGGTAGGTCGGCAGGTAGGACTTCGGGGCCACGCCGAGCACCCGGCCGCGGTGGATCACGACCGCGCAGTTGACGACGCGGGTGCCGTGCACGAGCGGGGCGCCCACGACGATGACCGGCAGCAGGTCGGCGGAGGCCGCCACGATCTCCACGATCGCGGCCTCGACCGCGCCCAGCAGGGTGTCCTGGAGGAACAGGTCGTCGATGGAGTAGCCGCACAGCGACAGCTCCGGGAAGACCGCGACCGCGACGCCGTCCTCGTGACAGGCGCGGGCCTGCTCGAGGACGGTGCGGGCGTTCGTTGCGGGATCCGCGATCGCGACCGGGATCGTGCAGGCCGCGACACGGGCGAACCCGTGGGCGTAGGCCGAGTAGAAGTCCACGTTTCGAGTCTAGGGCGCCCGGAGCGCCTCAGTCGCGGACCAGGTCCCGCGCCACGGCCCTCAACCACGTGCCCGAGGCCGCCGGAGGCGACCAGGGACAGCTCGCCCGTCTCCACGTCCCAGGCCACGAGCGACCAGGGCCGGCCGAGGGACGTGGCGTCATCGAGCAGGAGGGTGTCCTCGTCGAGCCAGGCCATCGGGCGCACGCCGTTCGCGCTGATCTCGACGATCCCGACCCCGGGCGTGTACGTCGTGCCGGCGATCGGCAGGTACGCCTGCGTGGCGTACCCGGTCCGGTCGAGCACGAGGACCCCTGCGTGGTCCGTGGGCCGGTCGTCCCGCGGGATCCCCGACACCAGTCCGGCGACCCGGACGTCGGAGGCCAGCGGCGACCGGATCCGCCCCAGCGCACTGGCCACGAAGGTCCTCGTCGGCTCTCCCTCCTCGACCTCGCGGATCACCTGGCCCTCGAGCCCGGTCCCGAAGAACAGCTCCGTGCCGTCCGGGACCATGGCCACCCCGGTGACCTGCGCGGTGTCGTGGTTGTCGGCGTCCGCCCGCTTCGGCGCCGTCGCGCACGTCGACGACCCCGAGCATCCCGCCGCCGTTGCGCAGCAGCAGCTGCGTGTCCTCGCGCCACGTCAGCGTCCAGATCGAGGCCCGTCCACATGAAGGCCGGCCCGGGAGGCAGGTCGAGCTGCCGCCAGTCGCCGTCCCTGACGTCGGTCACCCACAGCTCGCCGTCGCCGGCGTTGGCCAGCATCGTCCCGTCGTCGCTCAGGCTGGAGACGTACGCCGAGCCCGAGGGCGCCGGCTCGCTCGCCCAGGTGCCGTCCGCCCCCAGCAGGTGGAGGACTTCCTGCTGGTCGGCCAGGACCAGCCGGGCACCGACGGCCAGCGGCAACGGTCCCGCCGCCGGCGGGGTCGATCTCGGTCGGCAGCACCGACGCGCGCTGCGGCAGGTCGGCCGCGTCGCGCGGGTCCCAGGTGGACTGCACCGCGGAGTCCGGGACGCCGGGCACGGTGTGGCGAGGGCATGACCGGCGGCTCGCTGCGGTCGGTGCCGGTGACGCCGGTGGCCACCACGACCATCAGCACGGCCACGGCTGCCACCGCGCCGGCCACCACGCCACGTCGGCGGTTCCGCACCGTCCGGGCCCGGCCGAGCGCCGAGACGGCCGCGTGCTGCGGCGCCTCCAGGGGCTCGACGCCGGTCGGTGGCGCGGTCCAGCACGGAGAACAGCGTCGGGCTCGGTCATCGGGTCCTCCCGATCAGGTCGAGGAGCTCGGGGGCTCCGTCACGCAGGCGCTCCAGCGCCGAGGCGTTGGTGCTCTTCACGGTGCCGATGGTGACCCCGAGGATGTCCGCGGTCTCCCGCTCGGTCAGGTCGTCGAAGTGCCGCAGCACCAGCACGGCGCGCTGGCGCGGTGTGAGGCGGTCGAGGGCACGACGTACGACGAGCGACTGCCTCCGGGTCCGTCGCGAAGCTGCGCGGCCTCGGCCGTCTCCGCCGTCGTCAGCTCGCGCCGGTGCCGACGCCACCAGGAGACGTTGTCGTGGACCAGGATCCTCCGGGCGTACGCCGTCGGGTTGCCCGTGCGCAGCCGGGACCAGCGCAGCGCCACCTTGACCAGTGCCTCCTGGACCAGGTCCTGCGCGCGGTGCAGGTCACCGGTCAGCAGGTAGGCCGAACGCAGCAGCTGTCGCTGGTGTCCCGCCACCCACTCGATGAACTCCGAGTCGTCCACGTCCTGCCTCTCGTCGGGTTGCCCTCACCCCTCCAACGTCGCATCCGCCGTCGATGGTTGTGCCCACCTTTGCGTGTCGACGAGTTGGTGTCGTGATGAGGTCGCGCGCCGATGAGTTCGCGTCGTACGACGGGTCTCCACACCAGAGCCCGACGGACGAGACCCGGGCGCGGACCAGAAGGAGACCCTCATGACCTCGATCACCCCTTGCCTGTGGTTCGACGACAACCTGGAGGAGGCCATGGAGTTCTACGTCAAGATCTTCCCGAGCTCCTCGATCGTCACCGTGTCGCGGTACGGCGAGGCGGGTCCCGGTGAGCCGGGCACCGTCATGGCCGGCGACTTCACCCTCAACGGCCAGCTCTTCCGCGGGATCAACGGCGGGCCGGTGCACGCCACGTTCTCCGAGGCGATCTCGTTCAGCGTCTCGTGCGAGGACCAGGACGAGGTCGACTACTACTGGGACAACCTGGTGGCCGGGGGCCGGCCGGACCAGTGCGCCTGGCTCAAGGACAAGTTCGGCCTGTCCTGGCAGATCGTGCCCGACCGGCTCCCCGAGCTGCTCGGCGACCCGGACCCCGCCCGCGCCAACGCCGCGATGCAGGCGATGCTCGGCATGCAGAAGATCGTGATCGCCGACCTGGAGACCGCCGTCGGCAACGCGTGACCGGCACCACAGCGCCCGCAGCACTCCCCGGGACTAGCCTGAGCAACGGTCCGTGGACTCCAGCAGGGAGCCGCGAGAGCACACCGAGGGAGCTCGATGATGAGCGCTGAAGAGACTGCGCCGTACGGCACCGGCCCGGGGGCGGCAGCCGCCGCACCGGTCAGGCGGGTACGCACCCACCACCTGCGCGAGATGAAGCAGCGCGGCGAGAAGTTCACGATGCTGACCGCCTACGAGCAGTACGCCGCGCAGACCTTCGACGAGGCGGGCATCGACGTCCTGCTCGTCGGCGACTCCGCGAGCAACAACGTCTACGGCAACGAGACCTCCCTCCCCGTCACGGTCGACGAGCTCATCCCGCTGGTCCGCGCCGTGACCCGCAGCGCGCACCGGGCGCTGGTCGTGGCCGACCTCCCGTTCGGCTCCTACCAGGCCTCCCCCGAGCAGGCCTACCTCACGGCCGTCCGGTTCATGAAGGAGGCCAACGCCCACTCGGTGAAGCTCGAGGGCGGGCTGGCGATGGTGCCGCAGGTGCGCAAGCTGACCGAGGGCGGCATCCCCGTCATGGCCCACATCGGCTTCACCCCGCAGTCCGAGCACAACCTGGGCGGCTATCGCGTCCAGGGCCGCGGCGACGCCGCCAAGCAGGTCGTCGAGGAGGCCCAGGCCCTCGAGGAGGCCGGCGCCTTCGCGGTCGTCATGGAGATGGTCCCCGGCGACGTCGCGGCGGAGGTGACCGCTGCGGTCGGCATTCCCACGATCGGCATCGGCGCCGGCGCGCAGTGCGACGGCCAGGTGCTGGTGTGGCAGGACGCCTTCGGGCTGCGCACCGGGCGGATGGCGAAGTTCGTCAAGCAGTACGCCGACCTGCACGGCGTGCTGCTCCAGGCGGCCCAGGCCTACGCAGCCGACGTCAAGGGCGGGACGTTCCCCGGCCCCGAGCACACCTTCTGAGGCGGCCGGCGGGCTACGGTGACGGGCATGCGCGTCCTGCTGGGAGCCCTGGCCCTCGTCCTGCTCACCCCGGTCACGGCAGCCACGGCCGCCACCGACAACGTGGGCTTCGGGCCGCCGGTCCCGCCGACGTACTCGCTGTCCTCCTCCGCCGTGCCAGGGCCGAAGGTGGCGCGTGCGAAGGCAGCGCTGCCGAGGCTGGCCGTGCGCCGGCAGGTGAAGGGGCTGGAGAACCCCTGGGACGTCCAGCCCATCGGCGGCGGCCGGCTGCTGATCACCGAGCGCGACACCGCCCACCTGCTGCTGTGGCAGGACGGCAGCACCCGCCGGGTGCGGTTCCCCAGCGGCAGTGTCTGGGTCTCCGGCGAGACCGGTCTGATGGGGCTGGAGATCGACCCGAGGTTCGCGAGCACCGGTCGCTTCTACACCTGCCAGGGCGCCACCCTGCCCGGCGGCGGCCACGACGTCCGGGTGCTCGCCTGGCGGCTCAACGACGCGGGCACCCGCGCCCGCCTGGTCGAGCGGCTGCTCACGGGGCTGCCGGCGACGAGCGGACGCCACGCCGGCTGCCGGCTGCTCATCACCCGCAACGGGGCGCTGCTCGTGGGCACGGGCGACGCGGCGGTCGGCACCAACCCGCGCAATCTCACGTCCCTGGGCGGCAAGACGCTGCGCCTGGACCGGATGACCGGCCGGCCCTGGCCCGGCAACCGCTTCATCGGTGCGAACAACCGGCGCAAGCGCTACATCCACACCTACGGCCACCGCAACGTGCAGGGCCTGGCCCAGCGCAAGGACGGGTCCCTGTGGTCGGTCGAGCACGGCCCGTCCCGCGACGACGAGGTCAACAAGCTCGTCAACGGCGGCGACTACGGCTGGAACCCGGTGCCGGGCTACAACGAGAACGTGCCGATGACCGACCAGTCGTTGCCCGGCAAGCAGTACGCCGCCCGCTGGCGCTCGGGCTCGCCCACCAAGGCGACATCCGGTGCGGCCTGGGTCTCCGGCGACCAGTGGGGCCGGCTCGACGGCACCCTGGCCGTGGCCGCCCTGAAGGCCAGCCAGGTGCTGTTCCTGAAGTTCGACCGCGCCGGCAGCCTGAAGTGGGTCAAGGCGCCGCGCGTGCTGCGCCAGTTCGGCCGGCTGCGCTCGGTGACCCGGGCGCCGAACGGCGACCTGCTCGTCACCAGCGACAACGACGGCGGCGACGCCGTCATCCGGGTCTCCCCCCGTTGAGCCATTGTCACCCCCTCACCACCGGCGCACGATGACGGGAGTTGCCTTGTTCGGTGCCTCCCGGTGGCTCGGTGCCGGGAGGAAGAGAGGAGGAGACATGCCCAAGGCATCCAGGACGACCGCATCCGAGTCCCTCGAGCTCGAGGGTTACGAGGGCCACTTCGAGAAGATGCCCGACAACTACACGGCGGCCTTCGAGAAGTACACCGCCGACATCGATCTCTCGCCCTTCATGAAGGGCCTGCCCGACGACCAGTGCCAGTGTGCCCACTGGGGCTACGTGATCGCGGGCAAGGTGACCTTCAAGACCAAGACCGGCGAGGAGACGTTCGAGGCAGGGGACGCCTACTACGTGCCCCCGGGCCACACGCCGGTGCTCTACGCCGGCGCCGAGGTCGTCGAGTTCAGCCCGACCGACCAGCTCCAGGAGACGATCGAGGTCATCGACAAGAACATGGAAATGGCCTGAGGGCAGCCATCAGGGCCTGGGTCAGGCGGTCCAGCCGAGCCAGGCCCCACCGGCGTTGACCGCGGCGAACCAGAACACCAGCGCGAACACCGCCACGAACGGCACCCGCTTGGGGTAGGGCGTCCACCAGACGCAGGCCACCGAGAGCAGGAACGCCCAGACCAGCAGCAGGCCGACCACGCCCCACCAGGGCGCGAGCAGCCCGCTGGCGGCGTACAGGAAGAACGCGCAGGCCATGCCGGCCATGCCGACGAACGGCCAGGGCGAGGCGGAGTGGCGGCCGTAGGGCCGACTCGCCACCTCAGTCCTCGGCGGCGTCGTCGTTCCAGGCGGGGTCGTTGTCCCACTCCTGGTTGCGCTGCTCGGCCTTCTCCAGGGCGTGCTCGGCATCCTCGCGGGAGTCGTACGGGCCGAGCCTGTCCTTGTTCGGGCAGCCTTCGGTGCCTTCGACGGCGTGGTGCTTCACACAGAACCAGTAGTTGCTCATGTCGGGTGAAACTACACGCGTCACTACACTCTTTCCCGTGAGTCCCCTGGCAGCAGCAACGATCTCGCCGCGCCGTGAGGTGCCGGCACACATCCCGCGACCCGAGTACGTCGACAAGCCCGCCCCCGAGCGTTTCACCGGGAGCGAGGTGAAGGACGCCGAGACGATCGAGAAGATGCGGGTCGCCGGCAAGCTGGCCGCGCAGGCCCGCGAGCTGGTCGGCTCGTTCGTCGAGCCCGGCATCACCACCGACGAGCTGGACCGGATCGGTCACGAGTTCCTGTGCGACCACGGGGCCTACCCGTCGACGCTCGGCTACCGCGGCTTCCCGAAGTCGCTGTGCTCGAGCGTCAACGAGGTCATCTGCCACGGCATCCCCGACAGTCGGCGCGTCGAGGACGGCGACATCGTCAACATCGACATCACGGCGTACCTCAACGGCGTGCACGGCGACACCAACGCGACCTTCTTCGCCGGCGACGTCGACGAGGAGTCGCGCCTGCTGGTGCAGCGCACCAAGGAGGCGCTCGACCGCGGCATCAAGGCGGTCCGCCCGGGCCGCCGGATCAACGTGGTCGGCCGGGTCATCGAGTCCTACGCGAAGCGCTACGGCTACGGTGTCGTCCGCGACTTCACCGGCCACGGCATCGGCACCGCCTTCCACAGCGGCCTGATCGTGCCCCACTACGACGAGGCGCAGTACGACACCATGATCGAGGTCGGGATGACCTTCACGATCGAGCCGATGCTCAACCTCGGCACCCACGAGTGGGTCATGTGGGACGACGACTGGACGGTCG
Organism: uncultured Actinomycetota bacterium; assembly: GCA_963825275.1. Lineage (GTDB taxonomy): Bacteria > Actinomycetota > Actinomycetes > Propionibacteriales > Nocardioidaceae > Nocardioides. The sequence goes on along the minus strand of CAWGSW010000008.1, from coordinate 239,965 downwards.
TGACCAAGGACAACCAGCGCAGCGCCCAGTTCGAGCACACGCTGCTCGTCACCCCCACCGGCGCCGAGGTGCTCACCAACCCCTGACGCCCCGTCAGGCCTCGAGGCCCGCAGCACGGGCGAGCAGGACCCGTCGGCTCCGCACGCCGGTCTTGGCGAAGACCGACTTGAGATGGTCCTGGACGGTGAACTCCGACAGGTGGAGCCGCGCGGCCACCGCCCTGGTGTCCTCGCCGTCGGCCAGGCAGCGCAGCACGTCCGACTCCCGTTCGGTCAGGTCGTGGGCGCGGCAGTAGAGCCCGAGGCGCTCGCGGGGACCGGTCCGCTCGATGGTCACCGCCAGGTCGGACTGCTGGTCACCCGACTGATCGCCCGGCCCCAGCCGGGCTGCCCGGAAGGTCCACCACTGGCCCGGCCCCAGGGCGACCCGGGTCCACGGCGGATGGTCGTCGATCCCGGCCTCGCGCGCCAGCAGCTGCGCGGCCACGTTGTACGCCGTCGCCGGGACCGGCCGGCGGTCCTCCGCGGTCGGCAGGAGCGCGCGCAGATGGCCCTCGGCCGCCTCGGTCTGCGTGCGGACCCGGAGCGAGGGCGAGAGCAGGAGTACGGCGGGCTCCGACGTCCCCGCCTGTGCCGCCGGCGTCGCGAACATCAGGGCCTGGCAGCGGCGCAGGGCCTCGACCACCGGTGCCAGGGCCGATCCGAGGAGCGCGAGCTCGGGCTCCTGGAAGGTCCCCGACGATCGCCACAGGTCCAGGAACCCCCAGCACCCCGAGCGGTCGCGGAAGACGACCGAGGCGACGTCGCGCATGCCGTACCGGCCCAGGAGCTCGCGCCACCCGGGCTCCCCGGCCACCGGCTCCCCCGCGCGCTCCCCCGCGCCTGTGCCGGCCAGCGACGCGGCGCGCCCCGGCGTCAGCGAGGTCCAGCGGTTGGTGGGCGAGAGGTACTTCGACCGGATGATCTCGGGCAGCTCGTCCGCACACGGGACCTCGGCCAGCGGCGAGGACCCGACGCAGGTCTCGGGATCGGTGAGCAGCCAGGCGTAGGCGTCGTACCCGATCTCGCGGCGCACCGCGTCGAGCACGCTGCGTCGCAGGTCGCGACTGTCCGTCACGCCCCGACAGACCGTCTGCACGCGCTCGGCGAGGGACACCTCTCGCACGCTACTCGCGCCCGGCCGGAACGACCCAGAGATCTGGGATCGCCACTCGACGGGGGCGCTCCTAGCGTGGAAGTCCCTGGTCAGGACATCGCAGGGGCAACCACACGGAGGGCACCATGAACACCCTGCAGATCGAGCACCGGATCACCGACTACGCCACCTGGCGGGCGGCCTTCGACGGGTTCGCGGCGGCCCGGGCCGGGGCCGGCGTACGCGGACACCGCGTGCTGAGGCCGGTCGACGACCAGCACTACGTGGTGGTCGAGCTGGACTTCGACGAGGCGGAGAGTGCCGGCCGGTTCCTGGGTTTCCTGCGTGCGGTGGTCTGGGCGAGCCCGGAGAACTCCCCCGCTCTCGAGGGTGCTCCGCAGACCAGGATCCTGGAGACCTGCACCTGACGTCCGCCCCGGAACCAGGACTGCCCTAGAGTCGACCTTGCGGATGGGCTGGCCGGGCGACCGCGTGGCACTCTTCGGAGTGCACCGAGGAAGGTCCGGGCTCCACAGGGCAAGGTGGTGGGTAACACCCACCCGGGGTGACCCGCGGGAAAGTGCCACAGAGAACAGACCGCCACTGCCCGCTTCGGCGGGCAGCGGTAAGGGTGAAACGGTGGAGTAAGAGCCCACCAGCGGCCCGGGCAACCGGATCGGCTCGGCAAACCCCACCTGGAGCAAGGTCAAGAAGTCGTTCCTCCGGGAGCGACGCGTGCACGTTCGAGGGCGGCCCGCCCGAGTGCACGGGTAGACCGCTGGAGGCTGTCGGTAACGGCAGTCGTAGATGGATGGTCGCCCCCGTCGCAAGACGGGACAGAACCCGGCCTACAGGCCAGCCCATTCGCACCACCCCGTCTGACCTGCAGAAACACGGGACTCAGCGCCGCTCCTGGCGCGCGGGAGTCCGTCATACTGCGGGAATGCCGTCTGAGGACAAGCCCCGTTCGGGGGAGGCTTCGGTTTCGCCGGTCGGTGAGCGCCGGTGGCCGATGGCCTTGGCTGCGCTGGCTGCGGTGGCGCTCCACCAACTGATGCCCGCTGACTTCCGGGTGTCACCGCACTGGATGTACCCCGCGTTCATGGTCGCGTTCCTCGTGGTGCTCGTCGTCGGCGACCCGGGAAGGATCGACCGGCAGCGGCGATGGCTGCAGGTGACGACGGGGCTGATGATCGGCCTGATCACCCTCGTGAATGCCTTCTCGGCCGGCCGGCTGGTGAAGGGCATCCTGACCAAGGGGAGCTCGTTCGACACCGCCGGCCAGCTGCTCCTCATCGGCGCCGTCGTCTTCCTGATCAACGTGCTCGCGTTTGCACTCTGGTTCTGGGACCTCGATGGCGGAGGCCCGGCCGCGAGGGCTGCGGGGAGCCGGGAGTACCGCACGGCCTTCGTCTTCCCGGAGATGACAGTGCCGGAACTGGTCCCGCCCGCGTGGTACCCACAGTTCATCGACTACCTGGCCCTGTCGTTCAACACCGCCACCGCGTTCGGGCCGACCGACGTGGCGGCCATACGACCGTGGGCCAAGGTGATGATGATTGCCGAGGCCTCGATCTCCCTCGCGCTGGCCACCCTCGTTGTGGCCAGGGCCGTCAACATCCTCTGACCCCACCCGCCACAGGCCTCTTCACCGGCTCAGATCGGGAGCGTCAGCGGCTGACGAAGCCGCTCAGGGCACGCACCGCGGCCGGCGTCTGCACCGCCTCGGCGATGGTGCGGGACTCCTCGGAACCAGCGTCCGCACGGCTGGACTCCCACGACGAGCGCAGCAGGCGGCGCGCCTGGCCCAGGGCGTACGCCGGCCCGGCAGCCAGGCCCGCCGCCAGCTCGAACGCACGCCCGGCCGCGTCGGACGCGACGACCTCGGTGACCATCCCCCAGTCCTGCGCCGTGGCCCCGTCCAGGACGCGACCGGTGAGGGCGAGCTCGAGCGCCCGCTGCTGCCCGACTGCACGGGGCAGCAGCCAGGAGACGCCACAGTCGGGAGTGAGGCCCACCCCCGGGTAGGCGAAGACGAACTTGGTGGCGGCCTCGGCCACCACGAGGTCGCAGCTGAGCATGACGGCGAGGCCGGCGCCGGCCACGGCGCCCTGCACGGCGCACACCACGGGCTTCTCCAGGGCCGCGAGCGCCTGCAGCGCCTCGTCGAGGGCACCGGCCAGTTCCAGGAGGTGAGCCGGCCGGTCGTCGGAGGCGATCATCGAGGCCACGTCTCCCCCGGCGCAGAACCGCTTTCCCGCGCCCGTCACCAGCACGGCGGTCACCGAGTCGTCGGACGCAGCCGCGGCCACGGCGGCCGCCAGCGCAGCGGCCGTCGGAAGGTCGACGGCGTTGGACACGTCCGGACGGTTGAGCTCGATGTGCCCGACGCCGTCGGTGACGGCGTACTCCACCAGTGTCGTGTCAGATGCCACGTCAGACCCTCCGGAACAGGGCGGCCAGCGCCTGGCCGCCACCGATGCACATCGTCACGATGCCGGTCTCGAGGTCACGGCGGGCCAGGTCCTTCGCCACGCGCAGGGACAGGATCGCCCCGGTGGCGCCGACGGGGTGACCGAGCGCGATCGCCCCGCCGTACGGGTTGACCTTCGCGGGGTCGAGCTTCGGCGTCCCGGATGACCGCGACCGCCTGCGAGGCGAAGGCCTCGTTGAGCTCGATGGTGTCGATGTCGCCGGGCGTGGTGCCGGTCTTCTCGAAGAGCGCGCGGAGGGCCAGCACCGGCGCGTAGCCCATCAGCTCGGGCTCCATGGCGGCGGTGGCCACCGCCTCGAGCGTGACGAGCGGGGTGAGCCCGCGCTCGGCGGCTGCGGACTCGCGGGCCAGCACGACGGCCGCGGCACCGTCGTTGATGCCGGAGGCGTTGCCGGCGGTGACGGTGCCGTCCTTGGTGAAGGCCGGGCGCAGCCTGGCGAGGGTCTCCATCGTGGTCTGCGGCTTCGGGTGCTCGTCCTCGGTGACGGTGAAGGGCTTGCGGCCCCCGACCTCGACCGCGACGATCTCCTCGGCGAAGGCGGCCTTCGCGGCGTCGGTCGCGGCGCGGCGCTGGGACTCCACGGCGAACTCGTCCTGCGCCTCGCGGGAGACGCCGTACTTCTTCGCGACGTTCTCGGCCGTCACGCCCATGTGGATGTCGTGGAACGGGTCGGTCAGCATCATCACCGTGCCGTCGACCAGCGCGCGGTTGCCGAGCTTGTAGCCGGCGCGGGCACCGAAGTCGTAGAACGGCATCCGGGTCATCGACTCGTCGCCGCCGGCGAGGGTGAGGTCGAGGCCGTTCCACCGCATCTCCATCGCTGCCGACCAGATCGCCTGGAGGCCGGAGCCGCAGAGGCGGTTGACGGTGTACGCCGGCACGCTCTTCGGCAGGCCGGCGGCGATCGCGACGCGGCGGGCGTTGTAGGCGTCGGGGCCGACCTGGCCGATGCAGCCCATGACGACCTCGTCGATGTCCTCGGCCGCGACCCCGGCGCGCTCGAGGGCGGCCCTGGCGGCCGTCGCTCCGAGCTCGAAGCCGGGCACGTCCTTGAACACGCCGCCGAAGCTGCCGACCGGCGTGCGGGCACCGTCGACGAGGACAATCTTCTCTTCGCTCATGCGCCAATCCTAGGATGTCCAAGTAGATCCGCGTAGCCTGTCCACATGGCATCCGACCGAGACCCGATCCGCGAGGCGCACAAGCAGTGGGTCCAGCACGGGTGGACCGCCGCCGCCGACGGCATGGCCATGGTCACCTCGCTCGTGCGGGTGCAGCAGCTGCTGATGGAGCGGATCGAGGCCGTGCTGCGGCCGCTCGACCTGACCTTCGCGCGCTACGAGGTGCTGCGGCTGCTCTCGTTCGTGCACGCGGGGCAGATGCCGATGACCCGGCTCGGCACCCTGCTCCAGGTGCACCCCACGAGCGTGACGAGCGCGGTGGACCGCCTGGTTCGCCAGGGGTACGTCGAGCGCCTGCGACGCGACGACGACCGCCGCGTCATCCTCGCGTGCCTGACCGAGGCCGGCCGCGACATCGTCGAGCGCGCGACCGAGGGCCTCAACACCGAGATCTTCGAGCAGCCCGGACTGGAGGGCCAGGACCTGGCCCGGCTGACCGAGCTGCTGGACGCCATGCGGGCCAGCGCGGGCGATGCCGTGGCCACGACGGTCGTGACTTCCCAGTAGCAGGTCGGATGTCCTATGGTTCGATTGGTAGGACGTCCAACCATCTTTCGCGAAGGACCCTCATGCCCGAGCTCCACCAGCCGCTGAACCCCGTCCGGCTCGTCACGGCCTCCAGCCTGTTCGACGGCCACGACGCCTCGATCAACATCATGCGCCGGATCTTCCAGAGCCAGGGCTGCGAGGTGATCCACCTGGGTCACAACCGCTCGGTGCAGGAGGTCGTGGACGCCGCGCTCGAGGAGGACGTGCAGGGCGTCGCCGTGTCGTCGTACCAGGGCGGCCACGTCGAGTACTTCGAGTACCTCGTGGAGTCGCTGCGGGCGGCGGGTGCCGGCCACGTCAAGGTGGTCGGCGGTGGCGGCGGCGTCATCGTGCCCGCCGAGATCAAGCGCCTGCGCGAGTCGGGCGTCACCATCTTCTCCCCCGAGGACGGCCAACGCATGGGGCTGGTCGGGATGATCAACTCCGTCGTCGCCGACTGTGACTTCGATCCGTGGCAGTCCCGCCAGGCCGACGTCGACTCCGTCCTTGCCGGCGACCGCCTCGCGGTGGCCCGCGCCATCACCGGCGCGGAGACCGGCCAGCTCTCCGCCGAGGTGCTGACCCGGATCAAGGAGGCCGCGGCCGCGCACACCACTCCCGTGCTCGGCATCACCGGCACCGGTGGCTCCGGCAAGTCGAGCCTCACCGACGAGATCGTGCGCCGCTTCCGCGTCGACCAGCAGGACAAGCTGCGGATCGCCGTCATCGCCGTCGACCCGACCCGCCGCAAGGGCGGTGGCGCGCTGCTGGGCGACCGGATCCGCGCCAACTCCCTCGACGGCGACCGCATCTTCTTCCGCAGCCTCGCCACCCGCGGTGCGCACGAGGTCCCCGAGCACCTGTCCGACGTGATCGCTGTGGTCAAGGCCGCCGGCTTCGACCTGGTCATCGTCGAGACGCCCGGCATCGGCCAGGGGGACGCGGCGATCGTGCCGTTCGTGGACACCTCCCTCTACGTCATGACGCCGGAGTTCGGCGCCGCTTCCCAGCTCGAGAAGATCGACATGCTCGACTTCGCCGACACGGTGGCGATCAACAAGTTCGAGCGACGCGGCGCCAAGGACGCGCTGCGCGACGTGGGCCGGCAGCTGGTCCGCAATCGTGGAGCCTTCGGCAAGCAGCCCTCCGAGATGCCCGTCTTCGGCACGAGCGCCGCGACCTTCAACGACGACGGCGTCACGGCGCTCTACCAGCACCTGCGCGACGACCTGGCCGGCCGCGGCCTCACGGTCAGCGAGGGCACGCTCCCCCACGTCGACGTGCGTCACTCCTCCGGGATCCGCCAGGTCGTGCCCACCGACCGGGTGCGCTACCTCGCCGAGATCACCGAGACGGTCCGCGGCTACCACGCCGAGACCGAGCGCCTCGCCGCGGCGGCCAGCCGGGTGCAGCGCTTCGACATCGTCCGGGGCGAGCTGGTCGAGGCCGGCGTCGACGCGACCGGGGTGGACTCGCTGCTCGAGGGTGCCCGCAAGGCCCTGCCCCACGAGGTTGCCGACCAGATCGCGGGCTGGCCCGCGGTCGTGGAGTCCTACTCCGGCGACGAGCAGGTCGTCACGGTCCGCGACAAGCAGATCGTCACCCGGCTGACCCGTGAGTCCCTGTCGGGCAACAAGATCCCGCGGGTCTCCCTGCCCCGGGTCACCGAGCACGGCGAGCTCGTGAAGTTCTGGCGACGCGAGAACCTGCCCGGCTACTTCCCCTACACGGCCGGCGTCTTCGTCTTCAAGCGCGACGGCGAGGACCCGGCCCGGATGTTCGCCGGCGAGGGCGACCCGTTCCGCACCAACCGCCGCTTCAAGATGCTGTCCGCCGACGGTGACGCCACCCGGCTCTCGACCGCGTTCGACTCCGTCACCCTCTACGGCCGTGACCCCGACCCGCGCCCCGACGTCTACGGCAAGGTCGGCACCTCCGGTGTCTCCGTCGCGACGCTGGCGGACATGAAGGCGCTCTACGACGGCTTCGACCTGGTCTCCCCCAGCACCTCGGTGTCGATGACGATCAACGGCCCCGCCCCGACCGTGCTGGCGTTCTTCCTCAACACCGTGATCGACCAGCAGGTCGAGAAGTTCCGCGACAAGGAGGGCCGCGAGCCCGACGAGGCCGAGCACGCCGACCTCACGGCGTACGCCCTGGCGAACGTGCGCGGCACCGTGCAGGCCGACATCCTCAAGGAGGACCAGGGCCAGAACACCTGCCTGTTCTCCACCGAGTTCTCGCTGCGGATGATGGCCGACATCCAGGAGTGGTTCATCGCGCAGAAGGTCCGCAACTTCTACTCGGTCTCGATCTCCGGCTACCACATCGCCGAGGCCGGGGCTAACCCCATCAGCCAGCTCGCGTTCACCCTTGCCAACGGGTTCACCTACGTCGAGGCCTACCTCGCGCGAGGCATGGACATCGACGACTTCGCGCCGAACCTGTCGTTCTTCTTCTCCAACGGCATGGACCCGGAGTACTCCGTGCTCGGCCGCGTCGCCCGCCGCATCTGGGCGATCACGATGAAGGAGAAGTACGGCGCCAACGAGCGCAGCCAGAAGCTGAAGTACCACGTTCAGACGTCCGGGCGTTCCCTGCACGCGCAGGAGATGGACTTCAACGACATCCGCACCACCCTGCAGGCGCTGATCGCGATCTACGACAACGCCAACTCGCTGCACACCAACGCCTACGACGAGGCCGTCACCACCCCCACCGAGGAGTCGGTGCGCCGGGCGCTCGCGATCCAGCTGATCATCAACCGCGAGTGGGGCCTGGCGATGAACGAGAACCCGCTCCAGGGCTCGTTCATCATCGACGAGCTCACCGACCTGGTGGAGAAGGCCGTGCTGGCCGAGTTCGACAGCATCAACGAGCGCGGCGGCGTGCTCGGCGCGATGGAGACCGGCTACCAGCGCGGTCGCATCCAGGACGAGTCGATGCTCTACGAGCACCGCAAGCACGACGGCACGCTGCCGATCGTCGGCGTCAACACGTTCGTGAAGCCCGACTCCGACGTCTCCCCCACCGAGGTCGAGCTGGCCCGCGCCACCGAGGCGGAGAAGGAGTCGCAGCTCGCCCGCGTGCGCGACTTCCAGGCCGCTCACACCACCGAGGCCCAGGATGCCCTCGCCCGGCTCAAGGAGGCTGCGGTCTCCGGCGAGAACGTCTTCGTCGTCCTGATGGACGCCGCACGGGTGTGCTCGCTGCAGCAGGTCACCGAGGCGTTCTTCGAAGTGGGCGGCCAGTACCGCCGCAACGTCTGACCATCAGCGTCTGACCACCAGCATCCCCAGCAGTTCCCCTCGACCGACAGAGCTGTCGAGGGGTCACGCCACGAACAAGGAGCCACACCCGTGCAGGTCATGAACACGGCAGCCATCGTCACCGGCGGCGCCTCCGGCCTCGGAGCGGCGACCGCCGCAGCCCTCGCCGCCCAGGGCGCGCAGGTCTTCGCCTTCGACCTGCCCGCCGGCATCGAGTCGGCCCCGCAGGTCGACGGTGTGGAGTACGTCGGCGTCGACGTCACCGACCCCGAGCAGGTCCAGGCCGCGGTCGACATCGCCGCCGGGGCAGGCGTGCCCCTGCGCACGGTGGTCAACTGCGCCGGCATCGGCCCGTCCATGCGCATCCTGGGCAGGAAGGGCCCGCACGACCTCGCGTTCTACGCCAAGGTCGTCCAGGTGAACCTGGTGGGCACCTTCAACGTGATGACGCTGGCCGCGGAGAAGATCGCCGCCACCGGCGCCCTCGAGCACGGTCAGCGCGGGGTGGTCATCAACACCGCCTCCGTCGCGGCGTACGACGGCCAGGTCGGTCAGGCGGCGTACGCCTCGTCGAAGGGTGGTGTCGTCGGCCTCACCCTGCCGGCCGCACGGGACCTCGCCCAGCACGGCATCCGGGTGCTCACCATCGCCCCCGGGATCGTCGAGACGCCGATGCTCGCGACCGTGTCGGAGGAGTTCCGGGCCGGTCTCGCGGCCGGGATCCCGTTCCCGCAGCGACTGGGGCGCCCCGAGGAGTACGCACAGCTCGCCCTGTCACTGATCGACCACGACTACCTCAACGGCGAGACCATCCGCATGGACGGCGCGCTGCGGATGGCCCCGCGCTGAGCCGCTCGCCCTGCCTGATCCACCCCGCCCCCGGGCGTCGCGAGAGATCTTGAGCAAATCTTGAGGAAGGAAACACTCCCGGATCCGGGCGCCCCGCGCTAACGTTTCCCTCGAACCGCCGGGGACCCGAGACCCCGGCGGTTCATTCCATTTCCGCGGTCGTGATCGCGGGCGTGGCCGCCATCCTGGCCGACGAGCGGATCGACGTGGTGGAGGCCGGCGCGAGCCTGCCGGTCGTCACCGATGTCGACATCGTCCTTACGACACCTTCGGCCAGGTCCAGGGCGACGGCATCGACCTCGAGGACCTGGTCCGGGACAGCGACGCGAAGGTCGTCGTGCTCAGCTGGAACCTCCAGCCCGACCTCATCGACCGGGCGCTCGCCAAGGGCGCCTCCGGCTACCTGTCCAAGGCACTCACGGGCCGGGAGATCGTCGAGGGCGCCTTCATCAGCATCAACTCCGTCAAGACCTACATCCGCTCGGCCTACCGCAAGATCGAGGTGACGCGTCGCTCGCAGGCCGTGCGCTGGGGCATGCAGAACGGCTTCGAGCCCGACACGGTGCGCGTCATCGACCCCCACCTGATGGTGCCCCCGTCCCGGACGGGTCGGTAGCCCCCGGCCGAGCGTCGTCAGCCCGGGTCGACCAGCGAGAACTCCACCGTCCGGGTGGCCACATCCGCCCGCACGAGCTTCACGCGTACGTCGTTCCCGAGCGGCAGCGGGCCGTCGCTCTCGACCCTGGCCTCGATGGCGGGCTCCTGGACGGTCACGACGCCACGGGTGCCGCCGTTCTTCTCCTCGATGTCGACGACCACGGCGTCGAAGGTCTCCCCCACCCGGTCCTTGAGGACGCCGGCCTCGACCAGGTCGAGGATGGCGTCCTCGTATCGGTGGGCCCGGCGACCCGACTCCTGGAGGATCTCGGGGAGCTCGTGCAGGCGTGAGAGGACCCACGAGGGCACCTCGGTCCCGGCACACAGCGCCAGGCAGATCTCGCCGGCGTAGCGGTCCCCCAGCCGCCGCAGCGGAGCGGTGACGTGGGCGTACTCCGAGGCCAGGGCCGCGTGCTGCGGATCGGCGGGCACCTCGCCGTCGAAGCCGACGTACCCACTCCCGCGCAGCAGCCGCGTGCAGGCGGTGACCATCGCGGCATGGTTCGGCTTCGAGGGGTCCAGCGAGCGGATGAAGTCGGGGTAGAGCTGCTCGGCCGGCCATTCGATGTGCAGGGCGCGGGCGGTGCGGTGCAGGCGCTGCACGTCGCGCGGGTCCGGCGGCGGCAGCGTGCGCAGCAGCCCGACCCGGGCGTAGACCATCAGCGAGGCGGCCCCGAAGCCGGTCAGCAGCGAGATCTGCGCGTTCCACTGCTCGACGGGCAGCAGCGTGCGGTACTCCAGGTGCCAGCGGTCGTTCTCGACGTCGACCTCCTGCTCGGGCAGCGGCAGGGAGACGCCCCCGCGGGCGGCCTCGCGCGACAGGCGCAGCCGGCCGACCTCGGCCAGCAGCGCCAGCGACTCCGGCGCGCTGCCGTCGTCGATCGACGCCTGTGCACCGGCGTAGTCGAGCCGGGCGGTGGAGCGCACCAGCGCCCGCTCGACCGTGACGTCCGTGCCCTCGCCGGTCGCGTCGACCTTGATCGTCCACAGCAACGCGGGCCGCACCTGGTCGGGGAGCAGGGAGCCCGCGTCCTCCGAGATCACCTTCGGGTGCAGCGGCACCTTGGAGTCCGCGCCGTAGAGCGTCTCCCCGCGCCGGCGCGCCTCGGCGTCCACCGGCCCGTCGGGCTCCACGAAGGCGGCGACGTCGGCGATCGCGTAGCGCACGACGAAGCCCGAGCCGTCCCGCTCGAGGTGGAGGGCCTGGTCGAGGTCCAGGGCACCCGGAGGGTCGATCGTCACGAAGGGCAGGTCGGTGCGGTCGAGGCCGGGCAGGCGTGGGCTCGAGACTGCTGCGGCCGCGGCCTGCTCGACCTCGGCCGGGAACTCCGGCGAGACCTCCAGCTCGGCCTGGATCCGCTCGATCCCCTCGCGCAGGCTCTGGGCCGCGACGCCGTCGCCGGCCTTCCGGACGTGCACCACTCGGTTGCTGGGCATGTCGTGCACCCTAGCCTTGCCCTGTGCTGATCGTGCTGCCCCCGAGCGAGGGCAAGACCGTTCCCGTCCGGGGCAGGGCCCTGGACCTTTCCGACCTGAGCTTCCCCGGGCTCTCCGAAGCCCGTGGGCGGGTGCTCGACGCCCTCGTCTCGCTCTGCTCCGGCGACGCGGATCTCGCCGCGCGCACCCTCGGCGTCGGCCCCACCCAGCACGATCTCGTGGCCCTCGACGCGCGGCTGCGCACGGCCCCGTCCGCGCGGGCGGACAAGGTCTACGCGGGCGTGCTGTACGACGCCCTCGACGCCGCCACCCTCTCCCCCGCGGCCAAACGCCGGGCAGGCTCGCGGCTGGCGGTCACCTCGTCACTGTTCGGCCTGGTCCGCCCCGCCGACCGGATCCCGGCCTACCGCCTCTCCGGCGACGCCACGCTCCCCGGGGTCGGTCCCGTCGCGGCCGTGTGGCGCGACGTGCTGGGCACAGCCGTGACGGAGGCGCTGGACCACGGGCGGGGCGACGGGCTGCTGGTGGACCTCCGGTCCACGATGTACGCCGCGTTCTGGCGGCCGCCGGCCGAGCTCGCCGAGCGGGTGGCCACCGTCCGCGTGCTGCACGAGGTCAACGGCAAGCGCCAGGTGGTCAGCCACTTCAACAAGGCCACCAAGGGCCGGATCGTGCGTGGCCTGCTCGAGGACGGCGGCAACCCCGGCACGCCGGGCGCGCTCGCCGACCTGCTGACCTCGCTCGGCTGGAAGGTCGAGATGGGTCAGCCGACCCGCAAGGGCACCCAGCTCGACGTGGTCGTCAGCGAGATCTGACTGGTGCCCTCGGCGCCGGACCTACCAGCGACCGCCCTCGGAGAACACGTCGTTGCCGGGCGGCAGCGCGTTGTACATGCGCAGCGACGCGCGCGGCTCGCTGCCGTCCTTGCCGCCACGGAAGAACGACACGACGCTCACCGAGGCCGGCGAGAGCTCCATGCGGAAGACCGCGTCGAGAGGGGCATCGACCGCGTGCGCGACCAGGGTCTTGATCGGCGTCACGTGGCTGACGACGACGACGGTCTTGCCGCCGTGGGCGTCCAGCAGCCGCTGCAGCCCGCCCAGGACGCGCTGCTCGACCTCGCGGAACGACTCCCCGCCGCCCGGTGACGCGTCGAGCGACCCGAGCCACTCGTCCAGGCCGTCACGATGCTGCTCGGCCACCTCCGAGAACGTCATGCCGTCCCAGGCGCCGAACTCCATCTCCGCGAAGCCCGGCTCGACCTCGACGCTCTTGTTGAGGATCCCGGCAAGGATCTCGGCGGACTCCAGCGTGCGGCGTACGGGCGAGGCGATCACCGCATCGACCTTCTCGGCGAGCGGGGCGAGCCACTCAGCGGCGGCGCGGACCTGCGCGCGCCCGTCGTCACTGAGGCCCGGGTTGGCGCTGGCGAGGCCGCCCGAGAACCGCTTCTCGACCGTGTGCGCGGTGACGCCGTGCCGCAGCAGTACCAGCGTCGTCGGCGCACCGGCCGCGGCCGACCAGCCGCGCACCTGGGTCTGCACGCTCGGCGGGGCCTCGTCCGGGCTCTCGATCTCCTCGATCAGCGAGTCGGTCCCGGGGGCCTCACCGGCCACGGTCACGCCATGCCGCCTGCCGTCCAGCGCCTCGTTGGCCAGCCGGTCGGCGTACTGGTTCTGCTCGCGCGGCACCCAGGTGTACGTCGTGCCGAACGGCGCCAGCCGGTTGGCCTCGGCCGCCAGCGGCCGCATGTCGGGGTGCTTGATCTTCCAGCGGCCCGACATCTGCTCGACGAGCAGCTTGGAGTCCAGCCGGACCTCGATCTCGGCGCCGGGAGCGAACTCCTCGGCCAGCCTGAGCCCGGCGATCAGCCCGGAGTACTCCGCCACGTTGTTGGTGGCGACGCCGATCATCGTGCCGTCCTCGGCGATCACCGCGCCGGTGTCGGCGTCGCGGAGCACCGCGCCGTACGCCGCGGGACCCGGGTTGCCCCGCGACCCCCCGTCGGCCTCGATCAGGACCCGGCGAGGACCCCCGTGTTGACGGGCTTCGCTCACAGCCCGGACTCGGAGGTGCGCACGAGGATCCGCGAGCACTCCTCGCACCGGACGACCAGGTCGGCGGGGGCCTTCCTGATGACCTGGAGCTCGGCGAAGTCGATGCTGAGCTGGCAGCCCGTGCACCGACCCTGGCGCAGCTCGGCCGCGCCGACCCCGCGACGGTTGCCGCGGAGCTTCTCGTAGAGCGCGAGCAGGTCCTCGGGGAGCCCCTCGACCAGCTCCTAGCGCCTGCCGATCTGCTCCGCGAGCTCGGCCTCGATGCCGACGCCCTTCTCGTCACGGGAGGTGCGGAGCTCGGTCAACCGCTCGTCGGCGGCGGCGATCTGGCCGCTGAGCGAGTCGAGGGTGCGCTGGGCGTCCTCGATCGTGGCCATGATCTCGAGCTCGTCGTCCTCGAGGGAGTTGATCCGGCGCTCCAGCGAGACCATCTCGTGCTGCATCCGCTCGATGTCCTTGGGGTTGCTGATCAGCCCCTGCTCGATGCGGTCCTGGTCACGCTTGCGCCGGGTCTTGACCTGCTCGACGTCGGAGTCGACCTTCTTCTGCTCGACCGTGAGGTCGTCCACGACGATCCGGGCGTCGCGCGCCTGGTCGTCGAGCTCCTTGCGGCTGGTCTCGAGGGCGGAGAGCTCCGCCAGCTCCGGCAGGCTCGCCAGCTGGTGACGCAGCTGGTCGGCCCGGGCGTCGAGCGCCTGGACGTCGAGCAGCTTCAGTTGGGCGACGGGGTCGGCTTTCAGCGGGGGCTCCTGGGTTCGGATGACACTGTTCAGATACGGAATTGCCACGGGTCGGTGCAGGTCGTGCTGACCCGGGTCTCCACCGTATCGCCCAGCGCCTCGACCACCCGCCTCTGCACCACCGGCAGCCAGGTCCACTCGGCCGCCCAGTGCGCCACGTCGACCAGCGCCGGGCCGTCCTGCTCGAGGAACTCCCCGGCCGGGTGGTGGCGCAGGTCGCTGGTGACGTAGACGTCGACGTCGCTGCGCAGCACCGTGTCGAGCAGGAAGTCCCCCGCTCCCCCGCACACCGCGACCCGGCGTACGGCGCGGTCGGGGTCGCCGGCGACCCGCACGCCGTGGGCGGTCTCGGGCAGCACCGCGGCGACCGTCCGGGCGAACGCGCCGAGCGTCGTGGCGGCGACCGTGCCGATCCGTCCCGACCCGGTCGAGGAGGTCCCGGGGTCGGCCAGCTCGATCACGTCGTAGGCCGGCTCCTCGTAGGGGTGGACCGCCAGCATGGCCGCGACGACCGCCGTACGGCGTGCGCGCGGGAGCACCGCCTCGACCCTGATCTCGTCGACCACCTCGACCCGGCCGACCTCGCCGATCGCGGGACGGGCCCCGTCCAGCGGACGGAACCGGCCCTCACCAGGGGTCGAGAAGGACGCCTGGTCGTAGTCGCCGATCCGGCCGGCGCCGGCCTCGGCCAGCGCGGCCCGGACGCGCTCGGCGTCCGCTGCCGGGACGTAGACGGTGAGCTTGTCCAGCGCCGCGTCCGCGGACGGCCCGATCGGCGCGAGATCGCTCAGCCCGAGGGCCGTGGCCAGGGCCTCCGAGACACCGCCGACGGCGCGGTCGGCGTTGGTGTGCGCGGTCAGCAGCGCGCACCCGGCCCCGGCGAGGGTCGCGAGCGTGCGGCCCTTGGGGGTGGTCGCCGCGAAGCCGTGCACCGGCTTCAGGAAGAGCGGGTGGTGGACGACGAGCAGGTCCGCACCCCACGCGGCTGCCTCGCGGGCGACCTCGAGGGTCGGGTCGACGGCGAACATCACCTTGCCGACCTCGGCGCCGGGGTCGCCGTACACCAGCCCGACGGCGTCCCAGCCGTCCGCCGTGGCGGGCGGGTACCAGCCGTGGAGCAGGTCGACGAGGTCCGTGAGCGCGGGCATGGGCGACAGGCTAGTGGTCCCGCCGGGCTCCCCGGGCTGGCTAGGGTCGTTCCATGTCCGTCGTGAAGATCAACGCCATCTCCGTCCCGCCGCAGGCCCACGAGGAGCTCGAGCGCCGCTTCTCGGCCCGGGCGCACACCGTCGACGGTGCTGCCGGCTTCCTCGGCTTCCAGCTGCTCCGCCCGGTGAAGGGCGAGGACCGTTACTTCGTCGTCACGCACTGGCAGGACGAGGAGTCGTTCGCCGCCTGGCGCGACGGCGACGCCCGCGAGGCGCACGCCGGCGAGCGGGCCAAGCCGGTCGCCTCCGGCGCGGACCTGCTGGAGTTCGAGGTCGTGCTGGACGTCAAGCCGTCCGAGTGACCCCTCCGGCTAGTGCACCTGCCGGTCGTAGCCGTCCCAGTAGGGCTTGCGCAGCTTGAACTTCTGCAGCTTGCCGGTGGCCGTGCGGGCCAGCTCGACCCGGAACTCGATCGACGTCGGGGCCTTGTAGCCGGCCGCCTTGTCCTTGCACCAGGCGATGAGGTCGACCTCGGTGACCTCTGCGCCCTCGGCCAGGACGACGAGGGCCTTGATGGTCTCGCCCCACTTCTCGCTGGGGACGCCGATCACCGCCACCTCCGCCACGGCCGGGTGCGAGAACAGCACGTCCTCGACCTCGATGGACGAGACGTTCTCGCCGCCGGTGATGATGACGTCCTTCTTGCGGTCACTGATGGTGAGGTAGCCGTCGTCGCCGATGACGCCGCCGTCCCCGGTGTGGAACCAGCCGTCCTTCAGCGCGCGGGCCGTCTCCTCCGGCTGCTCCCAGTAGCCCTCGAGGACGACGTTGGACCGGGCCAGCACCTCGCCCCCCTTGTCGATCTCGAGGCGTACGCCGATCGCCGGGGCGCCGGCGCGGACCAGCCTGGCCGCCCGGTCCTCGGCCGACAGGTCGTCCCACTCCTGACGGGTGCGGTTGACCGTGAGCAGCGGTGAGGTCTCGGTGAGGCCGTAGATCTGGATGAACTCCCAGCCGAGCTCCTGCTCGACGCGAGCGACCGTCTTGGTCGGCGGCGGGGCGCCGGCGACGATGATCCGGACCCGGTCACGGCCGGGGATCTCGCCCTCCCAGCTCGCGGCGGCCTCGAGGACGGCCGCGACGACGGCCGGGGCCGCGCACATCACGGTGACGCCGTACTTCTCGACCCGGCGCAGGATCTCGGCGCCGTCGATCTTGCGGATCACGATCTGCGGGACACCGAGGCCGGCCATCGTGAACGGCATGCCCCAGCCGTTGGCGTGGAACATCGGCAGCGTGTGCAGGTAGACGTCACGGTCGGACACGCCGGCGTGCAGGCCGAACGTGAGGGCGTTGACCCAGAGATTGCGGTGCGTGATCTGCACGCCCTTGGGCCGCGCGGTGGTGCCCGAGGTGTAGTTGATGCAGGCCGTCGCGTTCTCGTCCGGCTCCCAGGGCCGGGGTTCGGCACCCTCCGGCGCGTACAGGTCGCCGTCGTCGCCGATCACGAAGCGGTGCTCGGCCGTCACGCCCTTCAGCGTCTCGTCCAGCTCCGGGTCGACCAGCAGGACCCTGGCCCCGGAGTGCTGGACGATGTAGCTGACCTCGTCGGGCCGCAGCCGGAAGTTGACCGGCACCAGCACCCGTCCGAAGCCCGCGACGCCGAAGAACGCGGTCAGCAGCCGTGCGCTGTTGTGGCTCACGATCGCCACCCGGTCGCCGAAGCCGATGCCGAGCTCGTCCAGCTTCGCCGCCTGTCGGCGCGCGAGGGCACCGATCTCGGCGTAGGTCAGCTCGCCGTGGTCCCCCAGGGGCCTGGCGGGCTGGTCGGGCTCGTCGACGACGCCGGTGCGCTCGCCGTAGACCTGCACGGCTCGGTCGATGAAGTCGGACACGCTGAACGGGACGAGCACGGGGCCTCCTGGGCATCACGGTGACTCTCGCCACTGTAGTCAGCCGACCGTTGCCCGCCGGTTGGTCAATCGGTCCGCCGGGCGACTCAGAGGTGCTTGAGGGCCTCGCGCCGGGAGAGCCCCGACAGGCGCTCGCCGAGCCGGTCGACCTCGCCGCGGACCCAGTCGGGATCACGACGAGGTGGCGGAACAGGGGCAGCGAACCCGGGTCCAGCCAGGCGCGGGCGGCGCGGTGCCGGGCCAGCGCGAGCGCGGCGTACCTCTCCTCGCGGTGCGTGGCACCGTCCCACAGGTCGCGGACGGTCGCGTCCCACTCCTCGCGCGAGTCGGGAGCGTACGACGCGAGGACGGGGCGCAGCAGCGCCGTCAGCTCGGGCGAGGTGAGGCCGCGGAAGGGCAGCTCGGACTTCATGTAGCGCTGCTGGCCGAGGGCGCGGTGAGCCTGGACAGTCGTCGGGGAGGCGAGTGGGCGCAGAGGGGATCGAACCCCCGACCACCTCCTTGTAAGGGAGGTGCTCTACCGCTGAGCTATACGCCCTCGAAAGCCCGCACAGACTACGCGAGCGGGGCGGGACCGGGGAATTTGGCACCTGGTCCGGAAATGAGTCGAACCGCTGGCGTCTCGGGTCACCAGCGGTTCGACAAGTTCAACATTAGAGCCGGGGTCCAAAGGTTGTCGCCGGTCCGGCGCAAAGTCCTGGAAATATCCCCCAATTGGTCTAGGCCAGAGCCAACAACTGGGTCAGGTGCTCGTCCAGATCGCGCCCTTCGGGCATCGCATTGTGCACCGCCCAGCGCACCAGGCCCTGCTTGTCGACGACGTACGACGACCGCCGCGGGCAGCCGCGCGCCTCGTTGAAGACGTCGTAGGCCCGCGAGACCTCGCCGTGCGGCCAGAAGTCGGACAGGAGCGGGAAGTTGAGCCCGTCCTGGTCGGCGAAGGCCCGCAGGGCGTAGACCGGGTCGCACGAGATCGCGAGGACCTCGGTGTCGAAGGTCATGAACTCCGCGAGCCGGTCGCGGATGCCGGCCATCTCGCCGGTGCACACGCCCGAGAACGCGAACGGGTAGAAGAAGATCACCACGGCCTTCTTGCCGCGGAAGGACGACAACGTGACGTCCTGGCCGAACTGGTCGCGCAAGGTGAAGTCAGGTGCTGGTCCGCCCAGCGTGAGTCCGCTCATGATGCCGTCATCCTCGCACCCGGGGCCGACACCGCTGGACGCGAGGGCGCCTCACTCCCGCTCGACGAGATCGCGCTTGAGCACCTTGCCGGTCGCGTTGCGGGGCAGCTCATCGAGGAAGACGATCTCGCGGGGCACCTTGTAGCGGGCGAGGTTCTGCTTGACCCAGTCCTTGAGCTCGTCCTCGCTGGCCGAACCACCCTCCTTGAGGGAGACGAAGGCGCGCAGCCGCTTGCCGAAGTCGGGGTCGTCGACACCGATCGCGGCCACCTCCTCCACGGCCTCGTGGCGCGCGAGGCAGTCCTCGACCTCCTTGGGGAAGACGTTCTCGCCGCCGGAGACGATCATCTCGTCGTCGCGGCCGTCGACGTAGAGCCGCCCGTCCGGCCCGAAGCGGCCGACGTCGCCGGTGGACATCAGCCCGTCGATCATGTCCTTGTGGCCACCACCGGTGTAGCCCTCGAAGAGCAGGCTGTTGCCGACGAAGATCCGGCCGGAAGCGCCCTCCTCGACCTCGTGCCCGTCGGCGTCGAAGATCTTCACCACGGTCGCCCAGGGCGGCTTGCCCGCCGAGGACGGCGCCTCGCGCAGGTCGACCGGGGTGGCGACCGAGGCGTAGGCGACCTCGGTCGAGCCGTAGATGTTGTAGAGGTTGTCGCCGAAGTGGTTCATCCAGTCCAGCGCCAGGTCGCCCGGCAGGGCCGATCCGGACGCGGCGACGACCTTCACCCGGGACAGGTCGTAGGACTTCAGCGTCTCCTCGGGCAGTGCCATGATCCGCTGGAGCATCACGGGGATGACCGCGAGCGAGTCGCACCTCTCCGACTCGGTGACCCGCAGGCACTCCTCGGGGTCGAAGCGCCGACGCAGCACGACCGTCGAGCCGAGCAGCATCGCCATGGCGAGGTGCGCGAAGCCCCAGGTGTGGAACAGCGGAGCCGCGATGTGGGTGCGCCAGCCGTGGCGCAGCGGCATCCGGGACAGCAATGACACGGCCGCGTCGATGCCGGCCTCGGTGCGCGGCGCACCCTTGGGCGTGCCGGTGGTCCCCGACGTCAGGATCACGATCCGGGTGTGCCGCTCGGGCGGGCTCAGGTCGTCGTCGGGGTAGGACTCGATCAGGGACTCGAGGGTGACCGCGGCGTCGCCGCCATCGGTCCAGGCCACGACCCGGTGCTCGATCTCGGCACCGGAGAGCAGCTGGGTGAACTCCTCGTCGTGGATCACTGCAGCGGGCTTCTCGCGCGCGAGTACGTCGACCAGCTGCGGCCCGGCGAACGCCGTGTTGAGGTAGAGGAGGTCGGCGCCGAGCTTGGACACGGCGACGCTGGCGTCAACGAAGCCGCGGTGGTTGCGGCACATGACGGCGACCGAGTCGCCCTCTCCGACGCCCTGGTCGGCGAGCGCCCGGGCGAGCGCGTTGGACCGCCGGTGCATCTCGCCGAAGGTCAGCGAGCCCAGCTCGTCGACGAGACCGACCTGGTCGGGCGCCCGGACCGCGAGCGCGGCGAAGCCGCCCGCCGGCCCGGTCCCCCACCGCAGGACCGCCCGCGCGATGCCGGCCAGCACCATCGGGGAGTAGGGCCGGATGATCCCGGCCTCCGTGAGCACCTTGAGGCTGGTGCCGGCGGCTGCCGCCCTGCCGAGAACTTGTCGGAGCACGCAGAATCCTTGCAGTCGGTCGAGAGTGAGCGGTCAGGCCGGCGTCTTGGGCGCCACCAGTCGCGTCGCCGACCAGTTCTTGCTGACTGCAGCTGTCGTGGTCTGGGAGAGGCCGGCGATGGGTGCCGCCTCTGCGATGTCGGCGGGGTCCACGGAGTTGGGCCGGCCCACCTTCGGGGTGAGCAGCCAGATCTGGCCGCCTCCCACCAGGTCGGTCAGCGAGTCGACGAGGCCGTCGACCAGGTCTCCGTCCTCGGCGCGCCACCACAGCAGCACGGCGTCCACGACGTTGCCGTAGTCAGCCTCCACCAGGTCCGCGTCAACCGTGTCCTCGATGGCGACCCGGAGGTCGTCGTCCACGTCGTTGTCCCAGCCCAGTTCCTGGATGACCATGCCCGGCTTGAAGCCGAGCCTTTCGGCCGGGCCCGTCGCGGGTCCCTCTGTCTGGGTGGACCCGCCACCCGCGGTCGAACTCACTGAATCCTCCAGTCACGTCGAATCAACCACCCGTCACGGGCGGCAAGGTAGGCAGTAGTCCATCGGAGTTCCAGCGGGGGCGCAACCCGTGTCCACCACAAGACCCTCCGGCGAGGGGCCTCGGAAGGGTGTGCAAGCACTACTCGCGGGTAAATTTCATGTGCTTCCCGTGCGTGCGACGATGACACGGTGACCGAAGACTCAACCTCCACTTCAGGCACCACCTCCGACACCACGACCGGCCCCCGACCGGGCTCGATCGCGTCGGTGATCCATGAGGGCCTGCCCACCCAGCTGCCGGACATCGACCCGGACGAGACCAACGACTGGATCGACTCGTTCGACTCGCTGGTCGGCGAGCGTGGCCGCGAACGCGCCCGCTACGTCATGCTCCGCCTGCTCGAACGAGCACGCGAGATGCAGGTCGGGGTCCCCGCCCTGCGCAGCACCGACTACATCAACACGATCCCGCCCGAGCGCGAGCCGTGGTTCCCCGGCGATCTGGAGGTCGAGCGCCGCATCCGCGCGTTCATCCGCTGGAACGCCGCGGTCATGGTCTCCAGCGCCAACCGCAAGGGCCTCGAGGTCGGCGGCCACATCGCGACGTACCAGTCGTCGGCGAGCCTCTACGAGGTCGGCTTCAACCACTTCTTCCGCGGCAAGGACGCCCCCGGCGGCGGCGACCAGATCTACATCCAGGGCCACGGCTCGCCCGGCATCTACGCCCGCGCCTTCCTCGAGGGCCGGCTCACCGAGCAGCAGCTCTACCGCTTCCGCCAGGAGGTCCAGCACGGACCGGGCAAGGGGCTGCCGTCGTACCCCCACCCGCGCCTGATGCCCGACTTCTGGGAGTTCCCCACCGTCTCGATGGGGCTCACCGCCCTCAACTCGATCTACCAGGCACGCTTCAACCGCTACCTGCAGAACCGCGGCATCAAGGACACCAGCGACCAGCACGTGTGGGCGTTCCTCGGCGACGGCGAGATGGGTGAGCCCGAGTCGCTCGGCGCCATCGGTCTCGCGGCCCGCGAGGAGCTCGACAACCTCACCTTCGTCGTCAACTGCAACCTCCAGCAGCTCGACGGCCCCGTGCGCGGCAACGGCAAGATCATCCAGGAGCTGGAGTCGACCTTCCGCGGCGCCGGCTGGAACGTCATCAAGGTCGTCTGGGGCCAGGAGTGGGACGCCCTGCTCGCCCGGGACGTCGACGGCGTGCTCGTCAACAAGATGAACACCACGCCCGACGGCGCCTTCCAGACGTACTCCACGGAGGACGGCGACTACATCCGCAACAGCTTCTTCGGCGGCGACCCGCGCCTGCGCAAGATGGTCGAGCACATGAGCGACCAGCAGATCGTGAAGCTGCCGCGCGGCGGCCACGACTACCGCAAGGTGTACGCCGCGTTCGACGCCGCCACCAAGCACGTCGGCCAGCCGACCGTGATCCTCGCCAAGACGATCAAGGGCTGGACCATCGACGCGCTGGAGGGCAAGAACGCCACCCACCAGATGAAGAAGCTGACCCAGGACGACCTCAAGAAGTTCCGGGACCGCCTCTACCTGCCGCTCTCGGACCGCGACCTCGAGCGCTCCTACGAGGAGACCGGCGCCGCGCCGTTCTTCCACCCCGGAGCCGACGCCCCCGAGATCCAGTACATGATGGAGCGCCGCGCGGCCCTCGGCGGCTCGCTGCCCAAGCGGGTCACGCGGGCCAAGTCCCTCAAGCTGCCCGGCGACAAGGTCTACGCCGAGCTGAAGCAGGGCTCCGGCAAGAACTCGATCGCGACCACGATGGCCGTCGTCCGCCTGCTCAAGGACTGGATGAAGGATCCGGAGATCGGCAAGCGCATCGTGCCGATCGCGCCCGACGAGTACCGCACGTTCGGCATGGACTCCATGTTCCCCAGCGCGAAGGTCTACAACCCGGCCGGCCAGCAGTACGAATCGGTCGACCGCAAGTTGTTGCTCTCCTACAAGGAGTCGGCGCAGGGCCAGATGCTGCACGAGGGCATCTCCGAGGCCGGCGCGGTCGCCTCCGCGACGGCCGCGGGCTCGACGTACTCCACCCACGGCGAGCACATGATCCCGTTCTACATCTTCTACTCGATGTTCGGCTTCCAGCGGACCGCCGACTCGATCTGGGCGATGGCCGACCAGCTGGCGCGGGGCTTCCTGATCGGCGCCACCGCCGGCCGGACCACGCTGACCGGTGAGGGCCTGCAGCACGCCGACGGCCACTCGCCGCTGATGGCGGCGACCAACCCGGCCGTCGTGCACTACGACCCCGCGTTCGCCTACGAGGTCAGCCACGTCATGCAGTCGGGCCTCGAGCGGATGTACGGCGAGAACGCCGAGAACGTCATCTTCTACATCACGGTCTACAACGAGCCCGTGGCCCAGCCGGCCGAGCCGGAGAACGTCGACGCCGAGGGCATCCTCAAGGGCATCCACCGAGTCTCGGTCGGCGAGGGCGAGGGCCCGCGGGTGCAGCTGCTCGCCTCGGGCGTCGGCTACCCCTGGGTCAAGGACGCGGCGCGGATCCTGGCCGAGGACTGGGGCGTCCAGGCCGACACCTGGTCGGTCACGTCGTGGAACGAGCTGGCCCGTGACGCGATCTCGGCCGAGGAGTGGAACCTGCTCCACCCGGGCGAGACGCGCCGTACGGCGTACGTCCAGGACAAGCTGACGGGTGCACCGGGCCCCGTGATCGCGGTGTCCGACTGGATGCGCGCCGTGCCGCTGCAGATCGCTCGCTGGGTCCCGGCGGACTACCGCGTGCTCGGCGCCGACGGGTTCGGCTTCGCCGACACCCGCCCGGCTGCTCGCCGCTTCTTCCACATCGACGCGCAGTCCGTCGTCGTCCAGGCGCTGCAGGCGCTGGCCGACGCCGGCGAGATCGCCCCCGACCAGGTGGAGAAGGCGTTCGAGATGTACCGCATCGACGACCCGACGGCGGTCTCCGGTGTCAAGCAGGAGGGCGGCGACGCCTGACCTGGCACTTCCGGTCGTCGAAAAGCCACTGACCCGGCACTTCTGGTCACCAGAAGTGCCGGGTCAGTGGCATGTGGACAGCAACAACTGCCGGGTCGGCGACAACCAGGGGCAGGTCAGCTGCTGATCGAGGTGACGGCGGCGAGCTGGTCCCCGCCCTGGCCGCTCTTCAGCAGGGCCCGGAAGCGGGCCCGGCTGTACGTCGCGGGCTGGGTCGTGCGGATGAACTCGTGCACGATCTTCGCGAACCGGAGCGGGTGGTCCTTGTGCGGGAAGTGTCCGGCGTTGGGGATCACCTCGACTCGGGCGTCGGCGGCCAGTGCGGCGGCGTTGCTGGCGTGGCGGACCGGGATGACCTTGTCGTCGCGGCCCCAGATGACGCCCATCGGCATCTCCTGGGTGAGGTAGGCCCGGTCGGACATGGTCACGATCTGGCCGCGCCAGTCGACCACGGCCCGCACCACGTGCCGGATCGCCGCACGGGCGTAGGGGTCCTTGAACGAGTCATAGATGTCGGCGACCTCGTCGAGGTCTCGGGTCGCCTTCCAGGGCGTGTGCGAGAGCGCCCGCATGCCGGCCATCCCGATGTGGCGGATGCCGGGGAGGGTGAGGACGCCCATCACCTGGTGGAAGCCGGGCGTCGTGATCGCCCGGATGGCCGGCGTCACCTCGGGGCCGAGCCCGCCGGACGCGACCAGCATCAGGCGCTCGGTGCGCTCGGGGAACTGGTAGGCGAACTGCATGGCGACCCCGCCGCCGAAGCTGTGCCCGATCACCGTGACCTTCTCGATCCCGAGCACCGTCAGGAGGTCGCGCATGCCGTTGGCATAGCCGCCGACGCTGTAGTCCGCGCGGGGCTTGGCCGAGCGCCCGTGACCCAGCAGGTCGGGCGCGATGACGGTGTAGCGCTTGGCCAGGGAGTCGATCACCGGCTCCCACGTCGTGTGGTCGCACCCGAGACCGTGCAGCAGCAGCAGGGCAGGGCCCTGTCCCACCTTCACGTAGGCGCGTCGATGACCGTGGAGCGTGAGGTACTGGACCTCGTGGGGCGTGCCGGACACGGAGCCTCCTGCTGCCTCGTCACGAGGCGTAGACGCCCGATTCAACCAGAACTAGTCAGTCTTGGGGAGGCCGGATCGCCTTGTTTTTCTTGGGTTTCGTGCTGTCTGGGTCCGGGGCCGACCCACTAGCGTGGATCCCGTGCCCCGTCGTCCCGCAACCGAGCAGCGCAAGCGCGCCGCCGAGGCCCTCCAGAGGTCGACCGGGGCACTGAGCACCACCGCCATGGCGCGGATGGAGG
This sequence comes from uncultured Actinomycetota bacterium, assembly GCA_963825275.1. Taxonomy (GTDB): domain Bacteria; phylum Actinomycetota; class Actinomycetes; order Propionibacteriales; family Nocardioidaceae; genus Nocardioides. The sequence continues at coordinate 214,943 of CAWGSW010000008.1, read as the reverse complement.
CCGACATGCCGTGGTTCCGCGACCTCAGCGCGGAGGATCGCTCCTGGGTCGGGCTGATCGTGCAGGCCGGTATCCGCGGATTCGTCGACTGGTACCGCCAGGAGGGCGACAAGCCCGCCGGCGGCACCGCCCTGGCCGCCTCGGTGTTCGGGGCCGCCCCCCGCGCCCTGGCCGGCGTCATCACCCTCCAGCAGACCGTCGACCTGGTCCGCCTCTCCATCGAGGTCGTGGAGAGCAACATCGACGACCTCCTGGACCCCGCGGACGCCCCCGAGGTGCACAACGCCGTCCTGCGCTACGCCCGCGAGGTGGCGTTCGCGACCGCCGAGGTCTACGCCCGGGCGGCGGAGGTCCGCGGCGCCTGGGACGCCCGCCTGGAGGCACTGGTGGTGGATGCGGTGCTGCGCTCGGAGGCCGACGAGGCGCTCCTCTCCCGCGCCAGCGCCCTCGGCTGGACGTCCCGGGGCGAGGTCGCGGTCGTCCTGGGCTCCGTGCCCGCCCGCCGCACCGAGACCGATATCTTCGACGAGGTACGCCGAGCCGCGCGCGTCGCCGGCATGGACGCCCTGTGCGCGGTGCAGGGCGAGCGACTGGTCGTGCTCCTCGGCGGGGTGAGCGAGAACCGGGAGGCCGCCCAGGTCGTGGTCGACCTGTTCGGGGAGGGACCGGTCATCGTCGGGCCGGTCGCCGAGGACCTCAGCCACGCCCACGTGTCGGCCCGCGCAGCACTGTCCGCGCACCGCTCCGCCGTCGGCTGGCCGGAGGCCCCGCGCCCGGTGCGCAGCGCCGACCTGCTGCCGGAACGGGCGCTCGCCGGGGACGGCCACGCGCGCCGCCACCTGGTCGACGAGATCTACCTGCCGCTGGTCCGGGCGCGCGGCACCCTGATCGAGACCCTCTCGGCGTACTTCCACCACGGCTCCTCACTGGAGGCGACGAGCCGCGCCCTGTTCGTGCACACGAACACGGTGCGCTACCGCCTCCGCCAGGTGGCCGACCTGACCGGCCACAGCCCGTCCGACGCGCGCGACGCCTTCACCCTCGAGATCGCCCTGGTGCTGGGCCGCCTGTCCGGTCGCGGCGAGCACCCGCCCTCCTGAGGCAGGGTTTGTAGGGTTCCTACAAGGAACTGCCGCCCAGATTCGTGTGAGCCGGAGGCGAGAGAGGGCCCCTCGGCCCGGCAGAGTTGACCACGTGCTCGTCATCGTCGCTCCCGGTCAGGGAGCCCAGACTCCCGGCTTCCTCCAGCCCTGGCTCGAGGACCGCACCTTCGCCTCGCGCTTCGCCTGGCTCTCCACCGTCGCCGACGTCGACCTGGTCCACTACGGCACCAAGGCCGACGCCGAGACCATCCGCGACACCAAGATCGCCCAGCCGCTGCTGGTGGCGACCGGTCTCGTCGCGGCCCTGGAGCTGTTCCCGCACCCGGCCGACGCGTTCCAGCAGATCGGCGCGGTCGCCGGCCACAGCGTCGGCGAGCTGACCGCTGCCGCCGGCGCCCGTGCCATCACCGCCGAGCAGGCCATGGTGCTGGTCCGCGAGCGCGGCATCGCCATGGCGGCCGCCTCCGCCGTGACGCCGACGGGCATGACCGCGATCCTCGGCGGCGACCGGGACGAGATCCTCGCTGCCCTGTCGAAGCACGGCCTGACGGCCGCCAACGACAACGGCCCCGGCCAGATCGTCGCGGCCGGCACCCTCGCCCAGCTGGAGGCGCTGGCGGCCGACCCGCCCGCCAAGGCCCGGCTGATGCCGCTGAGCGTCGCCGGCGCGTTCCACACCGAGCACATGGCCCCGGCCGTGAGCCACCTCGGCACGCTCGCCCGCTCGGTCACCACCCACGACCCGCGCACGGCCCTGATCTCCAACAAGGACGGGCAGGTCGTCCACGACGGGCCCGAGGTGCTGCGCCGCATCGTCGGCCAGATCGCCAGCCCGGTCCGCTGGGACCTCTGCCTGGAGACGATGGCCGACCTGGGCGTCACCGGCATCCTCGAGATGCCGCCCGCCGGCACCCTGACCGGCATCGCCAAGCGCGCCCTCAAGGGTGTGGACACCTTCGCGCTCAAGACCCCCGACCAGCTCGAGGACGCCCGCGCGTTCTGCGCCAAGCACGGCGAGCAGTCCCACATGGACGCCTCGCCGACCTGGCGGATGGTCGTCTCGCCCAACAAGGGCATCTTCCACATCGCCGCCGAGGCTGCCGGGCGCGACGTCCTGCCGGCCGGCACCACGATCGGCGACGTCGCGAGCTCACGCGACCGGTCCGCGGTCGTCGCCGCGCACGGCGGCCAGGTCGTCGAGTGGCTCGTCGAGGACGGCGATCCGGTCTCGCCGGGCCAGCCCCTCATCCGCCTCCACCCCGAGGGGGCGTCCTGATGACCGCCCTGCAGACCTCCCAGGGCGCGGCGTACGCCGCCATCCTGGGCGTCGGTGCCTACCGCCCGGCGCGCGTGGTTCCCAACGCCGAGGTGGTCGACGCCATCGACTCCAGCGACGAGTGGATCCAGCAGCGCTCCGGCATCAAGTCGCGTCGCTGGGCGGGTCCCGAGGAGTCCGTGCAGATGATGTCGGTCGAGGCCTCGCGCAAGGCGCTCGAGCGGGCCGGCATCGACGCCCGCCAGATCGACTGCGTGATCGTGGCGACCGTGAGCCACATGCTCCAGACCCCCGCCGTCGCGACCGCGATCGCCCACGAGCTCGGCACCGACCAGGCCGCCGCGTTCGACATCTCGGCTGCGTGTGCCGGCTTCTGCCACGGCATCGCGATGGCCTCCGACTTCGTCCGCGCCGGCAGCGCCCGGCACGTCCTGGTCATCGGCGTCGAGCGGCTGACCGACATCCTCGACCTCAACGACCGCGGGACGGCGTTCATCTTCGCCGACGGCGCGGGCGCCGCCGTGGTCGGTCCCAGCGAGACCCCGGGCATCGGCCCGGTCGTGTGGGGCTCCGACGGCGAGCAGTTCGACCTGATCCGGCAGCGTGAGGACTGGCGCGACGTGATCGCCTCGGGCGAGCCGGTGATGCCGCACCTGGTGATGCAGGGGAACCCGGTCTTCCGCTGGGCGTCGTTCGCCATGGCCAAGATCGGCCAGCAGGCACTCGACCGCGCCGGCATCACCCTCGACGACCTCGACGTCTTCGTCCCGCACCAGGCCAACATGCGCATCATCGACGCCATGGCCCGCTCGATGAAGCTGCCCGCACGCGTGAAGATCGCCCGCGACATCGCCGAGCAGGGCAACACCTCGGCGGCCTCCATCCCCCTCGCCCTCGATCGGATGATCGCCGAGGGCGAGGCCCGCTCCGGGGACACCGCGCTCCTCGTGGCCTTCGGTGCCGGGCTGGCATATGCCGCCCAGGTCGTCACCGTCCCCTGATCCATCACCCCCAGCCAGCACACCCAGCAGCACACCCAACAGAGAAGGAAAGCCACATGGCCACCACCGAAGAGATCCGCACCGACCTCGCCGACATCGTCAACGAGGTCGCCGGCATCGACGCCGCGGACGTCCAGCTCGACAAGTCGTTCGTGGACGACCTCGACGTCGACTCGCTGTCCATGGTCGAGGTCGTCGTGGCCGCCGAGGAGAAGTTCGGCGTGTCCATCCCCGACGACGAGGTCAAGAACCTGAAGACCGTCGGTGACGCCGTCGCGTTCATCGAGCGCGCCCAGAACTGACCCGAGCACCACCACAGCTGACCGGAGCCAACATGCCAACGAAGCGAGTCGTCGTCACCGGCCTGGGAGCCACCTCCCCCGTCGGCGGTGACGTTGCCACCACCTGGAACGCCCTGCTCGAGGGTCGCTCGGGCGTGAACGTCCTGACCGAGGAGTGGGCAGAGCCCCTGGGCACCCGGATCGCCGCGCAGGTCGCGGTCGACCCGACCGAGGTGCTCGACCGCGTCAAGGCACGACGGCTGGACCGCTCCGGTCAGCTGGCGCTCGTCGCGGCCAACGAGGCCTGGGCGGACTCCGGTCTCGCCGACGCCGGCGTGGACCCCGAGCGGCTGGCGGTGGCCATGGCCTCCGGCATCGGTGGCGTGCAGACGCTGCTGAGCAACTACGACGCGCTCAAGGAGAAGGGCCCGCGTCGGGTCTCGCCGCTGGCGATCCCGATGCTGATGCCCAACTCCCCCGCGGCCAACATCGGCCTGGCCATCGGTGCCAAGGCCGGCGTGCACACCCCGGTGTCGGCGTGCGCCTCCGGCAACGAGGCCATCGCCCTCGGCATCGACCTGATCCGTCTCGGCCGCGCCGACGTCGTGGTCTGCGGTGGCACCGAGGCGGCCGTCCACGCGCTGCCGATGGCCGCCTTCGGCCAGATGATGGCGCTCTCCAAGCGCAATGACGACCCCGCCGCGGCCTCCCGGCCGTGGGACAAGGGCCGCGACGGCTTCGTCCTCGGCGAAGGGGCGGCCGTGGTCGTCCTGGAGTCGGCCGAGCACGCCGAGGCCCGAGGCGCGCGGGTGTACGCCGAGGCCGCGGGGGCCGGCATCACCTCCGACTCCCACGACATCGCCCAGCCCGACCCCGCCGGTCTGGGCGCGACCCGCGCGATGAAGATCTCGCTGCGCGAGGCCGACCTCTCCCCCGGCGACGTGCACCACGTCAACGCCCACGCGACCTCGACGCCGCAGGGTGACATCGCCGAGGCCGGCGCCATCCGGGCCGCGCTCGGCAACGCCGTCGACGGCGTCGGTGCTCACCTCCACGAAGTCGATGACCGGCCACCTGCTCGGCGCCGCCGGCGCCCTGGAGTCCGTGGCGACGATCCTCGCCCTGCACCACCGGGTGGTGCCGCCGACGATCAACCTCGACGACCCCGAGGACCTCGGCCTCGACATCGCCGTCAAGCAGCGCGACCTTCCCGCCGGCGATGTCGCGGCGCTCAACAACTCCTTCGGCTTCGGCGGCCACAACGTGGCGCTCGCCTTCCGGAGCGTGTGATGACGACCGCACCGGCCGCCGCCCGCCCGACCAAGGTCCCCCGCGAGGAGGACCCGCGCAACCCGGTCCACCGGCTCGGCGCCCTCCTCGACGAGGGCTCCCTGGAGCTGATCACCCCCGACGACGACTCCGGCATGCTGGCGGCCGTCGGTCGCGTGAACGGCACCCGGGTCGTGGCCTTCTGCTCCGACGCCACGGTCATGGGTGGCGCGATGGGCGACCTGGGCTGCCGCGTGGTCGTCGACGCCTACCACCGCGCCATGACCGAGGGGGTCCCGATCATCGGTCTGTGGCACTCCGGCGGTGCCCGGCTGGCCGAGGGAGTCCTCTCCCTGCACGCGGTCGGCCGGATCTTCCACGTCATGACCCAGGCCTCCGGCAAGATCCCGCAGATCTCGGTCGTCCTCGGCCCGGCCGCCGGTGGCGCCGCCTACGGACCGGCGCTGACCGACGTGGTCATCCTCGGCCCCGAGGGCCGCATCTTCGTGACCGGACCCGACGTGGTCCGCTCGGTCACCGGCGAGGACGTCGACATGCTGCGCCTCGGTGGCCCGGAGCCGCACGGCCGCCGCTCGGGTGTCGTCCACATCCTCACCGAGTCCGAGGCCGAGGCACTCGACCGGGCTCGCCGGGTCGCTGCCCTGCTCGGCTCGCAGGGCAGCCTGGTCCTTGCCGACGTCGAGGACCGCGACCTCTCGCAGATGCTCCCTGAGTCCAAGAAGCGTGCCTACGACGTGCACCCGCTCGTCGAGTCGGTGCTCGACGAGGGCACCGCCCAGGAGCTGCACGCACGCTGGGCGCCGAACATCGTGACCGCCCTGGGTCGTTTCGGCGGCCGGACCGTGGGCGTCGTGGCCAACAACCCGCTGCGGCTCGGCGGCTGCCTGGACTCCCTCTCGGCCGAGAAGGCGTCCCGCTTCGTGCGGATGTGCGACGCGTTCGGCGTCCCGCTCATCGTGCTGGTCGACGTGCCCGGCTACCTGCCCGGCGTCGGGCAGGAGTGGGACGGCGTCGTACGCCGTGGCGCGAAGTTGCTGCACGCCTTCGGCGAGTGCGTGGTCCCCCGCGTCACGCTGGTGACCCGCAAGACGTACGGCGGCGCCTACATCGCGATGAACGCCCGGTCGCTCGGCGCGACCAAGGTCTTCGCCTGGCCCGGTGCCGAGGTGGCCGTCATGGGCGCCGTGGCCGCGATCCGGGTCCTGCACCGGCGCAAGCTGGCCGAGGTCTCCCCCGAGATCCGCCCCCAGGTGGAGGCCGAGCTGGCCGCCGAGCACGAGCGGATCGCCGGTGGTGTGGAGCGAGCCGTCGAGATCGGTGTCGTCGACGAGGTCGTCGAGCCGTCCGCAACCCGTTCGGCGATCGCCCGCGCGATCGACGACGCGGTCCAGAGCGGTGGCGTGCGTCGCGGCATGCACGGCAACATCCCGCTCTGAGCCCCCGTAACGGTCCCGGTCTGGCGGCGTTGTACTCCTGACGTCCGTCAGATCCGGGAGGGGACTTCATGGCACCCACGAGGGCACTCAGGGCGATCCTCGCCTCGATCATCACGGTCCTGCTCAGTGCAGGCCCGGCAGCCGCTTCGACGTCCGCCTACGGACACACCGGGGCGCGCGACCGGGTGCTGCGGTCGGGCTGCCACAACTACCGCTACCACTACGTCGTCAAGGCACCGACGAACGACTGGGTGCTGGAGACCTTCCTGATCGACCCCACCGGCGAGCGCCTCTCCTCGGGAGCGTTCATTGCCCCCCAGGACCCCGACCGGGGCCGCGGCCACTTCCGGATCTGCCGCACCACCACGGTGCCGGGCAGGTTCACGATCAAGGCCAAGCTGACCTGGTACGACGGCTACGACGAGCTCAAGAAGCGGTTCGACCCTTCCCACTTCCGGCTGCGCCGCGCCTCCTGACCCTGTTCGGTCAAGCCATGGTCGAGGGAGCTCCCCGGGCCGGCAACCATCACGGCAGAGTGCCCGCTGTCTAGTTGCCAAAGTCCTCTGGCGCTGGGTCAGGCACCGCGTGTAACAAGTGAGGTGACCCGAATCAAGGGGCCCCCGCCCCGCGACGCCTGGAAGGGGTCAGCCATGTCCATCACTTCCGCATCCGATGGCTGGACGACGATGAGGGAGAACCGCGAAGAGATCATCGAACGCTGGAGCGCGGTCGCCGGCCAGTCGCTGGGCGGCCGGATCACGCAGGCGGAGCTCCGGCGCGACGTCCGGGAGATGTTCGAGGCCCTGCTCGAGGTCTCGGACGTCGAGCACCACGATCTCACCGACACGGCGTTCTCCGACCTGCGCTCGCTCCTCGCCGATGTGGCGCGGACCCGCGTCCGCCAGGGCTTCAGCCCCACCGAGACCGCCGTGGGCGTGTTCGCGGTCAAGGAGGCCGTTCTCGAGCTGCTGGAGGCCAAGGTTGACCAGGAGAGCTTCCGGTTCTTCGTGGAGTTCTCACGCTTCGTCGACGACCTCGGGCTGTTCATGCTGGACACCTACGCGCAGGCGCGCGAGTCGGTGATCTCCGAGCAGTCCGCCGCCCTGCTGGAGCTCTCCACCCCGGTGGTGAAGCTGTGGGACGGCATCGTGGCGCTTCCCCTGGTGGGCACGCTGGACTCGGCGCGCACCCAGGTCGTGATGGAGACGCTCCTCCAGGCACTGGTGAGCACCGGTTCGGAGCACGCCATCATCGACATCACCGGGGTCTCGGCGGTCGACACCCAGGTCGCGCAGCACCTCCTGAAGACGGTCATGGCCGCCCGGCTGCTGGGCGCGGAGTGCATCATCTCCGGGATCCGGCCGCAGATCGCCCAGACCATGGTCGCCCTCGGCATCGAGTTCGGCGACGTCTCGACCAAGTCCTCGCTCGCGGATGCGCTGCGCCTGGCGCTGGTGAAGTCGGGGTACGACGTCGTCAAGCGCCCGCGAGCGTAGGGACCCCCTCATGGAGCGGATCCCGATCCTGCGCATCGGCGACATCCTGCTGGTCTCGATCCAGCTGGACCTCCAGGACCACATCGCGATGGCACTGCAGGAGGATCTCGCCGCCCACATCGTCTTGTCCTCCACGAGCGGGGTGCTGATCGACATCTCCGCGCTCGAGATCGTCGACAGCTTCGTCGGGCGGATGATCAACACGATCGCCTCGGTGTCGCGGGTGCTGGACGCCGAGACGGTGGTCGTCGGCATGCGCCCCGCGGTGGCGATCACCCTGGTCGAGCTGGGGCTCTCGCTCGCCGGTGTCCGCACGGCGCTCAACGTGGACCGCGGGCTGGCCATGCTGGACGGGAGGCGGCGCGAGCCGGAGGTGGCCGACAGCGACGACGGAGCCGAGCCGCTGACATCGGCGGAATGATGGACACCTCGGTCGCGGTGGAGTCCCGCGAGACCTACGAGGTCCGTTCGGACGCGGACGTGGTCAGGGTCCGCCAGTCCGTGCGGACCGTGGCGGTCACGGCGAAGCTCTCGCTGGTCGACCAGACCAAACTGGTGACCGCCGTGAGCGAGCTTGCCCGCAACACGCTGATCTACGGCGGCGGCGGGAGCGTCACCGTCGAGGAGCTGAGTGCCGGCAGCCGACGCGGCGTCCGGGCCGTCTTCGTCGACAAGGGGCCCGGCATCGCCGACGCCTCCCTCGCGTTGACGGACGGCTGGACGACCGGCAACGGGCTGGGCCTCGGGCTACCCGGCGCCAAGCGCCTCGTCGACGACTTCCAGCTGGAGTCGAGCCCCGGCGCCGGCACGACCGTGACCGTCGTCAAGTGGGTCCGATGAGCGCCGCAGAGCAAGGCGCCGGCAGCGTCGTACACGCCGAGGACGTCGCCTGGATGCGCGTGGAGGACGACACCGGACCCGGCACCGTCCGGCGGCGCGCGGTCGAGCTCGCCCAGCAGATGGGCCTCGACGAGAGCCGGACCGGGCACATCGCGATCGTGGCGACCGAGCTCGCGACGAACCTGGTCAAGCATGCCCAGCAAGGGATCGTCGTCCTTCGGGTCCTGCGCCGCGGCGGGGTCGGCGGCGTGGAGCTCATCGCCCTGGACCAGGGTCCGGGCATGCGTGACGTCAGCGCACTCTTCGGTGACGGGACGTCGACGACCGGAACCCTGGGCATCGGTCTCGGAGCCGTACGCCGACTCGCCAGCCGCTACGACGTGCACTCCGTCCCGGGTCGCGGGACAGTGGTGACCGCCAGCTTCTGGCAGGGCGCACCCGGTTTCGAGGACCTGACCGCCGGCCTCACCAGGACGCTGGCCGGAGAGACCGAGTGCGGCGACGCCTGTGTCGTGCAGCCGACCGCGGACGGCTGGCTGCTGCTGGCGGTCGACGGCCTCGGCCACGGCCCGCTCGCCGCCCGCGCCGCGACGGCGGCAACCCGGATCTTCCGTGAGTCCAGGGAGGTGTCCCCGCGCGGCCTGATGGCGGAGCTGGACCGCGGCCTGTCCAGCACCCGGGGTGCGGCCGCGGCGATCGGGCGGCTCGACGTGCCGGGCGGCCGCCTGACCTACACCGGGATCGGCAACATCGCCGGGCGGATCGTGACGTCAGACGGGAGCCGGAGCCTGGTGAGCCACCCGGGAATCGTCGGCCACAACGTCCGGGCGACCAGGGAGACCACCTACGACCTCGCGCCGGGCTCCTGGGTGGTCCTGCACAGCGACGGGCTGCGGGAGAGCTGGGACACCGCCGACTACCCCGGCATTCTCGAGCACTCCCCGCTCGTGCTCGCCGCCACGCTGATCCGCGACGCCGGGGTCCGCCGCGACGACGCCAGCGTCCTCGTCACGAGGACGACCAGCCGATGAGCTCCCCGCTCTACACCCTCGAGCTGCGCGAGGAGCGCGACGTCTTCGCTGCGCGTCAGGCCGGTCGTGAGGTGGCCGCTGCTGTTGGCCTCGAGGGGCAGGACCAGGTCCGGATCGCGACGGCGTTGAGCGAGGTGAGCCGTGACGTCGTCGCAGCCGGCGGCGGCGACGTCACCTTCCGTGTCACGTCGACCGACCTGTTCTCGGTCGAGCTGGTGACCTCCGGGCAGGAGCAGGCCATGATCCGCCAGGCCACCGGCGGCGGGATAGACGCGGCCCGACGGCTCGTCGACACGCTGACGATGACCACGGACGCCGAAGGGCACGCCGTCATCACCCTCGGCAAGAAGGTCGCCAGGATGGTGCAGCTCGGCGAAACAGCCCGCAGCGAGCTCCGGGAGCGGGTGTTCTCGACCAAGCCGCGCGACCTCGTCGACGAGCTCCGGGCCCAGAACCGTGAGCTGATCGCAGCCCTGGAGGAGGTTCAGGCCCGACGGGACCAGCTCGTGGTGGTCAACAAGGAGCTCGAGGAGACCAACCGCGGGGTCATCGCCCTGTACGACGAGATCTCGGGAGAGCTGGAGACCACGAACCAGGGGGTCGTGGCGCTCTACGCCGAGATCGACGACAAGAACCGCCAGCTCCGGCAGGCGAGCGAGTCGAAGACCCGCTTCCTGCGCAACATCAGTCACGAGCTGAGGACACCGGGGAACTCGATCCTGGGCCTGACCCGACTGCTTCTGGACGCGGCCGCCGATCCCCTGACGGACGAGCAGCGGCACCAGATTTCGTTCATCAAGGCCAGCGCGCTCGACCTGGTGCGCCTCGTCGACGAGCTCCTCGACCTCGCCAAGGCCGAGTCGGGGAACATCGAGCCGGTCTGGCAGGCGGTCGACCTCCAGTCCCTCTTCGACGAGCTCCGGGGGACGACGGAGCCGCTGGTCAGCCGCGCCGGCGTCGCCCTGGTCGTCGAGGATCCCAGCCAGGTCGGCTCGATCAGGTCCGACCCGACCCTGCTCGGGCACGTGCTGCGCAACCTGCTCAGCAACGCCGTGAAGTTCACCGAGGTGGGCGAGGTGCGCATGTGGGCCGAACGCGACGGCTCCGTGGTCCGGTTCACCGTTCGCGACACCGGCATCGGGATCGCCGAAGCGGACCAGTCGCAGGTGTTCGAGGAGTTCTTCCAGGTGCGCACTCCCCTGCGCTCGGAGTCCAGGGGTTCCGGCCTCGGCCTCCCCTACGCGCGCCGCCTCGCCCTCGTCCTCGGAGGTGACCTGCAGCTGACCAGCAGCCAGGGAGGCGGCAGCTTGTTCGTTGTGGAGCTGCCCGCGCTCGGACCCGAACCCGTGACCTCACGAGACGACCAAGAACCATGACCAATCCATCGGACGTCACCGTGCTGGTGTGCGACGACACCGCCGCCAAGCGGTATGTCATCTCCAGCTGGCTGCGGCGGGAGGGCTACACGGTGGTGGAGGCCGAGACCGGGGCTCAAGCGGTCCAGATCGCCGCACAGGGAGACATCGACCTGGCCGTCCTCGACGTACACCTCCCCGACATGAGTGGACTCGACGTGTGCGTGACGATCAAGAAGAACCGCCGCACGGCGGCCATCCCTGTCCTGCACATCTCCGCCATCGCCGTGGAGCCGCAGGACCGCAGCGCCGGTCTGGAGAGCGGTGCCGACGCCTACCTGGTGGACCCGATCGAGCCGCAGGAGCTGCTCTCGACGGTGCGGTCGCTGCTGCGTTCGTCGGGGGCCCGCCGTAGCGCCGAACGGCTCGCCAGCCGCCTGCAGCGGCTGTCCGCGGCGAGCCTGCGCATCAACGTCGCCCTGAACCCGGCGCGGCTGGCGGCCGCAGCCGCCGACGCCGCCGCCCGGGTGCTCGACACCGAGTCCGTCGTGGTCCTGCTCGGCGATCCCGGCCTGGCCACGGCGGCCCGGACCGACGTCGCCGGCGCGACCTCGACCTGGTCGGTGCCCCCCGAGCTGGCGGCGCGCCTGATGCGCGGGGCTGCGCATGGTGCCCACATCCACGCTGCGGACTCGCCCTGGTCGGAGATCCTGTCCGGAAGCTTCGACGGCCCCTGGCGCATCGCGCCGATCGGGCGTGGGGTCGACCCTGTCGGGCTCGTCGCGGTCCCGCTTCCCGCCGTCACCGTGGACGACGACGAGATGCTGGTCCGGAGGCTCGTGCAGACGCTGTCGATCGCGGTCGCGAAGCTCCGGGTCTTCGCCGAGGAGCACCGCACGGCGCTCGCGCTGCAGCGCAGCCTGCTGCCCGCAAGCCTGCCGCCGCTGCCCGGCCTGGTGCTCGCCGCTCGCTACAAGGCGTCCGACGAGCAGGCCGAGGTCGGCGGCGACTTCTTCGACGCGTTCGTGACCGACGACGGGGGCTCTGTCGTGGTCGTCGGCGATGTCCAGGGTCATTCCCTGCAGGCAGCGGTGGTGATGGCTGAGCTTCGCTACTCGCTGCGCGCCTACGTGTACGCCGGGTTGAGCGCGAGCCAGGTGCTGAGCCGGGTGAACGCCATCCTGTTGCGCGGCCATCACGAGATGATCGCGACGGTGTGCATGCTGGTCTTTCCGCCCGACCAGCAGACCATGATCGTGGCCAATGCGGGCCACATTCCGCCGCTCATCGTCCACGAGGGCGCCGCGACGTACCTCCCCGCCGGCGGTCCGCTCCTGGGGGTGGACCACCCCGTCGATGAGTCGCAGGTGATCCCGTTGCCGGTCGGGGCGAGGATCCTGCTGATGACGGACGGTCTGGTGGAGCGGCGGGGCGAGGACATCACGGTGGCGATGGACCGGCTCGCGCGTGACGTCGAGGCCTCCATGGGGGTGGCCGTGGAAGAGCTCAGCGATGAGCTGATGGAACGGTGGGCAGGCAGCGAGGACGACGTCGCGCTGATCCTGCTCGACGTCGGCGGGCCGCTCCCCCAGGCGTCGGCACCTGCGCCCGACGGCCACCCGAACCTCCTCAGCCGGGGCCCGGCCGACATATCCTGAAGCATGGACGCGCACGGGAGCCTGGTCCAGCAGCTGGCCGAAGCGGCTCGATCGATGCAGGGGTGGACGAGCACCCAGCTGACCCTGGACAAGGTCGTCCTGGTCGCCACAGAGATGATCCATGGGTGCGACCTGGTCGGGATCTCGACCGTGCATCCCCAGGGCATCGACACCCCCGCCGGAAGCGACGAGGCGCTCAACCGGCTCGACGAGCTGCAGTTCGTGTTGCATGAAGGGCCCTGTTTCGATGCGCTCCAGACGCACGAGACGGTGCACAGCCCCAACCTGGCCGAAGACCCGCGTTGGCCCCGGTGGGGTCCGCGCGTGGCCCAGGAGGTCGGCGTGGGCAGCATCGTCAGCTACCGGCTCTTCACCGCGATGGACACCCTTGGTGCCCTGAACCTCTACTCCCGCAAGACGAACGCGTTCGACAGCGACGACATCCTCAACGGCCAGGCGCTCGCCGCCCATGTGGCGGTGGCGTTGTCCGCATCCCAGCATGTCGAGCACCTGGAGCTGGCGATCGCCACCCGCACCGTCATCGGTCAGGCCGAGGGGATCCTGATGGAACGCTTCGACGTCCCGGCCGACAAGGCCTTCGCTGTCCTGCGTCGGGTCTCGCAGCGCCGCAACGTGAAGCTCAACCAAGTGGCCGAGGAGCTCGTGCGCACGCGGGAGACTCCCAGCTAGGACCCCGCGAAACCCGAACCCCGGAGACGGCCGGGCAGGGACACCGCTGTGTGCCGTGGTGCCCCTGCGCTCCCCCGATACCGCACCCATGAGGATGCGGAGTCATCTGGCTGGCCGACACGCTCCACGAAGCTGGCCGATGCAGAGGAGGCGGGCAGGCCGCCCGAGATCCGGCCACTTCCGAGATTCGACGGGGAGAACAGCAGCCGGCAACTGCAGGCTTCTTCTCAACCCCTCGCCGCCAAACTACGCCTGCCGCGGGCGAGGCGTCCAGAGCCGTCGGACAGGTGTTTCCGTGGGCCCCCGCGTGAGGGTCGAAGGACCCTTATGACGCCCGTGGAGGCGCCCTAGCGTCCTCACAGGGAGGCGAATTGTTTGCCGTACGGATTCACGGCCGCGGCGGCCAGGGTGCCGTCACCGCTGCCGAGCTGCTCTCGGTGGCGGCGTTCGACGAGGGCCGGCACGCCCAGGCGTTCCCGACCTTCGGGTCCGAGCGCACCGGCGCACCGGTCGTGTCGTTCTGCCGGATCGACGACCGCGCGATCCGGTTGCGGGAACCGATCACGGACCCGGACGCGCTGATCGTCCAGGACCCGACCCTGCTCCACCAGGTCAACCTGTTCGCGGGGTTGAAGCCCGACGGGTTCCTGGTCCTCAACACCTCGCACACCCTCGAGTCGCTCGGGCTCGAGGACCTGGTCCGACGACTCACGCCCGAGCACGTCGTCACCGTGCCCGCGACCGAGATCGCGCGGGAACACCTCGGCCGCCCGCTGCCCAGTGCGGCCCTGCTCGGCGCGTTTGCCGCCCTCACCGGCCAGGTCTCGCTGCGCGCGGTCTGCGACGCGATCCGGGAGCGGTTCCCCGGCCAGGTCGGCGACGGCAACGCCCGGGCCGCCGAGGTCGCCCACGAGCACGTCCGCGAGTCCCTGAGGAGGTTGGCCGATGCTTAGCCAGATCGAGGGTTCGCAGGCGGTGGCCCGCGCGGTCACCCTGTGTCGGCCGGAAGTGATCGCGGCGTACCCCATCTCGCCCCAGACCCACATCGTCGAGTCGCTGTCGGACCGGGTCCGCACCGGCGAGCTCACGCCGTGCGCCTACCTCATGGTGGAGTCCGAGTTCGGTGCCATGTCGGCGTGCATCGGAGCCTCGGGAGCCGGCGCCCGCACCTACACCGCGACCTCCAGCCAGGGGCTGCTGTTCATGGCCGAGGCGCTCTTCAACGCCTCGGGTCTCGGACTGCCCATCGTGATGACGGTGGCCAACCGCGCGATCGGAGCACCGATCAACATCTGGAACGACCACTCCGACTCGATGTCGATGCGCGACTCCGGGTGGATCCAGCTCTTCGCCGAGTCCAACCAGGAGGCCGTGGACCTGCACCTCCAGGCCTACCGGCTGGCGGAGTCGCTGTCGGTCCCGGTGATGGTGTGCATGGACGGGTTCGTGCTGACCCACGCCTTCGAGCAGGTGGACCTCCCCGACCAGGAGCAGGTCGACGCCTTCCTGCCCGCCTTCGTCCCCCAGCAGATGCTCGACCCCGAGGACCCGGTCACGATCGGCGCGATGGTGGGGCCCGAGGCGTTCGCCGAGGTGAAGTACCTGATGCACGCCAAGCAGATGGAGGCGCTCGACGAGATCCCCCTGATCGCGGAGGCGTTCCACGAAGCCTTCGGCCGCCGCTCCGGGGGGCTGCTGAAGCCGTACCGCGTCGAGGACGCGGACACCGTGATCGTCGCTCTCGGCTCGGTGCTCGGCACGATCGAGGAGGTCGTCGACGCGATGCGCGACGAGGGGGTGCGCGTCGGTGTCCTCGGCATCACCTGCTTCCGGCCGTGGCCCATCGCCGAGGTGCGCGAGGCGCTGAGCCACGCGGCGCGGGTGGTCGTCGTGGAGAAGGCGTTCGCGGTCGGTGCCGGCGGGATCGTCGGCCAGAACACCCGCGATGCCCTGCGCGACCTCCCCGTGGAGGTGTACGACGTCGTGGCCGGACTGGGCGGTCGCCCCATCACCCGCGCGTCCCTGCGGCGGATGCTCGACGACGTGCTCGCGGACCGGGTGGACGCGACGCGGCTGCACTTCCTCGACCTCGACTTCGCCCTGGTCCAGCGCGAGCTCGAGCGGTCGCGTCACGGGAAGCGGCCGGGCCCGCACGCGGAGCACATGCTGCGCGCCATCGGAACCGTCGCGTCCGGCGCGTACGAGTAGGAGGCTGACATGGCGTTCCAGGAGATCAAGCTCTACCAGACCGGCACCTTCGTCGCCGGCAACCGGCTGCTCGACCCCGAGCAGCGCTCGGTGCAGGCGCGGATGGGCCGCTCCAACTCGCTGACCTCGGGCCACCGGGCGTGCCAGGGATGCGGCGAGGCGCTCGGCGCCCGCTACGTGCTCGACGCCGCGATGCGTGCGACAGACGGGAAGATGGTCGCGGTGAACTCCACCGGCTGCCTCGAGGTGTTCTCGACGCCGTACCCCGAGTCGTCGTGGCAGCTGCCGTGGCTGCACTCGCTGTTCGGCAACGGGCCGGCCGTCGCCGCCGGCGTCGCGGCCGCGCTGCGGGCCAAGGGGCGCGAGGACATCCGGGTCGTCGGCCAGGCCGGCGACGGGGGCACCGTGGACATCGGCTTCGGGACGCTCTCGGGGATGTTCGAGCGCAACGACGACGTGCTGTTCGTCTGCTACGACAACGAGGGCTACATGAACACCGGGGTGCAGCGCTCCGGGGCGACCCCGCCGGCCGCGCGGACCGCGAACACCAAGGCCCTGGGTCCCGAGCCGGGCAACGCGTTCGGCCAGGGCAAGAACGTCCCGCTGATCGCCATGGCCCACGAGATCCCCTACGTCGCCACCGCGACCGTCGCCGAGCTGCGCGACCTGGAGTACAAGGTCGAGCGGGCGATGAGCTTCCGCGGCGCCCGCTACCTCCACGTCTTCGTGCCGTGCCCGCTCGGCTGGGGCGCCTCCTCCGCCGACACGATCAAGCTCGCCCGGCTGGTCAAGGAGACCGGCATGTTCCCGGTCTTCGAGGCCGAGCGCGGCGAGGTGACCGAGGTGTCGAAGATCCGCCGGCAGGTCCCGGTCGAGGAGTACCTCCGGCTCCAGAAGCGCTACGCGCACCTCTTCGGCGACCCCGGACGGCCCGACATCGTCGCGCGGCTTCAGGCGAACGCCGACCGCAACATCGCACGCTTCGGACTCCTCCCGGAAGGGGACGAGTGATGGACAAGCCCTTCGCGATCACCCTCGACATCGGCTCCAGCCGGGCGAACAAGACCGGCTCGTGGCGCACCGAGCGCGCCGTCTACACCAACCGGATGCCCCCCTGCAACGACGCGTGCCCCGCCGGCGAGAACATCCAGGCCTGGCTCTACGAGGGCGAGGAGGGCGGCGCCGGCTACGAGCACGCCTGGCGGAAGATCATGGAGGACAACCCGTTCCCCGCGATCATGGGCCGGGTCTGCTACCACCCGTGCGAGACCGCGTGCAACCGCGGTCAGCTCGACGAGGCCGTCGGGATCAACTCCGTCGAGCGGTTCGTCGGCGACGAGGCGATCCGGCAGGGGTGGACGGTCTCGGTGGAGGTTCCGCCGACGGGCAAGCACGTCCTCGTCGTCGGAGCCGGGCCCTCGGGCCTGTCCGCGGCCTACCACCTGGCCCGGCGTGGCCACACCGTGACCGTCAAGGAAGCAGGCCCGATGGCCGGCGGGATGATGCGGTTCGGGATCCCGAGGTACCGACTCGCCCGCGATGTCCTCGACGTCGAGGTCCAGAGGATCCTCGACCTCGGGGTCACCCTCGAGCTCGACACCAAGGTCACCGACCTGCTGGCCCTCAAGGACGAGTACGACGCCGTCTTCCTCGCCGTCGGCGCCCAGCTCGGCAAGCGTGCCTACATCCCGGCCGGGTCCGCCGCCCACGTGCTCGACGCGGTCGACATGCTGCGCGACCTCGAGACCGGGGAGAAGCCGCTGCTGGGCCGGAGGGTCGCGGTGTACGGCGGCGGGAACACCGCCATGGACGTGGCCAGGACGGCCAAGCGGCTCGGTGCCTCCGAGGCGATCGTGGTCTACCGCCGCACCCAGGACCGGATGCCCGCCCACGAGTCCGAGCTCGCCGAGGCCGAGGACGAGGGTGTGCTGTTCAAGTGGCTGACCACGATCAGGCAGGTGGACGCGGGCAAGCTCGCCGTGGAGCGGATGGAGCTCGACGAGTCCGGCTTCCCGCAGCCGACTGGTGAGATCGAGGAGCTCGATGCGGACTCCCTGGTGCTCGCGCTCGGCCAGGAGACCGACCTCTCCTTGCTGGACGGGGTGCCCGGGCTGGTCGTCGAGGACGGCGTGGTGGCGGTCGGTCCCGACATGATGACCGGCTGCCCGGGGATCTTCGCCGGGGGCGACATGGTGCCGTTCGAACGGTCGGTCACGGTCGCCGTCGGCCACGGGAAGCGGGCGGCCCGCAACATCGACGGGTGGCTGTCCGGGGCCGCACCGGAGCCCGTCGTACGCCCGGCCCTGGCCACCTTCGACACCCTGAACACCTGGTACTACGCGGACGCGCCCCGCTCCCACCGGGCCGTGCTCGACCGGGCACGTCGCGAGTCGACCTTCGACGAGGTCGTGCTCGGCCATGACGAGAACACGGCGCTCATGGAGGCCCGGCGGTGCATGTCCTGCGGTAACTGCTTCGGCTGCGACAACTGCTACGGCGTCTGCCCGGACAACGCGGTGATCAAGCTCGGCGAGCCGGGCGAGGAGTACCTCATCGATCTCGACTACTGCAAGGGCTGCGGCCTCTGCGTCTCGGAGTGTCCCTCCGGCGCGATCCAGATGTTCCCCGAGGAGATCTGAGCCCACGCCCGGAACCCGCCACGGACGGGGGCTTTCGCCTCTTGCCGGCCGTCGGACGGAGGTGCTGGGCTGGCGCGGACAGCACCGTCGAAGAGGAGCAGCCATGCCCACCATCGCCAGGCACAGCATCGACACCCCGGACGAGACGCGTCCGTTCCGGGACCACGGGCACATGGACGTCGTCACCCTCGGTGACTTCACCCTCGGACGCGGCGTCTTCGAATCGGGTTGGCGCTGGTCCGAGGACGTCAAGCCCATCGCCGGGACCGACAGTTGCCAGGTGCTGCACACCGGGATCTGCCTCTCCGGGCAGATGACGGTGCGATACGACGACGGCCAGGAGTTCACCCTCGGCGCCGGAGACGTCGTGGTGATCGAGCCGGGGCACGATGCCTGGACCGTGGGCGAGGAGGCCTGCGTCCTGCTCGACACCGGCGTCGCCGCCTACGCCAAGCCCAGCTGAGCCATCCGCACGACGTACGGCAGGCCGGCCCGGGGGTCCTGCTACGTCGTGCCGAGCGCGGCGAAGTCGTCGAAGAAGGCGACCGGGTGTCCGGTGAAGTAGGTGCCGATCCGCTGCGGACCGTGCGCGGCCTCGATCGCGCGGGCCATCTCGAAGCCCACGAAGTAGAACGGCGGACCGAGGCCGGAGAACCCGGTCCCGTAGGCGTCCTCCCAGCTCATCGTGCCGTCCTCGAGGGCGCGCAGGACGCGGTCGAACAGTGCGAAGTTGGCCCGGATCGTCTCCGTTCCCGCGTTCTTCTCGTACGCCGAGCGCCACATCGCGAGGTACGGCCCGTCTCCTTCGAGCATGGAGCGAGCCACCCAGGTCGCCGTACCCTCGTCGAGCACCGTGGAGAGCAGGCGCACGACCGGCGAAGCGGTCTCGGGGTCGACGGTGTCGGCTGCCAGCCCGGGGACGCGAGCCCGGGCCGCCTGCTGGGCGACGTGGTAGAGCTCGTGCGTCATGTTCAGCTTCACGCCCAGGGCATCACCCTGGGCCCGGTCCAGGGCCATGAAGAACGCCGGCTGCGGATCCGCGTCCAGCACGAAGCCGTCGGAGACCCCGCCCACGACGCTGTGGACCGTGACGTCGAGCGGGCCGCACGCCGGGAGGTAGCGGTCGAGCGGCTGCTGCACCTCCGCGAGCAGACGCGGGTCGGCCTCGAGCGCCGCGATCAGCGCGCGCGTCTCAGCCGCGTGCTCGATGGCGAACTCCAGGGAGAAGTGACCCCACGACTCCTCCCCCGTCGCCACGAGCTCCCGCACCGCAGCGCGGAAAGCGGCCTCGGTGTGGTCGGGAAGATACTTGGTCGTGTTCGCCACCATGGCTCGTACACCGGGCACGGCGAGCAGGCTGTCCGCGTCGGCCTCGCTGATCTCCTCCCGCTCGAGCGCGGCCAGCAGCGCCGCCGCACCCTCGTGGTCCAGGCGCAGGGTGAGGGCATCCATCAGGACTTCTCGTGGACCGACGCCCGGCGCACCGTGATCACGACGTCCTTGCAGTCGTCGGCGGTGTCCACGAGGAACCGCTGCTCGGCCGCGTTCACCGTCAGCTGCCAGCGCAGCTTCACCGCAACCCACTGCCGGACGTACCTGCAGGTGGCGAGCTCCGGCATCCACTCCGCCGGGTCCCGGTCGCCCTTGCTGCGGTTGGCGGAGGCGCTCACCGCGACGAGCGTCCGGCGGTCCTTGAGGTCGTTCGCGAACCGCTCGCGCGTGCCCGCGGTCCATCGCTTGGCTCCCGAGTCCCAGGCCTCGGCCAGCGGGACCAGGTGGTCGATGTCGAAGGCGGTCGAGTCCTTCGTCGTGGCCCCGTCGTAGGAGGAACGCCACGATCCTGCCTGGATGTCGCAGCCGTCCACCGCCACCAACGACTCGGCCGCCAGGACCTCGTCGCGGGTGTCCCGGCAGTCGCCGTCGGCGTCGATCCAGTGGTTGAACTTGTCCCGGTCGTAGCCGGCTCGCGTCTCGCCGGCCCTCGGCAGGTCCCGCACCGCCTCGTGGAGCCCCACGGAGACGACCTCCGGCTCGGCGTACGCGGCCGCAGCGGGCGCCAGGACTGCCGTCCCGGCCAGGAGGTACGCCGCTGCCCGGACCAGGACTCGCTGCGCGGGCATGCTCATGGACGCCTTCCCTGGGGTGGTGAAACAGGAAACCGACCCCAACCGTGACGGGGGAGACACGGTTGGGGTCGGCTTGCGACAGCCTAACCCCACGATGCGCGTCCATGGACCCGAACCGCGGCGTGTCCCGCCGAGGAACCTGATTGCGGCTCGGACGCCGAAGTTGTTACTCCGCGGTGTACCTGACGTGGCACGCGCGTGCACCCGCCGTGGAAGGCCGCTGCGTAGCGTCTGCGACATCGACCAGCGAGGCGAACGGAATTCGTTGAACGCGGTCGTCCGAGCGCATCAGGTAGCAACAAGTCGTGCATCGCCGGGGGGCGTTCGCCGTGTCGTCGGCAGTGATCGGCAGCGGTGAGAGGCACAGAGGGGCACGACCAGACCATGGGGAGCGCCGTCGGCCTGCTCAACCGCCAGAGGTCACGAGTTCGGACGCCCGGGGCGCGCACGAGCCGGGTCACGGCACTGCTGCCGGCCCACAACGAAGAGGCCAATCTGCCGGCCGCGCTGGCCTCGCTCGCCGGCCAGTCCGAGCCGCCGCGCGAGATCATCGTGATCGCGGACAACTGCACCGACCGCACCGAGCAGATCGCCGCCGACCTCAGCGCGACCTGCCTGCGGACGCAGGACAACGACCACAAGAAGGCCGGGGGCCTCAACCAGGCGCTCGACGCGATCCTGCCGCGGCTGCAGGACGACGACCTGATCCTCGTCATGGACGCCGACTCGCTGCTGGACCCGACCTTCCTGGAAGGTGCCCGCCGGGCGCTCGAAGCGCCGGTCGGCTCGCGCAGCCACCGAGGGGGCCTCCTCCTCGGCGGCGTCGGGGGTACCTTCCTGGGGGCCCCTGGAGGTGGGCTGCTCGGCACGTTCCAACGCAACGAGTACGCCCGCTACGCCCGGGACGTGAGACGGCTCCAGGGCCGCGCGCTCGTCCTGACGGGCACCGCCTCGGTGTTCACCGTGCGCGTGCTGCGCGAGGTCGCGGCCGCTCGGCAGGCCGGCACGCTGCCGGATCGTTCCGGCGACGGCAGTGTCTACGACACCCACGTCCTGACCGAGGACAACGAGCTGTCGCTCGCGCTGATGCACCTGGACTACGGCATTCTGGCGCCCCGCGAGTGCACCCTCGTGACCGAGGTCATGACGACGTGGGGCGACCTGGCGCGGCAGCGCTCGCGCTGGAAGCGGGGCGCTCTCGAGAACATCGTCGAGTACGGACTCACCCCGGTGACCGCCCCCTACTGGGGACGGCAGCTCCTCAGCGCCGTCGGTCTGCTGGCCACCACGCTCTACGTGGCCAGTCTCATCTGGGGCCTGTTCGCCGGCATGCAGCTCCACCCGGTCTGGCTGGCAGCCTCGCTCCTCTTCTCCATCGAACGCATCGTCACGGTTCGTCGGCGCGGATGGCGCCAGATGCTGCTCGCCGCTCCCCTGGTCATCGAAATGTTCTTTGACCTGTTCCTCCAGCTCGTCCAGGCGCAGGCCTTCGCTCAGGCAATCCTGCGCAGAGAAAGGAAGTGGTGACACGTGTACAACAACACCGGAGCCCTCGCAGCCGCAGGAGGACTGGCCATGACAGGCATCACCGGCAACCTCTTGTGGTTGTTCCTCACGGCGTTCGCGCTGCTCGCCCTCGGCATGGCCGTCCTCCGGACGGTGCCGCGACGCGAAGGATGAGGAAGCTCGTGGCTCTCGTCCTGATGGCGTGCGGCCTGGCGCTCACCACGGTGCTGGCCGGCCAGGTTGTGCTGGACTCACGCCAGACGGCGCAGGAGCAGGCGCGCCTGCTCACCCAGGTGCCGCAGAGCGGACCCGTCACAGCTGGCGAGCCGATCCCCACCGCCACGGCGGTCGGGGTCGGTGAGGCGCTGCTCGAGATGAGCATCCCCCGCTTCGGGAGCGACTGGCACTGGGTGGCCCTGCAGGGCACCTCGCCGGCCGTCCTCGCCGATGGTCCGGGGCACTACCGGCGGACCGCCCTGCCGGGTGAGCCCGGCAACGCCGCCTTCGCCGCACATCGCGCCGGGCACGGTGACCCGTTCATCGACTTCGATCTGCTGGTCCCCGGCGACCGCGTCGAGCTCGAGCAGGGTGACGCGCGCTGGGTCTACGAGATCGACACCTTGCCACGCATCGTCCCCGTGACGGCGTCGTGGGTGCTGAAACCGACGGCGGGGCGGAAGCTCACGCTCACCACCTGCTGGCCTCGCTACGGCTCCTCGGAGCGGATGTTCGTCCGCGGACACCTGGTGCAGTCGTGAGCGGCTACCCGCCTCACCAGCTCGCCAGGACCTTGCGCAACGCGCCCAGGGCGCCAGGTGAGGAGCTGACGCGCCAGTCACGCTCCTTGCGGGCGTCGAAGTAGACCATGGCTCGCACGCGGGGCATCGTGCTCGACGAGAACGCCCGGCGCAGCCAGGAACCCTTGCTGTGCGCGGTATCGACCGGAGCACCGTCGTCGACGCTCGGCTCCTTCGAACCGAACTCACAGATCCACACCGGTGCGCGTTCGTCCAGCGCTGTCAGCCGGTCGTACTGGACGGCAAAGATGGATGAGTACGACAGCCAACGCCCCCAGCCGTCGTCGACCCCCCAGTTGAACCCGTCGATGCCCAGGACGTCCACGAACCTCGAGCCCGGCCAGATCCTGGCAACCGGAGTCGTCTCGGCGTACGTGTCGGACGAAGGGTTGAAGACCCAGCGGATGTTGTGGGCACCCTGATGTCGGGTGTAGCTCACGACGTGACGCCACGCGGCGATGAACTGGGAATAGGTGCCACCGCGCCGCTTCTTGCCCCACCGCGTGGGCTGGAAGCTCTGCCAGTCGCCGTTCATCTCGGGCCACGGACGGACGTAGAGCGCGTACGGGTAGTCGCGGGCGGCGGCGGCGATCGAGTCCAGGTATCCGTCGTAGCGTCCTGCGGCCCACTGCCGGAACCGCGTCCGCCCCATGTCCCACGACAGCAGGACCTTGCGGCGCCCGGAGTCCGCGAACGCCAGTTCCGTCTCGCCCGGGAACACGTCACCGAAGCCGTAGTAGTACGACGCGATCTTCGTCTCGGCTCCCACGAGGTCCTCGAACTCGGTCAGGGCCGCCGGATCCTGTTGCATCCCGTCGACATAGGCACCGAACCTGACGTGTGACGGCGCTCGATGCGACGTGACGGCGGGGGTCGACTCTGCCTGGGCGGCAGCAGCAGCGCCGGCAGGGAGGGCGACGAGGACGAGCAGCAGCACCAGGGCGCCGAGAGCTGCACGAGGGAACAAACTCACTCTCGCCAGCATGCTCAGCAGACGACAGTGGGGACACCACCCAACCGGGTAGTGCGGCGCGGGCGGATGCGCGGAAGATCTGACCCGTTCGGAGGGGCCGACGGGGAGGCAGACCTGCTATGTACGCCGTGTCACCGCGCTCGTCGGAGCGCCGGGGGCGACCAGAGGCGCCGCCACGCTGAAGTGTGCAGCACGCCGCCGCAGGAAGCGGTGGCCGAGGTCGGTCGGGATACCCGCGGCCGGCGCCGCCGCGGGCCGGTAGAACCAACGCTTCCCGACCTCGACCAGGATCAGGTAGCCGACCACCATCGCGGCCAACGCCGCGTAGAAGGCGCCCGGCAGCGGCTGGAACCCCAGGGTGTGGGCCAGCGGAGTGGCCGGCAGCACCGCGCCGACGAAGACGACACCCAGCGCGGCCAGAGTCAACGGCAGGCTCGGGTGGCTGCGGAAGAACGGCACGTATCTGGTCCGGATCGCGAAGATCACCAGGGACTGGGTGGCCAGCGACTCCACGAACCATCCGGAGCGGAACTGGGCCGGGCCGGAGTCGAAGGCCCACAGCATCACCGCGAAGGTGAGGAAGTCGAACACCGAGCTCAGTGGGCCGAAGAGCAGCATGAACCGCCGGATGAAGCCGATGTCCCAGTGCGAGGGCCGCAGCAGCTGCTCCGGGTCCACGTTGTCGGTCGGGATGGCCAGCTGGCCGGTGTCGTAGAGCAGGTTGTTGAGCAGGATCTGCGAGGGCAACATCGGCAGGAAGGGCAGGAACAAGGACGCGCCCGCGGCGGACGCCATGTTGCCGAAGTTGCTCGAGGTCCCCATCAGCACGTACTTCAGCGTGTTGGCGAAGATCCTGCGCCCTTCGGCGACCCCGTCGGCCAGCACGTGCAGGTCCTTCTCCAGCAGGATGACATCCGCCGCGTCCTTGGCGACGTCGGTGCCTGAGTCGACCGAGATCCCGACGTCGGCGGCGTGCAGCGCGAGAGCGTCGTTGACACCGTCGCCCAGGAACGCGACGCCACCTCCCCCGTGCCGATGCGCCCGCACGATCCGTGCCTTGTGCTCGGGGCTCACCCGCGCGAAGACGGTGGTAACAGCCACGGCGCCGACGAGGTCCTCGTCGTCGAGGGCGTCGACCTGGGGACCGGTGAGCACGAGGTCTCCGGGCAACCCGAGATCCCGGCACACCTTGGCCGCCACGGCGGCGTTGTCACCGGTGACGACCTTCACGGTGATGCCGAGCTCCGCGAGCCGGCCCAGCGCCGCGGCGGCGTCCGGCTTGGGCGGGTCGAGGAAGACCAGCAGGCCGCGCAGCGAGAGGTCCTTCTCGTCCTGCACCCGGGGCGGGCCGTCCGTGTCGTGCGGCCGGGTCGCGACCGCCACCACCCGGTTGCCGGCGGCGAACTCCGCCTCCAGGGCCCGGCGGGCGCTCGGTTCGACGTCGACGCAGCGGTCCAGGACGGTCTCGGGGGCTCCTTTGGTCACGAGGGTCAGCGCTCCCGTGGGGTCGCGGACCACGACCGAGACCATCCGCCGCTCGTGGTCGAACGGCAGCACCCCGAGCCGCCCGTAGCCGGCCAGCGCTGCCCGCGCGGTCGCCGCCGCCGGGGAGTCCCACAGCGCCTGGTCCAACGGGTTGCCGCCGACCGCGCCGGGGTCGTCGAGGGCGGTCTCCGTGCACAGCAGGCCCCAGCGCAGCACGCTCTCCGAGCGGTCGTCGCCGGCTGGTACGGCGCGGGCGTAGTCGATGCTGCCCACGGTCAGGGTCCCGGTCTTGTCGGTGAACAGCAGGTCGACGTCACCGAGGTCCTCGATGCAGACCAGGCGTTTGACCAGGACCTTGCGCCGGGCCATCTGCCGGGACCCGGCGGCGAGACTCGTCGACACGACCGCCGGCAGGAGCTGCGGGGTGATGCCCACCGCGATCGCCAGCGAGAAGAGCAGCGCGTCGAGGACCGGCTTGTGGAGCAGCACGTTGATCACGAAGATCGAGGCGGTCAGGGTGCCGGCCACGTAGACCAGCAGCATCGAGAATCGACGCAGGCCGACCTGGAACTCCGTGTCGAGCTGGTGGGTGCTCAGCCCGGCGGCGATCCCCCCGAACTGCGTGCGGGACCCGGTCGCGACCACCACGCCCCGGCCGCTTCCGGCATGCACGACCGTGCCCATCAGTGCGCAGCCGTACAGCTCCGCGAGCGACGGCTCCGTCCGGCACCGCGCCAGTGCCCTTGTCGACCGGCTGGGACTCGCCGGTCAGCACGGACTCGTCGCAGGCCAGGCCGGTGACCTCCGTCAGGCGCACGTCGGCCGGCACCACCTCGCCGAGCCGCAGCTCGATGACGTCGCCCGGCACGAGCTCGGTCACGTCCACCGAGCCGAGCCGACCGTCACGGAGCACGACCGCCTGGTGGCTGATCTGGGAGTGCAGGGACGCCGCGGCCTTCTCGGCGCGGTACTCGTTGACGAAGCCGAGACCCACCGAGAGCACGACGATCACGGCGATGATCACTGCGTCGCTCCGCTCGCCGACCACGTATGACGCGGCGGCCGCCACCAGCAGCAGGCCGAGCAGCGGCGAGCGCAGCTGGTGCCACAGCACGGGCAGGACTCGCGCGTGGTGGGACGCGACCGCGTTGGGTCCGTAGCTCGCCCGCCGCCGCTCCGCCTCGTCGCTGGACAGGCCGACCGCCGGGTCCACGCCCAGCGAGCCGAGTACGTCCGGGGAGTCCCGGGACGCGGCCTGCACGATCCCCACTGCCGTGGGTCCGGGCTCCGTGGGCAGCGGAGTGGTCACCCGTCCATGGTGCACCTCTGCCGGGACCCATCCCCGGGAGCGGGGAAGGCGAGTTCCCGGGTCCCGCGATCGAGGGGCCCGGAGTTGTCATCGCCTGACGGTCCGACCTGGGCGGACGGATATCCGATCGGGGAGTACCGTGTCAAGGGTGGAGCACTTCGGCAGCGACCGGGCTGCGCGGAGCCTCCGCTCGTCGCCTGAGTGAAGGGCGCGACCGTCCGCAGGGCCCGCAGGCAATGAAGGAATCGAGATGACCATGCGATCCGGCGCTGGGCCGAGCAGCACCTACAGTCACGAGCTGCTGGTCCACCACAGTGACGCCGAGCTGGTGGAGGGCACCGTCGCCTTCGTCGAGCTGGGACTGGCCTCCGGCGGACAGGTGCTGGTCCACAGCACCAGGGACCGGGTGGACCTCCTGCGCGGGGTGCTGGGCACCCATCCGCGCCTGGACTACGGCTTCGACGAGGAGCTCTACGAAGCGCCCACGCGCACCCTGTTCGCCTACCAGCGGACGTTGGCCGAGGCCGCCCCGGGGACCGACTTCTGGGTCACCGGAACCGTGCCGGTCGGCCGCGACGCTGCCGAACGAGCGGCCTGGGCCCGCTATGAGTCCGCTGTGAACGAAGCGCTGAGTGCCTACTCGTTCCGCGCGTTGTGCACCTACGACGCCCGAGCGCTGCCGGAGTCGGTGATTGCAGCCGCCAGGGCCACGCACCCCACCGTCAGCACGGACCTGACGAGCCGCACCAGCCCCGAGTACGTCGATCCGGCAGCGTTCCTGGCCACGCCGCTCGCGCACGTGCCCGAGCTCCCGGTTTCGCGACCGTCCCTGGTGACCATCATCGATCGCGTCGACCAGCTGGCGCGGGCCCGTCACCTGCTCACGACCACCGCCCGTGAATCGAGCGCCGTGTCGCAGCAGTCGATTGACGAGTTCCTCAGCGCGGTGAACGAGGTCGCGACCAACGCCCTGCTCCACGGGACGACTCCCGTGCAGCTCACCGTGTGGGCGGACGTGACCACGCTGACGTGTGAGGTCGTGAACTCAGGGCCGATGACGCTCGATCCGGTGACCGGCTACCGCTTCCCTGCCGCAGGGCGGCCCACGGGCCTGTGGGCGGCACGACAGCTGGTCGACGACATGTTCATCAGCGATCCTTCCGGGGGCGGCTGCAGCGTGGTCCTGGTGAAGACGTGACCCGGTCGCCGCTGGGTCCTCGTCGAGGCGCCCCCTTTCAGGGCGTGGTCGCTGATCGCATGAACCCATTCTCCGAAGCCGGCGGCCGGGAGGCCGTCCCTCCGCAGCCCCCCTTCGCCGTGCGCATCTCCGACACCCGCGCGGGTGTGCTCGTCTGCGTCGAAGGAGAGCTGGACGTGGCGACCACACCCCGGCTCCTGGAAACAGCCAGCACCCTCATCGGCAAGGAGCGCCGCGAGGTCGAGCTCGACCTGAGCGGGCTCACCTTCGTGGACGTGGCGGGCGTGCGAGGCCTGGTCAGGTTTCGCGACCAGGTGTTGGGCGAGGGCGAGCCGGTGAGAGTGCACGGCTTGCACGAGGACAATCTCCCGGCGGCGCGCATCCTCGGTCTGCGCGCGTGCCTGGAAGCTTGCCCCTCCGGAGTCGACGAGAGCGACTAGCCCGGACTCGGGACGATCAGGTTCGAGGTGGGGTCAAGCGACTACCCCTTCGCCTTCAGCACCACGTTGCCTCGGTACGTCGTCCGCGCACTGCCCGCGGACCCGGTTGCCTTCGCTGTCGAAGGACGCCCAGTACAGGTAGGAAAACCGCATCGCGCCCGACGGCTCGTGTCACTTCGACGGACACGGCACCCTGTCCGGCGCTCGCCCAGGCACGGTGCGTGCCGGCGAGCAGGCCCACCACGCCGGAAAGAACCACCGCCCGCTTCGTGTTCTTGCTCATCAAGGGTCAGAGCGGGCGGAACCGCAGTGCTGACCAGACGCCGTTGATCGAGACGGACCGAACGGGCCGAGCGCCTTGGGCCTCGACCAACCCCGCCAGGACGTCACGGTTGAGGTCGGTGCCGAGCTGCCGCGCCTTCGGGTAGGCGATCCAGGCGATGCGGTCCTCCCGCCCAGCCGCGATCGCGGGACCCGCGAGGTCGTCGAGATCGTCGGCCCGGACGACGAAGCTGACGACCGTCGTTGCCCCCGCCGCATCCGAGGGGTCGCTCACGACGAGACAGTCGGCCGGGATCTCGAGGTCGACGTCCGCAGGAAAGCCCAGGACCACGACGGTTGATGCGGCCGGTATCTGCATCTTGCGGGCGGCGGTCACAGCCGCAGACTAAGCCGCCGCCGTGGCAAACTTGGTCAGGCCACGGGGCCGCGTTCGGCCGCGCGCAGGGTGGCCTGGCGAGCGTAGTACTCGTCCTCGTCGATCTCGCCGCGGGCGAAGCGTTCGTCGAGGATCTCCAGTGGGCTCTGCTGCCGGCGTACCAGCCGGTCCGTCCGGCCGCTGTTGCTGGTGCCCCGGAAGAGAGCGACCACGACGAAGACCACCACACCCCAGAACGCGACCATGGCCAGCGTCATCATGACCCAGCCGCCCCAGCCCACACCGTCGTGGTACCAGCCATCCATCATCGGTCTCAGCTCCTTCATCCGCTGTTGCTTCCACTCTCCGCCGACGAACCTGCCCATGGGGTCGTGATCGTGTGAAGGTTCCCTGAAGATCGCCGGGCCGGGCACGCGAGCCCCGAGCATTCCGGGGCTCGGCTGCCACCATGGGGCTCATGGGCAACGAGCGAGGCGAAATAACCGCGGCGATGGAGCCGCTGCCCAGCGGTGAGGGACGTCCCTCCTCCGGGCACCGGGCGATGGTGGTCGAGGACGAGTCCGAGCTCGCCACCCTCATCGCCAGCTACCTGGAGCGTGGCGGCTTCGAGGTGACCGTCGCCCAGGACGGGCAGCGGGCGGTGGCCACCGCCCGCGAGGTCGATCCCGACGTGATCGTCCTCGACCTCGGCCTTCCCAGCCTGGACGGCATCGAGGTCTGCCGGCAGGTGCGCACGTTCTCCGACGCGTACGTCGTCATGCTGACCGCACGCAGCGACGAGGTGGACACCCTGATCGGGCTCTCCGTGGGCGCCGACGACTACATGACCAAGCCGTTCAGCCCCCGGGAGCTCACCGCACGCATCCAGGCCATGCTGCGGCGACCACGAGGGGCCGGGCGCCCGACCGACGTACCCAACGACGTCCGGGAGTTCGGTTCCCTGAGCATCGACCCGGTCGCCCGTGACGTCTGGCTCGACGGAGAGCCGGTGGCTCTCACCCGCACCGAGTTCGACCTGCTGGCGGCACTCTCCGAGCGGCCACGCATGGCGTTCAGCCGCCGCCAGCTCATCGACACCGTCTGGGGACCCACCTGGGTCGGCGACGAGCACCTGGTCGACGTCCACATCGGTCACCTGCGCCGCAAGCTGGGAGACGACGCCGTCGAAGGACGTTTCGTGCACACCGTGCGTGGCGTCGGCTACCGCATGGGGACGGGTCGGTGACCCCCCGGGCGCGGCCGGGGCTCGCGGCGCGCCTCCTGGTCGCCCAGGCCCTCGTGCTGCTCGCCGGGGCGGCCACGACCTGGCTGGTCGCCTCGGCCCTCGGGCCCAGCATCTTCCACGACCACCTGGTCCAGGCTCATGTCGGGCACACCGCCGCCGAGACCCGCCACGTCGAGCAGGCCTTCGCCTCAGCGCTGCTCGTCTCGATCGGGACCGCGACCCTCATCGCGGTCGCCGCCGCGCTCGCGGTGTCCTGGTACTTCGGCCGCCGGGTGCAGCGCTCCATCGCCAACGTCGCGGACGCGGCCGGCCAGATCGCCGCCGGACGCTATGGGGCGCGGGTTCCCGATCCCGGTCTCGGGGGCGAGTTCGCCGACCTGGCCGGCACGTACAACACCCTGGCGAAGCGCCTCGAGTCGACCGAGACCACCAGACGCCGGATGCTCGCCGACCTCGCGCACGAGATGCGGACGCCGCTGGCCACGGTCGACGCGCACCTCGAGGCCGTCGAGGACGGCGTCCGCACCCTCGACCAGCAGACCCTGGCAGTGATCCGGGGCAGTACCCAGCGGTTGCGCCGCCTCGCGGAGGACATCACCGCGGTCTCCCGCGCCGAGGAGGGCGGCCTCGCGATCAGCCCCCACCCGGTCGATGCCGCGGCCGTTGCCCGGGCCGCCGCCGACGAAGCCCGAGACCGGTACGCCGCCGAGGGCGTGCGGCTCGATGTCGAGCTCGAGGACGCGGGACGGGTGCGGGTCGACGCCGACCGCATCGCCCAGGTGCTGGGCAACCTCCTCGACAACGCCCTGCGCCACACCCCCGCCGACGGCCGGGTCACGCTCTCGTGCCGCCGCGTGGACCAGTGGGTCGAGTACTCGGTGGCGGACACCGGCGAAGGCATCGCCGCCGAGCACCTGCCGCAGCTGTTCGACCGGTTCTACCGCGTCGACACCGCCCGCGACCGCACCCGAGGCGGGTCGGGCATCGGTCTCAGCATCGCCAAGGCGTTGGTGGAGGCGCACGGCGGTGACATCTCGGTCGCCAGCGAGGGGGCGGGCACGGGCTCGACCTTCACCGTGCGGCTCCCGGCAACGGCGGCCTGACCGGCTCGTCGAGCATCTTCATCGAATCTTGACCGGACCTGAACGGTTCCTACCGGCGCAGCGGGGACGGTGGTGCGAGACACCGCACCCCGGAAGGAGACACGTGAGCGAGCACGACCACCGGGACGGCACCGCGACTGTCACCGCGGTGCTCGAGGTCTCCGGGGTGCAGTGGGCGACGAGCAAGAACGTCGCGGAGGCGGTGCTGTCGCGACGTCCCGGCGTCGTCTCGGTGGAGGCGAACCCGGTGGCGCAGACGGCAACGGTGACCTACGACCCGGACCGTACCGACCTCGCCGAGCTGCGCGGCTGGGTGCACGACTGCGGCTACCACTGCGCCGGCCGGTCGGTCCCCCACCACATCTGCGATCCGATGACCGAGCCGATGCGGGCGGCCGTCGTCGAGCACGGGGGGCCCGCGCCGGTGAGCTCTCCGCACGAGGCGATGGGGCACGGCGGGCACGACTCGATGTCGATGGCCGACATGGTCGCCGACATGCGCAACCGGTTCCTCGTCGCCGCGGTGCTGTCGCTGCCGGTGCTCCTGTGGTCCCCGATCGGGCGCGACGTCATCGGGTTCGACACGCGGGCGCCGTTCGGGCTGCGCGACGACGTGTTCAGCCTGCTGCTGTCCCTGCCGGTGATCTTCTACTCCGCCTGGATCTTCTTCGACGGCGCCTGGCGTGCCCTGAGGGCTCGCACCCTGGACATGATGGTGCTGGTCGCGGTGGCCGTCGGCGCCGGCTGGCTCTACTCCCTCGGCGTCACGCTCACCGGGGGCGGTGAGGTGTTCTACGAGGCGGCGACCGTGCTGACCGCGTTCGTGCTGCTCGGCCACTGGTTCGAGATGCGCGCACGCGGCGGCGCCAACGACGCCATCCGCACCCTGCTCGACCTCGCCCCGCCCCGGGCCTGGGTGATCCGCGGCGACGAGCCCGTCGAGGTCCCGACGGCCGAGGTGGTCGTCGGCGACCTGCTCCTGGTCCGCCCCGGCACCAAGATCGCCACCGACGGACTCGTCGAGGACGGCGAGTCCGAGGTCGACGAGTCCATGGTCACCGGCGAGAGCCTCCCGGTCCACAAGGCACCCGGCGCCGCCGTCATCGGCGCCACCGTCAACGCCAGCGGCACGCTCCGGGTACGTGCGACCAAGGTCGGCTCCGACACCGCCCTGGCCCAGATCGTGGCACTGGTCCAGCAGGCCCAGAACAGCAAGGCACCCGGTCAGCGGCTCGCCGACCGGGCGGCGTTCTGGCTGGTGCTGGTCGCGCTCATCGCCGGCACCGGCACCTTCCTGACCTGGCTCGCGGTCGGGCGACCGGCCACCGAGGCGCTGCTGTTCGCCATCACGGTCGTGGTCATCACCTGCCCCGACGCCCTGGGCCTGGCGACCCCGACCGCGATCATGGTGGGCTCCGGTCTCGGCGCTCGCCGCGGCATCCTGTTCAAGAACGCCACCGCCATCGAGACCTCGGCCCGGATCGACACCGTGGTGATGGACAAGACCGGAACCCTGACGAAGGGTGAGCCGGAAGTCACCGATGTCGTGGTCGAGGGCCTCGACGAGCGACGCCTCCTCGAGCTGGCCGCGGCCGTGGAGCGCGAGTCCGAGCACCCGCTTGCCCGGGCCGTCGCCCGGTACGCCGACGCACGCGGCGTACGGGTGCTGCGCGCCACCCGGTTCCGCAACATTGCCGGGCACGGCGCGGCGGCCGACGTCGACGGCCACCGGGTCGCGATCGGCAACCGCCGCCTGATGGAGGTCGAGGGCGTCGAGCTCGGAACCCTGGGCTCCAGCCGGGACGAGATCGCGGTCGGCGGGCGCACCGCCATCGTCGTCGCCGTCGACGGACAGGCGGTCGGCGTGCTGGGCATCGCCGACGCCGTCCGGGAGACCTCCGCGGCCGCCGTCGCCGCCCTGCACGACGCCGGCGTCCGGGTGGTCATGCTGACCGGCGACAACACCGCCACCGCCCAGCGGATCGCCGACGAGCTCGGCATCGACACCGTGATCGCCGAGGTCCTCCCCCAGGACAAGTCGAGCAAGGTCACCGAGCTCCAGCGGGCCGGCCGAAGGGTCGCCATGGTCGGCGACGGCGTCAACGACGCCCCGGCCCTGGCCGCCGCCGACGTGGGCATCGCGATCGGCACCGGCACCGACGTCGCGATCGAGACCGCCGACGTCGTCCTCATGAGGTCCGACCCCCTCGACGTCCCCACCGCCCTCACCATCGGCCGCGGCACCCTGCGCAAGATGCGCCAGAACCTCGGCTGGGCCGTCGGCTACAACGCCATCGCGTTGCCGATCGCCGCCGGCGTCTTCGACCCGGCGTTCGGCCTCGTGCTGCGGCCGGAGATCGCGGCCCTCTCGATGTCCGGCTCCAGCTTCCTGGTTGCCGTCAACGCCCTGCTCCTCAAGCGGCTCGCGCTGCCGGAGCACTCCCCCAGACCCCTCCAACCCACGCCTAAGAAGGAACCCGTATGAAGAAGCTGACCGCACTCCTGGCCCTGCTCCTGGCCGGCGTCCTCGGGCTCGCTGCCTGCAGCAACGACGACACGTCGAGCTCGAGCGGAGACACGAGCACGGCCCAGTTCAACGACGCCGACGTGGAGTTCGCGCAGGGCATGATCCCCCACCACCAGCAGGCGGTGGAGATGTCCCAGATGGCCGAGACCCACGCCGACAGCCCCGAGGTGGAGAAGCTGGCCTCCGACATCGAGGCGGCCCAGGGTCCCGAGATCGACACGATGACGCAGTGGCTCGAGGACTGGGGCAAGGACGTTCCCTCGGATTCCTCGGACGGCGACATGGGTGGGATGGACATGGGCGACGGCAGCCACATGGACACCGGCGACATGCCCGGCATGATGAGCGACGACGACATGCACGAACTCGACCAGGCTCGCGGCACCACCTGGGACAGGATGTTCCTCACCCTGATGATCCGCCACCACGAGGGCGCCATCGAGATGGCCCAGACCGAGCAGGCCCGCGGCGAGAACCCCGACGCAGTCGCACTGGCCAGGAAGATCGAGGCCGCCCAGACCGCCGAGATCGCGACCATGAAGGACATGCTCGCGTCCTGACAGCGCCGTCCGCCCCGGACGGTTGCGTGGACGTCGCTCAGGCCATGGCCCCGGACGAGATGTCGGGGTGCTTGCGCACGAAGTCGGACGAAGTCCGGTCCGAGGCAGCATTTTCCGCGGGAACGCCCAGCAGCGCGGACGCTCCAGGGATCCTGGCCACGGCCGTTCTCGTGAGGCGCTCGGGGAGCGGGATGCGGACGACCCGGCGACCGGTCGCGACGCCCAGCGTGCGGTACCACTCGTCGATGGTGGGCGGGTGGGGGTCGGCGATCTGGTACGTGCGTCCCAGCGACCGCTCCAGCCCGGACAGGTGGGCCACGGCGTCGACCAGGAAGTCACACGGAACGACGTTCGCGGTGTAGGCGGTCGCATCCCTGAAGACTGGGAGCGCTGCGATCCGGGGTTCTCGCAGCAGCAGCCGGATGACGAAGTACAACCCGTCGTACTTCTGCGTCTCTCCGGTGCGGCTGTCGCCGAGCACGATCGAGGGACGGTAGATGGTGGCCGGCAGCCCCTGTGCCATCCGGGCCCGCACGGTTGCCTCGGCGAGGTGCTTGGTCTCCTCGTAGAAGTTGTTGAACCGGGCACCGACCTCCAGGTCGTCCTCGGCGAAGGGACCGGTGTAGCGGCCGCTGACGTAGCAGGTGCTGAAGTGGTGGAAGCGTTCCAGCCGTGGGCAACGCGCGGCCACGTCCAGCACGTTCCGGGTGCCTTCGACATTGGCCCGCATCCCCAGGTCACGAGGCACCGCCAGGTCGTAGACCGCCGCCAGGTGCCAGATCTCGGTGACGTCCGCAACCAGGGCAGCCAGGTCGTCGACCCCCAGCTGCGGCAGGGTGATGTCACCGGCAACGAGCCGGATGCGTCTGGCCAGACCTGGGTCGTTCTCGGCGAGCCGGGCGACTCGCTGCTCCGCGAGAGCGGCGTACGTGGCTTGAACGACGCACACCGCCGTGCCGTCCGTGCGTGCCAGGATCCTGGGCAGCAGCGCCGCTCCGAGGAAGCCCGGGAAGCCGGTCATGAGGACGGTCACGCCGCCCCCTCTGCACCGCGGCGGCGAAGGAGTTCGGCCATCACGCACCCCCTTGCCTTCACCTTCGCCGGGCGGGGGCCGGCCGGACAGAGACCTTGGTCCTGTGGTCCGGCGGGTCGGACCACCTGCTCACGGGACGTGTGTCATGCCTGTGTGATTCCCCAGTCGGTCTCGGCTGTGGCCAGGAGATTCGTGGGGGCGGCTGTCCTGCCGCTGTCGCGGCTGGCGCCTCACGGACCGGGACTGGTGGCGGGCTCGTCGATGATCCGGGGGCGTACGTCGCCCCCCATGAACGCCGGTGACTTCTTCGACCGGTCGTACGATGCTCGCAGCAGCGCTGCGTGGCACCACCGAACCGGACCCGAGGCGCATGGCTCAGGGAACAGGAGTCAGCGATGACCGAACCCACCGCTCCGGACGCGGGCGAGGGCGGCGCCGCGCCCGATCCCCGCGTCGCACCTCGAGGGCGGCTCGGGTGGATCGTGGCCGCCTCGTTGGCGACAGGGCTCGTCGCCGCGTTGCTCCTGGTCGCCGCACCGTTCATCCCGGTCACCGAGAGTGCGATCACCGGCGCGGTCTTGTGCGGGTTCGCGTTCGGTTGGGCGGTGCTGTACCTGCTCTCGCGCCGTTTCGCCGATCAACCCCAACGATGGGCCGCGATTCCCACGCTGTTCATGGGGCTGGGCGGGCTACTGCTGCTGGCGTTCGGCTCGTCGATGCGTGAGGTGCTCAGCTGGGTGTGGCCGCTGATGCTCCTGGCCCTGGTGGTCTGGATGGTGGTGCAGGTGCGCCGGGACATGCGCAGCCGCGGGGGGCGGGTCCAGCTCTACGTGGTATTCACCATCCTGGCGATGTCTGCGGTCGGAGGCGGCTGGCAAACGGTGCGCGAAGCCGCGGACGCGAACCCCTATCGGACGTCCGGTCGTCTGATCGACGTCGGTGGATACCAGCTGCGCCTGGACTGTGTCGGCTCCGGGAGCCCGACCGTCGTCCTCGAACCTGGCGGAGGTGGGACGTCGGCCACCATGGGGTGGATCGCCCCCGCCGTGGCCGGCCATACCCGGGTCTGCGTCTACGACCGGGCCGGTCGAGGCGGGAGCCAGACCGCAAACCGCACTCAAGACGGCGCACGGATCGCCACCGACCTGCACACGTTGCTGCACCGGGCGGGCGTTTCCGGGCCCTACGTGTTGGCAGGGCACTCCTTCGGCGGGCTGTACGTGCGCATCTTCGCCGCGCACTACCCGCACGAGGTCGCCGGGCTGGTGCTCATCGACTCCACCGCGTCGAAAGAGCCGGCCACGTCAGTCATCCCCTCGACCGGAGGCGAGAGCTCCTACGACGCTGTGGGCAGGGCCTCCATCCTGGCGTCCCTCTCAGCCCGCGTCGGACTGGCGCGCTTGTACGGCGATCTCGCAGGCGGCAGCCTCCCGGCCCGCTCCGAGGACCAGATACGTTTCGACACCGCACAGGCGAGCACCGTCCGCAGCACCGTCGAGGAGTACTTGCGAGCCGGCGACTCGACCCGGGAAGCTGCGTCACTTCGCGACCTCGGCGACAGACCTCTGGTGGTGCTGACCGCCGGGGTCGGGCACCCCGAATCCTGGATGACCGCACAGAACGAGACGACCACGCTGTCGACCAACAGCGTGCACCGAGTGGTCGACGGCGCCACCCACGAAGGGCTGGTGGCCGAGCAGCAGTATGCGGACGACACCAGCCAAGCCATCCTCGACGTCGTCACCTCGATCCGAAACGACCGGCCACTGAGCGAGTGAGCAGTCGGCGACCAGTAGCGGTCATCTGACACGCGGGAGGGTGTGTCATAGCTGTGTCATTTCCCGGCCGGGAGGCCACCGTCGAGAGGGCGGATACCTGCCGATTGACACAACGAGACTGGCAAGCCCGCCTGGGAGTACCAGGAGTCGCTGGCCTCTGCCGCAGCTTTCGCGCTTCCAGCGGGGGCATCACGGCCTTGGGGCAAAGTTCGTTCGGAGCGACTGGGCCGCCGTCCGCGTCAGTCAGCCGCCGGGTGAGACTCCCCATGGGACCCGCCGCGACGACGCTGATCACTGTGACTGCGGGGCAACGCCGACCGGGGCTTCCGCGTCGTCGAACAGCCCGCGCCGTGGTGATGCCCGCGCGCCAGATCTCATCCTCGGCGGGTGAGGTATCGGGTCTCGCGGATTCCTAGCCTGAGTTCACGCAACTCCGTGCGTCGTGGGTGAGGGGACGGCGAAGATGACCAGCCACGTGAAGTCGCGATGAGCACCATGGACGTGCCAGCCGGGCAACAGGCGGCTGCGTCAGCCGCCCGCACTCGAGCTCCTGCCTCCCAGTGGATCTCCTGGGTGGCGCTGGCGATGATGACCACGAGCTCGGTCGCCAGCCTGCGCGCGGCGCCGACCATGGCTGTCTATGGCCTGGCATGTGTGTTCCTGTACCTGGTCCCCGCGATCGTGTTCCTGCTGCCCACCTCGCTGGTGTCCGCCGAGCTCGCGTCGGGGTGGGAAGGCGGCATCTACAAGTGGGTGTCGGAGGGGATCTCCAAGCCGATGGGGTTCCTGGCCGTGTGGTGCCAGTTCGCGATGACGATCTTCTACTACCCGAGCCTCCTCGGGTTCGTCGCGAGCACGCTCGCCTACGTCTTCAACCCGGAGCTCGCCAGCAGTGGGGTGTGGACCGCGGCGGTGATCATCGTCGTCTACTGGTCGGGTGTCTGGGTCTCCTCGCGTGGCACCAAGGGTGTGGCGGGCCTGGCCAGCGGCGGCCTGATCATCGGGACCCTGATCCCCGGGGTCGTCCTGGTCACGCTCGGCATCGTCTTCCTCGGACAGGGCAACACGTCGGCCGCACCAATGGACTCCAGCCACCTCCTGCCGGCGTGGGCCGGTCTGTCCAGCCTCGTGCTGATCGTCAACAACTTCCTGTCCTACTCGGGCATGGAGATGAACGCGGTGCACGTGTCGTCCCTGAAGAACCCGGGCAAGGAGTTCCCGCGGTCCATGTTTCTCGCCATGGGCCTGGTGCTCGCGATCTTCATCCTGCCGGCGCTGGCGATCAGCTGGATCGTGCCGGCCGAGGAGCTCTCCCTCACCGCCGGAGTGATGCAGGCGTTCGACGCGGTGTTCGCGAACTTCGGCTGGCAGTGGCTCACGCCGATCGTCGGCATCATGCTGGTCGCCGCCTCGCTCGGCGGGATGCTGACCTGGCTGGCCGGCCCGTCCAAGGGTCTGCTGCTCATCTCCCGGCAGGAGGGGTACCTGCCGCCGTACCTGCAACGACTCAACAAGAACGGCGTGCAGCAGAACATCCTGGTTGTGCAAGGTCTCGTCACGACCGTGATCGGCCTCGCCTACGCGTTGATCCCGGACGTCTCGAGCGCCTACTGGATCTTCTCGGTGATCACCACGCAGGTCTACCTGATGATGTACCTGCTGATGTTCGTGGCAGCCGTCCAGCTGCGCCGCAAGCACCCGGAGCACCCGCGCGGCTACCGGGCTCCCCTGCTCATCGGGTTGTGCGGCGTCGGCTTCGCCGCCTCGCTGGCCGCGCTGCTGGTCGGGTTCATCCCGCCGTCGCAGTTCGAGTCCGGCAACTCCGGCCTGTACTTCCTGATCGTGGGTGGGGGCGCGCTGGGCCTCGGGCTGCTCGTGCCGTTCCTGTTCTACAAGTTCCGCAAGCCCTCCTGGAAGCAGCCGGAGCCCGAGGAGGTGATCCCGTCATGAGCACCGACACGGAGACGCAGCCCCGACGGGAACGCTCGTGGATCTACATCACGTCCTGCATCCTCCTCGGCGCCCTGGTGATCGGGGGTCTCATCGCCTTCCGGTCCGCGAAATCGACCAGGGAGGCCGAGGACAAGGCCGATCAGCTCATCGCCGCGCTCGAGAACGCGGGCGCGCGAACGCCGGACCGCGACCAGATCGTGCGCGTGCTCGGCACCGACGGGGGCGCGACCTGCACCGACCCGAACGAGTCCCTGAACCGCGCCATTCTCCTGTCCCAGCTGGCGAACGGCGCCGCAGGTCCGGGAGCCCGGCCGGTGCTCGCGGACAGCCGGGTCTTCAAGGGCCAGGTGCTGATCATCGAGATCTACTGCCCCGACCAGCTGGACGACTTCAAGGAGTTCGTGGACAACCTGAAGACCGCCGACGTGGCGAGCGACTGAGCCATGGACCTGCGAGCACGCATCGCCGACCTGATGCCGCAGGCGCGTGACGAGCTCGCCGAGCTCGTCGCCCTCCGGTCCGTGGCAGACCCGCGCCAGTTCCCTCCCGAGGAGTGCGAGCGCACCGCGCAATGGGTGCTCGACAGGTTCAAGGAGGTCGGCTTCTCCGACGTACATCTGGAGGAGACGTCGGACGGCAGCAAGGCCGTGGTCGGGTCTCGTCCCTGTTCGGATCCACAGGCGCCCACGGTGCTGCTCTACGCCCATTACGACGTGCAGCCCCCCTTGGACGACGCCGCCTGGCAAACGCCACCCTTCGAGCTGACCGAGGCGGACGGCCGCTGGTACGGCCGAGGCACCGCGGACTGCAAGGGGAACATCCTCATGCACCTCTCCGCGCTGCGCGCGCTCGGCGATGCGGTGCCGGTCAACCTGAAGCTCGTGGTCGAGGGATCGGAGGAGCAGGGCACCGGTGGGCTCGAGGCGTTCGTGCCCGACCACGCCGACCTGCTCCGTGCGGACACGATCCTGGTCTGCGACACCGGCAACGCAGCGGTCGGCCGTCCCGCGGCGACGGTGAGCCTGCGCGGGATGGTGAACGTGGTGGTGACGGTCGAGGCACTCGGGTCCGAGCTCCACTCCGGCATGTTCGGGGGTGCCGCCCCGGACGCGCTCGCGGCGCTCGTCGCGATGCTGGCGAGCCTGCGTGACGCCCGGGGCAACACGACGATCAAGGGGTTGGACAACACCCAGACCTGGTCGGGCGAGCCGTACCCACCCGACCAGTTCCGCGGCGATGCCACGGTGACGGATGGAGTCTCGTTGCTCGGAGACGGCAGCGTCTCGGACATGCTCTGGGCGCGTCCGGCGTTGACCATCCTGGGCATCGACTGCCCGCCGGTCGTGGGTTCTGCCTCGGCGATCGTGCCGCAGGCGGCGGCGCGACTGAACCTGCGCATCCCGCCGGGTGTCACCCCTGACGAGGCCGAGACCGCCCTCGTCGACCATCTTCACGCCGTCGCCCCCTGGGGGGTCCGGGTCACGGTGGAGACCGAGGCGGCCGGCGCCCCCTTCGAGGCCGTGGTGGACGGGCCCGCCTACGAGGCGATGGCGGCGGCGATGCAGGAGGCCTACGGCACGCCCATGACCACCCTGGGACAGGGCGGGTCCATCCCGCTCTGCAACGTCTTCGCGGACACCTATCCGCACGCGGAGATGATCCTGATGGGCGTTGAGGAACCCCGGTGCCTCATCCACGCACCGAACGAGAGTGTGGACCCCAACGAGATCGCGACGATGGCCCTGACGGAAGCCTTGTTCCTCCAGCGCTACGCGAGCCGGGCCACACGATCCCGCCCATGACCGGGTTCGACGTCGTCGTACTCGTGCCGGTCATGTACACCGACCATGAGGTGCCCGCCGGACGAGAGCTCGTGACCGATGTCGACGCGGCCCACCTCGACATCAGCAAGCGGTCCGCCGGGCGACACCGCAGGCGCTGGCCGGCACCGGCTTCGCCGCCGGTTCGATGGCGCCGAAGGTGCGCGCGGCGTGCTGGTTCGCGGAGCAGA
Source organism: uncultured Actinomycetota bacterium (assembly GCA_963825275.1). GTDB lineage: Bacteria > Actinomycetota > Actinomycetes > Propionibacteriales > Nocardioidaceae > Nocardioides. Next base: position 173,957 of record CAWGSW010000008.1, on the reverse strand, counting down.
CGGGACGACCCGCCTCGATCGGGTCGATCGACGAACCGGCCGCGACGGTGCGGCGAGGCGCCGCAGGCACAACCGTCATGACGGAGCCGTCAGGACTCGAGACCGAGGGAGACAACCCGTGACTGAGAAGAGCCTCGCCGGACAGTCAGCGACCGGAGCCGAGACCCCTCCCTATGCGCTCCCGGCCGATGACGTCATCGCCGCAGCCGGGTCCGACGCGCTATCGGGTCTGGCCCGCACGGAGGCGGCGGCCCGTCTCTCCTCGTACGGACCAAACGAGATCGCGGCGGAGCAGCCGGCGTCGATCTGGGTCGTCGCCTCCTTGCAGCTGCGCGACCCGATGAACATCATGCTGGTCGCCGTCGTGGTTGTGAGCCTGCTGATCGGGGAGGTCTCGACCGGGATCATCGTCGCCCTGCTCATCCTGCTGAACGTCGGACTCGGCACCCGCCAGGAGCTGACTGCCCGGGCGAGCGTCGATGCCCTCGCCAAGATGCAGGTGCCGCAGGCGCGCGTGGTGCGTGACGGAGACGTGACGCTGGTGCCTGCCACCGAGGTCGTCCCCGGGGACATCGTCCACGTCGAGGCGGGCGACATCGTGCCCGCGGACGGACGCATCGTCCGGTCCGCCACGCTTGAGGCGCAGGAGGCGGCACTCACCGGGGAGAGCGCCCCGATCCCGAAGGACTCCTGGGCGCTGGGCTCCGCCGACGTGGCCCTGGGCGACCGGACCAACATGCTGTTCCAGAACACATCGGTGACCCGGGGAACAGGCTCGATGGTGGTCACGGCGACCGGGATGCAGACGCAGATGGGCCAGATCGCGACGATGCTCACCTCGGTGACGCGCACCCGGTCCCCGCTGCAGAAGGAGCTGGACTCGCTGACGAAGGTCCTGGGTGTCATCGCCTGGGGAGCGGTTTCCGTCATCGTAGTGGTCGGCCTGATCCGCGGGATGCCGGGCAAGGACCTGCTGCTGCTCGGCACCGCGATGGCCATCTCGGCGCATCCCGACCGGCATGCCCGCATTCGTCTCGGGGCTGCTGTCGCTCGGCGCCAGAGCAGCTCGCCGACGCGAAGGCGGTCGTGAAGAACCTCACCGACGTCGAGACCCTCGGCGCAACGAGCGCGATCAACACCGACAAGACCGGGACGCTCACGTTGAACCAGATGATGGTCTCGACGTTGTACGCGAGCGGGTCGTGGTTCAGCGTCGAGGGAGAGGGCTACCGCAAGACCGGCGCGATCCGGTCGGTGGCCGGGGTCCCGGTCCCGGACTTCACCCGCTTGGGGCTGGGGCTGGTCCCTCGACAGCGACGCCGTGGTCGGTGACGACGGGATCCGTGATCGGTGACCCGACCGAGGCGGCACTGGTGGTGCTGGCCGCGAAGCTCGGAGTCGACGCCGAGGAGACGCGGCGGGCCTACCCGCGGCTGTCGGAGGTGCCGTTCGACTCCGAGTACAAGTTCATGGCGACGTTCCACCGGGTCGCGGTCGACGGCGTCGAGCACGTCGATCGAGCTGGTCAAGGGTGCGCCGGACGTCGTCATCGCGCGCTGTCAGCCAGGCCGGAGGGCCGCTGAGCGGGTCGCAGGTCCCGATCGCGAGGCCCGCGCCGGGATCGAGGAGGCGAACGAACGGATGGGCGAGAAGGGCCTGCGGGTCCTGGCTTTCGCGGCCCGGCTCGTCGCGGACGACGAGCTGACGACGATGACCGACGACCCGATGTCCCTGACCGGGGGCTCTCGTTCGTCGGCCTGGCGGGGATCATCGACCCGCTGCGCGCCGAGGCGAAGAGCGCGGTCAGGACCGCGCTGACGGCCGGCATCGACGTGCGGATGATCACCGGTGACCACGCCGTCACCGCGCACGCGATCGGCGAGGAGCTCGGTCTCGGTCCCGGCGCGATCAGCGGCGCCGAGCTGCAGGCGCTGAGCGACGACGAGCTGAAGCAGCAGCTTGCCGGACCTGCACGTGTTCGGTCGGGTGACGCCCGAGGACAAGCTCCGGCTGGCGCGGGCCATGCAGGAGCAGGGCCTGATCGTCGCGATGACCGGCGACGCCGTCAACGACGCGGCGGCGCTCAAGCAGGCCGACATCGGAGTCGCGATGGGCAGTGGCAGCGAGGTGACCAAGCAGGCCGCCCGGATGGTGCTGACCGACGACAACTTCGGCACGCTCGTCCACGCCGTCGAGATCGGTCGCCGGGTCTACGACAAGGTCGTCTCGTACGTGCGCTACCAGATGACCCAGCTGCTGGCGCTGGTGCTTCCTGTTCCTGGCCGCCACCGTGTTCGACATCAACCAGGGCGTCGCCATGACCCCGCTCCATGGTGCTGTTCCTGCTGTTCTTCGCGACGGCGGTCGGCGTCGTCATCATCGCCGTCGACCCCGGTGACCCCGACGTCATGCACCGCCCGCCGCGTGACCCCGCCGTCACCATCACGAACCGGGCGCGGTGGTCATGTGGATCGTGTACGCGCTCGTGCTGTTCCTGGCTGCCCTGGCACCCGCTGGCCCTGGGACCGGACGAGCCGAGGTGCCGAGCACGCAGCGTGTCGATGACGATGACGTTCGTCGTGATGGGGCTGGGGACGGCGTTCAACGCGCTGGTCAACCGACGCGACCCCACGAGCGGCCTGGTCCCCCCGTCTGAAGGCCGCCGGCGATCGGCCTGGTCACGGTCGCCCTGATCTTCCTGGCGACTCAGCTGCCGACCCTGCAGAGCGGGCTGCTCACCGTCCCGCTCACCCCGCACGAGTGGCTCGCCTGCACCGGCCTTGCCGCCATGCTCCCGATCGCCGTCGAGTGGGCAAGGTCGTGAGGAGGCGGCGGCATCCTGGGCCGACGACACTGAGCCCGGAGTCCGCCGTCGCTCCGGCTCGTGCCTGGACCGACCCTCGGGCCTAGGACCAGCAAGCACAGCAGGGCACCGCTCTCGTACCGCACCCGCAGGTGCGCCGCCGTGACGATCATGAAGATGAGCAACGCGACGACACCCGCCCCGGCCGTGGAGAACTGCGAGGTGATGGACATCATCCAGTCCCGCCCGACCGAGCACTGGCACCGCCGCGACCGGGTGGGCGGTGGGGCGGAGGACACGAGTTTCTCGCCGATGGACGCTCGACATGGCGCCCGTGCGCTACCGCTGGAGGTGAGCCGTCACGGCTCGGTGCACGTTCCCGTGCAGGTGGTCCGCTCCGAGGCGCTCGACGAGGCCGTCCTGCTCGAGCACGGCGCGAACCCCGGGCTTGACCCGCGCCAGGCGTAGGGCCACGCCCGCCTGGTGGCACAGGAGGCGCACGTCGTCGAGGGCCGCCGACCCCTGCGAGTCAAGGAAGTTGATCCCCTCGCAGTCGACGACGACACATCTGACGTCGGGACTCGCGTGGACGAGACCGCGCACCCGGTCCTCGAGAGCGTCCGCGGTCGCGAAGAACAGGCCACCGTCGAGCCGCACCACGGCCACGCCGGGAACGAGCTCGTCGTCGGGATTGTCGATCACGTCCCGGAAGACCTGGGTACCCGGCTCACGACCCAGGATCGGCATCTGCGGGTGCGTGGCGACGCCGACCAGCCACAGCAGCGAGAGTCCGATCCCGATGACGACGCCGGCGAGGACGCCGAAGGCGAGGGTGCCCCCGATCGCGGCGACCGCAACCCAGAAGTCGAAGCGCTTGACGCGGTAGATCCGGCGCATCTCGGGCAGGTCCATCATGCCCATCACGACCGCCTCGATGATCAGGGCGCCGAGAACCGGCTTCGGAAGCTCGGAGAACAACGGCGCGAGGAAGAGCAGGGTCAGCAGCACGGTGACACCGGACGTGATCGAGGCCAGGCCGGTCCGGGCGCCCGAGTGGTCGTTGAGCGAGCTGGCCGACAGGCTGGTCGACACCGGCATGCCGTGCAGGACGCCGGACCCGATGTTCGCCGCGGCCTGGGCGACGGACTCCTGGTTGACGTCGATCCGGTAGCGGTGCTTGGCCGCGAATGTCCGGGCATCGCCCGCGGTCTGGGAGAAGCCGATGAGCATGAGGGCGACGGCGGCGACGCTGAGGGTCCCCGTGTGGTCGAGCATCAGGGACGTGTCCGGGATCTCGAAGGACGGCAGGCCGCGTGGGACGTCACCGACGAGGGCAACGCCGCGATCGCCCAGGTCGAACAGGTACGAGGCGAGCAGCCCGCCGACCACCAGCACGAGCGCACCGGGCAGGTGCGGCGTGACCAGGCGGATCCCGAACACGACCACCAGCGAGACCGCGCCGACGAGCAGGGTCGCCCCGTGCGTGTCGCCGAGCGACCCGAACCAGGAGCGAGCCTCCTGGAAGGAGTTCGAGCCGGTGACGTCGGTGCCGGTGATCTTGGGCAGCTCGCCGATGACGACGTCGATGGCGGCGCCGAACAGGAAGCCCGTGACGACGGCGCGGGACAGGAACTGAGCGACCCAGCCCATCCGGAGCACGGCAAGGGCCACGAAGAGCAGGCCCGACGCAAGGGTCAGTCCGGCGACGAACGAGGCGATGTCGGCCTGCCCGGAGAGGCCGGCCGTGGCGACCGCGCTCGCCGCGACCGCGGCCAAGCCGGAGCTCGGTCCCATCGAGATCTGCCGGCAGCTGCCGAAGACGGCGTACAGGATGGCGCCGGCAGCCGCGGCGTAGAGCCCGTTCTGCAGCGGTATGCCGGCGATGCCGGCATAGCCGAGGTTCTTCGGCACGATCAGGGCGGCCACGGTGACGCCGGCGATCAGGTCGGAACGCAGCCAGGCTCGGTCGTAGGTCCTCAGCCATCCGACGATCGGCAGCAGTCGTTCGATCCGTCCGGGTGACTCGCCCGGCTCGACCGCGGTCGTCATCGCCCCTCGACCTGGTGGGCCCGGCCCGCACACGTGCGCTCGGCCGTCGGGAACCCAAGGCCCGGCTGGTCGATCGGACCCGCGTCCAGCTCGATCATGCTCAACCACCACCGTCCGGGCGGCCCACGCCACTCGTTGACGTCTCAACGCTGCCAGAGCGAGGGGTGGTTGGAAATCACCCCCGCTGGGGTAAGTCGGCGGAAATTTCTTGTGGTCTGCTGGATTCGACTCGTTGTAGCCGCCTCGGTGTTGGTCCCCCTGGGCATGAGGTTCCGGATCCTGCTCGCCGAGGGAGTCGACACCGACCCGACCTTCCTGGCCAACCGCGACCGGACGCTGCGTCCGCTCTTCGAGCTGCTCGGCCGCGGAGTCGCCGCCGGCGACCTCACCCCCGGCACCGACCCGCGCTGGCTGGCCATGGAGCTCGCCGGACTCCTGATGACTGCCGTGCGCGCCGCCAGCGCCGGCGTCATCGCCCCGGAGGAGGCCGGAGACCTGGTCTGTCGCGCCCTGTTCGACGGCTTCGGGCACCGCTAGTCCGGCGCCAAGTTGAGCAGGCCTCTCCGCGCGCATCCGACGTGACCTACTGCTCAGCGGCGCGATCTCGGGCTGACCCCGGTCATCCCGATCGTCCGGACCCGGAGACCGCCGGGGACAACCCGGCGGTCTCCGGTCGCTGTCCGAGCGGGGGTCCTAGATGAACAGCATCTGCGCCCCGTCGGTCTTCTCGATGAAGTCCGAGGCGCTGATGATGGCCTCGACCTCGTCGTAGAGGTCCTTCTCCTCCAGGTGCTGCATGTCGGCCGACATGCGGCAGGCCCACAGGTGACCACCGGAGTCCACGATCTGCTGGAGGAACTCAGGCACCTCGGGAACCCCGACCTCCGCGATCGACTTCTTCATCTGGTGGGTGGCCATCGCGGTCATGCCCGGCATCCCGCCGAGCCCCTGCGGCATGTGCGTCGCCGTGTTCCCGAGCATCGTGAACTTCAGGTCGCCCATCGTCTTCTTGTTGATCATGTCGAAGCCCCAGAAGGTGAAGAACAGGTGCGTCTCCACTCCCTCACCGAGGGCGGCGTTCGCCAGGATGAGCCCGGGGTACGCCATGTCAAGGCTGCCCTTGGAGCAGATGATCGCGAGCTTGCGACCGCTCGCCTCCTCACCGAAGGACGGGATGATCGGGGCGGTATCAGTGCTGGTCATGTCTCTGTCTCCTGCTCGACTCACACGCAACCGCGGGGCTTCGGAAGCCCGGCGATGTAGGCCATCTTCTTGGCCGGCTTCTTGGGGAAGAGGGCGAAGAGCTGCTTGGTGGGGAGCCCACCCACCGTGGCGATCCGGCGCAGCGTCGCGGTCTCGCCGTGCTCCGGGAAGTCGCTGCGCAGGAAGCGGATCGCCTTCCAGTGCTCGTCGCTCATCTCGATGCCGATCTGGGCCGCGAGTGACTTGCCCAGCTCTTCGGTCCACTCGTCGTACTGGGTCATGAAACCCTCGTCATCGACGTGGATCTCGTGACCGTCGATCGTGGTGGTGGGCATCTCAGACCTCCTGCTTCTCTGGTTCGGTTGCGGCTGGGTTCTTCCCGGCCATGGACATCAGGGCCGGGAGCGGGACGGGGCGACCGGGGAGCAGCACGTTCCAGTAGATCCAGCGGAAGGCGAGCTTCCCGAGGTGGTTGGCGCGGGTCTCCTTCAGCAGGTCCATCGGGCCGACGACGGGCAGCGGGTACTTGCCCGTCAAGGGCTCGGTGTCGTAGTTGAAGTCGATCAGCAGGGCCTTGTCGTCACCGGACTCCACGAAACAGTTGGCGTGCCCGTCGAAGGCGCCGGTCATCGGCAGCCCGCCGATGTGCTGGAGGAAGTTGCCGACGAAGATCTCGACCGAGAAGTGCGCGACCGAGCCGGCCTTGGAGGCGGGGATGTCGCTGGCATCGCCGATCGCGAAGATGTTGTCGAACTTCTTCGAGAGCTGGGTGTGCTTGTCGACGGGCACGTAGTTGAACTCGTCGCCGAGCCCCGAGCGCTCCACGAAGTCGGCGCCCATGTTCAGCGGGATCGTCACCAGCAGGTCGAAGGGGATCTCGCGCTCGTCGTAGGAGACGAGCATCTTCTGCTCGGGATCGATCCGCTCGACCATGAAGTCGGTCTCGACGTGCACCTTGCGATCGTCGAGCATCCCGCCCAGGTGGGCCGAGGCCACCGGTTTGGTGAACGCCCCGTCCAGCGGGGTCACGTAGACCAGCTCGACGCGGTCGCGGATCCCGCGCTCACGCAGCCATGCCTCGGCGAGGAAGGTGAACTCCAGGGGGGCCACCGGGCACTTGATCGGCATCTCGGTGATGTGCACGACGAGCCTGCCGCTGTCGAAGCGGGTGAGCGCGTCCGCAAGCGCCTCGGCACCCTCGAGTGTGTAGAAGTCGAAGATGCTGCGCTGCCACTCCGGACCAAGCATGCCGGGCGTCTGGTCTGGCCGCGGGGTCGTCCCGGTGGCGATGACGAGCTGGTCGTAGGGCAGCTCGCGCCCGCCTTCGAGGAGTACGACGTTCTGTTCCGGTTCGACCTTGTCGACCGAGCCGACGACGAAGTCGACGCCGTCGGGAAGGAACGCGTGCCGCGATCTGACGACCTGCTCGCGGGAGTACCCACCGAAGGGCAGGAAGAGGTAGCCCGGCTGGTAGTGGTGCTCGTCGTCGCGGTCCACGACGGTGATGCTCCAGTCCTTGCGGCCCAGGCGGTGCCGAAGCTTGTTGGCGATCATGGTCCCGGCGGTTCCGCTGCCGAGAATGACTAGTCTCTTCATGGCTCTCTCCTGTGTCACTGTCTGTACTTCGACGGTAAACCCCGGGGGGTATTCGGGAGGAGTGCCCAAAGTCCCCTATCTGGGGGACAACAGCATTACTGAGGGCGTGAGGAGGCTGTCCGTCTCGCCGGGTCAGCTCGTCGTTGCCAGCGTGATCGCGATGTCGAGTGTGTGCGTGATCGAGTTGTGCACGGTGCAGTGCGCTGCCTGGGCCAGCAGACCTGCTCGAGCGGCACAGTGGCGCCACCGTGCGGCTGGCCCTGTTGAACCGCAGCCGGGACCAGCCGTGGGAGTGCACCGAGACGGAGTTCGCCGATGCGGCGTCGGTCCTGGAGCGGCTCTACGCCGCTGCCGGGTCAGCAACGGACACGACCGCGGCGGTCGAGGAGGTCCTGGGGCTGCTCGTGACGGAGCTCGACGTCCCCGGCGCCCTGGAGCTGGCGCTCGACCAGGGCGGCCAGGCAGCCCGCTTCCTGATCCAGACCCTCGAGCTGCGCGACGCTCCCCCGCCCTGACCGTCAACGAGGGCTCAGCACCACTTCCGTCAGCTGCGAAGGCGCCGTGCGCGTATGCCGTGGCACGCCTCGCCATCGATCTCATTCATCGGGGTGCTCCCGGGTTCGAACGGCTACCTGGACGGGTTCGCCGGCGCGTGGGTCCACGGGCACGTCGCAGCTGTTGACGTCGCTGAGACGCTCCGTCAACCCGAACAACGTCACAGCGGCCGCGAGTGCGGGCCCGATGACGGCGGGTCCGAAGGTGTTCACCGCGATCATCGCGCCGACGACAGTCGCGACCGGCATGACGGCGCAGGGCGCGCACCCGAGATCGGGACGAAAGCCCTCCTGCGGCACGTAGCTGCCGAGCACACCGGCCGAGAGGATCGCAGCGAGACCCATCAGCGCGAACCACGCGACAGGGAGGCCGCCGAGGGGCACCCCCGCCATCTTGACGAAGGCCGTGCCGAGCGTCGGCGCCAAGGCGACGACCACGACCCACTGTCGACGCGACCATGCCTGCAACGCACCTCGAACCATGACCCCACGATACCCCATGGGGTATCACCTTGACTTAGTCGAGAGGGTGCCACCCCGGGTGGAAGGAAGCCCCGAAGTGCGGCCCGTCGCCGCTGCCGACCGCACCACCGTGCATCACGATCTCGGAGAGACGCATCGCCCAGGTCGCCCGCACGGAACGCCGCACGCAGCGCCGCCAGCGCCGCCAGCGCCACGCCTCGGGGAGCTCATCAAGGAGCACCGGGAGCTCAGGTCACCGGCGCGCCACGTCGTGCACAGCTCGGTCCTCAGGCTCGAGTGTCGCCGCAGTCTGATCCGCCTCGGGGCGGGCGCGACGCCAAGCGACGTACGACGCGACGAGAGCCACCAGCAGCAGGACCGCCCAGCCCGGCACGCTCTGAGGTCCACTCCGTCACGGTCTGCTGGGCGCTGAACTCCACGTCGGTCAGGTCGCCCACCCCGAGCGACCCGGTGAGGCCGGCGGTGCCGTCGTAGCGGAGGAAGACAACGCCGATGACGACGAACAGGAGACCGGAGACGAGCGACACGGTGTGGACGCGCAGGCGCCCGAGGGTCAGCGTGCGGCCTCGCAGCCACCGGCGGCTGCCCAGGTCGTAGCGGTCCCACAACCCGGCGAGCAGCAGCAGCGGCGCGGCCATGCCGAGGGCGTAGACCGCCAGCAGTCCCCCACCCTGCCAGGGCGACTCCTGGGTCGCGGCGACGGTCAGGATCGCGCCGAGCACCGGCCCCGAGCAGAAGCCCGCCAGCCCGTAGACGGCGCCGAGCAGCAGGGTCGAGAGCCAGCCGTCGACAGCCCGGTTGGCCACGGCGGTGCTCAGTCGCTGGGAGAACGGGATCGTGAAGCCCTTGCCCAGCAGCTGCATCATCCCGAACCCGATGATCATCCAACCGGCGACGCCGATCAGGATCGGTCGGTTGCCGTAGAAGAACGACGAGGCCGCTCCCGCCCCGATGCCGAGCGGAACGAGCGTGAGGAGCAGGCCGAGGTAGAACACCAGCGTCCGGGCGACCAGCGCCCGCTTGCTCGCGAAGGCCATTGCGAAGAAGGACGGCAGCAACAACGCGCTGCACGGTGAGAGGAGGGCGAGCACCCCGGCGGCGAAGGCCGCCAGCACTCCCACGTCGCCGATCAACTCGCGTCCGCTGCGGCCTGCTCGATGGTCTGCTCGAAGACCTCGGTGGGCTGGGCCCCGATCACGGGCACGCCGTTGATGATGAACGCCGGCGTGCCGGTGACCCCGATCGCCTGGCCCTGGGAGAAGTCCTGCGCGATGGCCTGATCGGTGGCCTGGGACTTCATGTCCGCGCGGAACTGTTCGACGTCGAGGCCCAGCTTCTCCGCGATGCCCGCGAGGTAGTCCTCGTCGAGGTGGCCGGAGTTGGGCGGGAGCTGGTTGGCGTACATCTCGTCGTGGAAGGCCCAGAAGCTGTCCTGTGCCGCCGCGGCACGGCCACCCTGCGCTGCGATGGTCGACTCAGGGCCCAGGTAGGGGAAGTCGCGCCACTCGATGCGGAGCGTGCCGTCCTCGACGTACTGGTCGATGAGGGTGGGCGCGGTGTCCCGGGCGAACTTGCCGCAGAAGGGACACTGGAACTCCGAGTAGGAGAGCATCACGACGGGCGCATCCACCTCGCCCATCGCCATCGGGTCGTCGGCCTCGCGCCGGACCAGTTGCTCCCAGGTGTCGTCCGGCGCCCGGCCCGAGGCCCCGGCTTCGCTGGAAGAGGCTGCGGCGGCAGGGTCCTTGGTGTCGTCGGAGCCCAGACTGCCGACGAGCGTGGCGATCAGGGCGATGAGTGCGACGGCAGCGATGGTGAGCGGAATGACGGGGCTCTTGCGTCGATCAGACACGTGCGACATCTCCAGGTGTGGGGGTCGTCGGGCAGGACAATTCACCGAGCAGTCGGCTGCGCAACGCCCAGGCGAGCAGGGCGAGGGCGAGGACCTGGAGCACCGGCTGGACCGGCTCGAACCAGGTGATGGCACCGGCGCTGCCCAGCGCGAGGAGCACCAGCTTGTTGCAGACCGGGCAGCCCACGGCGAAGTAGGTCAACGACGCCCCGATCCAGCCACCACGGCGGGTCGCGGCGGCGTCGGGTTGGTCCGGCGCGGCGACGTACGTCGCGACGAGGAGTCCACCAAGCGCCGAGGAGACGACGAGTGAGGGCCAGGCCCACCAGGTCGGGGGGATCTCCCGGCCGAAGACGGGGGTGTCGATGAGATCGGTCGGGATGGCCACCAGCAGAGCGAACGCGATCGCCGCACCGGCGGCCGCCAGCCAGCGTCGCAGCGGCCAGGAGACGAAGCCGGCCAGGGGGCCGGATATCACGACGCGCCCACCTCCACGGGGTGTCCGTGCGTGCGCCACTCGAGCATGCCGTCCTCGAGACGCCGCGCCCCGACGCCCTCCGCGCCCAGCAGGCGGACGGCATCGTGAGCCATCACGCAGAAGCTGCCGCGACAGTAGGCCACCACCTCGGGGGCGTCCCGCAGCTCTGCGGCACGGGCGGTCAGGGAGCCCAACGGCGCGCTGAGCGCTCCCGGGATGTGACCGGCGACGAACTCTTCCTCGGGCCGGACGTCGAGCAGGGTGATCCCGCCACCGAGAAGCCGGGACAGCTCGTCGCGCGACACCAGGCCGACTTCGGCCGAGCCCGGCAGGTTCAGATAGGCCTCCAGGGCCTGACCGACATCGGCCGACCGCTCTCGGGCGACGCTCCGCATCGCGTCGTACAGGCCGGCGACGTCATCGCCTGCCAGACGGTAATGCACCTTCGTGCCCTCCCGGCGAGTGCGCACGAGGTTGGCCAGCTTGAGCACCTGCAGGTGAGCCGACACCGTGGTGACTCCCATGCCGGCAGCGCGGGCCAGACCCTCGACGGTGCGCTCGCCCTGTGCCAGGAGATCGACAAGCTCCAGTCGCTTGGCACTGCCGAACGCTTTGCCGACGACTGCAAGTTCGTCGAAGACCCGGGTACGACGTTCCTCTGAATCCATCACTCCTCCAATGATCTTTGGAAGAGCGTAGGAGATGCTGTGTCAACCACACAACCTCCGGCGCGTCGTCGCGAGCCGCGTCGGTTGTTCCTTCACCGAGTCGAACGCAAACCTCAGAGCTCGCAAGCCCTCACCCAGCGTGTGGGGTCTCGGAGGGCGCCCGCGAGCCGCGCGCCGCCTCGGATCGTCGCGCGCTAGCGTCCCTGCATGCCCGCCGCCGACGAGCCCGCCTGGTGACCGGTCGACTGCTCCTGGGCGCCCGGTTGCGCGAACGTCGCACCCGGACCGGACTTCAGCTGGCCGAGCTTGCCGAACGGGCAGGCATGTCACAGGCGCAGCTGAGCGACATCGAGCGTGGCCGCAGGCTGTCCACGCTGCAGGTACTGGATGCCTTGGCCGTCGCTCTTGGCACCTCGGCGGCCGCGCTACTGCGCGGGGTCTGCCCGTGGGGAAGCGCTCAGGCGCCCGCAGAACCTCCATCCGCACCCCCGGACGGGCGAGCCGGACGGAAGGTCCGTCGCCGGAAGCCGCCGACCACGCCCTGACACCCCACAGGAGCGTCGGCGCTCCGAAAACATCCCCTCGGCACCGGGCGTGACGTCGCCGAGACTCAGGTACTTCACATATGGCGTGCTACCGGACCATGTCGGACCGGGATTCGCACACGGAGTCGCACACTTCCGGCGGCGTCCGTCCCCGTCCAACGGAGTCCAAGGAGGTCCGGCGATGGAAACTCGGACACGACTCCTGCCGTGCCCACGGCAGGAGTTCCAGTGGGGCGGGTGGGGCTCGAACCCACGATCCAAGGATTATGAGGGCGATCAGGCCGCGTTCGGGCACGCCGCGAATTCGCGAATCCCGCTCAGGACAAGGGATCCGTGTCCGACCGTGTGCGTTCTTGTCGAGCGGATCTGAGCGCTGGTGCGGACTGAGTGCGGACTCCGCCGGCGGCAGAGGCACTCCCCCGCCGCGACCCCGATAGCCAGCCCAGCCAGGCCTGCGGGCGACGGGTCAAGGCTCGAGCTTGCTCGATCGCGCAGAGGCGGCGCGTAGCGTTCCACTGGCCGATCTCACGATCGCAGAGACGTGCATGCTTGATGAGGAGTCGGGCGACGAGGCGGCGTCTCGAGGCGGCACGTGGTCGATGGGTTGGGACAAGAGCTAGGTGGCGCTGAATTCCTGGCTGGATCCGCATGCTCGATCAGCGGCACGAGCGGGCAATTAATCGCGACCGGGACACATGGCTCCGAGCATTGCCCTTCAGTCTTCGCCGCAGTCGTGTTCGCCCTCCTCCCCGACGGATGGAAGAACTGGCTCAGGCTGCGGCGCGGAGTCCCGGCGGCTGGCTTCTTCGTGGCGCTTGCTGCGGTCGCAATCTCCTTCGGCGTCGCAATTTTGGTCACGGAGGATCACTTCGGCGCAGCCACTCCGAAGGATGCCTACGTCGTTGGCCCGTTCCTGATACTCCTCGGGCTCGCCGTCGTGGGGTTCGCGGTGGTGCATACCGCAACAACCCCGTCCAGTAATGGAGGGCCCCTCAGGACCGAGGGCGTGAGCCGCTCATCGGCGACGAGTGCGCACCATCAGCGGCATGCACGGACGTTGTTAGTTGTGGGGATTCGGCTGAATACTGCCACGGTGGGTGTTCGCAACTACCTGGTCGAGGGCGTCTCCGGCACGGGGAAGACGTCGGTGTGTCGAGAGCTGAAGCGGCGTGGCTACCGGGCCATCAACGGCGACAGGGACCTTGCGTACCAAGGGGACCCGGACACTGGCGCAGCAATCGATAGCGCTGTCCACGAGCACCACATCTGGGACGTCAGTCGAGTGCGAGCCCTTGTGGCCGACCATCGGGAGCCCGTCACCTTCTTCTGCGGAGGATCTCGCAACTTCTTGAAGTTCATCGATCTGTTCGACGGGGTCTTCGTCCTAGACGTCGACCTCGAAACCTTGCACAGCAGGCTCGACCAGCGCCCGCCAGGCGAGTGGGGCTCGAGACCGTCCGAGCGCGATCTCATCGTCCGACTACACCGGACCAAGGAAGACATCCCCCGGACGGGGGTGGTGATCGATGCAACGCCACCGCTCGCGACTGTCGTCGACGAGATCCTCCGTCATGCGGGCCAGTTCGATGCTGACAGCGGCATGTGAGTGCGATTGGGGTCAAGCCTGCGACGGGTCCGCCGGACCTCCGCTGTGGATGGGGCGGACCTCGAGGCCACCGCCTTGCTTGACGACCGGATTGGTTGCCGCCGTGGCGAGCGCAGCGTCGAGGTCGGGTGCGTCCAAGATGTAGACGCCAGCCACCACCTGGCGTGAGTCGAGGAAGGGTCCGTCCGTTACCGCTTCAGCCCGTACCGCCTTGGCCATGTTCCGCGGCGTGAATGCCCAGGCAGCGGTCATGGTGGCTTCCGAAGCCAGCTCGACTGCGTGCTCATCGCAGACGGCGACTTCGTCCGAGGTGGCAGCGGTCTTGTCAGGTTCGTGAGCGGAATCATCGCTGTAGATGAGGACTGCGAACTGAGGCATCTTGTCCTTCTCAGGGTTTGTGGCAGCCAGCTTTGTAGCAATGGGAGCGAACCCACACCCTGCCACAGGCCCACGCGTGTCGAGGACGCGCGACGCCCTGGAGCAAGGGCCGCATTCGGCTGAACTGCGCACCATCAGCAAGCATGTCCGGGCGCTCAGCCTCGATCTTTCATGACGTCGCTGATCGTGGTGTCGCGCTGAGTTGCGAGAGCTGCGCCCGGGGGTGGGCGTGGTGGAGCGCCGGCCTTGTGTGCCGGTTATCCGTGGTCCTGGTCGTGGGTGCTGGGGCTGGTGTTCAGGTGAGGGCGGCGAGTCTTCGGTGGCCGCCGACGACGAGGTCGGCCCAGGGCCATCGCTGTGATGGGCGCAGGATGCGGCGTCTGCCGGTGGTGATCACTCGCCCGGCGACCGCGAGGAGCCGTAGCCGGACGCGCTTGGGTTCCCATGCGGACTACTTGCGGACTCAGAGTGGTTCCGCGGACGTTCTGCCGCTCGATCTCGGAGGCACAAGTGCAGTCTGACCTGCGATATTGCGTGGTAGGGCGGGTGGGGCTCGAACCCACGACCCAAGGATTATGAGTCCTCTGCTCTAACCGACTGAGCTACCGCCCCTCGAGGGTCGCCCCTCCAGGGCGAGAGCCTAGCGCCGGGATCCGGGCCGCCGGAGCCCGGCGGGCCATCCGCGACGAGGGAGGGCAGCGCTGGGACGCCGGTCTAGCCTCGGCAGCATGGGACGGATCCGCGTCGGCATCTCCGGCTGGACCTACGCCGGCTGGCGCGGCGACTTCTACCCCGAAGGACTGGCCCAGCGGCTCGAGCTGGCCTACGCCGCGGAGCGGCTGACCTCGATCGAGATCAACGGCTCGTTCTACTCGCTGCAGCGACCCACGTCGTACGCCGTGTGGCGCGACCAGACCCCCGATGGCTTCGTGTTCGCCGTCAAGGGTGGCCGGTTCATCACCCACATGAAGAAGCTCCGCGACGTGGAGACTCCGCTGGCCAACTTCTTCGCCTCCGGCGTGCTCGCCCTCGGCCCCAAGCTCGGGCCGGTGCTGTGGCAGCTGCCCGAGAACCTGCCCTTCGAGGCCGACCGGATGGCCGACTTCTTCGGCCGGCTGCCGCGGACGACCGTCGAGGCGGGCCGCCTGGCCGAGCAGCACGATGCCAAGGTGCCCGAGAACCGTGCGCTGACCCGGGCGGACGCGGACCGGCCGCTGCGGCACGCACTGGAGTTCCGCAGCTCGACGTTCTGCGTCCCCGAGGCGCTCGCGCTGCTGCGCCAGCACGACATCGCCTGCGTGCTGGCCGACACCGCGGGGCGGTGGCCGAAGGTCGAGGAGTCCACCAGCGACTTCCGCTACGTGCGGCTGCACGGCGACAGCGAGCTCTATGCCAGCGGCTACACCGAGTCCGCGCTCGACACCTGGGCGGCGAAGTGCCGGGAGTGGGCCGAGGACCAGGACGTCTTCGTCTACTTCGACAACGACGCGAAGGGCCACGCCCCGCACGACGCGGTGTCCCTGCTCGCGCGACTCGACCAGGGCTGAGCGGCGGCGCGGGCAGGACCTCGGACCCTTCCGGGCCACTCCCCCGGGTCGAGAGCATCGAGGCATGGTCAGGATCCAGGGCTCGACGCTCATCGCCCGGCGTCCCGACGAGGTCTTCGCCTTCGTCGCTGACGAACGCAACGAGCCGGCGTACAACCCGCGGATGACGCGAGTCGAGCTGCTGACTCCCGGAGCCCTCGGGGTCGGCACCCGCTGGCGAGCCACCGTCGAGTCAGGTGGCCGGCCGATGGACATGACCATGGCCGTGACGGAGTTCTCCCCACCGCGACGGCTTGCCTCGCGGACGACGATGGCGGGCGCAGACGTCCGGGGCGCGATCACCTTCGACCCCGACCCGGTCGGCACCCGGTTGGCCTGGTCGTGGGAGCTGCGCCCGCGCGGCGTGCTGCGCCTGGCCGGTCCGGTCATCGGCGTCATCGGTCGCCGCCAGGAGGCAGCCATGTGGACCCGGCTCAAGCAGCTTCTCGAGAGCCGCCCCGCGGACGGGAGCCCCGCGTGAGCCACACCCGGCGCATCGCCGGGGTCACCGCGATCGGGCTCGCGGCCGGGGCGGCGTACGGCGTGTCCCGCTGGCCGAGGATGACCACCTGGGGAGCCACCGAGCAGGAGATCGGGTCGTCCCAGCCGGGCGACGAGATCGTCGGACACGCGAAGTACCGCACCACGCACGCGGTGACGATCGACGCCCCGGTCGAGGACGTGTGGCCGTGGCTGGTGCAGCTCGGCCAGGGCCGCGGTGGGATGTACAGCTATGACTGGCTCGAGAACCTCGTCGGGCTCGAGATGCACAGCGCCGACCGGATCGTCCCGGAGCTGCAGGACCTGGCGCTCGGCGACGTGATCAACCTGGTGCCCGAGGGCACCGAGCCGGACCTGCACTTCGTGGTGGCCCGGCTCGACCCGCCGTACCTCCTGGTGCTCGGGCCCGGAACCTCCCGCGAGGAGGCCCTCCGGGCCAACTTCCCCTACCCCGCCTGGACCTTCCGGCTCTCGCCGCTGGGCGGGGGGCGGACCCGGTTGCTGGTGCGCTTCCAGAGCGACTTCCGACCCTCGCCGCTGGGGTGGCTGATGAACAAGTACGCCCTCGAACCCGTGCACTTCGTGATGGAGCGCAAGATGCTGCTCGGCATCAAGCAGCGCGCCGAACGCGCGGCCTGACGTCGCCGGCTCAGTCCTCCGCGCGTGCGCTGTCGATGCAGAGGGCCAGGGCATTCAGGCCCGCCCAGCCCAGGGTGACGGCCAGGACCTTGTTGCGGATCTCCTCGTCGTCGGTCCGGCGCGACAGCAGCGCCGCGTCGCCCAGGTCCATCGCGATGCGCAGCAGCATCGCCGCCTTCACCGTCCGGCCGGACCGGCCGAAGATGGCCAGCGAGCTGATCGCCAGGTCGCGCACGCCGTACGACTGCGCCAGCAGGTCGAGACCGGGCAGGTCCTCCTTGTCGGCCTCGAGCGCCTTGCCGAGATGCTCCGGGACGGTCAGCGCGAAGACGCCGTAGCCGGCGGTGGCCGTGGACAGGAAGCGGCTCAGTGGGTAGCTCATGCCGCCACGCTAGCCAGCCGGTGTGTACGCCGGCCTCACCCGGGCAGGTGGCAGGCCGGTCATGCCGGGTCCACGCGCTGCATCTCGTGCAGCCCGAGCCCGTGACCGCGGTGGTCGGGCATCACCAGGGTGTCCTCCTGGAGCGCCTCACGGTCGTCGTGGGCCAGCAGCACGATGGAGTAGCCGGCCATCTCGCCGTCCTCCCGACACCGGGCCGCCGACACCACCTGGTGGTAGGAGCGGGCAAGCCGCTGCTCCTGGGTCCGCAGGCGCGCCTCGTCGACGACCGGCGGCGCGTAGGCCACCTCGCCGAGCGGCAGGTCGCGCTCCATCTGGGTACGCATCCGGCAGAAGGAGGCGAGGTGGTCGTCCGGGCAGTGGCTCCCCCAGGTCACGACGTCGTAGCCGTGGGCCGACCGGCGCAGGCGGTCCATCGCTGCGGGGTCGGCCGGCAGCGAGAGCACCAGGTGGTGCTCCTCGTGGACGCCGGCGAAGCCGAGGGCGTTCGCGAAGGCCAGGCCGGCTGGGTCCTGTTCCCCGGCCGCGACGTGCAGCTCGCCGCAGACGGTCGTGCGGCCGGCCTCGCGCCGGATCTCGTCGGCAGCGTCGTGCAGGGCACGGCCGACGCCGCGGCGTCGTCGGTCGGGCCGCACGTGGACCTCGAGGTCGGCCAGGTGGAGGTTGTCCTGGAGGTTCATCCTGAGGTCGACCGTGCCGACGGTGGCGTCACCGTCGCGGGCCGCGAGCAGGGTGCGGAAGGTGTACGGGCTGGGGATCCGCAACGAGTTGGCCAACGCCGAGAAGGTCTCCGAGCTCGCCATCGGCCGGTCGTGGACGATCGAGGACTGCGACGCGTCGTACCACGCACGCAGGGCCTGGTCGTCGTGCGGATCCACGAGCACGATGTCGGTCACGGCGACCAGCCAAGCCGATGCGCGGCTGTGCGGCAACGGGATTTGGGTGCATGCTCGACGCATGTCCGACCAGACCCTGCCCGCCCCGATCGAGCCGCTCCCCGAGGACTGGAGCCGCGCGTTGTGCGTGGTCGCGCATCCCGACGACATGGAGTTCGGCGCCGCGGCCGCCGTCGCCCGTTGGACCGGCCAGGGCAAGGACGTCGCCTACTGCATGGTGACCAGCGGCGAGGCCGGCATCGACGGTATGCCTCCCGAGGAGTGCCGGGTGGTGCGCGAGGCCGAGCAGATCTCCTCTGCGCAGATCGTGGGCGTGCCGGTCGTGGAGTTCCTCGGCCTGCCCGACGGGATCCTGGAGTACGGCGTCCCGCTGCGGGCCGCGATCGCCCAGGTCGTACGACGGGTCCGCCCCGAGGTGGTCATCACCGGGAACTTCCGCGACACCTGGGGCGGCCGCAACCTCAACCAGGCGGACCACATCGCCGTGGGCCGGGCCGTCCTCGACGCGGTGCGCGACGCCGGCAACCGCTGGGTCTTCAACGACCAGCTCGACGACGGCCTCGAGCCGTGGGGCGGGGTGCAGGCGGTGTGGGCATTCGGCTCCCCCGACGCCGGGCACGGCGTCGACACCACCGACACCTTCGACGCCGGGGTCGCCTCGCTCGAGGCGCACGGCGCCTACATCGACGGGCTCGGCTGGGAGAACTTCGACGCGCGGGAGTTCCTCGAGGGGATGGCCCGCGCGACCGGCCAGCGGCTCGGCGTCGCGATGGCCGCGCCGTTCGAGGTGTTCCCCATGGGCTGGGGCGAGTAGCCGGGACGAGACGCTGCTGCGCTCAACGGAACAGCAGGCGCGCCGTGACCGTCGCGTTCGCGTAGTCACCCGAGGAGGAGAAGCCCAGCGCGTCGAACGGCTGCGCGTCCGGGTACTGCTCGTCGTCCGGCGAGATGAACTGGTCGACGAGCGTCGCGATGTCCACGAACAGGATCGAGCCGGCGCCGTCAGGGTCCGCGACGACCTTCCTGAACGTCTCGTCCTCGGCCAGCGTCGGGCTCTCGCCGAGCGCGGCCAGAGCCTCGTCGCTGGTGGCCACCGTGTAGGAGTCGTCGTCGGTCTCGCTCGAGTTGAACCCGTCGTCGAGCATCTCGATGACCTCGACGGCGCGGGCCGGGTCCGCGGTCACGGCCGTGACGTAGGCGTCGAAGCTCTCCGGGGCAACCCGGAAGCGCCCGCCGACGGCCGTCTCCGTGCCGAGCACCGCCCTCAGGTCGTCGGGCATGTCCAGGCCCGCGTCCTCGGCCAGCTGGTCGAGGTCGAACGCCGTGCCGTAGGAGCTCCACACCTGGGAGAAGACCTGGTCGAGGTTCGTGGCGGAGAAGGCCGCGGTCGTGTCGGCCGGGAAGGAGCTGGCCAGACCGGTGCCCGGGGCGGCCAGGAACGCAGCCTCGTCCAGGCCCTCGACCTCCAGGTCGCGGGTCCTGCCGACCGCCTCGAGGTAGTCGGACTCTGCGTGGACGCCGACCACGAACCGGCCCGCAGGGACGGCGCCACCCATCGTGTCGGCGAACGCCTCCTTGTCGGCCTCGGGGACGATGTCGTAGAGCGCACCGAGGTCGGCCCAGGCGAGCATGACCTGGTCGTCGCCGACCGAGCCGGCGTCGGTCCTGAACGTCTCGGCGTCGGCCAGTACGTCGGTCGCGTGCGCAGCCGCGTCGACCTCGCCCTGGTCGTCGGAGATGAGGACGTAGTCCTCACGGACCGCGTAGGCGAACAGGTCGTCGGGCTCCGTGGCGGGCGCGGGGTCGAGGGCGGTGCTGTCGGCCCGGTCCTCGGGGCCCGGATCGGGGGTGAAGGAGTCCATCGCCTCCTCGACCCTGGCGAGCCCGGCGCGCATCTTGGCCTCGTCGGTGAACTGGACCGCCAGCAGCGGGGTGATCCCGTCCTCGGTGCCCGGCGCGGGGAGGGCTGCGAAGGCGGCACGGTCGCCGACCCAGTCCTTGAAGTCCTTCTCGTAGTCGAGACCGTCGGTGCCGGCGTCCTCGACCATGCTCTTCAGCAGGGCGTCCTTGACGCTGTCCTTGTCGGTGACGTCGATGCGCTCGAACTTCTTCGACAACCGGTAGACGTTGACCTTCTGGCCTGCGGACGGGTCCAGGTCGATCTTGACGAACGCGACCGCGTTCGCGGGCAGGATCTCCTCGGGCTGGGTGCCGCCGCCGGAGAGGAACGAGAAGGCGGTCGCACCGCCGATGGTGACGGCAGCGACGGCGAGGGCCGTGCCGGCCATGACGAAGGCGTTCTTGGGCAACATGGGGACCTTCCAGCAGGGATCACTGAAGGTCACATCGGTCGCGCGGAGCGCGAGATGAAGGGTCCGGCAAGGAAGAAGGGCCCCTGACCTGCGAAATTCGCAGGTCAGGGGCCCTTCTCGGTGGCTCCCCCGGTTGGACTCGAACCAACAACCCTCCGATTAACAGTCGAATGCTCTGCCAGTTGAGCTACAGGGGATCGGTGCCGCGCGCACACATTAGCAAGGTCGGCACCGAGTGAAAAATCGGGATGCCCCGGCGGGTCAGGCCGACCCGAGCTCCTCGCGGGCAGCGCTGAGGGCCGCGGCGGCAGCGTCGCGGACCGCCGGGGCTTCGGGGTCGATCCCCTCGTCGAACTCGTAGACCCACTGCAGGGGCTGATCGCCCCGCGGCGCCCGCCGGGCGATCACGCGCACGCCGCGACGCCCCTCGAGGGCCACGTGCCGCTGGAGCACGACGCTCGCGGTGACCCGCTCGCGGACCAGCTCCAGGAGCCGCCCCGGCTCCTCGATGGTGAACCGGTGCTCGGGTCGCGCCTCGCCCCAGGTGCCGACCTCGCTGACCCGCAGGACCGACGCGTCGACATCCCAGTCGGCGGCCTCGACCTGCTCCCAGGGGACGCGGGCGCCGGGCAGGTAGAGCGCGTCGCGCGTGCCACCGACCTGCACCGTCCGGGGTGTGTGCCCAGGCCAGCAGCCGCTCCCCCCGGGCCACCTCGATCGGAGGACGCTCACGGGCCCGGAACCTGCCGGCGCCGGGGATCACTGGGCCCCCACGGTGCGGTCGCGGAGCGTACGCCGGTGCTGCTCGAGCGCGGCCAGCTCCCCGAACATCTTGTTGTAGTCGACCGGGTTCTCGACCGGGTTGGTCCGCTGCAGCCGGGACTTGAGCTCGGCGATCCGGCGCATCGTGGTCAGCTCGAGCAGCTTGAAGACGTGCATCGCGACGTAGCCGGCGTCGGGCTCCTTGGCCGTGCGCAACGGCTCGACGCCGAGGGCACTGATCGCGGACGACACGGCGGGGTCGGCCGCCTGCGCCCGCAGCGTGGTCGCCCAGCCGCTGTCACCCGCGCCCTTGACGGGCCCGCCGGCCGCCTCGACCAGCTCCCACACGGCGCGGTAGGTCGGGTGGGTGAAGTCGTTCGTCCCGATCTCGGCGGTCGTGCGGCCGATCGCCATCGGGTGCTGCAGCACCAGCTTGAGCGTCTCGCGCTCGAGGGCGAAACGGGGGTCGCGCAGGTCCGGCACCGGGCTGCGGGGTGCCGGTGGCGCCTCGCGCGGCTGCCCCGCCGCCACGGAGACGGAGGAGCGCTGGTCGGGCCGGGGAGCGGGCCGGTTGGCCGCGCGGCGGACCTCGCCGCGCGCCTCGTCGATGTCGATGTCGATCATCCCGGCGAGATCTCCGGGAGAACGCGTCGACCTTCGACTTGTCGCGGATGCGGAGACCAGGCGGGCGGCCTCGCGCAGCGCGTCGATCCGGCCGTCGGCCCGGTCGAGGTCGTACTTGCCGACGGTGTTGGCCAGCACGAAGCGGTAGAGCGGCACCCGACGGGCGACCAGCTCGCGGACCGCGGCGTCACCGCTCGTGATCCGCAGGTCGCACGGGTCCATGCCGGACGGCTCGACGGCGACGTAGGTCTGGGACACGAAGTTCTGGTCGCCACCGAAGGCGCGCAACGCGGCCTTCTGCCCGGCGGCGTCGCCGTCGAAGGTGAAGATCACCTCGCCGCGGAACTCCTCGTGGTCGTTGAGGAAGCGGCGCAGCACCCGCGAGTGGTCGTCGCCGAACGCGGTGCCGCAGGTGGCGACGGCCGTCCCCACGCCGGCCAGGTGACAGGCCATCACGTCGGTGTAGCCCTCGACGATCACGGCCTGCGAGGACTTGGCGATCTCGCGGCGGGCAAGGTCGATGCCGTAGAGCACCTGGCTCTTCTTGTAGATCGCCGTCTCGGAGGTGTTGAGGTACTTCGCCTCGATCCGGTCGTCGTCGAAGATCCGCCGGGCACCGAAGCCGATCGTGTCGCCGGTCGCGTCCCGGATCGGCCAGAGCAGGCGCCCGCGGAAGCGGTCGTACGGCGAGCGCCCGACCGCCACGAGCCCGGCCGCGACGAGCTCCTCCTGGCTGAACGCCTTCTGGCGCAGGTGCTTGAACAGCGCCTCGCCCTCACGCGGGGCGAACCCGACCCCGAACGTGTCGGCCGCGGACTGGTCGAACCCGCGCTCGTCGAGGAACTGGCGGGCGACCAGGGCGTCCGGCGTCGCGAGCTGGCCGGCGTAGAACTCCTGCGCGACGCGGTGCGCCTCGATCAGGCGCTGGCGGCCGGGCCCCTTGGGGCGGTCGTCGCGGACGTCGCCCTCCTCGCGCCGCAGCTGGACGCCGTACTTGTCGGCGAGCCGCTCGACCGCCTCCCCGAAGGTGAGCCCGTCCATCTGCATGAGGAAGTTGATGACGTCGCCGCCGGCCTGGCAGCCGAAGCAGTGGTAGAAACCGCGGGCCGGGGTGACGTGGAAGGACGGCGACTTCTCGTCGTGGAAGGGGCACAGTCCCTTCTGGGAGCCGCCACCGGCGTTGCGGAGGGTGACGTAGCCGGCCACGACATCGTCGATGCGCGCCTTCTCGCGCACCTCGGCGATGCTCTCCTCGCGAATCCGGCCTGCCACGAGGCGGAGTCTACGGGCGCTCGGCGAGCGTGGGGTCAGTACTCCCCAGACATCACGTTGGCCAGCGGCTCCCCCGCTGCGAAGCGGTGCAGCTGGTCGCGGACCAGGCGGTGGGCGCGCGGCCACATGGCGCTGCTCGCGCCCCCGACGTGCGGCGAGATGAGCAGGTTCGGGGCGCTCCACAGCGGGCTGTCGGCCGGCAGCGGCTCGACGTCCACGACGTCGACGGCCGCCCGGAGCCGGCCGCTCCGCAGCTCCGCCACCAGGGCGTCGGTGTCGACGACCGGCCCACGGGCGACGTTCACCACCAGCGTGCCGTCCTTCATCCGGGCCAGCAGGTCGGCATCGACCAGGCCGCGGGTGGCGTCGGTCAGCGGCACGACCAGGATCACCACGTCCGCCTCCGGCAGAAGGTCCGGCAGGTCCTCGATCGGGTGCACTCCGTCGCGGGCGGTGCGCGCGACCCGGACCACCTCGACCTCGAACGGCAGCAGCCGGTCCTCGATGGCCTGGCCGATGGACCCGTGGCCGACGATCACGACCCGCCGGTCCGCGAGCGCCGGGCGCCAGCCGGGCTCCCACGCGTGGCGGTCCTGGGCCCGCACGAACTCCGGGATGCCGCGCAGCGACGCCAGCACCAGGGTGAGCGTCAGCTCCGCCGTCGACGTGTCGTGGATGCCGCGGCCGTTGCAGAGGGTCACCCCGGCCGGGACCTTCGCGCGCACGTTGTCGACCCCGGCAGAGAGCGTCTGCACGACCTGCAGGCCCGACATCCGCGGCAGCACCTCCCCGACGGAGCTGCTCATGAGGTACGGCGGCACGTAGAACGCGACGTCGCTGACGCTGTCGGGGACGTGCTCGGTGGGGTCGACGACCTCGTAGCGCAGCTCCTCGGGCGGGTCGCCGAGGAGCTCGGGGTCGAACGGGAGCCAGACGAGAGGTGCGGTCACGGCCGCGAGGCTACGAGGTGGGCGTGCAGGCTCACCGCACTGGCATCGGTCAGCGAGGCGACCTGGTCGATCACGACCCGGAGCCGCCCGCAGTCGTCGGTCGCGTCGTTCCAGTCGTCGGCGAACGGCCGCTGGAGGGCCCTGGGGCCGCGGTGGGCCAGCCGCGCGACGAGCTCGGCCATCAGCTCGCGCTGGCGAGACATCGCCGCGACCCGGTCGTCGGCCTGCATGACGTAGTGCGCGGCGACCCCCTTGAGCACGGCCATCTCCAGCCGGGTCTGCTCCGGCACCACCAGGTCGGCGGCGTAGCGCGCGAACGGCCCGTCGCTCGCCGCGAACGTCGCGTGCTGGACCGCCCCGCAGAACCGGCCGATCAGGTCGCTGGTGAGGTTCTTCAGCGCCGCCAGGCTGCGCCGGCTGCCGTCGTACGGCGTGGTGGGCCAGCTGCCCTGGCTGCGCAGCCCGGCCAGGGCCTCGTCGAGGGCCTCGTCGCTGGCGTCGGGGAGGTACCAGCCGCGGACCGTCGACCAGACGGCCGCGCGATCCAGCGTCGTCAGGTCGACGCGCTCGGCGACGATGCCGTCCTCGATGTCGTGGACGGAGTAGGCGACGTCGTCGGCGAGGTCCATGACCTGGGCCTCGAGGCACTGCCCGGTGCCCGCGACCCCGGCGCGCAGCCACTCGAAGACCGGCTTGTCGTCCTCGTAGACACCGAACTTGCGGGTCACCCGCAGCGAGCCGTCGGCGTGGACACCCTGGGGCACGGCGGCGGTCTCCCGCGGCCAGGGGTACTTGGTGCAGGCGTCGAGCGTCGCCCGGGTCAGGTTGAGCCCCACCGAGCGACCGTCGGCGTCCAGGGTCTTGGCCTCCAGCCGGGTCAGCAGCCGCAGGGTCTGGGCGTTGCCCTCGAACCCGCCGCAGCCCTCGCTCAGCTCGGCCAGCACCCGCTCGCCGTTGTGACCGAACGGCGGGTGGCCGAGGTCGTGGGCCAGGGCCGCCGTCTCGGCAATGTCGGGGTGGCTGCCCAGCGCCCGCGACAGGTCGCGGGCCACCTGGGCCACCTCGAGGCTGTGGGTGAGCCGGTTGCGGACGAAGTCGTCGCTCTGCGGGCCGACGACCTGGGTCTTGGCCGCCAGCCGTCGCGAGGCGGCCGCGTGCACGACCCGGGCCCGGTCCCGCTCGAAGGGGGTGCGCACCGGCGCGTCCACCCGCTTGGGCGGCTCGTCCACGATGCGTTCACGCGCGGCGACGTCGTACAGGTCCAGGGAGTTCATCGGACGCGACACTAGCGGGCCACACCGACGCACTCCCTCGTTCGTGGGTCGCCCGGCAGGGCCGTTCGGCCCTGAACCGCGCCGCCCGGCCCGCCTAGCCTTGGCGAATGGGAAAGGTCGAGGACTACCGCGATCAGCTGCGCCTGCTCGACACGTCGGAGTGGGCCTCCTACCTCACCGCATACTCAGGCCTCCCCGGCCCGCGCGGCAACATCGAGCTCGGCCGGGCGGTGGCCGAGGAGGGCGACCGGGCCGCGTTCGAGGAGCTGATCGCCACCGACGACGAGTACCTCACGTTCTGCGGTGTGCTCGGCCTCGGCGCGGTGTTGGCCGCGGGACCCGACCTGGCGCTCGAGGAGCAGCTGAAGCAGTACGCCTCGGACGACCGCTGGCGCGTCCGGGAGGCCGTCGCGATGGCCCTGCAGCGCCTCGGCGACGACGCCCCCGACCACCTCTTCGACCTGGTGAACCGCTGGGCGGACGACCCCGACCCGCTGGTGCAGCGCGCCGCCGTCGCCGGCATCTGCGAGCCCCGACTGCTCGCCACGGACACCGCCACGGGGACGGCGATCGCGGCCTGCGAACGCGCCACGGTCTCGCTCAGCGAGCGTCCACCCTCGGTACGCCGCGAGAACGGGGTCCGCACGCTGCGCCAGGGGCTGGGCTACTGCTGGAGCGTCGCCGTGGCCGCCGACCCGGCGCGCGGGCTCCCCGCGTTCCGGGCGCTGGCCCGCTCGAAGGACCCCGACGTCGCCTGGGTCGTGCGCGAGAACCGCAAGAAGCAGCGGCTCGCCAGTCTGCTCGGCGAGTGAACGTGGGTCAGTAGGTCGACACGTGCACGTGGTCGTAGTGGTTCGCGGTCGTGGAGCCACGGTCGGGCATGTAGCGCCAGCCCTCGGCCGACCGGACCGGGGTCCAGATCTGCTGGCTCCAGATCACGTCGTAGAGGTGGAGCTCGGCGGCGTTGGCCCGGAGGAACTCCGCGATCTGGGTGCCCAGGCCGGTGGCGCCGACCATGATGTCGAGCGCGCGGCCGGTGCTGTGCTCGCCGTGCGCGTCGTACCCGCCGTAGCTCGTGATCTGCGGGAAGGCGTTGCACACCGAGCGGTAGACCAGGACGGCGTTCGAGGTGAGGCCGCTCTCGACACTGCCGTCGGGGCAGGGCGCCGAGGAGAGGCCGGCCGGGGCGGTGCGGGTGGCCGTCGAGGTCTGGGGTTCGGGCTTGGGCTTGTGCTCGGCGAGGTAGCCGGAGGTCACCCACTGCGCCTTGCCGGCGACCACGATCTCCACGCGACCGGCGGCCTCGCGACCGGTCACCAGGACCGGCTTCTCGGCCTTGATGAGGCCGCGCTGCGTGGCGTCGTCGCCGGGGGTGCTCCACAGGTTCAGGACCGTGGTGGTCCAGAACTTCGTGTGAGCGCTGTCGACCGCCCGACGAGTGGCCGCGGGTGAGATGTCCACGGCGTACGCCCGCTGAAACCTCACCCCGTCGACGCTGGCCTCGGCGCGCGACTGCGAGCGGGAGACGACGGCTTCGCGGGTGTGCGTGAGGTCGGTGGGGGCGTCCTGCGTCGTGATGACGTCGCTGGAACCGGGGTTGCCGGCCATGACACCGATGGTGACAACGGAGGCGGTGACCAGGAAGGCGATGGGGCCGGCCACGAGGGCAGCCTTGGGCTTGCGGCGGGCATTGGTGTCCCGCTTGTGGCGGATGGCCACAGCGCTGATCCTTTGCTGTTGCTGACGGGGGACGTCCGAGAGCGGCGGTCTCGCGTGGGTGACGAAAGCGCAGCGGCCATCGACTAAAGCACAGGAATCCGATCCCGTCCCCATTTCGGGCTACTGAATCGTAGGTGTTCCGGGTCACCCCGGGGAGATCGGGTGGCCCGTTTGGGGGACAGCGGCCCGTCAGCCGCCGCTGTGAGACAGCGGCGATCTCACGTCATGTGGTGACCTGAGATCACCGCCCTCTTCGATCCGACCTCACCCCCCGGTGAGCTCGGTCGCTTCCTCCCGCAGGTGGGTGCCGCTGCCGTCGGTGTCGTCGAGCCACCCGTCGGGCAGGGCGACCCGGGCCCGTGGTGAGCCCTGGCGGCCCCGGGGCGTGCCGAGCTCCTGCACCGGGAACGCCTCGTCCCCGTCGAGCTCGGCGAGGAGGGCGTCGAGCGTGGCGAGCGTGTCCACCAGCGCGAGCGAGCGACGCAGGGTGCCGCCGGCGGCGAAGCCCTTGAGGTACCACGAGACGTGCTTGCGGAACTCCTTGCAGCCCCGCTCCTCCCCCATGTGCTGGCACAGCAGCTCGGCGTGCCGTCGCATCACGTCGCGCACCTCGCCGAGCGTCGGCAGCGTGGCGACCTGCTCACCGGCGAACGCCGCGGCGAGGTCGCGGAACAGCCACGGCCGGCCCAGGCAGCCCCGGCCGACGACGACCCCGGCCGCACCGGTCTGCTCGACCATCCGCAGCGCGTCGGCCGCCTCCCAGATGTCGCCGTTGCCCAGCACCGGGATGTCGACGTGCTCGACCAGCCGGGTGATCGCGTCCCAGTCGGCGGCACCGGAGTAGGCCTGCACGACGGTCCGGCCGTGCAGCGCGATCGCGGCACACCCGGTCTCCTGCGCCAGCCGCCCGGCGTCGAGGTAGGTCAGGTGGTCGTCGTCGAGGCCCTTGCGGGTCTTCATCGTCACCGGCACGTCGTACGGCGTGGCGGCACCGACCGCGGCGGTGAGGATCTCGCCGAGCAGCCCGCGCTTCCACGGCAGGGCCCCGCCGCCACCCTTGCGGGTCACCTTGGGGACCGGGCAGCCGAAGTTGAGGTCGATGTGGGCGACGCCGTACTCCGCGCACAGGATCTCGGCGGCCTTGCCGACGTAGACCGGGTCCGTGCCGTAGAGCTGCACCGAGCGCACCGTCTCGAGCTCGTCGAAGACCAGCATCTTCTGGGTGGTCTCGTCGCGCTCGACGAGACCGCGCGAGGTGATCATCTCGCTGACGTAGAGCCCGGCGCCCTGCTCCGCGCAGAGCCGGCGGTACGCCGCGTTGGTGATGCCCGCCATCGGCGCCAGCACCACCGGGGTGTCGACGACGAGGGACCCGAGGGTCAGTGAGGTGGGCGTCGCCGAGCCGGCGACGCCGCTAGCCACCCCTGGTGCCGCCCTTCTTGAACAGGGGTTTGATCGACTGCGGCGAAGTCAGCTTGCCGGTCCAGGTGATCGGGTCGAACTCCTGGGTGGGCCGGAAGCTCACCGCGGTCAGCTTGCCCTTGTCGGGGGCGAGGTAGACCAGGCAGACGTCGGTCTTGTCGCCGCCCTTGAAGGGCTCGGGGAACGCCTTGCTCGGGCACGGCTTGAAGGTGCTCGCGAACGTCGACGACTCGATCAGGGTGTTGGTCCCGTCGACGATGTAGAGCGGGACGCGGCGGCCGCCGAGGTCGGTGTTGCCGACGTTCTTGACGGTGGCGTGCACGAAGTAGGGGTTGGTCTTCTTCGTGGCGTCGTCGAGCTTCCAGCCCTTGAACGACTCCTTGAAGCTGGTCTTCTCGAGGCGGGTCACCTTGATGTCGAGGGCGCCGACCTGACCCTGGCGCGGCTCGTAGGCCACGACCGCCTTCTCGCCGAGCTCGAGCTCGCTGCCCTGCGGGGTCAGCTCGACGCCGTCCGGCACCGGGAGGTACGGCTTCTCGGTGGCAGTCGGGCTCGACGAGTCCGAGGAGCTCGAGCCCGAGGCGTCGGGGGACGCCGAGTCCCCGGAGTCGTCCCCGGAGCAGCCGGAGAGCGCCAGAACGGCGGCGATGGACAGGCCGAGGAGGCCGCGGGCAGTCATCCGGCCAGTGTGCATGAGTCGAGTGTGCATGGGGCCTCCCGTCAGCAGCCGTCGAAACGCTCGGCGAAGTACGACGTGATGCCGTCCAGGCTGATCCGCTCCTGCTGCATCGTGTCGCGCTCACGCACCGTGACCGCGTTGTCCTCGAGGGTGTCGAAGTCGACCGTGACGCAGTAGGGCGTCCCGATCTCGTCCTGGCGGCGGTAGCGCCGGCCGATCGCGCCGGCGTCGTCGAAGTCGACGTTCCACCTGCGGCGCAGCTCGGCGGAGAGTGCCTTGGCCTTCGGGGACAGGTCGGTGTTGCGGCTCAGCGGCAGCACGGCGACCTTGATCGGGGCCAGGCGCTTGTCGAGCTTCAGCACGACGCGCTTGTCGACGCCGCCCTTGGTGTTGGGGGCCTCGTCCTCGGTGTAGGCGTCGACCAGGAACGTCATCAGGCTGCGCGAGAGACCGGCGGCCGGCTCGATGACGTAGGGCGTGTAGCGCTCGTTGCTGGCCTGGTCGAAGTAGCTCAGGTCCTGACCGGAGTGCTTGGCGTGCGTGCTGAGGTCGAAGTCCGTGCGGTTGGCGATGCCCTCGAGCTCGCCCCACTCCGAGCCCGCGAACCTGAAGCGGTACTCGATGTCCACGGTCCGCTTGGCGTAGTGGCTCAGCTTGTCGAGCGGGTGCTCGAAGTGGCGCAGGTTGTCGGCGTCGATGCCGAGGTCGACGTACCACTTGGTGCGCTCGTCGATCCAGTACTGGTGCCACTCCTCGTCCTCGCCCGGCTTGACGAAGAACTCCATCTCCATCTGCTCGAACTCGCGGGTCCGGAAGATGAAGTTGCCGGGCGTGATCTCGTTGCGGAAGCTCTTGCCGATCTGCGCGATGCCGAACGGCGGCTTCTGCCGGCTGGTGGTCACGACGTTGGCGAAGTTGAGGAAGATCCCCTGCGCCGTCTCGGGGCGCAGGTAGTGCAGGCCGGACTCGTCCTCGACCGGGCCCAGGTGGGTCTTCAGCAGGCCGGAGAACTGCCGCGGCTCGGTCCAGGCGCCGCGGGTGCCGCAGTTGGGGCAGGCGAGCGTGGCCAGGTCCACGGAGTCGGGGTCGTCGATGCCCTTCTTCTCCGCGTGCTCCTCCTGCAGGTGGTCGGCACGGAAGCGCTTGTGGCAGGACTGGCACTCGGTCAGCGGGTCGGAGAACGTGTCGACGTGACCGCTGGCCTCCCAGGTCTTCCGGGGCAGGATGACGCTGGAGTCGAGGCCGACCATGTCGTCGCGCATCTGCACCATGGACTTCCACCACTCGCGCTTGATGTTGTCCTTGAGCTCCACCCCGAGCGGGCCGTAGTCCCAGGCCGACCGGGTGCCGCCGTAGATCTCACCGCAGGGGTAGACGAAACCCCTCCGCTTGCACAGGGAGACGACGTGGTCGACGGTGGTTGCTGGCGGCTTGGCCACTGGGGGAACTCCTTCTGTGGTCGAGGCGGGCGCGCTGCGCCCGGCTCGGACCTCGGGGCCGGCTGGCTGCCGGTCTGGAAGGGATCAGCCTAACGACCGGGTCTGCTGGATATTGAGGTCGGCTCCGGGCTCGACCACCTCGTAGGCGCTGGGCTCGTCGATCGCCCTGCTCAGCAGTGGGACGGCGTGCAGCTTCACGTCGTACGACGACAGCGCGCGGCGGTAGGCGCCGACGTTCTCCCACGTGGTCACCAGGGTCCACAGGGTCTGGTCGTCGAGGTTGCGTCCGATCCGGCCCGTCGCGTAGCCCGGCCGGTCGGCCAGCGCAGCACGCGCCCGCTCGAGGCCGGCCCGGAACTCCGTGGCGTCGGACTCGGGGACCCGGAACCTGCTCACCACCAACATGCGGCGAGCCTAGCGTTTGACAATCATTCTCAATACTTTGAGAATCGTTCTCATGCCACGCCCTCGTCACACCACCGCCGCCCTCGGCGCGGGCGCCCTCGTGCTCGGCGGCGTCCTGTCCGGCTGTGCCGCGCTGAGTGGGGCCGACCAGGAGGGAACGCAGGTGGCGACCGCGTTCTACCCGTTGCAGTACGTCGCCGAGCGGGTGGCCGGCAACCTCGCCGACGTCGAGAACCTCACCCAGCCCGGGAAGGAGCCGCACGACCTCGAGCTGACCATCCGGGAGACGGCGACCGTCGCCAACGCCGACCTGGTCGTCTTCGAACGGGACTTCCAGCCCGCCGTCGACGCCGCCGTCGACCAGAACGCCACCGGCGAGGTGATCGACGCCGCCTCCGTCGTCGACCTCGAGCCGTTCGCGAACGGTGACCCGAACCCGCACTTCTGGCTGGACCCCCTGCGGATGGCCGACCTCGGCGACGCGGTGGCCGCCCGGCTGGCCGACATCGACCCCCCGCACGCCCACGCCTTCGAGGCCAGGGCCGCCGACCTGCGAGCCGACCTGGAGGCCCTCGACGCGGCGTACACCCGGGGACTGGCGGACTGCGAGCGGAACACCGTGGTCGTCTCCCACGACGCGTTCGGCTACCTCGCGAAGTACGGTCTGGCCATGGAGCCCATCGCGGGCCTGTCCCCCGAGGCCGAGCCGACGCCGGCCGATCTCGGGCGCCTGCAGGACCTGATCCGGTCCGACGGGATCACGACCGTCTTCTCCGAGCGGCTGGCCAGCCCGCGGCTGACCGAGGCCCTCGCGCACGACCTCGGGATCCGGACCGCGGTCCTCGACCCGATCGAGGGGCTCACCGAGGAGACCTCGGCCGAGGACTACCTGTCCCTGATGCGCGAGAACCTCGCGGCGCTCGAGGAGGCGAACGGATGTCGATGAACGAGGCACCGCCGGCTGTTCCCGCACCGGTCCGGCTCACGAACGGGGCCGTCGCGATCGGCGGGCGTCCGATCCTGCGCGGGATCGACCTCACCGTCGGCCCCGGTGAGTTCGTGGCGCTGATGGGGGCCAACGGCTCCGGCAAGTCCACGCTGGTGCGCGCCCTGACCGGGCTGTGGAAGCTCACCTCGGGATCGCTGCAGCTCTTCGGCACCCCCTTCGACGAGTTCGAGGACTGGCAGCGGATCGGCTTCGTGCCCCAGCGCACCAGCGCCACCTCCGGCGTACCCGCCTCGGTCTGGGAGGTCGTCGCCTCCGGCCGGCTGGCCCGCCGCCGGCTGCTGCGCCCCCTCTCCCGCGCCGACCGCGCCGCGATCGACCACGCCCTGGCAGTCGTCGGCCTGAGCGACCGCGCCCGCGACGGCGTCTCGCAGCTCTCCGGCGGCCAGCAGCAGCGCGCGCTGATCGCCCGCGCCCTGGCCGGCGAGCCCGACATGTTCTTCCTCGACGAACCGACCGCCGGGGTCGACGTGCCCAACCAGCAGGCACTCGCCGACGCGCTCGCCCACCTGAAGCAGGGCGGCGCGACCATCGTGCTCGTGGCTCACGAGCTGGGGCCGCTGGCCGACCTGGTCGACCGTGCGGTGGTCATGCGCGACGGCCGGATCGCCTACGACGGCGCCCCGCTGGCCGACCACGAGGTGCACCACCCCGAGTTCGGGGAGGCGCACGCCCACCACCACCATCTGTCCGACCGCCGCGACCACGCGCCCCAGGTGCGATCCCCCCTGGACACGCGTCGCTCCGGGGAGGGAGACGCCTGATGGACCTCTTCACCCTGCCGTTCATGCAACGGGCGCTGCTCGCCGCCCTGTTCACCGGCCTCGCGGCCCCGGCCGTCGGGACCTACCTGGTCCAGCGCCGACTGGCGCTCATGGGTGACGGCCTCGGCCACGTGGCGGTCACCGGTGTGGCCCTCGGCCTGCTGACCGGTACCTCCCCCACCTGGACCGCGGTCGTGGTGGCCGTGCTCGGTGCCGTCCTGATCGAGGTCATCCGCGAGCGCGGCCACACCAACGGCGACGTCGCGCTCGCGCTGCTGTTCTACGGCGGCCTCGCGGGCGGCGTGCTGCTCACGGGGCTGGCCGGGAAGAGCGCAGCCGGGCTGCAGGCCTACCTCTTCGGCTCCATCACGACGATCTCGGCCACCGACGTCCTCATCACCATGGCGCTCGCCGCGGTCGTGATCACGGTGTCGGTGGGACTGTCCCCGCAGCTGTTCGCGGTTGCCCAGGACCAGGAGTTCGCCCGGGTGGCCGGGCTCAACGTCCGGGTCTACAACCTCCTGGTCGCGGTCCTGGCCGCCGTCAGCGTCACGGTCGCGATGCGCACCGTCGGGTTGCTGCTCGTCTCGGCCCTGATGGTGGTGCCGGTGGCGACGTCGCAGCAGCTCACCCGCTCGTTCCGTACGACGCTCGCCGCGGCGATGCTGCTCGGCACGCTCGCGTCGGTGGGCGGTCTCGTCATCTCGGCGTTCCCCGCGCACGTGGCCCCGGGCCCCACGATCGTGCTGCTGTCCCTGGCGGGATTCGTCGTCACCTGGCCCCTCGGCGTCTGGCTGCGCCACCGCCAGCGGCTGCGGGCACCGTTCCCCGCCGCCGAGCCCGAGGAGCAACCCGCCGGTCACCTCGTCACCGACGAGCACCCCCACGAGCACGGCGCCGAGTGCGGCCACGTCGCGGTTCCCCACGGGGACCATGTCGACTACGTCCACGACGGCCACCGGCACGCCGTACACGAGGCGCACTATGACGAGCACTGAGCCGGCTCCGCAGTCGACACAGCAGTCGGGCCAGCAGCCCGGCCAGCAGCTTCGGCCCACCCGCCAGCGCCGGGCGGTCGCGGAGGCGCTGGCGTCCTTCGCCGACTTCCGCTCGGCCCAGGAGATCCACGAGCTGCTCGGCAGGCGGGGCGAGACGGTGGGGCTGGCGACGGTCTACCGCACGCTGCAGCTGCTGGCCGACGCCGGCGAGCTCGACGTGCTGCGGACCGAGGACGGGCAGGCGATCTACCGCCGCTGCTCCGACACCCATCACCACCACCTCGTGTGCCGCGCCTGCGGCGCCACGGTGGAGGTCGAGGGACCTGCGGTCGAGCGCTGGACCCGGGCGATCGCCACCGAGCACGGCTACTCCGACGTCAGCCACACCCTGGAGATCTTCGGGACCTGCCCGGCCTGCCGCTGAGCCGGGTCACTCCAGCGGCAGCCGGACCCGGAAGGTGCTGCCGCGACCGATCTCGCTGTCGACCTCGATCCGTCCGCCGTGGCTCTCGACGATCGACTTGGTGATGCTGAGCCCCAGGCCGACGCCCTGGATGGACTGCTCCTCGGCGTGGCGGGCCCGGAAGAACCGGGTGAACAGGCGGTCCTTGTCCGCGGGCGCGATCCCGATCCCGGTGTCCGTGACCGCGAGGTCGGCGCGGTCGCCGTCCAGCTCCAGACGGACGCAGACGCGACCCCCGTCGAGGGTGTACTTGATCGCGTTGGACAGCAGGTTGTCGACCACCTGCGCGATGCGCTGGGCGTCGATCATCAGCTCGAGCCGCTCCGGGACGTCGGCCTCCACCGTGATCCCGCAGAGCCGGGCGGCGGGGGTCGCGGCGTGCACGGCGTCCCGGACGATCTGGCTGAGGTCGGTCCTGGTGCGTACGACGTGCATCGGACCCTCGTCGACCTGCGCCGTGTGCAGGAGGTCGGCGACGAGTCGCTGCAGCCGGTCGGTGTTGCGCGCCACCACGTCGAGCTGGGAGAGGACCTGCCCGGGCAGGTCCTCTCGCTCCTGCAGCAGGTTGACGTACCCGACGATCGAGGTCAGCGGCGTGCGCAGCTCGTGCGAGACCGACGCGACGAACTCGTCCTTGACGGCGAGGGCTCGCATGAACTGGGTGACGTCCTTGTAGGCGAGCGCCGCGCCGGTGACCCGGCCCTGCTCGTCGCGGACCGTCCGGGCCGAGACGGACACGGCGCGGCTGGTCAGCGGGTCGTGCCCGATCCACATCCGGGAGTCGTCGAACTCCTCCCCCCGGTGGGCGCGGACGGTCGGCATCTCCTCACGGGTGAGCGGCGTGCTGCCGTCCTCGGCGTACACGAGACCGAGCTGGCCGGCCCGGCCGGCGTGGCCGCCGGGGTAGGCAAGGCGCATGAACTCCTGGTGACGACGGTTGATGGCCCGGTAGGCCCCGTCGCCGTCCAGCAGCACCAGGCCCACGTCGACGGTGTCGAGGATCGCGTCGGCGAACCGCCGCTGGTGCTCGATCGTGTCGAGTGCCCCCGCCAGCTCGCGACCGCGTGCCTCGGCCTCGTCCCGGCGGGCCCGGACGAGCTCGAGGCTGGATGCCAGGGCCAGCGCGGCCCAGGTGGTCACGGCCGGCACCAGCAGGGACCGCGACAGGTTGACGCCACCGATCCCGAGATAGAGCAGGCCGGGTACCGCCATGAGCAGCACCGTGGACAGGGCCACGACCACGGCTCCGGCCCGGCCGAACTGGCGACCCAGCCAGAGTGCGGGAACCACCGCGAGGATCCCGGCGCCGCTGCCGTCCGTGTTCAGCCTCGACATGCCCAGGGCCGCGATGTCCAGGACCGGCAGGAGACCCACGGCGCTGCGCGGCAAGCGGGACCACGGGGTCAGGCAGGCGACGACGGACGTCACCACCGTGAGCGCGATGGCGGCCGCGGGCCACGAGACGAGCGCCAGGTCGGCCTCGCCCGCGAACCGCAGGACGAGGTCGACTCCCAGCAGCAGGGCGAAGACCGCCTGGGTCAGCCCCGGATCGGGGTCGTCGGTGAGGAGCAGCCATCGCCCGACAGCACGATGTCGCGTGTCCGCATCAGTCATCCCGAGCCTCCCCCGCATCGACTCCCCGGTCGGCGCAGGGCACACGATGTCACGACGACGTGACTGCGCTCAGCTGTTCGGCTCGGCCGCGCCGTACCTCCGGTCGCGGCGCGCGTAGGTCTCGACGGCCGCCCAGAGGTGACGCCGGTCGACGTCTGGCCAGAGCACGTCGGTGAAGACGAACTCGGAGTACGCCGCCTGCCAGAGCATGAAGTTCGAGAGCCGCTGCTCCCCCGACGTACGCCAGACCAGGTCCGCGTCGGACTGTTCGGGCACGTACAGATGGCGGGCGAAGGTCTTCTCGTCGATCTTGTCCGGGTTGAGGCGTCCGGCCGCCACCTCGCGGGCGATGGAGCGGGCGGTGTCGGCGAGCTCGGCGCGACCGCCGTAGTTGACGCACATGGTCAGGGTGAGGACGTCGTTGTCGCGGGTCAGCTCCTCGGCGACCTGGAGCTCGCGGATGACCGACTTCCACAGCCGCGGCGCGCGACCGGCCCAGCGGACCCGCACCCCCAGCTCGTGCATCTCGTCGCGCCGGCGCCGGATCACGTCGCGGTTGAAGCCCATGAGGAACTTGACCTCGTCGGGCGAGCGGGACCAGTTCTCGGTGGAGAAGGCGTACGCCGAGATCGCCTTGACGCCGATCTCGATCCCGCCCTCGACGACGTCGAAGAGCGAGTGCTCGCCGCGCTCGTGGCCGGCGGTGCGGGGCAGGCCACGCTCCTTGGCCCACCGGCCGTTGCCGTCCATCACGATCGCGACGTGCCGCGGGACGAGGCCCTTGGGCACCGAGGGCGGCACGGCACCCGAGGGGTGCGGGGTCGGCTTGCGGACAGCGCGCTTCACAGGAGTGAGCCTAGTGAGAGGGAGGTGTGCGGCGGTCACGGGTGGCGCCCGGGCGAGCCGCCAGTTCCCCCGATCCGGCCCGCCGGCTCGCCCGGCACCCTGCACTCCGGCCGGCCCGGCCGTCCCCCGTTCGGTCGGTCGGCCCGGCCGGAGCAGCAGCCCCGTGCGTGACAAGCTGTCACACACAGTGTCACGAAGCATAGGTCCGAACGTCCCGTCCTGCGTAGTATTTCCGGGGTGGCTCCCCCGACCCGACGCGCCGAGCTCCAGCGGCAGCAACGACGCGACTCACGCCTCCGCATCCTTCAGGCGGCCTCACAGCTGCTCGAGGAGCTCCGCTGGCACGAGCTGCGGCTCGAGGACGTCATGACCGCGGCGGGCCTGTCCCGGACCGCGTTCTACCGCCACTTCGACGACCGCGACGCGATGCTGCTGGCGATGCTCGACGAGGTGCGCGAGCACGTCGGCGCGACCGGGCTGGCCTGGAAGAGCGGCGTCGGAGACCCGGCGGGCGAGCTGCGCACTGGTCTGGTCGAGCTGACGGACGCGATGCAGCAGTACGGCCGGCTGATGCAGGCGATCGCCGACGCCGCGACGTACGACGCGGGGATGCGCACCGCCCGGGAGGAGCTCGTCCAGGCCTTCACCGATGTCACCGCCCATCGCATCCGGGCCGACGTGGCCGCCGGCCGCAGCAGCGTCCGGGCGCCGCAGGGCGTGGCCGAGGCGCTGGTCCGGATGAGCGAGAGCCAGCTGCTCGCCGCCTTCGGCCACCCGCCCTACCCGGAGCCCTCTGACGTGGCGGCGACGATGTTCGAGGTCTGGGCCGCCACGATCTACGGCCGGGACGCGCTCGAGGCGCTGCCGCCCGTCGAGCCTCAGCGCTCGACGTAGGCCATGGAGCGCAGCGCGCGCTCGAGGTGCCAGGCGAGGTAGGCCGCGACGAGCGTGCTCGCCTCCTTGAGGTGCCGCGCGTCCGCGGACTCCACGACGGGCCAGTCGCCGGCCAGCAGGGCGCCGAGGACGACGACCGTCTCGGCCGCGGGGCCTGCCGATCCCGGGACGCGGCAGGTCACGCAGAGCATGCCGCCCATCGAGGGGTTGAACCACCGGTGCGGCCCCACCTCGCCGCAGCGGGCGCAGTGCTCGAACGACGGCGCGTAGCCGGCCACGGCCAGCGAGCGCAGCAGGTAGGAGTCCAGCACCTGGCCGGGGCGCCGCTCCCCCGACACCATCGCCCGCAGCCCGCCGACGAGCAGCAGGAACTGCTGGATCGACGGCTCCCGCTCCTCGGCGACCAGCCGGTCGGCGGTCTCGAGCATGACGGTCCCGGCGGTGTAGCGGTCGTAGTCCAGCCCGAGCCCTGCCGAGAACGGCGTGATCGTCTCCGCCTGCGTGATGATGTCGAGGTTGCGTCCCTCGGCGAGCTGCAGGTCGACGTGGGTGAACGGCTCGAGCCGGGAGCCGAACTTCGACGTGGTGCGTCGCACACCCTTCGCCACCGCGCGCACCAGCCCGTGGTGACGGGTCAGGAGGGTGATGATGCGGTCGGCCTCACCCAGCTTGTGGGTGCGCAGCACGATCGCCTCGTCGCGATAGAGGGGCACGCGGCCATTCTCCCCCCGGGGCCGTGTGGAGCCTGCACCGTGGGAGAGACTTCCGTGCGTGTCGGCACCAGAACAGCTCGGGCGTCTGCGGCGGATCCGTCGGATCGGGGCCGGCGGCTTCGCCACGGTGTGGCTCTACCGCGACGACGAGCTCCACTCGGACGTGGCCGTGAAGCTGCTCGCCGACAACTGGGCCGGCGTGCCCGACGTCCGCGAACGCTTCCTGGCCGAGTCACGTCTGCTGCGCCAGGCCGACTCCGCCCACCTGATCCGGGTGTACGACGTCGGGGTCACCGCGGACGACACCCCCTACTTCGTGATGTCGTACGCCGACCTCGGCTCGGTTGCCGACCTGGTGCGCCCCGGCGCGGGCGTGGGGCCCGAGGAGCTGACCGACCTCGTCTCGCAGGCGGCCGAGGGGCTGGCCGCCCTGCACGCGACCGGGATCGTGCACCGCGACATCAAGCCGGCCAACCTGCTGCTCACCACCGACTCCGGTCGCGGCCGACGGCTCATGGTCGCCGACCTCGGCGTCGCCAAGGCGCTGACCGCGGAGTCGGGCGTCACCCAGTCGGTGGGGACGCCGTCGTACATGGCCCCCGAGCAGGTCGACCCGGCGGCCACCCTCGACCAGCGGGCCGACGTGCATGCGCTGGGCGCGGTCGCCTACGCGCTGCTGACCGGCCGGCCGCCCCGGGCTCCCCGCTGGCCGGGTGACGTCCCGGATCCGGTGACCACGTGGCGGGGCGTCCCACCCGTGGTCGACCAGGTCGTCATGCGCGCGCTGGAGCCCGACCGCGAGCGCCGCTGGCCGGACGCCCGCTCCTTCGCGAGCGCGCTCGCCGACGCCTGCCGCGGCGTCGCGCCGGCCGCCATGCCGCCTCCCCTGCCCCCCGTCACCGCACCCGCCGGGCCCTCCGCGCTCTCCTCCGACGCAGCCCGGGCCGGCTCCCGCGCCCCCGTCTACGCCGCGCTCGCCGGCGTGGCGGTCCTGGTGGGTGTCCTGATCGCGGTCGTGCTGGTGCGAAGCGGCGGCGGCGCCGACGACGGCAAGGCGGCGTTCGAGGAGGCGGGGGTCGACTACGTCACCCTCCTCAAGGAGGGCAAGTGCCAGGAGGCGGCGGCCTACGACTCCGACGACCAGAGCGCCGCGGACATCTGCGACCCCCAGAAGAACCTGCACCTCAGGCTCGCCCGCTGCATCGACCCGGAGGGCACCCGACGGGTCGAGATGATCGGCGAGAACCGAGCCCGCGTGGTCTTCGTGGGCCAGGGCTACGTCGAGATGATCCGCGGCGACGACACGATGTTCCGGGCCGGGTTCATGGTCGGCTGCCTCTGACCTTCCTCGCCCGGCGCGGTGCCGTCCAGCAGCCGAGCGCGAAGTCCGCGGCCGCCCGGTTGAGCCGGTCGGGGCGCACGCGCCACTCCAGGATGCTCCGGGCGCGCAGGAAGGTGGCGTTCGGCATCTCGTCGGCCAGCATCGCGGCGTCGGCGAAGGGGTGGATCGGGTCGGCAGGGTGCCCGACGACCAGGGCGGGTGCCGTGATCCGGCGCCGGTGCTTCGACGAGGGCGCGACCCGGCCGAAGAACAGGCCGTGCACGATGGCGGCCACCGACTCGGGCCGCTGGTCACACGTGTCGAGCCCGATCCCGACCCAGAACGGCACGAGTCCGCGTGGGATCGGACGGGTCAGCAGCCGGAGCCCGGTGACGGTGAACGGCAGGAATCGGGCGGCGAACATCAACGGCGCGAACGCCAGGATCCCCGCGTCGATCGCGTTGTTGAGGACCGGCATCTCCACGATCAGGCCGCGGACCCGCGAGGGCGCGAGGGCGGCAACCTCGAGCGAGACGTTCGCACCCAGCGAGGTGCCGCCCACGACCGCCTGCGGCGCACCGAGGTGGTCGAGCAGGGCCACGACCTCCTCGGCCCAGGCCGTCATCGAGTAGGCGTGCGGGTCTGCTGGCCGGTCGGAGCGGCCGTGTCCCAGCAGGTCCAGCGTGACCACGTGCAGGCCCTCGGCTGCCAGCGCCCGCGCCAGCGGCTGCTGCATCCGGCGCGGCATCAGCTGGCCGTGGAGCAGCACGACCCACGCGTCGCCGCTGCCGTACTCGGTGTACTCGAGGCGGTCACGGCCGGCTTCGCTGTCGAGGAAGAACTGCCCAATGCGCTCGGAGACCAGCATGTACAGCAATCTAGTGGCTCGCCGGCGAGTTCCTCGGAACGCTTGTCCCATGAGACTCCAGGACGGCTGAGCGGCGACCCGCCACTTGTCGGGAGGGCGTGGTGACTCGCCCTCGCGGCTCCCCCTGGTCGATCATGTCCCCCATGACACCGCCGGCACGCCCGCAGCTCGGGTGGCCGGTCGCCCTGGGTCTGCTCGGGTGCGTCTACCTGGCCGGAGTGGGCGCCGTCTGGTTCGCACCCTCGGAGGACCCCGTGGCCGCCTGGTGGCCGGCGGCCGGCGTCGCGGTCGCGTTGCTCGCCCTGGCCCCGCGTCGGTGGTGGCCCGTGCTGGCGGCCGGGATCGTGGTCTTCAGCGGCGCGGCCAACGTCACCGGCGGCCGTGATCTCGGCATCTCGGCGCTGTTCGGCATCGCCAACGCGGCCGAGGCCGTCGTCGCCGGCCTCGTGCTCCGGCGCGGAAAGCCCGACCGCCCCACCCTGAGCAGCCAGGACGACTTCATCCGCCTGCTCGGCGCGGCACTCCTCGGCGGGCTCACGATCGCGGTGGGCGCCTCCCTGAGCGTGGCCCTGCTCGGCGCGGGGTCCGTCGTCGAGACCTGGCGGGCGGTCTTCGCCTCCCACGCGGCCTCGACCCTGGTGCTGGTCCCGGTCGCGATGTCCCTTCCGCTCCGCCGGGAGGGGCCGCGCCGGACGCGCTGGGAGCTGGCCGTCCAGGCGTTCGCCCTCGTGGCCATGACGCTGACGATCTTCTCACCGCACCAGTCGCTGTCCCTGACGTTCATGCCGCTGCCCTTCCTGGTCTGGGCCGCGTTGCGTTTCGACGTCCGCATCGTCGCGTGGGAGCTGGCCGGCTTCAGCGTGCTCACGACGCTGCTCACCGCCCGCGGCTACGGCCCCTTCGGTGACAGCCTGGCCGAGGGGCGCATCCATGCTGCCGCGGCGGGAGCGCTCACCCAGGGCTACCTGCTCTGCGCCGCGCTCATGTCCCTTCCGCTCGCCATCGCCGTGGACCAGCGGCACAACCTGCTCGAACGCGTGAGCGGCAGCGAGCGCCTGTTCCGGCGCAACTTCACCGAGTCCCTGGTGGGGATGCTGCTCATGCGGTGCGAAGGCGTACGGCTCCAGATCATCGACCGCAACGACACCGCGGCCGACGTGCTGGGCGACGACGGCGGCTCGCTCGTCGGCCGGTACCTCGACGAGCTGCTGGAGACCCCCGAGCAGCTCGACCTGATCGTCGCCCGGATGCTGGCCGGCCACCTCGACGGGTGGAAGGCCCAGACCGGGCTGGTCAGCCGGCCGGAGGCCCGGGTCAACCTGGCGGTCTCGCTGCTGACGGGAGGCAGCGAGCCGGTCTTCTCCGCCCAGCTGCAGGACGTCACCGCGGAGCACGAGGTCCGGCACCAGTTCGAGGCGGCCGAGAAGCTGACCAGCGCCACCCTCGACACCACCGCGTGCGTGATCCTGGTGACCGACATGGGCGGCACCATCGTCCGGGTGAACTCGGCGACGTGCGAGCTGACCGGCTTCAGCGAGGCAGAGCTGCTGGGCCGGCCGGTCTGGGAGACCTCCATCGCCCCGTCGAACGCCGCCGACGTCGAGGCGCTGTTCCTGTGGCCCAACCGCTCGGGCGTCCCGGTGATGCGTGAGGCCGACGCGGTGACCAAGCGCGGCGAGAAGCTGCGCATCGTCTGGAACAACAACATCGTCCGGGACGAGCAGGACCACCCGATGTACGCCGTGATGACCGGCATCGACGTGACGGCCGAGCGCACCACGGCCGGGCTGATGACGCACCTGCTCCAGGCCGCCATCACCACCGCACTGATCGGGATCGACACCCGCGGCCGGATCACGGTGTTCAACGCCGGCGCCCAGAACCTCCTCGGCTACGACGCGCACGAGATGCTCGGGGAGCCGTTCGCGCGCCTGCTGGAGCCCGACGAGCTGCTCTCCCGCACAGGTGCCCGCACGGCCGACACGGCGTTCGCCTCGCTCACCGGCGGGATCGGCACCGACGGCGAGACCACGCCGCGGGACTGGACGTGGGTCTCCAGGAGCGGCCAGCACCACACCGTGTCGATGACGCTCAGCGTGGCCGCGGACGCCTTCGCCGCCCAGGTCGGGTTCCTCTGCGTGGGGCGCGACGTGACCGAGCAGCGCAACAGCCAGGAGCTGCTGGTCGCCGCCCTCGACAAGGAGCGGACCGCCGTGGAGCGGCTGCGCCAGCTCGACGAGGCCAAGAACGAGTTCGTCTCGACCGTGAGCCACGAGCTGCGCACGCCGGTCACGAGCATCGTGGGTTACACCGAGATGCTCATCGACGGATCGGTCGTCGACGCCGATGCCCACCAGCTGCCGCTCCTGGAGACCATCGCCCGCAACGGCCAGCGGCTGATCGTGATCTGCAACGACCTGCTCCTGCTGAGCGGCCTCGACTCGGGCGCCGCCCAGTGGGAGCGGGAGACCCTCGACCTGGCCACGCTCCTGGAGCCGGTCGAGGAGGCGATCCGGCCGCTGCTCACCGGCCGCGACCTGGTGCTCGAGCTCGAACGGCCGGACGGGCCACTGGTCGTCCTCGGCGATCGCGCCCAGCTGGAGCGGGTGCTGATCAACCTGCTGAGCAACGCGGTGAAGTTCACCGAGGAGGGCGGCAAGATCGTCTGCCGGCTCGAGCAGCACGAGACCGAGGCCTGGTTGGTGGTCAGCGACACCGGCATCGGGATCCCCGAGGACGAGCAGTCCGGCCTCTTCCAGAAGTTCTTCCGCTCCTCCAGCGCCCAGCAGCGCGCGATCCAGGGCACCGGTCTGGGCCTGTCCATCGTGGCGGCGATCGTGGCCGCCCACGGCGGCCGGATCGGGGTGGACTCCGCGCACCTCGAGGGGACCACCTTCACCGTCCGGCTGCCCCTGAAGCGGCTCGCCGCCCGCGCCTGACCCAGCGCGGGCGGCAGTCTCCTAGGCCCGGTTGACGGCCGAGGTCACGGCCTTGAGCGAGGCCGTGACGATGTTGGGGTCGAGCCCCACTCCCCACAGGATCTGGTCGCCGACCGCGCACTCGACGTACGCCGCCGCGATCGCGTCGCCACCCGAGGAGAGGGCGTGCTCGGCGTAGTCGAGGA
Source organism: uncultured Actinomycetota bacterium (assembly GCA_963825275.1). Taxonomy (GTDB): domain Bacteria; phylum Actinomycetota; class Actinomycetes; order Propionibacteriales; family Nocardioidaceae; genus Nocardioides. The sequence goes on along the minus strand of CAWGSW010000008.1, from coordinate 130,251 downwards.
CCCGGACGTCGAAGCCCTGGGGCAGCTCGTTGATCGCGTTGACGAACGCCGCGATCGGACCGTTTCCGGTGCCCTCGAGCGTGGTGATCTCGCCCTCGACGTAGACGTTGACCGTGAGCTTGTCCTTCTCCCCCGCCGCCGACGAGGTGTGCACGGAGTTGAGCTTCAGCGGGGTCTCGGGCTGGAGGTACTCGGCGTTGAAGACCGACCAGATGTCGTCGGAGGACATCTCGCCGCCGTCGGCGTCGGTGCGCTCCTGGACGACCCGGCTGAACTCGATCTGCGCGCGCCGCGGCAGGTCCAGCTTGTGCTCGGCCTTGAGGATGTAGGCCACGCCGCCCTTGCCGGACTGGCTGTTGACGCGGATGACCGCCTCGTAGCTGCGGCCCACGTCCTTGGGGTCGATCGGCAGGTACGGCGCCTCCCACGGCAGCCGGCCGACCGGCACGCCCTGCTCGGCGGCCTGGCGCTCGAGGTCCTCGAGACCCTTCTTGATCGCGTCCTGGTGGGAGCCGGAGAACGCCGTGTAGACGAGGTCGCCGGCGTACGGGTGCCGGGGGTGGACCGGCAGCTGGGTGCAGTACTCCACCGTGCGCCGGATCTCATCGATGTCGCTGAAGTCGATCATCGGGTCCACGCCCTGGCTGAAGAGGTTCATCCCCAGCGTGACCAGGCAGACGTTGCCGGTGCGCTCGCCGTGGCCGAACAGGCAGCCCTCGACCCGGTCGGCGCCGGCCATCATCGCCAGCTCGGTCGCCGCGACCGCCGTGCCCCGGTCGTTGTGCGGGTGCAGGGAGATCACGGTGTTCTCACGCCGGGTCAGCTGGCGCGAGAACCACTCGATCTGGTCGGCGTAGACGTTCGGCGTGGCCGACTCCACGGTCGCCGGCAGGTTGAGGATGATCTCGCGACCGTCCTCGGGCTGCCAGATGTCGGAGACCGCCTCGCAGACCTCGAGCGAGAACGGGAGCTCGGTGGAGGTGAAGATCTCCGGGGAGTACTCGTAGCCGATCACCGTGGTGTCCAGGTAGCTCTCGGAGTACTTCATCACCAGCTCGGTGCCGCGCGTGGCGATCGCCTTGACCTCGTCCTTGCCGGCGTGGAAGACCACGCGGCGGAACAGCGGCGCGAGCGCGTTGTAGAGGTGGATGTTGGCCCGGGGTACGCCGACCAGCGACTGCACGCTGCGCTCGATCAGGTCCTCGCGGGCCTGGGTCAGCACCGAGATCGTCACGTCGTCGGGGATCCGGTCGCCCTCGATGAGCTGGCGCACGAAGCTGAAGTCGGTCTCGCTGGCCGACGGGAAGCCGACCTCGATCTCCTTGTAGCCCATCGAGACGAGCAGGTCGAACATCTTCATCTTGCGGGCCGGGGTCATCGGGTCGATGAGGGCCTGGTTGCCGTCGCGCAGGTCGGTGGAGAGCCACCGCGGCGCCTGGGTGATCGTGGCGCCCGGCCACGTGCGGTCCGGCAGGTCGATCGGGGGGTACGCGCGATAGCGCTGGTGCGGCATGCCGCCGGTCTTCTGGGTGCTCATGAGGTCCTCGCTGGCTGATCAGGGGCTGGGCGCCGGTCGCACAGCAGGCACTCCGCAGCGAGGGGGTCCGGCGCTCTACAGAAGGAGGAGCGTGACCTCGCTGCGGCAGCGAAGGAGGAGCTGGCGCATCATGATGCATCGACTGTAACGCACCACGAATGAAGTGGAACCGATGCGCTCGACCGGCGAGACTGCCGCCCGTGGACATCTCACGCGTCGATCCGGCCTCCGTCGACCTCGAGCTCGCGGACCGGCTGGCCGCCATCGACCGGGCCGCCTACGGGCACGCGGGCATCGTGGTGCCACCCCCGTCCGGGCCGTCGCGGATGACCTCGCTGCAGCACGGCAACAACGGCCGGCCGGTCGACGCGCTCTGGGTCGCCGGGCCACTCGACGCCCCCGCCGCCTGGACGCTGGTCGAGCTGCCGTTCCTCGACAACCTGCAGCTGTCGATGGTGCGCGGGCAGGTGTTGCCCAGCGAGCGTCGGCGCGGACTCGGGTCGCGGCTGCTGGACCTCGCGATTGACTTCGCCCGCGAGCACGACCGCACGGCGATGACCGCCGGCACCTGGGCGGGCACCGCGGGGATCGACTTCCTCGAGGCGTGCGGCTTCACCACCGCCGGCCAGCACCGTTACGCCGTACGACGCCTGGACCTGCACGAGGACGCCGACCGGTTCGACCGGCTCCACGCCGAGGCCTCGGCGGCCGCCGGCGACTACGAGCTGCTGCACGTCGCCGGTCCGGCACCCGAGGAGATCCTCCCGGGGCTGGTCGCCCTGCACGAGGCGATCAACGACGCGCCCGCCGACGAGGGTCAGGAGCCCGACGTCTGGGACGCCGACCGGGTCCGGTCCTACGACGCGGGCATGGCGAGCCGTCACCAGACGACGTACCGCGTGCTCGCCCGTCATGTGCCCACCGGCGAGTGGGCCGGGATGTCGCTGCTCTGCGTCGACGAGTTCTCCCCCAGGGTGGCCTTCCAGGAGGACACCAACGTCGTGCGCGCGCACCGCGGGCACCGGCTGGGGCTGCTGATGAAGTGCGACATGCTCCGCTGGATCCGCGCCGGGCGCCCCGAGGTCTCGGCGGCGGACACCTGGAACGCCACCGACAACCACCACATGATCGCCGTCAACGAGCGGCTCGGCGCTCGCGTGATCGGCACGAACGTGGGCTACCGGCGCCAGCTCTGAGGGTTGAGCCGTCCCAGCCGGGCGTGCACGATCGCGGCCCGGGCGGCGTTCATGCCGGGCGCCCCGTGCACCCCGCCACCGGGGTGGGCGGACGAGGAGCCCAGGTAGAGGTTGCCGATCCCCGTCTCGGCGCGGCCGGCGCCCGGCACCGGCCGGAAGACCAGCTCCTGGTGGAGCTGGGCGGTGCCGCCGTTGATGGCGCCGCCGAGGAGGTTCGCGTTGCGCTCCTCGAGCTCGCGGGGGCCCAGCACCCGGCGCGCGAGGACCCGCGAGCCGAAGCCGGGCGCGAGCCGCTCGATCCGCTGCTGCATCCGGTCGGCGAACCGCTCGCAGTCGTCGTGGTCCCACACCCCGCGGATACCGCCGTCGCCGGCGTCGCGGGTCGCGTCCTGCGGCACGTGCGTGTAGGCCCACAGGGACTCGGTGCCGGCCGGGGAACGGGTGCGGTCGGTGGTGGTCATCTGGCCGGCGAGCAGGAACGGCGCGGCCGGGATGGCCCGCGCCGCCACCTGGCCGAACGCCTCGGACATCTGCTCGACGGAGTCGGCGACGTGGAACGTGCCCGGAGCGTACGGCGGGGGTGACGCCCAGGGCACCGGGCCGTCGAGGGCCCAGTCGACCTTGACCGTCGAGGGGTCCAGCTCGAAGGAGCTCATCCCGCGCACCACCCGCGCCGGCAGGTCCTCCGGCGCGACGAGGCGGCCGTAGAGGAGCGGGGCGACCACGTCGGCGACGACGGCCCGGGTGGCGGTGAACCGCTCGCCGCCGGCGGTGCGCACGCCCGTCGCGCGGCCCCGGTCGACGTCGATGCCGACCACCTCGGCCGAGCACCGGATCTCGCCGCCGAGGGTGACCAGCCGGCGCGCCAGCGCCTGGGTGAGCTCGCCGGCGCCGCCGACCGGCACCGGGAAGCCGACGGTCTGGCCGAGCATCGTGAGCAGCAGGCCCATCAGCCCGGAGCCGGGCGCGTCCAGCGGGATGTCGGCGTGGCCGGCGTTGCCGGCGATCAGGAGCCGGGGAGCGTCGCCGCCGAAGCGGGACCGGCCGAGCTCGGCGGCCGGCGTCAGCAACGTCTTGACGAACCGGAGCCCCCCGACGCTGCGGCAGCTTCGTGAGGGCAGCCAGTCCCGAGCGGACCGGCGGGAACGGGGAGAGCAGGCCGCCGACGAGGTGCTCGCCGATCCGGTCCCAGTCGCGGCAGAGGTCGAGCCAGGCCTCGCCGTCGCCGCCGTGCCGGGCGTCGAGCAGGGCCGCGGTGATCTCGCGGTCACGGTGCTGCAGCGCCCAGCCGCCGTCGGGCAGGGGGTGGCCGAGCACCGCGGGCGCGTGCGTCCAGGCCAGGCCGTGGTCCTCGAGCCGGAACGCCTTGATGAACGGCGAGGCCGCGGACAGCGGGTAGAACGCGCTGAACGTGTCGTGCACGAAGTCCGGGTGCACGTCGCGGGCGCTGCGGACGGCGCCACCGACCTCCGGCTGGGCCTCCAGCACGAGCACCGACCAGCCGGCGTCGGCGAGGTGGTTCGCCGCGACCAGGCCGTTGGGGCCGGCCCCGACGACCACCGCGTCGTACGCCCCGGCGTTCAGCACGACCCCGCGCCCATGTCGGCCGTCACCCTCGCCGCTCGGCGATGTAGGCCAGCCGCCGCAGCGACTCGACGTTGCGCCAGGCGAGCGGGGCGTCGCGCAGCGGCTTCGGCACGAACCTCGCGGGGCCCGAGACGGCGTCCTCCTCGATGACGACCTCGGTCTCGGAGCCCGTCGGGTTCAGCCGGATGATCACCCCCGCCTCCCCCGTCGGCCAGGCGCGGGCGCGCAGGCGCAGCAGCGAGCCCGGCTGCACCTCCATCACCTCGGTGTTGTCGTCGAGGAGCAGCGGCCAGGTGCCGACCGAGTGGTGCAGCTTCGCGCCCAGCGCGGGCCACTCCTCGTCGACGTCGCGCATCCGGGAGGCTCCGACCACCCAGAGGGGATAGAGCCAGCCGTCGGCCAGCACGTCCCAGACCTTGGCGGGTGTCGCGTGGATGATCCGATTGTTGGTGCTCATGACACCTGCTTACCCCTCGCTGCGCGAACGTACGCAGTCGGGGGTGTGCCGGGCTCCGGGGCGGGGTACGACCCAGGCATGGACACCCGCACTCCAGACCGGACCTCCCCCGCGGCCGACGCAGACGCCGGGAAGGTCGAATCCCCCACCGACCTCTCCAAGCCGTCGCGACGCTACGTCGTCCGCAGGACGATCCGTGAGTTCTCCAAGGACCAGTGCACGGACCTCGCCGCGGCCCTCACCTACTACTCCGTGCTCGCGCTCTTCCCGGCGGCCATCGCGCTCACGTCGCTGCTCGGGGTCGTCGGGCAGGGCACCAGCGCCGTCAACGAGGTCCTCGACATCGTGGCCGATCTCGGTGGTGGGTCGCTCGTCGAGAGCATCCGCCCCTCGCTGGAGCAGATCAGCTCCAACCAGGGCGCCGGGCTGGGCGTCATCCTCGGTTTCCTGGGTGCGCTGTGGTCGGCGAGCGGCTACGTCGGCGCCTTCGGGCGGGCGATGAACCGGATCTACGAGATCGGCGAGGGGCGCCCGATCTGGAAGCTGCGCCCGTACATGCTGGTCCTCACCCTGGTGCTCGTCTTCCTGACAGCCGTGGCGCTGGCAGGACTCGTGCTGACCGGTGGCGTGGCCGACTCGGTGGGCCGGGCGCTGGGTCTCGACTCGACGGTCGTGCTCGTCTGGCAGATCGCGAAGTGGCCGGTGCTGCTGGCGGTCGTCGTGGTGATCGTCGCGTTGCTCTACTACGCCACCCCCAACGTCAAGCAGCCGAAGTTCCGCTGGGTGAGCGTGGGCGCGGTGCTGGCGATCGTGACGTGGCTCCTCGCCTCGGCGGCCTTCGGCTTCTACGTCGCCAACCTGTCCTCCTACGACAAGACGTACGGCTCGCTGGCCGGCGTGATCGCCTTCCTGCTGTGGCTCTGGCTGACCAACCTCGCACTGCTGTTCGGGGCCGAGCTCGACGCCGAGCTCGAGCGGGGACGCCAGCTCCAGTCGGGCATCGCCGCGGAGGAGTCGATCCAGCTCCCGGCACGCGACACCCGCAACATCGACAAGGCCCGCGAGAAGGAGCTCGACGACGTCCGCCGCGGCCGGCGGCTGCGCGTCGGCCGCCGCCACTCCCACCACGCAGGCAACGAGGAGTCCTGACGTGGCGCTGACGTCCGTCTGGCAGGACCGCAACCCCGCCCCGGATGTTGTCCCGCCGGCCCAGGTCTCGGGCAGCTGGGACGTCGTGGTGGTGGGCGGCGGGATCACCGGCCTCACCACTGCCCTGCTCCTCGCCCGGGCCGGGCGGTCCGTGGCCGTCCTGGAGGCTCGCCACCTCGGCGCGGTGACCACGGGCGGCAGCACCGCCAAGGTCAGCCTGCTGCAGGGCACTCACCTCTCGCGCATCTCCCGCCGGCACCCGGACGCGGTCGTGGCGCAGTACGTCCGGGCCAACACCGAGGGCCAGGCCTGGCTCTCCAGGTTCTGCGACGAGCACGGGGTCGCGACGCAGCACCGGTCGGCGTACACCTTCGGCTTCGGCGCCCGGGGCGCCTCCGCGGCCCGCAAGGAGCACGCGGTCGCCGAGCGCGCCGGCCTGCCGGTCACCTGGGTGGACGAGCTCGACCTGCCCTTCGAGACCCGGGGCGCGGTGCGGCTGGACGACCAGCTCCAGCTCGACCCGCTCGAGCTGGTCGCCGCCCTGGCGCTCGAGGCGCGTCGCCACGGGGTCACGATCCTCGAAGGGGTCCGGGTCCGGAAGGTGCACGGACACGACCCGGCCCACGTGCTGACCGACCTGGGCACGGCCACCGCCCGGACCGTCGTACTCGCGACGAACACGCCCATCCTCGACCGCGGCGGGTTCTTCGCCCGGGTGAGCGCCGCGCGCTCCTACGGCCTGGCCTTCCGTACGCCGCGGCAGGCCGTGGACGGGATGTACCTGTCCGCGGACTCCCCCTCCCGCTCGCTGCGTGACGCACCCTCGGCCGACGGCAGCCTGCTCCTCGTCGGCGGCGCCGGGCACACCACCGGACGCACGGCGTCTCCCGCGGCCCACCTGGACGAGCTGCGCGGCTGGACCGCCGAGCACTTCCCCGACGCGGAGGAGACCCACGCCTGGTCCGCGCAGGACTACGCGCCGCACCACGCGCTGCCGTACGCCGGACCGCTGCTGCCCGGCGCCGAGGACGTCCTCGTCGCCGGCGGCTACTCCAAGTGGGGCATGACCAACGGTGTCGCGGCGGCGCTCGCCCTGTCCGGGCGGATCCTCGGCGGGCACCCGGAGTGGGCCGAGGCGTTCCGGACCTGGGGCACGCACGAGCTGCGGGGCGCCGCGGACAGCGCCCTGATGAATGCCGAGGTCGGCATCGAGATGACCCGCAGCTGGCTGCGCCCGCTCGTCCGCCCGGGCATGGGCGCCGCGCCGGCCGAGGGCGAGGGGACGGTGCGGCTCGACCACGTCGGCCTCCCCACCGCGTCCGCGCGGACCGGGGGTGTGGAGCGCCGGGTCTCCGCGGTCTGCTCGCACCTCGGTGGCATCGTGCGCTGGAACGACGCCGAGCGGAGCTGGGACTGCCCCCTGCACGGCTCGCGCTTCGGCGCGGACGGAGAGGTGCTGGAGGGACCGGCCACCTGCGGGCTGCGCCGGGACCGGGGCTGAGCGACCTCAGTCGGCCAGCATGATCCCCACGAACAGGGCGCCGAGCGCGGTCAGGGCGGTGAGGGCACCGAAGACCGCCATCGCGGCCTTCGACCGTGCCCTGGCGTGGGCGAACGCGGTGACGCCCGAGGCCAGGACCAGGGCGTACTTCAGCGACAGCGTGTGCTGGAAGGCGGCGCTGTCGTCCTCGGCGGCCACGACGTTCCAGATGCCGGTGAGCACCAGCACCCCGAAGGCGGGCCAGGCGATCCGGTTGAAGGCGTTGGCGGCCGCCCGGGGCACGTCGGCCCCGGCCGCGCGCAGCGCCGGGACCAGGGCGGCGAGCGTGATCTGGCCGCCGACCCACACCGTCGCCGCGAGGACGTGCAGGAACAGGCGGATGGTCTCGGGCTCGACTTCCTTCACGCCGCACAGCCTCCCATCAGGCGATCCGCCGCGGCGCGCCGACCGGTGCCGGCGAGGCCGGCTTCCGGCAGGATCCCGGGCATGAGCACCCTGCTGATCGTCCACCACTCCCCCACGCCCATGGTCCGGTCGCTGACCGACGCGGTGGTCGCGGGGGCGAACGACGACGCGATCGAGGGCGTCGAGGTGGTCGTGCGGGCGGCCCTGGAGGCCACGGCCCGGGACGTGCTCGCCGCCGACGGCTACCTGCTCGGCACGACCGCGAACTTCGGCTACATGAGCGGCGCGCTCAAGCACTTCTTCGACTCGATCTTCCTCGAGGCCGGCGGAGCGCTGACCGAGGACGGGTCCGCCGGTGCGTCCGGAGGTGGGAAGAAGCCGTTCGGGCTGTGGGTGCACGGCCGCTACGACACGACCGGGGCGGTCCGGTCGGTGCTCTCGATCGTGCAGGCCCTGCCCTGGCGACAGGCGGCCGGTGTGCTCGAGGTGCTCGGCGACGTCGGCGACGACGAGCGCTCCGCGGCGTACGAGCTGGGCGGGACACTGGGTGCGCTGCTGATGGGCCCACCCCACGCTGACTGACCCCCTGCTGGCTGACCCCCCTGCTGGCTGACCCCCGCGGACAGCGAGGAGCCCCGACCTCGCGGTCGGGGCTCCTCGTCAGCTCGCGTGGTGTCAGCGGTGGCTGGCGGTGTTCCTGCCCGTCAGCGTCGAGGCGAGGACCACCAGGACGGCCGCACAGATGATGGCGACGATCCACTTGACCCAGTCGACGCCGTTGCTGCCGTTGCCGCCGAAGGCGGAGTAGACGACCGCACCGAGCAGCACCCCTCCGATGCCGCAGACGATCGTCAGCCAGATCGGGATGTTGTCCTTGTCGCCGGGCGCGACGAGCTTGCCCAGGAGACCGATGAGCGCTCCCACGATGATGAGCACGATGATTTCGACCATGTTCTTGAACCTTCCCTCCCTGGGGCACCGGTAGTGGTGACCCGCCCCATCCGTACCCAGACGGGCGGACATCAACCCTGAGTCGTGGGTCACGCCGCGCGAGGCCGCCTCGTGGGCGGGCCGCCGTACCCATCCCAGCACCCGACCTCGCCGCCATGAAGGCCCTCGGTCGGACGGTAGGATCGCGAAACTGCCGCTCGACCGAGGAGGGTTCGCGTTGCCGCTCGCCCCGCGCTCCCGTCGGCGACTCACCGCACCGCCCGTCGCACTGCTCCTCGCAGTGGTCGTCACCGCCGTCGTCGCCCTTGCCGGCTGCAGCGCCGAGGCAGAGCAGGGCACCAACACCGACCCCGCACAGGTCGACGCCGTCGAGGCGCCCGAGCTGGGCGCCTGCCGGGAGCTCACCCCGGAGGACGTGGCCGCGCCGAGCAACGCGACCCGCACCGTGAGCTGCTCGGACCCGCACACCGCGCAGACCTACGCCGTCGGGCAGCTGCCCGACTCGCTGGCCGACGCCGGGTACGACGACCGCGCGGTCGGGGCCTGGGCCTATGACACCTGCTCGCAGAAGTTCATGCGCTTCCTCGGCGCAGACGAGAGCCTGGTGATGCGCACCGTCGTGAGCTGGGCGTGGTTCCGGCCCTCGGAGCAGGCCTGGGACGACGGGGCCCGCTGGTACCGCTGCGACGTCGTCGGCGGCGGCGAGCAGAGCAAGCAGTACGTCGACCTGCCGGAAACCGCCGAGGGGCTCCTGCTCGGCAAGCCCGGCGACGCGTGGATGGTGTGCGTCTCCGGCCCCTCGGTGACCGGGTCGGTCAAGATCCCCTGCACCGAGGACCACGACTGGCGTGCGGTCTCCACCATCAAGCTGGGCGAGGCCGGGGACCCCTACCCCGGCGACCGGCTGTCGCAGGTGCGGACCCGCGACTACTGCTCGGAGTCGGTCGGGGCCGTGCTGGGCTACCCCGTGAACTACGACTTCGGCTACACGTGGTTCCACGAGGCGGAGTGGCAGGCAGGCAACCGTCGCTCGGTCTGCTGGGCGAGGACTGACTCGTGAAGCGGCTGGCCCCCGCCGTACTCCTCCTCCTGCTGCCGTGGGCCCTGACCGCCTGCAGCGACGACGAACCGCCGAAGGCGGAGCCGTCCGCGACACCCTCGTCGAGCACGGCCGCCCCCAGGACGGCGACCGCCGCGCCCCGGCCCCGCGACCGGGCCTGCTACGACCTCGACTACGACGAAGCCGTCGCGCCGACCGCCGGCGCGAAGCCGGTCGGCTGCGCGCGCCGGCACACCGCGATGACCTACGCCGTCGACACGCTCGACGCGGTCGTCGACGGCCATCTGGTCGCCGTCGACTCCCGCCGCGTGCAGGCCCAGGTCGCCCGCACCTGCCCGCGCCGGCTGGCGGACTTCCTCGGCGGGACCTACGACGACCTGCGCCTGAGCATGCTGCGCGCGGTGTGGTTCACGCCCACGGTGGAGGAGTCCGACGCGGGTGCCGACTGGTATCGCTGCGACGTCATCGCGGTGGCCACCGAAGGCGAGCTCGCACCGCTGACCGGCCGGTTGGCCGGCGTCTTCGACTCACCCGCCACCCGGGACCGCTACGGCATGTGCGGGACCGCCCCGCCGGACAGTGCGGACTTCGAGCGTGTCATCTGCTCTCGCGACCACGCCTGGCGCGCCATCCGGACCGTCGGGTTCGACAGCCGCCGCTACCCCGGCGAGGACACTGCCCGCGCTGCTGGACAGCAGGTCTGCCTCGAGGCCGCCCGCGACCGTGCCTCCGACGCCCTCGACTTCACGTGGGGCTATGAGTGGCCGACCGAGAAGCAGTGGGACTCCGGACAGACCCACGGCCTGTGCTGGGCGCCGGACTGACCGACGACGCACCTGCAACCTCGGCCCGTTCGGCTGTGCCCTTCCCCTGTGCCCCTGACGCCGCGCCCTGACGCCGCGCCCTGCCCCACGAAACACTCCACAAGGAGACCCATGAGCTGGACACCTGCCGACCTGCCCGACCTCACCGGACGGACCGCGGTCGTCACGGGCGCCAACTCCGGCATCGGCCTGCACACCGCGCGCGAGCTGGCCGCCCACGGCGCCACCGTCGTGCTGGCCTGCCGCAACGTCGCCTCGGGGCGGGAGGCCGCGGCCACGATGGCCGGGTCACCGCGGGTGGAGGACCTCGACCTCGCCTCCCAGGAGTCCGTGCGAGCCTTCGCCGACCGCTGGGACGGCCCCCTCGACCTCCTGGTCAACAACGCCGGCGTGATGACCCCGCCGCGCCACCGCACGACCGAGGACGGGTTCGAGCTCCAGCTCGGCACCAACCACCTCGGCCACTTCGCCCTGACCGGACGGCTGCTCCCGGCGCTCCTGGCGGCGACGGCTCCCCGGGTGGTCACGGTCGCCTCGATCGCGCACCACAGCGGTCGCGACTCGGTCCTCGAGGGCAACCCCGCGTCGACGTACAAGCCGGAGCCGGCGTACGGCAACAGCAAGCTCGCCAACATCCTCTTCGCCCGCGAGCTCCAGAAACGATCGATCGCCGCCGGTTCCGTGCTCACCTCGACCGCGGCCCACCCCGGCATCTCGGCCACCGAGCTGGTGCAGGACCCGCACGGGATGGGCGCCAACCGGCTGGTCCGGGCCGCCGCGCCGTTCGTGATGCCGCTGGTCTTCCAGTCGGCCGCGGCGGGCGCCAACCCCACGCTGTACGCCGCCACCGTGGCCGAGCCGGGCTCCTACTCCGGCCCGCAGCGACTGCGCGAGACCCGTGGCTCCGTGGGTCCCGCCCGGCTGAGCCGCTGGGCCCGCAACGACGAGCTCGCGCTCCAGCTCTGGGACCTCAGCGAGCAGCAGACCGGCGTCACCTTCGCCTTCTGACCCGCCGAGGCGGCGTGAAGTACCCCTCAAACCCCGCCGAGGCGGCGTGAAGTACCCGCAACCGGCACCCATCCCGGGGAACTTCACGCCGACTCGGCACCCATCCCGGGGAACTTCACGCCGACTCGGCACCCATCCCGGGGAACTTCACGCCGACTCGTCAGAAGCCGAGCTTGCGGAGCTGGCGGGGGTCGCGCTGCCAGTCCTTGGCGATCTTCACGTGCAGGTCGAGGTAGACCGGCGTCCCGAGCAGCGCCTCGATCTGCTTGCGGGCGGCGGTGCCGACCTCACGCAGCCGGGCGCCCTTGTGGCCGATCATGATCCCCTTCTGGGAGTCGCGCTCGACGTAGAGGTTGGCGTGGATGTCGAGCAGCGGCTTGTCGGCCGGGCGGCCCTCGCGCAGCCCCATCTCCTCGACGACGACCGCGATCGAGTGCGGCAGCTCGTCGCGCACGCCCTCCAGCGAGGCCTCCCGGATCAGCTCCGCGACGATCGCCTCCTCCGGGGCGTCGCTGAGGTCACCGTCCGGGTAGAGCTGGGGACCCTCGGGCAGCAGCCCCACCAGCAGGTCTTCCAGCAGCTTGACCTGGTCGCCGTTCTTGGCCGACACCGGCACGATCTCGGCCCACTCGGTGCCGGTCTCGGCGCCCAGCTTCTGGATGTCGAGCAGGTGGAGACCGATCTGCTCCGGGGTGGCCAGGTCGGTCTTGGTGGCGATCGCGACCTTGATCGTGCGGCGCACCTTGGCCATCTCCTTGACGATGAACCGGTCGCCGGGCCCGATCTTCTCGTTGGCCGGGAAGCACACGGCGACGATGTCGACCTCGGCGAGCGTGGTCTTCACCAGGTCGTTGAGGCGCTCACCGAGCAGGGTGCGGGGCCGGTGCAGCCCGGGGGTGTCGACCAGGATCAGCTGCGCGTCGGGCCGGTGCACGATGCCGCGTACGACGGTGCGGGTGGTCTGCGGCTTGGAGCTGGTGATCACCACCTTGCTGCCCACCAGCGCATTGGTCAGCGTGGACTTGCCGGCGTTGGGTCGCCCGACGAACGACGCGAATCCGCTCTTGTGGCCGGTCGGCTTCGAGCTCATGGCTGTTCCTCTCGGGCGGCGTCGTAGGCCGCCCAGATCTGGTCGTCGGAGTTGCCTGCTGCCTTGCCGGCCCGCCAGATCGGTGCCGGATCGACCGCGCGGGGCTGGCGCTGCGCGCTGCCGCGCCAGTAGCCCATCACGTCGTACGCCGTGGGCGGCAGGCGCCGCTCACGCATCAGGTGTTTGCGGATCGCCCGCATCTGCGCGGACTCCCCTGCCATCCAGAAGTAGCCGTCACCGGCCGGCCAGTCGATCGACTCGACGACCGCCGCCAGGCTGCTCCGCCCGTCGCCGGGGTCGTCGAGCCAGGTGACGTCGGTGCCGGCGGGCAGGTAACCGTCGAGCTCGTCGGGGACCTCCGCCCAGACGCGGACGGGAACGGCCGTCGAGGCCGACACCTGCTCGGTGATCCGGGCCATCGCCGGCATCGCGGTCAGGTCGCCGACCAGCATCAGCCAGGAGGCGTCGACCGGCATCGCGAAGGAGCCCTTCGGCTCGGTGATCGTCACCGTGTCGCCGGCCGGGTCGTGCGCGGCGTCGCGCGCCGCCCACTCGGTGACGAGCCCGACCTCGTGGACCACGACGTCGAGCGTCATCACCCCGCCCTGCCAGGAGCGCACCGTGTAGTAGCGGCTCTGGAACTGCCCGGGCACGACCAGGCCGACCCACTCGTCCGGGATCCCGGTCGAGGCGAACTCCGCCAGCCCCGGTCCACCCAGCGTCAGTCGCACCAGGTGGGGTGAGAGCTGTTCGCGTCCCAGGACGTCGGCGGAGTACTGCCGTGCTCTCGTGCTCACCGGCCAAGGCTATCGGTGGTGGTCCCGACAGCCGCGATCCCCGCTGCTCACCAGGTGGGGCGCAGCGCGAATCCGTCCGATCCGTCCTCGGCCGTGCGCACGGCCAGCACCTGGTGCAGCTGGATCTCGTTGCGCTCGAACGCGAGCCGCGAGCCGGCCATGTAGATGCCCCACACCCGCGCCGTGCCCTCGCCGACCTCCGCGACGCACTCGTCCCAGTTGGCGGCGAGGTTGTCGGACCAGGCGGCCAGCGTCATCGCGTAGTGGATCCGGAGGTTCTCCTCGTGCATCACCTCGAGACCGGCGTCCTGGGCCTCCTTGATGATCGTGCCCGAGCCGATCAGCTCCCCGTCCGGGAAGACGTAGCGGTCGATGAACGCGCCGGTCTCCTCGCGCCGGTTGTGCGGCCGGGTGATGCAGTGGTTCAGCAGCCGGCCCTCGGGGCGCAGCCGGCTGCGCAGGAAGGAGAAGTACGACGGGTAGTTGCGCACGCCGATGTGCTCGGTCAGGCCGATCGAGCTGACCGCGTCGAACCCGTCCTCGAGCACATCGCGGTAGTCGAGGTGGCGCACCTCGGCGAGGTCCCCCAACCCGTCACGGTCGATGGCCTCCTTGCCCCAGGACGCCTGCTCGCGCGACAGGGTGACGCCGAGCACCTGCACGCCGTGCTCCTTGGCTGCGTGGCGCACCATGCCGCCCCAGCCGCAGCCGACGTCGAGCAGCCGCTGGCCCGGCTTGAGGTCGAGCTTGCGGCAGACCAGGTCGAACTTCTCGGCCTGGGCCTCCTCGAGCGTGGCCTCGGGGGTCGGGTAGACCGCACAGGTGTAGGCCATCGAGGGACCGAGGACCATCTCGTAGAACCGGTTCGAGACGTCGTAGTGGTGCGAGATCACCCCGGCGTCGCGGCTCATCGAGTGGCGCAGCCCCTCCACCGCCCGGCGCCAGCGCGGCAGGTGCTCCTGGGGAGGCGGCGGCGGGGGCTTGAGGTTCGCGATCCCCAGGCCGCGCACCAGCGTCAGCGCCTCGGCGGGCGTGGGCTTGCGGAACCGGAGGTGGCTCTGGAGCAGTCGGAGGGCGTCGTAGGGGTTGCCCGGATGTACGCCGTGCAGCCGCAGGTCGCCGGCCACGTAGGCCCGGGCCATGCCGAGGTCACCGGGTGCGGTGAGCAGGTAGGCCAGCCCGCGCTGGTTGACCAGCTCGAGCCCGATGTCGGCCTCGGGTGGCCCGGCGGCGCTGCCGTCGTACGCCGTGAACCGGACCGGCATGCCGTCGCGCAGGAGCGAGCTCACTGCTTCGCCGATCGTGATGTTCGTGGTGGACTTCATCGTCTCTTCACCGCCTTGTCGTAGAGGCTCGTCAGTCGGTTGTCGGGGTCGTAACGACCCTTGACGGCGGCCAGGTTGGCACCGTCGTAGAGCCGGTCGAACGTCTCCTGGTCGTAGAACGCCTCGGAGTAGAGCGACTTGTGGCCGCCCAGCTCGTGGACGCGCGCCTCGATCGCGCGGTTGCGCGGGCCCTCGGGGGCGTCCGGCCCCACGTGCACGGTGCCCCAGAACCCGACGTTGACGTAGGTGACGTCGGGGCGCAGCGGGTAGGTGGGCCAGTCGCGGGTGGACCGCAGCGGGCACAGCCACACCGGCCGCATGCCGACCTCTTCGTCGAACCACTCGAGGAACTCCGCCAGTTTGTCGACCGGCACCTCGACGTCCTGGATGACCCGCTCGCGCATCGGGCGGCCGGCGCGCCGGTCGAGCCGGTCGGCCAGCCCGATCCGCCGGTCGAGGGCGATCAACCGGTGGTAGACGTCCGAGCGCCGCCAGCGCCGCGGCCACAGCCGACGGACGACGGGGTGCTGGACGCCGAACGCGCCCGAGCACCAGAACCAGTCGGTGTCCCAGCGCCAGAGGTAGTCCTCCATGGTGAGCAGGTCGGTGCGACGCTCCCGGATCGAGCGGTAGTAGATCTGTTGCCCCCCGTAGTCCGAGGGAGAGTCGCCGGTCGCGAGGGAGTCGCGGGTCGAGCTCGTCGAGACCCACGTGGCCAGGGTCAGGTAGTACTCCCCCGGCGCGAAGGCGACACCGTCGAGCCCGTCCACCCGGGTGCCGTCGTGCTCCCGGGACTCGGTGATCTCCTCCACGGTCTTGGCCAGCAGGCCCGCGTCGTCGAAGCGGACGTGGCGCAGCGCGACGTACGACGGGACCGGCTCGAGCTCGATCCGGAGCCGGACGGCGTAGCCGAGCGAGCCGTAGGAGTTGGGGAAGGTGTCGAACAGGTCGTCCCCGGGCTGGGTGGTGACCACCTCGCCGGCGCCGGTGAAGACGTCCATCTCGAGCACGGACTCGTGCGGCAGCCCGTGGCGGAAGCTGGTGGCCTCGATCCCGAGGCCGGTGACGGCGCCGCCGAGCGTGATCGTGCGCAGCTGCGGCACGACCAGCGGGATCAGGCCCTGGGCGAGCGTCGCGTCGACGAGGTCCTCGTAGGTGCACATCCCCTGGACCTCGGCGGTGCGGGTCACCGGGTCGACGTCGAGGACACCGGCCAGGCCCGAGACGTCGAGCCCGGCCACGGCCGTGCTGGTCCGGGGGCGGAACAGGTTGGACGTGCGCTTGGCCAGACGCACCGGGGCACCAGCAGGGATCGCGGCGTAGGAGTCCCGGAGCCGCTGGACGGCTCGCTCGTGCTCCTGCCACCCGTTCGCCGAGGTCACCACGTCAACCTACTCCGCGGTGCGCGCCGATCGCGTCACCAAGCGTGGGCAGGCGTGGCAGGCCCGGGCGGGGTGGGCAGGCGTCAGGTCGCGACGGTGGAGCGTACGGCGCCCCGCGGGTCGCCGACGTGCACGGTGACGCCCGACCCACCGAGGTCGAAGATCGCGGCCAGGTCGGGCGCGGTCGCCTCGTCGGCCTCGGTCAGCACCACGGCCGCCTCGAGGCCCTTGGCTCCCGAGGAGACCGCCATCCCGAGGCAGACCTGGAGCGCGGTGAGCTGGAGCGAGGGCAGGTCGACCGTGGCGCCGGCGTAGGTGCGGCCGTCGGCGTCGCGGATCGCGGCCCCCTCGGCCGCGCCGACCCGGGCCCGGGTCGCGCGGGCCAGCGTGACGAGCTTCTTGTCCTCGGTCGAGAGGTCAGTCATGGGAGCTGCTTTCGTCGTGGGCCTCGGGCGGGGATTCCGGTTCGACCCGGCAGATCAGGACCGTGCCGACCTTGTTGCGGCGCCCCGAGGCCTCCTCGGCCTCGAAGCGCAGGCCGTGTGCCTCGACGTGGGACCCGGGGATCGGGACCCGGCCCAGGTGCTTGGCCATCAGGCCGCCCACGCTGTCGACGTCCTCCTCCTCGACGTCGAACCCGAACAGCTCGTCGAGGTCGTCGATGGGGTAGCGCGAGGAGACGCGGGCGGTCCCGGACGGGAGCACCTCCACCTCGATGCCGTCCTCGTCGTACTCGTCGGTGATCTCGCCGACGATCTCCTCGAGCACGTCCTCGATCGTGATCAGGCCGGCAGTGCCGCCGTACTCGTCGACGACGACGGCGATGTGCTGGCGCTTGGCCTGCATCTCCGCGAGGAGCGCGTCGACCGGCTTGGACTCCGGCACGTAGTAGGCCGGACGCATCACCTCGTCGATGCGCTGGGTGAACTCCACGTCGGGCGCCTCGAAGTCGCGGCGCACGATGTCCTTGAGGTAGGCGAAGCCGACGATGTCGTCGAGGTTCTCGCCGATCACCGGCACCCGCGAGAAACCGCTGCGCAGGAACAGTGACAGCGTCTGGCGCAGGTTCTTGTAGCGCTCGATGTAGACCACGTCGTTGCGCGGCACCATCACCTCGCGGGCGGTGGTGTCACCGAGCTCGAAGACGGAGTGGATCATCTTGCGCTCGCCGGACTCGATCACCGCGGAGGCCTCGGCGAGGTCGACGAGCTCGCGCAGCTCGGTCTCGGTCGAGAACGGGCCCTCGCGGAACCCCTTGCCGGGGGTGATCGCGTTGCCGAGCAGGATCAGCAGGCGCGGCAGCGGCCCGAGGATGGTCGTGACGAAGGCGAGCGGGGCGGCCGACAGGAGCGCCACCCGCTCGGAGTGCTGGCGCCCCACGGTGCGCGGGGCCACGCCGATGGCGACGAACGAGAGCAGCAGCATCACCCCGATCACCGTGAGCACGGTCGGCCACCAGGAGCCGGTGTAGGCCTCGTAGGCCTCGAGGGTGACCAGCACGATCGCCGCGATCTCGCACAGCAGGCGCAGCAGCAGCGCGGTGTTGAGGTAGCGGGCCGGGTCGTCCAGGAGTCCCAGCAGCCGCTTGGCCCCGGGCCGGCCCTCGGCCTGGAGCTCCTCGGCGCGGGCGCGCGAGAACGACCCCAGGGCGGCGTCGGCGGCGGAGAAGAGGCCGGCGAGCAGGACGAGGACGGCTGCTGCCAGGAGCAGCCAGATATCGCCAGAGCTCATGACGAGCGCCACTGCGCGAGGAGCTGGTCCTGCAGACCGAACATCTCGCGGTGCTCCTCCGGTTCGGCGTGGTCGTAGCCGAGCAGGTGCAGGATCCCGTGCACCGTCAACAGCTCGATCTCCGCGTCGCGCGAGTGGCCGGCCGTGACCGCCTGCTTCTCGGCGATGTCGGGGCACAGCACCAGGTCACCGAGCACGCCCTCCTCGGGCTCCTCGTTGACCAGTCCCGGACGCAGCTCGTCCATGGGGAAGGCGAGCACGTCGGTCGGCCCCTCCTTCTCCATCCACTGCTCGTTGAGCTCGGCGATGGTGGGCTCGTCGACGGCCTTGATGCACAGCTCGGCGAGCGGGTGGACACGCATCCGGTCCAGCACGAACCGGCTGAGCGCCGCCAGCCGCTGGACGTCGAGGTCGTGCCCGGACTCGTTGAGGACCTCGATGCTCACGAGCGGCTCCCCGGACCGGCCTGGTGCACGGTCCTGGAGGCCGCCTGCTTCGCCCTGTCGCCGCGGGCGTCGAACTCGTCGTACGCCGCCACGATCTTGCCGACCAGCTTGTGGCGTACGACGTCGTGGCTGGTGAGGCGGTTGAAGACGATGTCCTCGACCCCGTCGAGGATCCCCTCGATCACGCGCAGGCCGGACTTCGTCCCGTCGGGGAGGTCGACCTGGGTGACGTCGCCGGTGACCACGATCTTGGAGCCGAACCCGAGGCGGGTCAGGAACATCTTCATCTGCTCGGGCGAGGTGTTCTGCGCCTCGTCGAGGATGATGAACGCGTCGTTCAACGAGCGGCCGCGCATGTAGGCCAGCGGGGCGACCTCGATCGTCCCCGACGCCAGCAGCTTCGGGATCGTCTCGGGGTCGATCATGTCGTGCAGCGCGTCGTACAGCGGGCGCAGGTAGGGGTCGATCTTCTCGCTGAGGGTGCCGGGCAGGTAGCCCAGCCGCTCCCCCGCCTCCACCGCCGGCCGGGTCAGGATGATCCGGGTGACGCTCTTGGACTGCAGCGCCTGGACCGCCTTCGCCATCGCGAGGTAGGTCTTGCCGGTGCCCGCGGGCCCGATGCCGAACGTGATCGTGTGCTTGTCGATCGAGTCGACGTAGCGCTTCTGGTTGAGCGTCTTCGGCCGGATCGAGCGTCCGCGGTTGGACAGGATGTTGAGGCTCAGCACGTCGGCCGGACGCTCGGCCGTCTCGGCGCGCAGCATCGACAGCACCCGCTCGACGGTCTCGGGGGTGACGCCCTGACCCGTGCGGATGATCGCCACCAGCTCGTCGAGCAGGCGCTCGGCGAGCGCGACCTCGCCCGCCTCGCCGTGCATGGTGATCCGGTTGCCCCGGACGTGCACGTCGGCCGAGAAGGCGCGCTCGATGAGGGCGAGGTGCTCGTCGCCGGGGCCCAGGAGGCTGACCATGTTGATGCTGTTGGGGACCACCACGGTGTGCTTGGTCACGAGCGGCGCTGGTGGAACGGTCGCGCGCTGGATCGCCGGGGTCCCGTCGTGTCGATGCGTGTCAGTCATGAATGCCCGTGCGGGCGGCCCTTCCGGTCGGCAGGTGTGAGCGCGTTCCATGCTACGGGAGGGGAGCACAT
This sequence comes from uncultured Actinomycetota bacterium, assembly GCA_963825275.1. GTDB lineage: Bacteria > Actinomycetota > Actinomycetes > Propionibacteriales > Nocardioidaceae > Nocardioides. The sequence goes on along the minus strand of CAWGSW010000008.1, from coordinate 110,655 downwards.
GGGCACACTGCGTTCTGGAGGCACCGGGACCAGGCTGCCGGCGCGACGAAGGCCCCCGTCCCGGATCGCGTCCGGGACGGGGGCCTTCGACCGGCTCAGTTCCCTGGTGTCACTGTGGTGTCAGGGCGTGGACAGCGCGCCGTCCGACTCGTGGAGCACGCCGCAGGCGGCCGGGTCGGTCGCCTCGGCGGGCAGGCTCGGGTCGAGGTCGCTCTTGCCGGCGCTGAAGTCGTAGGTGCCGTTGTGGTTGTAGTCGATGCCGTGGATCACCACGACGCCCTTGCCGTTCTTGATGGCGCGGGCCAGCTTCTTGCCGATGCCGATGGTGCGGTCGTAGTGGATCTCGTGGTTCTTGGCCTTCGGGAAGCGGTTCACCGCCAGCGTGCTCTTCGGCGAGGTGTCGCCCCGCTTGGTGAGCGACACCCGCACCGCGCCGTAGGCCGGGAGGCCTTCGACCGTGGTGAGGCGGTGGTCGGCGTTGTCGTCGTCCCGCACGGTGGGGCACTCGTGGCGGGCCTGGGCCCCGAAGTGGATGTGCATCGCGTGCGGCATGCCCTTGAGCAACCGCTTCGCGTCGACCGACACGTCGATCTTGCGTCCGTCGACCGTCACCGTGGAGACGCCGTTGACGCCGGAGTTGTTGAGCGGCTGCAGCGTGGCGTGCGTCTCGGTCCCGCCCGTGAGGGCGTCCGTCGCGCTGTCGGCCGCGTTGGCCGACACGGCGGCGGTGCCGCCGACGAGACCAGCCGACGAGAGCAGGAGGATCCCTGCAGCGATCTTCTTCTTGGGTGTGACCTGCATGTGCGCTCTTCTCCAATACTCGCCCGATCGGGCGTTGGGAATGTTGCTTGCCCCCGTGGTTCGAGGCGCACAGCGCAGCGGATTGTCTCCGGAGAGAAATCGTTCGGAGAACCACTCCGACCGTCAGGTCCACCGGCCTACCGTGGACGCATGAGGGAGGCGTACGACGATGCCGACGACCACGACGACGACACCCCGCCGTACTGGTTCGGCGGGAACCGCCTGCCCGAGGACGCACACCGGATGGGCCTGACCCACCACGTCCCGGACGGGGCGCTGCTGGACTTCGCGGGGTCGCTGGACTCCACCAAGCGCCTGCACCGGATCACCGCGTGGGTGATGCTCGCGGTGTTCGGAATGCCCGTGCTGTTCTACGTGCTGCGCCTGGTGCTGGAGATCCTGCCGGGCTGACGTCAGCCCACCCCGTCAGCCCTGGGCCACCTGGAGCATGCCGAGGCACATCTCGTCGGTGGTGCCCTCGCCCCACACGACGTAGCGCTCCTCCTGGCCCTCGAAGGACGGCAGCCTGTCGCGCAGCCACTGGACGTGCCGGCAGGTGACCTTGACGGTGTCCCAGGTGTTGAGGTGAACGGGCTCGATCGGCTTGGCGCCCTGGTTGTCGAAGTCCCAGACGGGGATGTCCAGGATCGTCCTCGCCCGGGGGGTGCCCGGGTTCGTCTCGATGGTGATCGAGCGCCCCAGGAGGTGCATGTGCCCGGCGACGCCCAGGATGGTCAGCGGCTCCTGGACCCGGCGGGTGCAGGACGTGGTCTGGGAGGCGACCGGCTTGCCGCCGCACAGGAAGTAGAGCAGGTCGGCCGTCGAGCCGGGGCCCGCGCCGAACCGCGCCTTCACGTCGGCGACGGCGGCATCGCGGTCGCACAGGGGCGAGGAGTCGTGGCCCGTGCGGCACGGCAGCTCGACCGGGGCCGGCATCAGGAACGTGTGCAGCGGGGTGAGGCCGGCGCTGTGCGGGGCGACCCGGATCTGCGCCGCCGAGGTGTCCGGGCTGTCGCCCACCAGCAGGTTGTAGTGGACCTGCATGACGATCTGCGAGCCCTGGGGCAGGTCGACGCCGTAGCCGTCCCTCGAGACCGACTCCTTGCCCCCCGGGGCCCAGGCACCGAGCCAGTTGGCGTCGTCGACGTTGGCGAGGTCGCCGGCCAGGCCGGTGCCGCCGAAGCAGGTCCAGCCCTCCCCCGCCTCGCTGGCGTCCTTCTGCTCGGCCTCGGCGACCTGGTCGGGGGCGACCCGGAACAGGATCACGTGGTGCACCACGTCGGGATTGCCCGGCAGCACGTTGGTGCCGGTGAGGAAGGCGTCCTTCTTCAGACCCGGGTCGAGCAGGAAGCAGCGGTAGTCGTCGGTGCCGACGCCGGTCGGGGCCGAGGGGGTGTAGGCCTCCGGCATGGCCAGGGTCAGCCGCTTCTCGCCCGGGCGGAGCGGCCCGAGCCTGGTCGGCTCGGCCGAGTGGCCGTGGCCGTCGCCGTGGCCGTCGCTGGGAGCCTCACTGGCGGCGTCGGTGGCGGTGTCGCCGGCGGTGCCGTCAGCGGACGTCGTGGGCGAAGCGGGGTCGGCCGAGTCGCCGGACCCGGAGGACCCACAGGCGGTGAGGAGCACCAGCGCGGCGGTCGCGGCGAGCGCCCGGAGGTGCAGCTTCATCCGGGCGGCCAGGTCATCGAGCGGCCTGCCAGCAGGTGCAGGTGGGTGTGGAAGACGGTCTGGCCGACGCCGGGGCCCGTGTTGAAGACCAGGCGGTAGTCGTCGTGCCCCTCGGCGGCAGCCACGGCGGCCGCGGTCGTCACCAGCTCCGCCGAGAGCTCCGGGTCGCCGGCGGCGAGCGCCGCGGCGTTCGGGTAGTGCTCGCGCGGGACCACCAGGACGTGGGTCGGCGCCTGACCGTTGATGTCGCGGAACGCGACCGTCCTCGCCGTGACGTGGACGATCTCGCCCGGGATCTCCCCGGCCACGATCTTGCAGAACAGGCAGTCGGCAACGGCCGACGCGAGTGTGTCTCCCATGGAACGTGTTCCTCCCTGGCCTCATGGTGTCACGAAACCGATGGATCGCCGGGGTAAACCCCGAGCGGCGGCCGCGCGTCCCACTAGCGTGATGACCCATGCGATCGCCCCGGAAGGCGGCAGACTCAGGGGGGCCGGTGTGGTGAAGCCACCCCCGCCCTCGGGTCACTCCTCCTGGGACGCCGACACCGCGCTCGAGCAGCTGTACGCCGCCCACTGGCGCCGGCTCGTGCGGCTCTCCGTCCTGCTGGTGCGCGACGTCGGCACCGCGGAGGAGATCGTGCAGGACGCATTCGTGGCGGTGCACGCCCGCTGGTCGCGGCTCCGGGACCCCGACCTCGCGCTGGCCTACCTGCGCCAGGCCGTCGTGAACCGTTCCCGGTCGGCGCTGCGGCACCGCGGCGTCGTGGTCCGCCACGCGTCCCGCGCGACGGCCCCCCTCACCGCCCCCGGTGCGGACGAGTCGACGCTGGCCGCCGACCACAGGTCCGCGGTGCTCGACGCCCTGCGTGACCTCCCCCAGCGCCAGCGCGAGGTGCTGGCGCTGCGCTACTACCTCGACCTGTCCGAGGCCGAGATCGCCGACGCCCTCGGGATCAGCCGCGGCGCGGTCAAGAGCCATGCCTCGCGCGGCTCCGCGGCGCTGCGCAACGTCTTGGGCGACCTCTTGGACGACCACGGCACCACCCACGGAGAGGACCGGTCATGAGCGACCACCACGACCCGGACCTCGATGCACGCCTCGCCGACCTGCTGTCCGACGCCGTGTCGGACGTCGAGCCCGGCGAACGCCTCGACCAGATCCGCGATCGTACGAAGGCGAGTCCCATGTCCTCTCGACGTCCCTGGCTCCTCGCCGTCGGCGGTGCGGTCGTCGCGACCGCAGCCGTCATCACCGCCATCGCCCTCGCAACCGGCGGCTCCGCGCCCCCCAGCACCGAGCCGGGGCCTGCCACCACCCCACCCTCGGTCGCCGGCGACACCTCCAGCCCGTCGGACGCCTCGCCGAGCCCGGCGGGCGAGACGATCGCGGCCGGCATCTACTACGTCGGCGACACGCCCGTGGGCCCGCGGCTCTATCGCGAGTTCGCCCGCGTGCCCGCCGACGGCGGCCGTCTCATGGGGGCCCTCGAGCAGGCCACCCGGACCCCCCAGGACCCCGACTACCGCACCCTCTGGCCCGAGGGCAGCTTCGCGAGTGCGTCCTTCGACGGCATCGGCACCGACGGGCAGTACTCCGTCACGATCGCCGACCCGGCCCTGCACGACCGTCCCGAGGGGATGACCGAGGACGAGGCCCGGATGGCCGTCGAGGCGGTCATCTACACCCTCCAGGCCGCCGGTCAGACCCGCGCGCCGGTGCAGTTCTACCTGGCCGGCAACCCGGTCGACCAGGTGTACGGCGTGCCCACCTCCGAGGCGCTCTCGAACGGCCCGGTGCTCGAGACGCTCTCCCACGTCTCGCTGACGACTCCCGAGGAGGGCGCCGTGGTCCGCGGGGACACCCTCGAGGTGACCGGCGTGGCCAACTCGTTCGAGGCCAACGTGGTCGCCCGCCTGCAGCGCTACGAGGGCACCGAGGTGGTGGCCCAGGTCCCGTTCACGGCCGAGGGCTGGATGGGCGAGAAGCTCTTCCCGTTCTCCGGCGAGATCGACATCTCCGGCGTCCCCGCCGGGCGCTACATCCTGATGGTGATGACCGACGACCCGTCCGGAGGCGCCGAGGGCAACGGCGCCTTCACCGACACGCGGATCATCGAGGTCCGGTAGATCCCCCGTCCGACACCTGATCCCACCGAGGATGGCCTCATGACTTCCCCTGCCAGGACCCGTGCCGTCGCCCTCGCCGCCGCTGCACTGGCCGTGACCGTGATCTCCGGATGTGGCACCGACGACACCCGGGTGGCCGACAGCCCGACCCGGGACCGCACGCCGAGCAAGACGCCGCCGACGTCAGAGTCGGCGGCGTCCTCGAACCCGTCCGAGAGCGCGAGCGCGGTTGCGACGTCCGAGCTGACCGTGCCGGCGTACTACCTCGGCGACGGGCCGCGCGGGACACGCCTGTTCCGCGAGTTCGACCGGATCGAGGCGGCGGACGCCCTGGCCGGCGCGCTGGTCGCGCTGCAGAGCGCCCCCGCCGACCCGGACTACTCCACGCCCTGGCCGGACGGGGCCTTCGCCGATGCTTCGTTCGACGGCACCGGCGACGACGGGCTGATCCAGGTCACGCTGGCCGACGCCTCGCTGCACGACCGCCCGGCCGGCATGAGCCAGGACGACGCGGAGCTGGCGATCCAGCAGGTCGTCTACACGACCCAGGCAGCGACCCAGACCCGGGCCGCGGTGCAGTTCGTCCTCGACGGCAACCCCGTCGACCAGGTGTACGGCGTGCCCACGGCCGAGCCGCTGGCCAACGCGCCCCAGACCGAGGTCCTCTCGCTGATGAGCATCACCTCGCCGGCCGAGGGCGCCTCGGTCAGTGGCAGCTTCACCGCCCACGGCGTCGGCAGCTCCTTCGAGGCCAACGTCCCGTGGGAGATCCGCGACGGCGACGAGGTCGTGAAGTCCGGCTTCACGACCGCCGAGGGCTGGATGGACAAGCTCTACCCGTGGGAGACCGAGGCCATCGACGTCTCCGACCTGGCCCCCGGCGACTACACCTTCGTCGCGATGACCGACGACGCCTCCGGCGGCGAGGGCGGCGGACCGGACGTCGACACCCGCACCATCACCGTCGGGTAGGACCACCGCCCTTGCGCCTCAGCCCCCGCGCGCTCAACCGGACGTTGCTGCATCGCCAGCACCTCCTCGAGCGGGTCCCGATGGCGGTGCCGGACCTCTGGCTCTCCCACGCCGGCCGCGACCGGGTCGTGGTCGAGCCGTTCCGCGACCTGACCCGGGCCGAGCGCGCCGGACTCGCCGACGAGATCGAGCGGGTCGAGGCGCTGCTAGGGCGCTGACCAGCGCGGGGTGCGCGTGAGCAGCGCGGCGACGGCGGCGACCCCGGCGGTCGAGGTCCGCAGCACCTCCGGGCCCAGCCGGACCGCGGTGGCACCGGCGGCCACGAACGCCGCGACCTCCTCCTCGCTCAGCCCGCCCTCGGGGCCGACCACGACCACGATGGGGCCGCTCGCCGGGATGTCGATCGAGGCCAGCGGCACCGCTGCCTCCTCGTGGAGGACGATGCCCAGCGTGGCCGAGCCCAGCAGCGCCGCCACGTCAGAGGTGGTCGCGAGGTCGGTGACCGACGGGAACCACGAGCGACGCGACTGCTTGGCGGCCTCGCGCGCGGTCGACCGCCACCGGGCCAGCGCCTTGGTCGCGCGCTCGCCCTTCCAGACGGCGACGCTGCGGGCGGCGGCCCAGGGGACGATCGCCGAGACCCCGATCTCGGTCAGCATCTCGACGGCCAGCTCGCCGCGGTCGCCCTTGGGCAGTGCCTGGACCACGACGACGCCCGGCTCGGCAGGTGGCGTCGACGACACCTCGCCCACCGTCACGCCGAAGACCCGCTTGCCGGTGGAGGCCACCGCGCCGGTGACCGACCTGCCGGCCCCGTCGGTCAGGACGACGGACTCCCCCACCCGCAGCCGGCGTACGGCGACAGCGTGGTGCGCCTCGTCACCGGTGACCTCGACCGACGAGCCGACCGCCACCCCGGCCAGGGAGGGCACCAGATGGACAGGCAGCGACATCAGTGGAACGCGTCGCGCAGCCGACCGAAGACCGACTTGGAGCCCGGACGGACCTGTCCGGTCGGGCTCTCCTCGCCCCGCAGTGCCGCGAGCTCGCGGAGCAGCTCCTCCTGGCGGTCGTCGAGACGGGTCGGCGTCTCGACGAGCACGCTGACGATGAGGTCGCCACGACCTCCCCTCAGCCCGGGCACGCCGTAGCCGCGGAGCACCTGCTCGGTGCCGGACTGGGTGCCGGGCCTGATCTCGAGCTCGAAGGACGTCTCCACGTCCGAGTCCGCTCCGTCACCGTCGACCACGTCGGCCTCCAGCGTGGGCAGGGTGAGCGTCGTGCCGAGCGCTGCTGCGCTCATCGGGACGGACACCGTGCAGTGCAGGTCGTTGCCGTGGCGGGTGAAGGTCTCGTGCTCGGCGATGTGGATCTCGACGTAGAGGTCTCCGGCGGGGCCGCCGCCGGGTCCGACCTCGCCCTGCTCGGAGAGCTGGACCCGGGTGCCGTTGTCGACCCCGGCCGGGATCTTCACGGTGAGCGTGCGGCGCGAGCGGACCCGGCCGTCGCCGGAGCACTCGCGGCAGGGGTCGGGGATGATCGAGCCGAAGCCACGGCAGGCCGCGCACGGGCGCAGCGTGCGGATCTCGCCGAGGAACGAGCGCTGCACGTGGGCGACCTCGCCGGCACCGCGGCAGGTCTCGCACGGCACCGGGTGGCTGCCGGGGGCAGCGCCCTCACCGTGACAGGTGCCGCACAGCACCGCAGTGTCGACCTTGAGCTCACGGGTGACGCCGAACGCCGCGTCCGCGAGCTCGACCTCGAGCCGGATCAGGGCGTCCTGGCCGCGCCGCATCCGCGGCCGCGGGCCGCGACCCTGGGCCGCGCCGCCGGGTCCACCGCCGCCGAAGAAGGCGTCCATGATGTCGGTGAACGAGAAGCCGGCCCCCTGACCGAAGCCAGCGGCTCCAGCGCCGCCGAACGGGTCGCCGCCCCGGTCGTACGCCGCGCGCTTCTGCGGGTCCGACAGGACCTCGTAGGCGCGGGAGACCTCCTTGAACTTCTCCTGGGTCTCCGGGTCGGGGTTGACGTCGGGGTGCAGCTTCCGGGCCAGACGCCGGTAGGCCTTCTTGATGGCGTCGGCGTCCGCGTCGCGGTCGACACCGAGGAGGTCGTACAGGTCCTGGGTCAAGTCGGTTCCTTCGTGATCGGTTCGGGAGGGAGGTGTGAGGGGGTCAGCCCTCGTCGAGGATGCGGGAGACGTAGCGGGCGACGGCACGCACCGACGCCATCGTCCCGGGGTAGTCCATGCGGGTCGGGCCCACGATGCCCAGCCGGGCGAACGCCTCGTCGCGCGGGCCGTAGCCCGTCGCGACGACGCTGGTCGAGGACAATTCCTGGTAGGGGCCCTCGTGACCGATGCGCACGGTCACGGTGCCACCGTTGCTCGCCTCGCCCAGGAGCTTGAGCAGGATGACGTGCTCCTCCAGGGCCTCGAGCAGCGGGCGGACGTCGGCGTCGAAGCTGTCGCCGAAGCGGGCCAGGTTCGCGGCACCGCCCACCGCCACCCGCTCGTCGGAGCGGTGGTCGGACATCGCCTCGACCAGGGTGTCGACGACGGCGCCCAGGACACCCCGGTCGTCCACGCCCTCGACCGGCTCCCCGAGGGGGTGCACGGCCGCGCGCAGGGCGGTGGAGGCCTCGGCGATGATCTCGCCGGTGGCCGCCCGGTTGACGCGCAACCTGAGGTCGGCGAGGTCGGCGTCGTCCACCGGGCGGTCGAGGTCGACGAGGCGCTGCTCGACCCGGCCGGTGCTGAGGATCAGGACGACCAGCAGCCGCCTGGGTGTCAGCGCCACCAGCTCGATGTGGCGCACGGTGGAGCGCGAGAGTGTGGGGTACTGCACGACGGCGACCTGCCGGGTCAGCTGCGCCAGCAGCCGCACCGAGCGCTGGACGACGTCGTCGAGGTCGACCGCGCCGTCGAGGATCGTGGCGATCGCGCGCTTCTCGGCCGCGCTCATCGGCTTGACGCTCGAGAGTCGGTCGACGAACAGGCGGTAGCCCTTGTCGGTGGGCACCCGGCCGGCGCTCGTGTGCGGCTGGGTGATGAACCCCTCCTCCTCGAGCGCGGCCATGTCGTTGCGCACGGTCGCGGGCGAGACGCCGAGGGAGTGCCGCTCGACGAGAGCCTTGGATCCCACGGGCTCCTCGGTGGCGACGTAGTCCTCCACGATCGCCCGCAGCACGGCGAGCCTGCGTTCTTCCTGCATGGTCGCCTCCTCGTCGGTCCGGCGGTGAATGGTTGGCACTCGAATGACGTGAGTGCCAAGACTACTAGTGTCGCGCGTATGACGAACTTCGTGGACGCAGGTTTCCGGGAGGTGGCCGATCGCGTGTGGGTCGCCCGCTACGACTGGTACGACGTGAACGTCACCCTCGTCGGCGGTGGTCGCGGGCTCCTCGCGATCGACACGCACGCCTCGGGGCGGGCCGCCCGGGCCGTCATCGAGGACGTACGCCGCCTCGGCATCGGCGAGGTCGTGGGCGTCGTGAACACCCACGAGCACTTCGACCACACCTTCGGCAACGAGGCGTTCCGCACGGCGTACGGCGCCATCCCGATCCACGCCCACGAGACCGCCGCCGAGCGGACCGTCAGCGCGGGCGAGCGGGTCAAGGCGCTCTTCGCCGCGGAGCCTGACGACCCGCACCGCGACGAGGTGCTGGCCACCGGGATCGTGCCCGCGGACCGCACCTTCTCCTCGGCCGTGGCGCTCGACCTCGGCGACCGGATGGTCGAGCTCGTCCACCCGGGCCGTGGCCACACGGCGGGCGACCTGGTCGTGCGGGTGCCGGACGCCGACGTGATGGTGGCGGGCGACCTCGTCGAGGAGGCGGCCGCCCATGGCCACGTCCCCGGCCTCGGGCCCGACTCCTACCCCCTCGAGTGGCCGCTCAGCCTCGACATCGTGCTCGGCCTGACCACCTCGGCCTCGGTCGTGGTGCCCGGCCACGGGGCCGTCGTGGACCGGGACTTCGTCGAGGAGCAGCGCAACACGCTCGGGATCGTCGCCGAGACGATCCGCGACCTCGCCACCCGCGGGGTCCCGCTGGCCCAGGCGCTGGAGACCGGCGAGTGGCCCTACCCGCGCGAGGCGCTCGGGCACGCCGTACGCCGTGGCTACGAGCACCTGCCGCGCAGCCAGAAGCGGCTTCCCCTGGTCTGAGGGTTGCCCTGGGGTTGCTCCGAGGCTTGCCGGGCCTCGTGAGGGGTACCGTCCCGGCATGACGAACTCCGAGCCCGAGCAGACCGACGGCCCCACCGAGGGCATCAGCGACGAGCAGCTGCCCGAGGACCTCCGGCCCTCCGAGGACAACCCGCTCGCCGAGCCGCTCTCCGAGGAGGACGCCCCCGACGACCTCGCCGACCTCGACATGACCGGCGGCAAGACCGCCGAGGAGACGAGCGAGGACAGCGGGGACGCCGAGGAGGGCTGACCCGGCGCGTCATCCGGACGGGCACCCCCGCCCCCGCCTAACGTGGATCGGTGACTTCCCGCGACCGCTACGGCTCCGACGTCCTCAACACCGACTGGCGCGCCCCCAAGCGCGGCCGCGCGGTCGAGATCCCCGCCGAGATCGGCGCCGTGGTCGAGGAGGTCACCACCGACTGGTGCGGCGAGGTCGTCGCGATCGACCGTGACCTCGACACGCTGACGCTGGAGGACCGGCGTGGCAAGCGGCGTACGTTCCCCCTCGGCCCCGGCTTCCTGCTGGAGGGCCGCCCCGTCATCCTGGGCCGCCCGGTCCGCGCCGGCGCGCCCGCGAAGCCCACCCGCACGGCCTCGGGGTCGGTCGCCGTCCACGGGGCCAAGGCCCGCGTGGCCCGGGCCAGCCGGATCTTCGTCGAGGGCCGGCACGACGCCGAGCTCGTCGAGAAGGTCTGGGGCGCGGACCTGCGCATCGAGGGCGTCGTCGTGGAGTTCCTCGGCGGCGTCGACGACCTCGCCGAGCACCTGCGCGACTTCCGCCCCGGTCCGGAACGCCGGGTCGGCGTCCTGGTCGACCACCTCGTCAAGGGCTCCAAGGAGAGCCGGATCGCGCAGGGCATCGCAAAGTCGCCCATCGGCAAGCACGTGCTGGTCGTCGGCCACCCGTTCATCGACATCTGGCAGGCGGTCAAGCCGGCCCGGCTGGGGATCGCCCGCTGGCCCGACGTGCCCCGCAGCATCGACTGGAAGACCGGCACCTGCCAGCAGCTCGGCTGGCCGCACCGCAACCAGACCGACATCGCCCGGGCCTGGCAGCACATCCTCGGAAAAGTCGGTTCCTTCAACGACCTCGACCCGGCCCTGCTGGGTAGGGTGGAGGAACTGATCGACTTCGTCACCGCCGAGTGAGGAGCTTGTGATGAGTGATCCGACCCGCCCGCCGCAACCCGGCGACGAGCCCCCGCCGCAGCAGCCACCCGCCTACGGCAACCAGCCGCCGCCGCAGCAGCCACCCGCCTACGGCAACCAGCCACCGCCGCAGCAGCCACCCGTCTACGGCACCCAGCCGGTCCACCCCGGCGGCCTCACCAGCGACGAGCTGACCTGGGGTGGCGCCGCGCACTGGAGCGCTCTGGTGGCCTCCGTCATCGCGCTGGCGTTCCTGGGGCCGCTGATCGTGATGCTGACCAAGGGCAACGAGTCCGCCTACGTCCGTCGCCAGGCCGTGGAGTCACTGAACTTCCAGCTGTCGATCCTGATCTACGCGGTGGTGTCCATCGTCCTGCTGTTCGTGCTGATCGGCTTCATCCTGCTGCCGATCGTCGGCATCGCCTGGCTCGTCTTCACGATCATCGGCTCGGTGCGTGCAGCCCGCGGCGAGGAGTACCGCTACCCGCTCACGATCCGCATGGTCAGCTGACCCACAGGATCCCAGCTCCAGGTCAGGGCAGCAGATCGCGCACCACGGCGTCGGCGAGCAGCCGGCCCCGCTGGGTGAGCACGAGCCGCCCCGCGTCCGACACCAGCAGTCCCCGGTCCTCGAGGTCGGGGACTGTGGCGTTCCCCGCCTCGTCCAGCGCGGTGAGCGGCAGGCCGTCGCGCAGCCGCAGCTCCAGGAGCACCCGCTCGACGCGCCGGCTCGCCACGTCCAGCACCTCGCGCGCGTGCGCCGGGCTGGCGTCGGCGGCCAGCCGGTCGGCGTACGCCGCCGGGTGCTTGACGTTCCACCAGCGCACGCCGCCGACGTGGGAGTGCGCGCCGGGGCCGACGCCCCACCAGTCCCCACCGGTCCAGTAGAGGAGGTTGTGCCGGCACCGGCTCGCCTCGTCGCGTGCCCAGTTCGAGACCTCGTACCACCCCAGGCCTGCGGCGGTGAGCCGTTCGTCGGCCAGGAGGTACTTGTCCGCGAGGTCGTCGTCGTCGGTCATCGGCACGTCGCCGCGGCGCACCTGCCGGGCCAGCGCGGTGCCCTCCTCGACGATCAGGGAGTACGCCGACACGTGGTCGGGAGCACAGGCGAGCGCCGCCTCGAGCGAGGTCTCCCAGTCGGCGAGCGACTCCCCCGGCGTGCCGTAGATCAGGTCGAGGCTGACCTGCTCGAAGCCGGCCTCGCGCGCCCAGTCGACGACCGTCGGGACCCGCAACGGGTCGTGGGTCCGGTCCAGGGTGCGCAGCACGTGGCCGACCGCGGACTGCATGCCGAACGAGATCCGGTTGAGCCCGCCCGCCCGGAGCTCCTCGAGGTCCCGCAGCTCCACGCTGTCGGGGTTGGACTCCGTCGTGACCTCGGCGCCCTCGACCAGCCCGAACTCGGACGAGACCGCCTCCACGACCGCCACCAGGTCCGCGGCCGGGAGCAGGGTCGGCGTACCCCCGCCGAAGAAGATCGTGGAGACCGGGAGGTCCCGGTCCCCCAGCACCTGCCGGGCGCGACGGATCTCCGCGATCGCGGCCTCGGCGTACGTCGCGCGCGAGGCGCCCCGCGCGGTCGACCGGCCGCCGAGCTCGTCGGCGGTGTAGGTGTTGAAGTCGCAGTAGCCGCACCGGACGGTGCAGAACGGCACATGGACGTAGAGGCCGAACGGCCGCTCGCCGAGCTCCGCCAGCGCCGATTCCGGGAGGGACCCGTCCTCGGGCACGGGGTCACCGGGGGGAAGTGCGGAGGGCATCCGCCCATCGTGTCAGACGGGCACATTGAGGGAGATCGTGAAGCCCTCGTCGACCGACCCGGCGACCTTGGCCAGCTGCAGGGAGTAGCCGTCGGCGAAGACCATGTCGGTGTCGAGGCTGACCTGGGCCAGGTTGGCGACGCTCGTGTCGTACCCCTCGGCCGTCTCGTAGACCTCCCTGGCCACCTCGGCCGGGATCGCGAGCTGGGAGGTGCGCAGCTTGTTGGAGGCGCTGGTCGCCTCGGCCAGGCTGGGGTAGACCTCGAAGTGGATGTGCGGCCAGCGCCCGGCGTACGTCGCGGGGAAGATGCTGGTGAACTCGACGCGCAGTGCCAGATGTAGACCGCGGCGCCCGCGAGGGCGCTCGCGTCCTCGCCGTTGAGGTCGTAGACCTTGAGCCGGACGGTGGCCGGCACCCCCGCCGCCACCCCCGAGGCGGAGCCGAAGCTGGTGGTGATGTCGCTGCGCACGATCCCGCTCTCGGCCAGGACGTTGGGACCGTTGCCGGCGGCGTCAGGGTGGTGGTGCCGCCGCCGTCGTCGCCGAGCCCGCAGCCGGCGGCGAGGGTCGCGACCCCGAGGCCGCCGAAGATACCGAGCATGCCCCGTCTGCCGAGGGCCTGGCGCCGGTTGCGCTCGACGATCCTCGGCAGGTCGTGGGAGAGGCCGAGGTCGTGGTCCTCGAGCTGGTGGTCGGGCTGGGCGTCGGTCAACGGAGCTCCTCAGGAAAGGCGAACGGGTGCCGGCGGTCTCCCGCCGGCACCCATTCGATGACGCTTCCCTGTGCCGTCCCTGTGCGGGACCGGTCCCTGGGTTGTCAGTTGTAGAAGGCGTCGAGCATTGCCTGGTGGTTGTCCGCCACGACGTTGCGCTTGACCTTCATCGACGGCGTCAGCTCGCCGGACTCGATGGTCAGGTCGTGGTCGAGCAGCTCCCACTTCTTGATCGTCTCCCAGCGGTTGAGCCGGGCGTTGAGCTCGTCGACGTAGCCGGCGACCATCGCCTTGACCTTCTCGGAGCGGACGATGTCGGTGTACGACGCACCCGCCATGTCGTTCTCCGCGGCCCACCCCTCCATGGCGTCCGGGTCGAGGGTCACGAGGGCCACGCAGTAGTTGCGGTCGTTGCCGAACACCATGAACTGACTGGCGTAGGGGCACACGGCCTTGAACTTCATCTCGATCGCGGACGGCGCGATGTACTTGCCACCCGAGGTCTTGAAGAGGTCCTTGATCCGGCCGGTGATGGTGAGGAACCCGTCGGCGTCGAGGCTGCCCTTGTCGCCGGTGCGCAGCCAGCCGTCCTCGGTCAGCGTCTTCGCGGTCTCCTCGGGCAGGTTGTGGTAGCCGTCCATGACGTGCGGACCCTTGATCAGGATCTCGTCGCCCTCGCCCAGCTTGACCTCACTGCCGGGCAGGGCCGGGCCGACGGTGCCGAAGCGGTAGTCGTCCGGGTGGTTCACGAACCCGCCGGCCGAGCACTCGGTCAGGCCGTAGCCCTCGAGGATCACGATGCCCGCGGCGTGGAACCACTCCGCGATCTCCTGGTTGAGCGCGGCGGCGCCGGAGATGAAGAAGCGGACCCGGCCACCGAAGCGGTCGCGCACCTTGCTGAAGACCAGCTTGTCGAACAGGCCGTGCTGGAGCTTGAGCAGCAGCGGCACCGACTCGCCCTCGCGGACCCGGCGGTCGACCTCGAGACCCACCTTGAACGCCTGCTTGAACAGCTTCTCCTTGAGGCCACCCTCGGTCTGCTGCATGGTGACGATCCGGCCGTGTGCCTTCTCGAAGATGCGCGGGGCGGCGCCCATGAAGGTCGGCTTCACGATGCCGAGGTTCTCGACGATCTTCTCGACCCGGCCGTCGATCGCCGTGGCGAAGCCGCAGGCGAGCTGCGCGGACAGCAGCACCTTGCCGAAGGAGTGGGCCATCGGGAGCCACAGGAACTGCAGGTCGTCCTCGTGCAGGATGTCCTGCACCTCGATCGCGGCACCCTCGTAGACCCACGAGTTGTGGCGCAGCCGCACGCCCTTGGGGCGGCCGGTGGTGCCCGAGGTGTAGATCAGGGTCGCGAGCTGGTCGGGCCGGATCGTCTTGGCGGTCTCGTTGATCACACCCGGGTGCTCGGCGAGGTAGGCGTCGCCGAGCTGGGCGAGGTCCTCGAGCCCGATCACCCAGTCACCGTCGGTGGTGCCGTCGAACGTCACGATCTTCAGCAGGTGCGGCAGCTCGGCCTTGCTGGCGCGCAGCTTCGCGAGCTGCTCGTCGTCCTCGGCGAAGACGATCCGGCACTCCGAGTCGCTGAGGATGTACGCCGTGTCCTCGGCGTTGGTGGACGGGTAGACGGTGGTCGTCGCGGCGCCGGCGCACATGATGCCGAGGTCGGCGAGGATCCACTCGTAGCGGGTGCCGGCGACGATGCCCACGCGCTGCTCGGACTCCAGCCCGAGCGAGAGCAGGCCCGCGGCGATCCGCTCCACCTGGTCGCCGGTCTCCTGCCAGGTGACCGACTCCCACTCCTCCCCGCGGGGGTAGCGGTAGGCCTCCCGGTCCGGCGACTTCGCGACCCGGTCGAGGAACTGCACCGCGACATTCGGCGCGAGACGGTCGAGAAAACTGGTGTCCGTGTTGACGGCCATGACACTCCTGCAGGCATCGGGGGCGGCGAAAAGACAAGTCACCCAAGATGACGTCTTTGGCCAGTAACCTAGAACACGAAGTTACGTACGGGTAGCCGAACCCGCGGTATGAGAAACATCTGCCACATACTGCTCGGCCGCAAGACGGGCTTCGGCGACCAGCCCGTCGACCTTGAGCAGCTCCGGCAAGAGGGACCGGTCGGTCACCAGGGCGCGGAACATCGTGCTGACGGTGACCCCGTGGCCGGGCCGGTGGACCACCTCGATCGCGTCGCCCGCCTCGATCGCGCCCTCCGCGAGCACCCGCAGGTAGGGGCCGGGGCGGCCCACGGCGGCGAACCGCTTCACCCAGGCGGTGGGGTCGTAGCCGCCGAGACCCATCCAGTTCTTGAAGTCGTTGCAGGGGATCCGGATCGACGCCACCTCGAGGAGCGCATCGCCGATCCGCCACCGCTCACCGACCTCGGCCTCGTTGACGTCGATCCCGGCGGTGGTGAGGTTCTCACCGAACTGTCCGTCCCGGATCTCCTGGCCCAGCACGGCCGCCCAGTGGTCGAGGTCCTCGCGGGCGAAGACGTAGACCGCCTGGTCGGGCCCCCCGTGGTGCTTGGTGTCGGACACCTGGTCGCCGTCGAGCCCCAGGCTCGCCACCCGGACCGGGCCGGCCACCGGCCGCTTGTCGATCGACGTACGCCCGATCCCGGCCCACGCCGCCTCGCGAGGAAGGCCGACGTTGACGGAGATCACGGTGGCTGTCACGCGCCAGATCCTGTCATCCCTGGACGGCCTTGGCGATCGAGATGCAGCGGGTGATCCAGGCCCGCTCCTCCGCGTCCAGCGCCCGGTCCGCCCGCTGGGCGTCCTCGACCGCCCAGTGCGCGTTCAGGACCATCCGCACCACCACCCAGTCGCGCGCACGGTCCTCGTCGAGCCCCGCGGCGTCGATCACCGCGTGGAACCGGCGGCGTACGGCGTCCCGGACGTCGCCGCTGCCCACCACCTCTTCCCAGCGGTTCCACAGCATCGGCGCGGGCTCGTAGTGCGGGTCGCCGGACATCCCCTCCGGGTCGATGACCAGCCACGGCTCCCGGTCCGCGGCGAGCACGTTCCCGCCGTGCAGGTCCCCGTGCACGATCACGCCCGTGCTGGCCGGGTCGGCGACGAGGTCGCGGGCCAGGTGGAGGGCCTGCTCGACCAGCCGACGGGGAATCGGGGCGCCGCGGGGCATCGTCGCCAGCGCCGCGGCCCAGCGCTCGACGTACGACGCCACGGTGCGCAGCTGCGGCAGCGCCGGGACGTGCAGCGTCCCGTAGAGGCCGCCGACGATCTCGCACGCCTCGACGTCCCACAGCTCGTCGAGGTTGCGGGCCTGCAGGCGCTCGAGCAGCATCGCCCGGCGGTGCGGGTCGGCGCGCAGCAGGCGCACTGCCCCACGGCCGCCCCAGTGCTGGAGGACGAGCGCCTCGTGCTGGGACTCGTCGTCGGGGAAGGCGACCTTGAGCATGGCGGGGGTGCCGTCGTGCGTCACCGGCAGCACCAGGGCGCAGAAGCCGTGGGTGGCCGGCCCGTCGACGACCAGGTCCCACTCGACGAGCAGGTCGCGCACCAGCCCGGGCAGGCGCTCCACGAAGGCCGCCCAGTCCGGGCCCCGCCCCGCGAAGGCCAGGACGCCCGGGGGCAGCTCCACTACTTCTTGCCGGCCTTGTCCGTCGGGCCGGACGTCGAGAGCGCCGCGATGAAGGCCTCCTGGGGGACCTCGACGCGGCCGACCATCTTCATCCGCTTCTTGCCCTCCTTCTGCTTCTCCAGCAGCTTGCGCTTGCGGGTGATGTCACCGCCGTAGCACTTGGCGAGCACGTCCTTGCGGATCGCGCGGATGTTCTCGCGGGCGATCACCCGGGCGCCGATGGCGGCCTGGATCGGCACCTCGAACTGCTGGCGCGGGATGAGGTCCTTGAGCTTCCCGGCGAGCATCACGCCGTAGGAGTACGCCGCCTCCCGGTGCACGATGGCCGAGAAGGCGTCGACCGGCTCGCCCTGGAGCAGGATGTCGACCTTGACCAGGTCGGCGGCCTGCTCGCCCGAGCGCTCGTAGTCGAGCGAGGCGTAGCCCTTCGTCTTCGACTTCAGCTGGTCGAAGAAGTCGAAGACGATCTCGCCCATGGGCAGCGTGTAGCGCATCTCGACGCGGTCCTCGGACAGGTAGTCCATGCCCTGCAGGGTGCCGCGCTTGTTCTGGCACAGCTCCATGATCACGCCGATGTAGTCGGACGGCGACAGGATCGTGGCGCGTACGACGGGCTCGCGGACCTCGGCGATCTTGCCCTCGGGGTACTCGCTCGGGTTCGTCACCTCGTGGACGGTGCCGTCCTCCATGGTGACCTCGTAGACCACGTTGGGCGCGGTCGAGATCAGGTCGAGGTTGAACTCGCGCTCGAGCCGCTCACGCACGATCTCCATGTGCAGCAGGCCGAGGAAGCCGCAGCGGAAGCCGAAGCCCAGCGCCCCGGAGGTCTCGGGCTCGTAGGCCAGCGCGGCGTCGTTGAGCTGCAGCCGCTCGAGGGCGTCGCGCAGCGTCGGGTAGTCGTCGCCGTCGATCGGGTAGAGCCCGGAGTAGACCATCGGGTTGGGGTGCTTGTAGCCGCCGAGCGGCTCCTTGGCGCCGTGGTGCTGGCTGGTGACCGTGTCACCGACCCGCGACTGGCGGACGTCCTTCACCCCGGTGATGAGATAGCCGACCTCGCCGACCCCGATCTCGGTGGCCTTCACGGGCTCGGGGCTGATCACGCCGACCTCGAGCATCTCGTGCACGACGCCGGTCGACATCATCTTGATCCGGTCACGGTGGCTGAGCTTGCCGTCGACCACCCGGACGTAGGTCACCACGCCCCGGTAGGTGTCGTAGACAGAGTCGAAGATGAGGGCCCGGGCGGGGGCGTCCGGGTCGCCGACGGGCGCCGGGGTCTGCCGGACGATCTCGTTGAGCAGCGCCTCGACCCCGACACCGGTCTTGGCCGAGGTCATCAGCACGTCGGAGGGGTCGCAGCCGATGATGCCGGCGAGCTCCGCGGCGTACTTCTCGGGCTGGGCCGAGGGCAGGTCGATCTTGTTGAGCACCGGGATGATCGTCAGGTCGGCGCCGAGCGCGAGGTAGAGGTTGGCCAGCGTCTGGGCCTCGATGCCCTGGGCCGCGTCCACCAGGAGCACCGCGGCCTCGCAGGCCTCCAGCGACCGGGACACCTCGTAGGTGAAGTCCACGTGACCGGGGGTGTCGATCATGTTGAGGACGTAGTTGCCGGGCTCCGCGCCCTGCTCGTTGCCGACCGGGACCGTCCAGGGCATCCGGACGGCCTGGCTCTTGATCGTGATCCCGCGCTCGCGCTCGATGTCCATCCGGTCGAGGTACTGCGCGCGGGCGGCCCGCGCGTCCACGACCCCGGTGAGCTGGAGCATGCGGTCGGCCAGCGTCGACTTGCCGTGGTCGATGTGCGCGATGATGCAGAAGTTCCGGATGATCGCGGGATCGGTGTAGCCCGGGCGGGGCGCAGACGGATTCGGCACAGCCAGCTTTCGGGACGACGTCGAGGGGCGCCGACATTCTCCCACGCGCCGGCCCCCGCTCCGAACCGACGAGTCACTCGGGGCTGTCGACGAACTCCCTGCTCTTGGCGATCGCGAAACCCCACCCCTGCTCCAGGGTGGGCTTGGGGGGTACGACGATCTCGTCGGGGTTGGTCACGACGTCGAGCAGCACCGGGCCGTCGTACGCCATCGCCTCGCGGACGGCACCCTCCACGTCGTGCGGGTCCTCCACCCGGACCCCCCGCATCCCGACCGCCTCCGCGACCCGGGCGAAGTCGGGGTTGTGGAGCACGGTGCCGAACTCCGGCAGGCCGACCTGCTCCATCTCGAGCTTGACCATGCCGAGCCGGCCGTTGTCGAAGACCACCAGCTTGACCGGCAGGTCGTGGCTGACCGCGGTGATCAGGTCCCCCATCAGCATCGAGAGGCCGCCGTCGCCGCAGAACGCGACGACCTGGCGGCTCCGGTCGAGGGCCGAGGCGCCGAGCGCCTGAGGCATCGCATTGGCCATCGACCCGAGGTTGAAGGAGCCGAGCAGGCGCCGGGTGCCGCTCATCCGGACGAAGCGGGACAGCCAGACGGTCGACATCCCGGTGTCGGTCGTGAAGATCGCGTCCTGCGCGGCGTACCGGTCCACCATCCCGGCCAGCAGCTCGGGGCGGATGCGGGAGTCGGGGTTGTCGACCTTGCGGCGCAGCAGGCCCACGGGCTTGCGGTCGTGGTCGGGGTCGACGAGGCGTTGCTGGCGCTCCTGCCAGTCGGCGTACGACCCGCGCGCCTTGTCGAGCAGCGCGTCGTCGCTCTTCGCCTCCAGGAGCGGGAGCAGCGCCTCGAGACCCAGCTTCGCGTCCCCGACCAGCGGATGGTTCACGGGGGTGCGCCGGCCGATGTGGGTGCCGCGGGCGTCGAGCTGGACGACGGTCCTTCCCGCTCGGCAGGAAGTCGCGGTAGGGGAAGTCGGTGCCGACCAGGAACAGCACGTCACACCCGTCGAAGGCGATCTTGGTCGCGCGGTTGCCGATCAGGCCCGACTGGCCGACCTCGAAGGGGTTGTCCTCCTCCAGGCCCTCCTTGGCCTTGAGGGTGAGCACCATCGGCGCCCGGAGCCGCGCGGCGAGCTCGAGCACCTCGGCGCGGGCCTGCCGGGCTCCCTGGCCGACCAGGAGAGCCACCGAGCTCCCCGCGTTGATGGCGGCGGCCGCGGTCCGCACCGAGTCGGCGGTCGGGACGGCGGCCGGGATGTCGGCGACGAAGCGGGGAACGGGTGTGTTCTTCGGCAGGTCGAGGCCCCCCACGTCGCCGGGCAGGGTGAGGACGGCGACGCCCCGCTGCTGCAGGGCCGCGTTGCCTGCCTGCTCGATGAGCGAGGGCAGCTGGTCGATGCTGGTCACGGTCTGGTTGAAGACCGCGACGTCGGCGAAGAGTGCGTCGTTGTCGACCTCCTGGAAGAACTCGCTGCCGATGTCCTCCCGCGGCACCTGGCCGCAGATCGCCAGCACGGGCGCGTGCGACTTCTTGGCGTCGTAGAGGCCGTTGAGCAGGTGGATCGCGCCCGGCCCGACCGTGCCCATGCAGACCGCGAGCCGGTCGGTGAGCTGGGCCTGCGCGCCGGCCGCGAACGCGCCGGCCTCCTCGTGGCGGACGCCGACCCACTCGATCCGCTCCTCGCGGCGGATCGCGTCGGTCACCGGGTTGAGGGCGTCGCCGACGACGCCCCACACCTGGGTGACGCCATGGTCGGCCAGTGCCTCGATGAGCAGCTCCGCAACGGTGGTCATGGCACGTCAGTACCCACTCGCACCGGGTCGAACCGGGTCGCGGTCCCCAGGGCGATGGGAAAGGATGACCGCGTGATTCCCACGACGATCCCGCACGGCCGCACCGCCCGACGTCTCGAGTGGCAGTTCCTGCCTCCGCACGTGCGCCGGATCGTCGAGGAGCGGTGCGGGTCCCCGGTCGTGTCCGCGGAGACCCAGGGCGCCGGGTTCACCCCGGGGTTCGCGTCGGTGCTGACCTGCGAGGACGGGACCCGCCACTTCGTGAAGGCGGCCTCGACCAAGGCGCAGCGGATGTTCGCCGCCTCCTACCGGGAAGAGGCGCGCAAGCTCGCGGCGCTGCCGGCCGACGTGCCCGCACCCCGGCTGCTGTGGACCCACGACGGTGACGACTGGGTGGTCCTCGGCCTGGAGCACGTCGAGGCGCGGGCCCCGCGGCGCCCCTGGTGCCAGGCCGACCTCACCGCGTCGCTGGACATGCTGGAGGCCACGGCCGCCGCCCTGACCCCGGCCCCGGAAGGGCTGGACCTCGACAGCTTCGCGACTGAGTTCGAGAGCTTCCCCGCCCACTGGGACCACATCCGCGCCACGCGCCCGGACCTGCCCCATCTCGAGGAGGCTGCCGCCCTCGCTGCCCGCTACCTCGAGGTGGCCGACGGCTCCACGCTCGTGCACACCGACGTCCGCGACGACAACATCCTGCTCGCCTCCGACGGACGCGTGCTGATGTGCGACTGGAACTGGCCGGTGGTGGGCGCCGCGTGGCTGGACACCCTGCTGCTGCTGATCGGGCCGCGCGGTGACGGCCTCGACGTCGAGGCCGTCCTCGCCGAGCGGCCGCTCACGCGCGACGTCCCCGCCGAGCACATCGAGATCATGCTGGCGCTCCTCGCCGGCTACTTCTTGCGTCAGTCCGACGACCCGGTCCCCCCGACGTCGCCGTACGTCCGCGATGCCCAGCGGTGGCAGGGCGAGGTGGTGTGGGACTGGTTGAGTGAGCGCCGGGGCTGGTGAGATTTGGGCCGCCACGCCCGCCACTGTTAGTCTTTCTCGTCGCGTGTCTGGCGCCCGCTCCTGCCTCACCAAGGCTGGGCGCCGACAGCACCAGAACTCAGCAGTACCCCCACACCTACGACGAAGGCGCAGTAGTGGCGAACATCAAGTCCCAGATCAAGCGCAACCGGCAGAACGAGAAGGCCCACGAGCGCAACAAGGCCGTCAAGACCGGCCTGAAGTCGGCTGTGCGCCGCTTCCGCGAGCTCGCCGAGTCCGGCAACAAGGACGCTGCTGTCCTCGCCGGCCGCGACGCGTCGCGCAAGCTGGACAAGGCTGCCTCGAAGGGTGTCATCCACCCGAACCAGGCCGCCAACCGCAAGTCGGCCATCGGCAAGAAGGTCTCCTCTCTCTGAGGCGTCCCGCTTCCAGGCGTCGTCCCTTCGGGGGCGGCGTCTTTTTGCGTTCCACGACCGGATGAGCTCGTGCGTCGGGCTCAGCGCTGGTCGCGCAGCCCGGTGACCGTGAGCACCAGCCGCTCGAGGGTGTACGCCGCATCGCTGGCCGCGCCCTTGATGTCGGCGTCGGCCTGGGCGACGGCCCGGATGACACGCGCAATCGCGCCGTCTGACCAGCCACGCGACTGGTCCCGGATCGTGCGGAGCTTCCAGGGCGGCACGCCGACCTCACGTGCGAGCTCGGCCTCGCGCATCCCCCGCGGGGCCGACTTGTAGCGGGCCACGCCGCGGGCCCCGCCGGCGAACGCCGAGGTGACCAGCACGGGCGCGGTGCCGGCGTCGAGCGCCCAGCGCAGCTCCTCCAGGGCCACCTCGCGGCGCCCCCAGAAGGCTGCGTCCGCGACCGCGAAGGACTTGGCCTCGGCCCGGCCGCCGAAGTACAGCTTGACCTTCTCGACGCTCAGCGACTCGCCGAGGAAGTCGTTGGTGAGCTGGTGGGCCGCGGCCGCCAGGGACCTGAGGTCCTGACCGACGGCCTGCACCAGGAAGCTGGCGGCCTCGTTGTCGATCGAGGAGCCGTAGCGGCGGACCTCCGCGGCCACGAACGACGGGAACTCCGAGGCCTTGAGCTCCCCCGAGCGGGAGTCGGTCACCCCGCCCAGCTTGCGCAGCTTCGTGAGGACGCCGCTGCCCTTCTGCCCGCCGCCGTGCACGAGCACGAGGGCGACGTCGTCGACCGGCTGGGCGGCGTAGGCCAGCAGCCCCTCGACCGACTCGTCGGGCAGGTTCTCGAGCCCCCGCACGACCACGCACCGGATGCTGGAGAAGAGCGACGGTGCCGCCATCTCCCCCAGCGTGGCCAGGGTGAGGTCGGAGGCGGTCGTCTCGGACAGCTCGGCGTCGGCGTCGTACGCCCGCACGGCGTCGCGCACGGCGCTGACCGTGCGCTCGTTGAGGAACTCCTCCTTGCCGGTCACGAGGGTGACCCGGCCGAGGACGTCGGCTGCGCGCATGTGGGGGGAAGGGCCTGATGCCATGGTGCGCCCAGCCTGCCACAGCCCACCGACTCCCCCGGCGTGACCTACGGCCCGGCCTACGGCCCGACCTACGGCGCGGTGACCGTGAGCAGGTGGCCGTCGCGCTCCACCACCGCGATCTCCCCGTCGAGATCGGTCCGCAGCACCCGGGCCCCGGTGGCTCCCAACGGGACCAGGGTGTCGGGCGACGGATGGCCGTAGTCGTTGTCGGCACCCACGGAGACCACGGCGATCCGGGCACCGAGCGAGAGCAGGAAGTCGAGGTCCTGGTAGCGGCTGCCGTGGTGCGGCACCTTGAGCACGTCCACCTGCAGCCCGGGCAGGGCACGCGCCAGCGCGGCCTGGCCCTCGGGCTCGACGTCCCCGCTCAGCAGCAGGCGCACGCCGCGGACCTCGGCGAGCAGGACCACGCTGGCCTCGTTGGCGGTGCTGCCGTCGCCCGGGCCGGAGGTCGGGGAGTCGGCGGGCGGCCAGAGCACCTGGAACGTCACCTCGCCCACGGTGCGCGTCGCGCCGTACGGCGCCGGGGTGGGCGTCAGCCCGACCGAGGCCGCGACCGCGGCGACCTCGGCGACACCCTGGGGCGGGTCGGCGAGCCTCGTGGTCTCGATCGCGCCGACCTCCCGCCCGTCCACGACCCCCGCGAGGCCGTCGACGTGGTCGGCGTGGAAGTGGGTCAGCACGACCAGCGGGACCGCGGTCACGTCCAGCCGACGCAGGCAGGCGTCGACGGCGACCGGGTCCGGGCCGGCGTCCACGACCACCCCCGATCCCGGGCCGGCCCGCAGGACCAGCGCATCGCCCTGGCCGACGTCGCAGGCCACCAGCACCCAGCCCCGGGGTGGCCACCCGGGCGTCGGCGGGCGCACGAGGACCCCCACCACCAGCAGCGCGCAGCAGCCGAGGCCGGTGCTGCGCCTGCGGAGGAGGTACGGCGCGGACAGCGCCACCACGAGCGTCAGCACCGTCAGCACGGCCAGCGGGAGCACGCCGGTCCCCCAGTCCAGGGCCGCCGTGGGCAGCGCCGCCCCTCGTCGGGCGACGGCGACGATCCAGGCCACGCACCAGCCCGCCAGTGTCCCGGCCACCCGGCCGAGCGGTGCCCACACGAGGCCGAGCAGCCCCCCGGCCAGCCCGAGGACGGTCGCCGGCCCGACCGCCGGGGCCACGACGAGGTTGGCACCGACGGCCACGAGGCTGACCTGCCCGGAGATGGCCGCCACGAACGGCGTGCACGCGAGCTGCGCCGCGGCCGGCACGGCGACCGCCTCGGCCAGCCAGCGGGGCAGCCAGCGGGCCATCGCGTCCCGCCAGCCCGGAGCCAGCATCAGGATCCCGGCCGTGGCCAGCACCGACAGCGCGAACCCGGCGGAGGTCGCCAGCCCCGGTTCGACGAGCAACAGCCCGACGAGCGCGACGCCGAGCGCCCGGGCCCCTCGTTGCCGTCCGTTCGAACCCATCGCGAACAGGGCGACCGTGCCCATGACCGCCGCTCGCAGCACGCTGGGCTCGGTGCGAGCCAGCAGCACGAAGCCGGCGATCCCGAAGGCACCCACGACATAGAGCCAGCGACCGCGCACACCACCCCAGCGCGCCAGCACCAGCAGGAAGCCGACGACCAGGGTGAGGTTGGTGCCGGAGACCGCGAGCAGATGAGTGAGGCCGGTCGCCCGGAAGTCGCTGGCGAGCCCCTCGTCCACGCCGCCGTCGTCGCCGTCGACGAGGGCGGGCACCAGGGCACGCTGCTCCTCGGGCCGGTGGGCGACCGAGGCCCGCAGCGAGGTCCGGACGGCGTCCGCGCCCTGCCACCAGGGGCCCGGGCCGCCGGTCACCTCGGGAGCACCCCGGGCGTGGAGCACCGCGGCCAGGTCGGGTCCGCGCGGCGGCTGGAGCCTGCCGGAGGCCCGGATGGTGCTGCCGAGACGCAGGTCGCCCCAGCCGTCCTGCCCCATCACCAGCACCGGGGCGGACAGTTGGTACGACGTTCCCCTGCCGGTGACCTCGCGCACCTGGATGCCGACCAGCACCTGGTCCCCGAAGCGGCCCGAGATCACGCGCGGGTCCGAGGCCACGGTGGCGACGACGCTCGCCACCGCGCCGTCTCGCGCCAGGGCCGCCACCGGGTTGCTGTCGACCTGCTCCTGCCTGACCAGCGCGACGCAGGACACCGCGGCGAAGACGGCCAGGACGGCAGCCGCGGTCAGCGCGGCGCCCACCCGTCGACGACGGGCAGCGACGACCACCGCGGCCAGCACGACCGCGGCGGCGAGGACCGGCCAGGGCACCCAGCGGCCGGCCAGCCCGCCTGCCCAGGCCGCCAGGCCCAGGGCCGGCATCCGCAGGTCGGGGACCTCGACGAGCGGACCGTCCGGCGTCGGCACCCCGGTCAGACGGTGACGTAGGGCGCGAGCTTGCCGAGCGTCGCATCACCGATGCCGTCGACCTCGAGCAGCTCGTCGACCGCGCTGAACCCACCGTGGTCGGTGCGCCAGCTGATGATCGCCTGCGCCGTCACCGGCCCGACGTCCGGCAGCGCCTCGAGCTCGGGCTGGGTGGCGGTGTTGAGGTTGACGAGCGGGCCGGCCGGCGCACCCGGTGCCGGGACCGCGGACGCGGCGACCCCTGCCGGCGCGGGGACGCCGACCAGGATCTGCTCGCCGTCGACGAGGAGCCGGGCGAGGTTCAGACCGGAGAGGTCGACCCCGGGTCGCGCTCCCCCGGCGGCCTTCACCGCGTCGACGACCCGCGAGCCGGCGTCCAGCACGGCGATGCCCGGGCGGCGCACCTTGCCCGCGACGTCGACGGTGACCGTGCCCGCCCCGTCGGTCGGCTGCGACGCGCCGGGCCCACCGGGCGCGGCCACAGGAACCGCAGCGGAGGCCAGCCCGGTCGTCGCCGTGGTCGCGGGCGACAGGAGTGGCGCGGCCACCTCGGAGGAGTCGGCGCGCACCACCCACCAGCAGGTGACCGCGAGCCCGAGCGCGACGACCAGCGCCACGACCGTGACCTGTGCCGGGCCCAGCACCACCCGGCCGCGGAAGGTCTCCGGGACCGCCCCCGCCAGCACCCGCCCGGCCCGGCGCGCGGCATGTCGTCCTGGCACCGGGACCAGGGGCGCAAGCTCGGGCTCGGGCTCGTTCTCGGGTGCTGATGCTGGCTCGGCTCTCGACTCGACAAGCTCCAGCTTCGGTTTGTCGACAGGCCTGTTCGTCGCAACCCTGGTGTGTCCCGCGACCCAGTCCACGGGACCGGGATCGACGCCCGGGTCGACGTCGTCGGTCGGTCCTGACCGGACCCCGGCCAGCTCAGCACTCAGCTGGGCGAGGCGGCGGGAGACGGCCTCCTGGTGCTCAGGACTCGGGCGGCGAGGACACATGCGGCGACAGTAGGAAGGTCAGCGGCGTCGCGGTACCGCTCTCGCGCCGCCTGTGGAGAACCTCCGGCGCCAGGCAGCGCGGGGACGGTTCGCGGGCCGTCCAGGTCTTCCGGGCAACTCCGGCGATCAGCGGTCACGGCGGCCGCGAACGAGGTACACGACGGCCACCGCTGATGCCACGAGGACCAGGGCCAGGAAGACCGGACCGCCGTCACCCAGGCTGCGACCCACGAGGTACAGCAGCAGTCCTCCGGCAACGAGCACCCCGACGAAGAGGAACAGCGCTGTACCGATGACGAGGGTCGTGCCCTCGCGGCTTTCCTGGCTGCGCACGGACCCATCATGCCCTCAGGCCCCGGCGAGGTGACGAAGGAACGGCACCGACGGCACCGCGTCCACAACTCCTCCCCAACCTGGTGACACTGTCGGCGGACACGACTACACTCGAACACATGTTCGATATCGTATCCGCGCTCACCACCATCGACCTCGTCGCGTGGCGGGAGAGCCTGCCGGGGCTCGACACCGAGGTCTCGGACGCGGAACGCATCGACCAGCTCCGCGCTCTCGAGGAGCTGAAGGCCGCCGCGTCGGCGGCCCAGTCGCGGGTCACGGCCATGTTCGACGACTCCCAGCGACAGGCCCAGACCGATGCCGGCATCCCGGCCCGTCGCCAGGGTGAGGGCATCGCCTCCCAGGTCGCGCTCGCTCGCCGGGAGAGCCCGGTCCGGGGCGCGCAGCACCTCGGTTTGGCCAGGATCCTCACCACCGAGATGCCCCACACGCTGAGCGCCATGACCGCCGGCTGGCTGAGCGAGTGGCGAGCCACCCTGCTCGCCCGCGAGACCGCCTGCCTCTCCCTCGAGGACCGCCGCACCATCGACGCCACTCTGTGCGCCCACCCGGCCACCCTCGACGGCCTCAGCGACAAGGCCCTGGTCGCCGAGGCCAGGCGCCTGGCCTACCGGCTCGACCCCGAGTCCGTCGTACGCCGAGCCCGGCGCGCCGAGACCGAGCGCAGCGTCACCATCCGCCCCGCCCCCGACACCATGACCTACGTGACCGGCCTCCTCCCCGTGGCCCAGGGCGTCGCCGTCCACGCCGCCCTGGCCCGCGAGGCGGACAGTCGGCGCGCCGCCGGCGACGAACGCACGCGCGGCCAGATCATGGCCGACACCCTCGTCCAGCGCGTCACCGGACAGACCACCGCCACTGCGGTGCCCGTCGAGGTCCGCCTCGTGATGACCGACCGCACCCTGCTCGCCGGCGACGCCGAACCCGCCCACCTCGAGGGCTACGGCACGCTGCCCGCCCAGTGCGCCCGCGACCTCACCACCACCGCGATCAACCACGCCCGCGCCTGGATCCGGCGGCTCCATCTCGACCCCGCCACCGGCCGCCTCATCGCCATGGACTCCCACGCCCGCACCGCCCCCCAAGGACTCGCCTCGTTCGTCGCCACCCGCGACCAGCTCTGCCGCACCCCCTGGTGCGGCGCGCCGATCCGCCACCGCGACCACGTCGTCCCCCATGACGCCGGCGGCGCGACCGACGAGCCCAACCTCCAGGGCCTCTGCGAACGCTGCAACCACGCCAAGCAGGCCATGGGCTGGCGCGCCAGACCCCGACCGGGACCACGCCACACCGTCGAGGTCACCACCCCGACCGGGCATCGTTACACCGGCGCCGCCCCGGAGCCCCCGGGGATCCACCCGCGCTGGACGCTCAGCAGTCCAGGCGTGTGGTCGCTCGCGGCCTGATCAAAGCTCGGATCAGAGCCGGGATCAGAGCCGGGGTGCCACGCAGACCGCGAGCATGCCCGGACCCACGTGCGCGCCCAGCACGGCACCGAGCTCTCCGCACCAGACCTCGCGACCGTCGAGGTTCTCGGCCAGGCGCTCGCCGAGCTTCTCGGCCAGCTGCCCGGCCCGGTCGGGGCTCGCGAGGTGCGCGACGCAGAGATCGACCTGGTGCTCCCCCGCCGCCTGCACGGCCAGCTCCTCGAGCCGGCCCAGCGCACGGGTCGCGGTGCGCACCTTCTCCAGCGTCGCGACCTTGCCGTCCTTGATCTGGAGCAGCGGCTTCACCGACAGCGCGACGCCGAACAGGGCGGCGGCGGCACCGATCCGGCCGCCGCGGCGGAGGTACTCCAGCGTGTCGACGTAGAACAGCGACGACGACGCGCCGGCCCGGGTGCGGGCCGCCTCGGCCGCCTCGTCCGCGGAGCCCCCCGCGTCCAGGACGTCGGCGGCGGCCAGCGCGGCGAACCCGGTCGCCACCCCGACCTGGCGGCTGTCGATCACGATGACCCGGATCGAGGCGTCGCGCGCCGCCAGCTGAGCCGACTCGAACGTTCCGCTCATGTCCCCGGAGAGGTGGATCGAGATCACCTCGGTGGCGCCCGCGCGGGCCGCCTTCTCGTACGCCTCGAGGAGCGCGAGAGGCGTGGGCCGCGACGTGCTGACCGGCTTCCACTCCTTGAGCGCCGCCGCCACCATCTCGGGAGTCGCGCCGTCCGCGGTGCCCTCGTCGTAGACCGTCGCCCCGATCACGACCTGCAACGGCACGACGACGATCCCGCGCTCGACCGCCAGCTCCGCAGGGAGACTGGCGGTCGAGTCGGTGACGATCACGGCCGGCGGCATGCGAGAAACCTAGACGACGATGTTGACCAGCTTCGGCGCTCGCACGATGACCTTGCGGACGGACTTGCCGTCCAGGGCACGTACGACGCCCGCGTCGGCCATCGCCAGCGCCTCCAGGTCCGCGTCGGAGATGTCGGGAGACACCTCCAGACGAGCCCGGACCTTGCCCTGGATCTGGACGACGGCCGTGACCGCGTCCTCGACCAGCAGCGCGGGGTCGATCGTCGGCCACCCGGTGCGGGCGACGGTGGGCTCGTGGCCCAGCCGCTCCCACATCTCCTCGGCGGTGTACGGCGCGACCAGGGACAGCACGATCGCGACCGCCTCGGCGGCCTCACGGACAGCCGGGTCCTCGGGCCCGCAGCCGGAGTCGATCGCCTTGCGGGTGGCGTTCACCAGCTCCATCGTGCGCGCCACCATCACGTTGAACCGGTGGGAGTCGATCAGCTGCTCGGCAGTCGTGCAGCGTCTTGTGGGTGACCTTGCGCAGGGTGACGTCGCCGCCCTCGGGCGAGGCGCCCACGACCGAGGTCACGTCGCCGGACAGCCGCCACGCGCGCTGCAGGAACTTCAGCGCACCGCCGGGCGACAGGTCCGCCCAGTCGATGTCGTCCTCCGGTGGCCCTGCGAAGACCATCGTCAGCCGCACGGCGTCGACGCCGAACTCGTCGATCGTGTCGCCCAGGTTCACGCCGTTGCCCAGCGACTTGCTCATCGCCTTGCCCCGGTTGATCACCTGGCCCTGGTTCATCAGGGCGCTGAACGGCTCGACGAAGTCGACCATCCCCATGTCGTGCAGCACCTTGGTGAAGAAGCGCGAGTACATCAGGTGCAGGATCGCGTGCTCCACGCCGCCGACGTACTGCGCGGCGGGCATCCAGTCGCGGACGGCCTCCTCGTCGAACGGGCCCTTGTCGTAGCCGGGTGAGCAGTAGCGCAGGAAGTACCACGACGAGTCGACGAACGTGTCCATCGTGTCGCTGTCGCGCTTCGCCGGCCCGCCGCACGTCGGGCAGGGCACGTTGACCCAGTCCTCGGCCGCGGCCAGCGGCGAGACACCCTTCGGCTTCAGGTCCGCGCCGCGCAGCTCGGGCAGCGTGACCGGCAGCTCGTCGTACGGCACGGCGACCTCACCGCAGGCGTCGCAGTGGATGATCGGGATCGGCGGTCCCCAGTAGCGCTGCCGCGACACCAGCCAGTCGCGCAGCCGGAAGTTCACCGTCCTGGTGCCCAGGCCCTTGCCGGCCAGCCACTCGATGATCGCCGACTTGGCCTCGGGGATCTCCATCCCGTCCAGCGAGATCTCGTCGTTGGCGGAGTTGATCGCCGGTCCGTCGCCGGTGAACGCCTCACCCCCGGCCTCCTCGAAGCCCTCGGACGGCTGCACCGTGCGCACGATCGCCAGGTCGAAGGTCTTCGCGAACTCCCAGTCCCGCTGGTCCTGCCCGGGCACGGCCATGATCGCGCCGGTGCCGTAGTCGGCCAGCACGTAGTCGGAGGCGTAGACCGGGATCTGCTGCCCCGTCACCGGGTTGGTCGCGTGCACCCCCAGGAAGACGCCGGTCTTGGGCCGGTCGGTCGCCAGCCGCTCGATGTCGGTGGCCTTGCGGACCTCGGCGAGGTACGACGCCAGGGCCGGACGCAGCTCGTCGGTGACCAGCTCCTGGGCCAGCTTCGCGTCGGCCGCGACCACGAAGAAGGTGGCACCGAACAGCGTGTCCGGTCGGGTCGTGAAGACCTTGACCGGCTCGTCGCGACCCTCGATGGCGAAGTCGACGTGGGCGCCCTCGGACCGGCCGATCCAGTTGCGCTGCATGGCGATCACGCGGTCCGGCCAGGTGTCGGCCAGCGGCTCCATGTCGTCCAGCAGCCGCTGGGCGTAGTCGGTCACCTTGAAGTACCACTGGGTCAGCTCACGCTTGGTCACCTCGGCGCCGCAGCGCTCGCACATGCCGCCCACGACCTGCTCGTTGGCCAGCACGGTCTGGTCGTTGGGGCACCAGTTGACCGGCGAGTTCTTGCGGTAGGCCAGGCCCCGCTCGCGGAACTTCAGGAACAACCACTGCGTCCAGGCGTAGTACTCCGGGTCGGAGGTGTGCAGCCGGCGCGACCAGTCGAAGCTCATCGCGTAGCGCCGGAACGACTCGGCCTGGACCTCGATGTTCGCGTAGGTCCACTCCGCCGGGTTGGCGTCGTTGCGGATGGCGGCGTTCTCGGCGGGCAGGCCGAAGGAGTCCCAGCCGATGGGGTTCAGGACGTCGTAGCCCTTCTGCCACCAGTAGCGCGCGATCACGTCGTGCAGCGCCATCACCTCGGCGTGTCCCATGTGCAGGTCACCGCTCGGGTAGGGGAACATCGTCAGCGCGTAGCGCTTCTCGGCGCCCTCGGCGGCCGAGCCGGCCCGGAAGGAGTCGAGCTCGTCCCAGACCTTGCGCCACTTGTCCTGCACGGCCGGGATGTCGTAGGCGGGCGGCTCGTGCGTCGCCGCCTCGGTCGTTGCCTGGCGTTCCTCGGTCATCGTCCTGCTCTCCTCGTCGGTCCCTGCTTCATGACATGAAAAAACCCCTCACAGGGAGGGGTGGCCGCGCGATCCGCCCACGAGTGGGCCGAGTGATCAGCGCGGCTGGCCAAGAAGCAGGGGCCGGTGCATCGTGACGGTGTGCATGGGCTCATGGTAACGCCCGCAGGACGCCGCACGCGAGCGGTATGGCGTCGCCCTACGATCCCCCCATGGAGATGAAGGTCCTGGTCACCGGCGCCTTCGGCAACGTCGGACGCACCGTCGTTCGCCAGCTCCTCGCCGACGGCCACCGCGTGGTGGCCTCCGAGCTGCTCACCCCGGCGAACCTCTCCTGGGCGAAGCGGCTGGCCCACCCCGCGCTCGAGACCCGCTGGGGCGACCTCACCCATCCGCGCACCGTGGCCGAGCACCTGGCGGACCGCGACCTGGGAGCGGTCATCCACCTGGCCGCGATCATCCCGCCCACGGCCTACGCCCATCCCGACCTGGCCCGCCGGGTCAACGTGGACGCCACCCGGCTGGTCGTCGATGCCGTCGCCGCGTCGGCGTCGCGCCCCCGGCTGGTCTTCGCCTCCAGCATGGCGGTCTTCGGCGCGCGCAACCCGCACACCGACCCGCGGCCGGTCACCGCGGCCACGCCGCCGCGCCCCGCCGAGCTGTACGGCGCCCACAAGGTGGAGGCGGAGCGGATCATCACCTCCAGCGACGTCGACTGGACGATCCTGCGTCTCGGCGCGGTCGTGTCCCACGAGCTGATGTCGGGCCTCGACCTCGACATGCTGTTCCTCGAGGCCGCCCTCCCGAGCGACGCGCACCTGCACGCCGTCGACGTCCGCGACGTGGCTCGCGCGTTCGCGTCGGCCATCAGCGCCGACTGCGTCGGCAGGATCCTGCTCGTCGGTGGGGACGTCTCCGCACGGCTGCGCCAGAAGGAGATGTCGGAGGCCATGACCGCCGCCATCGGCTTCCCGGGCATCCTGCCCCCCGGGCTCCCCGGCAACCCGGCCGACGACGACGCCTGGTTCTGCGTGGCCTGGATGGAGGTGGACGAGGCCCAGCAGCTGCTCGACTTCCAGCGGCTGACCTGGGCGCAGACGCTGGCCGACTCGAGCGCGGCGTTCGGACGCAAGCGACACCTCGGGCGCCTGGCCCGGCCGCTGGCCCGCACGCTCCTGGCCCGCCGGTCGCCGTACCACCACTCAGCCGAGACCTACGCCGACCCGTGGGGCGTGCTGACCGGGCGCTGGGGCCCGCGGGTGCTGGAGGGCCGCCAGTCCTGAGCACCTCCAGCATGCGGACCGGCGTCGCCGGATCGCTACAGTGACAGCATGACTGTCAACGACATGTTCCGCCTCGACGGCAAGGTCGCCGTGGTCACCGGCGCCTCCAGCGGCCTGGGGGTCGCGTTCGCGCAGGGCCTGGCCGAGGCGGGGGCCGACGTCGCCCTCGGCGCCCGTCGCGCGGACCGCCTCCAGGAGACCGCGGCGCTCGTCCAGGCCACCGGCCGGCGCGCCCTGCCGGTCGCCACCGACGTGGCGGACCCGGAGTCCTGCACCAACCTCGTGGCGCTGGCCATGGAGGAGTTCGGCCGGGTCGACATCCTGGTGAACAACGCCGGCATCGGCACCGCCGTACCCGCCACCCGGGAGACGCCCGAGCAGTTCCGCAACGTCATCGACGTCAACCTCAACGGCTGCTACTGGATGGCCCAGGCGTGCGGGCGGGTGATGCAGCCGGGCTCGAGCATCATCAACATCAGCTCGGTGCTCGGCCTGACCACCGCCGGCCTGCCCCAGGCGGCGTACGCCGCGTCGAAGGCCGGCCTGATCGGCATGACCCGCGACCTGGCCCTCCAGTGGACCGGCCGCAAGGGCATCCGCGTCAACGCGATCGCCCCGGGCTTCTTCACCTCGGAGATGACCGAGCAGTACCCGCCCGGCTACCTCGAGTCGCAGGGTGCGCGGATCCCCGTCGGGCGCAAGGGCGACCCCGCCGAGCTGGCCGCGACCGTGGTCTTCCTGGCGTCGGCCGCTGCCGGCTACATCACCGGCCAGACGCTGCCGGTCGACGGCGGAATGACCATCACGTGAGCGACCCTCGCGTCGTCGTCATCGGCGCCGGCTTCGGCGGCCTCGGCGTCGGCATCTTCCTGCTGCGCGCCGGGATCACCGACGTCACGATCCTCGAGCGTGCCGACGAGGTGGGCGGGGTCTGGCGCGACAACACCTACCCCAACGCGGCCTGCGACGTGCCGTCGTCGCTCTACTCGTGGTCGTTCGCGCCCAACCCCGCCTGGGCCCGCCGCTACCCCGGCCAGCCCGACATCCTCGACTACCTGCAGCGCACCGCCGCCGAGACCGGGGTGCTCGACCACGTCCGCACCGGCACCGGGGTCACGGCTGCTGCGTACGACGAGGCGAGCGGCACCTGGCGGGTGACCACGACCACCGGCGAGACCTTCGAGGCGGAGATCCTGGTCTCGGCCGTCGGCCAGCTCTCCAACCCGGTGGTGCCGCAGGTCCCGGGCACCGAGACCTTCGCGGGGCCGACGTTCCACTCCGCACAGTGGCGCCATGACGTCGACCTGGTCGGCAAGCGGGTCGCGGTGGTCGGGACCGGCGCCAGCGCGATCCAGTTCGTGCCCGGCATCGTCGACGAGGTGGCCGCGATGACGGTCTTCCAGCGCTCGGCGCCGTACGTCGTGCCGAAGCCGGACCGCGCCTACACCCGGCTGCACCACCTGCTGTTCCGGCGGCTGCCCGCGACCCAGGAGCTCGGTCGGCGGCTCACCTACATGCTCTCCGAGCGGCTCAACGGAGCGATCACCCGCACCTCCCCGATCACCCGGCCGCTCAACGCGGCCCTCGCCCTGCTCTGGCGGGTCACGCTGCGGGCCCAGGTGCCCGACGCGGCCCTGCGCCGGCGACTGGTGCCGGACTACCCCCTGGGCTGCAAGCGGCTGCTCTTCTCCAACGACTGGTACCGCGCCCTGGCCCGCCCGCACGTCGACGTGGTCACCCACGCCGTCACCGAGCTGGTCCCCGGCGGGGTGCGCACCGACGACGGACGGCTGCACGAGGCGGACGTGGTCATCTGGGGCACCGGCTTCGCCGCGACCCAGTTCCTGGAGGGGATCGACGTGCGCGGGGTCGACGGCCAGGAGCTGCATGCGTTGTGGGCCGACGGCGCGCGCGCCCATCTCGGTCTCACCGTGCCCGGCTTCCCCAACCTGTTCTGCATCTACGGCCCCAACACCAACCTCGGCGGCAGCTCGATCATCGGGATGATGGAGGCGCAGGCCGGCTACGTCGTCCAGGTCGCCCGCGCGATCGCCGTCGGCCGGGCGCGCCGGGTGGCCGTCCGCCCCGAGGTGGCGGCGGCGTACGACGAGGAGATGCAGTCCCGGCTCGGGACGAGTGCGTGGGCGAGCTGTGCCAGCTGGTACCGCGACGACGGCGGCCGGGTCACCACGAACTGGCCGGGCCTGGTCCGGGAGTACCAGCAGCGCACGGCCGAGGTGGACTGGGCCGACCTCGAGGAGGTCTCCTAGCCGGTCCCGGGTCCGAGCGCGTCCAGCGCCCTGGCCCGCGCCCACCGGTAGTCGGCCTTGCCCGACGGCGACCGTTCGACCTCGGTGCAGCGGATGATCTCCTGGGGCATCTTGTAGCGGGCGACATGCTTCGCGCACTCCGCCAACAGCTCCACGTCGGTGACCGCGCTGCCCGCGACCAGCTGCACCACCGCGACCGCCTCACTCCCCCAGCGCTCGGAGGGTCGGCCGACGACCACCACGTCCCGGACGTCCGGGTGCGCAGCCAGGGCCCGCTCCACCTCCTCGACGAAGATCTTCTCCCCACCCGAGTTGATCGTCATGCTGTCGCGGCCGAGGAGCTCGATCCGGCCGTCCTCGAGGTACGTCGCACGATCGCCCGGGACGGAGTGGCGGACCCCCTCGATGACCGGGAAGGTGCGCGCGGTCTTCGCGGCGTCGCCGAGGTAGCCGAGCGGGACGAGGCCGTGCCTTGCCAGCCAGCCCCCGCCCTGCCCGGGCTCGAGCCGTCGGGTCATCAGGTCGTCGACCACGGTCGTGTCGCCCTGGGGCGAGAAGACCCCGGTCGGCACCTCGCCACCGGCAACCGCGACCTGGCTCATCTGGATGCCGGTCTCGGACGAGCCGACCGCGTCGAGCAGCAGGATGTGCGGCAGGGCAGCCAGCAGGCGGGCCCGCACACCGGGGGTCAGTGGCGCGCTGCCGTTGTTGATCGCGGCCAGCCCGGACAGGTCGTGGTCACCGCGCTCGAGCTCGTCGAGGAGCGGCCGGGCCACGGCGTCCCCGACGATCGGGATGCTGAGCACCCGCTCCCGCGAGGCGACCCGCAGTGCGTCGGCGGCGTCCATCCGGCTCACCGTGTCGGGCAGCACGACCCTGCCTCCGTTGGTGATCATGTGGAAGGTCGACCACTGGGCCGCCCCGTGCATGAACGGCGGGATCATCAGCAGGCTCATCGCCCCGTGGCCGTTCACGGCTGCCCGGGCGATCTCGTCGTACGACGTGAACGGCTCGTTGGTGCCGAACGGCGTGCCCCCCATGGCGGCGACATAGATGTCGTGCTGGCGCCACAGCACGCCCTTGGGCATGCCGGTGGTGCCGCCGGTGTAGAGGATGTAGAGGTCGTCGCCACTCGGGACCGGCATCGGCGTGACCGGCGCGGTGGTGTGCACGACCTGCTCGTGGTCGACCGCACCCGGCAGCAGCGCGTGACCGCTGTCGTCGGCGACCTGGATGAGGACCTCGAGGTCCGGCAGCCGGCTGCGGATCTCGGCAACGCGAGGTGCGAACTCGGCGTGGTAGACCAACGCCCGGGTCCCGGCGTCGCGCAGCAGGTGGAGCAGCTCCTCCTCGACGTAGCGGTAGTTGACGTTGAACGGCGCCATCCGGGCGCGGTAGCCGCCGATCATGGCCTCGAGGTACTCGTTGCCGTTGCGCAGGTAGATCCCGAGGTGGTCCTGGCCGGACTCGTGGCCGGCCAGCCCGGACCGCTCGGTGTGGCAACCGAGCCCCCGTTCGACGAGGTGGTGGGCCACGCCGTCGATCCGGGCGTTCAGCTCGCCGTACGTGATCCGCCGCTCACGCCAGACCAGGAGCTCCTGGTCCGGGACGGCGCGGGCCACCGTGTCGAACACTGTGGACAGGTTGAAACCGTGCGGCATCGCTCCACCTAACTAGAACATGTTCTCGTTCTGGTGGACGGAAGCCTAGCGCGGTCGGGGACCGCGGTTGCGCCGCTTCGGCGGGCGCTTGGGGCGGGCCACCTCGGACGGCGCATAGAGCTCGGCGCCGAAGTAGCAGGCGACGCTCTGCATCACCTCCTGCGACCGGGAGAACAGGACGTAGCGCTTGCGCATGCCCTCGCCGAGCAGCGGCGCCCGGAAGTCGAGGTGGAAGCCGGCCTCGTTCGCGATCCGCCGCAGCGCCTGCGGCGAGTAGTACGACGTGTGGTCGCGGTAGAAGATGTAGCGGTCGCGCGCGAGCGGGCCGCCGGCGTGGATGTTGGTCCCGCAGACGAGGAGGCCGTCGGGCTCGACGAACGAGAACAGCTTCTCGAAGTCCGGGCGAGGCCGCCGGAAGTGCTCGACCACCTCGCTGGCCACGACGATCGGGAACCGGCGCGGAGCCGGCTCGTTCACGTCGATGAACTCGGCGTCGTCGCGGACCTTCATGATGTCGCCGATCGCCACGTGGCGTACGGCGGGCAGCTCGGCGATGTGGTGGTTGTCCAGGTTTCGCCCAGCGCCGTAGACCAGCACCTCAAGATCCGTGCGACCCAGGATGTCGACGGCCATCGCGGCCATGTGGAACTCACGGCCGCGTCGCTCGAGCGTGCCGACCCGCGGACCGCCGGACGGCAGCTCGTCCGCGCTCGAGGTCGCACGGTAGAAGCTCTGGGCCTTCTTCGGCATGTGGACGTAGCCGCAGTCCCGGCAGATGTGGACACGGCACGTCTTCGCCGGGTCCTTCTTGAGCCGGACGGTCTTGCGGCGCAGCTCGGCGCTGTCACACACCAGGCAACGCGGGCCGGTCCTGGCCGGCTGCTGCGCAGGCGCGTCTGCCGCCCGCAGGCTCCGACGGAGCCGTGCCAGACGGTCCCGCACAGTCACCTTCCGCCCCATCTCCCCCATCCCCGGGAACCTAACAGAGTGGGTGACTCGGATCACCCACGCCACGATGGCGTGTTGGGCGGCCTCCTGCCTGTACCGTGATACAGCCTGGTACGAATACCAGGACCTCCCGGACCGCGCCGAGGCTCGTCACGTCGCCGGGATGAACACGAACTGATTCGTGTGGTGACGAGCGCGGCTGACCCAGCAGTACGTAGCCAGGCCCTATCGAGGGGGGCCGGCGACTTGGGGTGAAGGCTCCTCACCGGAGCCAGGGATACGGCTTCCCCAACCCGACAGGTCATCAGTCGTAGGCGTGCGCCGGAGAAACCCCCTCATGTATCGCACTGTCGCGCGCGTCTGCGCGCCCGTTCTCCTCGTCATCACCACGTTCAGCCTCGTCCTCCCGGCGCAGGCTGCTCCCCAGAAGACCGCGCCGGTCAGCGCCGTCCAGGACGTCACGCCCGGCACCACGCTGAGCGCCAAGTCCACCTCCCCCGTCGCCCGGGCGGCGTCCGGCGCGCGCATCATGCGCGTCGCGGCCTCGAAGGCAGGCTCGCCGTACGTGTACGGCGCGGCCGGCCCGAACGCCTTCGACTGCTCGGGCTACACCTCGTGGGTCTTCCGCCAGGTCGGCAAGGGCATCCCGCGCACCTCGGGCGCGCAGGCCGGCGCCACCATGCGGGTCGCCGCCGGTGACCGTCAGGTCGGAGACCTGGTGTTCTTCCACACGGGTGGCGACGTCTACCACGTCGGCATCTACGCCGGTGGCGGCAACATCTGGCACTCCGCTCGGCCCGGCACGGTCGTGCACCGCGAGCACATCTGGACCTCGTCGGTGTTCTACGGCCGGGTCCGCTGAGCACCCGGCACGACCACACAACGCGAGAACTCCCGAGCCTGTGGCTCGGGAGTTCTCGTCTTTGTCGGTGGGCTCGATTTCTTGCGCCTCCAGAGGATTGAACCGCGCTCGGACCGGGAAGAGGGCGAGGAACGCCCCGACGGCGGGGACGTGGCAGATGAGCCGCGGAACAACGTCGGGACCGGTACGCGGGGGAGTTGACACTCGAGCACGAATGCGACCGGAAAGAGAACGACGATGTTCCGAAGCGACCCCTCAGAGCCCCACCCCGTGTGCACGATCCGCCTCCACCCCGAGGGCGGCTACACGGCGGTCCTCCATCTGTCCGACCGGGCCGCGCCCGACGTCAGTCCCCACGCGATCTCGTTGCCCACGCCCGCTGACGTGGAGCGGTACTCCCGCAACCACTACGGCGCCGTGTTCATCCGCCTCGACGACGAGTGCCGCGCGGCGGCGGCAGGGCAGCCCTGAGCGGGCCGCCGGACGACACGAGAAAGCCCCGCCGGGCCCGTTCCCGGACCCCACGGGGCTGTTCGGTACTTCTGTGACCGACGATCGGTCTGCCACCATCGGTGGAGCTGAGGGGACTCGAACCCCTGACCCCCTGCATGCCATGCAGGTGCGCTACCAGCTGCGCCACAGCCCCATTGCTTCCCGCATCAGCGGGTGACAACTCGCGGAATACTAGCCACTCGGGGCGTCCAATGCGAAATCGGGGGTCTCGGTCGGGGGGTGTACGCCGGGCACCGCGGTCTCGTTGTAGGAGCGCAGCCGCAGGGCTCCGCTGGAGTGCTCCGCGATCGTGGTCCAGCCGCAGTTGGCCATCACGAAGATCGACTCGTCGGCCTCCGGCGGCAGGCCGAGCAGCGCCACCAGCGACACCTTGATGCACGCCCCGTGCGCCACCACGATGCCGGTCTCACCGGGCCCGAGCGAAGCGAGCATCTCGCGGAGGGCGGGCACCATCCGCGACGTCACGTCCTGGACCGTCTCGGCGCCGGGGACGCCGCCGGTGATGTGCCCGGACGTCCACACGGCGTGCTCGCGGGGGAACTTCTCGGCGAACTCCGCGATCGTCAGCCCGGCCCGCTC
Source organism: uncultured Actinomycetota bacterium (assembly GCA_963825275.1). GTDB lineage: Bacteria > Actinomycetota > Actinomycetes > Propionibacteriales > Nocardioidaceae > Nocardioides. Next base: position 70,852 of record CAWGSW010000008.1, on the reverse strand, counting down.
CCCCACGTCGAACTCGCGCAGGCGGGCGTCGTACTGCACGGGCAGGCCACTGGCCGCCGCGACGTACGACGCCGTCTCACGGGCGCGCGCCAGGTCACTGGACCAGAGCGCCGTCGCGCCGTAGCCGGCGAGGTACGGCGCAGCCGTGGCGGCCTGCGCGCGGCCGGTGTCGTCGAGGGTGACGTCGAGGTGGCCCTGGGCGCGACCCTCGTGGTTCCAGGCGGTCCGGCCGTGCCGGACCAGGATCAGGCGTCGCGAATCAGCGCTCATGCGAGACGACGTCGGCCGGCAGCTTGATCGCCGGGCAGTCGCGCCACAGCCGCTCGAGGGCGTAGAACGACCGCTCTTCCTCGTGCTGCACGTGCACGACGACGTCGCCGTAGTCGATCAGCACCCAGCGCCCGTCCCGCTCGCCCTCGCGGCGGAGCGGCTTGGCGCCGATCTCGCGGAGCTTGTCCTCGACCTCGTCGACGATGGCCTTGACCTGCCGGTCGTTGCTGGCGGAGGCCAGGACGAACGCGTCGGTGATCGCCAGCTGCTCGCTGACGTCGAAGGCGATGATCTGCTGGGCGAGCTTGTCGGAGGCGGCACGCGCGGCGGCGTACACGAGCTCGAGGGCATGTTCTGAGGCGGTCACGCGGAGTCCTTGGTGGGGTAGAGGTCGTGCTTGGCGATGTACTGGACGACGCCGTCCGGCACGAGGTACCAGACGGGTTCCCCCCGTCGTTTGCGTTCACGGCAGTCGCTGGACGAGATGGCCAGGGCGGGGATCTCGACCATGGTCACCCGGTCGTCCGGGATCGCGTCGAGGGTGGTGGCGTCCATGGTGTAGCCGGGCCGGGTGCAGCCCACGAACTGTGCGAGTGCGAACAGCTCGTCGGCGGCGCGCCAGGTGAAGATGTCGGCCAGGGCGTCGGCGCCGGTGATGAAGTAGAGCTCGGCTTCGGGCATCGCCGCGTGCAGGTCGCGCAGCGTGTCGATGGTGTACGTCGGCCCCTGCCGGTCGATGTCGACGCGGGAGACGTAGAAGCGCGGGTTCGCGGCGGTCGCGATGACCGTCATGAGGTAGCGGTGCTCGGCCGGCGAGACCTCCCGGTCGGACTTCTGCCAGGGGTCGCCGGTGGGCACGAAGACGACCTCGTCGAGGTCGAACCAGGCCTGGACCTCCGACGCGGCCACGAGGTGCCCGTGGTGGATGGGGTCGAAGGTGCCCCCCATGACCCCGACCCGCCGGGGTCCGGGTCTGCGCGTGTCGGCCACCGGGGTGGCAGTCGGGCTCAGCTGTGCTCGCGTCCCGCGCCGAACATGAGCAGCGCGGCGATCATCGCCAGCAGGATGCCGAGGGTGATGCCACCGACGACCCAGTGGTTGAGACCTTCGGAGGCCTCGTGGGCCTGGATGGTGAGAACGCTCAGCATGGGCGACAGCCTACCGCCCCCGGATCACCGGATGTGACCGTCCCCGGTCACGACGTACTTGGTCGATGTCATCTCGGGCAGCCCCATGGGGCCGCGGGCGTGCAGCTTCTGGGTGCTGATGCCGATCTCGGCACCGAAGCCGAACTCCCCACCGTCGGTGAACCGGGTCGAGGCGTTGACGAGCACCGCCGCGGAGTCGACCGCGGCAACGAACCGCCGCGCCGCACCCTGGTCCTCGGTGATGATGGCGTCGGTGTGCTGGCTGGAGAAACGACGGATGTGGCGGATCGCCTCCTCGAGGTCGGGCACCACCCGTGCGGAGATGTCCAGGGAGAGGTACTCGCGCCCGTAGTCGTCGTCGGTCGCGGCCTCGACGCCCTCGTGGCCCACGAACGTGTCGTCGCCGTGGATCTGCACCCCCGCCTCCTGCAGGGCCGCCACGACGCGCGGGACGAACGCCGCGGCGACGTCGGCGTGGACGAGCAGCGACTCGGCCGCGTTGCACACCGACGTACGGTGGGTCTTGGCGTTGAGCACGATCGCCAGGGCCTTGTCGAGGTCGGCGGCGCGGTCGACGTAGACGTGGCAGTTGCCGACGCCGGTCTCGATCACCGGCACGGTGGACTCCTCGACCACGCTGCGGATCAGGCCCGCTCCCCCGCGAGGGATCAGCACGTCGACCAGCCCGCGGGCGCGCATCAGGGTCTTGACGCTGTCGTGGGAGTCACCCGGCACGAGCTGGACCACGTCGGCCTCGAGGCCGCAGGCGGAGGCTGCCTCGCGCAGCAGCCCGACGATGGCCGCGTTGCTGGAGCGGGCGCTGGAGCTGCCCCGCAGCAGCACCGCGTTGCCCGACTTGAGACAGATGCCGGCCGCGTCGGCGGTGACGTTGGGCCGCGCCTCGTAGATCATGCCGACCACCCCGAACGGCACCCGGACCTGGCGCAGCTCGAGCCCGTTGGCCAGCGTGCTGCCCCGCACCACCTCGCCCACCGGGTCCGGCAGGGCGGCGACGTCACGCAGCCCCTGGGCCATCCCGGCGAGGCGCTCGGGGGTCAGCCGCAGCCGGTCGACGATGTTCGGCGGCGTACCCGCAGCCTCGGCCCGGACCACGTCCTCGGCGTTCGCCGAGAGCAGGTCGTCGTGCGCGGCGACCAGCGCGTCGGCCATCGCCAGCAGCGCACGGTCCTTCTGCGCCCGGGTCGCGAGCGCCAGCGAATGGCTGGCCTCCCGGGCCCGCTCGGCTGCGTCCAGGACGTCCTGCTGGGTGCTCATGTGGCGAGCGTATCCAGCCAGCCGGAGACGCAGGACGCCCCGCCACCTGACGGTGACGGGGCGTTCGAAGCGGAAAGGTCAGCCCTTGCGCTTGGTGATCTGCTCGGTGGCGGCGGGCAGGACCGCGTGCAGGTCCCCCACGACACCGAAGTCGACCAGCTCGAAGATCGGGGCCTCTTCGTCCTTGTTGACGGCCACGATCGTCTTGGAGGTCTGCATGCCGGCGCGGTGCTGGATCGCACCGGAGATGCCGTTGGCGACGTAGAGCTGCGGCGAGACGGTCTTGCCGGTCTGCCCGACCTGGAAGCTGTGCGGCATCCAGCCCGAGTCGACGGCGGCACGCGAGGCACCCACGGCCGCGCCGAGCGCGTCCGCGAGACCCTCGACGGGTTCGAAGTTGCCGCCGGTGCCACGGCCACCGGAGACCACGATCGCGGCCTCGGTCAGCTCGGGGCGACCGGTGGCCTTGCGCGGCTGCGCCGCGACGATCTGGGCGGTCTTCGCGGCGTCGGAGATCTCCGCCGTGAACTCCTCGACCGTGCCCGCACCCGCGGACTCCTCGGGCGTGGCGGCGTTCGGCTTCACCGTGATGAGCGGGGTGCCCTTGGTGACCTTCGCGGTGACCGTGAAGTTGCCCGCGAACACGCTCTGCGTGGTCACCGGGGCGCCGTCGTCACCGGCCTGCACGTCGACGGCGTCAGTGATCAGCCCGGACTCGAGCTTGATCGCGAGGCGACCCGCGATCTCCTTGCCCTCGTAGGACGAGGTGATCAACACGGCCCCGGCGTCGGTCTTGGCGACCAGCTGCTGGAGCGCCTCGGCCTTGGGGGCCACGAGGTAGCCCTTGATCTGCGCGTCGTCGACGGCGTAGACCTTCTCGGCGCCGTACTTCTTGACCGCCTCGGCCACCTCGGCGGACTTGTCGGCCGGGCCGATGAAGACCGCGGACGGCTCACCGAGGCGCTTGGCGATGGTGAGGAGCTCGTACGTCGGCTTGCGCACGGCACCCTCGACGTGGTCGATCAGAACCAGGATCTCAGACATGGTCAGCTCCTCAGATGAACTTCTTCGAGGCGAGGAACTCGGTCAGCGCCGTAGCGCCCGAGCCATCCTCGTCCGTGACGATCTCGCCGGCGGTGCGCGGCGGGCGGGCCGTGGTCTCCTCGACCGCGGTCCACGCAGCCGACAGACCGACCTGGTCGGCCTCGACGCCGAGGTCGCCCAGCGAGAGGGTCTCCATGGGCTTCTTCTTGGCCGCCATGATGCCCTTGAAGGACGGGTAGCGAGCCTCGCCGGTCTGGTCGGTGACCGAGAGCACCAGCGGCATGGTCCCGCCGATGACCTCGGTGGCGGTGTCGCCGTCACGCTTGATCCGGACCTGGTCGCCCTGGGTCTCGATGACCGAGGCGAAGGTGACCTGCGGGAGGCCGAGGCGCTCGGCGAGCATCGCCGGGACGACACTCATGGCCCCGTCGGTCGAGGCCATGCCGCACACGATCAGGTCCGCGGGACCGACCTTCTCGATCGCCTTGGCGAGCACCAGCGAGGTGGCGATGGCGTCCGAGCCGGCGATCGCGTCGTCGAGCACGTGGACGCCCTTGTCGGCGCCCATCTGCAGCGCCTTGCGCACGGCGTCGACGGCCTTCTCGGGACCCACGCACAGCGCGGTCACCTCGGCGCCCTCGTTCTTCTCCCGAATCTGGAGAGCCTGCTCCACGGCGTATTCGTCGAGCTCCGACAGCAGCCCGTCGACGCCAACGCGATCGACGGTGTTGTCCGACTCGAACTGCCGATCGGCAGTGGCGTCGGGCACGTACTTCACACAGACAACAATGTTCATGGTGGTGTGGCCGGTTCGGCCCCTCCTGTGGACTCGATGTGGACGTGACGGTACTAGCGGGTTACCCCGCCGCGGAACCGCTCAGGCGGTGGGGTCAGTCACAAAGTCGCGTGGGTCACACGCGCGATCTCAGGGCCGGATGATCCGCTCGACGATCCGTCCGACGACCAGCCAGGCGATGGCGCCCAGGCCCCAGTTGAACAGGGCGTTCTTGGTGTCGGCGTTCTCGCCGGAGAACTCCTTGATGCCGTTCTCGCGGGAGAAGATCCCGAGGTCGACGGCGTTCGCGCCGTCGAGCACGAACCGCACCAGGTCGTTGTCGCGATTGGCGTCGAGCGCGATGCACAGGGCCCCCACGGCCAGGAACAACGCGCACACCACGCACACCAGCCACACGATCTGCGCAATACGCACCCGTACCTTCGCCGCGTTCATCTGAACCTCCGCCTTGCGCTTGGTCACCGGCCCTCGAACCGGGCCTTGCCCGGCCCGTGCTCGACGAAGGATGACATACCGATGGTCCGGTCCTCGGTGGCGAACAGTGCCGCGAACTGCTGGCGCTCGATCTCGAGCCCCGTCTCGAGGTCCACCTCGAGCCCGCGGTCGATGCTCTCCTTGGCCGCCCGCACGGCGTACGACGCGGCACCGGCGAACTGTCCGGCCCAGGCCACCGCCTCGGCGTAGACCGAGTCCGCCGGGAACACCTTGTCGACCAGACCGATCGCGAGGGCCTCGTCGGCCTTGACGAAGCGGCCGGTGAAGATCAGGTCCTTGGCCGTGCTCGGGCCCACCAGCCGGGTGAGCCGCTGGGTGCCGCCGGCGCCGGGGATGACGCCGAGCAGGATCTCGGGCTGCCCCAGCACCGCGTTGTCGGCGGCGAAGCGGAAGTCGGCGCACAGGGCCAGCTCGCAACCGCCGCCGAGGGCGTAGCCCGTGATCGCGGCCACGACCGGCTTGGGGATGCGTGCCACCGAGGTGAATGCGGACTGGAGCCCGCCGGAGCGCTTGACCATGTCGGTGTAGGACATGTCCGCCATCTCCTTGACGTCGGCGCCCGCGGCGAAGACCCGCTCGCCGCCGTACACGACGACGGCCTTGACGTCGTCGCGGTCGGTCGCCTCCGCGGCCGCGGCCCGGATCTCCTCCTGCATCTGCACGTCGAGTGCGTTCATCTTCGGCCGGTCCAGCCGAATCGTGCCGACGCCGTCGGCAACTTCCAGTCGAACGAACTCGCCCATGCTGTCTCCACATCTCTCCTGGCCGCCGTACATCCAGCGGTCCGCTTCCCGGCATTGTGCCGTCATCGGGAACAATGCAGCGCGTGACCCCGGGACTGTGGAGGAATCGCGGCGAGAAGTCGGCCGTGTGGCCGGGCCGCAACTACCCCCTGGGGTCGTCGTGGTCCGAGGAGGCGACCAACTTCGCGGTCTACGCCCCGCTGGCCTACGGCGCCTGGGTGTGCATCTTCGACGACGAGGGCGGTGAGACCCGCCACCGGCTGACGGAACGCTCCCTCGGGATCTGGCACGGCGCCCTGCCCGGCATCGGGGTCGGCACCCGCTACGGCTACCGCGTCGACGGGCCGTGGGACCCCGACGCGGGGCTCCGGTTCAACGCCCAGAAGCTGCTGCTCGACCCGTACGCCCAGGCAGTCTCTGGCGAGGTCGTCCCCGACCCGGCGATCTTCGGCTACATCGTCGGGGCCCCCGGGCTGCGCAGCACCAGCGACTCCGCGCCGTACGTCCCGCGCAGCGTGGTGGTCCACGATGACTTCGACTGGGGTACCGATCACCCGCTGCGCCACCGGTGGCGCGACACCGTCATCTACGAGGCGCACGTCAAGGGCATGACCGCCCTGCACGACCGGGTGCCCGAGGAGCTCCGCGGGACGTACGCCGGCCTGGCGACGCCCCCGGTCATCGACTACCTGCGCGACCTGGGCATCACGGCGATCGAGCTGCTCCCCGTCCACGAGTTCGTCTCGGAGACCGCCCTGGCCGACCGCGGCCTGGTGAACTACTGGGGCTACAACTCGATCGGGTTCTTCGCACCCCACCACGGCTATGCCGCGTCGGGCGACCGTGGCCAGCAGGTCACCGAGTTCAAGGCGATGGTCAGGGCGTTCCACGCCGCCGGCATCGAGGTCATCCTCGACGTGGTCTACAACCACACCGCCGAGGCCGGCACCGACGGGCCGACGCTGTGCTTCCGGGGCCTGGACGACAAGGGGTTCTACCACCGGGTGACGCCCAGCGAGGCGGGTCTGCCCGACGCCGACACCTACTGGGACGTCACCGGCTGCGGCAACACCGTCGACGCCGCCAACCCGTTCGCGCTCCGGCTCATCCTCGACTCGCTGCGCTACTGGGTGACGGAGATGCACGTCGACGGGTTCCGCTTCGACCTGCTGTCGGCGCTCACCCGCACCGGCACCGAGGTCGACATGGGGTGCCACCTGCTGACCGCGATCGGCCAGGACCCGGTCCTGCGACACGTCAAGCTCATCGCCGAGCCCTGGGACGCTTCCATGGAGGGCTACCGGGTGGGCGAGTTCCCGCCGCCGTGGGTCGAGTGGAACGACCAGTTCCGCGACGAGATCCGCGACTTCTGGCGCGGCCACTCCTCCGGCATCCGGACCGTCGCCACCCGGCTGGCCGGGTCCTCGGACCTGTACGCCGACGACGGGCGATCGCCGTACGCCTCGGTGAACTTCGTGACCGCCCACGACGGGTTCACGCTGCGTGACCTGGTGACCTACGAGCACAAGCGCAACGAGGCCAACGGCGAGCACAACCGCGACGGCACCGACGGCAACCGGTCGTGGAACCACGGCGTCGAGGGCGAGACCGGCGACCCGGCCATCGTGGCCCTGCGGCGGCGGCAGGCCGCGAACCTGATGGCGACGCTGTGCCTGTCCAACGGCGTCCCGATGATCACGGCGGGCGACGAGCGGGGTCGCACCCAGCGCGGCAACAACAACCCCTACGCGCAGGACAACGAGATCTCCTGGATCGACTGGTCGGCCGACGACGCGTGGCTCGACGTCCACGAGATCACCAAGACCGCCCTGCGGCTGCGTCGCGAGCACCCGGCGCTGCGGCAACGGCACTGGTTCGAGGGTCGCCCGACGATGCGCGGCGGCCCCAAGGACCTCGCCTGGCTGCACCCGTCGGGCCGGGAGATGGTCGGCGACGACTGGCACGACGACTCCCAGAAGGCGATCGGGATGTTCGTCTCCGGCAGCCCGCTGCGCTCCCCCGGTCCCCGCGGCGAGCAGCAGGTCGACAGCTCGTTCATGATCTGGCTCAACTCGGGCCCGACCCCGCTGCGCATCGCGGTGCCCGAGAACGACTGGGTCCAGACCGGCGAGGTCGCCCTCTCCACGGACCCGGGGCTCCCCACGGGCACGCCCATCAAGGCCGGCGAACAGCTGACCCTGGGCAGCCGCACCGTGGTCGTCTTCCGTCAGACCTGACGCCGAGTCGGCGTGAAGTTCCCTTGCCGGCATGCCGAGTCGGCGTGAAGTTCCCTCGCCGGCATGCCGAGTCGGCGTGAAGTTCCCTGTTCCCGACCGGGCTGTCCGGCTGGAACCGTGGGTCGCCGAGGTGGGCGGCTTCACCGTGATCCGTGGGCTCGACTCCGACTGCCGTCGTACGCCGTGCCCGCTTGGCCGGCGACGCGCACACAGTCGTTTGGCCGTGGGTCGACACGGCGAGAACCTCGATGGCCCGTTCATGCCCGGGGCGGAGTCTCGGGATGCTGCCCGCCCCGCGCTGACCGCTTTCGGCCACTGCCCCGCGACTCTCCCCGGCGGCCTCCGACACGGCTGGCTCGTGCTCGACTTCGCGACCAACGAGCTGCACCTGGCGACTCGACCTCTGCTCCCCGCCGTACACGCTCGGGCTCGAGCGGCAGTACGGCTCGCGCCATCTCATGCCGCCCAAGGAGTTCCGGCGCGGAGCACGAATCGACGAGCGGGCGACCGTATTCATGCTCACGCGCCCGGCGCCGGAGGACCGGCAACCGGGCGTCGCGGCGTACGTCGAGGAATGCGCGCAGCCGTCCCTGAGGGAACTTCACGCCGCCTCGGCCCCCTGACGAGGGAACTTCACGCCGCCTCGGCCCCCTGACGAGGGAACTTCACGCCGCCTCGGCGTCAGGCCAGGGCGACGACCCCGAGCTCGGCCGGAGAGATGAGCAGGTCGTTGCGCGGGACCACGCGGACCGTGTAGCCGAACGCGCCACTGTGGTCGAGCACGACCGAACCGTCGAAGCGGTGCCGGCCACCTTCGTAGCTCTCGCTCACCGTCAGCGAGGCCACCGTCTTCTCGACCAGCTCGTCCTCGCTGTTGATCTTGCCGTGGACCAGCTGCACGTCGACGTCCTCGGGCGACAGGTCACCCAGCGCGACGAAGGCCGCGACGGTCAGGGTGTTGCCCACCTCGGGCGCATCCCCCACACCGCTGCTCTCGACGTGCTCGACGCGGACCGCCGGCCAGCCCGAGCGCACGCGCTTCTTCCAGGCGGCGAGCTCGGCGGCCCCGTGGTAGTCGGAGTTGAGGCGACGGGCGTTGCCGGCCGCCGGGGAGTAGAGCTGGCGGACGTAGTCGCGCACCATGCGGGTCGCGAGCACCTTCGGGCCGAGCGACTTCAGGGTGTGCCGGACCATCTCCAGCCACCTGGTCGGCACGCCGTCCGCGTCGGTGTCGTAGAAGCGGGGGGCCACCTCGTTCTCGAGGAGGTCGTAGAGCGCGGTCGCCTCGAGGTCGTCGCGGTGGTCGGGGTCGTCGACACCGTCGGCGGACGGGATCGCCCAGCCGTTGTTGCCGTCGAACCACTCGTCCCACCAGCCGTCGAGGATCGACAGGTTGAGCCCGCCGTTGAGGGCGGCCTTCATGCCGGACGTGCCGCAGGCCTCATAGGGGCGCAGCGGGTTGTTCAGCCAGACGTCGCAGCCGGGGTAGAGCGGCAGCGCCATCGCGATGTCGTAGTTGGGCAGGAACGCGATCCGGTGGCGCACCTCCGGGTCGTCGGCGAACCGCACCATCTCCTGGATCAGCTTCTTGCCGCCGTCGTCGGCCGGGTGCGACTTGCCGGCGATGATCAGCTGGATCGGCCGCTCGGGGTCGAGCAGCAGGCGCTTGAGGCGCGCGGGGTCGCGCAGCATCAGCGTCAGCCGCTTGTACGACGGGACGCGGCGCGCGAAGCCGATCGTGAGCACGTCGGGGTCGAACGCCGAGTCGATCCAGCCGAGCTCGGCCGGGGCGCAGCCGCGCTCGGCCCAGGACTGGGCCAGGCGCTTGCGGGCGTCGACGACGAGCCGCTCGCGCAGCTTGCGCTTGACCGCCCACACCTCGGTGCCGGGCACCTTGTCGACGGCGTTCCAGAACGCCTCGGTGTCGTCGGAGTCCGGGTCGGCACCCTGGCCGGCGGCGAGCTCGAAGACCTCGCGTGCGACCCAGGTCGGGGCGTGCACGCCGTTGGTGATGGAGCCGATCGGGACCTCGGCCTCGTCGAACGCCGGCCACAGACCGTTGAACATGCCGCGGCTGACCTCGCCGTGCAGGATCGAGACGCCGTTGGCCCGCTGGGCCAGCCGGAAGCCCATGACCGCCATGTTGAAGACCGACGCGTCGCCGCCGTGGTAGTCCTCGGCGCCGAGCTCGAGGATCCGGTCGACGGGCACTCCGGGCGTGGAGCCCGCGTCGCTGAAGTACTGCTCGACCAGGGTCCGGGGGAAGCGGTCGATGCCGGCGGGCACGGGGGTGTGCGTGGTGAAGACGGTCGACGCGCGGCCGACCTCGAGGGCGGTGTCGAAGTCGAGCTTCGGACCGTCCTCGGCCACGGTCAGCTCGCGGATGCGCTCGAGACCGAGGAAGCCGGCGTGGCCCTCGTTGGTGTGGAACACCTCGGGCTCCGGGGCGCCGGTGATGCGCGAGTAGGCGCGCAGCGCGCGCACGCCGCCGACGCCGAGGAGCAGCTCCTGGCGCAGGCGGTGCTCGCTGTTGCCGCCGTAGAGGCGGTCGGTCACGTCGACGTAGTGCTCGGGGTTGCCCTCCACGTCGGTGTCGAGCAGGAGCAGCGGGACCCGACCGACGCTGGCCACCCAGACCCGGGCGACCAGGTCCGGTCCGCCCGGCATCGCGATCGAGATCGTGGCGCGGGAGCCGTCGGCCTCGCGCAGCAGCGAGATCGGCAGGCCGTCGGGGTCGAGGACCGGGTAGGTCTCCTGCTGCCAGCCCTCACGAGACAGCGCCTGACGGAAGTAGCCGTGGCGGTAGAGCAGGCCGACACCGACGATCGGGACGCCGAGGTCGCTGGCAGCCTTCAGGTGGTCGCCGGCGAGGATGCCCAGACCGCCGGAGTACTGCGGCAGCACGGCGGTGATGCCGAACTCCGGGGAGAAGTAGCCGATCGCGCGGGGGCCGTCGGCGGCCTGGCGGCGCTGGTACCAGCGGTCCTCGGTGAGGTAGTTCTGCAGGTCCTGCCGCGCGGCACCCAGCAGGTCGAGGAACGCCTGGTCGACGGCGAGCTCCTCGAGACGGGTGCGACCCACGGCACCGAGCAGCGCGACCGGGTCGCGGCCCGTCGACTCCCAGAGCTCGGGGTCCACGGCCGCGAAGACGTCCTGCGTCTCCGGGTGCCAGGACCACCTCAGGTTGCCGGCCAGGTCGCTGAGCGCAGCCAGGGCCGAAGGGAGGACAGGACGGACGGTGAATCGTCGAATCGCGCGCACGGGAGGACGTTAGCGTGATTCTTGGATCGATCCAACACTTCGGGGTGGAGAGGACCGAATCGTGACCAACCGGCCGGGTGACGAACCCCCGCATAACGAAGCCCCACGCGGCCCGTTGAGAACGGCATGACACCCATCCCCTTGCGCCGCGGCCGTCTCGCGACCGCTGGCCTGGCCCTGCTGACCGCCACCCTGGTCCCCGGGCTCGCGCAACTGCCCGCTCTCGCCGACAGCGCCACCCCCGCTGCCGCGTCCGCCGCCGGCCGGCTCGCCACTCCCGGAGACCCCGCCGCCGGTCTGGGCGACCTGGACCTCCGGGGCGCGGTGCTGCCCTCGGCCGCCCAGCGCAGCGCGGTCGCCGAGCTCGGTGCCGTCGACGTGCGCTGGAACCAGTTCGGGACGCCCGCGTCCCTGCTGCCGGCCGACGGTGCGCTGGGCAGGGCCTCCTCGACCGACCCGGTCGCCGCCGCCCGCGCCTGGCTCAGCCAGCACGCGGCCGTCTTCGGCATGAGCGCCGCCGACGTCGCGGACCTGGATCTGGTCAGCAACCAGAAGCTCGCGCAGAGCAGCGCCCGTGCGGTCCTCTTCCGCCAGAAGTTCGGCGACCTCACGCCGGCCCTGGCCAGCATGGTGACCGTGGGTGTCGCCAACGGCGAGATCGCCTACGCCTCCTCATCGATCACCAGGACCACCGGTACGCCGGCCGCGGCGGCGCTCTCGCCGGTCGAGGCCTGGACGAAGGCGGCCTCAAACGTCGGGCGCAACCTCGGCTCCGGCGACCTCGCCGACATCACCACCCAGGTCAGCGGTGGCTGGACGCGGCTCACCGTGCCCGGCTTCGCGCAGCAGCAGCAGGTCCGCCTGCGGGCCCTGGCGCTGGCCGACGGCTCGGTCCGCCCGGTCTTCGAGACCAACGTGGTCGATGTCCAGAAGGGCTCGGCGTTCGCCTACACCCTCATGGTCGACGGCATCTCCGGCGCGATCCTGCACCGCCAGAACCAGGCCGAGAGCAACAACGACGCCTTCCCGTTCCAGGGCGAGATCACGGCCACGGAGTGCGGCGAGAAGCACGCCTTCGAGCTGACCGACGACAACACCAAGCAGATCGTCGCGGTCGCCGCCATGGCCAACACCCTCAACGACGTGGTCGTGAAGATCTTCGACCCGCAGGACCAGGTCCTCGTCTCCGGCGACCTCGGCACCAGCCCCGAGACCGCGACGTACGCCGCCGACTCGATCCCGGCCGGCATCTACTCGATGCAGGTCTGCCCCTACGACAGCCCGACCGTGCCGTTCCTGCCGCCGGGCAACTACGCCGCATCGGTCACCACCAGCGACCAGGGTGCGCCGAGCGGCACGGACGTCGGCTTCCCGCCGATGTGGCGCTACTTCACCGCCAACCCCTCGCTCGACTTCTCCGCGAACGACACCCCGAAGAACTCGGTCGTCGGTTGCTGGACCGCAGGCCCGGGCTGCACGACGCCGACCGGCCCGTTCCGCAACATCGCCGCACCGGGACCGTGGGACACCACCACGCAGACCGGTGAGTCGACCCTCACCACCGTGGGCAACAACGCCAACACGCACGAGGCGTGGGTCAGTCCCCTCAGCCCGGGCGGCACGGCCCAGGCGCCGGTGTCCCCGACCCGTGAGTTCACCACCGAGTTCACCGACTCGTGGAACAACTCCAAGTGCGACCCCAGCACCCTGGTCCCCGGCGGCAACGACATCGACGCCTCCGTGACCAACCTGTTCGTGGCCCACAACCGGATGCACGACTACAGCTACTACCTCGGCTTCACCGAGGCCAACTACAACATGCAGCTCGACAACCTCGGCCGCGGCGGGGTGGACGGCGACCAGGAGGTCGGCAACGCCCAGGCCGGCGCGCTGAGCGGCGGGCAGCCGTCGTACCTCGGCCGTGACAACGCCAACCAGATCACGCTGCAGGACGGCACGCCCGGCATCACCAACCAGTACCTCTTCCAGCCGATCGCCGGCGCGTTCTACGCACCGTGCACCGATGGCGGCCTGGACATGGGCATCGTGGGCCACGAGTACACCCACGCGATCAGCAACCGCATGATCGCCGGCCCCGACGAGGGGATCACCTCCGAGCAGGGCGGCGCGATGGGCGAGTCCTGGGGTGACCTGACGGCCGGCGAGTACATGTTCAGCCACGGCTACTCCAACGGGGGCAACCCCTGGGCCGTCGGCGTCTACGCCACCGGCAACAAGTCGGTCGCGATCCGCGACTACGCCATCAACAGGAACCCGCTGAACTACTCCGACTACGGCTTCGACAGCACCGGCGTCGAGGTCCACGCGGACGGCGAGATCTGGAACGGCACGCAGTGGAGCGTGCGCCAGGCCCTCGTCAACAAGTGGAACAGCAAGTACCCCTACACCAACAGGTCGCTCCAGCTGCGCTGCGCGCAGGCGACCACGAACGCCTCGCCGCTGCCGGCCGCCCAGTGCCCGGGCAACCGGCGCTGGATCCAGCTGGTCTTCGACGCCTTCCTGCTCCAGCAGGGCGCCACGTCGATGCTCGACGCTCGCGACGCCATGCTCGCGGCCGACAAGATGCGCTTCGGCGGCAAGGACCTGAAGGTCATGTGGGACGCCTTCGCCCGTCGCGGCATGGGCAAGGGAGCCTCCACGCCGAACGCCGACTCGGGCGAGCCGAAGCCGAGCTTCGCGTCGCCGAAGTCGCGCAACGCCACCGTGACCTTCCAGGCACGGGGGGCCGGCAAGGTGTTCGTCGGGCACTTCCAGGCTCGCGCCACGCCGGTCGCGGACACCAGGAAGAAGACCAAGCTGGACAACGTGGCCAGGCTGACCCCGGGCAGCTACGAGATGCTCTACACCTCGGCCGGGCGCGGCTTCCGTCGCTTCACCCTGAAGGTCGCTCCCGGTCAGCACAAGACCGTGCGGCTCCGGGCCCCGAAGAACCTCGCGGCCCAGGCCTCGGGCGCCAAGGTCATCGGCGCCAGCACGGGCTCGCTCAACACGAAGTCCCTGATCGACGGCACCGAGGCCACGGCCTGGGGGTACGTCGACGCCGCAGCCGCCAACGTCGATGCCAGCAAGCCGTTCGTCACGGTCGACCTGGCCGGTGGGGTGCACAAGGTCCGCCGGGTCCAGGTCAGCGCGATGCTGAACCCGGCTCCCCCGGACCCCAACGAGGTGCCGCTCGCGGCCGACCCCGACTCCGGGTCGCGGTTCACGGCGCTGCGCCAGTTCGCGCTCGAGGCCTGCGTGAAGAACTGTGCCTCGCCCCGCGCGACGTGGAAGCGGTTCTACACCTCCGGGGCGAACGCCTTCCCGGCGCTGCGCCCCCGCCCGGTGGCCCCGAACCTGACCCTGCGCTCCTTCAAGGTCAGGGCGACCAGGGCTGCGGCGATCCGGTTCGTGGCCCTCGAGAACCAGTGCACCGGCTTCAAGGGCTACGCCGGGGAGCAGGACAACGACCCCACCAACGACACCGACTGCAAGTCGGCGTCCGACCGGGGGACGATCGTGCACGCGGCCGAGCTGCAGGTCTACTGACAGGCCGCTGAACCCCTCACCACGGACGGGTGGACCCCTCGGGGTTCACCCGTCCGGGCATTTCTGGCGCCGAACCGGCGTTTCGGGTCCGTTCAGGGGCACTCGGCTTGCGCTGGCCATGAGCAACCCGCAAGTGTGGTCGCCATGGTCGGACGAATCCCCGTCATGAATGTCATGCCTGTTGTCGATCTCGGTCGACTCCCGGCGAAGGCCACGGTCGGAGAACCCTTCCCCGTGTCCGCAACCGTGTTCCGGGAAGGACACGACAAGCTCGGCGCCGAGGTCGTCCTCACGGGTCCCGACGGTCAACGCCGCCCACCGGTGCGGATGACCGAGCACGCCGACATCCCGGACCGCTACGAAGCCTGGGTGACGCCGGACACCGGTGGCGCCTGGTCGTTCGAGGTGCAGTCCTGGTCCGACCCGCTCGCCACCTGGGAGCACGACGCCGGCCTGAAGATCCCGGCCGGGGTCGACGTCGAGCTCATGTTCACCGAGGGCCGGCTGCTCTTCGAACGGGTCCGGGCCATGCTCGACCAGAGCGACGAGCACGCGCTCGAGGTGATCGAGGGCGCGATCGACGCCGCGGCCGACACCGCGCGTCCGGTCGGAGCCCGTCTGGCCGCGCTCCAGGGCCCCGACCTGGTCGCGCTGCTCACCGCCAACCCCGTGCGCGAGCTGGTGACGGTCGAGGGCCCCTACCCGGCGTACGCCGACCGCCGGGAGGCGCTGAACAGCAGCTGGTACGAGTTCTTCCCCCGGTCCGAGGGCGCCACCAGGGACCCCCGCACGGGCAAGGTCACCAGCGGCAGCTTCCGCACCGCAGCGAAGCGCCTCGACGCCGTCGCCGAGATGGGCTTCGACGTCATCTACCTGCCCCCGATCCACCCGATCGGCGCGGTCAACCGCAAGGGCCCCAACAACACCCTCACCCCCGGGCCCGACGACACCGGCTCGCCGTGGGCGATCGGGTCGAAGGACGGCGGCCACGACGCGATCCACCCCGACCTGGGCACCCTCGAGGACTTCGACGCCTTCGTGGCGCGCGCAGGCGAGCTCGGCCTCGAGGTCGCGCTCGACCTGGCGCTGCAGGCGGCCCCCGACCACCCCTGGGTGACGACCGACCCGCAGTGGTTCACGACGCGGGCCGACGGCAGCATCGCGCACGCCGAGAACCCGCCCAAGAAGTACCAGGACATCTACCCGGTCAACTTCGACAACGACCCCACCGGCATCTGTCGCGAGGTGCTCCGCGTCGTCCGGCACTGGATGGCCCACGGCGTGCGGATCTTCCGCGTGGACAACCCGCACACCAAGCCGGTCGCGTTCTGGGAGTGGCTGCTCAAGGAGATCCGCCGCACCGACCCCGACGTGCTGTTCCTGGCCGAGGCCTTCACCCGCCCGGCGATGATGCGCGGCCTGGGTGCGATCGGGTTCCACCAGTCCTACACCTACTTCACCTGGCGCAACGCGAAGTGGGAGATCGAGGAGTACCTCCGCGAGCTCTCCTCCGAGACCGACCACCTGATGCGCCCGAACTTCTTCGTGAACACGCCGGACATCCTGCACGCCTACCTGCAGTACGGCGGGCCGGCGGCGTTCAAGGTGCGCGCGGCCATCGCCGCGACCGGGTCGCCGAGCTGGGGTGTCTACGCCGGCTACGAGCTCTACGAGCACGTGGCGGTGAAGCCCGGCAGCGAGGAGTACCTCGACTCCGAGAAGTACCAGGTCCGGATCCGTGACTGGGACGGCGCTGCCACCGAGGGCCGCACGCTCGCGCCGTACCTCACCCGGCTCAACGAGATCAGGCGGGCGCACCCCGCGCTCCAGCTGCTGCGCAACGTGACGATCCACAGCAGCGACGACGAGAACATCCTGGTCTTCTCCAAGACCGCCGCAGCCCCGGACGGGACCACCGGCGAGCACGCCGACACGGTGATCGTCGTCGTCAACGTCGACCCGCACGGGACCCGGGAGACCATGGTGCACCTCGACCTCCCGGCGCTGGGCGTCGCCTGGGGTGACTCGTTCGTCGCCCACGACGAGATCACCGGCGAGGACTGGTGCTGGGGCCAGCACAACTACGTCCGGCTCGACCCTGCCCATGAACCCGCCCACATCCTGACCGTGAGGAGCCCCCGTTGACCGACGTCGTCTCGACAGGCTCGACCCAGCACTCGACAGACACCGCCGGCCAGGAGGGCACGCTCGCCGACCACACGCACGACGAGGACCCGTTTCCCGACCAGGTCGGGAGCACGCCCGACTGGTTCAAGACCGCGGTCTTCTACGAGGTGCTGGTGCGCTCGTTCCGTGACTCCAACGGCGACGGCACCGGCGACTTCAAGGGGCTGACCGAGAAGCTCGACTACCTCCAGTGGCTGGGGGTCGACTGCCTGTGGGTGCCGCCGTTCTTCGCGTCCCCGCTGCGCGACGGCGGCTACGACGTCGCCGACTACACCGACATCCTTCCCGAGTGCGGTTCGGTCGAGGACTTCCACCACTTCCTCGACGAGGCGCACAAGCGCGACATCCGCGTGATCATCGACTTCGTCATGAACCACACGAGTGACCAGCACGCCTGGTTCCAGGCGAGCCGCCACGACCCCGAGGGGCCGTACGGCGACTTCTACGTGTGGTCCGACACCGACGACCTCTACCAGGACGCGCGGATCATCTTCGTCGACACCGAGCCGTCCAACTGGACCTGGGACCCGGTCCGGCAGCAGTACTACTGGCACCGGTTCTTCTCGCACCAGCCGGACCTCAACTTCGACAACCCCAAGGTCCACGAGGCCATGCTCGATGCGATCTCGTTCTGGTTCGACATGGGCCTCGACGGGTTCCGGCTGGACGCGGTGCCCTACCTCTACGAGCGGCCCGGGACCAACGGCGAGAACCTCCCCGAGACCCACGAGTTCCTCCGGATGGTCCGCAAGTTCGTCGACGAGAAGTACCCCGGCCGGGTGCTGCTCGCCGAGGCCAACCAGTGGCCGTCCGACGTCGTCGACTACTTCGGCGACTTCGAGTCGGGTGGCGACGAGTGCCACATGTGCTTCCACTTCCCCGTGATGCCGCGCATCTTCATGGCGGTCCGGCGTGAGTCGCGTTTCCCGATCTCGGAGATCCTCGAGCAGACCCCGCCGATCCCGACCGGGTGCCAGTGGGGCATCTTCCTGCGCAACCACGACGAGCTCACGCTCGAGATGGTCAGCGACGAGGACCGCGACTACATGTGGGGCGAGTACGCCAAGGACCCCCGGATGAAGGCCAACATCGGCATCCGCCGCCGGCTGGCCCCGCTGCTCGACAACGACATCAACCAGATCGAGCTGTTCACGGCGCTGCTGCTGTCCCTGCCCGGCTCCCCCGTCCTCTACTACGGCGACGAGATCGGGATGGGCGACAACATCTGGCTGGGTGACCGGGACGGGGTGCGCACGCCGATGCAGTGGACCCCCGACCGCAACGCGGGGTTCTCCTCCGCAACTCCCGGCAAGCTGCACCTGCCGGCCATCCAGGACCCGGTCTACGGCTACCAGAGCGTCAACGTCGAGGCCCAGCTCGAGAACACCTCGTCGCTGCTGCACTGGACCCGCCGGATGATCTGGGCCCGACGCCAGCACGAGGCGTTCGGGCTCGGGTCGTTCATCGACCTCGGCGGCTCGAACTCCACTGTGCTGTCCTACGCCCGCGAGCACCTGGGCGAGAACGACCGGCGCGACGTCATCGTGTGCGTCAACAACCTCTCGCGCTTCCCGCAGCCGGTCGAGCTCGACCTGCGTCGCTGGGAGGGCATGGTGCCCGTGGAGCTGCTGGGCGGTGTCCCGTTCCCGCCGGTCGGAGAACTTCCGTATCTCCTGACGCTGGGTGGGTACGGCTTCTACTGGTTCCGCCTGACCGCACCCGACTCCGACGAGGGGATCGCCACGTGACCCACGCCCACGACTTCCTGCAACCGTTCGTCGAGCAGGCTCGGTGGTTCGGCGGCAAGGGGCGTTCGTTCTCCATCACCGCCGTACGCCGCCTCGGGGAGGTCCCCGGCCAGGTCGACGACGGTCCGCGTGTGGCGATCGACCTGGTCACCCTGTCGTACGCCGACGGCGGCGAGGACGAGTTCTACCAGCTCCCGCTGGCGTTCTACCCCGCTCCGCAGAGCCGCCTCGAGCACGCGCTGCTGGGCGCCTGGACCGATCCGGACTTCGGGGCCAGCCACGTCTACGACGCGGTCCACGACCGCGCCGCGATGGCCTGCTGGCTGCGGTCCTTCGCCGACCCGCCCGGTGGCCCGCTGCGCTTCCACCGGGTGCCCGGCCACGACCTGGACCTGGAGGCCCACTCCACCCTGTTCAGTGGCGAGCAGTCGAACTCCTCGGTCGCCTTCGGCGACGACTCCCTGATGAAGGTGTTCCGCAAGATCACCCCGGGGTCGAACCCGGACATCTCGATCCACGAGGTGCTCACCCGGGCCGGCTCGGACCACGTGGCAGCGCTCTACGGCTGGCTCGACACCAACGCGTCCGAGGGCGCGTCCGAGGGCACCGATGGGCCCGTCCTCCAGCTCGCGATGCTCCAGCAGTTCCTGCGCACCGCCAGCGACGGGTGGGACCTCGCCCTGGCCAGCGTGCGCAACCTCTTCGCCGAGGCCGACCTGCACGCCGACGAGGTCGGCGGGGACTTCGCCGGCGAGGCGGCGCGGCTCGGCACGGCACTCGCCGAGACCCACCAGAGCCTGGCCGAGCACTTCCCGTCCGGGGACCGTCCCGGCGCGGAGGTCCAGCGGCTGGCCGCGGGCATGCACCGCCGCCTCGACGCCGCGCTCGAGGTCGTGCCCCAGCTGGCGGCGTACGCCGACGACCTGCGCCGCACCTACGACGCCTTCGCCGCGCTGGACCGGCTCTGGGTGCAGCAGATCCATGGCGACCTGCACCTGGGCCAGACCCTGCGCACCGTGCGGGGCTGGAAGCTCGTCGACTTCGAGGGCGAGCCGGCCAAGCCGCTCGCGGAGCGGGCCGAGCCCGACTCCCCGTGGCGTGACGTGGCCGGGATGCTGCGCTCGCTCGACTACGCACCCCGGGTCGTCGAGCGCACCTGGAGCGACGGGCACGACGAAGGCGCCGACCAGCGCGCCTACCGTGCTGCGGAGTGGGCGGACCGCAACCGCGGGGCCTTCCTCGCGGCCTATGCCGGTCGCGAGCTGACGGCCGAGGAGCACACCCTGCTGGCGGCGTACGTCGCCGACAAGGCCGTCTACGAGACCGTCTACGAAACCCGCAACCGTCCGACCTGGGTGGGCATCCCACTCGAGGCCCTCGCGAGGATCGGAGTGTCATGACCAGCACCAGGAACGCCGTCAAGCCCGTCAGCCGCGAGGAGCTCGACCTGCTCGTCCGTGGCGAGCACGGACATCCCCACTCCATCCTCGGCCCGCACCCCCACGAGGGCGACGTCACCGTCCGGGTGTTCAAGCCGCTCGCGTCGCGCGTCGTCATCCGGCACGGGGGCACCGAGACCGAGCTGACCCACGAGCACGAGGGCGTCTGGGTCGGCACCCTGTCGGTCGCGACCGTCCCCGACTACCGGGTCGCGGCCTCCTACGACGGCGACCCGATCGTGCTGGACGACCCCTACCGCTTCCTGCCGACGCTCGGCGAGATGGACCTGCACCTGATCAACGAGGGGCGCCACGAGCAGCTCTGGGAGGTGCTCGGCGCGCGCGTCCACCGCTACGAGGGCGGCGTCACCGGCACCTCGTTCGCGGTGTGGGCCCCCTCGGCCCGCGCGGTGCGGCTCAAGGGCTCGTTCAACAGCTGGGACGGCCGCGAGCACCCGATGCGCCAGCTCGGCACGTCCGGCGTCTGGGAGCTCTTCGTCCCCGAGGTCGGCAACGGCACCGCCTACAAGTTCGTGATCCTCGGCGCCGACGGCCAGTGGCGCGAGAAGGCCGACCCGATGGCCTTCCACACCGAGGTCCCGCCCGCCACCTCCTCGGTGGTGTTCGAGTCGAGCTACACCTGGGGCGACGCCGAGTGGATGAACGCCCGGCCGGCCAAGCGCCCGGTCCGCGAGGCGATGTCGGTCTACGAGGTGCACCTCGGGTCCTGGAAGAAGCACCACGGCGGCGACGCCTACTCCTACGCCGAGCTGGCCGACGACCTGGTCCCCTACCTCACCGACCTCGGCTTCACCCACGTGGAGTTCATGCCCGTGATGGAGCACCCGTTCGGCGGGTCGTGGGGTTACCAGGTCACGTCGTACTTCGCGCCGACGTCGCGTTTCGGCGACCCCGACGGGCTCCGGCTGCTCATCGACCGGCTGCACCAGGCCGGCATCGGCGTCATCGTCGACTGGGTCCCCGCCCACTTCCCCAAGGACGAGTTCGCGCTGGCGCGCTTCGACGGGACGCCGCTCTACGAGGACCCGAACCCCTCGCGCGGGGAGCACCCCGAGTGGGGCACCTACATCTTCGACTTCGGGCGCCGCGAGGTGCGCAACTTCCTGGTCGCCAACGCGCTCTACTGGCTCGAGGAGTTCCACATCGACGGGCTGCGCGTCGACGCCGTGGCCTCGATGCTCTACCTCGACTACTCCCGCGAGCCCGGCGAGTGGACGCCCAACGTGCACGGGGGCCGCGAGAACCTCGAGGCGGTCCAGTTCCTCCAGGAGATGAACGGCACCGTCGACAAGCGGGTCCCCGGCGCGATCACCATCGCCGAGGAGTCGACCTCCTGGCCGGGCGTCACCAAGCCGACCTCCGAGGGCGGCCTCGGCTTCGGCTTCAAGTGGAACATGGGCTGGATGCACGACTCGCTGGGCTACATGCAGCACCAGCCGGTGCACCGCGCCTACCACCACGGCGAGATGACCTTCTCGCTCGTCTACGCCTGGTCGGAGAACTTCGTCCTGCCGATCAGCCACGACGAGGTCGTGCACGGCAAGGGCTCGCTGCTGCGCAAGATGCCCGGTGACCGCTGGCAGCAGCTGGCCAACCTGCGCGCCTACCTCGCCTTCATGTGGGCGCACCCCGGCAAGCAGCTGATGTTCATGGGCATCGAGATGGGCCAGGAGTCGGAGTGGGCCGAGGCCCGCGAGCTCGACTGGTGGCTGCTCGACCACCCCGAGCACCGCGGCGTCCAGTCGCTGGTCCGCGACCTGAACACGGCGTACGCCGGGACCCCGGCGCTGTGGACCGGCGACAGCGACCCCTCGTCCTTCCAGTGGATCGACGCCAACGACGCCGGCCGCAACGTCTTCTCGTTCGTCCGCCGCGACGGCGACGCGGGAGACCTCGTGTGCGTGGCGAACTTCTCCGCGGTCCCGCACGAGGACTACCGGCTGGGGCTGCCGTCGGCGGGCGTCTGGGACGAGCTCGTCAACACCGACGCGGAGAGCTACACCGGTTCGGGCGTGGGCAACCTCGGCGCGGTCACCGCGGTGGACGGCGAGTGGTCGGGCCAGCCCGCGCACGCCGACCTCGTCGTCCCCCCGCTGGCCACCGTCTGGCTGCGTCGTCGGGCCTGAGGGGTCGTCGGGCCCGATGGGTCGCTCGCTAGGGTGTTTCCCGTGAGCGAGCAACCGACGACCGTGATCACCGTCGCGGACGGGATCGCCCGGATCACGTGGGTTCCCGACCTGCACGACGGCGGCCTGGCGGCCGCCGTCGAGGTCGTACGCCGTGAGGTCGAGGTCGCGCTCGCCCGCCATGCCCGGGTCGAGACCCTGGTGCCGCCTGACGACGAGGAGGCCCAGCGGGTGGCGACCTGGTCGGGCCTGCGCCGCGAGGGCGTCATGCGCGGTGTCACGGTCGACGGCGCCACCGTGGACCGGATCGTCTACGCGCGACTGGCGACCGACGTACCGGCCCACGAGCCGGAGGGATTCCGCGCGCTGCTCAACTCCTTCCTGCCCCGCAAGCGGGCGATCAGCCAGATGCTCGTCCGCGACACCGACGACCGGGTGCTGCTCTGCCAGCTCACCTACAAGCAGGACTGGGACCTCCCCGGCGGCGTCGTCGAGGTCGGGGAGTCGCCGCAGCTCGCCGTGTCGCGCGAGGTCGAGGAGGAGCTCGGCCTCCAGATCAAGTCCGGCCCGCTGCTGCTGACCGACTGGCTGCCGGCGTGGAGCGGTTGGGACGACGCCCTGTGCCTGGTCTTCGACGGCGGCAGCCACGACGCCGGGCTCCTGGCGCGCGTCGTCAAGCAGACCCGGGAGATCCGCGCGGCCGATTTCTGCACCCCGGCGGAGGTCCGTGAGCGCTGCGCCGACTTCACCGCCCGTCGTATCGAGTCCGCCCTGCAGAACCTCGGTGGAGCGGCCGCCGGCGGAACGCCGTACACAGAGTCGGGTATCTGAACGCCGGTTTACTCTGCCGCTCGACGGCAAAAGGCGCGAAGATCACCGGGTGACCACCTTCGTGTTCGACTTCGCCCAGGGAAACAAGGACCAGAAGGACCTGCTCGGCGGCAAGGGTGCCAACCTCGCCGAGATGACCAATCTCGGACTGCCGGTCCCGCCCGGGTTCACCATCAGCACGGAGGCGTGCCGCGCCTACCTGGTCCGCGGCAGCGAGCCGGACGGCCTCACCGACCAGGTGAGCGAGCACCTCGGCCGGCTCGAGGAGGCGATGGGCCGCCGCCTCGGCGACCCCGAGGACCCCCTGCTGGTGTCGGTGCGCTCGGGAGCGAAGTTCTCGATGCCCGGCATGATGGACACCGTCCTCAACATCGGGCTCAACGACGAGTCCGTGCGCGGCCTCGCGGTGCAGAGCGACGACCAGCGGTTCGCGATGGACTCCTACCGCCGGCTGCTGCAGATGTTCGGGTCCACCGTCCTCGGCATCCATGACGAGGTGTTCTCCGACGAGCTCGACGCCCTCAAGGCGCGGCGCGGCACCGTCGAGGACCTCGACCTGGACGTCGACGACCTGGCCGAGCTGGTCACCACCTTCCAGAAGCGCATCGAGGAGCACGCCGGACGGCCGTTCCCCCAGGACCCACGCGAGCAGATGGACCTCGCGATGCGCGCGGTCTTCGACTCGTGGAACACCGAGCGCGCGACGCTGTACCGACGCCAGGAGCAGATTCCGGAGGACCTCGGCACCGCGGTCAACATCC
Organism: uncultured Actinomycetota bacterium; assembly: GCA_963825275.1. Taxonomy (GTDB): domain Bacteria; phylum Actinomycetota; class Actinomycetes; order Propionibacteriales; family Nocardioidaceae; genus Nocardioides. The sequence goes on along the minus strand of CAWGSW010000008.1, from coordinate 46,921 downwards.
AGGCCATGGTGTTCGGCAACCGCGGCATGACCTCCGGCTCCGGGGTCGCCTTCACCCGCGACCCGGCCAGCGGGTCCCAGGGCGTGTACGGCGACTACCTGCAGAACGCCCAGGGTGAGGACGTCGTGGCCGGCATCCGCAACACGGTCCCGCTGGCGCACATGGGTGAGGTCGACAAGGCGTCGCACGACGAGCTGCTGGCGATCATGAGCACGCTCGAGCACCACTACCGCGACATGTGCGACATCGAGTTCACCGTCGAGCGCGGCAAGCTGTGGATGCTCCAGACCCGGGTCGGGAAGCGGACCCCCGAGGCGGCGTTCCGGATCGCCGTGCACATGACCGACGAGGGGCTGATCGACCTCGACGAGGCCGTACGCCGCGTCACCGGCGCCCAGCTGGCCCAGCTGATGTTCCCCAGGTTCGACGTGGACGCCGAGCGTGACCTCCTCGCCGTCGGCATGAACGCCTCCCCCGGCGCAGCCGTGGGCAAGGTCGCCTTCGACTCCGACACCGCGGTCGAGTGGGCCGACGACGGCGAGGACGTCATCCTGGTCCGCAAGGAGACCAACCCCGACGACCTGCGCGGGATGGTGGCCGCCCGCGGCATCCTGACCAGCCGGGGGGGCAAGACCTCGCACGCCGCCGTGGTCGCCCGCGGCATGGGCCGCACCTGTGTGTGCGGGGCCGAGTCGCTCGACGTGGACACCCGGGCCCGCGAGTTCCGGGTCCGCGGCGGGGTCACCGTCCGCGAGGGCGACGTCATCTCGATCGACGGGACCACCGGCCACGTCTACGCCGGTGCCGTCCCGGTCGCGGACTCCGTGGTCGTGCGCCACTTCGAGGGCGACACCATCCACGAGGACCTCGTCGACTCGGTCGCCCGGATCCTGGCGCACGCCGACTCCAAGCGCCGGCTGCAGGTCCGGGCCAACGCCGACACCCCCGAGGACGTCGCCCGGGCCCGCCGCTTCGGAGCGCAGGGCGTCGGGCTCTGCCGCACCGAGCACATGTTCCTCGGGGAGCGCCGCCGCCTGGTGGAGAACCTCATCGTGGCCGAGGACGAGGCCGCCCAGGCCGACGCCCTCGCCGAGCTGCTGCCCCTCCAGCGCCAGGACTTCACCGAGATCCTCGAGGAGATGGACGGCCTGCCGGTCACCATCCGGCTGATCGACCCGCCCCTGCACGAGTTCCTGCCCGACTACACCGAGCTCTCGGTCAAGGTCGCCCTCGACGACGTCCGCGGCAAGCACAAGAAGCGTTCGCTCAAGCTGCTCGAGGCCGTGCGTCGGCTCCACGAGCAGAACCCCATGCTCGGCCTGCGCGGAGTCCGCCTGGGCATCGTGATCCCCGGCCTGTTCACCATGCAGGCCCGGGCGATCCTCGAAGCCGCCGCCGACCGGATCGCCGCGGGCGGCACCGCCTGTCCCGAGATCATGATCCCGCTGGTGGCGAGCGTGCGGGAGCTGGACATGGTCCGGACCGAGATCCTCGCGGTCGCCGAGGAGGTGCAGCGGGAGAAGGGGATCTCGATCCCCCACAAGATCGGCACCATGATCGAGCTGCCGCGAGCGGCCATCACCGCGGACAAGATCGCGGCGTCGGCCGAGTTCTTCTCCTTCGGCACCAACGACCTCACCCAGATGACGTGGGGCTTCTCCCGCGACGACGTCGAGTCCTCGTTCTTCAGCAACTACCTCGAGGCCGGCGTCTTCCCGGTCTCACCGTTCGAGTCGCTGGACGTCGAGGGCGTGGGCTCCCTGGTGCGCACGGCAGTCGAGCGTGGACGTGCGACGCGACCCGACCTGCACCTGGGTGTCTGCGGCGAGCACGGTGGCGACCCCGCCTCGATCCACTTCTTCCACGAGGTCGGGCTCGACTACGTGTCCTGCTCGCCCTTCCGGGTGCCGGTCGCGCGGCTGGAGGCCGGCCGGGCCGCGCTCGGCTAGCCTGCGCGCGCGGCGTCCCGGGGCTGGCCGCAGCGCGACCAGCACGCCGACGATCAGCAGCACACCACCGCCCGCCTCGGCGGCGTTGGGCCGCTGGTCGAGCAGCAGCCAGGCCGAGGCCATCGCGACGACCGGCGCGAGCAGGACCCACGGCACCACCGCCGACGACGGGTTGCGCGACAGCAGCGTGTTGAAGATGCCGTAGCCGACCAGGGAGGCCAGCCCGGCGGTGTAGAGCGTCGAGACCACCGCCTGCCAGGAGAACGCCGTCACCGCGGCAGCGACCGCCCCCGGCCCGTCCAGCAGCAGGGACAGCGCCAGCAGCGGCAGGGGTACGACGACGGCCGACCAGACGGTCAGCGAGAGTCCCCCACTGATCCCCGAGGCGCGGGAGACGACGTTGCCGATGCCCCAGGAGAGCGCGCCGAGCAGGCAGAGCACCAGGGCGGTGACGGTGACGTGGCCGCCCCGGCCCAGCGCGACCACCGTCAGCCCGAGCGAGCCGAGGGCCACGCCGACGACCTGGGCCACGGTCGGCCGCTCGCGCAGCGCGACCGCCGCGATCGCCACCGTGAAGATCACCTGGGCCTGGAGCACCAGGGCGGCCAGCCCCGGCGGCAGCCCGGCGGCCATCGCGACGTACAGGAACCCGAACTGGCCGAGCGACATGAAGGCACCGACCGTGGCGACCACCCGCCACGGGGCGTCGGGGCGCGGGACCAGGAGGACCGCGGGGACGAGCACCACAGCGAACCGGCAGGCGGCGAACAGCAGCGGCGGGACGCCGTGCATCCCCCAGTCGATGACCACGAAGTTGAAGCCCCAGATCGAGGCGACGAGGGCGGCCAGCAGCGAGTCACGAGCGTTCACGGGAGCCAGCCTGCCGGACCGGCATCATGAAGCACCAGCGAACGATCATGCATGGATCCCGGTAGCATTGCTGCATGATCGATCTCCCGGCGCTGGCCTCCTTGCGGGCGGTGGACACCCACGGCTCGGTCGTGGCCGCCGCCGATGCCCTCGGCTTCACCCCGAGCGCGGTCTCCCAGCAGGTCAAGCGGCTGGAACGGCAGACCGGCGTACCCCTGCTCGAGCGGGTCGGCCGTGGCGTGATGCTGACCCGGCACGGCCGCCACCTGGTCGACGCCGGCTCCCGGCTGCTCGCGGACCTCGAGGAGGTGGAGGCGGGCCTGCACCGCCAGGCCGGCACCGTCGCCGGTCATCTGCGGCTGGCGGCGTTCTCGACGGCCATGCGCGGCCTGGTCGCGCCCGTCGTGGGCGAGCTGCGCACCGCCCACCCGGGGCTCAGCCTCGCGCTGACCGAGCGCGAGCCCTGGGACACCATCGACCTCGTCGCGTCGGGCCAGAGCGACCTGGGCGTCGTGCACAGCTGGGGCGACGTACCCCTGGCGATCCCCGAGCACCTCTCGACCACTCCCCTGGCCCGCGACGTCGCCGACGTCATCGTGCGCACCGACCACCGGCTCGCCACACGTGACCGGGTCAGCCCGCACGACCTCGTCGACGAGGACTGGATCGCGACCCCCGAGGGCACGATCTGTCGTCAGTGGCTCACCCGGATGTACGACGGCACCGGCCGGCTGCCGCGCATCGCGCACCAGTCGACCGAGTTCGACTCCCACCTGGCGCTGGTGCGGGCCGGCCTCGGCATCGCGCTCGTCCCGCGGCTGGGCCGCCAGCCCCTCGGGGACGGGCTGGTGGGCGTCGCGGCGCACGACCCGGTCCCGACCCGCGAGATCGTGGCCGTGCACCGGCGCAGCATGACCGACTCCCCGGCCGTCGCCGCGGTGCTCAGCGCGCTGGCGGCGAGCTGAGCGGGCTCAGACCCGACTCATCAGGCCCGACTCAGAAGAGCGCGGACGCGAGCTGCTGGCGGCCCCGGAGCACCCGGGGGTCGTCGTTGCCGACAGCTCCGAAGAGCCCGATCAGGTGCTCGCGGGCCTTGTTCCGCTCGTCCCCGGCGCTGCGGCGCACGAGCTCGATGAGGCGGGTGAAGGCGTCCTCGACGTGACCGCCGAGCATGTCGAGGTCGGCGACCATCGTCTGGGCGTCGACGTCGTCGGGGTGCGCGGCGGCCGCCTCGCGGGCCTGCTGGAGGTCGACGCCACTGGTGCGCTGGAGCACCTTGGCCATGGCCAGCCCCGCGGACGCCTCGGCGTCGGCCGGGTTGGCGTCGACGAGCTTCTGGTACTCCGCGACCGCCCGGTCGATGTCGCCCTCGCCCAGCGCTTCCTGGGCCGGTGCGTAGCGGGGGTCGAGCCCCGGCTCGCCCTCCCCCTCGGCGTCGGGCGCGGCAGCGGCGCGCGGCTGGTGCCGGCCGGTCACGCCCTGCGTGGTGAGCTGCTGCATCACCTGGGTCAGGGCCGTGCGCAGCTCCTCGAGCGGGACGACGTCCTGCAGCAGCGGCATCGGCCGCCCCTCGAGCACCACGACGACGAGCGGGACCGACGGGATCTGCATCGCCTGCGCGATCGAGGGGGCCGCGTCGATGTCCACCAGCCCGGCGAGGAAGCGCCCCTCGAACTCCGCGGACAGGGTCTCGACATCCGCGGCGAGCTGGCCGCTCTCCGGCACCCGGGTCCGGGAGTAGAACACCAGCAGCACCGGCGCCGTCATCGAGGCCTCGATGGTCTGCTGGAAGTTCTGCTCGTCGATCTCCACGGCGTACGACGACCCGCCGGCGCCGGCCGCTCCTGCGGCGGCACCTGCGGGGGCTCCCCCGGCCTGCGGGGCCGGGCGCTTCAGGGCCGACAGGTCGATGGCTCCGGGACGGGTGAACGGCTGCTGCGTCATGCCCGCAAGTCTAGGGATCACCCGCGAGACCCAGCGCAGCCGCCTCTTCCCACAGCTCGTCCCGGACGCTGGGGTGGGCGGCGTTGTCGATGATCTGGCGTGCCTGCTCGCGCTGGTCGCGGCCGAAGACCTCCGCGCTGCCCTGCTCGGTCACGATCGCGCTCATCTGGAACGAGGTCACCGGCTCGTCCACGAGCGGCACCACCGTCGAGCAGTCCGCCTTGGGGTGCCACGACTTCAGCGCGATCAGGGCCTGACCGCCCAGGCTGTGCAGGGCACCGACGATGAAGTCGGTCTGCCCGCCGAAGCCCGAGTGGATGCGCGCCCGGATCCGCGACGCGTTGGCCTGGCCGAACAGGTCGACCTGCAACGCGGTGTTGACGCTGACCATCGAGGGGTTGGCGGCGATGCGGGCGGGGTCGTTGGTGACCTCGGTGCGCACCATCTCCACCCGCTCGTTGCCGTCGACCCAGTCGAGGAGGTCGCCGGACCCGAAGAGGAACGACGCGCGGATGGGGACGTCCCGGTCCAGGGCGCCGGCACGCTCGAGCTCGAGGACGCTGTCGGAGAACATCTCGGTCCAGATCCGCAGCCCGCGGCGCCCCGCCAGCCCGCGCATGGTGGCGTCGGGAACCGCCCCGATCCCGGCCTGGAGGGTCGCCCCGTCGCCCACCCGCTCGGCGACCAGGCTGCCGATCCGCGCGGACTCCTCGTCGATGGCGGCGAGGCTCGCGCGGGGCAGCGGCTCGTCGGCCTCGATCAGGAGGTCCACGAGGTCGGTGTCGACGAGTGCGTCGCCGAACGTCCAGGGCATGTGCCGGTTGACCTGGGCGATGACGACGCCACCGCGCCGCCGTACGGCCTCGAGGGCAGCGGGCAGGACGTTGACCTCGGTCCCGAGCGAGACCTGTCCCCCACGCGGAGGGGTGGTGTGCAGCAGGACCAGGTCGGGCACCAGCGCGGTCTCGAACAGCCGCGGCACCAGCGACAGCCGGGAGGGGACGTAGCTCAGCCGGGGGCTGCGCCGCATCCCCGGCCCGACGAACGAGGTCTCGAGGACGACACCGTCGCGGTCAGGCAGCCCCGGCTGCCCGTTCAACGCCCAGAGCCGGTACGACGGCACGGCGGCGTCGAGCAGCGCCAGGGTGTGCCACGGGGTGGCGTGGTTGCCGGACACCACGATCCGCGGGTTCGCCGGGAGTCCGGCCAGCAGCTGGGTGAGGTTCATCCCTGGATTGGACCAGATCGAGGCGATCAGAAGCGGGCGGGCTCGCGGTACTCGCCCCACTCGGCGCGCAGCGCGTCGCAGATCTCGCCCAGCGTGGCCTCGGCCCGGCACGCCTCGAGCATCGCCTCGATCATGTTCGCGTCGGTCCGGGAGACGTCGACCATGTGCTGGACGGCGGCTGCCACGGACTCCTGGTCCCGGGCGCTCCGGCGTCCGGCGAGCACGCGGACCTGCTCGACCTCCACCTCGTGGGAGACGCGCAGGATCTCGAGGTCGTGGGTGACCGACGCCTGGTGGCAGTTGACGCCGACGATGCGCTTGTCGCCCTTCTCGAGCGCCACCTGGTACTGGAAGGCCGCCTCGGCGATCTCCGACATGAACCAGCCGTCCTCGATCCCGCGCAGCAGGCCGCGGGTCATCGGCCACTCGGCGGCGTCCGCCTCACCGCTCGAGGCGCGCATCTTCTCCGCGAGCTGCTCGGTGTCGGCGTGGGTCAGCGTGGAGCCGCCCATCGACAGGATCTTGTCGAAGATCGCGTTCGCCTCGGCCTCGATCCTGTCGGTGAGGGCCTCGACGTACCACGAACCGCCGAGCGGGTCGGCGACGTTGACCACGCCGGTCTCCTCCATGATCACCTGCTGGGTGCGCAGCGCGATCTCGGCGGCCTGCTCGCTGGGCAGCGCGAGCGTCTCGTCGAGGGCGTTGGTGTGCAGCGAGCTGGTGCCGCCCAGGACGGCCGAGAGCGCCTCGATGCCGGTGCGCACGACGTTGTTGTAGGGCTGCTGCGCGGTGAGCGAGACGCCGGCGGTCTGGGTGTGGAACCGCAGCCACTGGGCCTTCTCGGTCTTCGCGCCGTAGACGTCGCGCAGCCAGCGCGCCCAGATCCGGCGAGCCGCCCGGAACTTCGCGATCTCCTCGAAGAAGTCCACGTGCGCGTCGAAGAAGAACGACAGCCCGGGCGCGAAGACGTCGACGTCGAGGCCGCGCGACAGCCCGAGCTCGACGTAGCCGAACCCGTCGGCCAGCGTGAAGGCGAGCTCCTGCGCGGCCGTGGAGCCGGCCTCGCGGATGTGGTAGCCGGAGACCGAGAGCGGCTTGTACGCCGGGATCTTCTCGGTGCAGTACTCCATCAGGTCGCCGATCAGGCGCAGGTGCGGCTCGGGGCCGAAGAGCCACTCCTTCTGGGCGATGTACTCCTTGAAGATGTCGGTCTGCAGGGTGCCGTTCAGCGTGCCGGTGTCGACGCCCGCGCGCTCGGCGGCCACGATCATCATGCAGAAGACGGGGACGGCCGGGCCGCTGATCGTCATCGAGGTGGTGACGTCGCCGAGGTCGATGCCGTCGAAGAGGAGCTCCATGTCGGCGGCCGAGTCGATGGCCACACCGCAATGGCCGACCTCGCCGAGCGCCTTCGGGTCGTCGGAGTCGTGACCCATGAGCGTGGGCATGTCGAAGGCCACCGAGAGCCCGCCACCGCCGCGACCGAGGATCATCCGGTAGCGCTCGTTGGTCTGCTGGGCGTTTCCGAAGCCGGCGAACTGCCGGATCGTCCAGGTCCGCCCGCGGTAGCCCGTGGGGTAGAGACCCCGGGTGAACGGGAACTCGCCGGGCCACTCCGACTCGTCGGTGCCGTACGCCGGCTCGACCCGCAGGCCGCTCAGCGTCGTGAAGTCGACGCCGCGGACCCGGGACCGCTCGTAGCGGGACTGCCAGCGGGACCGTGCGGAGCCTGTGTCGTCGGTCGAGACCATGACTGCACAGTAGGACGCCCTACTGGCTCCGACCAGTGGCTCTGCCGGGCGCCCGGGCACCCGAGGCTCTGACCCACCGGCTGACCTGGCCCTCGCGCACCTCGACCTCGCGCGGCGGCCGCGGTGCCGGGTGGGTGCCCAGGTACTCCAGAACCTGCTCGCGCCCCTTCAGCACGACCGCTCCGTCGGTCCAGTCCAGCCCGGGGTGGAGCAGCGGGCGCAGCTCGTCCCACTCCCCCGCGTCCATCGCGTTCCAGGCCGCCGCAGTCGGTGCCGGCATCTCGGGCAGGTCGTGCAGCATCGCCGGCACGCACATCCGCCAGGCGTCCGTCACCAGCTCACGCATCTCGTCGTCGGCCAGCCGGGGCAGGTGGGCGCAGACCCACTGGTAGCGCAGGTCCGAGGTCCGTGGCAGGAAGAACGTCTCGGGATCGGAGGCGACCAGCCCGTCCCGCTCCGCCCGAGGGAAGCCGAACCCCATCGCGAGCTCGTCCTTGGAGAACGCGACGTAGACGAGCTGCCCGACCTTGAGCTTCCAGCGGCCGCCCACCATCCGCTCGTAGGTGCGCGGCAGGGCCAGGCCGACGCGTCGTACGTCGTCGGCGGTGCACATGCGAACACCCTAGGCACGGTGGGCGACCCCGTGCCGGAACGTCAGTTGACGGGCCGGGGGCCGCGCAGGCCCGAGCGCTGGACGACTCGCTGGATCGCGAGGTCGCGCTCGTCGGGCTGGCCGACGTACCTGATGTCGCGCAGCCCCTGCTCGGTGGCGGCCGACTCGAAGCAGAAGTGCCCGAACCCGAGGATCCGGCCGTGCAGCGGCTTGACCACCGTGATGTCGAGGATCCGGGACAGCGGCATGGTCGCGAGGTTCTGGGAGAGCACCCCGTGCACCCGGAAGACCCGCATGTTGGTGATCACGAACCGGTCGCGGTGCTCGCGCAGCGCGCACCAGGCGGCGTGGGCGAGGGTCGCGAAGGCCAGCAGCATCGGCAGCCAGGCGAGATCCATGTCGATGTACGCCGACAGCACGAGCAGGGCGATCGCGACCAGGGTCTCGAGCACCGGCCGGACATAGGCGATCCAGTGGTGCTTGACCTCGTCGACGATGACCTCGCCCTCGTCGCGCAGCAGGTGCTTGCGGATGTTCGGGTCGGCGAAGGACCCGAGCAGGCTCACGAGTGGCCCCGCGTCCCGGCGGTCAGCTCAGCTCGCCGAAGAAGCGGATCAGCCCCTGGAACAGCTGGGACAGCGCGTCCCAGGATCCGGAACCCAGCGACTTGGCGGCCACGGCGAAGCCGTGAGGGTCCTGGAACATCCAGAATCCGAGGAACACCACCAGCAGGGTGAGGACCACCTTCTTGGCGTTCATGAGAAAAAGCTCTCCGTCCGGGGGGAAGAACAGGGCTAGACATTTCTAGCAGCCGGAGCCACCCAGAGGGGTGAGGCGCGCCCGGTGCGACCCGCGACACGGGTCACACCCCGGACCGTTCAGGCTTCGGTGAACGAGTCGAGCAGCTCGTCGGCGGCGGCGTAGGGGTCGGACTTCCCGGCCGCGACTGCCCTGGCGAGGTCGTCGAGCTCGGATCGTCCGTGCACGTCACCCCAGCGGGCGCGCAGCGCGGTGACGGCGATCGCCTCGATCTCGTCGCGGGCACGACGGGTGCGGCGCTTCTCGAGCTCACCGGACGACTGGAGCCAGGCGAAGTGCCGGTCGATCTCGGCGGCCACCTCGTCGAGACCCTCGCCCCGCTGGGCGATCGTCTTGATGATCGGCGGCCGCCAGGCCCCCTCCGGTCGTTCGGCCAGCGCGAGCATCGAGCGCAGGTCGCGGCGCACCTGGTCGGCGCCCTCGCGGTCGGCCTTGTTGATGACGTACATGTCGCCGATCTCCAGGATCCCGGCCTTGGCCGCCTGGATGCCGTCGCCCATCCCGGGAGCCAGCAGGACCATCGTCGTGTCGGCGAGGCCCGCGATCTCGACCTCGCTCTGCCCCACCCCGACGGTCTCGATCAGGATGACGTCGCAGCCGGCGGCGTCCAGGACGCGCAGCGCCTGCGGGGTCGTCCAGGCCAGGCCGCCGAGGTGGCCCCGGGAGGCCATCGAGCGGATGTAGACCTCGGGGTCCAGCGCGTGGTCCTGCATCCGGACGCGGTCGCCGAGGAGCGCGCCACCGGAGAACGGCGAGGACGGGTCGACCGCGAGCACCCCGACCCTCTTGCCGGCCTTGCGCAGCTCGGTGACGAGCGCGTTGGTCGAGGTGGACTTGCCGACGCCCGGCGAGCCGGTGATGCCGATGATCTGCGCGTGGCCGGCGTGCGGCGCCAGCGCAGCCATCACCTCGCGCAGCAGCGGCGACGCGTCCTCCACCAGCGAGATGAGTCGCGCCACCGCCCGGGCCTCACCCGCACGGGCGCGGGTGACGAGCTCGGGGACCGACGCCGTCGAACGGCGCCGGCCCCCCACGGTCGAGCTGCTGGGATCGTCGGTCGAGCCTGTCGAGACCACTCAGGCCTGCGGGACCCGGATGATCAGCGCGTCGCCCTGGCCACCGCCGCCGCAGAGGGCGGCCGCGCCGGTGCCGCCGCCGCGGCGCTGGAGCTCGAGCGCGAGGTGCAGCACGATCCGGGCGCCGGACATGCCGACCGGGTGGCCCAGCGCGATGGCGCCGCCGTTGACGTTGACCTTGTCGGGCGAGACACCGAGCTGGCGGGCCGACTCGATGCCGACGGCCGCGAACGCCTCGTTGAGCTCGAAGAGGTCGATGTCCGAGACGGAGATGCCCTCCTTCGCGGCGGCCTTCGCGATCGCGTTGGCCGGCTGGAGCTGGAGCGTGGAGTCGGGGCCGGCGACCTGGCCGGACGCGCCGATCTCGGCGAGCCAGGTCAGGCCCAGCTCCTCGGCCTTGGCCTTGCTCATCACGACGACCGCGCAGGCACCGTCGGAGATCTGCGAGGCGGAGCCGGCCGTGATCGTGCCGTCCTTGCTGAACGCCGGGCGGAGCTTGCCGAGCGACTCGGCGGTGGTGTCGCCACGCACGCCCTCGTCCTGGGAGACCACGACCGGGTCACCCTTGCGCTGCGGGATCTCGACCGGGACGACCTCGTCGTCGAAGACGCCGTTCTTCCAGGCAGCGGCCGCCTTCTGGTGCGACTGGGCGGAGAACTCGTCCTGCTCCTGGCGGGTCAGGTTGGCCCCGGCCACGTTGCACTGCTCGGTCAGGCCACCCATGGGCTGGGTCGTGAACTGGTCGTAGAGCGCGTCGTAGGCCATCGAGTCGACGAGGGTCGTGTCGCCGTACTTGAACCCCTCGCGGGACTTCGGCAGCAGGTGCGGGGCCTGGGTCATCGACTCCATGCCGCCGGCGACGACGATCTCGTGCTCACCGGCGCGGATCAGCTGGTCGGCCATGGCGATGGCGTTGATGCCCGAGAGGCAGACCTTGTTGATGGTGATCGAGGGGACGGTCAACGGGATGCCGCCCTTGAAGGCAGCCTGGCGGGCGGTGATCTGCCCGGCGCCGGCCTGGATGACCTGGCCCATGATGACGTAGTCGACCTGCTCGCCGGAGACGCCGGCCTTCTCGAGGGCGCCCTTGATGGCGACGCCGCCCAGGTCGGCTGCCGACTGGTCCTTCAGGCCGCCGAGGAGGCGACCGATCGGGGTGCGAGCCCCGGCGACGATGACAGATCCGGACATGGTGCCTCCAACGGTGTGGTTCGAGTGGTCTGCCGGGCCCCGCCGCAAGGGGCGGGTGACCCGGGCCGATGATGGCGACGATACCCACCGGTTCGCAGTGCGGGCGAGGGTGTCCGGGGCCGCACCGTGAGCAAAAGGTCACATGCAGTCGCGGGCGACGGCTCCTCGTACGACGATGTGCCCCATGAGTACCCCCACGTCCGACCTGGACCTCCCCGAGCACCTGTTCACCGCGATCGACCACGTCGGCATCGCCGTTCCGGACCTGGACGCGGCGATCGGCTTCTACGAGAAGACGTTCGGCATGCGGCTGGTCCACCAGGAGACCAACGAGGAGCAGGGGGTGCGCGAGGCGATGATCGCCGTCGGCGACTCCGGCTCGTGCATCCAGCTGCTCGCGCCGCTCTCCCCCGAGTCGACGATCGCGAAGTTCCTGGACCGGTCCGGGCCCGGCGTGCAGCAGATGGCCTACCGGGTCACCGACGTCGAGGCGGTCAGCACGATCCTGCGCGAGCGCGGCGTCCGCCTGCTGTACGACGAGCCCCGCCGCGGCACGTCGGACTCGCGGATCAACTTCATCCACCCCAAGGACGCCGGCGGGGTCCTCGTGGAGCTGGTGGAGCCGGCGGCGAACCCCGCACACTGAGACGTCACCCACATCCTCGACCGCCGGTAGTTACTGACCGGTATCTTCGGGCCGCAGATCCAGCAGCGCCGCCTCACCCTCAGGAGACGAACACGTGCAGAACATCCTCGACGCGATCCTCGCCGGTGACACCACCCCGGACGACTTCGCCCACCTCACCCTGCCCGAGTCCTACCGTGCCGTGACCGTGCACAAGGACGAGGTCGACATGTTCGAAGGGCTCGACAGCCGCGACAAGGACCCCCGCAAGTCCCTGCACGTCGAGGACGTAGCGCTGCCCGAGCTGGGCCCGGGCGAGGCCTACGTCGCCGTGATGGCCAGCGCGATCAACTACAACACCGTGTGGACCTCGATCTTCGAGCCGGTCTCGACGTTCGGGTTCCTGGAGCGCTACGGCCGCCTCTCGCCGCTGACCAAGCGCCATGACCTGCCCTACCACGTCGTCGGCTCCGACCTCTCCGGCGTGGTGCTGCGCACCGGCCCCGGCGTCACCAAGTGGAAGCCGGGCACCGAGGTCGTCGCGCACTGCCTCTCGGTCGAGCTCGAGGACCCCGACGGCCACAACGACACGATGCTCGACCCGCAACAGCGGATCTGGGGCTTCGAGACCAACTTCGGCGGCCTGGCGCACATCGCGCTGGTCAAGTCCAACCAGCTGATGCCCAAGCCCGCCCACCTCACCTGGGAGGAGGCCGCCTCCCCCGGGCTGGTCAACTGCACGGCGTACCGCCAGCTGGTCTCCAAGAACGGCGGCGACATGAAGCAGGGCGACAACGTCCTGATCTGGGGCGCCTCGGGCGGCCTGGGCGGGTTCGCGACGCAGTACGCGCTCAACGGCGGCGCGACGCCCGTCTGCGTGGTCTCGAACGAGGAGAAGGCCGCCATCGCCCGCAGCATGGGCGCGGAGCTGATCATCAACCGCTCCGAGGAGGGCTACAAGTTCTGGAAGGACGAGCACACCCAGGACCCCAAGGAGTGGAAGCGGTTCGGCGCGAAGATCCGAGAGCTCACCGGTGGTGAGGACATCGACATCGTCTTCGAGCACCCCGGCCGCGAGACCTTCGGCGCCAGCGTCTACGTGACCCGCAAGGGCGGCACGATCACCACGTGCGCGTCGACCTCGGGCTACATGCACGAGTACGACAACCGCTACCTGTGGATGAACCTCAAGCGGATCATCTCCTCGCACTTCGCCAACTACCGCGAGTCGTGGGAGGCCAACCGTCTCATCGCCCAGGGCAAGATCCACCCCACGCTGTCGCAGACCTACGCGCTCGAGGATGTCGGCCAGGCCGCCCTGGACGTCCACAAGAACGCCCACCAGGGCAAGGTCGGCGTGCTCTGCCTGTCCCCCGAGGAGGGCCTCGGCGTCCGCAACGAGGCCATGCGCGCCCAGCACCTGGACGCCATCAACCGCTTCCGCGGGGTCTGAGACCAGGCTCACCGCAAACAACCACCCCGGCTCGCAGAATCTCCGCGAGCCGGGGTGGGTTGTTCCGGGGTGATCGGGGAGACTGGGCCGCGACGCACACCGAACCGGAAGAGGTACTGCCGACATGAGCGACCAGGGTCTGTCCATCTTCGACGACAACGAGCCGGAAGCCAGCGGGGTGTCTGCCGACGACGAGGCGACCCAGGTGATCCCCGTGGCTTCCAGGAACGCCGGCGCGGGAGCCGAGCGCACCCGCCAGAGCCCGGTCGTGCCGCCCACGAAGGCTCCGGCCAAGCCGGCTGCTCCCCCGGCGAGCGCACCCCCGGCCAGCGCGCCGGTCGCCGCGAAGCCCACGCCCGGCCCGGTCCTGCCCCCTGCGGCACCCCCGGTCGCGCCTCGCGCGGCCGCTGCCGGTTCCGGTTCCGCCTCGGCCGCCGGTTTCCCCGTGGTCCGCCGCGGCTACGACAAGGACGCCGTCGACGCCCACGTCCGCAAGCTGGCCAGCGAGCGGGCCGGCCTGAACGGCACCCTCAGCCAGGCCGAGAAGCGGGTGCTCGAGCTCGAGCAGCAGCTCGACCGCGCCCGTGAGGAGATCGCCGAGAACAAGAACCCGTCGTACGCCGGACTCGGCGGCCGGGCGAGCGCCATGCTCCGCCTCGCCGAGGAGGAGTCCGCCGACGTGCGGTCGATCGCCGAGCGTGACGCCGCCGAGATCCGCGAGCAGGCCGTCCGTGATGCCCAGGCGATCCGGGCCGACGCCTCCCGCGAGGCCGAGGACATGCGGCTGGTCCAGCTCAAGGAGCTCGACGAGAGCCGCGCCCGGCTGATGGCCGACGCCGAGCAGGAGCGGGGGCTCGCCTCCAGCGAGGCCGAGGACATCCTCGCCTCGGCGCGCCGCCAGGCCGACCAGGTCCGGATCGCTGCCCAGCAGGAGACCAACGAGCTGCGCACGTCCGCCAAGCGCGAGTCCGAGCAGATGCGCGCCGCCGCCGACCGTGAGGTCCAGGAGGCCCGGCGGACGCTGGCCGTCGAGAAGGAGCGGCTCGCCCGCGAGGCCACCGAGTACCACAGCAGCGCCACCGCCGAGACGAAGCGACTCGTCGAGGAGGCCGAGCAGCAGGCGGCCGCCGCCGAGCAGCGGGCCCGCGAGGCCGCCACCCAGGCGACCCAGAACCGCCAGCTGTCGCAGACGGAGTCCGAGGCCCTGCTGACCCGCGCTCGCCGCGAGGCCGAGCAGATCGTGGCCTCGGCCCGCACCCAGGCCGACTCGATCACCGCCACCGGCAACGCCGAGGCCGAGCGTCAGCTCGCCCAGGTCCGTGCCGACGTGGAGCGGATGACCAAGCGCCGCGACGCCATCTCGGCGCAGCTCAGCTCGCTGCGCGACGTGGTGGCCGGCTTCGGCGAGGACGAGGAGTGAGCGGGAACTCCACGCCGACAACCGAACGTCTCGGGGAGCCCGAGCCCGCCGACGAGACCGAGAGCGCCGAGCGATCCGACGGCGAGACTGCCGGCGAGTCCGAGCACGGCGACCCCGGACCGCCGTTCGAGCGCCGCTCGCCGTTCTACATCGGCTTCTTCGGCGCCCTCGGGGCGGTGCTCGCGATCTGGCTGGGCCAGCAGGTGCTGGTGGTGGGCTCGACGATCATCCTGGTCGTGGTGGCGGCGTTCCTCGCCGTCGGCCTCAACCCGCTGGTGGAGCTCTTCATGCGCCGCGGGCTCAAGCGGTCCTGGTCCGTCGTGATCGTGACCGCGATGGTGCTGGTGGGTCTCGCGCTCTTCCTGGTCGCGATCGTCCCGGTGATCTCCGACCAGGTCGCCGAGCTCGCCAAGAACGCGCCTGACTGGCTCGACCGGCTCCAGCACAACAACCAGGTGCAGAAGCTCGACGACCAGTACGACGTGATCGACAAGGCCAAGGAGTACCTCGCCAAGGGCGACTACGCCTCCGCCGCGTTCGGAGGCGTCCTCGGCATCGGGATCGCGGTCCTCTCGGCGCTGTTGAACGCCTTCATCATCATCGTGCTGACGCTGTACTTCCTGTCCTCCCTGCCCAAGATCAAGGCCGCGCTCTACCGTCTCGCGCCCGCCAGCCGGCGCCCCCGGGTGACGAGCCTCGGTGACGAGATCCTGAGCAACGTCGGGTCCTACGTCTCGGGAGCGTTCATCGTGGCGCTCGCGGCCGGCATCTCGTCGCTGATCTTCCTGTTCATCGTCGGTCTCGGCCAGTACGCCGTGGCGCTGGCCTTCGTCGTGGCCCTGCTCGACGTGATCCCGATGATCGGCGCCACGATCGGCGCCGTGGTCGTCGTCGCCATCGGCTTCGCGACGGACCCGAAGATCGGGCTGGTGTGCCTGATCTTCTACGTCGTCTACCAGCAGCTCGAGAACTACGTGATCTACCCGCGGGTGATGTCGCGCTCGGTCGACACCCCGGGGGCGGTCATCGTGATCGCCGCCCTGGTCGGCGCCGGCCTGCTCGGCGTCGTGGGCGCCCTGCTGGCCATCCCCACGGCCGCGGCGATCCTGCTGCTGACCAGGGAGGTCTTCATCCGGCGGCAGGACGCTCGCTAGCTGTGATGCTCAGCCCTGCATGCCGATGAAGTAGCCGGCGAGCTCGCCGTCGGCTCCGTAGGTCCCGGTCACGGTGGCTGGGACACCGCCGGTCGCCCAGGGCTCGACGGTGGCCGGCGTCAGCGCGACCTGGCCCCCGCCGGGATCGCGCAATCCGTCACAGGCGAAGTCCACGACGTACTCCCGGAAGAGCGACCCACCGCCCTCGACCCGCAGCACGACGTACTCCCACCCGGTCCGGCCCGTGCACCCCCGGACCTGGGGCGGCGCCGTCGACAGCGTCGACCAGCTCCCGGGCGTGGGCACGGTCCAGGACCGTGGCGTAGGCCAGGTCGAGCGACCCGGTCTGCTCGTCCTCGCGGTAGGCGCAGACCGTCAGGGACTCGGGCTGCAGCGCTGCGGAGCCCTCCGCACCCGGTGACTGCGTGGGAACCGGCTTCTGCTCCAGTTCCGAGAAGCACGTCTCGCCGCCGGTCGCTGAGTCGAGGATGCGGCGGCGCAGCTCAACGCTCTGCGCCGCCACTGTCACTGTGCTGCCGTTGACCTCACGGGTCTCGCGGACGTAGCCGTCGCCCAGCTCGACCGTCCCGGGCTCGACCGCCGCACCCAGCCAGACGTACGGCGCCTGCGGGGTCTCGTCCTCGATCCCCACGGCGCACATGTCCGTCTGCGCGATCGGACGGCCGACGTACGGCATCGTCCGATCCTCCTGGCGCAGCTGCTCGCCGTTCGGCCCCACCATGTCGACCGCTCCGCAGGCGAGCGGTCCGTCCCCGCCGTAGCCGGGGGCGGGCGCGCCGCCCCAGCCCCAGTCGGCGGGTACGTCGACCTGCAGGTCGTGCCAGTACTCCGTGCGCCAGGTGGTCGGGATCGGCTCGTCGTGGACCTGGTCGGTGACGCCCGGCGAGCTTCCTGGCGCGCCGGACCGGTCGACGACGACACCGGTCACGGCGACGGCAGCGACGGCCAGCGCCGCGACTCCCGCCGCGGTCCGTCCCCGGCGACGGCGGCGTGTAGCGGTGGCCGCCCGGGCGGCCACCGGTGCGGTGGTGTCCACCGCACCGGCCCGCCGCTCGAGCCCGGCGCGCATCAGCCGCTCGAGATCGTGGTCGTCAGTCATCGGCGTGCTCCTGTCGTTCGAGCTCGGTCCTCAGCGAGGCGAGCGCCCGATGGACGTGGGAGCGCACGGTGACCTGCGAGCAGCCGAGCAGCCCGGCGATCTCGGCGTACTCCAGGTCCTCGTAGAACCGGAGCACCACGGCGGCCCGCTGCTGTCGGGGCAGTGCGGCGCAGACCCGCCAGACGGCATCCGCGCTCGCCAGCGTGTCCGCGGGGTCGGTGCCGGTCGCGACCGGGCGGACCTCGGCGACGCTCAGCTCACGGCGGCCGGCGCGGCGCCAGCCAGAGACGTGCGCGTTGACCACCATCCGGCGCACGTAGGCGTCAGGGTCCGTCGTACGCCGCACCCGTGCCCAGCGTTCGCAGGCCCGGGTGAGCGCGGTCTGGACGGCGTCCTCGGCCGCGTGCTGGGAGCCGGTGACCAGGTAGGCGAAGCGCAGGAGCGCCGGCACCCGGGCCCCGGCCCACGCCTCGAACGAGAGCTCACGCTCCTCGAAGCGCTCCCCCGCCGGCGGGTCCGTCACCCTCACATCCATGCATGACTGACGCGCCGAGGACCGCAGGCGTTGCAGGAGTGTCGTGAGTTTCTTCGAACCCGTCCTCGCCGCCCCAGACCGGGAGGTCGCTGGGCACGGGCAGCACGGTGCTCTTCTCGCCCAGCTTGACCACGATCACGCCGGCCAGGATCAACGCGCCACCGAGGAACTGCACGCCGCGGGGCAGCTCGCCCAGAAGCAGCCACGCGAACACCAGCGCAGCCAGCACCTCGAGCAGCGCGGCGAACGACGCGAGCCGCGAGCCCAGCCGGCGCGAGGCTGCGATGCCGGTGACGTAGGCCAGCGCCGCCGACACCACGCCCAGGCCGAGCAGCGGCAGCCACCACGCGACGGTGAACCCGTCATAGGCCACCGGCTGGGTCGAGAACGCCATGGGGACGATGCCCGCGACCCCGGCCACCAGCAGCGCGACGGCTCCGAGCAGCAGTCCCCCGGCAGCCAGCACGATCGGCGGCAGGCCGTTGTCCTCGCTGGCGGACAGGATGAAGTAGACCGCCGCACCGACCATCGCGAGCAGGGCCCAGAACACCCCCAGGGCGCTGAGGTCGGCACCCGAGAGCAGGTCGAGGACGAGCACCAGGCCCAGCGCCGCCACCGCGGCGCCCACCAGGGTCAGCACGCCGGGCCGGTGGCCGTGGCGCAGCCACATCCAGCCGATGACGGCGACGGGTGCGGTGTACTCGATCAGCAGCGCGACGCCGACCTGCATGTGGTCGACCGCGTTGAAGTAGGCCAGCTGGCAGCCCGCGACGGCCACCAGGCCGTAGCCCACCACCAGCGGCCAGTTGCCGCGCAGCAGCCCCCAGCGCCCGCGCAGCGCGACCGCGGCCGGCACCGCGAGGACGGCGGCTGCCAGCGCCACCCGCACGGCCACGGCGGCCCCGGCGCTCCAGCCGGCGTCGAGGAGCCCCCTGGCGAGCGCACCCGAGACGCCGAACGACGTCGCCGACACGACCGCGAAGCCGAGCCCCGCGCCCAGTCGCGAGCCGCTGGCGCCTGGGGCGCTGCGCGGCCTGTCATTCGTCAGTGAGCCCATGGCTCATGACACTAGGTCGCCGTCGAGTAACCTGTCAACGTGGTTTTCACTCATGACACCGAAGTCTCGCTCCAGGCGGCCGTCACCCTGGTCAACACCGCGGCGCCGCCGGACACCCTGGAGACGGTCGAGGAGCTCGACGAGCTCTACGCCGAGTTCGAGTACACCGGACGCCACGATGGGGACCTCGCCGAGCTGGACGCCGTACGCCGGCTGCGGCCGACGCTGCGTCGGCTGCTCATCAGCGACCGGAACGACGCCGTCGTGCTGGTCAACAGGCTGCTCGCCGATGCGCGGGCACTCCCCCAGCTGGTGCGGCACGACCACTGGGACTGGCACCTGCACGCCGTCGAGCCCGAGGCGCCGCTGCCGACCCGGATCGCGGTCGAGACGGCGATGGCGATGATCGACGTCATCCGCGCCGACGAGATGTCCCGGCTCGGCCTGTGTGCCGACGCCGACTGCGAGGGCGTCGTCCTCGACCTGTCCCGCAACCGGTCCCGACGCTTCTGCAGCACGACCTGCGGCAACCGCAACGCCGTGGCGGCCTACCGCGCCCGGCAGGCGGCCGGCGCCTGAGCCTCTACGTCTGGGCGGGCCCGGGCACCGGCACGTCCCGGTAGGCCGCGAGGTTGTGGGCGTTGTAGGCGCTGGTGTCCGCGGTCTCCATCGGACCGTCCCACTCGCCCGGCAGCGGCACCTCGACCTCGGGCGCCACCCGCCGCACCATCTCGTCCAGCACCCGCTCGGCGTCGCCGACCCACAGGTGCTTGCTGCCCGCGAACGGCACGACCTCGGCCTGCGGGATGGCTGCGAACCGCTCGCGCGCCTCGTCGGGGCGAAGGTAGTCGTCGTGCTCCGGGACGAAGGCGCTGACCGGCTTGCCCGACTCGGCCCACTCGGCGAGGTGCTCGGGGTCGCTGAAGCGCAGCGGCGGGCTGAGCAGGATCGCGCCGCGCACGCACGGGTCGAGCCCGTGCATCAGCGCCAGGTCGGTGCCGAACGACCAACCGACCAGCCAGATGTCGGGCAGGTCGTGGAACTCGGCGTACTCGATGGCCGCGGCGACGTCGTACTTCTCGCCCACGGCGTGGTCGAAGGCGCCCTCGCTGGTGCCCTGCGCACTCCAGGTGCCGCGGGTGTTGAAGCGCAGCACCGCGATGCCGGCCAGGGCGGGCAGCCGGAAGGCGGCCTTGCGGAAGATGTGGCTGTCCATCATCCCGCCGTGCGTCGGCAGCGGGTGCAGGCAGATCAGGGTGGCGACCGGCTCGCGGCCCTCCGGCACGGAGAGCTCTCCGACCAGGTCCAGCCCGTCCGCGGTGGTCAGTGTGAGGGACTCACGGCGGGCGGGCAGCACGGAGTTCGCGCGGATCTTCTCGGTCACCCGATCAGGCTACCGAGCCCGGCCGCGGCGTAACCCCGCGCCGTCGTCCGGCGTTGTCCCGTCACGACCGAGAAGGGACCCCATCCATGTCGCATCTGCGCACCCGGCTGCTCGCGCTCACCTGCGCCGCAGCAGCCGTGCTCTCGACGGCCGGCGTCACCACCGCCGACGCCGCCGCGCCCGCCCCCACCGCAGCCCAGCTCGCCGGCTCCCACCCGGGCCTGGCCCGGCTGCTGGCCGACGGCACCCCGACCGGGCGCGCGATCGTGACCTTTGCCGCGGTGCCCACCGCCGCGCAGATCGACTCGCTGCGCGGGCTGGGCCTGGTGGTCCAGCCGATGAACCGGCTGCCCCTGGCACTCGTCGACGGCACCGCGGCCCAGCTGGCCGCCACCGTGACCAGCGGGATCGGCCGCGACGTCTACCCCGACGAGCAGCTGGAGTACCTCGACACGGCCTCCTCCGACGCCATGTCCTCCTCGCCCCGGGCCGCGAGGGCCCTGCGCAGCCAGGGCTTCACCGGCAAGGGCGTCACCGTCGGCATCGTCGACTCGGGCTGCGACGGTACCCACCCGGACATCGCCGAGCGCATCAAGCACAACGTCACCCTGCTCAGCCCGGAGTACGCCAACGCCGGCACCGACCCGATGCTCGTCGTCCCCGTCGACCAGGGCCCCTACAACAACACCGACCTCGGCAGCGGCCACGGCACCCACGTCGCCGGCATCATCGCGGCGGACGGCACCTCCGGTCCCGGGTTCCTCGGCGTCGCCCCGAAGGCGGAGCTCGCGTGCTTCGCGATCGGCGCCGTCATCACGACGACCGCGGTGGTCACCGCGTTCGACTACATGCTCGACCAGCCGGACATGCTCGGCATCGACGTCATCAACAACTCGTGGGGCAACAGCTTCCGGCAGTACGACCCGGCCGACCCGGTCAACGTCGCCACCAGGGCCGTGTCGGATCGGGGTGCGGTCGTGGTCTTCGCCGCCGGCAACTCCGGCTCCGAGAACGGCGAGGCGAGCGTCAGCCCGTTCAACCAGGCGCCGTGGACCATCTCGGTCGCGGCCGGGTCGCTCCAGCGCGAGCGCGGCGGCTTCTCCTCCAACGGCCTGCAGTTCGACAACGGCCGGGCCGTCCCGATCGGGGACGACGGCCACACCGTCCTGACGGGCGACCGGATCGGCAACACCCAGCCGGACATCATGGCGCCCGGCGTCGACATCTCCTCCAGCTGCGACAGCACGGGCACCGTGATCGGCCCCTGCCCGAACGGTGGCAACGCCAGCGCCTCCGGCACCTCGATGGCCTCCCCGCACATCGCCGGGGCGGCCGCCGTACTCCTCCAGGCGAACCCGAGGCTGAGCTGGGCCCAGGTCCAGAAGGCGCTGACCGCGACCGCGTCCCCGGTCAAGGCCGGCGACCGGGTGCTCAGCTCCTCGCAGGTCGGCTACGGCCACGTCAACCTCGACAAGGCCGTCACGCTGGTCGACGCGCCTGGCTGGAAGGACCGGCTGCGGGTCGCCTCGAAGCGGGCGAACGCCCGGCTGCGCACCCAGGACCCCTGGGCGGTCACCCGGGCCGACCTGTGGCAGGAGGCCGCTCCCCCGGCCTCGGTCGGCGGCTCGTACTCCGCCAGCCACCGGGTGACGGTCGCCGCCGGGTCCAGCGCCCTCAAGATCGCGCTGGTCTACCCGACGCCCGGCACGGCCGCGAACCTCGCAAGCTTCGTCGCGACGGTCACCGACGCCCAGGGCAAGGTCGTGGCGACCACCACCACCGACCTGCTCTACACGACCGGGATCGCGAACGCCTTCGTCAGGAAGATCAAGCCGGGGACCTACACGGTCGACGTCTCGGGCGAGTACGCCGCCTCCGACCCCGACACCCTCGACAGCGACTCGGTCAACGGCCGGGTGGTGTTCCTGCAGGCTGCCCAGCTCCGGCGCCGCTGACCCGCCACAAACCGCCGCTGACCCGGCACTTGCGGTTCCCGATTCGGGCCTGACCCGTCACTTCTGGTTGTTCTGCACCACAGGAAGTGACGGGTCAGGTCCTTGTGCGCAGCAACAACTGGCAGGTCAGAAGTCGAACATGTCGCCGATGTCGCCGAACATGTCGCCCACGCCGTCACCGATCGACCCGATGCCGTCGCCGATGCCGTCACCGAGGGCGCCGATGCCGTCACCGAGCCCCTCGAAGCCGCCCATCCCGCCGAACATCATCCCCATGAACATCATGTCCATCACGCCGAAGTGGCCGAAGTAGCCGGCGGCGTACGGCTGGTAGGCGCGGCCGCCCTGCCAGTAGGGCACGCGCTGGGAGCCGACCATGACCTTGCGGATGTCGGGCTCGGCACCGGCCCGGACGCGCTCGGCGTCCAGGGCACAGGCGGGAACGTCGCGCACGGCACCGCCGGGCGGGACGTAGGGGACGTCCTCGACCGAGAGGCCGTGGCGGGGGTCGAAGAAGCAGGGCGGGCGTCGTGTCGGCAGCGGCTCGCCGGCGACCCGGGCCTGCACGCAGGCGATCGCGTAGCGGCCGTCCTCGAGGATCTCGGTGACGTGCTTGAGGTCCTCCGGCCG
This sequence comes from uncultured Actinomycetota bacterium, assembly GCA_963825275.1. Classification (GTDB taxonomy): domain Bacteria; phylum Actinomycetota; class Actinomycetes; order Propionibacteriales; family Nocardioidaceae; genus Nocardioides. The sequence continues at coordinate 24,147 of CAWGSW010000008.1, read as the reverse complement.
GCTGATCGCGTCGCCCGCGGTCTTGGCGGCCTCGTAGGCGTCGAGGGCCCGCTGGTAGTCCGCGTTCGCGCCCGGGTCGAGGTCGCGGCCGCTCAGCTCGAGGTCGAGCGACTGCAGCTCCACCCCGAGGGCGGTGATGTCCTCGAAGGCGAACTTCTTCACCGGCTCGAGCTCGGCCTGCCTGCGCTCCAGCTCGCGCCGCTGACGGTTGCGCGAGGAGACGACGACGGCGGCGACGACGGCCAGCAGCATGAGGAGAACGACCCATTCCATGCGCCCCAGACTACGGCGGCTCTGGTGAACTGGACGCACGGTCCCGCACCCTCCCCAGCCCAGAGCTCGAGCCCAAGGAGAAGCTGATGCCCGCTCAGGCCCCGCCCGTGACCGACGAGCGTTCCGCCCTCGTCGCCTACCTCGTCCAGCAGCAGGATGGCTTTCGCGCCGCGGCCTACGGGCTGACCGATGCCCAGGCCGGCGCGGCCGCCTCGCCACCGAGCACGCTCACGGTCGGCACGCTGCTCAAGCACGTCACCCAGGTCCAGCAGAGCTGGCTGAACCTCGTGCTGGCCGCCCCCGAGCCCTTGGTCGACGACCGCACGATGGAGCAGAAGTACGCCGAGCACCAGGACGGCTGGACCTGGCACGACCACGACCGGGTCGAGGCCGCGCTGGCGGCCTTCGACGAGGTCTCCACCCGGGTGCTCGAGGCCGTCGGCAGCGTCGACCTCGACGTCGCGGTCCCGGTCCCGCCGGCCCCCTGGAACCCCACCGACATCGAGGCCTGGTCGGCACGGTGGGTGTGGTTCCACCTCATCGAGGAGCTCGCCCGCCACGCCGGCCACGCCGACCTGGTGCGCGAGGCCGTGGACGGCGCGTCGATGTACGAGCTGGTCGCCGGCCGCGAGGGCTGGCCGGAGACCGACTGGTTGAAGCCCTGGCGGCCGCCGGCCCAGGCGTGAGGCAGACCCTCAGCTCGAGGCGAGCGCCCCGTCGGCCGTGCGCTGCACCAGGCCGTCGCTGACGGCGAGGGCGAGCGCCCGGTCGAATCGGGAGTGTTCCCAGTAGTCCGCACCCACCAGACCGGCCAGCGCGCCCGGCTGCTGGGGGCCGTTGACCTCCAGCGCCCGGACGATCTGGCCCATCTCGTGGAAGACCTGGCGGTCGCGCGGACCCTCGGTCGTGGCCTTCGGCGGGGGCATCGGCATGGCTGCTCCTCGGTCTCGTGGTGGGTGTGGTCAGGCAGGCTGGGGCGCCGTACGGCGGTCGCCGCCGTCAGGCTCCTCGGCGGTCAGCGGCTGCGCGATGCTCTCCAGGGACTGGCCCTCGGCCTTGACGCCGAGGAACGCCGCCACGATCCCGCCGCCGACCATCAGCGCGGCACCGAGGAAGTAGCCCGGCGCGATCCCGGTGATGTCCCCGCTGGCCGACGCGTTCTCGATGAGCGCACCGAACAGCAGCGGACCGGAGATGCCACCGACGGCGGTCCCGATCGCGTAGAAGAACGCGATGCACAGCGCCCGCGTCTCCATCGGGAAGACCTCGCTGGCGGTGAGGTAGGCCGCACTCGCACCCGCCGAGGCGAAGAAGAAGATGATCGCCCCCATCAGGGTCAGGGTCGTGGCGGTGACGCTGTCGAGGAAGAACCCGGTGATGCCGAGCAGCACGCCCGAGATCACGTAGGTGCTGGTGATCATGGTGACCCGGCCGACGGTGTCGAAGAGCCGGCTCAGCAGCAGGGCGCCGGCGAAGTTGCTGGCCGCGAAGATCGCGATGTACCAGCCGGTCTGCTTGACGTCGAGGAAGGTCGTCAGACTGTCGCCGTAGGTGAAGAAGAACGCGTTGTAGAGGAACGCCTGGCCCACGAAGAGGGAGAAGCACAGGATCGTCCGCTTGGGGTAGAGCGTGAAGACCGTCTTGGCGATCAGGACCAGGCTGATCGTCTTGCGCTGACGGATCGTGATCGTGTCCGAGACCGAGTGCAGCTCGTTGCCCGTCTCGTCGACCACCGTCCTCTCGATGTCGGTCACGATCCGCTCGGCCTCGTCCTCGCGGCCGTGGATGAACAACCACCGCGGGCTCTCGGGAACGTTGCGGCGGACGACGAGGATGCCGATCGCGAGGATGGCGCCGAGACCGAAGGCGAGCCGCCAGCCCCAGTCCTGGTTGACGAGGGTCGGGTCGAGCAGCGGGATGGTGAGCAGGGCACCGGCGCCGGCGCCGACCCAGAACGAGCCGTTGATCGCGACGTCGACCCGGCCGCGGAACTTCGCGGGGATCAGCTCGTCGATCGCGGAGTTGATCGCGGCGTACTCACCGCCGATGCCGGTGCCGGTCAGGAACCGGCAGGCGAGGTACCACATCGGGTTCATCGAGAAGGCGGTCAGCACGGTGGCAACCGTGTAGACCGCGAGGGTGATCAGGAACAGCTTCTTGCGGCCGAGCTTGTCGGTGAGCTGGCCGAAGAACAGCGCTCCCAGACAGGCGCCGGCGACATACGTCGCGCCGGCGAGACCGACCTGGAAGCTGCTCATCCCGAGACCCGTCCTGGGGTCTGCGAGGGCGTCCGACATCGAGCCGACGATGGTCACCTCGAGCCCGTCGAGGATCCAGACCGTGCCGAGCCCGATCACTACTGCCCAGTGCCACCGCGCCCACGGCAACCGGTCCAACCTGGCCGGGATGTCCGTGGTGATGCGTCCTGTCTCGACTGACATCGTGCCGCCTTCCCCTGTGCCCGGGGACCGCCCACGCGTCCTGCGCGAGGCCGGTCACTCCCGGATAGCGTTCGGAGACGACATACCCCGCGCCCGGGATTTCCAATCATCGGACGCCAGGTTCAAGCGCCCTGGGTCAGCGCCGGGTGTAGTCCCGGAACCCGCGCTTGGTCTTGCGCCCGAGGTAGCCGGCGGTCACCAGGTGCTCGAGCAGCGGCGCGGGCGCGAAGCCCGGCTCGCGGAACTCCAGGTAGAGCTCACGCTGGATCGCCAGGGAGACGTCGTTGCCCACCACGTCGAGCAGCTCGAAGGGACCCATCGGCAGCGCACAGCCCTGCTTCATGGCCACGTCGATGGCGTCGGCCGTGGCGTAGTGCGCCTCGAGCATCTTGACGGCGTCGTTGAGGTAGGGGAAGAGCAGCGCGTTCACGATGAAGCCCGCGCGGTCGCCGCACGACACGGCCACCTTGCCGACCTTGGCGCACAGCGCGCGGGTGGTCTCGGTGACCTCGTCCGACGTGGTGACGGTGGAGACGACCTCGACCAGCTTCATGATCGTGGCCGGGTTGAAGAAGTGCATGCCGATGACGTCCTGCGGACGCTTGGTCACCCGGGCCATCGAGATGATCGGGAGGCTGGAGGTGGTCGTCGCCAGGATCGCGCCGGGCTTGCAGATCTCGTCGAGGTTCTCGAAGAGCGTGGTCTTGATGTTGAGGTCCTCGGCGATCGCCTCGACGACGATGTCGACGTCCTTGAGGTCATCGAGCGAGGTGGTGCCGCGGACGCGACCGAGGACCTCGGCCTTGGCCTCCTCGGTCGACTTGCCGCGCTGGATCTGCTTGTCGAAGTTCTTCGTGATGGTCGAGACGACCCCGTCGACCTTGTCCTGACCGCGGCCGACGAACAGCACGTCGTACCCGGCCTTGGCGAAGACCTCGACGATGCCGCTGGCCATCGTGCCGGTGCCGACCACGCCGACCAGCTTGATGTCGTGGCGCAGCTGCGGCAGGTCGTCGGCGCTGGGGGTCACGGCATCGTCGACGACGACCGGCGAGTCGGCGGACTCGTAGGTGTAGAAGCCGCGGCCGGACTTGCGCCCGAGCAGGCCGGCGGTGACGTACTGCTTGAGCAGCGGCGCGGGGGCGTGCAGGCGGTCGCGGCCCTGCTTGTACATCGTGTCCAGGATCTCGTACGCCGTGTCGAGACCGATCAGGTCGAGCAGCGCAAGCGGGCCCATGGGGTAGCCGCAGCCGAAGCGCATGGCCGCGTCGATGTCCTCGCGGGAGGCGTAGTGGCCCTCGTACATCGCGACGGCGTGGTTGAGGTAGCCGAAGAGCAGGGTGTTGGCGATGAAGCCGGCCTTGTCGCCGCAGACGACGGGGTTCTTGCCGAGCTTCTCGACCAGCGCGGTCACGTCGTCGAGCACCGGCTGCTCGGTGACGACGGTGCGGACGATCTCGACCAGGTTCTGGACCGGCGCCGGGTTGAAGAAGTGCACACCGAGGACGTGGCCGGGGCGCGACGTCGCGGTGGAGATCTCGGTGACCGAGAGCGAGGAGGTGTTGGTCGCGAGGATCGTGTCGGGGCCGACGATGCTGTCGAGCTCGCGCAGGATGCCCTTCTTGACCTCGAGCGACTCGACCACGGCCTCGATGACGAAGTCGGCGTCGGCCAGGTCCTTCATCGTCGTGGTGAGCGAGATGCGGCCCAGGATCTCGGCCTGCTCGGCCTCGGTCATCTTGCCGCGCTTCACGGCCCGGCCCGTGGAGTGCTCGAGGTGCTGACGACCGCGGGCCATGCCCTCGTCGTTCTGCTCCACCCCGACCACGGAGAAACCGTTGCGGGCGAAGACCTCGGCGATGCCGGCACCCATGGTGCCGAGGCCGATGACGCCGATGGTGCCGAAGGTGCGCCCGGTCTCGGGCGTGCTGCTCTCAGGGGAGGTGCTGGTCATGTGGCGCATCATTGCACGCGGCCGGGGACCCCGCCGTGAGCAAGTTCACTGGTCGGTAACTTGCCCGGGCGCGGTCGTCGCCCACGCCGGTCGAGGGTAGATTCCCTGCCCGTGAGACTCGTCGTTGCCCGCTGCCAAGTCGACTATGCCGGGCGACTGACGGCCCACCTCCCCATGGCCACCCGTGTGCTGATGATCAAGGCCGACGGTTCGGTGCTGGTGCACTCCGACGGTGGCTCCTACAAGCCACTGAACTGGATGTCGCCACCGTGCACGCTGCGCGAGGGCACCACCGAGGACGGCGCTGTGGAGTGGACGGTCACCAGCAAGACCGACGACACCCTGCGGATCCTCATCGAGGAGATCCACCACGACACCGCCCACGACCTCGGCATCGACCCGGGGCTGCAGAAGGACGGCGTGGAGAAGCACCTCCAGGAGCTGCTCGCCGAGCACGCGGCCACGCTCTCGGCCGGGCTGACGCTGGTCCGCCGCGAGTTCCCCACCGCGATCGGCCCCGTCGACCTGATGTGCCGCGACGCCGCGGGACTGAGCGTCGCCGTGGAGATCAAGCGCAAGGCCAACATCGACGCGGTCGAGCAGCTCACCCGCTACCTCGAGCTGCTGAACCGCGACCCGCTGCTCAAGCCGGTGCGCGGCATCCTCGCGGCCCAGACGATCGTCCCCCAGGCCCGCACGCTGGCCGAGGACCGCGGCATCGCCTGCGCGATCGTGGACTACGACGCACTGCGCGGCATCGACGACTCCGAGCACCGGCTCTTCTGATGCGGATCTTCCACATCGCGACGCTGGCCGACTGGCAGTCGGCGCAGCAGTCCGGCGCCTACACGACCTCGACCCGCGGCGTGACCCTCGAGGAGGAGGGCTTCATCCACGCCAGCCGGGCCGACCAGTGGGAGGGCGTCCGGGCGGCGTTCTACGCCGACGTGGTCGAGCCCCTGGTCCTGCTCGAGATCGACACCGACCTGCTCGACGTGCCCGTCGTCGAGGAGGTGCCGGGTCCCGGCATGACCGAGACCTTCCCGCACGTCTACGGCGCGATACCGCCGGCCGCCGTCGTCGGCGTCGCACCGCTGGATCGCTAGCCCTCAGGCCGGCGGCCTGCCGGCCGCGCGCAGCCTCGCGTGGCCAGGACCGGCGGCCGCCCACGGCGCCGTCAGGGAGAAGACCGCGAGCCCCGAGGTCTTCATCGGCAGGCACTCCCCTGCCAGCAACGTGGCCAGGTCCTCCAGGCCGGGGTTGTGCCCCACCAGGACGACCACGCCGAGATCCGCGTCCAGCCCACGCACGACCGCGAGCAGGTCCTCGTCGTCGGCGGCGTAGGCCCGCTCGTCCACCCGCACCGCGGGCGGCGTGTCCAGCTCCGCCGCCGCGAGCTCCCAGGTGTGACGGGCGCGGCTGGCCGGTGACACGACGGCCAGGTCGAGAGTCCCGATGTTCGCGGCCAGCCAGCGGCCCGCCTCGGCCGCCTGCCGCCGGCCCCGGTCCGCCAGTGGACGGCGCAGGTCGGGCTCGCCACCCGACCAGTCCGACTTCGCGTGCCGCAGCAGCACGAGCGTGCGCTCAGCCATGCGCCGTCCCCTTCCCCACCAGCGGGCGCCCCCACCAGCGCGGCGACCTCGTCGGCGACGCCCCAGCTCAGGGTCACCCCGGCTCCGCCGTGCCCGTAGCAGTGCACCACCCGGCCGACCCGCTCGAGGCGTACGGCGGGCCGCACCGGCCGCAGCCCCACCTTGTGCCGCAGCACGCGGGCCCCCCGCAGGGCCGGCACCAGCCGGGAGGCCCTGCTGAGGATGTCGGCCGCGGTCTCCGGCGAGGGGGTCCGGCTCCACTCCCCCTCCTGGTCGGTCCCCCCGACCACGACGTCGTGCTCGCGCGGCACGACGTACGTCGGACCGGCGCTGTCCAGCCACCACTCCTCGAGGCCGAACTGCTCGACGTAGAGCACCTGGCCGCGGACGGGCACGACCGTGCGGTCGGTGCCCAGCAGGCGCGCTCCCAGGCCCGAGCAGTTGACGACCACGACGTCCTCGCCGTCGGGGAGGGCGCGCAGGTTCAGCCGGGTGAGCGTGCCGCCGAGCTCCGCGACCCGACCGGTGAGCCAGCCGAGGTAGACCGGCATCTCGACCACGGGCGTGCTGAACCGCCAGCCGTCCGCGTAGCCCGCCGGCAGGTCGCGCATCCGATCGAGCGCCGGCACCGCCTCGCGCCACCACGGGTCGCGCTGGCGCGTGTGGAAGACCTCGGTGCCCGGCACCATGCGCACCCCGGACTCCGGGTCGGTGTCCGCGATCGCGTCGAGCACGGCGTACGTCGTGCGCGGACCAGGCGGTCACCCGGTCCTGCGGGAGCGCCCGGTAGGGGTACCACAGGGCGGCCGCCACCGCCGAGGTCGTCTCCCGGGGCAGGTCACGCGCCACGACGTCGACCCGGTGGCCGGCCTCGAGCAGCCGGACCGCACAGGTCATCCCCACGACGCCCGCCCCGACCACGATCACCCTGTCCATGCAGATCAGTCTCACCTACGCGCGCGTAACCCGGGTCACATCGACGTCGTTGACGCCGTGACGAAAGGACCCCCGATGACCCGTCTCGCCCGCCTGCTCCTCTCCCTGGTGGTGGTTCCCGGCCTCGTGGCCACCGGCCTCGCTGCCGGCCTCTCCCCCGCCAGCGCCCACGAGGAACGGCCCGCCGAGTTCCCCGACGGGACGGGGCACCGCCCGAAGTTCCTCGGCTTCGACAACCCCCGGCAGCGGGTGGTCTGCAAGCCGGGCAGCGCCCGCGCGATCGCCGCGATGCCGGACGGCAGGCTCAGGCAGCGCAACGAGCGCCTGCTCGAGGACTGCCGCTTCCGCTCGATCCAGACCGCGATCAACACGGTCCGGCGGCCGAACACCTCGGTCTACGTGCTCCCGGGCGTCTACGAGGAGAAGCAGTGGGCGCAGCAGGAGCGCAGCGACTACTGCTCGCACCTGGAGACCAGCTCCAACTCGCCCCTGCCGTTCTCCGAGTACATCGGCAGCCTCTCCTCACCCGACACCGATGCAGCGGCTGCCGCCGCTGCCCAGGACGGCACCTCGGACCCGATCGCGCTCTCCTACGCCGACCAGCGCCGCTGCGCCCACAACCTGAACCTGATCGCCGTCTTCGGCGACGGGACCCCGAAGAACGACTCGATCTCCTGTGACAGCAAGTTCTGCGGCCTGCAGCTGGTCGGCACCGGCAGCCGGACCGCCGACGTGACGGTCGACAACGAGTTCCAGAAGCTCAACGGCATCCGCGTGGACCGGGGCGGCGGGTTCTACCTGCGCAACATCGCCTTCGAGCAGGCGGAGTTCAACTCGATCTACGTGCTCGAGACCGACGGCTTCGTCCTGGACCACGTGATCGCGCGCGGCAACGACGAGTACGGCATCCTCGCCTTCGCCAGCGACCACGGCCTGATCCAGCGCTCCAACGCCTACTTCAACGGCGACTCCGGCATCTACCCCGGATCGGGCTCGGACCTGAACGCGGACAACCCCGAGCTCCAGGTGACCCGCTACGCGATCGAGATCCGCCACAACCGGAGCCACCACAACACGCTGGGCTACTCCGGCACCGCCGGCAACTCGATCTGGGCGCACGACAACGCGTTCTACGACAACGCCACCGGCATCGCGACGGACTCGCTCTTCCCCGGGCACCCGGGACTCCCCCAGGACCACGCGCGGTGGAGCAGGAACCGCATCTACTCCAACAACTCGAACTGGTACACGAAGTACGTCGACACCGGGATCTGCGCCAGGCCGATGGCCGAGCGCGGCTACATCGACGGCACGGTCTGCCCCGTGGTGCCCACCCCGGTCGGCACCGGCGTCCTGATCGCCGGAGGCAACTTCGACTCCACCGACCACAACTGGATCTACGACAACTGGCGCTACGGCACCATGCAGTTCTGGGTCCCGGCCGCCCTGCGCGACGAGTACGACCCGACGCTGCAGAACGACACCTCGCACCACAACCAGACCACGCACAACCAGATGGGGATCGCCCCGGACGGCTCCCTGGCGCACAACGGCAGCGACCACTGGTGGGACGACCAGGGCAACGGCAACTGCTGGGAGGACAACACCTACTCGCGCGGCGAGCAGACCGACAACTTCACCGTCGACCCGCCCTCGTGCGCCGACGGCGGCTCGGTGTTCACCCCCGGAGCCCCCGTCAAGGACGCCGGCTTCCTGTCCTGCAGCCAGTACGACCGCAGCGACCCGACCTGGTCGCACCCCGCGGGGTGCACGTGGTTCGACAGCCCGACCAAGCCGGCCGCCTCGGGTGCGGCCAGCGCCTCCACGAGTGCCATCGACCGCCAGTCGAGCGCGCTCCTGACGGCGCCGCTCCTCACCGCCACCGGCGTGCTGCTGGCCCTGGGCCTGCGCCGCAGACGACGGAGCCACGGTGCCGCGTAGGGTCGCGCTGCTCGTCGCCGTCGTCGCCCTCCTGCTGGTGGGCGGCGGCGTCGCCGTGGCGCGCGGCGCACCCGCTCTCCGGGCGGGCGGTCCGACCTCGGTCTCCGGCACCGAGGCCACCGCGGTCTTCCGGATCGCCGACCGCACGGTCCGCCAGGTGCGGTACGCCGACGGTGGCACCCTGCGCTACACCTTCCGGGTCACCAACGAGGCGCGCCTCCCGCTCACGATCCGGGGGTTGGCCGACGAGCAGCCCGACACCCGGCTCTTCACCTACTCCGGGCTCACCGGCGCGGACGGCGCCCGCTCACTCCGTCTCGGGGCGGGTGAGACCGGGCAGCTCACCCTCGCCCTGGAGATGGGCGGGTGCGAAACGCTGTCGGCGCGGGCCGGGGCCTTCGTGACCGAGGTGCGGGTCCGCACCGAGCAGGCCGGGGTCTTCGACGACGACGTGACGATCACGCTGCCGGAGGAGGTGCACACCGGCTCGCCGCGCGAGGCGTTCTGTCCCGAGTCGACCGCGACGTCGCGGCCACCCGGCTGACCCGGATTCGTTCACGTACTCCAGGTATGCCATGCTGAGCCTCCTTATTGACAGATTTTCAACAGGAGGTGGACCACATGGTCGCCATCGTCCGACCCCTCGTCGCGGGACTCGTGGCCGGAGTGCTCGCCGCCCTGCCCCTGACCCCCTCGGTCGCCGATGACTCCCCCGTGGCCCAGCGGACCTCCGACGTCGTCTCGCGCAAAGTCGTCTTCGAGATCGAGAACACCAACGCCACGGCGGTGGCGTGCGTCCCGGACGGCAAGTCCTACAAGCTCCGTGGCGAGCTGGTCGGGCCGCGCAACGAGGTGCTCGCCACCGACGCCGACCGGGTCAACGTGCTGGTCCACGACCTGACCGCCGGCTCCTGGTTCTGGCACCTGCGCGCCCACCCGTCGTACGACTATGCGACCCAGCTGGCCCGCGCCGGTGAGACCTCGCTGGTCCTCGACCGCCTCGGCTACGACTCGAGCCGGCTCGCGGACGGCAACGCCACCTGCCTGGGCGCGCAGGCGGACATGCTGCACCAGGTCGTGCAGCACGTGCGCTCGGGCCGCTACGACTTCCGGAACTCGACGCGCGGCACGCCCGGCGCCCAGCACGTCGTGCTGCACGGACACTCGGTGGGCGCCGCGATCGCCCAGACCGAGGCCGCGAAGTTCGACGACGTCGACGGGCTCGTGCTCATGTCCTGGACCGACAGCGGCGCCTCCCAGCGTGCCGTCGACGAGGCCTCCCAGCAGTCCGCCACCTGCCTGCAGGGCGAGGACTACGCGACGTACGGCCAGACCAAGAAGGAGTTCCGGCAGCTGCTGTTCGCCAGCGCCCCGGCACCCGTGCAGCGCACGGCCGCCTCGCTGCGCAACCCGGATCCGTGCGGCGACGCGCTGAGCCTGACCCAGCTGGTCGCGTCCCTGAACCTCACGACGCAAGACATCGAGGCCCCGGTGCTGCTGCTGTTCGGCAGCAAGGACGCCCTCACCCGCAACGACGCCGCCCAGCAGCAGGCGCAGGCCTTCTCGTCCTCGGTCGAGGTCACCTCGCGCACCGTGAAGGGCGCCGGCAGCGCGCTGCCGCTGGAGAAGTCGGCACCGACGACCCGGGCCCGCGTGCTCCGCTGGCTCTGCTCGCTCGACTGCTGACCTCGGCTCACGTCCTAGGCGCCGGCGGGGCCCCACCTGACGATCCGCCAGCCGTCGGCGTCGGCCTCCAGCTCGACGAAGCCGGTGGCCGGCAGCACCACGTCGTACGACGAAAGGCGCGACCTGCCCGTCAGCTCCGGCGCGCTCGCGAGGATCGCGCCGCCGTGACTCACCACGAGGACGGCCTCCCCCGGGTGGGCGTCGGCCACCTCGTCGAGCACCGCGCGCACCCGGGCGACGATCGCGTCGACCGACTCGCCCCCGTCGATGGTCGCGTCGTCGTCCCCCTCGGCCCAGGCGCGGAACACCGACCCGATGGTGGCAGCCTCGTCACCGTCCGTGCCGGCCAGCGACCCCACGCCGTACTCCCTCAGGCCCTCGCGCACGACCACGTCGACGCCGAGGACGCCGGCGGCCAGCTCCGCGGTCTGCACGGCCCGGGAGAGCGGGCTGCACCAGACCCGGGCGATCCGCTCGCTGCGCAGCCGCTCGCCCAGGTCGCGCGCCTGGCGGCGACCGAGCGCGGTCAGGCTGCCACCGTCCTCGGTGACGAGGTCGGTCTCGTACGCCGCCTCGCCGTGTCGCGCGAGGAAGATCCGGGCCGGACACTGCAGGGAGCTCACGCCCCCGACGCTACCGGTCGGTGCCGGGAGGTCAGTCGAGGTCGTGGGCCTTGCGGATCACGTCGACGATCCCGCCCATGATCTCGGTCAGCCCGAAGTCCTTCGGCGTGTAGACGGCCGCAACGCCGAGCTCGCGCAGGCGGCGCCCGTCGGAGTCGGGGATGATGCCGCCGACGATGACCGGCACGTCGCCCAGCCCCGCCTCGCGCAGGCCGTCGAGGACGTCGGGAACCAGCTCCATGTGCGACCCGGACAGGATCGACAACCCCACACAGTGGACGTCCTCGGCCACGGCCGCAGCGACGATCTGCGCGGGGGTCAGCCGGATGCCCTGGTAGATGACCTCGAAGCCGGCGTCCCGGGCCCGGACCGCGACCTGCTCGGCGCCGTTGGAGTGGCCGTCGAGGCCGGGCTTGCCGATCAGCAGGCGCAGCCGCCCGCCCAGCTCCTCGCCGGTCGTCCGGACGCGCTCGCGGACCGCGGTCAGCTCGGCGCCCGCCTCCGCCACACCCACGGCGCCGTTGACACCGGTCGGCGCGCGGAACTCGCCGAACACCTCGCGCAGGGTGGCGGCCCACTCCCCCGTCGTCGCGCCGGCGCGGGCCGCGGCCAGCGTGGCGGCCATCAGGTTCGTGTCGGTCTTGGCGTCCGCGGCGAGCTTCGCGAGCGCCTCGGCCACCTCGGTCTCGTTCCGCTGGGCCTTCCACTCCGCGACCGAGGTCAGGGCCGACTGCTCGGCCTGCGGGTCGGCGGCCATGATCGCGGCGTCGAGGTCGGCGGTGAGCGGCGACGGCTCGGTGGTCTCGAAGATGTTGACACCGATGATCTTCTCCGCGCCCGACTCGATCCGGGCCCGGCGGGCGGCGTGGGCGGAGACCAGCTCCTGCTTCATGTAGCCCGACTCCACGGCGGCGATCGCTCCGCCCAAGGCCTGGACGCGGTCGATCTCGGCCCTGGCGCTCGCGACCAGCTCGCTGACCTTGGCCTCGATCACCTTCGAGCCGTCGAAGATGTCGTCGTACTCCAGCAGGTCGGACTCGAAGGCCAACACCTGCTGCAGGCGCAGGGACCACTGCTGGTCCCAGGGCCGCGGCAGGCCGAGCGCCTCGTTCCACGCCGGCAGCTGGACGGCGCGGGCCCGGGCGTTCTTGGACAGCGTGACGCCGAGCATCTCCAGCACGATCCGCTGGACGTTGTTCTCGGGCTGCGCCTCGGTGAGACCGAGCGAGTTGACCTGCACGCCGTAGCGGAAGCGGCGCATCTTGGGGTCCTGCACGCCGTAGCGCTCGCGGGTGATCTCGTCCCACAGCTGGACGAAGGCCCGCATCTTGCAGGTCTCCTCCACGAACCGGACGCCGGCGTTGACGAAGAACGAGATCCGCCCGACGACCCTCTCGAAGTCGTCCTCGGAGACCTGACCGGACGCCTTGACCTGGTCGAGGACCGCGATCGCGGTGCACAGCGCGTAGGCCAGCTCCTGCGTGGGCGTGGCCCCGGCCTCCTGCAGGTGGTAGCTGCAGATGTTGATCGGGTTCCACGTGGGGATCTGGTGGACCGTGTAGGCGATCATGTCGCTGATCAGGCGCAGGGAGTGCTCGGGCGGGAAGACGTAGGTCCCGCGGGAGAGGTACTCCTTGATGATGTCGTTCTGGGTGGTGCCGGCCAGCTGCCCGGCCACCTCGACGGGGTCGAGGTCTGGGTTCTGCTCCTCGGCGACCACCTGGTACATCGCCAGCATCCACATGGCGGTGGCGTTGATCGTCATCGAGGTGTTCATCTCGGTGAGCGGGATGCCCTCGAAGAGCCGGCGCATCTCACCGAGGTGCGGGACCGGGACACCGACCTTGCCGACCTCGCCGCGCGAGAGTGGGGAGTCGGGGTCGTAGCCGGTCTGGGTCGGCAGGTCGAAGGCGACCGACAGTCCGGTCTGACCCTTCGCCAGGTTGGTGCGGTAGAGCGCGTTCGATGCCGTGGCCGTGGAATGGCCGGCATACGTGCGCATCACCCAGGGCCGGTCCTTCTGGTGCAGGTCCTTGTCGCTCATGAGAGCGAGCGTAGAACCGAAACTACCGAGAAGTAATGCGTCCCACGTGTGGGTTATCCGACACGGGCGGCACGCCTCAGGCGCCCACGGCCTGGCGCTCGACCTCCACCACGCGGATCAGGTGGGAGAGGTGGAGCATCCGCCGAACGGCCGGGCCACAGCCGCGCAGCGTCAGATGGTGTCCCGCACGGCTCGCCTGCCGGGTCGCCACGGCCAGCACCTTGAGCGCCGTCAGGTCCACCGCGTCCACACCGCTGAGGTCGACCACGACATCCTCGTCGTGCCCCTCGAGGTGCTCGTAGATGGCCTGGCGCACCTCCCAGGTGCTGCGCACGTCGAAGTCACCACTCAGCACGAGTGTCGGACCGTCGCTCATGATGTCCATCGCCTGCCCCGTCCCCGGGGCCCAGAGAAACCCCGGTGTTCGCTGTCGATGACGCCTCTGTACCCACTATGACGCTTGTCACCCCTGTCGGGTTGCGTCCAATCCCGAGAATTCCGGAGTGTGGGCACCGGGGCGCAGCGCACTAGTGTCGCGACATGGTCAACCTCACCCGGATCTACACCCGCACCGGCGACGCCGGCGAGACCCGTCTCGGCGACATGAGCACGACGACGAAGAACGACCTGCGGCTGCACGCCTACGCCGACGTCGACGAGGCCAACGCCCACATCGGCGTCGCCCTGAGCCAGGGCGAGCTCGAGGACGACCTGGTCGCCGTCCTGACCCACATCCAGAACGACCTGTTCGACGTGGGCGCCGACTTCTGCACCCCGGTCGTGGAGAACCCCGAGTTCCCGCCGCTGCGGATCGAGCAGGAGTACGTCGACCGCCTCGAGCAGTGGTGCGACCACTACAACGAGGGGTTGCCGAACCTCCGCTCGTTCATCCTCAACGGGGGCACCCCCGGCGGGGCGCTGCTCCACGTCGCGCGCACCGTCGTACGACGTGCGGAGCGGTCGGCCTGGGCGGCCCACGCCGAGCACGCGGACACCATGAACGTCCTCGCGATCACCTACCTGAACCGGCTCTCGGACCTGCTCTTCATCCTCGCGAGGTACGCCAACCGCGAGCAGGGCGACGTCTTGTGGGTGCCCGGCGGCGAGCGCTGACGATGGAGACGACGCGGTTCTGGGAGCTGGTCGACCTGCTCGGTGGCGTCGCTGACGACGACACCACGCCGCGCCTCGACGCGGCCCTCGCCGACGAGACCGAGGCCGAGGAGTTCGCCGACCTCGTCGAGGAGGCGGTCCACCGGCTGCTCGAGCGGTGCGCCGTGCCGCCCTCGCACGCCGGTGACACGGCGGAGTGGATTGCGGCGGCGGTGGTCGCGAGCGGCCGCACGACCTACGAGCGCACCCTGGCCGCAGGCGGCCTGCTGAGCCCCGACGACTGGGCCTGGGCGGAGGCCGAGAACCTCCTCGTCGCCGGCCTCAGCGACGACGAGGAAGGAGCAGGCGAGGCCGACCTCACCCTGCAGTGGTGCTCGAGCACCGTCCCTCCCGGGGTCAGCACCGCCTTCGAGGCCGACCTCGACTTCGGTGACGACCCGGCGTGGGGCCGGGTCGTCACGCACGACGAGGCCTGGGAGGCGGCCCTGGGCCTGCTCGACGAGGACGCGGAGTACCTCACCCGCCGGGAGAGCCTGGGCGACATCCGGCTGCACATCGTCGTCCGCGATGTCGAGGAGATGGAGCTCTCGGCGTGGCCGGAGCCCGAGTCCGTCGAAGACGTCGTGCTCGTCGTGCCCGCGCCGCTGATCCTGGCCGAGGACTCACGCGTCGACGGCTACCTCGAGGCCGTGGTCACGATCGTCACCTCGGTCCAGGCACAGCTCGGGATCGCCGACTGACCGTGCCCGACGACCCGATCCGGCGGCTGCTCGCGGATCCGCCGGACCTCCCCGTCGTCGCCGGCCTGGCCGACGTCGCGACGGCCCTGCGGACCCACGGCACGGCCGTCGTCCAGGCGCCGCCCGGGACCGGCAAGACGACCCTGGTGCCGCCCGCGGTCGCGGCGATGGTGGACGGGCTGGTGGTCGTGACCCAGCCCCGCCGGATCGCCGTGCGGGCCGCCGCGCGACGCCTGGCCCAGCTGCTCGGCGAACCGGTGGGGCAGCGGGTGGGCTACTCCGTGCGTGGCGACCGCCGGGTCAGCGCGGCCACCCGCATCGAGTTCGTGACCACAGGCGTCCTGCTGCGCCGGCTGCAGCGCGAGGCCGAGCTGCCGGGCGTGGCGGCCGTGGTGCTCGACGAGGTCCACGAACGGCAGCTGGACGCCGACCTGACCCTGGCCCTGCTGGTCGACGTGCGCGAGAACCTGCGCGCGGACCTGATGCTGGTCGCCATGTCCGCCACGATCGAGGCCGAGCGGACCGCCGACCTGGTGGGCGGCGCACGCACCGCTCCGGTCGTCGCGGTCCCGGGATCCCTGCACCCGGTGGAGGAGCTGTGGTGCCCGCTGCCACCCGGGGTGCGCCGCGCCGACGACCGCGGGGTGACCCCGTCATTCCTCGACCACGTCGCGGCCACCACCCGGCGGGCGCTGGGTGAGCAGACCGGTGACGTCCTCGTCTTCCTGCCGGGGGTCGCGGAGGTCGCCGGGACCGTACGCCGCCTGGGTGGCGTGGACGCGGACGTGCGGGCCCTGCACGGGCGACTCTCCTCCGGCGAGCAGGACCTGGCCCTGACCATCGGGGCACGTCGCCGGGTCGTGGTCTCGACGGCGGTGGCCGAGTCCTCACTGACCGTCCCGGGCGTGCGGACCGTCGTCGACGCCGGTCTCTCGCGCCAGCCCCGCACCGATCACCGCCGGGGCCTGGCCGGCCTGGTCACCATCAGCGTCAGCCGGGCCGCGGCCGAGCAACGGGCCGGGCGCGCGGGCCGGGAGGGGCCGGGTGCGGTCTACCGCTGCTGGTCGGAGTCGGAGCACGCCCACCTGGCGCTCCACCCGGAGCCCGAGATCGCCACCGCCGACCTCACCTCGTTCGCGCTCGAGATCGCGACCTGGGGCAGCCCCGACGGCTCGGGGCTGGCCCTGCTGGACCAGCCCCCGGCTGCGGCGATGGCCGCGGCCCGGGACGCGTTGACGAGCATGGGGGCCGTGGCGGACGACGGCACCGTGACGGCCCGCGGGCGCGCCATCGCGGACATCGGCGCCGATCCCCGGCTGGCCCGGGGCCTGCTGGACGGTGCCGAGCTGGTGGGCACCCGGCGCGCGTCCGAGATCGTGGCGATGCTGGCCGAGGACGTCCGCGCACCCGGCGGCGACCTGGTGGCGGCGCTGCGGTCCCTGCGCCGGGGTGGGCCGGAGGCCGCGGGGTGGGCGGCCGCGACGAGACGGCTGCAGGCCTCGCTCCCCCGGTCCACGCGGTCGGGCGCCGGAGACAGCGGGCTGTCCGACGACGTGGCCGTGGGGCTGGTCGTCGCGCTGGTCCACCCCGAGCGGATCGCCCGCCGGCGGCCGGGAGCAACGGCGTACCTCATGACCTCGGGGACCGGGGCCTCGTTCCCCGCCGGCGGCTCGTCCCTGGCCGGGCTGCCGTGGCTGGCCATCGCCGACGCCGACCGCAGGCCGGGTCACCGTGACGCGACGGTCCGCTCGGCGGCACCGCTGACCGAGGACCTCGCGCTCGAGGCGGCGTCCGCGCTGTGGCACGAGGACGAGCAGGTCGTCTGGTCCGACGGGCGGGTGGTGGCGCGTCGCGTCACCCGGCTGGGCGCGATCGAGCTGACGGCGACCGCCCTCACCGACCCCGCCCCCGCCCTGGTGGCCGGAGCCGTGCGCGAGGGCCTGCGCCGCGAAGGGCTGGCCGTGCTGCCCTGGACGGACGCGGCCCAGGCGCTTCGCACGCGGCTGGACTTCCTGCACCGGACGATGGGTCCTCCCTGGCCAGATGTCTCGGACGCGGCACTGACGAGCGACGTCGAGACGTGGCTTGGCCCCGAGCTGGGACGGATCCGCGGCACCCGCGACCTGCGGCGGATCGACGTGCTGGCCGCGCTGCGGCGGCTTTTCCCCTGGCCGGACGCCGGCCGCCTGGACGAGCTCGCGCCGGAGCGGGTCCGGGTCCCGAGCGGGTCGGACGTCCGGATCGACTACGGCGGTGAGCAGCCGGTGCTGGCGGTCCGGATCCAGGAGGTGTTCGGCTGGCGGTCCGCGCCGCAGCTCGCGGACGGGCGGGTGCCGCTGCTGCTGCACCTGCTCTCCCCCGCCCGCAGGCCGGCGGCGGTCACGGCCGACCTGGAGTCCTTCTGGGTCAGCGGCTACCCGCAGGTGCGCACCGAGCTGCGCGGCCGGTACCCGAAGCACGCCTGGCCGGAGGACCCCACGACCGAGCCGCCCAAGCCGGGAAGTACGCCGCCCTGCGAGATGAGGCCGGCCGCCCTCCGTCGGTCGTGCGACACGATGGTGGCATGTGGCCCGCGGACGCCGAGTCCCTGATCGCCCATCAGGAGCAGCTGGCAGGAGCAGCGCCCCCGGCGTGGACGCCCCCGCCCGGTGCGGTGCTCGTGGGCGGGTGCTGGGTGTGCTTCCCGCGCGGGGCCAGCGGCCCGGGCGATGCCGGCGATGCGGCCTGGGCTGCTGCCGTGGTCATGCGGGACGGTCTGGTCGTCGACCGACGCGTCAGCGCAGGTGCGGCCGGGGCGCCGTACGTCCCGGGTCTCCTGGCGCTGCGGATCGGTCCGCTGCTCGAGCGGGCCACGCGGGCGCTGGTGACGAGCCCGGAGGTCCTGCTGGTCGATGCCACGGCCCGTGACCACCCTCGCCGGGCCGGGCTGGCCCTGCACCTGGGGGCGGAGCTCGCGATGCCGACGGTCGGCATCACGCACCGTCCCCTGCTCGCCGAGGGCGAGTGGCCGCCGGACCGGCGCGACGCCGCGAGCCCGCTCCGCATCGGCGACGAGGTGGTCGGCTGCTGGCTGCGCACGCGGCCGGGAACCCGGCCGCTCGCCGTGCACCCCGGCTGGCAGGTCGATCTGGCCACAGCCGTCGAGGTGGTCTCCCGCACGTCGACCGTGCGCACCCCTGAACCCCTGCGCCGGGCCCGTCAGGCGGCCCGACGGGCGAGGATCGGCAGCTGACTCCCCCGGCTACCGCTCGCGGACGCTCCGCAGGAAGCCCCGGACGGCATCGTTGAACTGGTCCGGTGTCTCGACGTGGCCCATGTGTGGGGCTCCGGGCAGGACGACCAGCGTGGATCCCGGGATCTGCGCCTGGAGCTCCCGGCCCATCTCCACCGGGGAACGCACGTCCTCCTCGCCGTACAACAACAGCGTCGGGACCCTGATCCTGGGCAGCACGGGTCGGTAGTCGGCCCGCCCCATGCCCTGGACGGCCACCCGCATCCCTGCGGGGTGGAAGTCGTGCATGATCGCCGAGACCTCGTCCACGAGCTCCCGGGGAGCCGAGGCGGTCAGGACCGTGGGGATCCAGTCCGGCACGAACTCCTCCGGCGGCAGCTCGACCTCACGCAGCACCTGCTGGATCCGGCGCTGGACCTCGTCGGGAGGCAGCGACCCCGCCCAGCCGGCGTACGCCGAGGCGAGGACGAGGGAGACGACGGCCTCGGGGTGCCGTTCGTAGAGGCCCAGTGCCAGCATCGAGCCCCAGGAGAGACCGAGCACATGGGAAGCCGTGAGGCGGAGGGCCTCGAGGAACCCAGCCGCGATGTCACCGTAGTCGGAGGCCGTGAACCCGTCGGGAGGGTCGTCGGAGAGCCCGCAACCCGGAGCGTCCCACGCCACCACCGTGAACTCGTCCGAGAGTCCGTTCATTTGCCGGCTCCACACGCGGCCGTCCTCGTAGGCCCCGTGCAGCAGCACGAGCGGCGGACCGTGACCGACCCGCCGGTAGGCCAGCGTGAGGCCACCCACGTCCACGCGGTCGACCTCGTCCACGGCGCACCCCACCTCCGCCTCGAGTCTCGGACGTCAGGTGCGGCCCTGTCGAGCAGGGACGCGCTCGCGCGCCGCCAGAACGGTGAGGGCGGCCGGGGCCATCAGCGCGGCGATCACGAGCAGCGAGTCGAGCGTGCCCACCCGGTCGCCGAGCTGGCCGAGCAGGGGTGGACCCGCGAGGAAGGCCGCATAGCCGATCGTCGAGACGACGCTGACCCGGGCGGCGGCCCGGGCCGGGTCGTCGGCAGCCGCGCTCATGCCGACCGGGAAGCCCAGGGCCGCGCCGAGCCCCCACAGCACGATCCCGGCAGCCACCACCAGGGCGGCGCCACCCAGCACCACCACCACGATGCCGGCGCCCGCGAGCGCCGAGGTGGCCCACAGCACCGGGGCCCTGCCGAACCGGTCGAGGGCCAGCGGTCCCAGCAGCCGCCCGATCGTCATGGCCGTGACGAAGAGCGAGAACCCGGCGACGCCGACCCAGTGCCGCACGCCGTACCCGTCGATCAGGGCGAGCGCCAGCCAGTCGTTGGCCGAACCCTCGACGACCGCGAACGACAGCACCATGACGCCGATGGCCAGGGTGCGGGGCTCGAGCCACGCGGAGCGGCGCACGGCGGGGGTCTCGGGCTCCGGGGCCGGCGGAAGGAACGTGCGGGAGACCAGGCTCACCAGCACCAGGGCCAGGACGCCGGCACCGCCCACGTGGACGAGCAGCGGGACCTGCAGGGCGGCCATGGGGATGCCGACGGCCGCCCCGGCGATGCTGCCGAAGCTCCACCCGGCATGGAACCTCGGCATGATCGTGCGGGCCAGCCGGCGCTCGACCTCGGCCCCCTCGACGTTCATCGCGACGTCCCACACACCGATGCCGATGCCGTAGGCGAAGAGGCCGAGGACGCAGAGGGGGACCGAGCCCCCGAGGCCCGCTCCTACGGCGGCGAGCGCGAGACCCCCGGCCGCGAACCACGAGCCGAGACGTACGACGCCCCCGGCACTCCCCCGCTCGATCAGCCGGCCGCTCGACGGGAGGGCCAGCACAGAACCGGCCGCGATCGCCAGCAACAGCAGGCCCAGGGCGCCGTTGTCGAGGTCGAGGTCCGAGCGGATGTCCGGGATCCGCGAGACCAGCGTGGCGAAGCAGAAGCCGTTGAGGCCGAAGGTCAGCGCGACCGCGTTGCGGGCGGGGAGGACGGACGGCAAGGTCCCGCTCAGCGGATCTGCGAGCCGGGTGGCCCAGCCTCGAGCCAGGACTGGAAGCCCATCAGCGAGGACGGCCCCAACGCGAGCTCGATCTCACCCTCGGGGGTCGTGCAGTAGATCACCACGTGGTCGGGGTACAGCGAGACCTGCTCCACGCCCTCCGGCTCGCGGCGGCCGCCGTACGACAGCTGCGAGCGCGGCCAGGAGCGCTTGGGGCGGGGCGAGAGCGAGAAGATCCGGAACCACTCGAGGGTCTCCCCGGAGTAGCGCCCGAGTCCGAGAAGCCAACCGCGTCCGGCCCTTTCGGACCGGACGCGGTAGCTGAGCTCAAAGGTGCCGCCGTGGCGAGACAGCAGGCGACGACGCACGATCAGCGCGACGCCGTAGAGCAGGACGAGCAGGAGAAACCCACCGGCCGTGTCGAGCAGCCACTGCCAGACCGGCATCGTTCCCCTCCATCATCGCGTCGCTGGAGCGCACCAGGAGTTGCTCACCCTAGCGGCCGCGATGTCGGGCCCGAGTGACGGGTCAGGATGCCCTCTCGGACGCACGGATCCGCGCCTCGGCGCTGCGCACCATGGCGTCGGCCAGCACCTCGTCGGTCTCCGCGCGAGCAGCCTCCAGGTCGGCCCGAGCCTGCTCGACATCGATCTCGTGGGAGAGCGCGGCGTGCTGGGCAAGGATCGAGACCCGGTTGTGCGCGACGGAGAGGAACCCGCCGTCCACGGCCGCGACGAGGCGCTCGCCCTCGACCGCGACGATCTCGACCACGCCGTCCACGAGCAGCGAGAGAAGCGGCGCGTGGTTGCGCAGCACGCCGACATCTCCCTCCGTGGTCCGCGCGATCACCCGGGTGGCCTGCCCCGACCACACCGTGCGGTCGGCGGCCACGAGCTCCACGTGCAGTTGATCGTCAGCCATGAGCCGAACTCACAGGCCCTTCTGGATCTCGGACCACTTCTTCTCGACGTCGTCCAGACCGCCGCACATGAAGAATGCCTGCTCGGCCACGTGGTCGTAGTCACCGTCGGCGATCTTGTTGAACGCCTCGATGGTGTCGGCCACGGGCACCGTCGAACCCTCCATGCCGGTGAACTGCTTGGCGACGTAGGTGTTCTGGGACAGGAACCGCTGGATCCGGCGAGCGCGGGACACGATGATCTTGTCCTCTTCGGAGAGCTCGTCGACGCCGAGGATCGCAATGATGTCCTGGAGCTCCTTGTTGCGCTGCAGGATCTGCTTGATCCGGATGGCGCAGTCGTAGTGCGCCTGCCCGATGTACTGGGCATCCAGGATCCGCGAGGTCGAGGTCAGCGGGTCCACCGCGGGGTAGATACCGAGCGACGCGATCTCGCGCGACAGCTCGGTGGTCGCGTCGAGGTGCGCGAACGTCGTGGCCGGAGCCGGGTCGGTGTAGTCGTCAGCCGGCACGTAGATCGCCTGCATCGAGGTGATCGAGTGACCGCGGGTCGACGTGATCCGCTCCTGCAGCGTCCCCATCTCGTCGGCGAGGTTCGGCTGGTAGCCCACGGCGGACGGCATGCGGCCGAGCAGCGTGGACACCTCCGAACCCGCCTGGGTGAACCGGAAGATGTTGTCGATGAAGAGCAGCACGTCCTGGCCCTGGACGTCGCGGAAGTACTCCGCCATCGTCAGCGCGGACAGGGCGACGCGAAGACGCGTGCCCGGCGGCTCGTCCATCTGGCCGAAGACGAGGGCGGTCTGGCCGATGACGCCGGCCTCCTCCATCTCGACGATGAGGTCGTTGCCCTCACGGGTGCGCTCACCGACACCGGCGAACACCGACACACCACCGTGGTCCTTGGCGACACGCGCGATCATCTCCTGGATGAGCACGGTCTTGCCGACACCGGCCCCACCGAACAGGCCGATCTTGCCGCCCTGCACGTACGGGGTGAGCAGGTCGATGACCTTGATGCCCGTCTCGAACATCTGGGTCTTCGACTCCAGCTGGTCGAACGCGGGCGCCTTGCGGTGGATCCCCCAGCGCTCCTTGACGTCGAGCGTCTCGCCGTCCTTGAGGTTGAGGCAGTCACCCAGCGTGTTGAACACGTGACCGAGCGTGGCGTCGCCGACGGGGACCGAGATCGGCCCACCGGTGTCGGTCACCTGCGCGCCGCGGACCAGGCCGTCGGTCGGCTGGAGCGAGATGGCTCGCACCATGCCGTCACCGATGTGCTGGGACACCTCGAGGGAGAGCAGCTTCTTCTCACCGCCGAGCTCGAGCTCGGTCTCCAGCTTGTTGTACATGTTCGGCATCGAGTCCACGGGGAACTCGATGTCGACGACCGGGCCGATGACTCGGGCGATCCGGCCGATCCCAGCAGGACCCGCCGCCTTGGTCTCTTCAACAGTGGCAGTCATGTCTCTCACTCACTCCCGGCGTTGGCGTCGGCGAGGGCGTTCACGCCACCGACGATCTCGCTGATTTCCTGGGTAATACCGGCCTGGCGGGCCTGGTTGGCGATTCGGGTGTACTTCTTGATGAGCTCGTCGGCGTTGTCCGTCGCGGACTTCATCGCCTTCTGGCGAGCGGCCAGCTCGGAAGCGGCCGCCTGCAGCAGGGCGAAGAAGATCCGGCTCTGGACGTACTGCGGAAGCAGGCCGTCCAGGACGTGCTCGGCCGAGGGTTCGAACTCGTAGAGCGGCAGGACCTCGGTGGGCGCCGGGGCCTCGGAGGCCTCGACGACCTCCAGCGGCAGCAGCCGCACCGCGGTGGGCTCCTGGATCATCATCGACCTGAAGCGCGTGTAGACCACGTGCACCTCGTCGACCGCCCGGTCCTCGCCCTCCTCGAGCAGGAACGCCTCGATGAGCGCCGCGCTGATCTCGCGGGCGACGTCGTTGGACGGCTGGTCCGAGAATCCCGTCCACGTCTGCACGACGGGGCGCTGACGGAACTTGTAGTAGGCCTGTCCCTTGCGCCCGGCGATGTAGGTCTCGACCTGCTTGCCCTCCCCGCGGAGCTTCTCGGCGAGTCGCTCGGACTCCTTGAGAACGCTCGACGAGTAGGCACCGGCAAGACCGCGGTCGCTGGTCACGATCAGGACGGCGGCCCGCTTGGGGTCCTCCGGCTCCTTGGTCAACGGGTGGTCGACGTTGGCGAACGTCGCCACCGCCGAGACCGCTCGGGTCAGCTCACGGGCATAGGGCGCGGCCGACTGGGCCCGCTGCTGCGCCTTGATGATGCGGGACGCAGCGATCAGCTCCATGGCGCGCGTGATCTTCTTCATCGACTCCGTCGACTTGATCCGCGCACGGTACTCACGCACCGAAAGAGCCATGGGTCAGCCCCGCTTCTGCTTGACGATCTGCTCCTGGTCCTCGTCCTCGAGCGCCTCGGCCTGGGGCTCGTGGCCCACCTTGATCGAGTTGCCGTCAGAGGTTTCGAACTGGTCGAGGAAGGAGGTGTAGGCGCCCTCGAGCGAGGACTCCGTCTCGCTCTCGAACTTCTGCGACTCGCGGATCGCGGACAGGATGCCCTCGTGCGAGCGACGCAGGTAGTCGAGGAACTCGTTCTCGAATCGGAGCA